>NZ_KI973206.1:1073490-1466666 GCF_000534515.1 Enterobacter sp. MGH 37
AGTTCCCAGGTTGAGCCCGGGGATTTCACATCCGACTTGACAGACCGCCTGCGTGCGCTTTACGCCCAGTAATTCCGATTAACGCTTGCACCCTCCGTATTACCGCGGCTGCTGGCACGGAGTTAGCCGGTGCTTCTTCTGCGGGTAACGTCAATTGCTGTGGTTATTAACCACAACACCTTCCTCCCCGCTGAAAGTACTTTACAACCCGAAGGCCTTCTTCATACACGCGGCATGGCTGCATCAGGCTTGCGCCCATTGTGCAATATTCCCCACTGCTGCCTCCCGTAGGAGTCTGGACCGTGTCTCAGTTCCAGTGTGGCTGGTCATCCTCTCAGACCAGCTAGGGATCGTCGCCTAGGTGAGCCGTTACCCCACCTACTAGCTAATCCCATCTGGGCACATCTGATGGCAAGAGGCCCGAAGGTCCCCCTCTTTGGTCTTGCGACGTTATGCGGTATTAGCTACCGTTTCCAGTAGTTATCCCCCTCCATCAGGCAGTTTCCCAGACATTACTCACCCGTCCGCCACTCGTCACCCGAGAGCAAGCTCTCTGTGCTACCGTTCGACTTGCATGTGTTAGGCCTGCCGCCAGCGTTCAATCTGAGCCATGATCAAACTCTTCAATTTAAGTTTGATGCTCGTGAATTAAACTTCGTAATGAATTACGTATGTTCACTCAGAGACTTGAGTATTCATTTATTGTCCGAAGACATTAAGAATCCATGTCACTTTGAGTGCCCACACAGATTGTCTGATAAATTGTTAAAGAGCAGTTGCAACGCGGCTTTCAGCTCACCGTTGCGAGGTCCCGTATATTACGTTTTCCTCATTCAGAGTCAAGCGATTATTTTTGCTTTTCTCTGTTGGCGTTCATCTCTGAACCCCGCTAACCCGGCGGCCTGTAAGCCGTTGTTCCGTGTCAGTGGAGGCGCATTATAGGGAGTTCTCAGACGTTGACAACCCCTCTTTTAAAAAAAACTTTCAACCGTCTCTTTTTTGCTCAAAACCGTGCTATAGCGCCAGTTTTTCGAGCGTTTGAAAGCCATAACGGCGTAAAACGGGTAAAAGTTGCTCAGTCTCTTTCGTGATTGCCATACAAAAAGCAATATTCGCATCGGCTGATTTCGCATCAGGCGCTTCATGTTCCAGCAGCCAGGCCGTACGACGCGCGATAGCCGCACCGGAATCCACCAGCCGTGTTCCCTCCGGTAGTACCTCTAACAGCTCTTCCTGTAGTAACGGGAAGTGGGTGCAGCCGAGCACAACCGTATCCGGGGGTTCGGGCATCCGCAACCATGGACGAAGAATACGACGCAGCTCGTCGAGTGATACCGCCTGTCCATGCAATTTCGCTTCGGCCATCTCCACCAGCTCTGCCGAACCGAGCATCGCAATCTGGCATTCGTTAGCAAAACGCTCGATCAGCTCGCGGGTATATGGGCGCTTTACCGTACCTCGCGTGGCCAGCAACCCCACAATGCCATTCGCCGTCAAACGTGCCGCAGGCTTGATTGCAGGCACGACGCCCACAACCGGGAACGGGAATTTTTCACGCAGGGCGGGAAGGGAAACGGTGCTCGCCGTGTTACAGGCGATGACGGCCAGTGCAAGGGGATAGCGCTTTTGCACTGCGGTGACGATTTCAACCACGCGCTCGACGATAAAGTCCTCACTCTTTTCCCCGTACGGGAACGCGACATTATCGAAAGCGTAAATGTAATGGAGATCCGGCAGGAGATGCCGAATCTCATCATAGACCGAAAGCCCACCGACGCCGGAATCAAATACCAGCACGGTGGGACGCGGATTAGAAGGTGTAGCTGCCAGACAAGGTGTATTCCCGTCCTGCAGTTTGGTAGCCATAAACTGTCTCGTAATCTTTATCGAACAGGTTGGCTATTTTACCACGAACTGTGAGGTGTGAGGTGACAGGATACGAAACTGCGACATCCCACAGGCTGACACCACCCATTTTTACACGTTCTGTAGAATAGGTATTCGGATCGACCGCAACGTCATAGCGTGTACCCAAATAACGATAGGAAACATTCCAGTCGAGATCCCATACCTGCCAGTCAAGCTGGTACTTAACCTGCTGCTTAGAACGGCGCGCCAGAACTTCATTGGTTTTAGTATTACGTGGGTCAACATAGTCATAGGAAATTTGGTGCCCTACCGGACCGGTATCAAACTGCGCGGTGGCTTCAATCCCTTTGATACGGGCTTCGTCCACATTGTAGTACCGGTAGTTTGCGTCGTAGCCAATTAGGTTATCAATGTCGTTACGATAACCCGTTACGCGCCAGTTAACCGGCCCCGTCAGACCTTCAAAGCCTCCTTCCCACTGTTTACTCTCTTCAGGCTTAAGGTCAGGATTGCCATATTTCTCACTGTGAATCTGGCTCATCGTCGGTGCTTTATAAGCCGTGCCATATGAACCAATAATCCGGTAACCATCGATAAACTCCCACGCAGCACTGGTTTGCCACGTAGCATGATTGCCAAAATTCGAGTTATCATCGTTACGTGCTGCAGCTTCTAACGTGATGCTGTCAAATTGCTGCATCGCCGAGAGGAAGACGCCCGTATTGCGCTGCTCATAGCCGTTATCCATAGTGCTAGAACCAGCCTGAGTTTTTTGTTTCTGCCAGTCCAGGCCCGCACCAATATTACCATGACCTACTTCAAGGGAATTTAACCACTGTGTGGTGTACTGCTTCACATCGTCCGTCGTTGCGGAATCTGAATAACGCCCTTTCTTCGGGTCATAGTTCTGATCTTTGCTGCGACCATAACCTATGGCCAACTGCGATTTAAATATCCCCTGACTGTAGCGCAGGCCAGTATCCCAATTTTGACTGTAGAGTTGGCGCGTATCCGGTCGTCCATCAACAACAAAATTAGCATCGTAATGGTCATAGCCGTCATACGCAGTGCGATTGTCGTAACCAAAGCCGCGGAAAAAACCACTTATGCTATCGGTAATTTGCTGTTCCACAGAACCGTAAAGTGACTTACTCATAAAACCGTCACGATCCGGCTGACGCGGAGCATCTTTCGCACCGATATCGAAACCACGGGTATAAGTGTAATTACCCGCCATGGTGATTTTGGTTTTATCCAGAACCTGCTGGAAAGAACCGTCATAAGTTTGATAACCCTTAGAACCCACTCCGGCAGAAATTTCCGCGCCCGGTTTATCGCGCCCGGTGATAATGTTGATCACACCGCCAATCGCGTCGGAGCCATACAGCGCAGAACGCGGGCCGCGGATGTACTCAATGCGCTGAATCAGCGAGGTGGGGATTTGGCTAAGATCGGGAACGTTGCTGATCCCGGCATTGTTCAGCGGTACACCGTCAATCAGAACCAGAACGTGACGGGACTCAGTACCACGAATAAAAGTAGAAGAGGTCGCACCCAGGCCACCACTTTGCGCGATGTCCACTCCCGGCAAACGCGACATGATTTCCACAACGCTCTTTGCCTGCCAGCGTTCAATATCTTCTCGCGTCACAACGGACGTCGGCGCCAGAACGGTTTTTGCCGGTTGTTCAAAACGATTTGCCGTCACCACCAACGAGTCGGCGCTATCTTGCGCCCAGCCCGAAAATGCCGTGACGGACAGCGCCGTCAACAGCGATACTTTTTTAATCATTGTTAAAGCATCCACAATATAAGAAGGATGCCGCAGGCCCCATCGATAGCACGCGATGATGAAACCAAATGCGACGTGATCCCGGCAGGTCTTCGGGCTAGGTGGCGTTATACGGATGAAGACTTCCCATTTTCACAGTGTCTACAACGTTCATCCCGCCAGTCTTTACCGCTGCGCGTCAGCTCCAGAATTACACTGGATTCCCTTTTCACTCTCAGGAGACCGGAAACAGAATGCTACAATTAGACACGTATAGATGTCCAGACAGCTATGAGCCATTAAATCTGGACATCCCCTGCACAATGCCTACAATCCCCGCGTAATTCTTTATCACTCAGGACGCATCATGACCCCAGAACACCTCCCGACAGAACAGTACGACGCGCAGCTGGCAGAGAAAGTCGTCCGCCTGCAAAGTATGATGACGCCGTTCAACGCGCCCGTTCCCGAGGTGTTCCGCTCTCCCGTCAGCCACTACCGCATGCGCGCCGAGTTCCGCATCTGGCACGACGGAGATGACCTGTACCACATCATTTTCGATCAGCAGACAAAATCCCGCATTCGCGTGGACAGCTTCCCGGCGGCGAGTGAGCTCATCAACCAGCTGATGACCCTGATCATTGACGGTGTGCGCGATAATCCGGTGCTGCGTCATAAGTTGTTCCAGATTGACTATCTGACCACGCAAAGCAATCAGGCGATTGTCTCTCTGCTCTACCACAAAGCGCTGACCGACGAATGGCGCGAACAGGCAGAAGCCCTGCGCGATGCGCTGCGTGCGCAGAACATCAATGTCCACCTGATTGGCCGCGCGACCAAAACCAAAATCATGCTGGATCAGGATTACGTCGATGAGCGTTTGCCGGTGGCGGGTAAAGAGATGATTTATCGTCAGGTCGAGAACAGCTTCACTCAGCCGAACGCCGCGATGAACGTGCAGATGCTGGAGTGGGCGCTCAAGGCGACGGAAGGATCTAAAGGCGACCTGCTTGAGCTGTACTGCGGTAACGGCAACTTCTCCCTGGCCCTGGCACGTAACTTTGATCGCGTTCTGGCAACCGAAATTGCCAAGCCGTCAGTTGCCGCCGCGCAGTACAACATTGCCGCTAACCATATCGACAACGTGCAGATCATTCGTATGGCCGCAGAAGAGTTCACGCAGGCCATGAACGGCGTGCGGGCGTTTAACCGCCTGGAAGGGATCGACCTGAAGAGCTACCAGTGTGAGACGATTTTTGTCGACCCGCCGCGCAGTGGCCTGGACAGCGAAACCGAAAAGATGGTGCAGGCGTACCCGCGCATTTTGTACATCTCCTGTAACCCGGAGACGCTGTGCAAGAACCTCGAAACATTAAGCCAGACGCACAACGTTGAACGTCTGGCGCTGTTCGATCAGTTCCCGTATACGCACCATATGGAGTGCGGCGTTTTACTTACCGCACGGTAATCTGTAGGCCGTTTTTGGCAGGTGGCGCTTCGCTTACCTGCCCTACAAATAATTCATTACTCTGGTAACTGGCTCTTACGGCTACGCATGCGTGAGCCAATCCAGAATACCAGCGCCACAGACAGTACCGCAGGGAAGAAGTTAGATCCGATATCCGGGTACTCCGCACGCACCACGGTGCTATACAGCAATACGCCCAGAATAAAGCAGGCAGCGGCCAGCCCCGGTAACCCCACCGGCATGGTGCGGTTCAGGTAACGTTGATGCAGGCAGTACACCGTCAGCACCAACGCAATAAGCGGGAAAATCGAAAACGGAACGATTGAGCTAAAAATAGCGGCAAACGTCCCATTAATGGATAAGCCAGCGATCAATGCCAGCAACAGCGTCCCTTTATCCTGACCTGACTGTTTCATTACTCACCTTCACTCTTCGGTTTGATGTGCCAGTTTCTCTTGTTCACGGCGATACCAGTAGTACGCGCCTTTGGAGATCATCCTGAGCTGCAATACCAGTCGCTCTTCGAGCTGTTTGCGTTGTTCAATGCTGACATCCAGCGCTTCGGCACCCGCGCTGAAAACAATCGTCACCATCGCCTCAGCCTGTGCTTCAGTAAACGCACGCGGCATATGGTTTTCGAGTTCAAGATAGTCGGCAAGTTCCGCGATGAAGTGCTGAATTTCACGCGCGACGGCGGCACGAAACGCCGCCGATGTGCCCGAACGCTCGCGCAAAAGCAGACGAAACGCGTTGGGGTTATTGCCAATAAATTCCATAAAGGTCGACACGGAGGTGCGTATCACGCTCCCCCCTTTGGCGATACGCTGACGTGCCTGGCGCATCAGCTGGCGCAGCATCAGACCGCTTTCATCGACCATGGTCAGGCCCAGTTCATCCACATCACGGAAATGACGATAGAAGGACGTTGGCGCAATCCCGGCCTCGCGTGCGACTTCGCGCAGGCTCAAACTGGCAAAACTCCGCTCGGCACTCAGTTGACTGAATGCGGCTTCCACCAGCGAACGCCGGGTTTTCTCTTTTTGTTGTGCTCTTACGCCCATCACGATAGTTGAATCCTTCCAAAGGCCTGCTGGCACTATACCAGAGAATAAAATTAATCTGTTTGCCTGGCTTTGTGAATGATTGTTTACGTGCGGTTTGTGCTCCACTGCCGGAAAAAAGCACAACGATAATTGGGTTACCCTGGCAATGATGTTATGATTCTGTTGCTTTTATGTATAAGAACAGGTAAGCCTTACCATGCCACATTCCTACGATTACGACGCAATAGTTATTGGTTCCGGCCCCGGCGGCGAAGGCGCTGCTATGGGTCTGGTGAAACAGGGAGCCAGAGTAGCGGTCATTGAGCGCTACCATAATGTCGGCGGCGGTTGCACCCACTGGGGCACCATCCCTTCAAAAGCCCTCCGCCACGCCGTTAGCCGCATTATCGAATTTAACCAGAACCCTCTTTACAGCGACCACTCCCGACTTCTTCGTTCCTCCTTTGCCGACATCCTGAATCATGCGGATACCGTCATTAACCAGCAGACGCGCATGCGCCAGGGGTTTTATGAGCGTAACCACTGTGAGATTTTGCAGGGCAACGCGCATTTTGTGGATGAACACACCCTGGCACTTGAATGCCACGACGGTTCGGTTGAGACACTCACCGCCGAAAAATTTGTGATTGCCTGCGGATCGCGCCCTTACCACCCGGCCGACGTCGACTTCTCGCACCCGCGCGTTTACGACAGCGACTCGATTCTGAGCCTGCACCATGAACCCCGCCACGTCATTATCTATGGCGCAGGGGTCATTGGCTGCGAATATGCGTCGATCTTCCGCGGAATGGATGTCAAAGTTGATCTCATCAACACGCGCGACCGCCTGCTGGCATTCCTCGATCAGGAGATGTCAGACTCTCTCTCCTACCACTTCTGGAACAGCGGCGTGGTGATTCGCCACAACGAAGAGTACGAGAAGATTGAAGGTTGCGACGACGGTGTGATCATGCACCTCAAGTCCGGTAAGAAGCTGAAAGCGGACTGCCTGCTGTACGCCAACGGTCGTACCGGCAACACCGATTCCCTGCAGCTGGAGAATATCGGACTTGAGACCGACAGCCGCGGTCAGCTGAAGGTCAACAGCATGTACCAGACTGCCCTGCCGCACGTTTACGCGGTCGGCGACGTGATTGGTTACCCAAGCCTGGCCTCTGCCGCTTATGACCAGGGCCGTATTGCCGCACAGGCGCTGGTGAAAGGTGAAGCGACGGCGCATCTGATCGAAGATATCCCGACCGGCATCTATACCATTCCGGAAATCAGTTCCGTAGGGAAAACCGAGCAGCAGCTGACGTCAATGAAAGTGCCATATGAGGTGGGTCGCGCGCAGTTTAAACATCTGGCGCGGGCGCAAATTGTCGGAATGAGCGTGGGGACGCTGAAAATCCTGTTCCATCGCGAGACGAAAGAGATCCTCGGCATTCACTGCTTTGGTGAACGCGCGGCGGAAATCATTCACATCGGCCAGGCGATTATGGAGCAAAAAGGCGGCGGTAACACCATTGAGTACTTCGTTAACACCACCTTTAACTACCCGACTATGGCGGAAGCCTATCGGGTCGCCGCGCTGAACGGCTTAAACCGCCTGTTTTAACGCGTTATCGAAATGGCCATCCATCGCACCGCGGATGGCCTCTGCCAGCTGCTCATAGCGGCTGCGCAGCGGTGACCCCGGACGATAAACAAGGCCGATCGTGCGACGCGGTTCAGGCTTAATGCACGGCAGATAAACCACGCCATCACGCTTACGCTCGCGCGGCACGGCCAGCGCAGGCAGCAGCGTAATCCCGCTTCCCGCCGCCACCATATTACGCAGCGTTTCCAGGCTGGTTGCGCGGAAATGGGTATCTTCGTCGGCACCCGCTTCAAAGCAAAAGCCCATTGCCTGATCGCGCAGACAGTGGCCATCTTCCAGCATCAGCAGCTTTTCACCGGCTAGATCGGCCATCGGCACGCGATCGCGGTTCGCCCACGGGTGATCTTCATAGATCGCCAGCATCATTGGCTCATCGAACAGCGGCACTTCAATAAACGCTTCGCTCTCTTTCACCAGCGCCAGAATAGCGCAGTCAAGCTTGCCGCTATCTAACTGCGCCAGCAGTTGATGGGTTTGCGCTTCATGCAGGTACATTTCGAGTTTTGGGAAAGTCTGGTGCAACATTGGAATGATGTGCGGCAAAAGATACGGGCCAACGGTTGGGATCAGGCCAATATGCAGAGGGCCGGACATCGCTTCCCCCTGCTGGCTTGCCATTTCCTTGAGCACTTTGACCTCACGCAGCACGGTGCGCGCCTGATCCACCAGCAACAAACCGGCCTGGGTGAACAGTACCTTACGACTGGTGCGCTCCAGCAGCATCACGCCCAGCTCATCTTCCAGCTTGCGGATCTGACCGCTCAGCGTCGGCTGGCTGACGTGGCAGGAATCTGCAGCACGGCGAAAATGGCGGTGCTCGGCTAGCGCTACCAGGTATTCAAGATCACGAATATTCATTATTCATCCTCCGTCGCCACGATAGTTCATGGCGATAGATAGCATAGCAACGAACGATTATCCCTATCAAGCTTTCTGTTGAATAATACACCACATAGACGAGGCGGCACGTGTTTGACCCTTGACGTCCCCGCACCGTCATCGAGTTTCTCTCAAAACTCGAACAACTAAAGCCAACGTGAACTTTTGCGGACCCCGTGGTCCGCTTTTTTTTGCGTAAAAAAGCCCGGCATTACGCCAGGCTCCATTTTGCTCCCTCTCCCCGTGGGAGAGGGCTGGGGTGAGGGCACCAGCCCGCACTATTCAAACCAAATCAAACCAACCGGTTTTTCGCATCCATAATCGCCTGCGCGACCTGCTTCGGCGACACGCCGCCTTTCGCGGCACGCTTATCCAGGCAGGATTGCAGCGCCAGAATCGGATAGACATCCTCCCCGATAGCCGCACTGAACTTCTGCAGGTCAGCAAGCGCCAGGTCTTCCAGCGGTTTACCCTGACGAATCGCCTCCACCACCGCTTCGCCCACAATATGGTGCGCTTCACGGAACGGTACGCCCTTCGCGACCAGGTAATCCGCCAGCTCGGTGGAGTTGGCATACCCCTGCTGCGCCGCTTCCTGGCAGCGCGGACGTTTCACCTGAATGCCATCCAGCACCAGCGCCCCCATATGCAGACAGTCCAGCCAGGTGTCGAGCGCGTCGAACAGCCCTTCTTTGTCTTCCTGCATATCTTTGTTGTACGCCAGTGGCAACCCTTTCAGGGTCATCATCATACCGGTCAGTGCGCCCTGCACACGGCCACACTTGCCGCGAATCAGCTCCAGCGCGTCCGGGTTTTTCTTCTGCGGCATCAGGGAAGATCCGGACGTCACGCGGTCGGACAGCTCCACAAAACCGGCTTCACCAGAGTTAAAGAAGATCAGGTCTTCGGCAAAGCGCGACAGATGCACCATCCCGATAGACGCATTGGAGAGCAGCTCCAGTACATGATCGCGGTCAGAGACGCTGTCCAGGCTGTTACGGGTAGCGGACGCAAAGCCCAGCCAGCCTGCGAGCTGTTCACGGTCGATTTCATACGCGGTACCGGCCAGCGCGCCGCTGCCCAGTGGGCTGACATCCAGACGTTTCAGGGTATCCTGCAGACGGCTTTCGTCACGCGCCAGCATCTCAACATAGGCCAGACACCAGTGGGCAAAGGTCACCGGCTGCGCGCGCTGCAGGTGGGTATAGCCCGGCATCACGGCGTCCTGGTTGTTCTGCGCGGTCTCTACCAGCGCGCTCTGCAGCTGACGGTTAGCTGCCAGCAGCTCGCCAACGGTCTCTTTACACCACAGCTTCAGGTCGGTAGCAACCTGGTCGTTACGGCTACGGCCGGTGTGTAGCTTTTTACCCAACTGACCGACTTTGTCGATAAGTTTGCCTTCCACCCAGCTGTGAATATCTTCGGCATCGCTCTGCAGGATTTGCTGCGGATCCAGACGCACCTCTTCCAGAAGGTTATTCAGCGCCTCTTCCAGTTGTAGCTGCTCCTCTGCGGTCAGCACGCCAACGGTCACCAGCGCTTTGGACCAGGCCACAGAGCCGACAATATCCTGTTCGGCCAGGCGGTAGTCGAAGCGCAAAGAGTCATTGAACTGTTTGAACCGCTGATCCGCTGCCTGTGTAAAACGCCCACCCCAAAGTGCCATAACATGCTTCCTTAATATCTTTGAATTTCATTGACCGGTGGCGCTGCGCTTACCGGGCCTACAAAACATTAAATCGATTACGCTAAAATACGCGTGCCAATCGGCGTGCCGTTAAATAGCGCCGGCAGTTGTTCCGCGTGACGCCAGGAGGCGATATCCACCGGGCGACCCAGCGTGCGAGCGGCATCCAGCGCGGCGTTCACTTTGACGATCATGCCGTCAGTAATGATGCCCTGCGCGATCAGCTGTTCGGCTTTGGCCGCGGTCATTTCCGCGATGCGCTGGCCTTTGCCGTCCAGAATGCCGCTCACGTCGGAAAGCAGGATCAGGTCTGCGCCCAGCGTAGCCGCCAGAGCCGTTGCCGCCTGATCCGCGTTAACGTTCATCAGCTCGCCCTCTTCGGTCACGCCGATAGAGCTCACCACTGGCAGGAAACCACCTTCCAGCAGCGTGTTAATCAGCTTAGGCGAACCCGGCTGCGCCAGTCCAACGTGGCCCAGTTCTTCATCGAGCTGGGTCACTTTTACGCTGTCGCCATCCCCCAGACAGAGGCCAACGGAGGCGATATGATGTTTCTTCGCCCATGCCAGCAGCGTTTTGTTCGCCGTTCCCGCCAGCGCGCCGGTAATGATGTCAATCTGGTCAGCGGGCGTGACGCGCAGGCCGTTTTTCTTTTTCACCGGCAGGTTGAGCCCTTTCATCAGCTCATCTACCACGCAGCCGCCGCCGTGCACAATCACCAGCGGACGTTGGTGTGATTCACGATAGTTCACCAGCGCGGTAAACAGACGCTCCAGCGCTTCTTCGCTGTCCAGCAGTACACCACCGAGTTTGATAATTAATGGGTTCATCATCACACCTTAAATAAGAGCCTGCGTTTCAGGGAAGCCGAAACGAATATTTGCACACTGCATTGCCTGTGCGGCAGCGCCTTTGAGTAAGTTATCTTCTGCAGCGACCACAATCAGGTGCTCGCCCTGTACGGCAAAGCCGATGTCGCAGAATGGCAGCCCGACCACATTTTTCAGCGCCGGCACGCCTTTGTCATACAGACGCACCAGCGGTTTATCCGCATACGCCTGCGTGAAGACCTCGCTCACCTGCTCTTTGGTCACGCCCGGTTTCAGGCGGCAGGTGATGGTTTCAAGGATCCCGCGCGGGAAGCTGCCCAGATGCGGCGTGAAAATGACGTCCGTACCCAGATGCGTCGTGATTTCAGGGTGATGGCGGTGATTAAACACGCCATACGGCTGAAGGCTCACTTCGCAGAAGCTATTAGAGATCGCCGCTTTGCGCCCTGCTCCGCTCACGCCGCTGGTGGCGTTGATCACCGGCCACTGGTTCAGATCCAGCAGACCTGCGTCGATCAGCGGTTTCAGGGAAAGTTGCGCCGCCGTCGGGTAGCAGCCCGGCACGGCAATCAGATCCGCTTCTTTGAGTTTGTCTGTGCTCCACTCCGCCAGGCCGTAAACCGCTTTTTCAAGCAGATCGGGGTGCTGATGGGTGAAACCGTAATATTTTTCGTAGAACGCGCCGTCGTTAACGCGGAACGCGCCGGAGAGATCGAACACCACGCAGCCGGCCGCCAGGAACTGCGGTGCCAGGTCATGACTGACTTCGTGCGCAGTGGCTAAAAACACCACGTCAACGCCGTCGGTGAACTCACTGATGTCAGACATCGGCTGCAGCGGCAGATCGACAATGCCCAAAAGCCACGGATGCAAATCGGAAATTAACTTTCCTGCATCATTGCTTTGCGCTGACACGGTCAAAGCGGTTATGGTCATATGTGGATGGCGATTCACGTAGCTTACAAGCTCTGCGCCCGCATAACCGCTAGCGCCTACAATCAGCGTATTCAACATCGGGTTCCTTTATGCTCAACGTTAATGTATTTTTATTCACATTTATTGCATGAATATTGATACTATCACGACCTAAGGTGTGTCAACAATGAAAATGAACTTACCGCCATTTATCGAGATCTACCGCGCCCTGATTGCCACACCGTCCATCAGTGCAACGGAAGAAGCGCTGGATCAAAGCAATGAGTCTTTAATCAATCTGCTGGCGGGTTGGTTTAGCGATCTTGGGTTTAACGTTGAGGTACAGCCCGTCCCCGGAACCCGTCATAAATTTAACCTGCTGGCCAGCACCGGAACCGGTGCGGGCGGCCTGCTGCTTGCCGGTCATACCGACACCGTGCCGTTTGACGATGGCCGCTGGACTCGCGATCCGTTCACCCTGACCGAGCACGACAACAAACTCTATGGTCTCGGCACCGCCGACATGAAAGGCTTCTTCGCCTTTATCCTCGACGCGCTGCGTGACGTGGACGTGACAAAACTGAAAAAGCCGCTCTACATTCTGGCGACCGCCGACGAAGAGACCAGCATGGCGGGCGCGCGCTACTTCTCTGAAAACACGTCGATTCGCCCGGATTGCGCCATTATCGGCGAGCCGACGTCACTGCAACCGATTCGCGCGCACAAAGGTCATATCTCGACGGCCGTGCGCGTGCTGGGCCAGTCCGGTCATTCCAGCGATCCGGCGCGCGGCGTAAATGCGATTGAGCTGATGCATGACGCCATCGGCCGCATCATGACCCTGCGCGACTCGCTGAAAGAACGTTATCACTATGACGCGTTCACCGTGCCGTATCCAACCCTAAACCTCGGCAGCCTGCACGGCGGCGATGCCTCCAACCGTATCTGCGCCTGCTGCGAACTGCATATGGATATCCGCCCACTGCCGGGTATGACGCTGAGCGATCTCGACGGCTTGCTGAATGAAGCGCTGGCTCCGGTGAGCGAGCGCTGGCCGGGCCGCCTGACGGTCTCCGAACTACATCCGCCGATCCCGGGTTATGAGTGCCCTCCGGATCACCAGCTGGTTGAAGTGGTGGAAAAACTGCTTGGTGAAAAAACCGACGTGGTGAACTACTGCACCGAAGCGCCGTTCATTCAGACGCTGTGTCCGACGCTGGTCCTTGGCCCTGGCTCCATTAACCAGGCGCACCAGCCGGATGAGTATCTGGAAACCCGCTTCATCAAGCCCACTCGCGAGTTGATTACCCAGGTTGTGCACCACTTCTGCTGGCATTAAAACCGCACCGACTCTAACCCTCTCCCGGTGGGAGAGGGTTAGAGTGAGGGCAACAAATCGCATGATCTCCGTCACATTCCCATAAGCATCTCTTATCTGACGCAATGCGAATTAAATTTCGTAAATTGCCCGCATTTATTCGTTTGCTGAACCGTTTTCGCAGCAATTGACGACGGGGGTTTTACGTGGCTTTATAAAGGGAGATGACAAAATATTGTCCAGCAGATTTTCGCATGGGCATAAACAAAAATGATGGGGTGACTGGGTTTTTATGAACGAACAATATTCCGCGTTGCGTAGTAATGTCAGTATGCTCGGCAAAGTGCTTGGAGATACCATCAAAGATGCGTTGGGGGAAAACATCCTCGAACGCGTTGAAACCATCCGCAAGCTGTCTAAATCTTCCCGTGCCGGTAACGAGGCCAGCCGTCAGGAACTGCTCACCACCTTGCAGAACCTCTCCAACGATGAACTGCTGCCCGTTGCCCGTGCCTTCAGCCAGTTCCTGAACCTGGCCAACACCGCTGAGCAATACCACAGCATTTCGCCTAATGGCGAAGCTGCCAGCAACCCGGAAGTGATTGCCCGTACGCTGCGTAAACTGAAAGACCAGCCCGATCTCACCGAAGCCACCATCAAAAAAGCGGTGGAGTCTCTCTCGCTTGAGCTGGTTCTGACCGCTCATCCAACCGAGATCACCCGTCGTACCCTGATCCACAAAATGGTGGAAGTGAACAACTGCCTCAAGCAGTTGGATAACAAAGACATCGCCGACTATGAACGCAACCAGCTGATGCGCCGTCTGCGCCAGCTGATTGCCCAGTCCTGGCACACCGACGAAATTCGTAAGCAACGCCCCAGCCCGGTCGACGAAGCCAAATGGGGCTTTGCGGTGGTGGAAAACAGCCTGTGGGAAGGGGTGCCGAACTACCTGCGCGAGCTGAACGAACAGCTGGAAGAGAACCTCGGCTACCGCCTGCCGGTCGACTTTGTGCCGGTACGCTTCACCTCCTGGATGGGCGGCGACCGCGACGGCAACCCGAACGTCACTGCGGAAATCACCCGTCACGTTCTGTTGCTGAGCCGCTGGAAAGCGACCGATTTGTTCCTGAAAGATATTCAGGTGCTGATTTCCGAACTGTCGATGGTCGAAGCGACGCCGGAACTGCGCGCGCTGGCTGGTGAAGAAGGCGCCAGCGAGCCGTACCGTTTCCTGATGAAAAAACTGCGCGGTCAGCTGATGGCGACTCAGGCCTGGCTGGAAGCGCGCCTGAAAGGCCAGCGTCTGCCGAAGCCGGAAGGCCTGCTCAGCCAGAACGAACAGCTCTGGGAACCGCTGTACGCCTGTTATAAATCACTCCAGGCCTGCGGGATGGGCATTATCGCTAACGGCGAACTGCTCGACACCCTGCGCCGCGTGAAATGTTTCGGCGTGCCTCTGGTGCGTATCGACGTACGTCAGGAAAGTACCCGCCATACCGAAGCGCTGGGTGAACTGACCCGCTATCTCGGCATCGGCGACTATGAAAGCTGGTCCGAAGCCGACAAACAGGCATTCCTGATCCGCGAACTGAACTCCAAGCGCCCTCTGTTGCCGCGCAACTGGGAGCCAAGCAACGAAACCCGCGAGGTGCTCAACACCTGTAAAGCGATCGTGGACGCACCGAAAGGATCGGTGGCCGCCTATGTGATCTCCATGGCGAAGACCCCGTCCGACGTGCTGGCCGTTCATCTGCTTCTGAAAGAAGCGGGCATCGACTATGCCCTGCCGGTGGCGCCGCTGTTTGAAACCCTCGATGACCTGAACAACGCCAACGACGTGATGACCCAGTTGCTGAACATCGACTGGTATCGCGGCTTTATTCAGGGCAAGCAGATGGTGATGATTGGCTATTCCGACTCCGCCAAAGATGCGGGCGTGATGGCGGCATCCTGGGCGCAGTATCAGGCGCAGGATGCACTGATTAAAACCTGCGAGAAAGCCGGTATTGAGCTGACGCTGTTCCACGGACGCGGTGGCTCAATCGGCCGAGGCGGCGCGCCTGCACACGCGGCACTGCTGTCGCAGCCGCCGGGCAGCCTGAAAGGCGGCCTGCGCGTGACCGAGCAAGGTGAGATGATCCGCTTCAAATACGGCCTGCCGGAAGTAACCATCAGCAGTCTGTCGCTTTATACCAGTGCCATTCTGGAAGCAAACCTGCTGCCACCGCCGGAGCCGAAAGCGTCCTGGTGCCATATCATGGACGAACTGTCGGCGATCTCCTGCGATCTTTACCGTGGCTACGTGCGTGAAAACAAAGATTTTGTGCCTTACTTCCGCTCGGCAACACCTGAGCAGGAACTGGGTAAACTGCCGCTGGGCTCGCGTCCGGCGAAGCGTCGCCCGACCGGCGGCGTAGAGTCTCTGCGCGCGATTCCATGGATTTTCGCCTGGACGCAGAACCGTTTGATGCTGCCTGCCTGGCTGGGTGCCGGTGCCGCGCTGCAGAAAGTGGTGGAAGACGGTAAACAGAACGAACTGGAAACCATGTGCCGCGACTGGCCATTCTTCTCTACCCGTCTGGGTATGCTGGAGATGGTCTTCTCGAAAGCTGACCTGTGGCTGGCGGAATACTACGATCAGCGCCTGGTTAAGCCTGAGCTGTGGGCGCTGGGTAAAGAGCTGCGCGAACTGCTGGAAGGCGACATCAAAGTGGTGCTGGATATCGCCAACGACTCACACCTGATGGCGGACCTGCCGTGGATCGCCGAGTCTATCCAGCTGCGTAACATCTACACCGACCCGCTGAACGTCCTGCAGGCAGAGCTGCTGCACCGTTCTCGTCTGGCGGAAGAAGAAGGTAAAGAGCCGGATCCTCGCGTTGAGCAGGCGCTGATGGTGACGATTGCGGGCGTTGCGGCGGGTATGCGTAACACGGGCTAATCCGCTATGCCGGGGGGGTGCTTGCGCCCACCCGGCAATACCCCGGTATCCAAAACATGTTCCACGATATTACGCACATCCTCACGGCTCTGATTAAAGGCGCATTCCCCCTGGATCAAGTGCACTTTGTCGCGCCTGCCGAGAATAACCGCACATCACCTTGTCTCTCAGTTATCCTGGAAACCCGCTGCGAAGCCTTCTTTTCCGCCTCCGGGAACGTCCTGCTGCATTCTTCAAACTCGCTCAGAATAAGCTTCGGCAAACAGCAGCTGACGCTTCAGCTCTACCGGGGTAACGCTCTTATACAACAGCAGCAGATTGCCAGAAGAGGACCCCGGACGGGCGCGTTTCTCCTGCAAACGCTCAATGAGCTGCAGATGCAGCCAACTGAGCAGGACACGGCCAGGCTGGTGATATTAAGTCTGCTCAGCCACTGCCGCGATCTGCTTGGCAGTGATATCCACACTGATAGCCGCAGCCGCGCATTATTCGAAGCCGTTCGTCGCTTTATTGACGAAAACCATGCCTCGGCGCTGACCCGGGATTCCGTTGCCGGGGCATTTTATATTTCCCCTAACTATCTCTCTCACCTTTTTCAGAAGACCGGGAACGTCGGGTTCAATGAATACCTGACGCAGACCCGTCTGGAACACGCCCGCCAGCTGCTGAAAGGCTATGACCTCAAAATTAAAGATATCGCCGCACGCTGCGGATTTACCGACAGCAATTACTTTTGCCGTCTCTTTCGTAAGCACACCGAGCGCTCCCCTTCCGAATATCGTCGTCAGTATCACAGCCAGCTGATCGCCAAAAAATAGCATTGTGATCGTTCTCTCACTTCACTAAGGACATTACATTTGTCCAGTATTTGGCAAAATTGACCTGTATCCGCCGTACTCTGCCGCGCCTTATCCTTTATTCAACCTTTCTGACTTAAGGAAAAATAATGGAACTGTACCTGGACACCGCCAACGTGGCGGAAGTTGAGCGTCTGGCGCGGGTATTCCCGATCGCGGGTGTGACCACTAACCCGAGCATTATTGCCGCCAGCCGGGAGTCCATCTGGAGCGTGCTGCCGCGCCTGCAAAAAGCCATCGGTCCCCGGGGCACTCTGTTTGCCCAGACCATGAGCCGTGACGCCGGGGGAATGGTGGCGGAAGCCAAACGTCTCAGTAATGCCCTGCCGGATATCGTGGTGAAAATTCCGGTAACGGCAGAAGGACTTGTAGCGATTAAGGCATTGAAAAACGAGGGGATCACTACACTCGGGACGGCCGTATACAGCGCCGCACAGGGTCTGCTGGCTGCACTGGCGGGCGCGTCGTATGTCGCACCGTATGTGAACCGCGTCGACGCCCAGGGCAGTGATGGTATCCGCATGGTCCAGGAGCTGCAGTCTCTTCTGGAAATGCATGCCCCTGAGAGCAAGGTGCTGGCCGCCAGCTTCAAAACGCCACGTCAGGCGCTGGACTGCCTGCTGGCCGGATGCGAGGCAATCACGCTTCCTTTAGATGTAGCGCAACAAATGCTCGGCACGCCGGCGGTAGAGTCAGCCATAGAGAAGTTCGAGCAGGACTGGAAAAACGCGTTTGGTAACCTCAACCTATAAGGGAGAAATGTTATGGACCGTATCATTCAATCGCCCGGAAAATATATCCAGGGCGCTGATGTGCTTACCCGTCTCGGCGACTACCTGAAACCGCTGGCAACGCGTTGGCTGGTTGTCGGCGATAAATTTGTGCTGGGTTTTGCTGAAGAAACCTTGCGCCAAAGCTTTAAAAACGCAGAGCTGCATGCAGAAATCGCACCGTTTGGTGGCGAATGTTCACAAAATGAAATCGATCGTCTGAAAAAACTGGCCGATAGCGCCGACTGTCTGGCCGTGCTGGGTATCGGCGGCGGGAAGACGCTGGACACCGCCAAAGCGCTGGCACACTTTATGGACGTGCCGGTTGCGATTGCCCCGACCATTGCCTCCACCGATGCACCGTGCAGCGCACTTTCCGTAATCTATACCGACAGCGGCGAGTTCGATCGCTACCTGATGCTGCCGCACAACCCGAACATGGTGATTGTGGATACCAAAGTCGTCGCGGGTGCGCCGGCTCGTCTGCTTGCCGCGGGGATTGGCGATGCGCTGGCGACCTGGTTTGAAGCGCGCGCCTGCTCGCGTAGCGGTGCCACGACGATGGCGGGCGGTAAATGCACGCAGGCGGCACTCGCGCTGGCGGAGCTGTGCTACAACACGCTGCTTGAAGAGGGTGAGAAAGCCATGCTGGCGGCGGAACAGCATGTCGTAACGCCTGCGCTGGAACGCATTATCGAAGCCAACACCTATCTCAGCGGCGTAGGTTTTGAAAGCGGTGGACTGGCTGCGGCACATGCGATTCATAACGGTATGACGGCGGTGCCGGATGCGCATCACTTCTATCACGGTGAAAAAGTAGCGTTTGGTACGCTGACGCAGCTGGTGCTCGAAAATGCGCCGGTAGAAGAAATAGAGACCGTCGCGGCGCTTTGCCACAGCGTGGGACTGCCGATCACGCTGGCGCAGCTGAATATTAAAGAGGATATTCCGGCCAAAATGCGGCTGATCGCAGAAGCGTCCTGTGCAGAAGGGGAAACTATTCACAACATGCCGGGCGGAGTAACGCCAGATCAGGTGTATGCGGCGCTGCTGGTGGCTGACCAGTATGGACAGCGGTTCCTGCAGGAGTGGGAGTAATAAAAAAAGCCGGGTGGCGCTACGCTTACCCGGCCTACGAATGACATGCTTTTGCAAGCCGGGTAAGGCGTAGCCGCCACCCGGCACACTGGTTACTTCACGTCAAACCGATCCAAATCCATCACTCTCGCCCAGGCGGCAACAAAATCACGCACAAACTTCTCGTGTGCATCGCTGCTGGCGTAGACTTCAGCCAGCGCGCGCAGGACGGCGTTTGAACCAAACACCAGGTCCGCGCGGGTCGCGGTGTATTTCACTTCGCCACTGGCGCGATCGCTACCGGCAAACAGCTCGTTTGAGTCGTCGGTCGCCTTCCACTGGGTATTCATATCCAGCAGGTTCACGAAGAAGTCATTGCTCAGCACGCCCTCACGGTCGGTGAACACGCCATTCTTGCTGCCATCGAAGTTTGCCCCGAGTACGCGCAGACCGCCGACCAAAACCGTCAGTTCGGGTGCGGTCAGCGTCAGCTGCTGCGCTTTGTCGATCAGCAGTGATTCGGTGGTTGACGTATCCACCTGCGCACGGTAGTTGCGGAAGCCATCGGCAATCGGCTCGAGCAGGTTAAACATCTCGATATCCGTCTGGTCCTGGCGCGCATCCACGCGGCCCGGCGTAAACGGTACGGTAACGTAAACGCCTGCCGCTTTCGCCGCCTGCTCAACGCCTACCACGCCCGCCAGCACGATGATATCGGCCAGGGAGGCTTTATTGGTGGTGCGCTGGATGGCTTCCAGAGCCGGTAATGCACGTACGGCAGCGGCGTTCACATCCCAGTCGCGCTGAGGCGCCAGCGCCAGACGCGCACCGTTGGCGCCGCCACGCTTGTCGCCACCGCGGAAGGTCGACGCAGACGCCCAGGCAACGGAAACCAGCTCACTCACGGAGAGACCCGAGGCAATGATTTCCGCTTTCAGGCTTTCAATGTCTTCTTTCGAAGGATTGAACACCGGCTGAGGCAGCGGATCCTGCCAGATCAGATCTTCTTTCGGCACTTCCGGACCAATGTACCGCGCTTTTGGGCCCATATCGCGGTGAGTCAGTTTGAACCACGCGCGCGCAAAGGCTTCGTTGAAAGCCTGCGGATCGTTCAGGAAGCGGCGAGAAATTTTCTCGAATTCCGGATCAAAACGGAGCGTCAGGTCGGTGACCAGCATCGTTGGTTTGCGTTTTTTCGACGGGTCGAACGGGTCCGGCATAATTTCTGGCGCATCCACGGCCTCAAACTGAATGGCACCTGCCGGGCTACGGGTCTGGACCCACTCATATTTGAACAGGTTCTCGAAGAAGTAGTTGCTCCACTGTGTCGGAGTTTGTGACCAGATAACTTCCAGACCGGACGTAATGGCATCTGCACCAACGCCTGTACCGTGCGTACTCGCCCAGCCCAGGCCCTGCGCTTCAATCGGTGAGGCTTCAGGGTCGGTGCCCACATGTGTGGCTTCACCTGCGCCATGGGTTTTACCGAGCGTATGACCACCGGCGATCAGCGCCACGGTCTCTTCGTCGTTCATGCCCATATTGCCAAAGGTCGCGCGGATGGCTGCCGCCGCGGACAGTGGTTCACCGCTGGCGTTTGGCCCTTCCGGGTTAACGTAGATCAGGCCCATTTCGGTTGCGGCCAGAGGACGCTTCGCCAGCGCTTCCGGGTCACGGTGGGTCAGCCAGGCTTTTTCATCGCCCCAGTTCACGTCCAGATCCGGTTCCCAGACGTCTTCACGACCGGCACCGAAACCAAAGGTGCGGAAACCGGAGTTTTCCAGCGCCACGTTCCCCGCCAGGATGAACAGGTCAGCCCAGGAAATTTTTTGCCCGTATTTTTGCTTGATGGGCCACAGCAGACGACGCGCTTTATCCAGACTGACGTTATCGGGCCAGGAGTTCAGCGGTGCAAAACGCTGTTGACCGCGTCCTGCCCCGCCGCGTCCATCAACGGAGCGATAAGTACCCGCGCCGTGCCACGCCATGCGAATAAACAGGCCAGCATAGCTGCCCCAGTCAGCAGGCCACCACGGCTGAGAGTCGGTTAAAAGCGCTTTTAGATCGCCTTTGAGGGCAGAGTAGTCGAGTTTGCTAAATTCTTTGCGGTAGTCGAAGTCTTCACCCAGCGGGTTAGAACGGTTGGAATGTTGGTTAAGAAGGTCAATGCGGAGTTGCTTTGGCCACCAGTCACGGCTGCTTGTACCTGCTCCCGCGCTGTGATCGGCGCCGCCGTGATGGAACGGGCATTTGCCGGCTGATGCTGCGTTATTGGTCTCGTCTGACGTGCTCATCGCTATGCTCCCTTGTACAGTGTTACCGTTACGATATACACCACTAGCAATAAGATATAGTTGAAATAATCCACAGATTCGATAGTTAATACCTTTTAACTATCTGTTTGATTAAAAAGCCCTCATTTTATAAGGGCTTTCTATTTTTTTATGCCGGACGAACGCCCAGGGTGTGACAGATGGCATAGCTCATTTCCGCGCGGTTGAGCGTGTAGAAGTGGAAATCCTTCACCCCTTCGCGGCTTAAGATCTTCACCATGTCCATCGCGATGTTAGCGCCCACCAGCTTGCGGGTCTCCGGGTCATCGTCCAGCCCTTCATACATTTTGGACATCCACAGCGGAATGCGCACGTTGGTCATATCAGCAAATTTCTTCGCCTGTTTGAAGTTAGAGACCGGCAGGATCCCCGGGATAATTTCAACGTCGATGCCCGCGGACACACAGCGGTCACGGAAACGCAGGTAGCTCTCCACATCAAAGAAGAACTGCGTAATCGCGCGATTGGCACCCGCATCCACTTTACGCTTCAGGTTGAGCAGGTCCGCCTGGGCGCTTTTCGCTTCCGGATGAACTTCAGGATACGCGGCGACGGAGATATCAAAGTCGGCCACGTCTTTCAGCAGCGCGACCAGGTCGGCGGCATACATTTCCGGCTTACCGCTTCCCGGTGGCAGATCGCCGCGCAGGGCGACAATATGACGGATACCGTTGTTCCAGTAGTCCTGGGCAATGGCACGTAACTCGTCACGGGTGGCGTCGATACAGGTGAGGTGCGGCGCAGCTTCCAGACCGGTACGGTCTTTAATGCCTTTGATGATGCTGTGCGTGCGGTCGCGCTCGCCGGAGTTCGCACCGTAGGTCACGGAGACAAACTTTGGCTTCAGGCTGCTCAGGCGATCGATAGAGCTCCACAGGGTTTGCTCCATTTCACTGGTGCGCGGCGGGAAAAATTCAAAAGAGACGTTAATCTGGCCGTTTACTTCGGCCAGGCTCTGATTCAGTGCTTCCCGCTGGTTGGCGTGAAAAAAGCTCATACCTTACCTCTATCTGTCGCGTGTCATTGTTTGTTGTATTGTGAACTTCTATACGTTTAGACGTCCAGATGTAAAAATGACGGAAAAGCGGAGGGACGTCAACATAAATAATCAACAATAACGGTGAGGTTTGCTCAGGGAAGATGAAGGAAATTCATGATGGGGTGAGCGCGGTCCGATGCCCTCACCCTGGCCCTCTCCCACAGGGAGAGGGAAATGTAGACGTTACAGCAGCTTAGCCAGACGGTTGATGTCGGACTGGATCGCTCCGGCGGTGACATCGCGCCCCGCGCCCGGGCCACGGATCACCAGCGGGTTATCGCGGTACCAGCGGCTTTCGATCGCGAAGACATTATCGCACGGCAGCAGCGCCGCCAGCGGATGGTCAGGTCGCACCGCCTCGACGCCGACACGGGCTTTACCATTGGCCTCAAAACGCGCCACATAGCGCAGCACCAGTCCCATCTCGTTCGCCGCTTCCAGACGCTGCACCATCTGCTCGTTAAGCTCTTCACCATTTTCAAAGAAATGGTCCACAGACCCTTCTTCACAGCCAGCAGGCACCAGGGACTCGACGCGGACGGCATCCGGCTCGATGTCGTAACCCGCTTCGCGCGCCAGAATCACCAGCTTACGCATCACGTCTTTACCGGAGAGGTCAACACGCGGGTCAGGCTCGGTTAAGCCCTGCTGCCACGCCTGATCCACCAGGTCGGTAAACGGTACGGTGCCGTCAAACTGCAGGAACAGCCAGGAGAGCGTGCCGGAGAAGATCCCGCTCAGCGCCAGAATGCTGTCGCCGCTTTCAATCAGGTCACGCACGGTGTGGTTAACCGGCAGGCCCGCGCCAACGGTGGCGTTATACAGCCAGTGGCGGCCTGTTTTTTCAAACGCGTCGTGGATCTGACGATATTTATCCGTGCTGCTGGCCCCCGCCAGCTTGTTGGCGCTAATGACGTGGAAACCGTGGCTGGCGAAATCCAGATACTGATCCGCAAGCTGTTCGCTGGCGGTGACGTCCAGCACCACCAGATCGTCATACGGGTGCGCGCGCATCCACAGGAACAGCGACTCTTCATCCTGCTCGACGGCCTCATCGTTAAAGAAGGCCAGCGCCCGGCTGGCGTCCAGCCCTTCGTAATTCAGCAGGCTGCGGCGGCTGTCCACCACGCCTGCGAGAATGAATTCAAACCCGGTACGTGCTGAAAGCGTCACCTGCTCACGGGCGAACAGCTCCAGCCAGCGGGAACCGATGTTGCCTTTACCAAACAGCACCAGGCCGATGCGTTTTTCCGCGCGGAACAGGGAGGTGTGCAGACCCTGAATCAGGCTTTCGGTTGGCCCTTTACGCAGCACGGCGACCAGGCTGATGCCCTCTTCTGACTGCCAGGTAAATTCAACCGGCTGGCCTTTCAGCTGCTGCCAGAAGCGGTGGCAATGCAGCGGGTTACGGGTGACGCCCGCCCCCACCATCGCCACCAGCGCCAGCCCCTGACGCAGGCGAAGCTCGCCCGGCAGGCCCGCTTCATCCAGAATCTTCAGGGCACTGTCCGCCACTTCAGCGGTATAGCAGAACTGCAGCAGCTGGCGGTCGTTATGCACGCCAACGGCCAGCGGACGCACCTGGGCACGCTTTAACACCAGGTCGATATCTTTATGCGCCAGCTTGAAATCCTGGCCCGCGGGCACCTGGAACTCAATCAGACAGATGTCGTCGTGGCTGGTGACAATACGCGCGCCCGTACCGGACGCCAGCACGCGCTCGATACGCGTAGAGCCTTGATCCGGGGTATAGCTACAGCGCAGCTGCAGGTCGATATCGCTGCCGGACACCGGCTGCAACGTGCGGGCGTGCAGCACGGGCGCGGCCAGGCGAGCGAGCTCGCTGGCTTCGTCCAGACGCAGCAATGGCAGCAGACAGGCATCTTTCACCTTGCGTGGGTCCGCGCTGTAAACGCCGGCCACGTCGCTCCAGATGGTCACGCGGGACACGCCCGCCAGCGCACCGATTTGCGTTGCCGAATAGTCAGAACCGTTACGGCCCAGCAGCACGGTTTCGCCCGCATTGCTGCGGCTGATAAAGCCGGTGACAACAATACGTTTGCCGGGATGCTGCACCAGGAGCTGTTGCAGCAGCAGATAGGATAACCCTTCATCCACCTGGGGCTGTGCGGCGCGTTCGGCGCGGAGGAAATCACGGGCGTCGAGCCAGGCGGCATCCACACCCAGATGTTGCAGCACGGCAGCCATCAGACGTGCAGACCACACTTCACCGTGGCCCACCACTTCGGCATACACCGCGTCGGTGATCCCGCTGTCCAGCAGGGCCGCCAGACGTTCAAGATCGTGCGTAAAAGCGCTGATCAGCCCGTCGGCAACGTCCGCTGGCAGCAGGCCAGCAATCAGTTCGCTCTGATAGCGGCGTAAGGACTGTTGCACCTGATGCGCAGAAAGGCGATCGGTCTGGCTCAGTTTCAGCCAGCTAATCAACTGGTTGGTGGTGCTGCCCGCCGCGGAGACAACCATCATGTCACCCGGCTGTGAATACTCCGTCATGATCCCTGCAACGCGCAGATAACATTTCACATCAGCAAGACTACTACCACCAAACTTGTGCAGCTGACGACCCTTCGCCCCTGCCTGCGCTATCACACTCATGATTACCCCTTGGCTGCGACCCGGAAGCCATTTTCCAGATCGGCAATTAAATCTTCAGAATCTTCAATACCGGTCGAGATACGCAGCAGCGTCTCGGAAATCCCGGCGGCGGCACGTGCTTCCGGTGCCATACCGGCGTGCGTCATGGTTGCGGCGTGGGAGATCAAGCTTTCAACCCCACCTAATGATTCCGCCAGCGTAAACAATGACAGCCCGCTCAGGAAGCGACGCAGCGTTTGCTCGTCGCCGTCCAGTTCAAAACTTAACATCGCGCCAAACCCTTTCTGCTGGCGCGCGGCAATCTCGTGCCCCTGGTTTTCCGGCAGCGACGGGTGATAAAGCTTCTTCACCAGCGGCTGGGTTTTCAGGAAATCGACAATGGCCTGGGCATTGCGCTGCGCCACTTCCATACGCGGAGAAAGCGTACGGATGCCGCGCAACAGCAGGTAGCTGTCGAACGCCCCGGCGGTGACGCCAATGTTATTGGCCCACCATGCCAGTTCCGTGACAACGTCGGGATCTTTTGCAATCACCACGCCCGCTACCACATCAGAGTGGCCGTTCAGATATTTAGTGCATGAATGCAATACCAGATCAGCACCCAGTGCGAGTGGGTTCTGAAGGGCCGGACTGAGGAACGTATTATCCACTACACTTATCGCTCCCGCATCCCTTGCGAGCTGACAAATTTTCGCAATATCGACAACGCGCAACAATGGGTTGCTTGGACTTTCCACCAGAACGAGCTTTGGTTTCTCTGCCAGCGCCAGTTTCAGCGCCTGTTCGTCGTTTTGATCGACAAACAGCACGCGATAGCAGCCGCGTTTTGCGAGGCTGTCAAACAGACGATAGCTACCGCCATAGCAGTCGTGCGGGGCCACCAGCAGGTCGCCCGGCTTCAGAAATACCGTCGTCACCAGGTGAATCGCAGACATCCCGGTGTTGGTCAATACGGCCCCTGCGCCCCCTTCCAGCTCGGCCAGCGCACGCTGGGTCACATCACGCGTAGGGTTGCCACGACGCGAGTAGTCGTGCGCGCGGGGTTCATTAAATCCGGTGAAATTGTAGGTACTGGAAAGATGAATCGGCGGGACAACGCAGCCGTACTGCTCGTCATCATTTAATCCGCTACGCACTGCAATAGTGGCCTGTTTACGCGTCATGGTGAGGGCTTCCTGGCGAATGAGGTGAAAAGTCAGGCACCAGAGTAAACATTCAAATTATGGACGTCAATACATCTGGACATCTAAACTTCTTTGCGTATAGATTGAGCAATGCGCAAATAGCCGTTAAAATTATATGCTTTAGTGCACGCTGCAGCGGCAATATCCGTGCCACGGTATCGTCTCTACGGTAAACTACGCAAGATTACGGTTCAAAACGGGCAGTGACCGGTTTGCACCTTTAGATTAATGACTGAGAGGATTAAAGGTATCTCATGGCTGAATGGAGCGGCGAATATATCAGCCCATACGCTGAGCACGGTAAGAAGAGTGAGCAAGTAAAGAAAATTACGGTTTCCATTCCTCTGAAGGTGTTGAAGATCCTCACCGATGAACGTACGCGTCGTCAGGTGAACAACCTGCGTCACGCGACCAATAGCGAACTGCTGTGCGAAGCGTTCCTGCATGCGTTTACCGGTCAACCGTTGCCGAACGATGACGATCTGCGCAAAGAGCGTAGCGACGAAATCCCGGAAGAGGCGAAGGTGATCATGCGTGAACTGGGTATTGACCCGGATACGTGGGAATACTGAGAAGCGGATACAAAAAAGGCACCTTGCGGTGCCTTTTTTTCGGGAAACTTATTTAGCGCCCGGGATGCTGAAACGCTTGTTGAAGCGGTCAACACGGCCACCGGTTGCAACATCACGCTGCTTACCAGTGTAGAACGGGTGGCATTTGCCGCACACGTCCAGGTTCAGATCGTGACCCACGGTGGAGCGGATCTGGATAGAGTTACCGCAAGAACAGTTTGCAGTAATCATTTCGTATTTCGGGTGAATATCTTTTTTCATGGGAGAACCTCAGTTAAGGCCGCGTCGCTCTTCCAGCCCTAACGCCAGACACCACGCGATGTTGAATGTAAGTTCTTTGGCGTAAAGTACACCAAAGGCGGCGAATCATACAGAATTTGACCAACGTATGCAAACTGATCCGCACGCCGCTTTCACTAATGTGTATACTAACGCGCCACTTTTCAAGTCAGGAAGATTCGATGCCCGTCGCTCACGTTGCCCTGCCCGTTCCGCTTCCCCGCACCTTTGACTACCTGCTGCCCGACAGCATGAGCGCCAAAGCGGGCTGTCGCGTGACCGTGCCGTTTGGCAAACAACAGCGTGTGGGGATCGTTGTTTCCGTCAGCGATAAAAGCGAACTCCCCCTTAATGAGCTGAAATCGGTCATTGAGGTACTGGACAGCGAACCGGTTTACTCCACCAGCACCTGGCGACTGCTACTGTGGGCGGCTGATTACTACCATCATCCGATTGGGGATGTCCTGTTCCACGCCCTGCCTATCCTGCTGCGCCAGGGTAAGAGCGCCAGCCATGCGCCGATGTGGTACTGGTTTGCCACCGAGCAAGGGCAGGCCGTAGACATTAATAGCCTCAAACGATCGCAGAAACAGCAGCAGGCGCTGGCCGCTCTGCGCCAGGGTAACATCTGGCGGCATCAAGTCGACGAACTTGAGGTGAGCGAAGCCGCTTTACAGGCCCTGAGAAAGAAAGGTCTGAGCGAGCTGGCAAGCCAGGCCCCAGCCCTTCACGACTGGCGCGACGGCTTCTCCGTTTCAGGGGATCGTCTGCGCCTGAATACCGAGCAGGCCACCGCGGTCGGCGCCATTCACAGCGCCTCGGACCATTTTTCTGCCTGGCTGCTGGCGGGCGTCACCGGTTCCGGTAAGACCGAAGTGTATCTGAGCGTGCTGGAAAACGTGCTCGCGCAGGGCAAACAGGCGCTGGTCATGGTGCCGGAAATTGGCTTAACCCCTCAAACCATCGCTCGATTCCGCGAGCGCTTTAACGCGCCGGTTGAGGTCCTGCACTCCGGTCTGAACGACAGCGAACGCCTCAGCGCCTGGCTGAAAGCGAAAAATGGCGAAGCGGCGATTGTGATCGGCACCCGCTCGTCGCTGTTTACGCCGTTTAAAAATCTTGGCGTGATCGTGATCGACGAAGAGCACGACAGCTCCTATAAGCAACAGGAAGGCTGGCGCTACCATGCCCGCGATCTGGCAGTTTATCGCGCCCACAGCGAGCAAATTCCGATCATTCTCGGCTCCGCCACACCTGCGCTCGAAACCCTGCACAACGTGCGCCAGCGCAAATATCATATGCTGCGTCTGACGCGCCGTGCCGGGAATGCCCGTCCGGCCATTCAGCACGTGCTCGATCTAAAAGGTCAGCAGGTTCAGGCCGGGCTAGCACCCGCATTGATTACCCGCATGCGTCAGCATTTGCAGGCGGGCAACCAGGTGATTCTGTTCCTCAACCGCCGCGGATTTGCACCCGCCCTGCTGTGCCACGACTGCGGCTGGATTGCGGAATGCCCACGCTGTGACCACTACTACACCTTCCATCAGGCACAGCGCCACCTGCGTTGTCACCACTGCGACAGCCAGCGTCCGGTGCCGCGCCAGTGTCCATCGTGCGGGTCAACGCATATCGTGCCGGTCGGACTAGGAACGGAACAGCTTGAGCAGGCGCTGGCGCCCTTCTTCCCTGACGTTCCAATCTCTCGTATCGACAGAGACACCACCAGCCGCAAGGGCGCGCTGGAACAGCAGCTCGCGGAAGTACATCGCGGCGGAGCGCGCATTCTGATTGGTACCCAAATGCTGGCAAAAGGGCACCACTTCCCGGACGTCACGCTGGTCGCCCTGCTGGACGTGGACGGCGCGCTGTTCTCTGCGGATTTCCGCGCGGCCGAGCGTTTTGCCCAGCTTTATACCCAGGTGGCCGGACGGGCAGGGCGCGCAGGCAAACAGGGCGAAGTGGTTCTGCAGACGCACCACCCTGAGCACCCGCTGCTGCAAACCCTGCTGCACAAAGGCTATGACGCTTTTGCCGAGCAGGCGCTGGCCGAACGACAGACCATGCAGCTGCCACCGTGGACCAGCCACGTCATCATCCGCGCGGAAGATCATAACAACCAGCAGGCACCGCTTTTCCTGCAGCAGCTGAGAAATCTCCTGCAGGCCAGCCCCCTGGTGGATAATCAGCTGTGGATCCTGGGTCCGGTACCGGCGCTGGCACCGAAACGCGGCGGACGTTTCCGCTGGCAAATTTTGCTCCAGCATCCTTCGCGGATCCGTTTACAGCACATTGTTAGCGGCACGCTGGCGCTAATCAACACCCTGCCTGAAGCACGTAAAGTGAAGTGGGTGCTGGACGTCGATCCCATCGAAGGCTGAAGACGGATCGAAAAATTTAACGCTCCTCACACTTTTTATGAAAATTCTGTAACCGATTCCATTAACTATCTGTAAAAATGGTGATGTCAGAAGTTCGGTGTTCAGGCGAGGAGAAGACGTTGAAGTCCAGGAAAGAGGTTGCCACGGCGACCATGAAAGACGTTGCCGAGAAAGCACAAGTCTCAACGGCAACCGTGTCCCGCGCATTAATGAACCCGGATAAAGTCTCCCAGGCGACCCGCAACCGGGTAGAGCAGGCTGCGCTTGAAGTGGGTTATTTCCCACAGGCGATGGGGCGCAACGTCAAACGCAATGAATCACGCACAATCCTTGTGATTGTGCCGGACATCTGCGATCCCTTCTTCAGTGAGATTATCCGCGGTATCGAAGTGACGGCGGCGGAACAAGGCTACCTCGTTCTGATTGGCGACTGCGCCCATCAGAACCAGCAGGAAAAAACCTTTATCGACCTCATTATTACCAAGCAGATCGACGGCATGCTGCTGCTTGGCTCGCGCCTGCCGTTTGACGCCAGCATCGAAGAACAACGCAATTTACCGCCGATGGTCATGGCCAATGAGTTTGCCCCTGAACTGGAGCTACCGACGGTCCATATCGATAACCTCACCGCCGCATTCAACGCGGTGAACTATCTTCAGGAGCTGGGGCATAAGCGCATTGGCTGTATTGCCGGGCCAGAAGAAATGCCGCTGTGCCACTACCGCCTGCAGGGCTACGTTCAGGCACTGCGCCGTACTGGCGTTACCGTCGATCCGCACTACATTGCCCGCGGTGATTTTACCTTCGCAGCCGGTGGCCAGGCGCTGGAGAAGCTTCTGGACCTGCCTGAACCGCCAACCGCCGTATTTTGTCACAGCGACGTGATGGCGCTGGGCGCGTTATCGTACGCCAAACGCCGCGGCCTGCGCATACCGAAAGATTTATCCATCATCGGATTCGATAATATTTCGCTTTCAGAATTTTGCGATCCGCCGCTCTCAACGGTCGCGCAACCGCGCTATCAAATCGGTCGCGAAGCGATGCTGCTTCTGCTGGATCAGCTTCACGGTCAAACAGTTAGCAGCGGCTCGCGGTTGCTGGACTGCGAACTGATAGTCCGGGGCTCTACCCAGGCATTGACTTAACGTAAACGTCTTTAGGACACCCTTATCTGGTCAAAGCCCCGCCGCTTAAGTAACATGGCGGGCTGACGAACGAATAAATACAGCGAAACGATAGTGGCACAACGAGATTATGTACGTCGCGGCCAGCCGGCACCTTCGCGACGCAAAAAGAGTAGCTCAAGGAAAAAGCAACGTAGCCTGCCTGCTGTCTCGCCAGCAATGGTCGCTATTGCTGCGGCTGTTGTCGTCGCCTTTATTGGTGGTCTGTACTTCATCACGCACCATAAAAAGGAAGAGTCCGAGGCGCTTCAGGCCAGTAAAGTGGCCGGTAATGGCCTTCCTCCGAAACCTGAAGAGCGCTGGCGCTATATCAAAGAGCTGGAAAGCCGCCAGCCTGGCGTGCGTGCGCCTACCGAGCCCTCTGCCGGTGGTGAAGTGAAGAATGCCGATCAGCTGACGGACGAGCAGCGCCAGTTGCTGGCACAAATGCAGGCCGATATGCGCCAGCAGCCGACGCAGCTGAACGAAGTGCCATGGAATGAACAAACGCCAGCGCAGCGTCAGCAAACGTTGCAGTTGCAGCGTCAGCGCCAGGCTCAAATTCAGCAGCAACAGCAGCAGTGGACGCAAACTCAGCCGGTACAGCAGCCGAAGGCACAGCCTTACCAGCAACCGCAGCAGCAGACGCGTACGGTACAATCTCAGCCTGTTCAACAGCCAAAAGCACAGCCGCAAAAACAGGCGGCTCAACCGTATCAGGATCTGCTCCAGACGCCAGCGCATACCACTGCACAGCAGCCGAAAACGCAGCAGGCTGCGCCGGTGACCAAAGAGACCGAAGCGCCGAAGCAGACGGCGGAGAAAAAAGACGAACGTCGCTGGATGGTACAGTGCGGTTCGTTTAAAGGTGCAGAGCAGGCCGAAACCGTGCGTGCTCAGCTGGCATTTGAAGGGTTTGATTCACGCATTACCACCAATAACGGCTGGAACCGCGTGGTGATTGGCCCGGTCAAAGGCAAAGAAAACGCCGATGGCACCCTTTCTCGTTTGAAAGTGGCCGGCCACACAAACTGCATTCGACTCGCCTCCGGGGGTTGAAACCCCCAAAATCTCCCCCATCTATCATTTAATTCAGCCCTGAGCACAGGCTCAGGGCTTCTGTTTCCCGAATTTGTAACCAGGGGGTCTGCTCGTGACAACAATAGTAAGTGTACGCCGTAACGGCCATGTGGTAATCGCCGGTGATGGCCAGGCCACGCTGGGTAATACCGTCATGAAAGGCAACGTGAAGAAAGTCCGTCGTCTCTATAACGACAAAGTGATCGCCGGTTTTGCAGGCGGTACAGCTGATGCCTTCACGCTGTTTGAACTGTTTGAACGCAAGCTTGAAATGCACCAGGGTCATCTGGTGAAAGCGGCCGTTGAGCTGGCAAAAGACTGGCGTACCGACCGTATGCTACGCAAGCTCGAAGCGCTGCTGGCGGTAGCCGATGAAACCGCTTCGCTGATCATCACCGGTAACGGTGACGTTATTCAGCCGGAGAATGACCTGATTGCCATCGGCTCTGGCGGCCCTTATGCCCAGGCTGCAGCCCGCGCGCTGTTGGAAAATACCGACATGAACGCACGTGATATCGCGGTGAAGGCGTTGGATATTGCAGGTGATATCTGCATCTATACCAACCATAACCACACCATCGAAGAATTGACCTCCAAAGCGTAAGGATCTCCCATGTCTGAAATGACCCCACGCGAAATTGTCAGCGAACTGAACAAACACATTATCGGCCAGGATAACGCCAAGCGCTCCGTGGCTATCGCTCTGCGTAACCGCTGGCGTCGTATGCAGCTTGACGAAGAGCTGCGCCATGAAGTGACGCCGAAAAACATTCTGATGATCGGCCCAACCGGTGTCGGTAAAACCGAAATTGCCCGTCGTCTGGCGAAGCTGGCGAACGCGCCTTTCATCAAAGTCGAAGCTACCAAGTTCACCGAAGTGGGCTATGTGGGTAAAGAAGTGGACTCCATCATCCGCGATCTGACCGATTCGGCGATCAAAATGGTGCGCGTCCAGGCAATTGAGAAAAACCGCTATCGCGCGGAAGAGATGGCCGAAGAGCGCATTCTCGACGTGCTGATCCCACCGGCGAAAAACAACTGGGGCCAGGCTGAGCAGCAGGCTGAACCGTCTGCCGCGCGTCAGGCATTCCGCAAAAAACTGCGTGAAGGCCAGCTGGATGATAAAGAGATTGAGATCGATCTTGCTGCCGCGCCAATGGGTGTAGAAATCATGGCACCTCCTGGCATGGAAGAGATGACCAGCCAGCTGCAGTCCATGTTCCAGAACCTGGGCGGCCAGAAGCAGAAAGCACGTAAGCTGAAAATCAAAGACGCGATGAAGCTGCTGATTGAAGAAGAAGCGGCGAAGCTAGTGAACCCGGAAGAGCTGAAGCAGGATGCTATCGACGCGGTTGAGCAGCACGGCATCGTGTTCATCGACGAAATCGACAAAATTTGTAAGCGCGGCGGCAACAGCTCCGGCCCGGACGTGTCCCGTGAAGGCGTTCAGCGCGACCTGCTGCCGCTGGTTGAAGGCTGCACCGTCTCCACCAAGCACGGTATGGTGAAAACGGACCACATCCTGTTTATCGCTTCCGGCGCGTTCCAGGTTGCCAGCCCGTCTGACCTGATCCCGGAACTGCAGGGTCGTCTGCCGATCCGCGTTGAACTGCAGGCGCTGACCACCGAAGATTTCGAACGCATCCTGACCGAGCCAAACGCCTCTGCGACCGTACAGTACAAAGCGCTGATGGCGACCGAAGGCGTGAACCTGGAGTTCACCGAAGACGGTATCAAACGTATCGCCCAGGCCGCGTGGCAGGTTAACGAAACCACCGAAAACATCGGTGCGCGTCGTCTGCATACCGTGCTGGAACGCCTGGTGGAGGATATCTCTTATGATGCGAGCGACCTTAACGGTCAAACCATTACCATTGACGCTGAATATGTGAGCAAACATCTTGATGCGTTAGTGGCAGATGAAGATCTTAGCCGTTTTATCCTATAATCGCGGTTATTGCATTCTCATCACCGTTAATGGGGGCTAATGCCCCCATTTTTATTGGCTAAATACTTATGACTGATATCAGCCGTACTCAGGCGTGGCTCGAAAGTCTACGCCCTAAAACGCTTCCTCTGGCCTTTGCCGCCATTATCGTCGGCACGGCACTTGCCTGGTGGCAAGGTTATTTTGATCCTCTGGTCGCTGCGCTGGCATTGATTACCGCAGGGCTGCTGCAAATTCTCTCCAATCTCGCTAACGACTACGGTGATGCGGTGAAAGGCAGTGACAAACCTGACCGTATCGGACCGCTGCGCGGGATGCAGAAAGGGGTGATTACCCAGGCACAGATGAAGCGCGCGCTGATTATCACCGTGGTACTGATTTGTTTATCGGGTCTGGCACTGGTGACGGTCGCCTCGAAAACCACCAGCGACTTCATCGGCTTCCTGGTGCTGGGCTTGCTCGCAATTATCGCGGCCATTACCTACACCGTCGGTACGCGTCCTTACGGGTATATTGGCCTCGGGGATATCTCCGTGCTGGTGTTCTTCGGCTGGCTGAGCGTGATGGGGAGTTGGTACCTGCAGGTGCATACCGTTATCCCTGCCCTTTTCCTGCCCGCAACCGCCTGCGGTCTGCTGGCGACGGCGGTACTCAACATCAATAACCTGCGCGATATCGACAGTGACCGTGAGAACGGTAAAAACACGCTCGCGGTACGTCTGGGGCCGGTCAATGCGCGCCGCTATCATGCCTGCCTGCTGATTGGTGCCCTGGTTTGTCTGGCACTGTTTAATCTGATCTCGCTGCACAGCGTATGGGGCTGGCTGTTTATACTCGCCGCGCCGCTGCTGATTAAGCAGGCCCGCTTCGTCATGCGTGAACTTAGCCCGGCCGCGATGCCGCCGATGCTGGAACGAACGGTAAAAGGCGCCCTGCTGACTAACCTGTTGTTCGTCATTGGGATTGTCTTAAGCCAGACGCTCAGTTAGCTGACAAATATCAATTAACAATTGATGATTTTGCCAACAACGCATTTAGCACGATATACTGAACACATTCGCAGCAACTGAGCGGTAAACCTATGAAATACGATACCTCCGAGCTTTGTGACATCTACCAGGAAGATGTCAACGTCGTTGAACCGCTGTTCTCCAACTTTGGTGGACGGTCGTCGTTTGGCGGACAAATCGTCACGGTGAAATGTTTCGAGGACAACGGGTTGCTGTACGATCTGCTCGAACAGAATGGTCGTGGCCGCGTTTTGGTCGTCGATGGCGGCGGTTCCGTGCGTCGTGCTCTGATAGATGCAGAGCTGGCCGGCATTGCCGTGCAGAACGAGTGGGAAGGCATTGTGGTGTACGGTTCCGTGCGCCAGGTGGACGATCTCGAAGACCTGGATATCGGGATTCAGGCGATTGCGGCCATTCCGGTAGGCGCAGCAGGTGACGGTATCGGTGAAAGCGACGTCCGCGTCAATTTTGGCGGCGTGACCTTCTTCTCCGGCGACCATCTTTACGCTGATAACACCGGGATTATTCTTTCGGAAGATCCGCTGGATATTGAGTAATAAAACAGTAAGCGTAAATCATAAAAAAACCGCCAATAACAATGTGGCGGTTTTTTTGTCCCTCGGGATTCGCGGTCCGTTGGATTATCTTGCAACCTTTAACCAGGATTTTTATCTTACCCTGGTTCATCCCTCCGGTAACCCCCGTCGACCCTTTATAAATTCCTAATTTCCGCTGAAGACCTTAACTACACTGCTGTTGCTCATTATGATGCATCGTTCCTTTCCGCCATCTCGCACATGGGCATCGGTCCAGGGAAAGGTGTATTCACAACCGTAAAGCAACCTTTAACCGGGCTTGTGTCCGCCGACTTATCACCGGTGGTGAACGGTGGAGCGGTTAGCTGCAGGGACCGCATGATGAAACGCTATTTATGTATCGCGTTCATTGTCGCCAGCGTACTCGTTGTAAAGAGTGATGAACCGAGTGGATTTGTCGCTTTTGCTATGACAGCGCAGGACAAGTAGCGTTAAGGCCGCCGATGGCGGCCTTTTTTATGGTTTGATGTCAGTGAGCAGAAACCATAAAAAAGCCGGGTGGCGGCGTCGCCTTACCCGGCCTGGTCAGTTAATCCCAATGGGAATCAGACCTCTTCCATACGTCCCAGCAGCGCCTGCAGGCGATCCTGCCAGCCGTTCTGCTGTTCGCGCAGCTGGTTGTTTTCACGCTCCAGTTCTTCGCGGCTGTGCTGCGCGTTCTGCACTTCCTGCGCCAGGCTGTTGTTTTTCTCTTTCAGCTCTTCAATTTCCATTTGCAGCAGCGTGATGGTGTCAATCGCCTGCTGTACTTTCGATTCCAGTTTCTCAAACACTTCTAAAGACATGATGCTACCTCTCCTGAATTGCAAGGCGACGCTTTAACGTAAACGCGCACGACATATTCCATCGATTGTATGGAGCGCGGCGCTCTGTGTCCAGCGACACGCCGCGCAGATCGCGGTTTGCAACACTTTTCGGTCTCGTCCTGGTGCGTTCGCGGCATATACCACTAAGTTGTTAACTCATTCGTTAATGAAATGATTCAGCTCACATTCCATTTCTGATGCAAAAACGCGCTTTATGGCGCGAAAACGCTCATTTTATTGACACAGACCACACATTTTGATTTCGATATTTCTCGTTTTTGCTCGTTAACGATAAATTAACACTATGTCTACAGGGCATCGTGGCTGTCACGGGCGACCACGCTAACAATAAACATCAATTTCTTCAGGATTCCGATTATGAGTCAGACATCAACCTTAAAAGGCCAGTGCATTGCCGAGTTCCTTGGTACCGGGTTGTTGATATTCTTCGGAGTGGGCTGTGTCGCTGCACTGAAAGTGGCGGGTGCCAGTTTTGGTCAGTGGGAAATCAGTATCATCTGGGGTCTGGGCGTGGCGATGGCCATCTACCTGACTGCAGGGGTTTCTGGTGCACATCTTAACCCGGCGGTGACTATCGCACTGTGGCTGTTCGCGTGCTTCGACGGACGCAAAGTTGTTCCCTTCATTCTTTCTCAGTTTGCCGGCGCGTTTTGTGCAGCGGCGTTAGTTTACGGGCTTTATTACAATCTTTTCATCGACTTCGAACAGACGCATCATATGGTGCGCGGCAGCGTCGAAAGTCTGGATCTGGCAGGCATCTTCTCAACCTATCCAAACCCGCATATCAATTTTGTGCAGGCGTTCGCAGTTGAAATGGTGATTACCGCTATTCTGATGGGCGTTATCCTGGCGCTGACCGACGACGGAAACGGCATTCCGCGTGGCCCGCTGGCCCCCTTGCTGATTGGTCTGCTGATTGCGGTGATCGGCGCATCCATGGGCCCGCTGACCGGGTTTGCGATGAACCCGGCGCGTGATATCGGACCGAAAGCCTTCGCGTTTATCGCGGGATGGGGCGACGTGGCCTTTACTGGCGGGAAAGATATCCCTTACTTCCTGGTACCGCTTTTTGCGCCGGTGGTTGGGGCCGCGCTGGGCGCGTTTAGCTACCGCAAATTAATTGGTCGCCACTTACCGTGCGACACCTGTGTGGAAGAGGAGAAGGAAACGACTTCTACCGCACAACAAAAAGCTTCGCTGTAATCTGACTACGGGACACATACCATGACCGAAAAAAAATATATCGTTGCGCTCGACCAGGGCACTACCAGCTCCCGCGCTGTCGTAATGGATCATGACGCGAACATTGTCAGCGTGTCTCAACGTGAATTTGAGCAAATTTACCCTCGTCCAGGCTGGGTAGAACATGACCCAATGGAGATCTGGGCTTCACAAAGCTCAACGCTGGTTGAAGTACTGGCGAAAGCCGATATCAGTTCCGACGAGATTGCCGCTATCGGTATTACCAACCAGCGTGAAACGACGATTGTCTGGGAACGCGAAACCGGTAAGCCTATCTACAACGCTATTGTCTGGCAGTGCCGCCGTACCTCAGAAATCTGTGAACAGCTGAAGCGTGACGGGATGGAAGAGTACGTGCGCAGCGCCACCGGTCTGGTGGTTGACCCGTACTTCTCCGGCACCAAAGTGAAGTGGATCCTCGACCACGTGGAAGGTTCACGCGAACGAGCAAAACGCGGCGAGCTGCTGTTCGGAACCGTTGATACCTGGCTTATCTGGAAGATGACCCAGGGACGTGTTCACGTCACCGACTACACCAACGCCTCGCGTACCATGCTGTTCAACATCAACACCCTGGAGTGGGATGACAAGATGCTGGACGCGCTGGATATCCCACGCGCGATGCTGCCTGAAGTGCGCAAGTCTTCAGAAGTCTACGGTCAGACCAACATTGGCGGTAAAGGCGGCACCCGTATTCCTATCGCCGGTATCGCCGGTGACCAGCAGGCGGCACTGTTCGGCCAGCTGTGCGTCAAAGAAGGGATGGCGAAGAACACCTACGGCACCGGCTGCTTTATGCTGATGAATACCGGTGAGAAAGCGGTGAAATCAGAAAACGGCCTGCTGACCACCATCGCCTGCGGCCCTCGCGGTGAAGTGAACTACGCCCTGGAAGGTGCGGTGTTTATGGCGGGTGCATCTATTCAGTGGCTGCGTGACGAGATGAAGCTGATTAGCGATGCCTTCGACTCCGAATACTTTGCGACCAAAGTGAAGGACACCAACGGTGTGTACGTGGTGCCAGCGTTCACCGGCCTGGGCGCACCGTACTGGGATCCCTATGCACGCGGTGCGATTTTCGGTCTGACGCGTGGTGTGAACTCGAACCACATTATTCGCGCCACCCTGGAATCCATTGCCTACCAGACGCGCGACGTGCTGGAAGCGATGCAGGCAGACTCCGGCATTCGTCTGCACGCCCTGCGCGTGGACGGCGGCGCGGTAGCGAATAACTTCCTGATGCAGTTCCAGTCCGACATTCTGGGTACCCGCGTTGAGCGCCCTGAAGTGCGTGAAGTCACGGCGCTGGGTGCGGCATATCTTGCCGGTCTGGCGGTAGGCTTCTGGCAGAACCTGGACGAGCTGCAGGAAAAAGCGGTTATCGAGCGCGAGTTCCGCCCGGGCATCGAAACCACCGAGCGCAACTTCCGCTACAGCGGCTGGAAGAAAGCAGTGAAGCGCGCCCTGGCGTGGGAAGAGCACGACGAGTAATCCTATATTCCCTCTCCCTCTCCCATGAGGAGAGGGAGAGGGGCCCAAACCGCACCGGTCCCCTCTCCCCTCCCCACTCTGTGATAAACTTCGTGCAATTCCTTTTGATTGCACGAGTACCTCATGAAACGTGAACTTGCTATCGAGTTTTCCCGCGTCACCGAAGCGGCCGCCCTCGCAGGCTATAAATGGCTGGGGCGTGGCGACAAAAATACCGCGGACGGTGCTGCTGTCCATGCCATGCGCATTGTACTTAACCAGGTCAACATCGACGGCACTATCGTCATCGGCGAAGGCGAGATCGACGAAGCGCCAATGCTCTATATCGGTGAAAAAGTCGGTACCGGCAAAGGGGATGCGGTGGATATCGCCGTAGACCCGATTGAAGGCACCCGCATGACGGCGATGGGTCAGGCCAACGCGCTTGCGGTTCTGGCCGTGGGCGATAAAGGCTGCTTCCTTAACGCGCCGGATATGTACATGGAAAAGCTGATAGTCGGTCCTGGTGCGAAGGGCGCAATCGACCTCAGCCTGCCGCTGGAAGAGAACCTGCGCAACATCGCCAGAGCTTTGGGCAAACCCCTGAGTGAACTGACCGTGACGATTCTGGCAAAACCGCGCCACGACGCCACCATCGCGCAGATGCAAAAGCTCGGCGTGCGCGTGTTTGCCATTCCGGATGGCGATGTTGCCGCCTCAATTCTGACCTGCATGCCGGACAGCGAAGTAGACGTGCTGTACGGCATCGGCGGTGCGCCGGAGGGCGTGGTCTCGGCGGCGGTGATCCGCGCGCTGGACGGCGATATGCAGGCGCGCCTGCTGCCTCGGCATGAGGTGAAAGGCGACAGCGACGAGAACCGCCGTATCGGTGAAAACGAGCTGGCGCGCTGCGAAGCAATGGGTATCGAAGCCAATAAGGTTCTCGCGCTGAATGAAATGGCACGCAGCGACAACGTTGTCTTCTCCGCCACCGGCATCACCAAAGGTGACCTGCTGGACGGCATCACCCGCAAGGGCAATATGGCGACCACCGAAACGCTGCTGATCCGCGGTAAATCGCGCACCATTCGCCGCATTCAGTCCATTCACTATCTCGATCGTAAAGACCCGGACGTACAGACGCACATTCTGTAAAACCGTTTGATCGATAGAGCTTTCCGGCCCGAAGGGGCTGGAAATGTTTCCCACAAGTACGGAAGATAGAACAGAGAAACAGCACAGGAGAAGATCATGGCGGACTGGGTAACAGGTAAAGTCACAAAGATAGAGTTCTGGACCGATGCGCTATTTAGTCTCACCCTGCATGCTCCCGTTCACCCGTTTAAGGCCGGGCAATTTGCGAAGCTGGGGCTGGATGTCGACGGCGAACGCGTGCAGCGCGCCTACTCTTACGTTAACGCGCCGGATAATCCGGATCTTGAGTTCTATCTGGTGACCGTCCCGGACGGTAAGCTCAGCCCGCGCCTTGCCGCCCTTAAGCCCGGTGACGATGTGCAAATTGTGAGTGAAGCAGCAGGTTTCTTTGTACTCGAAGAGATCCCTGATTGTGACACGCTCTGGATGCTGGCAACCGGCACGGCCATTGGCCCCTACCTCTCCATTCTGCAATATGGCAAAGACCTTGAGCGCTTTAAAAACATCGTGCTGGTGCATGCTGCGCGCTACGCCGCAGACCTGAGCTACTTGCCACAGATGCAGGCGCTGGAACAGCGATATGGCGGGAAGCTGAAAATTCAGACCGTCGTCAGCCGCGAAACCGTAGCAGGTACGCTGACCGGTCGCGTGCCGGCGTTAATTGAGAGTGGTGTGCTGGAAAACGCAGTGGGTTTGCCGATGACTGCCGACACCAGCCACGTCATGCTGTGTGGTAACCCGCAGATGGTTCGGGATACGCAACAGCTTCTGAAGGATACCCGGCAGATGACGAAACATCTTCGCCGCCGACCGGGTCATATGACTGCCGAACACTACTGGTGATCAGCGGTACTTCACCTCAAGGGTGTCTTTACCGTATTTATTTTCGCTCTGGGTGCCGATAAACGCGCCCAGATCGACAATCATCATCACGAAGATAACGGACGGCAGCAGCCTGCCCACCACCCAGGGAAGAATGGACGGCAGCATCCCCCAGTTCCCTGCGACCAGCATCCACGCCAGAATAATCAGAAAAGCCCACGCGCCGGAACGACCACGATCGTGAAGACGTTTCACCACCACGGCCGCCGTTGGCCACAGCAAACAGACCAGCGCAAAAGCCGCCGTTTGCGTGCTCAACCAGGCATTGTACGCAACGAAAAACAGAAGCAGCATGGCGACAACCCACGTCACCATCCAGACCCAGAAATCACGGCGTCCGATACGCCCTTTGAATGAAAACAGCCACTGCTGTATGGTCATGTAAGGTTCCTTATTATCATTTAGTCCGCATTTTACCCTGGAGTTGTGACCTTTTGACAAGCCGGGCAGATATCGTTTTAATCATGAGCACTTACGGCCAGGGGCAATGTTGATGAAAAGTTCGGCACACACTCTCTTCCTGTGTATAGCGATGCTTGGCGCGGGTTTTCCGCTGCACGCCGCCGACACGTCGGCCCCTACCACGGCACCCTATTTGCTGGCAGGCGCGCCGTCGTTCGATCAATCCATCAGTCAGTTTCGTGAAACCTTCAATCAGACCAACCCTACGTTGCCGCTGGATGAGTTTCGCGCCATTGATACTTCTCGTGACACCCCAACCCTGACCCGCGCGGCGAGCAAGATAAACGAAAACTTGTATGCCTCCACGGCGCTGGAGCGTGGGACGTTAAAAATCAAAAGTATGCAAATCACCTGGCTACCGATCCAGGGCCCAGAGCAGAAAGCGGCAAAAACGAAGGCGCAGGAGTACATGAGCGCGGTATTACAGGCGTTTACGCCCGCGCTGACGAAAAAGCAAAGCCAGCAAAAGCTGCAAAAGCTGCTGGCCGCGGGTAAAAACAAGCGGTACTACGCCACAACTGAAGGGGCAATTCGCTATGTGGTGGCGGATAACGGCGAAAAAGGACTGACCTTCGCAGTTGAACCGATTAAGCTGGCGCTATCTGACACCCTCGGCGGGGCGAATTAATGACAAAAAGCAAAGCCTTTCGAGGGAAAATCTCTATACTGATTCACAGACCATGCTGCCCGACAGGGCGGCCATATTCCTTAATTCGCTTATTTAGCGTGGAGAATTGAAATGCGACATCCTTTAGTGATGGGTAACTGGAAACTGAACGGCAGCCGCCACATGGTAAACGAACTGGTTGCGAACCTGCGTAAAGAGCTGGCTGGCGTAACGGGCTGCGCGGTTGCTATCGCTCCGCCGGATATGTACCTGGACCTGGCTAAACGCGCCGCTGACGGCAGCCACATCATTCTGGGTGCACAGAACGTTGACGTTAACCTGTCTGGCGCGTTCACCGGTGAAACTTCCGCTGAAATGCTGAAAGATATCGGCGCAAAATACATCATCATCGGCCACTCAGAGCGTCGCACCTACCACAAAGAATCCGACGAGTTCATCGCGAAGAAATTCGCTGTGCTGAAAGAGCAGGGTCTGATCCCGGTTCTGTGCATCGGTGAAACCGAAGCAGAAAACGAAGCGGGCAAAACCGAAGAAGTGTGCGCACGTCAGATCGACGCGGTTCTGAAAACGCAGGGCGCAGCAGCGTTCGAAGGTGCAGTCATTGCTTACGAGCCAGTCTGGGCGATCGGTACCGGCAAATCTGCAACGCCAGCGCAGGCTCAGGCCGTGCACAAATTCATCCGTGACCACATTGCTAAAGCCGATGCGAAAGTGGCTGAGCAAGTGATTATCCAGTACGGCGGTTCCGTAAACGCTTCCAACGCTGCTGAGCTGTTCACCCAGCCAGACATCGATGGCGCGCTGGTTGGCGGTGCATCCCTGAAAGCTGACGCTTTCGCGGTGATCGTTAAAGCGGCAGAAGCGGCTAAACAGGCGTAATTGCCTTTGCGGCGGGTGGCGCTTCGCTAACCCGCCCTACGCTCTTCTCCTCCCTCTCCCTTCGGGAGAGGGTTGGGCGGACTACACTTTCCCCAGCAAGCTAAACCACAGATAATCCAGCGGCAGCAGCACCAGATACGTCGCAACAGCCAGCGCCAGACAGAGCATCATCCCCGCCTTTGCAGGCACCTTCCCTAGCCCCATCGCCACAACAATCGGCGACGCCTGATACGGCAGCAGCGGCGTGGAATAACCCAGTACCTGAATCATAATCACCGACAGCAGCGGGAAGCCGGTGGCATCTGAGAAGCTCTGTGCCAGGGTGGTATACAGCGCCGGAACGCCGTTGGCAGTCATAATGAAGTTGAGCGCGGTGGTGATACCGGTCAGCGCCAGGAAACTGGTGAACGGTTTGTCTGCGTCCAGCGGCATAATGCGGAGCAACGCTTCGCCCACCGCCGTACCGATACCGGTTTGCGTTACCACGATGGCCAGCCCAAGAATGCCTGCAACATAGAGGCAGGTACGCATATTCACCCCCGCAGAAAACTCTTCCCCGGTGATAAAACCAACGCGCGGCAGCATAACGATGACGGACGCCGCCAGCCCAGTCCATGCCGGCCCAATACCATGCCAGCTCTCCGTGACCCACATCACCAGCACCACCGCCAGCAGCCAGGCGAGGCGCTTTTCATCCTGCCCCATGGGTTCAGATGGCGCCAGATCCTTCGGCGGTTTTGGGCTGCCGGGGAATAACCAGCAGATGAGGCCAATCAGGATCAGCCCTTTGAGAATGCCCAGCACCGGGGTGTGCAGCAGCAGATACGGAACATAGTTCAGGTGGATGCCGTACGAGCCTTCCGCCGCACCGCTCATCACCAGGTTAGGGACGTTAGCAGGCAGGATAGTTGCCGAGAGCTGGAAAGTGCCGAACCCCACAGCCATCGCCAGACCAAACCAGGCGCGGGAACCGTCAGGGATACCGGCACGTTTCGCCATCGCCGCAACAATCGGCATCAGCAGCGCAATACGCCCCATATTTGACGGCATCACAAACGCCAACGCATAGCTCAGCAGCACCACACTCGCCACCATCAATATCCAGGAATCGGTAAGCTTTGCTGACAGCGCCCGGGCGGCCCTGTCAGCCAGACCGGTTTTACGGATCGCCACCCCCAGTACAAAACCGCTGAATACCAGCCAGAAAGCCGACGAGGCAAAGCCGCCGAAAATGACTTCCGGCGGGGCGATTCTGGCGGCCATCGCTGCCGTGAAAAACAGCAGCGCGGTGATAAATTCTGGCAATAGCGACGTCGCCCATAGCACGATGGTGACGCCAACAATCAACGAAGGCAGCAGCAGAGGATGAGATAACCAGAGCGACATACCTGTCTCCTGTAGATTTTTTCAGCAAGTCTACGGCGACAGGCAGGACGAGTAAACGCTATTTATGGTGGGGTCACTTCAGGATAGTGCATTGATGATCCTGCAATTCCTCAGCCGAGGCGCGGTTAAGCATGAGCAGGTTTCGCTCGGTCGCCAGCAAAACAAACGAACCATCCGACTGCTGCGCCATCGCCAGCGCAAAGCGCCCCATGTGGTCGCGCGCTTCGGGTAGCTCTTCCGCCAGCATCATAAACGGGCTGCGCTGGACCAGTTCATTCTCCGTTACCCGTCGGGCAAGATACTCGTGCCCCTCCAGCCCACCGGGCAGAGGTAGCCACTGGGTGCTAATGTCGCCCTGTGCCGCATTGAGTTTCTCACGTACGTCCGGGCGCAGACAGGAGATATGAATATGGAAATGGTTCTGCGTACGGCCAGTCGGCGAGTTAATCGTCAGTGAAATGGCGCTGTCAGGCACCTCAGATCCCCGCTTCAGGGTCATAAAGCTGCGCGACTGCCACGCCAGCCAGAAGAAATTTGGCGTGTGAGGCTCGGTCAGGAGCGGGCTTTCGGTTCCATTAATGCGGTATGTCGGCATCAGCAGATACTGCAACGGCCCGTTGCGGTCTTTAAATACGACATAGCCTGCATCAGGCTTCACCTGTGCGCAGGGTGCCGGGTTACGGTGTTGCAGTTGATTAGGCAGGCACTGGTCGAGAACGATATGACGCAACGCATTCGGATTACCCGCTTTTATCCAGTACACGCCGCCAGCGGCAAGGGCGATGATAATAAGGATCAATAAGATAATTTTTTTCACAACGCGTTCCCTGTTTTCGATAGAGGCGAAAGAGTAACGCAAAATGATGACCAAATAAAAAACCCGGTGGATTTCTCACACCGGGTCACCGTGCCGTTTGATAACGCTTAGCGCTGGCTAATCTGATCGAAGGTGCCGCCATTAGAGAAGTGCTCTTTCTGCGCTTTCGTCCAGCCGCCGAACACATCATCAATGGTGAAGAGCTTCAGTTTCGGGAATTCCCCTTCATATTTCTTCGCAACAGCCGCATCGCGTGGACGATAGAAGTTTTTCGCCGCAATTTCCTGGCCTTCAGGCGAGTAGAGATATTTCAGGTAGGCTTCCGCCACCGCTTTTGTCCCTTTCTTATCAACCACTTTGTCAACGACAGAAACGGTCGGCTCTGCGAGGATGGATTCGCTGGGGGTGACGATCTCGAACTTGTCTTTACCCAGCTCGTGGGTCGCCAGCAGGGCTTCGTTTTCCCAGGCGATCAGCACGTCGCCGATACCGCGCTCGACGAAGGTGTTGGTGGCGCCACGCGCGCCGGAGTCCAGCACCTCAACGTTTTTATACAGCGCCTTCACGAATTCCTGCGCTTTGGCCTGGTCGCCGTTGTTGTGATGCAGCGCGTAACCCCAGGCCGCCAGGTAGTTCCAGCGAGCGCCGCCGGAGCTTTTCGGGTTTGGTGTAATCACTGACACGCCCGGTTTTACCAGGTCGTTCCAGTCTTTAATCTGTTTCGGGTTGCCTTTACGCACCAGGAAGACGATGGTCGAGGTGTATGGCGCAGAGTTATCCGGCAGGCGTTTGATCCAGTTTTTGTCGATACGACCACGCTCGGCAATGGCGTCGACATCGTAGGCCAGCGCCAGGGTCACCACGTCGGCTTCGATACCGTTGATGACGGAGGTCGCCTGTTTACCGGAGCCGCCGTGAGACTGGCGAACCACGACATTGTCGCCAGTTTCCTGTTTCCAGTGCGCTGCAAATGCTTTGTTGTACTGCTCGTACAGCTCACGCGTCGGGTCGTAAGACACGTTCAGTAACTGGATGTCCTTCGCCAGAACGCTGGCCGATACCAGCAATAATGTTAAACCCACGCCCCATTTATTCATCGCCCGGCTCTCTTGTGTAGTGTTTTGATGAATGCAGCGTGCCAGAAAGCGATTCGATGATTAAAGAATAAAAAAAGATTGGCTATAACGTAGAGGAATAAAAAGAAGAATGTGAGCAGCCAGATGCCCTCACCCCAACCCTCTCCCACGGGAGAGGGAGCAAACATAAAAAACGGTAACCCAAGGGTTACCGTTTTGCATTTACCTTGCCACCGGGCAACAGAGCCGATCAGTACAGTTTTTTCGCGCAGTCCAGCCAGTCACCTTTGAACGGACGCTTCATGTTTTCAATCGCGTCGATGATGTCATGGTGAACCAGTTTTTCGTTCTGAATACCGACGCAACGGCCGCCGTGACCCTGCAGCAGCAGATCGATAGCGTACGCGCCCATACGGGACGCCAGAATGCGGTCGTAAGGGCCAGGGGAACCGCCACGCTGGATGTGACCCAGTACGGTCGCGCGGGTTTCGCGCTTGGTTTCGGCTTCGATGTACTTCGCCAGCTCGTCAACGTCACAGATGTGTTCGGTGATAGCCACGATCGCGTGTTTTTTACCTTTCGCGATGCCGGCTTTGATTTCAGCGACCAGATCTTCACGGCTGAATTCCACTTCCGGAACCACCACGAACTCACAACCACCGGCAATCGCCGCGGCCAGGGTCAGGTCACCGCAGTAACGCCCCATCACTTCAACGATAGAGATACGCTGGTGAGAAGACGAGGTATCGCGCAGACGGTCGATCGCTTCAACAACGGTACCCAGTGCAGTAAAGAAGCCGATAGTGTAGTCAGTACCTTTGATGTCGTTGTCGATGGTGCCCGGCAGACCGATGCACGGGAAGCCCATTTCGGTCAGACGTTTTGCACCCATGTAAGAGCCGTCACCGCCGATAACCACCAGCGCGTCCAGACCGCGTTTTTTCATGTTCTCGATAGCCACTTCACGGATGTGTTCGTCACGGAATTCCGGGAAGCGCGCAGACCCAAGGAAGGTACCGCCACGGTTAATCATGTCGGACACGCTGTAACGGTCGAGCTGAACCATACGATCTTCATACAGACCCAGGTAACCATCATAGATACCAAAAACTTCCAGACCTTCCGTCAGCGCTGCACGGACAACACCACGAATTGCCGCGTTCATGCCCGGCGCATCACCGCCGCTTGTCAACACACCGATTTTCTTAATCATGACTACCTCTGAACTTAGGAATGCAAAATTGAAATCTGTTGCCGGAAGAAACTTATCGACCAACGAATACTGCAAATAGTATATCAATCCCTTCCAGCTGAATTGATTCAGGTCAGACCAAATGGCGGTAATTTATACACAAAATGCTGGCCTGGCTCACTTTTTTACAACCAATTACGAAAGCCCCACGTGTCCGGGTACAACCGAGCAGGGATCCTGGTGAATAATGACGTCTGAACCAGGAAAACGCTGCAAAATTGCCTGCTCGACCTGCTCAGCAATCACGTGAGCCTGTACCAGTGGCAGGTTGTCTTCCATTTCAATATGAATCTGAATAAAGCGGGTCGGCCCTGACTGCCGCGTTCGAAGATCGTGTGCACCGCTGACGCCAGGCCAGGAGGTCACAAGAGAAAAAATTTCATTGCGTTCTGCGTCCGGAAGGGCCCGGTCAAGCAACGATTGCACCGCGTCATACCCCATCCGTAAGGCGCTATACAAAATATAGATGCCGATACCTAACGCAAATAGCGCATCGGCCCTGTGCCAGCCATACCAGGCCAGGCCCAGCGCAATAAGAATTGCCCCATTCATCATAACATCAGATTGATAATGAAGCATATCCGCCCGTACAGCCTGGCTTTGCGTTTTGCGAACCACCCAGCGCTGGAACGTTACCAGAACAAGTGTGCTTATAAGTGCAACGACCGTCACCACTACGCCCACGCCGGGATCGTTCATCGGTGTCGGCGAGACGAGATGCTGAATGCCGGTCAAAAACAGGAACAGTGCAGAACCGGAAATAAACATGCTTTGCGCCAGCGCGGCCAGCGACTCCGCTTTACCGTGCCCAAACGTGTGCTCTTCATCCGCGGGCTGCAGTGAATAGCGCACCACCAGCAGGTTGGTCAGCGAGGCGGCAATATCCATTAGCGAATCCACCAGCGCCGCCAGAATACTGACCGAACCGGTATACCACCAGGCAAAGATTTTAATCAGTAACAGGCCAGACGCCACAACGGTTGCCGCAATAGCGGCCCGGCTTACCAGCCTTCCATAGGATTGATTCATAAACGCTCCTGTCATGTCTTGCCGCTAGTATAACGGAAGCATAGGGGGACGGAGGATGAATAAACGGTTAACAAATCAGAATGCGGGGCAAAAAAAACCCCCACATCATGTGGGGGAAGACAGGGATGGTGTCTATGGCAAGGAAAACAGGGTTTACTGGTTACTACGGGTACTGCTATTGCTACTGAAAAGCGTCGCATCCAGGCTTCGCTGCATCCGTGCAACCTCACGCAACTGGTCCATTCGTTGCTGATGTCGGGTGTTCAAAACCGCTTGCTGCTCGGGCGTTAGCAGGTGGAACATCTGGTTACGGACCTTCGCCATCTCTACCTGGCGGGCAACCTGTTCCTGTGCCATTTTTTCGGCCTGAGCGCGTACAGCGCTTTCGTCAAAATTTTCTGCGGTGACAAGGCGATGCATTGTCTCCATTTCGCTAACATTAACAGGGGGCTGGTCGTGTCGTGCCCTCTGCATCAGATCTCGCATCTGTTGACGCTGATGTTCGGTTAAACTTATGCCGTCAAACATATGGCTTTGGCTACTGAGCTGCGTTGCGCCCTCTGGTGAGGGACCGGTATCGCCGTTGATAGCTACAGCGGCCTGGCTAAACGCACTGAACGCCAGCGTTGAGGCCATGACGGCAGCGGTAACTTTGCGCATCACTTGCTCCCAAAATCTTTCGTGTCGCGATTCAACGAGAGACAGTCTACGATTCAGGCTGCAAACATGCGTCAGGGGGTGTAAAACAACGTAAAGTCATGGATTAGATAGCCTTGATGTCGTAATTTCTGCCTCGGAGGTATTTAAACAATGAATAAAATCCTGTTAGTTGATGATGACCGAGAGCTCACATCCCTTTTAAAGGAGTTGCTCGACATGGAAGGTTTCAACGTCCTGGTTGCCCATGATGGCGAGCAGGCGCTGAGTCTCCTTGACGACAGCATCGATTTACTTTTGCTCGACGTCATGATGCCGAAGAAAAACGGTATTGATACGCTGAAAGAGCTTCGCCAGACACACCAGACCCCCGTTATCATGCTGACCGCCCGCGGCAGCGAACTTGACCGCGTTCTCGGCCTTGAGCTGGGTGCGGATGACTATTTACCGAAACCGTTCAACGATCGTGAACTGGTGGCCCGTATTCGCGCTATCCTGCGCCGTTCCCACTGGAGCGAGCAGCAGCAGAATACCGACAACAGCTCACCCACGCTGGAAGTGGACTCCCTGAGCCTGAACCCAGGTCGTCAGGAAGCGAGCTTCGACGGTCAGACCCTGGAGTTGACCGGCACAGAGTTCACCCTGCTTTATCTGCTGGCGCAGCACCTCGGCCAGGTGGTATCGCGTGAACACCTGAGTCAGGAAGTGCTGGGCAAACGTCTTACCCCGTTTGACCGCGCCATCGACATGCACATCTCTAACCTGCGCCGCAAGCTGCCGGAGCGTAAAGACGGTCACCCATGGTTTAAAACCCTGCGTGGTCGCGGCTATCTGATGGTTTCCGCTTCATGATAGGCAGCTTAACCGCCCGCATCTTTGCCATCTTCTGGCTGACGCTGGCCCTGGTTTTAATGCTCGTGTTGATGTTGCCAAAACTCGACTCACGCCAGATGACGGAGCTTCTTGACAGCGAGCAACGTCAGGGCGTGATGATCGAGCAGCATGTTGAAGCGGAGCTGGCAAACGATCCGCCGAACGATTTGATGTGGTGGCGCAGGCTGTTTCGCGCTATCGACAAGTGGGCGCCGCCCTGGCAACGCCTTTTGCTGGTCACCAGCGAAGGCCGCGTCATTGGGGCCGATCGCAATGAAATGCAGATTATCCGTAACTTTATTGGCCAGGCGGATAATGCCGATCACCCACAGAAAAAGAAATATGGTCGGGTAGAGATGGTCGGTCCTTTCTCGGTACGGGATGGGGAAGACAATTACCAGCTCTATTTGATTCGCCCTGCGAGCAGTTCCCAGTCCGATTTCATCAACCTGCTGTTTGACCGTCCGCTCCTGCTGCTGATTGTTACCATGCTGGTCAGCTCGCCGCTGCTGTTATGGCTGGCGTGGAGTCTGGCAAAACCCGCACGTAAGCTGAAAAACGCCGCCGATGAAGTGGCGCAGGGTAACCTGCGACAACACCCTGAGCTGGAAGCGGGGCCACAGGAATTCCTTGCCGCCGGGACCAGTTTTAACCAGATGGTCAGCGCGCTCGATCGAATGATGACCGCACAGCAGCGTCTGCTATCGGACATCTCGCACGAGCTGCGCACCCCGCTTACGCGTTTGCAGCTTGGCACCGCGCTGTTGCGCCGCCGCAGTGGGGAAAGTAAAGAGCTGGAACGTATTGAAACGGAAGCTCACCGCCTGGACAGCATGATTAATGACCTGCTGGTGATGTCACGCAACCAGCAGAAAAACGCGCTGGTCAGCGAAACGGTGAAAGCCAATCACCTGTGGCATGAGGTGCTGGACAACGCGGCGTTCGAAGCGGAACAGATGGGCAAATCGTTCACCGTCAACTTCCCGCCGGGTCCATGGCCGCTGTACGGCAACCCCAACACGCTGGAAAGCGCGCTGGAGAATATTGTGCGTAACGCTCTGCGCTACTCGCATACCAAGATTGAGGTGGCGTTCTCGGTAGATAAAGACGGGATCACCGTTATCGTGGATGACGACGGTCCTGGCGTCAGCCCTGAAGATCGGGAGCAGATTTTCCGTCCGTTCTACCGTACTGACGAAGCGCGCGACCGTGAATCCGGCGGTACAGGTTTGGGTCTGGCAATTGTTGAAACCGCCATGCAACAGCATCGCGGCTGGGTGAAAGCTGACGACAGCCCGCTGGGCGGGTTGCGGTTAACGCTGTGGCTGCCGTTGTATAAGCGTTCATAACTGTATGTGCCGGGTGGCGGCTTCGCCTTACCCGGCCTACTTTCTGCGGAGCACTATTTTCCCCACAATCTCCGCGAATTATCTTCGATCTTGTTGCTTAACCGCCGCTTCTGCATTGTTCTGGTCCAGCTGGTCGATAACCCCGCCGCAGACAGCAACCGATGATATTGTTCATCATCAAACGGCATATGCCAGGCGATGGCGCAGGCGTCATACACCGACACGTCGCTCAGGCGCGAAGCCAGCTCAAGCGGCGCATCCGCCGAAACCTGCCCGGCCAGCACCACACGGTACAGCCAGCCGGTTTTACCCGCGCTTTGCAGCTGGGCCGACATATCCTGAATGCCGAAGTGGTAGTTGAGCTTGAAGCACGGCGAGCGAGGCTGCGTCACCTGAATCAGGGCGTCGCCCCAGCGATAAATATCGCCGATAAACACGTTCTTTTCCGTCAGCCCTTCCGTCGAGAGATTCTCACCAAATGCAGGCGCGACGAAGAGGTCCGCCTGGTCAGGAAATTCGGTTTTCCAGTGCTGATAGTGCTCGCGAGGATAGTGACACAGCGCGCGATCCGGCCCGCCGTGGATTTTCTTTTCGGCCTGCTCATCGCCTGCCAGCCCAAGGTCGGTTAAGGTCAGTTCACCGTCAACATGCACTTTCGCGATGGCGCTCGGGCGGCTGCCGTCGTACTCCCTTACCTTGCCTGTAAACACATTCACCGGGTAATGCATCGCTGCCTCCATTACGCAGATACAAAAAAAGCGAGTCATCAGACTCGCTTCTCACAGGCGTCAATGCAACCTTATTTTTTAGCGGCGAAACGCGCTGCTGCTTCGTCCCAGTTCACCACATCCCAGAACGCTTTGATGTAGTCAGGGCGACGGTTCTGGAACTTCAGGTAGTAAGCGTGTTCCCACACGTCCAGACCCAGGATCGGGAAGCCGGATGCGCCAGAGATCGCTTCACCCATCAGCGGGGAGTCCTGGTTAGCAGTGGAAACCACCGCCAGTTTGTCACCTTTCAGAACCAACCACGCCCAGCCAGAGCCGAAACGGGTTGCAGCGGCTTTTTCGAATTCCGCTTTGAAGTTGTCAACGGAGCCGAAGTCGCGCTCGATAGCCGCTTTCAGGTCGCCCTGCAGGGTGGTACCGGTTTTCAGGCCTTTCCAGAACAGGCTGTGGTTAGCGTGGCCGCCCGCGTTGTTACGCAGAACGGTTTTCTTGTCCGCTGGCAGCTGGTCCAGTTTAGTGATCAGTTCTTCAGCAGACAGGTTAGCGAACTCTGGCAGGCTTTCCAGCGCAGCATTCGCGTTGTTCACATAGGTCTGGTGGTGTTTAGTGTGATGGATTTCCATCGTCTGCTTGTCGAAATGCGGTTCCAGTGCGTCGTAGGCATACGGCAGGGATGGCAGTGTATAACTCATAATCCTCTCCATTATTGTCGGGCGGCACAGCTGTTAATGCCGCGTAAGCAGTTGGTTCATTATAGTTAATTAAATGATATTGAAAATGATTATCAATGCCGTAGTTTTTGTAAGGTCATTCCTTTTCTGATGAAGCGTGAAAATGTGAATCTGCTCACGCGCTTAACGCGTTGATTGCCATTTAAAACCAAAGTGCGGCAGCCTCCCGAAGGTGGTCGTTCTGCTTAATTTTTACACTCATCGGGTCGGTGGGATGCCATTGACCGATAAAAACGATGAGGACGTAAACATGAATCATGCGATTACGATGGGTATTTTCTGGCATTTGATAGGTGCGGCCAGTGCAGCCTGCTTCTATGCTCCGTTTAAAAAAGTCAGGCAGTGGTCATGGGAAACCATGTGGTCGGTTGGCGGTGTGGTCTCCTGGATCCTGCTTCCCTGGGCCATCAGCGCCATGCTACTCCCGGATTTCTGGGGCTACTTCTCCTCTTTTAACGCCTCCACTCTGCTGCCGGTGTTTCTGTTTGGTGCCATGTGGGGCATCGGCAATATTAACTACGGCCTCACCATGCGCTATCTCGGCATGTCGATGGGGATCGGCATCGCGATTGGCATCACGCTGATTGTCGGCACTCTGATGACGCCCATCCTCAACGGTAACCTCGACGTATTACTGAATACCGAAGGCGGCAGAATGACGCTGCTGGGCGTGCTGGTAGCGGTTATTGGCGTCGGAATAGTGACCCGCGCGGGCCAGTTGAAAGAGCGCAAGATGGGCATTAAAGCCGAGGACTTTAACCTGAAAAAGGGTCTGCTGCTGGCGGTAATGTGCGGCATCTTCTCCGCCGGAATGTCGTTTGCCATGAACGCCGCCAAACCGATGCACGAGGCGGCAGCCGCGCTGGGCGTCGACCCGCTGTACGTGGCGCTGCCCAGCTACGTGGTGATCATGGGCGGCGGCGCACTGGTTAACCTCGGCTATTGCGTAATTCGTCTGGCAAAAGTTGAGAGTTTGTCACTAAAAGCCGACTTCTCACTGGCAAAACGGGTCATCATCACCAACGTACTGCTTTCGGCGCTCGGCGGACTGATGTGGTACCTGCAATTCTTTTTCTACGCCTGGGGACACGCCAGCATCCCGGCACAATATGACTATATGAGCTGGATGCTGCACATGAGCTTCTACGTGCTGTGCGGCGGACTGGTGGGTCTCATCTTGAGGGAGTGGAACAATGCCGGACGCCGACCGGTGGGCGTTCTGAGCCTGGGCTGCGTGGTGATTATCATTGCGGCCAACATTGTCGGCCTCGGTATGGCGAACTGATTACGCCGCCCTGCGACTGTGATGACGCCATTGCACCGGCGTCATCCCTACCTCGCGATTAAAGACCACCGAAAAGTAGTTACTGTCCTCAAAGCCGCAGCGCATTGCCACGTCACTGACCATGAACTCTGTATGCTGGAGCAAATACTGGGCGTGGCAAATGCGCAGCTGGCGCAAATAGTGATTTACCGTCATGCCCGTCTGGGTACGGAACTGCTGACGCAGGGCACGTTCGCTGCACTGCTCCTGCTCGCAGAACTTTTCCAGAACAAAGCTTTTATTCAGGCTGGCCGCCAGCGTGGCAATCAGCTTATCGAGCAGGGTCTCCTGCTGCGTTGCGGAGGGGTTATCCGTCTCGTAGCGATGCCGTTTAAGCATCATCACCAGCTGTGCGAAGAGGATCTCCGCCATCGGGTTAGCCAGCGGATCGATTTTATAGCTCTCCTGTTCAAGGAGGGAAATGGCCTGACGGATGGCAGTCATGCCGCTGCTGCTTAAACGCCAGTGCGGCGAGCCTTTCGCACCGTTGAAGCCGGGAATGCATGCTGCCCAGTCAACGTTAAGGCTGAGCCGATCGGGGCAGTAGATAACGTTCTGTAAAACAAGGTCATTCACCGAGGCGTAGGCGTGTTTATCTTCGGCACGAATGTAAAACAGATCCCCCCGGGTAATGCGGTAAGGCCGATCGTTGAGAATGTGCAGACCGTTGCCGCGCCACACCAGCACCAGCTCATAAAATTCGTGCGTGTGTTCAGCAAAGACGTTTTGCGGATAGCGATCCGCCACCGCAACAGCTTGTTCAGCGGAGGCAAAAAAGTCATCTTTGCGAAGAATTAACGGTGCGGCCACATCACCACCTCAACGGCGAAAACCTGACATTATTACCCGCTTTACGGCAGCAAAACGTTGACTGGGCTCGCGTTACTGTAGTGAGGTGTCCCTCCCCTGGCGAATATCACGCGGAGACCAGCTGAACTCCCGACGAAACAGCGTCGAAAAGTGGTTACTGTCGCCGAAACCGCAGCGATAAGCGATATCCGTGACGCTTTCATCACTGTGGCGAAGCAGGTGGCGCGCTTTTATCAGCCGCAGTCGGTTAAGGTAACGCTGGGGCGTCTGCCCGGTTCGCTGCTTAAGCTGGCGGTGCAGGGTGCGCAGGGAGAGTGAAAAATGACTCGCCAGCATTTCCCAGCAGATATCCTCGGCAAAATGTTCCTCCAGCCAGGCCATCAGCTGGTTCAGGCGGGCTTCGCTGCTCTCCCCCTCCACCGGGTTACTGCGGCGCAACGCCACCAGCAGCTGCATAAACAACATCTCGCGCGTGGCGAGCGCATGCATCTCCTGTCCGTCCTGACTCTGCTCCATCTGAAGCAAAATCTGGCGAACCTGCTGCAGCGTGGCCTGATTCACGCGCCAGTGCGACGGATAATGTCCTTCCTTCTCCTGCGGCAGTAGCTGATGAAGCCCCGCGAGAAACTGGAATGCGTCCGGGGATCGATAGAGCACGTTCGTCAGGCACAGGTTGTCGGTATGCTCATACAGATGCCGATCGTGGTCGCGCACAAAGCAGACTGTGCCGCCGCTGATGGTGTAGGGCTGACCGTTAAAGACATGGATGCCCGTGCCATGCTCAACAATCACGATTTCATGAAAATCATGATGATGCTCCGGGAAAGCCGCCTGCGGCAGCCGCGGCTCTATCGCCACAGGCGAGCCACCCGCCGGAAAAAAGTCCACGCTGTGCAGTATGGTCATAACGCCCCCCACCAATGAGAAATGTTCTCAAAATAGTAAATAAGGCCTCTCACCCTCACCTTAAATTTTCGACAGCAAACGCCGCAAAACCTGCCTGTTTTTCAAGAATAAGCGGGAAAGATCCGGAATTGCGGTCAACGTCACAGTGGCTGAACGGCGCGCCTTCGCGGAAAAGTGTGAACCCCCTCACGTTCATCTTTGCTTTCTTGCCAGCACGGGTTGCGGACTGTCAGTGGCGAGAAGGTGGTCTTTTCGCCCCTTTTTTACACTCAGCGCTAATGATTTCAAGAAGGATCCGACCATGACCTTTCGCCATTGTGTCGCTGTGGATTTAGGCGCATCCAGCGGCCGTGTAATGCTCGCCACCTGGGACTGCGACCAGCACACCCTTTCCCTTCGCGAGATGCATCGTTTTGCGAACTGCCTGCAAAAACAGGACGGCTTTGATACCTGGAACATTGATGAACTTGAGACGGAGATCCGTACCGGGCTCAAAAAAGTCTGCGATAGCGGGATCCTCATCGACAGCATCGGCATAGATACCTGGGGCGTCGATTATGTCTTGCTGGACAGCAGCGGCGCTCGCGTTGGCCTGCCCGTCTCCTACCGCGACAGCCGCACGGATGGCCTGATGGCGCAGGCCATCGCCCGGCTCGGTAAGGATGATATCTACGGGCGCAGCGGCATACAGTTTCTGCCGTTTAACACGCTGTATCAGCTGCGCGCGCTGGTCGAGCAGCAGCCAGGGCTGGCAGCAGACGTTGCCCATGTGCTGCTGATCCCGGACTACCTGAGCTATCGCCTGACCGGCAACATGAACTGGGAATATACCAACGCCACCACCACCCAGCTGGTCAACATCAACTCGGATAACTGGGATGAGCACCTGCTGGCCTGGACGGGCGCATCCCCGGCGTGGTTCGGTACGCCGACCCATCCCGGCAACGTCATCGGCCAGTGGGTGTGCCCGCAGGGGAATGCGATCCCGGTCGTTGCCGTGGCGAGCCACGATACCGCCAGCGCGGTTATTGCCTCGCCGCTTTGCGGTAAAGATGCCGCCTATCTCTCTTCCGGCACCTGGTCGCTGATGGGCTTTGAAAGCAAAACGCCTTACGTCAGCGAGGAGGCAATGGCCGCAAATATCACCAACGAAGGCGGGGCCGAAGGGCGCTATCGGGTGTTAAAGAACATTATGGGGTTGTGGCTGCTCCAGCGGGTGCTTAAGGAGCAGAAAATTACCGATCTGCCCGGGCTTATCGCCGACACCGAAAAGCGTAAAGCCTGTACGTTCCTGATTCATCCCAATGACGATCGCTTTATCAATCCGGCGCACATGAGCACCGAGATCCAGGCCGCCTGCCGCGAGGCCGGACAGCCTGTACCATCAAGCCCGGCCGAACTGGCGCGCTGTATTTTTGACAGCCTTGCCCTGCTTTATGCGGATGTGCTGAGCGAGCTGGCCAGCCTTCGCGGCAGACCGTTCGACACGCTGCATATTGTTGGCGGCGGTTGCCAAAACGCGCTGTTAAACCAGCTTTGTGCCGATGCCTGCGGCATCACCGTGGTGGCGGGCCCGGTCGAGGCCTCCACGCTCGGCAATATCGGCATTCAGCTGATGACCCTTGACGAACTGGCCAGCGTGGACGATTTCCGCTCGGTAGTCACCGCCAGCGGCAGCCTGACCACGTTCCTTCCCGATCCCTGCCATGAAATTGCCCGCTACCGGGCGCAGTTTCAGCAAAACCGACTGACTAAGGAGCTTTGCGCATGACCACTCAACTTGAACAAGCCTGGAACCTGGCTAAACAGCGTTTCGCCGCCGTCGGCGTGGATGTCGAAGCGGCACTGCGTCAGCTCGACCGTCTGCCGGTCTCCATGCATTGCTGGCAGGGCGATGACGTCGCCGGCTTCGAAAACCCAGGCGGTTCCCTGACGGGGGGGATTCAGGCAACCGGTAACTATCCCGGGAAAGCGCGCAACGCGACCGAACTGCGCGCCGATCTGACGCTGGCGCTCAGCCTGATACCCGGTCCGAAGCGCCTGAACCTGCACGCGATTTATCTGGAATCCGACGAGCCGGTCGCGCGTAATGAAATCCAGCCGAAACACTTTAAAAACTGGGTGGCGTGGGCAAAAGCCAACGGTCTGGGCCTGGACTTCAACCCGTCCTGCTTCTCGCACCCGCTCAGCGCTGACGGCTTTACCCTCGCCCATGCCAGTCACGAGATCCGTCAGTTCTGGATCGACCACGTGAAGGCCTGCCGCCGCGTTTCAGCCTGGTTTGGTGAACAGCTTGGTACCCCGTCGGTGATGAATATCTGGATCCCGGACGGCATGAAGGACGTCACCATTGACCGCCTCGCCCCGCGCCAGCGCCTGCTGGCTGCACTGGATGAAGCCATTAGCGAGAAGATTAACCCGGCGCACCATATTGATGCCGTGGAGAGCAAGCTGTTCGGCATTGGCGCGGAGAGCTATACCGTCGGCTCGAACGAGTTCTATATGGGTTACGCCACCAGCCGCCAGACTGCCCTGTGTCTGGATGCCGGACACTTCCACCCGACGGAGGTCATCTCCGACAAAATCTCTGCCGCCATGCTCTACGTGCCGCGCCTGCTGCTGCACGTCAGCCGTCCGGTGCGCTGGGACAGCGACCATGTGGTGTTGCTGGATGACGAAACGCAGGCCATTGCCAGCGAGATCGTTCGCCACGACCTGTTCGACCGCGTTCATATTGGCCTCGACTTCTTTGACGCCTCCATCAACCGCATCGCGGCGTGGGTTATCGGCACCCGCAACATGAAGAAAGCGCTGCTTCGTGCCCTGCTGGAGCCCACTGAAGCACTGAAACAGCTGGAGCAGGAAGGTGACTACACGGCCCGCCTAGCGCTGCTGGAAGAGCAGAAATCGCTGCCGTGGCAGGCCGTGTGGGAAATGTACTGTCAGCGCAACGACGTACCAACAGGCAGCCAGTGGCTGGAGAACGTGCGGGCGTATGAGAAAGACGTGTTGAGCACACGCGGGTGATTCAACCCTCCCCGCAGTATAAGTAGGCCGGGTAAGCATAGCGCCACCCGGCATTTTCAAAGGAACCACAGTATGCAGACCATCACCCATTCCTGGTTCGTCCAGGGCATGATTAAAGCCACCTCTGACGCCTGGTTGAAAGGGTGGGATGAGCGTAACGGCGGCAACCTGACGCTGCGCCTGGACGATGCCGACATCGAGCCGTACGCCGCTGATTTCCATCAAAAACCGCGCTATATCGCCCTGAGCCAGCCGATGCCGCTGCTCGCTAACACGCCGTTTATCGTCACCGGATCCGGCAAGTTCTTTCGCAACGTCCAGCTCGACCCGCAGGCCAATCTCGGCGTCGTGAGGGTGGACAGCGACGGCGCGGGCTACCACATTCTTTGGGGGCTCACGGAGGAGGCAGTGCCCACCTCTGAACTGCCAGCGCACTTCCTCTCGCACTGCCAGCGCATCAAGGCGACCCACGGTAAAGACCGCGTCATCATGCACTGCCACGCCACCAATCTGATTGCCCTGACCTACGTGCTGGAAAACAACGCCGATCTCATCACCCGCAAGCTGTGGGAAGGCAGCACCGAGTGCCTGGTGGTCTTCCCGGACGGCGTCGGCATTCTGCCGTGGATGGTGCCCGGTACCGACGAGATCGGCCAGGCAACCGCCAAAGAGATGCAAAAGCATTCTCTGGTGCTGTGGCCGTTCCACGGCGTTTTCGGCAGCGGCCCGACGCTGGATGAAACTTTCGGCCTGATCGATACCGCTGAAAAATCAGCTGAAGTGCTGGTGAAGGTCTATTCCATGGGCGGTATGAAGCAGACCATTACCCGGGAAGAGCTGATTGCACTCGGTAAACGCTTTGGCGTTACGCCGATGCAGTCGGCACTGGATTTGTACCCATAGCCGTCCGCGAAAGCGACTGGAGGCATGATGATCCACAAAGCGTTTGTGATGCAGGTAAACCCGGACGCGCACGAGGAGTATGCGCGTCGCCATAACCCCATATGGCCCGAGCTTGAAGCGGTGCTGAAAGACCACGGCGCGCACCGCTACGCCATTTATCTCGACAAAGCACGCAACCTGCTGTTTGCGACCGTGGAGATTGAATCGGAGGAGCGCTGGCGCGCGGTAGCGAATACCGACGTCTGCCAGCGCTGGTGGGAACATATGAGCGACGTTATGCCGTCAAACCCGGATAACAGCCCGGTGAGTACGGAGCTTACCGAAGTGTTTTATCTGGACTGATGTGTTAACGCTGCTGCCCCCGAGGCGGCAGCAATCTCCTGCCTGCTGCTCAACGTAAACGCCGACACCACCGTAATTGCCAGCACGAAACAGCCCAGCATCAAATACGTCTCCTGGAAACCGATCCGGTCATACATATTTCCGGCAAAGGCAGAAAGGAAAATCGCCGCCGACTGTTTGGCAAACTGGAAGCCGATCAGATAGATAGTCGCCGACAGTCGGGTATCAAACACCCCGGTGATGTACTTAAAGGCGCCCACCAGCAGAAACGGGACTTCCAGCGCGTGCAGCATCTTCAGGGCAATCACCTCCACGGCGGTGGTAGCGAACGACGAGCCGATAATACGCGTCGCCATTATCACCCCGGCGATCAGCAGCGTATTTTTCGCGCCGATACGGTTAATGATCCACGGCGAGCAGAACATAATGATGGCGTTACAGATTTCCCCCGCCGTGGTGGCAAAGCCAAAGGCGCGAGTGCCTTCCTGCGGCGTGGCGAAGAAGGTTTTAAAGAAGGTGGCAAACTGCTGATCGAAAACGTCATACACGCAGGCAACGCCAATCACGTACAGAATGAACATCCACATTCTGCGCTGGCGGAACAGCTTAAAGACGGTTCTGGCAGTGATCTGCGGCTGGTTGGCTCCCAGGGCGTTCATCACCTGCGCCGTCTGGTTGGGCTTCGGCTTCGCGACCACCAGCAGCAGCATCAACAGCAATGCGGCCCCTGATCCCATCCAGAATACATACGACGGATCGATGCCGAACAGGATGCCGCCCGTAGACGCGCATAGCCCCCAGCCGAGACAGCCGAACATGCGCGCCTTGCCGTATTCGAAGAAACTGTTGCGGCTCACGCGTTCGATGTAGGCCTCTATTGCGCCCGATCCCGCCGAGAAGACAAAACCGATATATAACCCGCCGCTCAACGCCCCCAGCCAGATACTGGTTTTCAGCAGGGGCGCGAAGACGTACAGGAAGAACGGTGCGAACAGGAATAACAGCACCGAGATTATCCACAGCAGGTGTTTTTTCAGCCCCAGCTTGTCCGAAATCACCCCCAGCACCGGCTGGAACGCAATGGCCGACAGCGAGATGCAGGAGAAAACAATCCCGGTATGGGTTTTATTCAGGCCGATGATATCCGACAGCCAGATCGGCAGGAACGGAAAGCAGGTGGCCATGATGAAGAAGTAGAGAAAGAAGAACAGCCCGAAGATCCAGAAATTTGGGTTGTCTTTGTGGGTACAGGTTGTTGTATTCATTATTTTTATCCTCAACGGAGGGCCAGTTTCCCGGCCCATCACCTTTACACGCGTTCCACGCCAATCAGAATGGCGGTTTCCGGATCGAGAATCGGCAGCGCAATGCCCGCCTGCATCAGCCACTCACCGCTCACCGTTTGCGGTGTTTCCATCCACGCCGGCAGCTTGCGCATGGTGTGCCCGCCTTCGCACGTAATTTGAATATTCGGGTGATCGAGCAGCGCGACGCGGTACTGCGCGCTGGCCTCCAGCCCCGGCATGCGCAGCGGCATCATCAGGCTGTAATCCGGCATCGCGAGCTGGCTGACCATAAATAGCCCCTGCGCCTTGTCTTCGCTCACAATCCCCTGCGCCAGCGTGGTGGCGTCCGGCATATCAATCCGCCATTGGGTGCCGTGGTGGATCACCTCTCGCCACTGCTTGTGCAGCGCGGCGTAATGTCGGTACCCCTCGCGCTCCTGCGCGTCCACGGTGAGCGGATCCAGCTCCAGCCCCATATGGCCAAACAGCGCCGTCAGGCCGCGAAATTCAATGCTGTGCTGGCGGAAGGTGGCGTGGCATTTATGATGACCGATATGCGCCCCCATCACCTCCGGCGGGAAAAAATAGCTCATGCCACGCTGGATGGTGCTGCGCTCCAGCGCGTCGTTGTTGTCGGACGCCCAGAAGCGATGGCTCCGGCTCAGCACTTCGTAATCAATGCGCCCGCCGCCGGAAGAGCAGGATTCGAATTCAATTTGCGGGAAGCGCTCGCCCAGCACATCCAGCAGCCGGTAAAACTGACGGGTCTGGGCGTCGGCGGCGGCTTTACCGTTGTGTCCCGGCTGCACCAGCTCGCGGTTCATGTCCCACTTCACGTAGTCGATCGCATGCTCGCCCAGCAGCCAGCTCATGCGTTCCACAAGATAATCAAAAGCCTGCGGAATGTTGAGGTTGAGCACCAGCTGATGACGCCCGGTCGCCTGGGCATAGCCCGGCAGCGCCAGCACCCAGTCAGGATGCGCGCGATACAGATCGGAGTCCGGGTTGATCATCTCCGGCTCAACCCAGATGCCAAACTCCATGCCGAGCCGTTTGACGTGGTCAATCACCGGCGTCAGGCCATTCGGATATTTTTTCTCATCCAGATACCAGTCGCCCAGCGCGGCGTGGTCGTCATTGCGGCCTTTGAACCAGCCGTCGTCAATAATAAAGCGCTCCACGCCCAGCGTGGCGGCCTCGTCGGCCATCCGCATGATGTAATCCGGATCGTGGTTGAAGTAGATCCCCTCCCAGGTATTGAGGTGTACCGGACGCGGTTTATTTTCCGGGAAGCGGATGACGTTGTCGCGCAGGTAGCGATGGAAAGACTGGCTCATGCCGTTCAGGCCCCGCGGGGAGTAGCTGGCATACAGGCGCGGTGTCCAGAGCGTATCGCCCTCTTCTATCGCCATTTCCCCCGACAGGTAGAGCGCTTCGGCCTGAATATAACGGCGACCGTCGGTTTTCGCTTCCGCGCGCAGGCGATGGTTCCCGCTCCAGCCCAGATGCACGCCCCAGACGTCACCCTGCATTTCGCTGAACGATGGCGTACCGGCTATCAGTGCAGGAAAGTGTTCGTGGGAGGTTTTACCCCGGCGGTTTTCAATCACAACGCTGTCGTGCTCAAGGTTTACGCGGTGCGGCTGGAACTCTCTGATCCAGCGTCCGTGGAAGGCCATCACCTCCCGGGCGCGCTCGGCCACCGGCAGCGTGACGGCAAAGCGGTCAACCTGCCAGGGACGTGCTTTCAGGTTCGTTAAACCGTGACGAACCACCAGCACGCCGCTGTCATCCAGCGCCAGCTCGCTGGTCAGACGCAGGCCCGCATAGTCATCTTCAGCGGTAATCGTCAGGGTGTTTAATTCCTGCTGTACCCGCGTAGTTCTGAATACCGGGGAACCGTCCAGCCCCTGTCGGTGCCCCTCAATACCCGGCGAGCCAAACAGGCCATGCCCGAGTTCAGCCATCAGCGTAACCGGAGAATCGACATCCAGCCTGCCGTTAGCAACGGGCCGGGAAAGGGTTTCAGCATTTTGTGGCGAAAAGTACTGAAGATGCGGCCCCCAGTAAATAATTTCGGCGAACGGGCGCGTTTTTATCACCACATCTACCGTCGCGCTTTCAAGTCGTAAAATAGAATCTTGCATCAGACATCTCCTGTCATGGGATGCCTTGAGTTTTGATCCGAAACGTTTCGGATACAAACCAAAACGTTTCGGATTTGTGATCGGGTTTAGAAAATGGAGATATTCAGGCCGTCTGGCCGGGGGAGAATTCCGGTTGCCAGAGCACCTGAAGCTGCGCAATATCGTCGCCATTAATAAGCCGGCGGACCATGTCGGCAATCTGTTTTCCGACACCCTGACGGGTGGACTGGATCACCGACGCCACGTCGGTATCGACGATACTGTCCTGCGGCAGTCCGTCGTAGACCACCAGCGACACGGGGTTGTCGCCGGATAAACGCCCCAGCTGTTCAAGCGCCATCGCCGCCCCGTCGCCGTGGGTGTTGCAGTCAGTAATGATCGCCGTGGGCGGTTGCGGCAGGGCAAGCAGTTCTTTCGTGGTGGCATATCCTACGCGGCGCGACGGCGGCATGGCGCGCAGCCATTCGCTGGAAAGCCCGGCTTCCCGCAGAGCGTCCAGATAGCCCTGACGGCGCTGGGTGATAAATGCCTGATTATTGCTTTCGCCGAGCAGCGCAATACGCTGATGGCCTTTCTCAATCAGCCAGCGGGTAGCATTGTACGTACCGGCATAGTTATCGAAATCAAACCACGCGTAAGGCTGCGGCAGCTGGCTGCGCCCAAGCGCCAGGAAAGGGAACCCGGCGGCCTGCAGCTGCTCAAGCCGCGGATCGCGATCCAGCGTATGCGCCACAATCAGCGCATCGACGCGCCGGCTCTGTACCATGCGCATATAGCTGTGCTTATCCGCCAGATCGTCATCGGCAATGAGCAGTAAGTCGATCTCATGTCGCGCCAGTTCGTGGCTAATTTCGCCGACCATGTCCATAAATACACTGTTATTGAGCGGAACAGGATGGACGGGAAACACCAGCCCGACCGCGTCAATTTTGCCCATCTTCAGGCGGCGGGCGAAGGTGTTAGGTCGGTAACCACGGCGCTGAGCCTCGGCTTCCACGCGGGCGCGCGTCTCAGCAGAGACGTCGTCATAGCCGTTGAGGGCGCGGCTGACGGTCGTAATGGAGAGTCCCAGCTCTTTGGCAATGGCTTTAAGCGACATGATTTTCCGTATCTACGTTAATTTTGTTCCGCCACCAGCAACGCATGCGTGTCTGGCTCCAGCGCCTTAAAAATGTGCGGCTGGTCGGCGGGGTAACAGATGTAATCCCCGGCGGCGAGCTCTTCTGCCGCATCCAGCAGGCCGACCAGGGCCCTTCCCTGCATGACGATAATATGTTCTACCGAGCCAGGCGAATGCGGCTGAGAAATGCGGTCTGCACCCGGCTGGGTCATCAGTAGATAGACATCCCGTCGCGCGCCTGGCGGGCACGCCGCCAGCAGTATGGCTTCATAGTTTGCCTGTCCGGCAACCACTTTCGTTCCTTCACCACGGCGGATCACCTGCGTGCTCGGCAACTGTGGCTCCAGCAAACGGGCGAAGGGAATATCAAGCGCCACGCAGAGCGACCACAGCGTCTCCAGGCTGGGGTTGCCGTTGCCGGATTCCAGCTGGGAAAGCGTGGATTTAGCGATCCCGGCACGGCGGGCAATTTCCGCCAGTGAAAGCCCGGTTCGCAGGCGTTCTCGCACCAGGCTTTTGGCGATTACGCTAATTGGCTGCGTCATATAACGGCCCTTTTGTTCTATAAATCGAACGAATCGTTCGTCTTGAAAAACAGTTCTGTTGCGTTCATTATAATGGATACACGTTCGATATGGCTAAAATTGTATGAAGCATCATCTCTCCTGCCTGAAAGGCGACACGATAAAAGCAATCATCCTGGTTTGCCTCGCGGTCGGCGTGGTCGGGATGTCTTACGGCTCACTGGCGATGGCCTACGGTTTCCCGCTTTGGGTGCCGTTTGTTCTCTCGCTCACCGTCCTCGCGGGCGCATCGGAATTTATGTTTATCGGCATTGTGGCCAGCGGCGGTAACCCTCTGGCGGCGGCGGCAGCCGGTTTGCTGGTCAACGCACGCCATGTGCCATTTGGCGTGACGGTGCGTGAACTGGTAGGCAAGCGCGGCCTGAGCCTGTTGGGCTGCCACATCATGAATGACGAAAGCGTGGTGTTTGGCCTGTCGCAAAAAACGCCCGAGCAGCGTAAGGCGGCGTACTGGTTATGTGGTTTAGGCGTTGCAATTATCTGGCCGGTGGGCGCCTTGCTGGGCGCCATGGTCGGTAAGCTGCTCCCGGCCCCGGAAACCATCGGGCTGGATGCGGTCTTTCCGGCCATTCTGCTGGCGTTAGTGGTTCCCGCGTTTAAAAACCGTACCACGTTAATCCGCGCCTGTAGCGGTGCCGTGCTATCCCTGGCTGCCGTACCGTTTGCCCCGGTGGGATTACCGGTGCTGCTCTCTTTACTCGGTCTCGCTGCGAGGAAGAAATAATGGAAAATATGACGATTTTTATTCTCGGCATCGCCATTTTGTCTGCGGGAACCTATTTGATGCGTCTCGGCGGAGCAAAACTCGGCAACCGACTGGCACTCTCTGAACGATCTCAGGCGCTGCTGTCAGATGCGGCAACGGTGTTGCTGTTTTCTGTGGCACTGGCGACCACATTTTATGAAGGGGAACATTTCGCCGGGATGGCGCGCGTGCTGGGCGTGGCGTTTGCGGTATTTCTTGCGTGGCGAAAAATGCCATTGATTGTGGTGATCATCGCGGCGGCAGTAGTGACGGCGCTACTGCGCGTGGCGGGTATAAACTAAAAAAAGCGCCCCGGGGGCGCTCTTTCGACGGTGTGACTGGCTTATTTATTCAGTTCAGCAGTCATGTGTACGCGGTTACCCGTGAATGCCTGGGTAATTTTGTAGGATGATGCACCCGCTTCCTGAGCCTGTGCCGCGATTTTAGCTTCAGCACCGTCAATGGTAGAGGCGGTTGCGGTCACAGTCTGTGCAGCGAAAGAACCGAAAGAAGCAGCCAGAGCGATTACAGCGACAAAAGTTTTGATGCTTTTCATGATATAAACCCTTTCGTTAAGTTGTTTTGGTAAGGCACCTTGCCTTGATGAGATAAATACTAGACCTCATCCCGAACAACTAAAAGCGGAAGGTTTTGCTATTATCATTCAAAATTACTGAACTCAAAAAAAACGTTATGCATTGCGCTGATATCTGTTTCCTGATGTCCTGAACGTCAGCCTTTTTCAGGGAGAAAAACGCCAATGCAAAGCAGAAAACAACCCTCATTCCTCATCAGACATAGTACTGCCGTCCATTTTATCGCTTATGCGGGCGCCATTTTTGTCATAACGCCCTTTAACAGTAAAGCGATGCCCGTCTTCGTCTGGATGGCCATGCTGATAGCCTGCGCTATCATCATTTCCTCACGCATAAAACCCCTCACGCTGTTGCAGCTGTCCCAAATGGAATGGGGTGAATACAAAAAAATAGCGGGCTCGACGTTGATGTCTTCTCTGCTGTTTTTAACATCGTGCGTGGCATTTAAATATTTCGCCGGAAATGGCCTGGAGCTACCCGTCACGCTCGCGATCGGGACGGTGGGATGTATCTACTATTCCATCACCCTCTATCTGGACGCCGTGGATGATGACAGAAAGAAAATTGCGAAAAAGGCTTTCACCCTTACACGTGGTGTATGGCTGTTAATTTCCTTCATCTGCTACATACTGGCGCGAAAGGTCTTTATGGACGTCACGGATGTCACCTACGAGGCGACTTTCAATAAAATTACGTCGTTTGGGTTCTTTTTAATCTTCTGCACCTTATTCTTTTCCATGGTATTTCTGCTATTCACGATGGCGCTTCCCTTGTTGCAGAATTCATCGGTTCAGTTTAACGTCATGGCGATTTCTGCCCCCCTTTTCTGCGCTGGCTATATCTTCTTTATTGCCTATAACGTCAATACCAACCGGGTGCTTGAATACGTCCTCAATGTGACAATCGATTACGACACTCGGGATACGTTTTACTGTAACAATGAATATCGAATTCTCAACGACTATCCCAATGCGCGCTTTATGATGGTAGGTGAAGGTAATTATCGCGTGTTTACGCCAAAAAAGCGGGATTACGGGATCTGGCGTCTGACCTGTAAAAACGTCGCGCCTTTTTATTCCCTGGTAGAGGTTCAGGATAGAAAAGATATTGTTAAAAAAGAGAAAAAATAAAAAAGCGCCCCGGGGGCGCTCTTTCGACGGTGTGACTGGCTTATTTATTCAGTTCAGCAGTCATGTGTACGCGGTTACCCGTGAATGCCTGGGTAATTTTGTAGGATGATGCACCCGCTTCCTGAGCCTGTGCCGCGATTTTAGCTTCTGCACCGTCAATGGTAGAGGCGGTTGCGGTCACAGTCTGTGCAGCGAAAGAACCGAAAGAAGCAGCCAGAGCGATTACAGCGACAAAAGTTTTGATGCTTTTCATGATATAAACCCTTTCGTTAAGTTGTTTTGATAAGGCACCGTGCCTTGATGAGATAAATACTAGACCTCATCCTGAACAACTAAAAGCGGAAGGTTTTGCCTGAAACATTCAAAATTATTGATCAACTATTAATCGCTGTGGATGGGTATAGATTGTTGCCCTTCCCGGCTTGCAGAACCCGACCAGCGTCAGGTTGCAGCGCTCCGCCACTTCCACCGCCAGCGTTGTGGCCGCCGATACCGCAAACAGGATTTCCACACCGCACATTGCGGACTTTTGCACCATCTCATAACTTGCACGGCTGGAAACGAGCGCCGCGCCCTGTTGCCAGACCTCGCTTTCTCGCGCCCGGCGTCCCAGCAGCTTATCCAGCGCGACATGGCGGCCCACGTCTTCATGCCCTCCGGCAATATCGCCCGACGGCAACACCCACGCCGCCGCATGCGTACAACCGCTCAACTGGCCGATGGGCTGTACGTCGTTGAGATGTTCAAGCGCATGATCAAGGTGTGCCAGATTGAAGGTCTGGGTAAACGGCAATGGCGCAACGGGCTTGCCGATATCATTGAGCTGCTCAACGCCACACACGCCGCAGCCGGTGCGTCCGGCCAGCGCGCGGCGGCGCTCTTTCAACCCCATAAAGCGACGGCTGGAGAGTTCGATTTGCACTTCAAGACCGTTACACGCCTTCACCACGTCCATCCCGTAGATCTCCTGCGGATGCGCAATAATGCCTTCCGAGAGAGAAAAGCCAATGGCGAACAGGTCGAGATCTTTCGGCGAAGCCATCATCACCACATGCGAAATACCGTTGTAAACAAGCGCAACAGGCACTTCTTCCGCCAGCAAATCGGGCGTGGCGTGGGTAATGTGGGGCGGTCTGCGTACCGACAGTTCCACAATGCCTGCAGGCAGTGGCGACGAGTGGGTAGCACGGTTTTGTTTAGACACAGCGGTATTCCTGAACAACCACGGAGGTGAGCCTGCTATTGCAGCATAAACAACAGGCCTTACGCATAGTATGGATCAACTTTTCGACAATCATTCTCCTACTCATTTAGAAGGGGTGCAACCCGGCCAGCGCTACACCGCTTTAACATGCAGAAGCAATAGCGTGATCTGTATCACACTTTATAATCAACATGGTGATAATACGTTCACTTTGTATTAACGCCATTAGAACAGGTGTACCGACATTGTGGTATTCTGATGATATCCCTCGGAGAAATGAGGGATTAACGCAAATTTTTTCCTTTGCGGTCATTCTTCAACCGCGAAGTCAAAACTACATATGTAAGCAATGTCGAAACAAGGAGTGACCCATGCAGGTCAGCAGAAGGCAGTTCTTTAAGATCTGCGCTGGCGGTATGGCAGGCACAACGGCAGCAGCACTGGGCTTCGCGCCCGGCGTCGCGCTGGCGGAAACGCGGCAGTATAAACTGCTGCGCACCCGTGAAACCCGTAATACCTGTACGTACTGCTCTGTCGGTTGCGGGCTGTTAATGTATAGCCTCGGCGACGGTGCTAAAAACGCCAAAGCGTCTATTTTCCATATCGAAGGTGACCCGGATCACCCGGTCAACCGCGGCGCGCTGTGTCCGAAAGGGGCCGGTCTGGTGGACTTTATCCACTCTGAAAGCCGCCTGAAGTTCCCTGAATATCGTGCGCCTGGCTCCGACAAATGGCAGCAAATCAGCTGGGAAGAGGCGTTTGACCGCATCGCTAAACATATTAAAGAAGACCGTGATGCGAACTTCATTGAGAAGAACGCCGACGGCGTGACGGTCAACCGCTGGCTCTCCACCGGGATGCTGTGTGCTTCAGCGTCCAGTAATGAAACCGGCTATTTAACCCAGAAATTTACGCGCGCACTCGGTATGCTCGCGGTCGACAACCAGGCGCGTGTCTGACACGGACCAACGGTAGCAAGTCTTGCTCCAACATTTGGTCGCGGTGCGATGACCAACCACTGGGTCGACATCAAGAACGCCAACCTTATTGTGGTGATGGGCGGTAACGCCGCTGAAGCGCACCCTGTCGGGTTCCGCTGGGCGATGGAAGCCAAAATCCACAACGGTGCGAAACTGATTGTGATCGATCCCCGCTTCACGCGTACAGCGTCAGTGGCGGATTTCTACACCCCTATTCGTTCAGGTACTGACATCACTTTCCTGTCAGGCGTATTGCTGTACCTGATGACCAACGAAAAATACAACCGCGAATACACCGAAGCCTACACCAACGCCAGCCTGATCGTGCGTGAGGATTATCACTTCGAAGATGGCCTGTTCAGCGGTTACGACGCCGAAAAACGCAAGTACGACAAAACCAGCTGGAACTACGAGCTGGATGAGAAAGGCTTTGCGAAACGCGATACCACCCTGCAACACCCGCGCTGCGTGTGGAACCTGCTGAAAGAGCACGTCTCCCGCTATACGCCGGAGGTGGTTGAAAACATCTGTGGTACGCCGAAGGCGGACTTCCTGAAGGTGTGCGAGCTGATCGCCGAAACCAGCGCGAAAGATAAAACCGCGTCGTTCCTCTACGCCCTCGGCTGGACGCAACACTCCATCGGTGCGCAGAACATCCGTACCATGGCGATGGTTCAGCTCCTGCTCGGCAACATGGGCATGGCAGGCGGCGGCGTGAACGCCCTACGCGGTCACTCCAACATTCAGGGTCTGACCGACCTCGGCCTGCTGTCTCAAAGCCTGACAGGTTATATGAACCTGCCAAGCGAGAAACAAACCGACCTGCAAACCTACCTGACGGCCAGCACGCCAAAACCGCTGCTCGAAGGCCAGGTGAACTACTGGGGCAACTATCCTAAGTTCTTCGTCTCGCTGATGAAAGCCTTCTACGGCGACAAGGCGACGGCGGAAAACAGCTGGGGCTTTGACTGGCTGCCGAAGTGGGACAAAGGCTACGACGTGCTTCAGTACTTCGAGATGATGCATCAGGGTCAGGTCAACGGCTATATCTGCCAGGGCTTTAACCCGGTGGCCTCGTTCCCGAACAAGAACAAGGTTGTTGAGTCCCTGTCGAAACTGAAGTTCCTGGTGACGATTGACCCGCTCAATACTGAAACCTCGACCTTCTGGCAGAACCACGGCGAATCGAATGACGTCGATCCGTCGAAGATTCAGACTGAAGTGTTCCGTCTGCCATCTACCTGCTTCGCGGAAGAGAACGGGTCTATTGTCAACTCCGGCCGCTGGCTGCAGTGGCACTGGAAAGGTGCGGACGCCCCGGGCATCGCCATGAACGACGGCGAGATCCTGGCCGGTATTTTCTTACGCCTGCGTAAGATGTACGCGGCTGAAGGTGGCGCGAACCCGGAACCGGTGTTGAACATGACCTGGAACTACTCGACGCCTGAAAACCCTGCGCCGGAAGAAGTGGCGATGGAGAGCAACGGTAAGGCGCTGGCGGATGTTATCGACCCGGCCACCGGCGCCGTGCTGGCGAAGAAAGGCGATCAGCTCAGTACCTTCGCCCATCTGCGCGATGACGGTACAACTTCGAGCGGCTGTTGGATCTTCGCCGGTAGCTGGACGCCAAAAGGCAACCAGATGGCCAACCGCGACAACGCCGACCCGTCGGGCCTTGGCAATACGCTGGGCTGGGCGTGGGCATGGCCGCTTAACCGTCGCATCCTCTATAACCGTGCCTCCGCTGACCCGCAGGGCAACCCGTGGGATCCGAAGCGTCAGCTTCTGAAGTGGGACGGCGCGAAATGGGGCGGCGTGGATATTCCGGACTACAGCACTGCCGCACCAGGCAGCGATGTCGGACCGTTTATCATGCAGCCTGAAGGGATGGGACGTCTGTTTGCCATTGATAAGATGGCAGAAGGGCCGTTCCCGGAACACTACGAGCCGTTTGAGACGCCGCTGGGCACTAACCCGCTGCACCCGAACGTGGTCTCTAACCCGGCAGCGCGTATCTTCAAGGGCGACTTTGAAGCGCTGGGTAAAAAAGACAAGTTCCCGTACGTGGGCACCACCTATCGTCTGACCGAGCACTTCCACTACTGGACCAAGCACGCGCTGCTTAACGCCATCGCGCAGCCGGAGCAGTTTGTGGAGATCGGCGAGAAGCTGGCGAACAAGCTCGGCATCGCTCATGGCGATACCGTGAAGGTCTCCTCTAACCGCGGCTACATTAAAGCCAAGGCGGTGGTGACCAAGCGTATTCGCACGCTGAACGTTCATGGTCAGCAGGTGGATACCATCGGTATCCCAATTCACTGGGGCTATGAGGGCGTGGCGAAAAAAGGGTTCATTGCGAACACCCTGACGCCGTTCGTCGGTGATGCGAACACGCAGACGCCGGAGTTTAAGGCCTTCCTCGTGAACGTGGAAAAGGTGTAACGGAGACGACTTATGGCTTATCAATCTCAAGACATTATCCGTCGTTCCGCGACTAACGGTTTCACGCCCGCGCCTCAGGCGCGGGACCACCAGCAGGAAGTGGCGAAACTTATCGACGTGACCACCTGTATCGGCTGTAAAGCCTGTCAGGTGGCCTGCTCTGAGTGGAACGATCTGCGTGACGAAGTGGGTCACAACGTTGGGGTGTACGACAACCCTGCGGACCTGACCGCCAAGTCCTGGACGGTGATGCGTTTCTCGGAAGTGGAGCAGAACGACAAACTGGAATGGCTTATCCGCAAAGATGGCTGTATGCACTGCGCGGATCCGGGCTGCCTGAAGGCATGTCCGTCAGAAGGGGCTATCATTCAGTATGCCAACGGCATCGTCGACTTCCAGTCCGAGCAGTGCATCGGCTGCGGCTACTGCATTGCGGGCTGTCCGTTCGACGTACCGCGCCTGAACCCGGAAGACAACCGCGTCTACAAATGCACGCTGTGCGTTGACCGCGTCACTGTCGGCCAGGAGCCCGCGTGCGTGAAGACCTGCCCAACCGGCGCTATCCACTTTGGATCTAAAGAGGATATGAAAACGCTGGCGGCAGAGCGCGTGGGCGAGCTGAAAACCCGTGGTTACGACAATGCGGGCCTGTACGATCCGGCCGGTGTTGGTGGTACGCATGTGATGTATGTGCTGCACCATGCCGACAAGCCGAATCTGTATCACGGCCTGCCGGAGAACCCGGAAATCAGCGCCACCGTTAAGTTCTGGAAAGGCATCTGGAAACCGCTGGCCGCGGTAGGTTTTGCTGCCACCTTCGCAGCGAGCATCTTCCACTACGTCGGCGTCGGTCCGAACCGTGCGGAAGAGGAAGACGACAACCTGCATGAAGAGAAAGACGAGGTGCGCAAATGAGAAAACGTGACACCATCGTGCGCTACACCGCGCCGGAACGCATCAACCACTGGGTCACCGCCTTCTGCTTCATGCTGGCGGCGATAAGCGGGCTGGGGTTCTTCTTCCCCTCCTTCAACTGGCTGATGCAGATCATGGGGACACCACAACTGGCGCGTATACTGCACCCGTTTGTTGGCGTCATCATGTTCGCGTCGTTCATCATCATGTTTTTCCGCTACTGGCACCATAACCTAATCAATCGGGATGATATCTTTTGGGCGAAGAATATTCGTAAGATCGTCGTCAACGAGGAAGTAGGTGATACCGGGCGTTATAACTTCGGTCAGAAATGCGTATTCTGGGCGGCGATTATCTTCCTGGTCCTGTTGCTGGTCAGCGGCGTGATCATCTGGCGTCCGTATTTTGCGCCTGCTTTCTCAATCCCGGTGATCCGATTCGCGCTGATGCTGCATTCATTTGCCGCAGTGGCGCTAATTGTGGTTATCATGGTGCATATTTACGCCGCCCTCTGGGTGAAAGGCACCATTACCGCGATGGTGGAAGGCTGGGTAACCAGTACGTGGGCGAAGAAACATCACCCGCGCTGGTACCGTGAAGTCCGCCAGAAACAGGAAAAGTCATCTGAATGAGTATTCGCATAATCCCGCAAGATGAGCTGGGGTCGAGCGAGAAACGTACGGCGGAGTATATTCCGCCGTTGTTATTCCCCAGACTCAAGAACCTCTACAACCGCCGCGCAGAGCGTCTGCGCGAGCTGGCAGAGAACAACCCGCTGGGCGATTTTCTGCGTTTTGCTGCGCTTGTCGCCCACGCGCAGGAAGTGGTGCTGTACGACCACCCACTGCAAATGGACCTGACTGCGCGCATCAAAGAAGCCAATGAGCAGGGCAAGCCGCCGCTGGATATTCACGTCCTGCCGCGCGACAAGCACTGGCACAAGCTGCTGCATTCGCTGATTGCCGAGCTAAAGCCCGAAATGAGCGGTACTGCGCTGGCGGTCATTGAGAACCTGGAAAAAGCGTCCGAACAGGAGTTGGAAGAGATGGCGAGTGCGCTGTTTGCTTCCGACTTCTCGCTGGTCAGCAGTGATAAAGCGCCGTTTATCTGGGCGGCACTGTCGCTCTACTGGGCGCAGATGGCAAGCCTGATCCCCGGCAAAGCCCGCGCCGAGTACGGTGAAGCGCGCCAGTTCTGCCCGGTGTGCGGTTCCATGCCGGTCTCCAGTATGGTACAGATTGGCACCACCCAGGGGCTGCGCTACCTGCACTGCAACCTGTGCGAAACCGAATGGCACGTCGTGCGCGTGAAGTGCAGCAACTGCGAGCAGACCCGCGATCTCAACTACTGGTCGCTGGAAAATGAAGAAGCGGCAGTGAAAGCTGAAAGCTGCGGCGACTGTGGGACCTACCTGAAGATTCTGTATCAGGAAAAAGACCCGAAAGTCGAAGCGGTAGCCGACGATCTCGCCTCGCTGATTCTGGATGCCAAAATGGAGCAGGAGGGCTTCGCCCGCAGCTCAATCAACCCGTTCCTGTTCCCGGGTGAAGGGGAGTAATCTCCCGCAACCGTGCCGGGCGGCGCAAGCTTGCCCGGCCAGTCATACCCGCTTTAATCCGCTTCCGTACTTTCCCCCACTTTCAGATTTTATTTAGCCGCTACGCGTAGAAAAGTCGCTGTGACTTCGTCACGATCCCTTGCAAGAAACATTACATTTTGTAAGGGAAAATGTTGAAAAGGGAATTTCGACCGGTCGCAACGAAGCGCACCGGCTTTTTTATCTGTGCTGTTCTCAGCCTTTCATCGGGTGCCAGCGCCGCACCGGGTGATGAACCGTTTATCCTGCAACAGCAGCGTCAGCAGGCGCTGGAAACCCAACTGACGCCCCAGGCGCCTGACGTTCGGCTGCAATCTCCGGCAACACGTAACGAAAGCGGCGAATTTGCCGCCGAAACGCCCTGCTTCACCATCCATGACGTGACGCTGACGGGGCATAACGCCCTCCCGCACTGGGTACCGCTGCAGCGCATCGCGAATCAGTCCGTCGGGAAGTGCCTCGGCGCACGGGGTATCAACCACGTGATGAGCCTGCTGCAAAACCGGCTGATCGCCCACGGCTGGACAACCGCACGCGTGCTGGCTCCCGCTCAGGATTTAAAAAGCGGCCATTTAACACTGGCCGTTATTCCGGGGAAAATACGCCACGTCACATTGACCGATAACAGCCGTCGCGGGTTATGGCTTTACAGCGCCTTCCCGGCACATGACGGTAATCTGCTCGACCTGCGGGATATCGAGCAGGGTCTGGAGAACCTCCAGCGCCTGCCCACCGTCCAGGTTGAGATGGATATCGTTCCGGCTGAACAGCCGGGTGAGAGCGATATCGTGATAACCCGCCAGCAGAGCAAATTCTGGCGGCTTGGCCTGTCGCTTGATGATTCTGGCTCGTCGTCAACGGGCCGCTATCAGGGTGGGCTAACGCTGTCGCTGGATAACCCGCTGGCGCTGAGCGATCTCTTCTGGTTTTCCATGAACCATGACCTGCAAACCGGGCCGGAAAAAGGCAACCAAAACCTCAGCGCCCACTGGTCTGTTCCCGTGGGCTGGTGGGCATTTTCCGTTACCGGCAGCGATTACCACTATCACCAGACCGTGGCGGGGCTAAACGGCGACATTCGTTACAGCGGCAAAAGCCAGAGTCTGGTGGCGCAGGCCAGCCGGGTTCTGCATCGCAGCAGCGCCCAAAAAACCACGTTCACCTGGGACGTGGAGAGCCGGACAACGAAAAACTACATCAACGACACGGAAGTGGAAGTTCAGCGCCGCCACGTCTCCTCCTGGAAGGCCGGGCTTCAGCATCGCCACTATATCGGCCCGGCAACGCTTGATGCAGGCATCAACTATCAGCGCGGCACGCGATGGTTTGGCGCCCAGCCAGCCCCCGAAGAAACGTTCGATGAAGCCACGGCGCTGGGCCGAATTCTTCGCACCAACGCACGCCTGAGCCTGCCGTTCGCACTCAGCACGCAGCACTTGCGTTATGACGTGGCCTGGCAGCGTCAGACCAGCAACACGCCGCTCACTTCACAGGATCAGTTCGCCATCGGCGGGCGCTGGACGGTGCGCGGCTTCGACGGCGAACGCACGCTCAACGCCGATTGCGGCTGGCTGGTTCGAAACGATCTCTCCTGGCAGACCCCGCTTGCCGGAACCGAGTTCTATCTGGCTGCCGACTACGGCGAGGTCGCTGGCAACGGCACGGAGTACCTGACGGGCAACCATCTTGCCGGTGGCGCCGCGGGCTTGCGCGGTGCGCTCTGGAAAGTGGGATACGACGCCTTCGCGGGCGTGCCGTTTTCCCGCCCGGACGGTTTTAAAACCAGCCCGGCAACCTTCGGCTTCAACCTCAACATGGATTTCTGAGTATGCGCTATGGCGAATTGACGGTTCATTGTCCGCAGCTCGAGGACGTCGCGCTGAGTGAAGCCGAAGTGCTGGGCGCGTCGGTCTGGCTCTGGATGCATTCCCTCAACCACCGTGACGCGCCGCTGCACGTCCTGCCCGTGGTGCTCTTGCCCATCATTAAACGCCAGCAGTACGTGCTGATAGAGGAGAAAGGACGCCCGATCTTTTTCCTGAGCTGGGCATGGATGAGCGAAGAAGCCGAACGCCGCTATCTCACCCAGGAGACGGTCGTCCTGCCGGAAGAAGACTGGTGTAACGGCGATCGGATGTGGTTTCGCGATTTTATTGCCCCCTTTGGGCACGCGGAAGCCCTGTTTCGCCTGGTACGCGAGGAGATTTTTCCGCATCACGTTGCGCGCTTTCTGTGGCATCGCGGCAATGAGAAAGGCCGTCGTATCAAAACGTTTTATGGCAGGCAGGTCACGCGCGAAGCGCTGCTGAACTGGAAACACACGCACCCGCTGCACGGACAAAAATAAAAAGGATTTCACCATGAATAAACGTCTGTACCGTATCGTCTTTAATAAAGCCCGCGGCATGCTGATGGTCGTTTCCGAGCTGGCGCGCGGCTGTTCGGGCGGATCGTCTTCCTCCGGGATCGGGCACGCGCTTCAGCGTCTTGTCTGTCGCGTCGGCGCACTCAGCCTTGCGCTGTGGCTGGCCTCTGGTGCCGTCACGGTGCAGGCCGCCGGGATTGTGGCGGACGCCTCCGCGCCCGGTAAACAGCAGCCCACCGTGATCAGCACCGTTAACGGCACGACGCAGGTGAATATCCAGACCCCGTCTGCAGGCGGCGTGTCCCGCAACACCTACAGCCAGTTCGACGTTGGCCGGGACGGGGCCATCCTCAATAACGCCCATAAAAATACCTCAACCGAACTCGGCGGAATGGTGACCGCCAACCCGTGGCTGGCGAAAGGCGAGGCTAAAGTCATCCTCAACGAGGTGAACGCACGCAACCCGAGCCAGCTCAACGGCTACATTGAGGTGGCTGGACAAAAGGCCGACGTGATCATTGCCAGCCCGTCGGGCATTACCTGTGACGGCTGCGGCTTAATCAACGCCGGGCGCGCCACGCTGACGACCGGTACCGCGCAGATGCAGGATGGCCGGATAACCGGGTATCAGGTGGAGCGCGGTGAGATTACCGTGAACGGCAACGGGCTGGATACCTCCGGGCAGGCGCACACCGATATCATCGCCCGGGCGGTTCAGGTGAATGCGGCGATTCACGCGCAGGATTTACGCGTCACTACCGGGCGCAACACGGTGGATGCGGCGCATGAAAAGGTGACCGCCCTTGCGGATAACGGTGCGGCAAAACCCGTCATGGCGCTGGATGTCTCCCAGGTCGGCGGCATGTACGCCGGGAAAATCCGTCTGATCGGGACGGAAAAAGGCGTCGGCGTGCGCAACGCGGGCAATATTGGCGCAGAAGCCGGAACAGTCACCCTCTCCGCCGACGGGCGTATTGAGAATAGCGGCACGGTCTGGTCTTCCGCTGACGTCGCCCTTTCTGGCACCGACGCCATACAAAACAGCGGCTCCCTCGCTGCACAGCGCAACGTCAGCCTGACGGGCAAAACGATTGCCAGCACCGGCACGCTGGCAGCAGGCGTGCAGCCCAATGGCACCACGGGCCGCGACGGCGATCTGACGCTCAACGCCAGCGGCAAACTTGAGATGCATGGACTGAATGTGGCGGGTGGCAACATCAGGTCCACGGGACAGGGGGTGGATGCATCAGGCAGCGTGACGCAGGCCAACACCATTACCCTTAACGCCGGACAAGGCGACCTCAGCACCGCCGGTGCGGAAGTCATCGCGAATGACGCCCTCAGCGTCACGGCAACCGGCACGCTGGATAACAGCAGCGGCCTGCTCGCCGCCGACCAGCTCACGCTCACGGCAAAACGCCTGCAAAATCATAAAGGTCAGATAAGCCAGAGCGGCACGCGGGGTCTGACGCTGAACCATCAGGACGGCATCGATAACCGCGAAGGCGTGATTGCCGCCAACGCCACGGTAAACGTCAACGCCGCGTCGCTGGATAACCGTAAAGGCCAGATCGTTGCCGCCGATACCGACAGCGCCCTGACGATAAAAACGGCTGGCCTGACGGACAACCGCGAGGGTGAACTGGCAGCAGCAGGCAGCATCAGCATGAGCGCCGACACTCTCAACAACAGCAGCGGCTTTATCAGCGCGGAACACGGCCGCGTCGCGCTAACCAGCCGCAACGCGCTGGCTAACGTCGGCGGGACAATTGCCGCCCACGATAACCTGACGCTCGACAGCGCCGGGTTGAACAACGACGAAGGGTTAATTCAGTCCGGGGCGGACATGATCGTCGACACTCACGGGAACCGCCTGTCAAACAACACGACCCTGACGACCGGCGGCATCGTCAGCTTTGGCACCCTGAACGTCAACGCCGGCAGCATCAGCAATCAGCACGGCATGCTGGCCAGCGCGAAAGAAACCGTCGTAACGGCCGCGGACGTGGACAACCGCAACGGTACCCTGAGCGCCACAGGTTCGCTGAATCTACATGTGGGGTCGCTGGAGAATACGCAAGGCACGCTGGTATCCGGTGGCGATGCGCGGATAGACGCCTCCCGGATAGACAACCAGAAAGGGATGATTGTCGCCCAGGGCGATCTTGCCGTCACGGCACAGCGTCTGGATAACGACAGCAGCGGGCTGGTCCAGAGCGGAGGGGATCTCACGCTGGCCGTTGACGGTATCAGCAACCGCTACAGCGGGGACACGGGCGGCATCGTTAGCAGGGAAACCTGAGCATAACCACGACCGATCTGCAAAATGATGCGGGCGTACTGCTCGCCGAAAAACGGGCCACGCTGGACGCCGCGCGCTTTAGCAACATCGCCGGGACGCTGTATGCACTGGATACGCTGACGCTTGCCACGCGCAGCGATACCGACAACCGTCAGGGGGTCATTCAGGGAAGCGGGCTCGTTCTTGATACGCACGGCTGGCAGCTGGATAACCGCGAGGGGACGATTTACAGCCTGGCGGAAATGCAACTCGCCACCGCCGCGCTGAACAACCAGAACGGCACGCTGGGCGCAAAAGGGGAGTTCACGCTGCGGGCAACCTCGCTGGATAACCGTTCCGGCGGGCGTCTGGTGGGTGAGCAGGAGATGACCCTCAACCTCGAGCGTCTTGATAACCAGGACGGGCAGATCCAGTCTCTCGGTGAACTGGCGGTGAATGCCGTGTCGGGTGCGATCGACAACACACTGGGCCTGATACGCAGTGGCGCAACGGTGACGCTCAACGCAGCCTCGCTGATCAATCGCAATACGCAGGCTGAAGATAAGGGTATTGAAGGGCTGGATGTGAAAATCAACAGCCAGCAGTTCGATAATGCTCTGGGAACAACGCGGGCAGGCAATACGTTATCGATCGCCAATGCCGGAACCCTGGATAACACGCAGGGTGAGCTGTCCGCCGAGGGGGCGCTGTCGCTGAGCGGCGCGGCTTTGCGGCTTCTCAACGCTGACGGGGTCGTTATTGGCGGGGAGAACGTCACGCTTGAAGCCGACGCGCTAACCGGAGACGGTCAGCTTCTGTCGCTCGGCGATATGACGATTCACACGCAGCAGAGTTTTAACAACGCGGGTGATGTGATTGCCAACGGCAGCATGACCTTCACCACGCCGGGCAGCGTGACCAACAGCGGCAACCTGCTGGCGGGCGCAAAACTGGATCTCAGCGCCGCCAGCCTGTTCAATGCCGCTTCCGGCGAGATTGCCGCCGGCGCGACCTGGCTGACCCTCTCCTCAAGCCTGAGTAATTACGGTCTTATCGACGGCAGCCAGACGTGGCTGCGTACCGAAACCTTAACGAACGCGGGTACCGGCCGCATCTACGGCGATCATCTGTCGATTCAGGCGACAACGCTGAATAACCTCGCCCAGGACGAAACGGCAGCGACCCTCGCCGGACGCCAGCGCGTGGACATCGGGGCACAGACAATCAACAACCGCGACCACGCGCTGATCTACAGCGACGGGGCGATGGCCATCGGCGGGCGCGTAGACGACAACGGCTTTGCCATCGGGCAGGCGCAAACCCTCAACAACCACAGCGCGACCATTGAATCCGCGGGCGACATGGCGCTCTCCGTCGGCCAGCTCAACAACATCAACGACCATTTCAGCACCGAAGTGGCGCTCATCTCCACGGAGCAGATCCACGAGTATCAGCAAAAGGGATCGCCCACCCGCTGGGATGCGGATGCTGACGGCGTGTTCGTCGACCACAACTCGGCCGACCACCTGCTTAACCTCAACACCCCGGACGATACCGGGGCCAACAACGACAACTTTTACGAGTACACCTACACCCGCACCATTGAAGAAGAGGTGATTGCCGAAAGTGACCCGGGCAAAATCCTCGCCGGCGGCAATATGCTGATTACGGCAAATCAGGTTCTGAACGATAAAAGCCAGATTGTGGCGGGGGGAACGCTCGGGATCTTCGCCGATTCGGTGGATAACGTGATGCCGGAAGGCAGCCGATGGATCACCGATGCAGGCTCGGTCACACACTACAGCCGTAAATCCAGAAAGGGTGGCGACTCGCAGGGAAAAAGCACCTCGGACTACGCCCCGCCTGTGGTTATCCAGTCGATCACCCTGTCGCCGGGCAAAATGGAAGGCAACAGCCAGGCCGATGGCAGCGGCATGACCCTTTCCCCCGCCAGCGCCCACAAAACAGATACCACGCTTAGCGGGACGGGGAGCCTGGCGGTGGGTGTGGACACCACCTCCCCGGGTTCCCCTGCCCTGCCCTCCGGCAATGCGCCTGGCAAATGGATTGAAACGCCCGCCAGCGATGCGCAGGGCGTGGTGGTACGTGCCGCAGGGCCGGACATCCGTCTGCCGGACAGCAGCCTGTTTAACACCCTGCCCGATCCGAATGCGCACTACCTGATCGAAACCGATCCACGCTTCACCAACAACAAGACGTGGCTCGGCAGTGATTATATGCAGAATGCGTTCATGACGGATCCGGATAACGTGCACAAGCGCCTTGGCGACGGCTATTACGAGCAGCGCCTGGTACGCGAGCAGATCATCGCGCTCACCGGCGGCCGCTACCTGGGCGACTACCGCGACGATGAGACCCAGTTCAGGGCATTGATGGATGCGGGCATTGCTTTCGGGCAGACGCATCAGCTTGTCCCTGGCGTGGCGCTCACCGCCGAACAGATGAGCCTGCTGACGGAGGACATGGTCTGGCTGGTCAACACCCGCGTTCAGCTTGCCGACGGCAGCTGGCAGACGGTGATGGTGCCGCAGGTGTATGTGCGCGTACAGCCTGGCGACATCGACGGCTCCGGCGCGCTGATGGGGGGCCAGAATCTGGTGATGAACCTGAACCGCGACCTGGTCAACAGCGGCACCCTGCACGGGCGTGACGCGGTGCAGCTCAGCGCCGACAACATCACCAACAAAGCAGGAACGATACAGGGGGCTGACGTCAGCCTGTTCGCCCGCACGGACATCAGCAACATCGGCGGCACGATTTCAGGTAACCATTCCGTACTGGCCACCGCCGGGCGCGACATCAGCCTCACCACCACCACCCGCGGCGCACAGAGCAGCAGCGGGAAAAACAGCTTTGAGCGCACCACCGTGGAGCGCGTGGCGGGGATCTACGTCCAGGGCGATGACGGTAAGCTGGTGCTGAACGCCGGGCGCGATCTCACCCTGACCGGCGCGCAGGTCGTTAACAGCGGCAGTGGAAGCCAGACGGTGCTCAGTGCCGGGCGGGATCTGAACCTCACCACCGTCACTACCTCCGCCAGCGATAACCTGACGTGGGATAAAAATAACTGGCTGAAGCAGTCCACCACTCAACAGGTTGGCAGCGAGGTGGCCGGCGGAGGCGATATCCTGATGATGGCCGGCCGCGACGTGAGTGCGCAGGCCGCAACCGTGGAGGCGGGCAGCAGCCTCGCCGTCAGCGCGGGGCGCGACATCGCCGTCACCGCCGCCACTGACAGCAGCATGTTTGAGTCGCACCATCAGTCCACCGGCAGCAGCGGCGCGCTGTCGAAAAAAACCGTGACCACGCACGATGTGGTGAACAGTGAGACCGCACAGGGAGCCCTGTTCAGCGGCGACAGCGTCACCCTGCAGGCGGGCAATAACCTGCGGGTGCAGGGCAGCGATATCGTGGGCGATAACGATGTCCGGCTGGCGGCAGGCAACAGCCTGACCGTGACCACGGCGGAGGAGCACAGCCAGGAGAGCCATCAGCGCCAGGAGAAAAAATCCGGCTTCTCCGGCACGGGCGGCATCGGCGTCAGCTACGGCAGCCAGAGCCTGAAGGTCACCGACACCGCGCAGGACACCACCCATCGCGGCAGCACTATTGGCTCCGTGAACGGCAGCGTCACGCTGAGCGCGGGCAATGACCTGAGCGTCCACGGCTCGGACCTGATTGCCGCGCAGGACATGACGCTCGCCGGGAAAAACGTCAGCATCACCGCCGCCACGGAGAGCGGCACGCAGACCCACACCGTGGAGCAAAAATCTTCCGGCCTGACCCTTGCGCTCTCCGGCGCGGCGGGTGGTGCTCTCGACAGCAGCGTCCACACCCTGAAGCAGGCCAGAGAGACCGATAACGACCGCCTCGCCGCGCTGCAGGCGGTGAAAGGCGCACTGACCCTCGGACAGGGCGCGCAGTCCGTCATGCTCGACCAGGCCACCGGCAACCAGAAGGGCAACGACAACACCGTCGGCATCAGCCTCTCTTACGGCAGCCAGTCGTCAAAATCCACCCAGACCAGCACGCAGGCCACCGCAAAAGGCAGCAGCCTCACCGCCGGGAATAACCTCACCGTGGTGGCAACCGACGGCGACCTGCTGGTTCACGGCAGCCAGCTTGATGCGCAGAACGACCTGTGGCTACAGGCCAGCCGGGACGTGAACCTGATTTCCGCACTGAACACCTCCACGCTCGACGGCCAAAACGAGAGCCACGGCGGCAGCGCGGGCGTCGGTATCGGCTACGGCTCCGGTGGCGCGGGCATCTCCGTCTCCGCCAGCGTGAACGGCGGCAAAGGAACCGAGCGCGGCAACGGCACCACCCGCACCGAAACCACGGTTAACGCGGGGGATACGCTCACAATCGTCAGCGGCCGCGATACGAATCTCACCGGGGCGCAGGTCAGCGGGGAGAGCGTGCTGGCCGATATCGGGCGCAACCTGACCATTACCAGTGAACAGGACACCGACCGTTACGACAGCAGCCAGAAGAACGCCAGCGCGGGCGGCAGCTTCACCTTCGGCACCATGAGCGGCTCCGCCAGCGTTAATTACAGCCGCGACAGGATGAACAGCGACTACGCCTCCGTGAAGGAGCAGAGCGGTATCTTCGCAGGCTCCGGCGGGTTCGACATCACCGTCGGCGGCCACACGCAGCTCGACGGCGCGGTTATCGCCTCCACCGCCACGGCGGATAATAACCGCCTCGACACCGGGACGCTCGGCTGGCGGGATATCCATAACACCGCTGAATACGAGGTGGAGCACCAGAGCGCGGGCATCAGCACCGGCGGCAGCATCGCGGGGCAGTTCACCGGGAATATGGCGAGCAACCTGCTGGTCGGGGCGGACAGCAGCGGCAGCGCGGAGGGCACCACGCGTGCGGCCATTGAAAACGGCACGGTGGTGGTTCGCGATAAGGAGCATCAGACGCAGGACGTGGCGGACCTGAGCCGCGACACGGCGAATGCCAACGGCAGCATCGACACCATTTTCGATAAGGAGAAAGAGCAGCGCAGGATGGAGGAGGCGCAGCTTATCGGGGAAATCGGCAGCCAGGTGGCGGATATCGCCCGCACGCAGGGTGAAATCGCGAAACAGGAGGCCATGAACGACCCGGTAGCGCTCCGCGCCGCAGAGGAGAAGCTGAGGGCTGAGGGCAAGAGCAACCCTACCCCTCAGGAGATAGCCGACCAGGCCGGACGCACGGCAATTGAACAGTACGGCACGGGCAGCGACATGCAGCGCGCCATCCAGGCGGCTACCGCTGCCGCTCAGGGTCTGGCGGGCGGCGACATGACCGCCGCGCTGGCCGGAGCGGCGGCACCGTACGTGGCGGAGATTATCGGCCACCGTTCCGGGCTGGACGATACGATGGAAAAAGCCGCCGCCCACGCGGTGGCGAATGCGGTGCTGGCCGCGATGCAGGGGAAAGACGCGCTGGCGGGTGCGGCTGGAGCAGCGGTCGGGGAGCTGGCGGGTGGTATTGCGCTGGAGATGTACGGGAAGGATGTTGCTGCGCTGAGTGAAAGTGAAAAGCAGACCATCAGCGCGCTGGCGACTCTTGCCGCAGGGATAGCAGGCGGCGTTGCGGGAGACGGTACGGCAAGCGCCATCGCCGGGGCGCAGTCCGGGAAGACGGTGGTTGAGAATAATGCGCTTAATCCGAGCAGTTTCGGACAGGGTATGATGGATTACGGCCTGGCAGCACAGTCGTGGAACCAGTATGCAGAAGAGAATGGTCTGTCTCCGAAGGAGAAGCAGGCCGGACTGGAAAAACTGGCAAACGGTGATTTACCGGAAGGCGCGAATATCGCTAAAGCAATTGTGGAAGGATATCAGGATGGTGTGATGATTGCGGGAGCCTGGTATCTGGGACCAGCGGCGTCAGTAGGTAACGTTGTTAGTGGCGCAATAATAGGAGAAATTGCTAATGGAAGCTACCAGTGGTTTGACCTGAGCCGTCCAGGTAACGAGAACAAGAACTGGGATTATAAGGGAAGTATTTCAGCGGGAGCAACTGGTGCACTAGCTCCGGGTCGTGGGATTTGGGCTAATGCCGGGATCGCACTGGGTGGTTCACTATTCACTGATGGGCTGGATAAAGGTGCATTAACTGGCACGGGCGCAGGTTGGGCGTTTGGTACGGCAGTTAATATTATTGCACCACCAGTATTTTCCCCTGTATTAGGTCCGAGCGCAGCCCCTGTAGGTGATATTATCGGTACCGTGGGAGGTGAATTTATTAGTAATGTAGTTAAGGATGAAATTAATGAAAAGAAAAAATAACACTACCGTAGCTTTACTGTTCTTAAGCATTGCATACATGGTTTTTTGTTGTTTAATTTTTTTCTCTCTGGCTTTGATAATTGTAAAACTAATCATTAGTCATGAAGTAGATATTGAACAATCAGATATCAAGCATGTTTTGGTTGCAAGCGTTATTGCTGGAACGGCAGCAGCTTTCAGGTCATGGCTCTTCGCCAAACTGGACGAGCGCAAAGCCCGAAAATCCCCCCCTTCCGATCCAAAATCCTGAACCACGATCCCGGCCACTGAGCCGGGATCTTTTAACAATCACTCGCTGCGGATCAGACAATCATAACGATCGCGTTTAATCACCGGCAGATCGCCAGTGTCGTTCAGCGTCCCCGGAAATTCTCTCAGCCACTTTTTCACCTTCAATTTATTGATATGCGTGATACTTAACCCTTTCAGGCACCCCCATAACTCGCGGGTATTTTGCGGCGCAATCACAATACAGTCCGGCATAACACGGATCTTTACCGCCATCCCGCTACGAAATCCGACGCGGGACAGCCGCTCGCCCGCCAGCGGCAAATAATTGCGATCCATTCGGGTATAAAGTTCGCAGCAGGCAGAGCCTGATCCCCCTCTGGCGTAAACACGTTCAGACCCGGTGCGTTCCCCGTGAAGCGCACGCGGGTTCTTTTTGTGCACCTGCTCGCGAATTTCTACATTATTCTCAGATACTGCAACTTCTGTTTGGGCAACAGCCCGCTCTGGCATAGAATTCTTCGCAGCCATAATCAACTCCTGCTTAGTTGTTTGTGGTCAGCGGTATAAAGGTGTTGGCGCACCTTTATACCGCGCTCTTACCGTTTCACGTTCATTACATATTATTCACAGCCTGTATCACTGACTTTTCCTGCGGCCATTATACCGCTATGGATAAAGATACAGCACTGCATTATGGGAAACGTTTAATAAATGCGAAGCGACTCGAGAAAATAATACAACAGGCTGTAATACCTCATTATAATAAGGATTAAGGAAAGAATAAAATGACATCGAAGAAGTGGTTTTTACTATGGTTTTTCCTCACGTTCGCATTTGTTGTGACAGCTAATATTGTTGCTTTACTAACCTATTTTTCTGCAAGAATTTACCTTTTAATTACTCAAGACATTCCTATTGATGTTTATCTACCTGGTTTTATGAAACTAATTAAAGGTACATCCTTTGGTGGATTCATTTTTGGATGTGGTTGTTGGTGGATTTATTACCGCCAAGAAAAAAAGTAATAAAAAATCACGGCCACCGCGCCGGGCTCTCTCTTTTAACTGTCACTTATCCCGTCTGATCACCGGCACATCCCCCAAATCATTCAGCACTCCGGGAAACGTCTTCAGCCAGTTAGTCACTTTTTGTTTATTTATATTCACTACGCTCATACCATCCAGGCAACCCCATAGTTCGCGTGTATGCTGTGGCGTGATCATGATACAATCCTTCATCACGCGGATTTTAACCAGCATACAATCAATAAAACTGCATTCGACAACCATTTCCCGTTGAGAGATGTTTTTCTCTCCTTTAATTTAACGTGGATTTATTATTTCAGAGTGAATATATGGAGTTGTGGTTTCTTAATTAACTCTTGGATTTTATGAAGTTGTAATCAATTATATAAGACCCTATTTCATTTGAATGAGCACTAACCCTTACAGCATCTGCTCCTGGTTCACCCGATGCTTGAAGTGCTTTTTTATTTGTACACAATTGAATCCAACGCTTTGTGTTATAGTCCTTAAACCACAACCCTGCTTCACAATGACCAAACCGCCCCTTTCCTGGACCAGGATATGTTATTTCATAAGCCGCTTCGTATGTAATAACGTTTCCCTTCGACATAAACACGAAAACATCATAAATCCCTAATGAAAGAATAAAGCCACAACTAAACCCCACCCAAAAACGTTCAATGACATAATTTGATGTTTTACCAATAGGTCTATAATAGGTAGCTCTCCCGGAGAATATGAGACCAAAAATAGAGCCTATCGTTATATACGTTAACCATTCTGGAACAGAGTTCATTAGAACAGTTCTCATTGAAATCATGCTCACCCAAATGATATAGGCAAGAAAACAACCCAAAAGCAAAAAACTCAATAATAATATAATTACGAGCCCGGATTTGTTTCGTTCAAAGCTGTAGTATTTATTCATTTTATTACAAATTCATAACGAGTCATTAGTACATAAATGTTGCAATAATAATTGATGCAATAGCTAAACACCATTTAGCTTTCCTTAATTACAATTTGGGTTTTATTTGAAAAGTAGAGAATTAAAAATGCAATTGGCAACACATCTTTTATTACGACAACAAGGATTAACTATACGCTCGTCTATGAAGGTTCGAACGCCGATCTGGATGGCAATTACGCCATCAATAGATTTATTTTTAATACAACATGAGAGTTATCTTCTAAAAAGATAACTCTCTTTTAACTGCGCTACTCCTCTTCATTCCCCCCCTCTTCATACGCGCCATACGGCTTCGCAGGGAGAACGATGTAAGTTCCTTCAAACACCGCGCCCGGGGTTTCATCACCAAACAGCTCAACCTGCATCTGTACACGCGCTTTGCGGCCACGCGCCAGACGATCAAGGTCGCCGCCCAGTGCGCCAAGGTCAGCCACCGCGCTCGGTTTGCCGCTGATCGGCGCGCTGTAACGAATATGGGCATCGGCCAGAATGATGGTGCCGCCAAGATGGCGCTCGCGCAACATCAGCCAGATCAGCCCCCAGCCGGTGAGCGTTGCCAGAGAAAACAGGCTGCCAGCAAACAGGGTGTGGTGAGGGTTCTGGTTGCCGATTTCCGGCATAGTGGTAATGAATTTTTGCCCGGTGTACTGCTGGATGCGCACGCCCATCTTTTCACTCAGAGGGATATGTTCATACCAGGCTTGCTGTAACTGACCGCACCAGTCTGCGCGATGCAGAATGTCGTCCAGAGTGGCAATGGGTTTGATCATCAAAAAATGACGAATCGGCGTGGTTTGCGGGGCGGTGATTTCCCCCTGATTCACAAAACCGAGTTTGGCAAAAAACTCCACGGCATCTTCGCGGGCGCTACAGGTGACGCGCTTAACGCCTTCCTGCCGGGCGACGGACTCCAGGGTCATTGCCATTAGCGTCCCCAGCCCTTTGTCCTGTACGGAAGGGTGAACCGCCATAAAGCGAATAGATGCTTCGTTATCGGCATTGATATACAGACGCCCGACGGCGACGAGATTGCCCTCCTCGTCCATCACCATCTGGTGATGGGCCATTGCGTCCCAGGCGTCGCGCTCAGAGCCTTTCGGTTGATGTAATGGCTTGCGCAGCATTTCCCAGCGGAACTGGTAATAGGCTTCTAACTCTTCTTCCGTTTGCGGTACTCGAAGGTGATACATAGCTGTACTCTCTCTTGTTACCCGCGGCCACGCCGCCAGTTGGCTCATACCTGGAGCCAGAATGTGACGGGGCCATCGTTCACCAGCGAAACCTGCATATCTGCAGCGAATCGTCCGGTTTGCGTATGCATTTCCTGCTGGCGACAACGCTCAACAAAGTATTCGTAAAGTGCTTCTGCACGATCCGGCGCGGCGCCTTTCGAGAAACTCGGGCGCATGCCGCGCTCGGTATCCGCTGCCAGCGTAAACTGGGACACCACCAGCACGCTGCCGCCCGCCTGCTGGACGTTCAGGTTCATCTTGCCTTCCGCATCGCTGAAAATGCGGTAACCCAGCACCCGCTCGCATAAGCGGTTAGCTTTTTGTTCGTCATCATCCTTTTCGACACCTAACAACACCAAAAGTCCTGGGCCAATTTCACCCGTCACCTCTCCCTCCACGGTGACGCTGGCACGGGTTACGCGCTGTATCAATGCAATCATGGTTGGTCTGCTTCTTGTTGTTTTTCAGCTGCTGCTGCTTTTTTAAGTTCGCGGTATACGCCGAGAGTGACAGTTATTTCGGCACCAAGCAAGACGATACACCAGGTCCAGTAGACCCAGACAAACAAAATGGGGATCACCGCCAGCACGCCGTAAATCAGCTGATACGACGGAAACATGGTGATGTAAAGGGCAAACCCTTTTTTACCCAGCTCAAAAAGCACGGCCGCCACCAGCGCCCCCACTACCGCATCGCGGTTTGGTACGCGCGTGGTCGGTACGACGCTATAGAGCAGCCAGAACGAAAGCCATGACAGGATCAGCGGAAAGATGCGAAGCACATTATCAATAACGCCGTTTAAATCACTCGCCCAGCGCAATGACAGAAGGTAAGAGCTGATGGCAAGGCTCGCCCCGGCCAGCAGCGGGCCGAGCGTGAGGATCATCCAGTACACGGCAAAAGAGTAGACTTTTGGCCGCGCTTTTTTACTCCGCCAGATGGTGTTCAGTGCGCTATCAATGGCATACATCAGCAGCAGCGCAGTGACAATCAGCCCGCACGCCCCCACCGCCGTCATCTTGTTGGAGTTGGCAACGAACTGCTCGATGTAGTTCTGGATAACATCCCCGGTGGCAGGAATGAAATTCGCAAACACGAAATGGCGAAGCTGCAGGCTGACGTCCGCAAACATCGGAAAGGCGGAAAATAGCGCAAAGATCACCGCCACCAGCGGCACTAATGAGAGCAACGACACGTACGCGAGGTTTCCCGCCAGCGTGGTCATGTTGTCCTCATCAATGCGGTGCCAGAGCAGTTTTAGCCAGGCTCTCAGCGGGCGCGTATGATGCGTGGCTTTTTGATGAACGGTTTTTAACATAACTGCTTCGCAAAGTAGTTGGGTATCGTCTCTTTTCCGGTCACCAGAATTGACGTGATACCTAACTGGTTAGCTCCCTCTATATTATCGGCATTGTCGTCGAAAAAGACGGCATCGGCGGCAGTGAAACCTTCTGCCTGCAAAACGGCCTGATATATCCGCGCTTCGGGCTTGCGCATACCCATCTCCTGCGAGAGATAGATTTTATCTGCCGCTGCCTTAACTTCAGGGTATTCTTCAGGCCAGAACGTGGTGTGCAGGCGGTTAGTATTCGACAGGACAACCACACGGTGCCCCTGCTCACGCAGTTTGTGCATGATGTCGATCACTTCCGGGCGGATGGCGACAAATACCGCCTGCCAGCCGTGCGAAAACTGCTCATAGCTTAACGACAGCCCCATATCCTGGCAGAAACGCTCTGCGAATTCTTCGTCACTCATTTCACCGCGCTCATGCTGATGAAAGGTTTCGCCCATCGCGAAATTCTGCTTTAACGTCGCCAGCGGAACACGGCTAAAGTCGCTCCATGCGCCCAGCACGCGATTAAAATCGATATCGACGATTACATTTCCTAAATCAAAGATATAAAGCATGTTTATCTCCTGCTCGCCGTGGAAAAATAACTGTAGCGGGAAAGAGAAGGTTTGGCTATGTGCGAGATTCAGCTTAAAGAAAGGAATGGCCCGAAGAGAGATATCGGGCCATAAAAAGGTCAGCCAGCCTGCTGTTCTTCTCCTGAACTGACTTCAACGACTTCCACTTTGCTGGATTTGAGGAGATTTTGCAGCGCCGAGCCGGGAAGCTCATCCGTGAATAGCGCCGTGGCCTGCGCCACGTTGCCAATTTCTACGGCGGCGGAAGCGCTGTATTTCGTATGATCGGCTGCCAGTAAAATATGGCGCGAGTGAACCATCATGGTTTTCACCACGCTGGCTTCATTGACGTCAAACTCCATCATCGCACCGTCGTGCTCAATCGCCCCTACGCTGGTCACGAGATAGTCCGCCCGAAAGCCGGACACAAACGCCGTCGCCGCCGGGCCGATAATGCCGCCGTTATGCGGGCGCAGCGTGCCGCCGGGGACCATCACTTCAAAGCGCGGGTTTTTATAGAGAATGTGCGCCACCCGCAGGCTGTTGGTGATAATGCGCAAATGGTTGTGATTGAGCAGCGCCCGGGCAACATGCTCCACCGTCGTCCCGATGGTGATAAAGATGGTCGAGCCATCGGGAATGTAGTCCGCAATCGCCTCGGCAATCGCCCGCTTCTCTTCGGTGAGCGAAACTTCACGCTGCTCGAACGCCGTGTTCACCACGCTGGACGCCCTGCCCGCACCGCCATGATGACGCGTTATGAGTCCCTGCTCGCTGAGCTTACGGATATCCCGTCGTACCGTTTGTGTGGACACATCCAGCAGCTGCGCCAGTTCATCAATATTCATATAGCCGCGATCGGCAATCAGCGTCAGCAGCTGATCGTGACGCGGGTTGCCGGTCAGTTCGGTAAGACTCATGGGCTGTCCTCTGAAAACCATCACGCCCCGCATTTTATACAAAAAGTGACAAAAAAGAGCGGGTTTGATCACAGTCGGGTATACCCGCACGCCCGCCGGGCCTGGTGCATTTCAGGGCGGCGACGGCGCTGGCAAAACGCACGGCGTCAGCGGCGGACGCTTGCTGCGCCAGACTGACCGCCAGCGCACCGTGGAAAACGTCGCCCGCCCCCGTGGTATCAACCACCTCGACCTCAAAGCCAGGCTGATGACATAACCTGCCGCTTTCCAGCCAGAAGCAACCGTCTCGCCCCTGCGTAACGTACACATGTCCATTTGTGAGCGTTTGTGCTTTTTTCAGCGCGTCTTCAGCTTCATCCAGCTGCGTTAAACGCCGCAGTCCCGGCGCGGAGAAGGCGGCATGATCGCTTAGGGCGATCAGTTCCGCGATGTCCTGCGGAGTGACATCCGCATCAAGTAAGGTGGTTACGCCCTGCTGGCGAGCACGGATAAACGCCTGTTTTGCCCCGTCATGCCAGCGCACGTCTGCTAATACGATATCCCATTGTGAGAAGTCGACGTCTTGCAGCCAGTCAGCCTCAGCGGGAAGATCGGGGCTGGGGTAGTTCGCAATCACGCGCTCCCCGCTGGCGTCCACCAGCACTGCGGATTGTGACGATCGGGCCCCTTTAAACACGCGCGTGTAGCGGGTATTCACCCCCAGGGATTCCAGCTCCGCGAGCAGGCGTCTTCCGGTCTCGTCGTCACCCACGCGGCCAATAAAGTCCACCTCAGCCCCCAGTTTCGCTGCCGCCACCGCCGCAGTTGCCGCCGGGCCACCGCCCACTTCCGTATAATCTTTTGCGACATATTTCCCACCTTCCCTTGGTAAATCATCGAGATACCAGATGCGATCCAGCACGGTAATGCCGACACAAACGATGCGAGTCATGGTGATTCCTTGTGCGATTTCTGATGCTGCCATTTTAATTTCATCAAATGTTTAAAAAGTGACCCCTGTCAATTTTTTGACTATAAATTACAAATACGATCAAAAACAGACAACACAAACGCGCAAAAATTGACACGATGTGACAGGAGAAAGGCATGTCAGCAATCGCATTTATCGGTTTAGGGCAGATGGGCGCGCCAATGGCGAAGAATCTGCTGAAACAAGGTCACCGGCTTCAGGTCTTTGATGTGAACCCGCAGGCCGTTCAGACGCTGGTGGAGAGCGGCGCACAGGCAGTGGCGACGCCAGCGCAGGCCGCTGCGGATGCCGAATTCGTCATTACCATGCTGCCCAACGGCGACCTGGTGCGCAGCGTACTGTTTGGTGAGCACGGCGTTTGCGAAGGGTTATCCCGCGACGCGCTGGTGATCGATATGTCCACCATTCATCCACTGCAAACTGACGCGCTGATCCGTGACATGGCGGAGCGCGGCTTCAGCCTGATGGACGTCCCCGTCGGACGGACGTCTGACCATGCCATCGCCGGTACGTTACTTCTGCTGGCAGGCGGCACGGCGCAGCAGGTTGAGCGCGCCACGCCGGTATTAATGGCGATGGGCAATGAGCTGATCAACGCTGGCGGGCCGGGCATGGGCATCCGCGTGAAGCTTATCAATAACTACATGAGCATCGCCCTGAACGCGCTTTCAGCAGAGGCGGCCGTACTGTGCGAAGCGCTCGGCCTCTCCTTCGACGTGGCGCTCAAGGTCATGAGCGGCACGCCGGCAGGCAAAGGTCACTTCACGACCTCATGGCCGAACAAGGTGCTGAAAGGGGATCTTTCACCCGCCTTCATGATCGACCTTGCGCATAAAGATCTGGGGATCGCCCTGGACGTGGCCAACCAGCTCCACGTTCCCATGCCGCTCGGCGCGGCTTCCCGTGAAGTTTACAACCAGGCTCGCGCCGCCGGGCGCGGGCGCGAAGACTGGACGGCCATTCTTGAACAGGTTCGCGCATCTGCCGGGCTGAAAAAATCACACTGATACGAAAAGGACTGAGGAATGACGATGTACACCCTGAAAGATATCACCCGACCTTCCGGCGGTTTTGCCATGCTGGCCGTGGACCAGCGCGAAGCGATGCGCCTGATGTTTGCTGCGGCAGGCGCGCCGGTGCCGGTAACCGACCAGCACCTCACGGATTTTAAGGTTAACGCGGCCAAAATCCTGTCGCCGTATGCCTCCGCTATTCTGGTTGACCAGCAGTTCTGCTATCGCCAGATCGTCGAGCAGCAGGCCGTCGCCAAAAGCTGCGCGATGATTGTGGCAGCGGACGAGTTTATACCGGGCAACGGTATTCCGGTCGATAGCGTGGTGATCGACAAAAACATCGACGCGCAGGCAGTAAAACGCGATGGCGGCAAGGCGCTGAAGCTGCTGGTGCTGTGGCGCAGCGATGAAGATCCGCAGCAACGTCTGGAGATGGTGAAGGCGTTCAATACGCTGTGCCATAGCAACGGACTGCTTAGCATTATCGAACCGGTGGTGCGTCCGCCGCGTCGCGGTGCCGCGTTCAACCGCGAGCAGGCGATTATCGACGCCGCCAGAGAGCTGGGCGATAGCGGTGCCGACCTCTACAAAGTGGAGATGCCGCTGTTCGGTAAAGGTACGCAGCAGGAACTGCTGGCCGCCTCGCAAAAGCTGAACGCGGAAATCAATATGCCGTGGGTGATCCTCTCTTCCGGCGTGGATGACAAGCTCTTCCCGCGCGCGGTGCAGGTTGCCATGCAGGCGGGGGCTTCAGGCTTTTTAGCCGGTCGCGCCGTGTGGTCCTCCGTGGTGGGGCTGCCGGATACTGAAATGATGCTACGCGACGTCTCTGTGCCAAAACTGCAGCGTTTGGGTGAGATCGTCGACGAAATGATAGCTCGCCGCTAAGAAAGGACCCGAACATGAAATGGTTTAACACCCTGAGCCATAACCGCTGGCTCGAACAAGAGACCGACCGTATTTTCGATTTCGGTAAAAACGCCGCCGTGCCGACCGGCTTTGGCTGGCTGGGCAATAACGGCCAGGTGCGTAGCGATATGGGTACGCATCTGTGGATCACCGCCCGCATGCTGCACGTGTATGCGGTGGCCGCCAATATGGGGCGTCCCGGGGCGTATGCCCTGGTTGAGCACGGCATTAATGCCCTCAACGGCCCGCTGCGCGACAAACAGCACGGCGGCTGGTACGCCTGTGTGAACGATGAAGGGGTGATCGACGCCTCCAAGCAGGGCTATCAGCATTTCTTCGTGCTGCTGGGCGCGGCGAGCGCCGTGACCACCGGCCATCCGCAGGCGCGCAAACTGCTGGACGATGCGATTGAGGTGATCGAGCGCTATTTCTGGAGCGAGGAAGAACAAATGTGCCTCGAATCCTGGGACGAGGCCTTTAGCAAAACCGAGGATTATCGCGGCGGCAACGCCAACATGCATGCCGTTGAAGCGTTCCTGATCGTCTATGACGTCACGCACGACCGCAAGTGGCTCGACCGTGCCCTGCGCATCGCCTCGGTGATTATTCACGACGTAGCGCGCAAAGGTGAGTACCGCGTCAACGAGCATTTCGACACGAACTGGAACCCGATCCGCGATTACAACATCGACAATCCTGCCCACCGTTTCCGCGCCTACGGCGGCACGCCGGGCCACTGGATCGAGTGGGGCCGCCTGATGCTGCACCTGCGCGCCGCGCTGGAAGCCCGTTTTGAAACCCCGCCGGAGTGGCTGCTCGAAGATGCGAAAGGACTGTTCCATGCCACCATCCGCGACGCCTGGGCACCGGACGGGGCCGATGGTTTCGTCTACTCCGTAGGCTGGGATGGCAAGCCTATTGTCCGTGAACGCGTGCGCTGGCCTATCGTCGAGGCGATGGGCACGGCTTACGCGCTCTACACCGTAACCGGCGAAGCACAGTACGAAGCCTGGTATCAGAAGTGGTGGGATTACTGCATTAAGTACCTGATGGATTACGAGAACGGTTCCTGGTGGCAGGAGCTGGATACCCATAACGAAGTGACAACCAAAGTCTGGGACGGCAAGCAGGATATTTACCATCTGCTGCACTGCCTGGTGATCCCACGTTTGCCGCTGGCACCGGGCTTAGCCCCGGCAACGGCCGCCGGTTTGCTGGACTGCCTGGCCAAATAATAAAAGACGGAGTTTTTATGCGTACCCTACACAATATTGACCTGAAAAATAACGAAAGGGGTTTCACCCTGCACTGGGAAAACCGCCTGATTTTGTCCCATACCGCGGATGCGCCCTGCCTGTGGATCGGTGCAGGCGTCGCCGATATTGAGATGTTTCGCGGCAATTTCAGCATCAAGGACAAACTGAACGAAAAGATCGCGCTGACGGACGCAACCGTCACGCAGCAAAGCGCGGGCTGGGCGATCCGCTTTACCCGTGGCGATGCGGTCAGCGCGACGCTGCTGGTGGGCGTGGATGGCGAAGGCCGCCTGGAGATGAAGCTTAAAAACGATGCCACCCGCCATAACCGCATCTGGCTGCGGCTGGCAGCTCAGCCAGAAGATCACATTTACGGCTGCGGCGAGCAGTTCTCTTATTTCGATCTGCGCGGCAAGCCGTTCCCGCTGTGGACCAGCGAACAAGGCGTGGGCCGTAACAAGCAAACCTACGTGACCTGGCAGGCCGACTGCAAAGAGAACGCAGGCGGCGATTACTACTGGACCTTCTTCCCACAGCCTACCTTCGTGAGCACCCAGAAGTACTACTGCCACGTGGACAACAGCTGCTACATGAATTTTGACTTCAGCGCGCCGGACTTCCACGAACTGGCGTTCTGGGAAGATACCGCCACGTTGCGCTTCGACTGTGCGGAAACCTACGTCGGCCTGCTGGAAAAACTCACCGGACTGCTGGGGCGTCAGCCTGAACTGCCGGACTGGGTTTACGACGGCGTGACGCTGGGTATTCAGGGCGGCACCGAGGTCTGTCAGCAGAAGCTCGACGTCATGCGCAAAGGGGGCGTGAAGGTGAACGGCATCTGGGCTCAGGACTGGTCCGGCATTCGCATGACCTCTTTCGGCAAACGCGTGATGTGGAACTGGAAGTGGAACAGCGAGCTGTACCCACAGCTTGACGAGCGTATTCCACAATGGAAACAGGAAGGCGTGCAGTTCCTCTCCTACATCAACCCGTACGTCGCCAGCGATAAAGATCTCTGCGAAGAAGCAGCGAAACGCGGCTATCTGACTAAAAATTCCGACGGCAAGGACTACCACGTCGAGTTTGGCGAGTTCTATGCGGGCGTCATCGACCTGACCAATCCTGAAGCCTACGACTGGTACAAAGAGGTCATCAAAAAGAACCTGATCGAACTGGGCTGCGGCGGCTGGATGGCCGATTTCGGGGAATATCTTCCGACTGACACGTTCCTGCACAACGGCGTTAGCGCAGAGATCATGCACAACGCGTGGCCAGCCCTGTGGGCCAAATGTAACTACGAGGCGCTGGAGGAGACCGGCAAACTTGGCGAGATCCTGTTCTTTATGCGCGCAGGCTACACCGGCAGCCAGAAGCACTCGGTGATGATGTGGGCGGGAGATCAGAACGTCGACTGGAGCCTGGACGACGGTCTGGCGTCCGTGGTGCCTGCGGCGCTATCTCTGGCGATGACCGGGCACGGCCTGCACCACAGCGACATCGGCGGCTATACCACCCTGTTCGAGATGAAGCGCAGTAAAGAGTTGCTGCTGCGCTGGTGCGATTTTAACGCCTTCACGCCGATGATGCGCACCCACGAAGGTAACCGTCCTGGCGATAACTGGCAGTTCGACGGCGATGCGGAAACCATCGCGCACTTCGCGCGCATGACCACCGTTTTCACCACCCTGAAGCCGTATATCAAAGCCGCCGTCGCGCAGAACGCGAAAAGCGGCCTGCCGGTGATGCGCCCGCTGTTCCTGCACTACGAGCACGACGCACGCGCCTACACGCTGAAATACCAGTATCTGTTTGGCCGCGATCTGCTGGTGGCGCCCGTTCACGAAGAGGGGCGCACGGACTGGACGCTCTATCTGCCGCAGGACAACTGGGTGAATGCGTGGACCGGGGAATGCTGCCAGGGCGGTGACGTGACCGTTGATGCCCCACTCGGCAAGCCACCGGTCTTCTATCGCCAGCACAGTGAATGGGCAGATCTGTTTAGCACCTTACGTCATATCTGATAAGGCTCGCCCGCAGGGAAACCTGCGGGCAGACGGAGAACAATAATGAGTCAACATACTTCTGATCCGGCAACCCTGCGCCTGCCGTTTAAAGAGAAACTCGCCTACGGGATGGGCGATCTCGGCTCTAACATCCTGCTGGATATCGGCACGCTGTATCTGCTGAAGTTTTACACCGACGTGCTGGGGCTGCCGGGCACCTACGGCGGGATCATCTTCCTGATTGCGAAGTTCTTTACCGCCTTCACCGATATGGGCACCGGGATCATGCTCGACTCCCGGCGCAAGATTGGCCCGAAAGGGAAATTCCGCCCGTTCGTGCTATACGCCGCCTTCCCGGTGACGCTGCTGGCGATTGCCAACTTCGTGGGCACGCCGTTTGAGGTGACCGGTAAAACGGTGATGGCAACCGTGCTGTTTATGCTGTACGGCCTGTTCTTCAGCATGATGAACTGTTCTTACGGCGCGATGGTGCCCGCCATTACCAAAAACCCGGACGAGCGCGCCTCGCTGGCCGCATGGCGTCAGGGCGGTGCCACGCTCGGCCTGCTGCTCTGTACCGTGGGCTTTGTCCCGGTGATGAACCTGATTGAAGGCAACGATCAGCTGGGCTATATCTTTGCCGCCACCCTCTTCTCGCTGTTCGGGCTGTTCTTTATGTGGTGGTGCTATAAGGGCGTGACCGAGCGTTACGTCGAGATGCAGCCTGCCAATCCGGCGCAAAAGCCGGGGCTGTTACAGTCTTTTCGCGCCATCGCCGGGAACCGTCCGCTGTTTATCCTGTGCATTGCAAACCTGTGCACGCTGGGTGCCTTTAACGTCAAGCTCGCCATCCAGGTCTACTACACGCAGTACGTGCTGAACGACCCGATTCTGCTGTCGTATATGGGCTTCTTCAGCATGGGCTGTATTTTTATCGGCGTCTTTATGATGCCCGGCGCGGTGCGGCGCTTCGGTAAGAAAAAGGTCTACATCAGCGGGCTGATGATTTGGGTGGCGGGCGATCTGCTCAACTACTTCTTCGGCGGCGGCTCGGTGAGCTTTGTGGCGTTCTCCTGCCTCGCGTTCTTCGGTTCCGCGTTTGTGAACAGCCTGAACTGGGCGCTGGTCTCCGACACCGTGGAGTACGGCGAGTGGCGCACCGGCGTGCGCTCCGAGGGAACGGTCTATACCGGCTTTACCTTCTTCCGCAAGGTATCTCAGGCGCTGGCGGGCTTCTTCCCGGGGATCATGCTCACGCAGATCGGCTATGTGCCCAACGTAGTGCAATCCGCCGGTACGGTTGAAGGGCTGCGGCAGCTGATATTTATCTATCCAAGCCTGCTGGCGGTCATCACCATCGTGGCGATGGGCTGCTTCTACAACCTCAACGAGAAGATGTATGTGCGCATCGTCGAAGAGATCGAGCTGCGCAAGCGTACGGCATAAATGACGTGATAGAGCGCCCTGCGGGGCGCTCTGAGGATCGACCATGAGAGATAATACTGATCCGTTAACCCTGAAATTGAGCCTGCGTGAGAAGTGCGCCTACGGGATGGGCGATTTTGGCTCGAACCTGATGCTGTGTATTGGCACGCTGTATTTGCTGAAGTTTTACACCGATGAACTGGGCATGCCCGCGTTCTATGGCGGCATTATTTTCCTGGTGGCGAAATTCTTCACCGCGTTTACCGACATGCTGACCGGCGTGCTGCTGGACTCCCGGCGGAATATCGGTAAGAAGGGAAAATTCCGGCCGTTCATTCTCTACGCCTCCGTCCCGGTGGCGCTGGTCGCGACGGCGCAGTTTATGGCCAACGACTTTAGCCTGACGGTGAAAACGGCGCTCGCCACGGTGCTCTTTATGCTGTTTGGCCTGTGCTACAGCCTGATGAATTGCTCCTACGGCGCGATGGTTCCGGCCATAACCAAAAACCCGAACGAGCGTGCGCAGCTGGCCGCCTGGCGTCAGGGCGGCGCGACGGTGGGGCTGTTGCTCTGCACCGTGGGCTTTATGCCCATTCAGGCACTGTTCGTCCACCAGCCCTCACTCGGTTATCTGGTGGCCGCGCTGGTGTTTGTGACGGGTGGCCTGTTCTGCATGTGGTGGTGCTACAGCGGTGTGAAAGAACGCTACGTGGAGCTCACGCCCGATCACCATAAGCCCGGCATTCTGAAATCGTTCTGCGCGATTTTCCGCAATCCGCCACTGCTGGTGCTGTGCATCGCCAACCTGTGTACCCTCGCCGCGTTTAACATCAAGCTGGCGATTCAGGTCTATTACACCCAGTACGTGCTGAACGATCTTCATCTGCTGTCGTGGATGGGTTTTTTCAGCATGGGCTGCATTCTGATTGGCGTGTTTCTGGTGCCCGGCGCGGTGAAGCGCTTTGGCAAGAAGCCGGTGTATCTGGGTGGGCTGGCACTGTGGGCAGTGGGTGACGTGCTGAACTTCTTCTGGGGGACCAGCTCCCTGCTGTTTGTGCTGTTTTCCTGCATGGCCTTCTTCGGCACGGCGTTTGTGAACAGCCTGAACTGGGCGCTGGTGCCGGATACCGTCGACTATGGCGAATGGAAAACCGGCATCCGCGCCGAAGGGTCGGTTTACACCGGTTATACCTTCTCGCGCAAAATATCCGCCGCCCTCGCTGGCTTCCTGCCCGGCATCATGCTGACCCAGATTGGCTACGTTCCCCATGCCGTTCAAAGCGCGGGCACGCTGCTGGGATTGCGTCAGCTTATTTTCCTCTGGCCATGCGGTCTGGCAATCGTCGCCGCTGTGACCATGGGACTGTTTTATAAACTCAACGAAGCGCGCTTCGCCTTTATTATCGAGGAGATTGGAAAACGGAAAAAACAATCAGCGAATACCCCTGAGATAACCACCAACAATAAAGCGTCAGCAGTCACTTTATAACAATAAATCCGGCCAATATGTCCTTCCTGTTAATCAGGAGGGAGGCCTTTCTGTACCTGATACATGGACAAATTATGAAAAGAATCATCACTGTACTGATCGTGTCGTCTGTGTCCTGCCCGGTATTTGCCGGGGCCTATGTCGAAACCCGCGAAGCTTACAATACGGCCTCTGAACTGCACGAGGTGATCCTGCGTGCGGGATATAACTTTGATATGGGCGCGGGGCTGATGTTCACCAATGCCTATAACGTGGGGAAATGGGATGAGCTGAAGCACAGCTATAACGAAATAGAGGGATGGTATCCGCTCTTTAAACCCACCGACAAACTCACCTTCCAGCCCGGCGGATTGATTAATGACAGCAGCGCCGGTTCGGGTGGTGCCGTCTATCTGGACACCAACTATAAATTCATCGACTGGTTTAACCTGACCTTCCGCTATCGCTATAACCATAACAATTACGATACGCCGGACTATAACGGTCAGATGGATAAGAACGACACACACGAGTTTGCCAACTACTGGAATTTCAAAGTAACGGATGCGTTTTTCTACACGTTTGAACCGCACTTTTTCCAGCGGGTGAATGATTATCACAGCAAAAATGGCAAAGACCATCACTGGGAAATCGCCAATAAATTCAGCTATAAGTTCGACAGAAACTGGCTGCCGTACCTCGAACTTCAGTGGCTGGACAGATGGAATGATTACAACCGCGAGCAGTACCGAATTCGCCTGGGGTTACGGTATTCGTTCTAACAAAAAAGCCGCTGATTTCTCAGCGGCTTTTTTACTACGGATTGACCGTATTAGTCTTCTTTCGCACCGCGCATAGCACGTTTACGATCGTTCTCGGTCAGGTGACGTTTACGGATACGAATTGACTGTGGAGTCACTTCGACCAGTTCGTCATCATCGATGAATTCCAGAGCCTGCTCCAGAGTCATCTTGATCGGTGGAACCAGAACCGTTGCTTCGTCAGTACCGGACGCACGCATGTTGGTCAGTTTCTTACCGGTCAGGCAGTTTACGGTCAGGTCGTTAGAACGACTGTGAATACCGATGATCTGGCCTTCGTAAACTTCTGCACCGTGACCCAGGAACAGCTTACCGCGATCCTGCAGACCGAACAGCGCGAACGCAACCGCTTTACCCTGACCGTTGGAGATCAGCACGCCGTTGTTACGCTGGCCCACTTCGCCCGGACGCACGTCGTCGTAGTGGCTGAAGGTGGAGTACAGCAGACCGGTACCGGAGGTCATGGTCATGAACTCAGAACGGAAGCCGATCAGGCCACGACTTGGGATCACGTAGTCGAGACGTACGCGGCCTTTGCCATCTGGATTCATGTTTTTCAGGTCGCCTTTACGCTCGCCCAGTGCCTGCATGACAGAACCCTGGTGCTGCTCTTCAACGTCCAGCGTTACGTTCTCAAACGGCTCTTGTTTACGGCCGTCGATTTCGCGGAAGATAACTTTCGGACGGGAAACCGCCATCTCGAAACCTTCACGACGCATGTTTTCAATCAGAACAGACAGGTGCAGCTCACCACGACCAGAAACGCGGAATGCATCAGCGTCTTCAGTTTCTTCAACGCGCAGCGCAACGTTGTGCACCAGCTCTTTGTTCAGGCGGTCAAGGATCTGACGAGAGGTAACGAATTTACCTTCTTTACCACAGAACGGAGAGGTGTTGACGTTGAAGAACATGGATACGGTTGGTTCATCAACGGACAGAGCAGGCAGCGCTTCGACGTTCTGCGGATCGCAGATGGTGTCGGAGATGTTCAGCTCGCCCAGACCGGTGATCGCGATGATGTCGCCCGCTTCCGCGATGTCGCTCTCGATACGCTCAAGACCCAGGTGAGTCAGGACTTTACCGACTTTACCGTTACGGGTTTTGCCTTCGCTATCGATGATAGTGACCTGCTGGTTAGGCTTCACTTTACCGCGCTTGATACGACCAATGCCGATGACGCCAACATAGTTGTTGTAGTCGAGCTGGGAGATCTGCATCTGCAGGGTGCCGTCCAGGTCAACGTTTGGCGCAGGAACACGGTCAACAATCGCCTGATACAGCGGGGTCATGTCTTCAGCCATGTCTTCATGGTCCAGACCAGCGATACCGTTCAGCGCAGACGCGTAAACGATAGGGAAGTCCAGCTGCTCGTCGGTCGCATCGAGGTTAACGAACAGGTCGAAGACCTGGTCAACAACCCAGTCAGGACGCGCGCCAGGACGGTCAACTTTGTTGATAACAACGATTGGCTTCAGACCATGGGCAAAAGCTTTTTTGGTCACGAAGCGCGTCTGTGGCATTGGGCCATCCATTGCGTCAACGACCAGCAGAACGGAGTCTACCATGGACATTACACGTTCAACTTCACCACCGAAGTCGGCGTGCCCTGGGGTATCAACGATGTTGATACGGTAGTCATTCCATTTAATCGCGGTGTTTTTCGCGAGGATGGTAATCCCACGCTCTTTCTCCAAATCGTTGGAGTCCATCACGCGTTCTTGGGTTTCGGCACGCGCATCAAACGTACCGGATTGCTGCAGCAGCTTGTCAACCAGGGTAGTTTTACCATGGTCTACGTGCGCGATGATGGCGATGTTACGCAAATTTTCGATCACAACTTTGCCTCAGGCATTTAGAAATAGCGCGCTATTGTACACGGATTAATCGCACTACAAAACAGGATCACAAACATCCCCCGCAAACAAGTATTGCAGAGATGCTTTGTGATCGCTTTCACGGAGCGGTAAAAGGGCGCTTTAACGTAAATTGCACCAATATGGTGCTCAATGTTCACATTGAAGCACTATACTGGTGCAACAAATCCATTGTGGTGCAGCCCTTTTGCACTATGGTGCGCATGATAACGCCTTTTTGGGGTGTTTTAAAAGTTGGCACAGATTTCGCTTTATAAAAATACATGGCACACGGCCAGTACAAACAGAAATTGAAGACCTCGTTACCACGACGACAATGACCAATCTGGAGAGTTAAGTATGTCCGCTGAACACGTTTTGACGATGCTGAACGAACATGAAGTGAAGTTTGTTGATCTGCGCTTCACCGATACCAAAGGTAAAGAACAGCACGTCACAATCCCTGCTCATCAGGTGAACGCCGAATTCTTTGAAGAAGGCAAAATGTTTGACGGCTCCTCCATTGGTGGCTGGAAAGGCATTAACGAATCCGACATGGTTCTGATGCCAGATGCGACCACCGCGGTCATTGATCCGTTCTTCGAAGAACCAACCCTGATCATCCGTTGCGACATCCTCGAGCCAGGCACGCTGCAGGGCTACGACCGCGACCCACGTTCTATCGCTAAACGCGCTGAAGAGTACCTGCGTTCTACCGGCATCGCGGACACCGTGCTGTTCGGGCCAGAGCCAGAGTTCTTCCTGTTCGATGACATCCGTTTCGGTGCCTCTATTTCTGGCTCCCACGTAGCAATCGACGACATCGAAGGTGCATGGAACTCCTCCACCAAATACGAAGGTGGTAACAAAGGTCACCGTCCAGGCGTGAAAGGCGGTTACTTCCCGGTTCCACCGGTCGACTCTGCACAGGACATCCGTTCCACCATGTGTCTGGTGATGGAAGAAATGGGCCTGGTGGTTGAAGCTCACCACCACGAAGTCGCGACTGCGGGTCAGAACGAAGTGGCTACCCGCTTCAACACCATGACCAAAAAAGCGGACGAAATTCAGATCTACAAATACGTTGTGCATAACGTTGCGCACCGTTTCGGTAAAACCGCGACCTTCATGCCAAAACCGATGTTTGGCGATAACGGTTCCGGTATGCACTGCCACATGTCTCTGTCCAAGAACGGCACCAACCTGTTCTCTGGCGACAAATATGCTGGTCTGTCTGAGCAGGCGCTGTACTACATTGGCGGCGTTATCAAACACGCTAAAGCGATCAACGCCCTGGCGAACCCAACCACGAACTCCTACAAGCGTCTGGTCCCGGGCTACGAAGCACCAGTCATGCTGGCTTACTCTGCGCGTAACCGTTCTGCTTCTATCCGTATCCCGGTGGTGGCGTCTCCTAAAGCGCGTCGTATCGAAGTTCGCTTCCCGGACCCAGCGGCTAACCCATACCTGTGCTTCGCAGCACTGCTGATGGCCGGTCTGGACGGTATCAAGAACAAGATCCACCCAGGCGAAGCGATGGACAAAAACCTGTACGACCTGCCGCCAGAAGAAGCGAAAGAGATCCCACAGGTTGCTGGCTCTCTGGAAGAAGCCCTGCAGGCGCTGGACGCAGACCGTGAGTTCCTGACGGCGGGCGGCGTGTTCACTGACGACGCTATCGATGCTTACATCGCCCTGCGTACCGAAGAGAACGACCGCGTGCGCATGACGCCGCACCCGGTTGAGTTCGAACTGTACTACAGCGTTTAATTAAGTTGTTTTACCCGGCGTGACAAGCGCCGGGAGTAGTTGCCGTGGAAACTTTTAGCCCATCTCCGGATGGGCTTTTTTCTCCACCAACAACCTGATCTCACGCGCTTTTTACGCCGAAAAGCTATACTGCACTAAAACAGTGCAACGACTCCAGGAGACTGCTGAATGGCAACTGGCACGCTGCCCGATGCTGGGCAGATCCTCAATTCTTTAATTAACAGTATCTTGCTGGTCGACGACGAGCTGGCCGTTCATTACGCCAACCCGGCGGCGCAGCAGCTGCTGGCCCAAAGCGCGCGGAAACTGTTTGGTACCCCGCTTCCGGAACTCCTGAGCTATTTTTCGCTGAATATTGGCCTGATGCAGGAAAGTTTGCAGGCCGGCCAGGGGTTTACCGATAACGAAGTGACGCTGGTGATCGACGGGCGCTCGCATATTCTGTCGCTGACTGCGCAACGACTTCCTGAAGGGATGATCCTGCTTGAAATGGCGCCGATGGATAATCAGCGTCGCCTGAGCCAGGAGCAGCTCCAGCATGCGCAGCAAATTGCCGCCCGTGACCTGGTGCGTGGTCTGGCGCATGAAATCAAAAACCCGCTGGGTGGGTTACGCGGTGCGGCGCAGCTTCTGACCAAGGCGTTACCCGATCCTGCGCTGGCGGAGTACACCAACGTCATCATTGAGCAGGCGGACCGTCTGCGTAATCTGGTTGACCGTCTTCTGGGGCCGCAACAGCCGGGAATGCATGTTACGGAAAGCATTCATAAGGTGGCTGAACGCGTCGTGAAACTCGTCTCGATGGAACTGCCGGAGAACGTCACGCTGGTGCGTGATTACGACCCCAGCCTGCCGGAACTGGCGCATGACCCGGATCAAATTGAGCAGGTCCTGTTGAATATCGTGCGTAATGCCCTGCAGGCGCTGGGACCGGAAGGGGGCGAGATTATTTTACGTACCCGTACCGCCTTCCAGCTCACCTTACACGGCGTGCGCTATCGGCTGGCGGCGCGCATCGACGTCGAGGATAACGGGCCCGGTATTCCCTCCCATCTTCAGGACACTCTGTTTTATCCGATGGTCAGCGGTCGCGAAGGCGGGACCGGCCTGGGCTTATCTATCGCCCGCAGCTTGATCGATCAGCACTCCGGAAAAATTGAATTTACCAGTTGGCCGGGACATACCGAGTTTTCGGTTTTCCTGCCGATTAAAAAATAAAGGTGACGTTTATGCAACGAGGGATAGTCTGGGTAGTCGATGACGATAGCTCCATCCGTTGGGTGCTTGAACGCGCGCTCACAGGGGCAGGATTAAGCTGCACGACGTTTGAGAGCGGCAGCGACGTGCTCGATGCACTCACCACCAAAACGCCAGACGTTCTGCTTTCGGATATTCGCATGCCGGGCATGGACGGGCTGGCGCTTTTAAAGCAGATTAAACAACGCCACCCTATGCTTCCGGTCATCATAATGACGGCACACTCCGATCTGGATGCCGCTGTGAGTGCCTATCAGCAAGGGGCGTTCGATTATCTGCCCAAACCGTTTGATATCGATGAGGCGGTGGCACTGGTTGAGCGTGCGATTAGCCATTACCAGGAGCAGCAACAGCCGCGTCACGCGCCCGATTTTGGGCCTACCACCGACATCATCGGCGAAGCGCCAGCGATGCAGGATGTGTTTCGCATTATTGGCCGTCTGTCGCGTTCATCCATCAGCGTGCTGATTAACGGTGAGTCGGGAACCGGTAAAGAGCTTGTGGCGCATGCCTTGCATCGCCACAGCCCGCGAGCAAAAGCGCCGTTTATCGCCCTGAATATGGCCGCGATCCCAAAAGATTTGATTGAGTCCGAGCTGTTCGGCCACGAGAAGGGGGCGTTTACCGGCGCGAATACCATTCGCCAGGGGCGCTTCGAACAGGCTGATGGTGGGACGCTTTTCCTGGACGAGATCGGCGATATGCCGCTGGATGTTCAGACCCGCCTGTTGCGCGTGCTGGCCGACGGGCAGTTTTATCGCGTGGGCGGCTACGCGCCGGTGAAGGTGGACGTGCGCATTATCGCCGCGACGCACCAGAACCTGGAGCAACGCGTACAGGAAGGCAAATTCCGTGAGGATTTATTCCATCGCCTGAACGTGATTCGCGTTCATCTGCCGCCGCTGCGTGAGCGCCGGGAAGATATTCCCCGCCTGGCGCGACATTTCCTGCAGGTGGCCGCCCGCGAGCTGGGTGTGGAAGCCAAGCAGCTTCACCCGGAAACCGATGCCGCCCTGACGCGTCTGGCGTGGCCAGGCAACGTGCGTCAGCTGGAGAATACCTGTCGCTGGTTAACCGTGATGGCTGCCGGGCAGGAAGTGTTAATTCAGGATTTACCGGCCGAACTGTTTGAAGCGACCGCGCCTGAGAGCAGCACCGGTCACGCGTTGCCGGACAGCTGGGCGACGCTGCTGGCACAATGGGCCGACCGCGCGCTGCGTTCCGGTCATCAAAACTTGTTGTCTGAAGCCCAGCCAGAGATGGAACGTACGTTGTTGACCACCGCGCTTCGTCATACGCAAGGCCATAAGCAGGAAGCCGCCCGCCTGTTGGGATGGGGGCGTAATACCCTGACGCGCAAGCTTAAAGAGCTGGGAATGGAGTAATCTTACCCGAAGTGTAAAGGTTATTAATTGAGCGCAAATTGCCGTTATTTTGCGCTTTACTGTTCTGATGAGTTTTGTATGATCGTGCCCGGAAATTGAGGGTGTCGATCATGCTGGAAACTTTGGTAAATATGCTCTCTAGCGGAGCCGTTGAAAGCCACACGCCACAAACCGCCGTTGCGGCTGTTTTGTGTGCGGCGCTGGTGGGGCTGTTTAGCTAGCGAGCTGTCAATGAAAAGCCGGGTGGCGGCTTCGCCTTACCCGGCCTACAAAAGCGCAAATGTAGGCCGGGTAAGCGAAGCGACACCCGGCATTGCTGCTTAAATTACCCGCGAGAACTGCTGCATGCGCGCCTTCTGGCGCAGATACGCGTCAAAGCACATACAGATGTTACGAATCAACAGACGCCCCTTCGGCGTGACCTCAACGGCACTCTCCGACACCTCCACCAGCCCATCTTTCGCCAGCGGTGCCAGAAGCTTCAGATCTTCCGCGAAGTAATCCCTGAAGTGCAGATCCCACTGCGCCTCAACATCGCTGAATTCGAGACGGAAGTTGCAGATAAGCGCCTTGATCACATCGCGACGGATACAGTCATCACGGGTTAACGCAATGCCGCGCCACATGGCGTTGCCGGTTTCATCCACCTGCTGATAATACAGCTTCAGCTCTTTCTGGTTCTGCGCGTAGCAGTCGCCCATCATGCTTATCGCGGAGACGCCCAGACCGAGCAGATCGGTATCACCCTGCGTGGTGTATCCCTGGAAGTTGCGGTGCAGCACCCCTTCTCGCTGGGCGATCGCCAGTTCGTCATCCGGACGAGCAAAGTGATCCATACCGATAAACTGATAGCCGGTCTCGGTCAGCGAAGTAATGGTTTCCTGCAGGATATCCAGTTTCTGCTGAGCAGAAGGGAGATCCGCATCTTTGATTTTACGCTGGGCGGCAAACAACGTCGGCAGGTGCGCATAGTTAAAGACGCTCAGGCGGTCCGGGTTAAGCTCGGCCACACGCTTCAGCGTGAAGGCGAAGCTCTCTGGCGTCTGTTTTGGCAGGCCGTAAATCAGGTCAATATTGGTCGACGTAAAGCCGATTTCACGCGCATGATTGAGCAAGGCAAAGATAAACTCTTCATCCTGCTCGCGGTTCACCAGACGCTGGACCTCTTTGTTGAAATCCTGCACGCCCATGCTCAGACGGTTGAAGCCTTCCGCGCGTAAGTGATCCAGGACATCCAGCTCAATTTCACGCGGGTCAACCTCGATCGAGATTTCAGCATCGTCGTTAAAATTAAAGTGGCTACGTAAAAGCGTCATCAAACGCGTGATTTGCGCTTTATTCAGGTAGGTTGGCGTGCCGCCGCCCCAGTGAAGCTGGCTGACGTGACGCCCTTTAAACAGCGGTGCACGGTGAAGAATTTCCTGTTCGAGCGCATCGAGATACTGATCGGCTTTATGCTGCTGACGGGTAACGATTTTATTGCAGCCGCAGAAGTAGCAGAGCTTGTGGCAGAACGGAATATGGACGTAGAGCGACAGCGGGCGCTCAGGATAGCGCGCAACAGCCTGCTGAAAATCCGCCTCGCCGAAGGCATCGGAGAACTCCAGCGCAGTGGGGTATGACGTATAACGCGGCCCGGAATAGTTATATTTCTGGATTAGGGCCAAATCCCAGTCGATAGTTGGTGCTGACATGCTCACTCCTTCCGTTGGTGTCGCGTTCGTATACGGCGGCCCGTTCTGGCCCCGTTGCGGGCCATCATTCGGGTGCGCAGCCACTTCTGTCGCCGCGACAACCGCCGTAGTTTAACGAATAACCACACCAGATAACATATAACCGGAAGGGTTATAAGCAGGACTATCGTACCTGCCGGGTGCAAATGTTAGTTTCCACCCTTCAGAAGACGCATCATATCTTCCTGCTTTTCATCTTCTTCTTCTTCGTCGTCTTCGTCGTCATAAGACAGACCCAGCTTCTGCATTAGCTCATCAATGCGGTCCAGTTTGGCATCCACCCATGACTGCTCTTCAGCGGTCAGGGTTTCACCCTCTTCAAGACGTTCCAGCAGCGCGTCCAGGCGCTCATCGTTCTCCAGCAAATCCAGCTCAGCCTGCGGTGAAAGCATAGGTTTCTCGCTCTTTGGTTTGTGCTGCTTAGTGACCGGGGTGTCTGTCACGCCCAGTGGAATGGGAGTTTTACTGCCGATACGAGGATCTTTCTGCTGTTTGCCTTTTGCAGAAGCGCCCGCTGCACCACCGCCGTTCGCACGGCTTCCCGCAGCATGGCCACGATGTTTTTTATCGCGTTTGCGATCGCGCGCTTCCTGGTTCAGTTCTTCGCGCGTTTTGCGGCGTGCTTTCGCAGGGCGTTTAGCACCTGCTGCGGAGGTTGGTTTTTTCATGATGTTTTATCTTTAAGTCGTTTTCTTCAGTATAGAATTGCGGCGAAATCTAGCAGAAAGCAAGCAAAGAAAAAAGGCGACAGAGCAATCTGTCGCCTTTTTTCCTGACTCACAACCCTTAGCGGGTCAGACATTCCATGTTTACCAACAACAAACCCTGTTTATCCCTTGGCTGATACCGTCCGTGTACGGTTCCCTTTCCTTTTAAAACGCCTCCAGGCGCCGGTCGTCCTGACTGTCCTGCGTCTTCGCCTCCTGGCGCTCCTGACCCTAATCCTTAAGTCGAATTCCTGTTGGCTTCCTCGCCCTGACGCATACTTTACCTTGTTCGCTTAAACTAACAAGCAACGAAACGGTGCAAAAAGAGATTTTCAGACAATTACCCGGAAATAAGCTTATGATTTAAAACAGTTTGACTTTTTTGACACCTGCGAATTCTCTTAAATCTCCCATAGCATGATGAGCCGATCTCTCACACAAGTGCGGGCTTTCCCCTGCAAGCTCTGTGTAATGAGAAAAGCCTTTTGTTGGCATTCGGGTATAATCCCCCCCAGATTACGATTTTGGAGACGACCACGTGACTACCTGGAACTACCAACAGACGCATTTTGTCACCAGTGCGCCCGATATTCGCCACCTGCCATCTGATACCGGTATTGAAGTGGCTTTTGCTGGCCGCTCCAATGCGGGGAAATCCAGCGCCCTGAATACGCTGACCAATCAGAAGAACCTGGCGCGCACCTCAAAAACGCCTGGCCGTACCCAGCTGATCAACCTCTTTGAAGTGGCTGAAGGCAAACGCCTGGTCGACTTGCCGGGATATGGTTATGCGCAGGTGCCTGAAGAGATGAAGATCAAATGGCAACGTGCGCTGGGCGAATACCTGGAAAAACGCATGTGCCTGAAAGGTCTGGTGGTGCTGATGGACATTCGCCATCCGCTGAAAGATCTCGATCAGCAGATGATCGACTGGGCCGTCGCAAGCGATATTGCCGTGCTGGTGCTGCTGACAAAAGCCGATAAGCTGGCAAGCGGTGCGCGTAAAGCGCAGGTGAATATGGTTCGCGAAGCGGTACTGGCCTTCAATGGCGATGTTCAGGTGGAGCCTTTCTCTTCGCTGAAAAAACAGGGTGTAGACAAGCTGCGCCAGAAACTTGATAGCTGGTTTAACGAGCTGGAACCCGCGACAGAAGCGGAAGAAGAGTAATACTGAGCGCGGCAATGCCCGCGCTTTTTTTTACCTGAACTTTTCTTTGCCACAATAAAAAACGCCCCAGTCATTACTGACTGGGGCGGCTAAAATATTCAGCCAAATCCGATTACGTGAAGTAAAAGGTCTGAAAGATAGAACATCTTACCTCTGTACCCTACGTCGATAACTCTACCCCTTTTTTTGCTGCAGAAAAAGCACTTTTTGTAGTTTTTTTTCATTCTTTACATAGGGAATTCTAATGATCGTCACAAAACGCACGTGGTTATGTTGCTAACTTACATAAAAAGCGCGTTATTCACAGAACCGTTAGTGAGCCTGATCCCAGTTTTCACCACTCCCCACTTCCACCAGCAACGGCACGTCAAGCGTCATGCTGCTTTCCATCAGTTCGTGGATCTTTTTCGACACGGTGTCGAGATCGTCTTTATGCACTTCAAACACCAGTTCATCGTGTACCTGCATGATCATTTTCACGCGCGGCTTCTCTTTCTCCAGCCAGGCATCCACGGCAATCATTGCACGCTTGATGATGTCTGCTGCAGTTCCCTGCATCGGGGCGTTGATCGCGGCACGTTCTGCGCCAGCGCGGCGCGCCGCGTTGCTGGATTTGATGTCCGGAAGATAAAGACGGCGGCCATCCAGGGTTTCAACGTAACCTTTCTCTTTCGCCTGAGCGCGAGTGCGTTCCATGTACTCCAGCACACCCGGGTAACGTTCGAAGTAGAGATCCATATACTTCTGCGACTCTTTACGCGGGATGTTGAGCTGGCGTGAAAGGCCGAAAGCGCTCATACCGTAGATCAGACCGAAGTTGATCGCTTTTGCGCTGCGGCGCTGCTCGTTTGTCACGCTGTCCAGCGGCAAACCGAACACTTCCGCTGCGGTCGCCCGGTGAATATCTTTCCCTTCCGCAAATGCCGTCAGCAGGCCTTTGTCACGGGACAGGTGCGCCATAATGCGCAACTCAATTTGCGAGTAGTCAGCCGAGACAATCAGGTAGTCATCAGGTGCAATAAAGGCCTGGCGAATGCGACGCCCCTCTTCATTACGCACCGGGATGTTCTGCAGGTTTGGATCGGTTGACGAGAGTCGACCGGTTGCCGCAACGGCCTGATGATATGACGTATGCACCCGGCCCGTTTTCGGGTTGATCATCAGCGGGAGCTTGTCGGTATAAGTAGACTTCAGCTTCGCGAGACCACGGTACTGCAGGATCACTTTTGGCAGCGGGTAATCCAGTGCCAGTTCTTCCAGCACCTCTTCAGAGGTGGATGGCGCACCGCCAGGGGTTTTCTTCAGCGGCTTGATGCCCTGTTTTTCAAACAGGATGGTTTGCAACTGTTTCGGTGAAGAGAGGTTAAACGGTTCGCCTGCAAGCTCATGGGCTTTCTGCTCAAGCTCGGTCAGACGCTGTGCCAACTCTCCGGAGTGGTTATGCAGCACCGTAGGGTCGATTTTTACGCCGTTGCGTTCAATACGCGACAACACGGGAACCAGCGGCATTTCGATATGCTGGAACACGTTGAGCGGACCTTCATGCTTCTGGAGTTTCGGCCACATTTTCAGATGCAGCTGCAGCGTGACGTCGGCATCTTCCGCCGCATAGCGCCCAGCTTCTTCGAGCGCTATCTGGTTAAAGGTGAGCTGATTTTTTCCTTTACCGGCAATCTCTTCAAAGGTGATGGTTTTGTGCTTGAGCCAGCGGTCAGATAAGGAATCCATATCATGACGACCCGCGACGCTGTCCAGAATGTAGGATTCGAGCATGGTGTCGAAGGCAATCCCGCGCAGTTCAATGCCGTAGTTTTGCAGAATACCGCGGTCATACTTGAGGTTTTGCCCGACCTTCAGCGCCTTTTCGTCTTCCAGAATCGGCTTCAGCAGCTCAAGCACGCGTTCGCGAGAGATCTGCTCTGGTGCATCCAGATAATCGTGCGCCACAGGCACATAGGCTGCCATACCCGGCTCTGTTGCAAAGGACAGACCCACCATGTTGGCAGAGATATTATCGAGGCTGTCAGTTTCGGTATCAAAGGCAAACACCGGTGCCTTTTTCAGTTTCTCGATCCAGGCGATCAGCTGCGACTCTTCAAGAATGGTTTCGTAGTTATCGAAGGAGAGGACTGTGGCTTCTTCTTCTGCCTGCTCTTCGGCATCAACGACAATCGTCTCTTTTGGCTTTGCAGCAGGTTTGGCCCCTTTCGCCTGCAGCCATTTACCCGCTTCCACGTCAGTGGTCCAGCGCTTGAATTCGTATTTCTTAAACAGGTTCAGCAATTCGTCAGCAGAAGGCTGTTGCACTTCCAGCTGCTCACAGCCCAGTTCCAGTTCGACATCGGTTTTAATTGTTGCCAGCTTATAAGAGAGATAAGCCACCTCTTTGTTCTCTTCCAGTTTGCCGGCCATGGTTTTTGCGCCACGGAAGGAGAGGCCTGCAATTTTGTCTGATTCGGCGTAAAGCGTATCCAACCCACCCAGACCCTGAAGCAACGCCTGCGCGGTTTTTTCACCGACGCCGGGCACACCAGGAATGTTATCCGAGGAGTCGCCCATCAAGGCAAGGAAGTCGATAATCAGTTCCGGCGGCACACCATACTTAGTGACCACCTCTTCTGGCCCCAGAATGGTATTGGTCATAGTGTTAATCAGGGTGATGCCTGGCGTCACCAACTGTGCCATATCTTTATCACCGGTGCTGATCAGTACCGGACGACCCATTTTTTCTGCTTCTCGCGCCAGCGTACCGATGACGTCGTCGGCTTCCACGCCAGAGACAGCCAGCAGCGGCAGGCCCATCGCTTTCACCATGGCGTGCAGCGGCTCAATTTGCGCACGTAGATCGTCAGGCATAGGCGGACGGTGGGATTTGTAATGCTCGAACAACTCATCGCGGAAGGTTTTGCCTTTCGCATCAAAAACGACTGCCGCATGGGTTGGCTGATACTGAAGGATCAGGCTGCGCAGCATATTCAGCACGCCGTACATTGCGCCGGTAGGTTCCCCTGCGCTATTGGTCAGAGGAGGAAACGCATGGTATGCCCGATACAGGTAAGATGAGCCATCGACGAGAATAAGTGGGTTTTCTGGGATCTGAACCATAATGTCCGTGCCTTTAATCAATTTATGCGTAAAGGATGCCACATAAGGATGAAAACATCAGTTATTCAGTCCCGATACAGAAAAAGATTTTGCGATCGTGAGGATCGCTCGCAAAAATCAAACTGTGGATAAGTTTGTGAATATTTTCACTTCAAATGAAAAACAGACAGCCACAGCAGATCAATAATGATAATAAATCATTAAATATCATATTGTTAATTAAGCACATCACATAAAAACAGCTTACTGATGGCAATTTAGTCTATGTGGATATAAGTCCTGATTAGTGCGCAATATTAGAGAAATCTTCTGCGTCAGGGTAAAAGCGGTCAAATGACGGCGTGAAAGCGCCAATACTTTGTCGTTTTTCTGGTAAAATCAGCGCCCAGCGCCGACGTGTCGGCCGCGCTCTTACCGCTAACCACCTGAAAAAACTCATCATGTCGAGATTGCTCGCTGCAATAACCTTACTGTTAAGCATCATTTTAACTATTCTGGTGACGATCGCCTGTTCCGTGCCGATCATCATCGCCGGGATCATTAAACTGCTGCTGCCTGTGCCCTCGGTGTGGCGAGCCGTGTCAGCGTTTTGTAACTTCATGATGTACTGTTGGTGTGAAGGGCTGGCGATCCTGTTGTGTCTGAACCCGCATCTGAAGTGGGATGTCGAAGGACTGGAGAACCTCAATAAAAAGAACTGGTATCTGCTGATTTGTAATCATCACAGCTGGGCCGACATCGTGGTGTTATGCGTGCTTTTCCGCAAACACATCCCGATGAATAAATACTTCCTCAAGCAACAACTTGCCTGGGTACCTTTTATTGGTCTGGCCTGCTGGGCGCTCGATATGCCGTTTATGAAACGCTATTCGCGCAGCTATTTGCTTCGTCATCCGGAGCATCGTGGTAAAGATGTAGAGACCACCCGCCGTTCCTGCGAAAAGTTTCGCGCGCATCCAACAACCATTGTGAACTTTGTGGAAGGCTCCCGGTTTACGGAAGAGAAACGTCAGCAAACACGCTCCCCGTATCAAAACCTGCTGCCGCCAAAGGCGGCGGGCATTGCGATGGCGCTTAATGTACTGGGTGCTCAGTTCGATAAGTTACTCAACGTCACGCTCTGCTACCCGAAGAACGATAACACCCCGTTCTTCGATATGCTCAGCGGCAAGCTGACACACATTGTTGTGCGGGTGAATTTAGTTCCCGTCGATGCCGAACTGCATGGCGACTACGTTAACGATAAAAATTTCAAACGTCGTTTCCAGCAGTGGCTTAATACACTCTGGAAAGAAAAAGACGAGCAGATAGACAGCATTAAATCTTCATACAAAAACGCCGGTCAGTGACCGGCGTTTTCATCTCTAAGAACTTACTTTTTCTCAACCAGGTATTTCACGGTGTCAGCATACTGCTGAACGAAAATATCCATGCTGCTGGTGTCCATGCCCTGCATGTTCAGCTGATATTTACCGTTAACGAACATCGCCGGAACGCCCTGAAGCTGCAGGTCAGACGCCGCTTTTTCCTGCTGAGCAACCAGAGATTTCACCACAAAGCTATTCCACGCGGCGTCATACTCTTCCCCTTTCACACCAGCATCAACGAACACTTTACGGATATCCGCTGTGGTCTGAACGGTCTGGGTTTTCTGCACGGCTTCAAACATTGGGGCAGTGATCTTATCTTCCACGCCCAGTGCCATCGCAACCGCCCACGCCTGAGTCAGGTCTTTACCCAATGGGCCCAGGAACTCAACGTGGTACTTGGTCATTTTGGTGCCTTCCGGCAGCTTTTTCTTCACGTTGTCAGAAACATGCAGCACTTCTTCGAACTGGTAGCAGTGCGGGCAGTAGAACGAGAAGAACTCCAGAACCTGTGGCTCGCCAGCAACCGGCTTCTCCAGCGTAGTGTACTGTTTGCCGTCGGTAAATTGTGCAGCAGAAGCGCTAAATGCCAGAATCATACCTGCCAGCGCCAGCCAAATTTTTTTCATGATTAACTCTCTCCTGGGTGTGTCCTATTAATACATCGGCGTTAATTGCAGCGGGGGTTCCTGAAGAACCTTAACCTGCTCAGTGAATGTAGATATCTGGCTGCGCCAGTAATCTTCCCCGGTAAGCCACGGGAAATTACGGGGAAATGCGGGATCGTCCCAACGCCTGATTAACCACGCGAGATAATATACAAAACGCATCGCACGTAAAGGTTCAATCAGGGCAATTTCGTCTGAATTAAACGGGCTAAATTCTTCATAGGCTTCAATAATGGTTTCAAGCTGCATGCGTTGCTCGGCTTTGTCGCCATTCATCAGCATCCACAGGTCCTGAACCGCGGGCCCCATGCGCGCATCATCAAGATCGACAAACAGCGGGCCATCGCGCCAGAGTATATTTCCGGCGTGACAATCGCCGTGCAGGCGCAGGACGGAAATATCATCGCGCCAGCAGGTTTTTACCGCAGCAATAAGTTTATCGGTGGCGCTGAGGAAATCAGCCTTTAGCCCAGTGGGGATCAGCGCAGAGGTTTCGAATACCTGGCGCGGCTCGATAAGATATTCCTGAATACCGATCGTCGGTCGGGCTGTGAATGCCGTTTTTCTTCCCGTCTGGTGAATGCGACCCAGATAGCGGGCAACCCACTCCATTTGATCGATATTATCCGCTTCAAACTGGCGGCCACCCAGGCTTGGGAATACAGCGTAATAAAAGCCTTCATGCGTCAGCAGCGTTTGGTTGTTGAATTTTATCGGTGCGGCAACCGGGACATCGTCATCCAGCAGATCGTGAGCAAACTGATGCTCTTCCTGAATTTGTTCTGCGGTCCAACGTTCAGGCCGATAGAACTTCACGACAAAGCGCTGACGATCCTCATCCTGGAATTGATAGACACGGTTTTCGTAGCTATTTAAAGGCGTTAACCCCGAATCCACACGAATGCCCTGTTCAAACAGGGCATCCATAATGGTATCCGGGTGTAATGTCTGGAAAGTAAAAGCCTGGTCGTTCATCCGATCATCCGGAAATTATACGAATGATTCAGGATATCATCTTGTGGCGATTTCGGTGGCTCCGCTTACAAGCTTTTACTCTTTAATTACGCCACGGGCGCGCAGCAGCGCCGTTTTAAAATCTTCCTCATAATCCTTCTGAATACCAGGAATAACAGCATCTTTGGCAGAATCGCGCATTTTGAGGTGGTAGATCAGGATGTCGTCAGAAAGGTCTGCCAGTTCGCCGTCAAAACCTGACTCTTTTGCCAGTTTCTGCAAGAATTGCATCAGATTAAGCTCTGGCTCTTTTTGCCAGGCTGGCTGGAGGAGTTCAATAACTTCATTCAGACGTTTACATTTCATGGTGGTGCTCCTTTCATTTAGAGTGACACGTTAGCAGGGTCAATCCCACAATAAAAGAGGCGATATTCGTGAATCTTAGCCAGGAAATCATTGGGGTCGTTCTGGCAGGTGGCAGAGCAACGCGGATGGGAGGAAAAGATAAGGGGCTCCAGCTCCTGAATGGCAAACCCTTATGGCAATGTGTCGCTGATACGCTCGCCGGCCAGGTGACAACCCTGGCCATCAGCGCGAACAGGCATATCGACACTTATCAGCACAGCGGGTATGCCGTGTATCAGGATAATATTGAGGATTACCCGGGGCCGCTGGCCGGTATGCTCTCAGTGATGCAGCAGTCGAACAGTGAGTGGTTTCTGTTCTGTCCCTGCGATACCCCGTTTATTCCATCCTGTCTCGTTGAGCGTCTGGTTCAGCTTCGTGGCACAGCATCCGTGGTTTGGGTACATGACGGCGAGCGCGACCATCCTGCTATTGCCTTAATGCACCGCTCGCTAGTGTCTTCTCTGGAGGCGTATCTGGCGGCGGGAGAACGCAGAGTGATGGTGTTTATGCGCCAGTCTGGCGGCCATCCTGTTGATTTTAGCGATTTCAAATCGGCTTTTGTGAACGTGAATACGAGTGAAGATTTGCAGAGGATGCAGGAGAAGAGATGATCCCCGTTTTAGCTATTTCCGCATGGAGCGGCACAGGGAAAACCACGCTGCTGAAGAAACTAATACCCGCACTGTGTGCGAAAGGTATTCGCCCCGGATTGATTAAGCATACGCACCATAACATGGATGTCGATAAACCGGGAAAAGACAGCTATGAACTGCGTAAAGCGGGTGCCGCGCAGACAATCGTGGCAAGCAATCAGCGCTGGGCATTAATGACAGAAACGCCAGATGAGGCACCGCTGGATCTGGCTTATCTGGTCAGCCGGATGGATCATTCCAGCCTGGATCTGGTGCTGGTCGAGGGGTTTAAGCATGAGGCTGTACCTAAGATCCTGCTGTTCCGAAGCGATGCCGGGCATGATGTTAGCGAGTTAACGCTTGATGAGCATGTGATTGCGGTGGCCGGTGATGTTGTATTGCCGCTTGAGGTTCCGCAGTTGGATTTAAATGATGTGGATGGGATAGCGGAGTTTATTGTGACGTGGAGTGCGGTTTGATGCCCTCTTCCTGCGGGAGAGGAAAACCAAAAGCAAAAAACCCCGCACCTTACGGTACGGGGTTCTTCTATTTGATGCCTGGCAGTTCCCTACTCTCACATGGGGAGACCCCACACTACCATCGGCGCTACGGCGTTTCACTTCTGAGTTCGGCATGGGGTCAGGTGGGACCACCGCGCTAAAGCCGCCAGGCAAATTCTGTTATCTGTATCAGGCTGAAAATCGTCTCTCACCGCCAAAACACCTTCGGCGTTGTAAGGTTAAGCCTCACGGTTCATTAGTATCGGTTAGCTCAACGCATCGCTGCGCTTACACACCCGACCTATCAACGTCGTCGTCTTCAACGTTCCTTCAGGAGACTTAAAGTCTCAGGGAGAACTCATCTCGGGGCAAGTTTCGTGCTTAGATGCTTTCAGCACTTATCTCTTCCGCATTTAGCTACCGGGCAGTGCCATTGGCATGACAACCCGAACACCAGTGATGCGTCCACTCCGGTCCTCTCGTACTAGGAGCAGCCCCCCTCAATTCTCCAGCGCCCACGGCAGATAGGGACCGAACTGTCTCACGACGTTCTAAACCCAGCTCGCGTACCACTTTAAATGGCGAACAGCCATACCCTTGGGACCTACTTCAGCCCCAGGATGTGATGAGCCGACATCGAGGTGCCAAACACCGCCGTCGATATGAACTCTTGGGCGGTATCAGCCTGTTATCCCCGGAGTACCTTTTATCCGTTGAGCGATGGCCCTTCCATTCAGAACCACCGGATCACTATGACCTGCTTTCGCACCTGCTCGAGCCGTCACTCTCGCAGTCAAGCTAGCTTATGCCATTGCACTAACCTCCTGATGTCCGACCAGGATTAGCTAACCTTCGTGCTCCTCCGTTACTCTTTGGGAGGAGACCGCCCCAGTCAAACTACCCACCAGACACTGTCCGCAACCCGGATCACGGGTCTACGTTAGAACACCAGCCATTAAAGGGTGGTATTTCAAGGGCGGCTCCACGCAGACTGGCGTCCACGCTTCAAAGCCTCCCACCTATCCTACACATCAAGGACCAGTGTTCAGTGTCAAGCTATAGTAAAGGTTCACGGGGTCTTTCCGTCTTGCCGCGGGTACACTGCATCTTCACAGCGAGTTCAATTTCACTGAGTCTCGGGTGGAGACAGCCTGGCCATCATTACGCCATTCGTGCAGGTCGGAACTTACCCGACAAGGAATTTCGCTACCTTAGGACCGTTATAGTTACGGCCGCCGTTTACCGGGGCTTCGATCAAGAGCTTCGCGTTGCCGCTAACCCCATCAATTAACCTTCCGGCACCGGGCAGGCGTCACACCGTATACGTCCACTTTCGTGTTTGCACAGTGCTGTGTTTTTAATAAACAGTTGCAGCCAGCTGGTATCTTCGACTGATTTCAGCTCCACCCGCAGGGGCTTCACCTACATATCAGCGTGCCTTCTCCCGAAGTTACGGCACCATTTTGCCTAGTTCCTTCACCCGAGTTCTCTCAAGCGCCTTGGTATTCTCTACCTGACCACCTGTGTCGGTTTGGGGTACGATTTCGTGTTACCTGATGCTTAGAGGCTTTTCCTGGAAGCAGGGCATTTGTTACTTCAGCACCGTAGTGCCTCGTCATCACACCTCAGCGTTAAAAGGTACCGGATTTACCTGGAACCTCCGCCTACATGCTTAAACCGGGACAACCGTCGCCCGGCTAACATAGCCTTCTCCGTCCCCCCTTCGCAGTAACACCAAGTACAGGAATATTAACCTGTTTCCCATCGACTACGCCTTTCGGCCTCGCCTTAGGGGTCGACTCACCCTGCCCCGATTAACGTTGGACAGGAACCCTTGGTCTTCCGGCGAGCGGGCTTTTCACCCGCTTTATCGTTACTTATGTCAGCATTCGCACTTCTGATACCTCCAGCAACCCTCACAGGCCACCTTCAACGGCTTACAGAACGCTCCCCTACCCAACAACGCATAAGCGTCGCTGCCGCAGCTTCGGTGCATGGTTTAGCCCCGTTACATCTTCCGCGCAGGCCGACTCGACCAGTGAGCTATTACGCTTTCTTTAAATGATGGCTGCTTCTAAGCCAACATCCTGGCTGTCTGTGCCTTCCCACATCGTTTCCCACTTAACCATGACTTTGGGACCTTAGCTGGCGGTCTGGGTTGTTTCCCTCTTCACGACGGACGTTAGCACCCGCCGTGTGTCTCCCGTGATAACATTCTTCGGTATTCGTAGTTTGCATCGGGTTGGTAAGCCGGGATGGCCCCCTAGCCGAAACAGTGCTCTACCCCCGAAGATGAATTCACGAGGCGCTACCTAAATAGCTTTCGGGGAGAACCAGCTATCTCCCGGTTTGATTGGCCTTTCACCCCCAGCCACAGGTCATCCGCTAATTTTTCAACATTAGTCGGTTCGGTCCTCCAGTTAGTGTTACCCAACCTTCAACCTGCCCATGGCTAGATCACCGGGTTTCGGGTCTATACCCTGCAACTTAACGCCCAGTTAAGACTCGGTTTCCCTTCGGCTCCCCTATACGGTTAACCTTGCTACAGAATATAAGTCGCTGACCCATTATACAAAAGGTACGCAGTCACCTAACAAGTAGGCTCCCACTGCTTGTACGTACACGGTTTCAGGTTCTTTTTCACTCCCCTCGCCGGGGTTCTTTTCGCCTTTCCCTCACGGTACTGGTTCACTATCGGTCAGTCAGGAGTATTTAGCCTTGGAGGATGGTCCCCCCATATTCAGACAGGATACCACGTGTCCCGCCCTACTCTTCGAGTTCACAACCTGTGCATTTTCGTGTACGGGACTATCACCCTGTACCGTCGGACTTTCCAGACCGTTCCACTAACACACAAGCTGATTCAGACTCCGGGCTGCTCCCCGTTCGCTCGCCGCTACTGGGGGAATCTCGGTTGATTTCTTTTCCTCGGGGTACTTAGATGTTTCAGTTCCCCCGGTTCGCCTCGTTAACCTATGTATTCAGTTAACGATAGTGCAACGAATTGCACTGGGTTTCCCCATTCGGACATCGCCGGGTCAAAGGTTCATATCACCTCGCCGGCGCTTTTCGCAGATTAGCACGTCCTTCATCGCCTCTGACTGCCAGGGCATCCACCGTGTACGCTTAGTCGCTTAACCTCACAACCCGAAGATGTTTCTTTCGATTCATCATCGGTTTGCGAAAATTTGAGAGACTCGAACACACATAACATGTGTGTCGTTTCAATTTTCAGCTTGATCCAGATTTTTAAAGAGCAAATATCTCAAACATGACTCGCAAGTCAGTTTTGAGATATGACGGCAGGTGACTTTCACTCACGAACCAGCAAGTGGCGTCCCCTAGGGGATTCGAACCCCTGTTACCGCCGTGAAAGGGCGGTGTCCTGGGCCTCTAGACGAAGGGGACACTGAAGTCTCAATCGCAAGACGCCTTGCTATTTACTTTTCATCAGACAATCTGTGTGAGCACTGCAAAGGCAGGTTCTTTAAGGTAAGGAGGTGATCCAACCGCAGGTTCCCCTACGGTTACCTTGTTACGACTTCACCCCAGTCATGAATCACAAAGTGGTAAGCGCCCTCCCGAAGGTTAAGCTACCTACTTCTTTTGCAACCCACTCCCATGGTGTGACGGGCGGTGTGTACAAGGCCCGGGAACGTATTCACCGTAGCATTCTGATCTACGATTACTAGCGATTCCGACTTCATGGAGTCGAGTTGCAGACTCCAATCCGGACTACGACGCACTTTATGAGGTCCGCTTGCTCTCGCGAGGTCGCTTCTCTTTGTATGCGCCATTGTAGCACGTGTGTAGCCCTACTCGTAAGGGCCATGATGACTTGACGTCATCCCCACCTTCCTCCAGTTTATCACTGGCAGTCTCCTTTGAGTTCCCGGCCTAACCGCTGGCAACAAAGGATAAGGGTTGCGCTCGTTGCGGGACTTAACCCAACATTTCACAACACGAGCTGACGACAGCCATGCAGCACCTGTCTCAGAGTTCCCGAAGGCACCAATCCATCTCTGGAAAGTTCTCTGGATGTCAAGAGTAGGTAAGGTTCTTCGCGTTGCATCGAATTAAACCACATGCTCCACCGCTTGTGCGGGCCCCCGTCAATTCATTTGAGTTTTAACCTTGCGGCCGTACTCCCCAGGCGGTCGACTTAACGCGTTAGCTCCGGAAGCCACGCCTCAAGGGCACAACCTCCAAGTCGACATCGTTTACGGCGTGGACTACCAGGGTATCTAATCCTGTTTGCTCCCCACGCTTTCGCACCTGAGCGTCAGTCTTTGTCCAGGGGGCCGCCTTCGCCACCGGTATTCCTCCAGATCTCTACGCATTTCACCGCTACACCTGGAATTCTACCCCCCTCTACAAGACTCTAGCCTGCCAGTTTCGAATGCAGTTCCCAGGTTGAGCCCGGGGATTTCACATCCGACTTGACAGACCGCCTGCGTGCGCTTTACGCCCAGTAATTCCGATTAACGCTTGCACCCTCCGTATTACCGCGGCTGCTGGCACGGAGTTAGCCGGTGCTTCTTCTGCGGGTAACGTCAATTGCTGCGGTTATTAACCACAACACCTTCCTCCCCGCTGAAAGTACTTTACAACCCGAAGGCCTTCTTCATACACGCGGCATGGCTGCATCAGGCTTGCGCCCATTGTGCAATATTCCCCACTGCTGCCTCCCGTAGGAGTCTGGACCGTGTCTCAGTTCCAGTGTGGCTGGTCATCCTCTCAGACCAGCTAGGGATCGTCGCCTAGGTGAGCCGTTACCCCACCTACTAGCTAATCCCATCTGGGCACATCTGATGGCAAGAGGCCCGAAGGTCCCCCTCTTTGGTCTTGCGACGTTATGCGGTATTAGCTACCGTTTCCAGTAGTTATCCCCCTCCATCAGGCAGTTTCCCAGACATTACTCACCCGTCCGCCACTCGTCACCCGAGAGCAAGCTCTCTGTGCTACCGTTCGACTTGCATGTGTTAGGCCTGCCGCCAGCGTTCAATCTGAGCCATGATCAAACTCTTCAATTTAAGTTTGATGCTCGTGAATTAAACTTCGTAATGAATTACGTATGTTCACTCAGAGACTTGGTATTCATTTTTCGTCTTGCGACGTTAAGAATCCATGTCACTTTGAGTGCCCACACAGATTGTCTGATAAATTGTTAAAGAGCAGTGCCGCTTCGTTTTCGCTGCGGCGCGGGGTGTGCATATTACGCTTTCCCGCTTCAGAGTCAAGCGTTTATTTTGCTTTTCTCTGCTGACCCGGCGGCGTGTGTGCCGTTGTTCCGTGTCAGTGGAGGCGCATTATAGGGAGTTATTTCACAGTGACAAGAGGAAATTTAAAAAAAGTTTCCGTCCGTGTTTTTTTTCACCAATAGCGGTGAAATCAAGCTACAAATTGTTCTATTTGATGTATCTACAACCACAATCACATTCGAGGTGGCATAATTATCAGCATGAAACATTAAGGAATAAACGCGATGCCATTAAGCGCACAACAGCTGGCCGCCCAAAAAAACCTCTCCTATGTGCTGGCAGAAAAGCTGGCGCAGCGGATTTTAGCGGGAAAATATGCCCCGGGCAGCATCCTGCCGGGTGAAATGGAGTTGGGCGAGCAGTTTGGGGTGAGCCGTACCGCCGTTCGTGAAGCGGTGAAAACCCTGACGGCAAAAGGGATGGTTCTCCCGCGCCCGCGCATTGGTACGCGCGTGATGCCACAGAGTAACTGGAATTTTCTCGATCAGGAGCTGCTCTCCTGGTGGATGACCGAAGATAACTTTCATCAGGTGGTCGATCACTTCCTCGTGATGCGTAGTAGCCTTGAACCCCAGGCCTGCCTGCTTGCCGCCACGCTCGGAACAGCAGAGCAGAAAGCGCAACTTAACGCGTTGATGGAAGAGATGGTGTTCCTGAAAAAACACTTCAATCGGGAACGCTGGGTTGAGGTCGATATGGCCTGGCATGAACATATCTATATGATGAGCGCCAATCCCTTCCTGACCTCCTTTGCCTCGTTATTCCATTCGGTGTACCACACCTACTTTTCCTCTATTACACAAGACGAAGTGGTAAAGCTGGATTTGCATCAGGCGATAGTGGATGCCATTCAGGAGAACGACGGGCAGCGAGCCCTGAGTGCGTGCCAGGCATTGCTGGCCGCGCCAACCCACCAGCAGGTAGATAAATGACAAAGAAAAAAGCGCGCAGCATGGCAGGATTGCCGTGGATTGCAGCCATGGCGTTCTTTATGCAGGCACTGGATGCCACCATCCTCAACACAGCGCTTCCCGCCATTGCACAAAGCCTCAACCGCTCCCCGCTGGCAATGCAGTCCGCCATCATCAGCTATACCCTGACGGTGGCGATGCTGATCCCGGTAAGCGGCTGGCTGGCTGACCGCTTCGGTACCCGCAGAGTTTTCATGCTGGCCGTAACGCTCTTTACCCTGGGTTCGCTGGCCTGCGCGCTCTCCACATCCTTAACAGAGCTGGTTATCTTCCGCGTGTTACAGGGCATTGGCGGCGCGATGATGATGCCCGTGGCGCGCCTGGCATTGCTGCGTGCCTACCCACGCAGCGAGCTGCTTCCCGTGCTCAACTTCGTCACCATGCCGGGCCTCGTCGGCCCGATACTGGGCCCGGTACTCGGCGGCGTGTTTGTGACCTGGGCAAGCTGGCACTGGATCTTCCTGATTAATATCCCGATTGGTGTGGCAGGGCTGTTCTACGCTCGCAAATATATGCCCAACTTCACCACGCCAAGACGCAGCTTCGATATGGGCGGATTTTTCCTGTTTGGTCTAAGCCTGGTGCTGTTCTCCAGCGGGATGGAGCTGTTTGGTGAGAAAATCGTTGAAACGTGGCTGGCACTGGCCGTCATCCTCAGCGGTATTCTGCTTTTCCTTCTTTATATACGTCATGCGCGTCGCCACCCGACACCGCTTATCTCTTTATCGCTGTTTAACACCCGGACCTTCTCCGTCGGGATTGCAGGAAACATAGCTTCACGCCTGGGGACAGGATGCGTACCGTTCCTGATGCCATTGATGTTGCAGGTAGGTTTTGGCTATCCGGCCCTGATTGCCGGCTGCATGATGGCGCCCACGGCAATGGGTTCAATTCTGGCAAAATCAACCGTCACGCAGGTACTGCGCTGGTTTGGCTATCGTAAGACGCTGGTTGGCGTGACGGTCTTTATCGGCCTGATGATTGCGCAATTCTCTCTGCAATCCGCCTCTCTTCCCGTCTGGATGCTGATCCTGCCGTTGTTTGTGCTGGGCATGGCAATGTCGACGCAGTTTACGTCGATGAACACCATTACCCTTGCCGATCTGACTGACGAGAATGCCAGTAGCGGCAACAGCGTGCTGGCGGTAACACAGCAGCTGTCGATCAGTTTAGGGGTGGCGGTAAGTGCAGCAGTGCTGCGCTTTTATGAGGGTTTTGACAGCGCGAATACCGTTGAGCAGTTCCACTATACCTTTATTACGATGGGCGCACTCACGGTGGTATCGGCGCTGGTCTTTATGCTGTTAAAACCGAAAGATGGCCGAAACCTGATCAAAGAGCGCCACAAAGCAAAGGCTAAACCGAACCCCGTTCCATCAGAACAGGAGTAAGCTGCAGACGTTGCTGTTGCAGCGTGGGCTGCGCCATTCGGTGGATCAACACATCAATGGCCAGCTCACCCAGTTCATCTTTCGGCTGATGAATGGTGGTCAGCGGCGGCGTCATGTAGCGCGCCAGTTCGATATCATCGTAGCCAATGATCGCCATATCGTCCGGAACGCGTAACCCCGCCTGATACAACGCCTGATAAGCACCAAATGCCATCGCATCGTTACCGATAAATACCGCCTGCGGACGCGGATCTTGCATCAGCAATGTCTGCATCGCCTCAAAGCCGCCGTTAAATTCGAAATCACCGGTGATCCGGTAGCCGTCAGGGATGGCAAGACCCGCGCGTTCCATCGCCGAGAGATAACCTTCCAGACGCAAGCGCGCCGGGGTTTTATCCAGCGGGCCGGTAATGCAGGCGATGCGGGTATGACCTTTATCTATCAGATGCTGAGTTGCCATGTCGCCGCCCAGCAGGGAATTATCCTGAATCAGATCGCTGGTCCCATCGAACGGCGCCCAGTCCATCATCACCGTAGGAATTGAAGGGTAGCGCTGGATAATCTCTTTCGACGGTTGATGGGTTTCGGTACAGAGCAGCAATAACCCGTCGACGCGTTTTTGCATCAGCGTTTCCAGGTTACGGTTCATGCGCTGTTCGTCACCCTCGGTATTGCACAGCACCAGACTGTAGCCACGCTCGAAGCAGCTGCGCTCTACGCCGCGAACAAGTTCAGAATAAAAAGGGTTGGTACTGGCGGTGATCAGCATACCGATGGTGCGCGTCTGGTTAAGCTTAAGGCTGCGCGCCAGCGCCGACGGCGCATAGTTGAGATCTTTTACTGCGGCTTCGACTTTCTCCCGAATCGCCTCGCTAACGAAACGATCGTTATTAATAACGTGAGAGACAGTCGAAGTAGAAACGCCCGCCATGCGGGCGACATCTTTCATCGTAGCCAAACGTTACCCCTGCTGACTTAAGAATTCATCGATCTCTTTGCGCCACGGTACGGAAGGCTGTGCCCCTTTACGCGTCACCGCAATTGCGGCGGCGGCATGCGCAAAGCGGATCGCATCATCCATCACTTTGCCTTCCAGCAGCGCCGTCACCAGCGCACCGTTAAAGGTATCGCCTGCGGCAATCGTATCAATGGCTTTAACCCTGAAGCCCGGCACGCGACGCCCTTCGCCGTTTACGCTTGCCCACACCCCACGGCTGCCAAGAGTAATGATAACGGTCCCGACGCCCTTTTCATGCAACACTTTCGCCGCACGCGCGGCATCATCATCATTTTCAACACGAATGCCCGTCAGCTTTTCCGCTTCGGTTTCGTTTGGCGTAATGATGTCCACCAGCGCCAACAACTCGTCTGATAATACACAGGCTGGAGCAGGGTTAAGTACGACAGTGGTATGATTTTCATGCGCAATTTTGGCGGCAGCCAGCACGCTTTCAACCGGTGACTCCAGCTGCATCAGCAGGGCTTCGGCTCCACCGATGAGTGCTCGTTGCGCTTCTACGCGCGCCGTCGTCAGCGCAGCGTTAGCACCCGCATGAATACCGATGACATTCTCACCTTCAGCGTTGACGAAAATCAGCGCCACGCCGGTAGACTCCCCCGCAACAACGCTGACCGGCGCGATATCAATATTATCGCTGGCCAGCTGTTTACGTACGCGCTCACCGGTATCGTCATCACCCGTACAGGCGATAAACGCAATATTCGCCCCACTGCGTCCGGCGGCGACGGCCTGGTTTGCGCCCTTACCGCCAAATGCTACCTGGTACTGATTACCCGTGACGGTTTCGCCCGGTGCAGGGAATGATTCAAGGTTAAGAATGTGATCGGCATTGATACTGCCAAGGACGACGAGGTTACCTGCGGTTTTCATGGTTGGATTGTCCATCTGAGAGCGCCACCGGTGTTACCCGGTGGCGTATGCCACACTTTTCTTTATTGGTGTCCCTCAGGCAGCCAGCGACTGCCTGATTCGCCTTTTACTGCTTGATGACCAGCTTCAGGTCAACAGGGTATTTGGCCTGAACTTTTTCGCCCTTCAGCACTTTGTCGGCAGTTTGTACGCCAGTCGCGCCAATCTGCTCAGGCAGCTGAGCGATGGTCGCAGCCAGTTTGCCATCATTTACCGCTTTTTCACCATCCGGCGTACCGTCAAATCCGACAACCATCACATCAGATTTACCTGCAGTCTGCAGGGCACGCAGCGCACCCAGCGCCATCTCATCGTTCTGTGCAAACACAGCCTGCACGTCAGGATGTGCGGTCAGCAGGTTCTGCATAACGTTCAGACCTTTGGTACGGTCGAAGTCTGCTGGCTGGCTCGCCAGGACATTGAATTTGTGTGCAGCAACAGCCTGCTGGAAGCCTTCGCCACGCTCACGCGCTGCGGACGTCCCGGCAATCCCCTGCAGTTCGATGACTTTGGCGCCTTCACCGGCTTTCTTCGCAATGTAATCACCGGCGATTTTACCGCCCAGCACGTTATCAGACGCGATGTGGCTGACTACATCGCCTTTGTTCGCCTGACGGTCCAGCGTGATCACCGGAATTTTCGCCTGGTTTGCCATTTTAACGGCGTTACCTACGGCGTCAGAATCAGTTGGGTTGATCAGCAGGATTTTGGTGCCACGAACGGTTAAGTCCTGAACGTTCGCCAGCTCTTTCGCCGGGTTGTTCTGAGAATCCAGCACGACCAGGTTGTAACCCAGCTTGTCAGCTTCTTTCTGCGCACCATCCTTCAGGGAGACGAAGAACGGGTTGTTCAGGGTAGAGACAACCAGCGCGATGGTGTCTTTCGCCATGGCGTTAGCACTTACGGTTGCGCTCAGCGCGACTGCGGAAACCAGGGTAGCCAGTTTTTTCATGTTCATATCTAAGATGTCCTGTAGTGTCGTCAGTTACTGTTTTTTGTTGTCTACCAGTACCGCCAGCAAAATCACCACTGCCTTAACGATCATCTGGTAATAGGAGGAAACACCTAACAAATTCAAACCATTATTCAGGAAACCGAGGATCAGTGCGCCGATCAATGTCCCAACAATGCGACCTTTACCGCCCGCCAGACTCGTACCGCCCAGAACCACCGCCGCGATGGCATCCAGTTCATAGCCCGTACCCGCCGTTGGCTGCGCAGAAGAAAGACGCGCCACTTCGATGATGCCCGCCAGAGAGGCCAGCAGGCCGCACAGGGAGTAAACGATAATTTTGACTTTATTGACGCTAATACCGGACAGACGCGTTGCCGCTTCGTTACCGCCCAGCGCATAAATGTAACGACCCAGACGAGTGTGATGCAGCATGTACCACGCCGCCAGGAAGACGATAGCCATGATCCAGACCGGCGTCGGGACGCCCAGCGGACGGCCAATACCGAACCAGCCAAAAAGATCGGCATTATCCGTAAATCCGGTATTGACCGGGCTACCGTTGGTGTAGACCATGGTCACACCACGCAGCAGCAGCATCATGACCAGCGTGGCGATAAACGCCTGAACACGCCCTTTTGCCACGATTACGCCGGTTACAGCGCCAATCGCCGCGCCTGCTGCCAGTGCAGCGGCAACCGCCACCAGCGCGTTGACTTCAATCCCGACAAGCGAAGCGGCGATCGCACCGGTGAGCGCCAGCAGGGAACCGACGGACAGATCGATACCCGAGGTCAAAATCACCAGCGTCATCCCGACCGCCATAATGGCGTTCACAGACGTCTGCTGCAGAATGTTGAAGAGGTTATTAACGGTGAAGAAATTCGGGCTCATGGTCGACACAATCGCGATCAGCACCAGCAGGGCAATCAGCGATTTTTGTTCCATCAACCATGCCTTTGTGAAATAGCGGCGACCAGAAACAGCCTGGGTAGTCATCTTCTTACTCCTGATTCACGCGATTAAGCTTGCCCACAGCGGCAGCCATCAGAACTTCCTGGGTGGCCTGCTCGCGAGTGAATTCACCGCCGAGATGCCCTTCATGCATGACGATAATGCGATCGCTCATGCCTAATACTTCTGGCATCTCGGAAGAGACCAGAATGATGCTCAGCCCGTCGGCCTTGAACTGGTTAATCAGCTGATAGATCTCTTTCTTTGCGCCCACGTCTACGCCGCGGGTTGGCTCGTCGAGGATCAAGACTTTCGGGCGCGTCATCAGCCCGCGGGCAATCGCCACTTTCTGCTGATTACCACCGGACAACAGGCCAATCGCCTGCTCCATTGACGGCGTTTTGACGTTAAAAAGACGGATAAAATCACTGACCGCCTGCTGCTCGTCTTTATGCTTAAGGCTGCCGCCGCTGCGGCTGAAATAGCGCAGCGCGGTAAGCGACATGTTCTCTTTTACCGACATGCCCAGCACTAAACCGTCGCGCTTGCGGTCTTCAGAGATATAGACGATACCGTTCGCCAGACCATCCTGCGGAGAGCGCGTCACCACTTCATGACCGTCGAGGGTGACATAACCGCTGATGCGCGGCAGTGCGCCGTAGAGCACTTTCATCAGTTCGGTACGTCCCGCGCCCATCAGACCCGCGACACCGAGGATCTCACCCTGGCGCAGGGTAAAGGTCACATCGTGAACGCCCGGACCGCAGAGGTTATCCACCTTCAGGCGGATCTCACCCGGTGCTTTATCCAGACGCGGATACTGATCTTCCAGCTTACGTCCCACCATCATTTCGATGAGCGTATCTTCGGTCAGCGTCGCCACTTCGCGCTCGGCAATAAACTGCCCGTCGCGGAAGACGGTGACGTCATCGCAAATCTCGAAGATCTCTTTCATGCGGTGAGAAATATAGACAATCCCACGACCCTGCGATTTCAGCTCGCGGATAACGCGGAACAGGGATTCGGTTTCGGTATCAGTGAGAGCGTCGGTCGGCTCATCCATGATGATGACTTTGGATTCAAAGCTCAGCACCTTCGCGATTTCCACCATCTGCTGATCGCCGATGGAGAGCTCGCCTACCAGACGGTCGCTCTTAAAGCGCAGGTTCAGCTTCGCGAGCAGCTTGTCCGCTTCGGCGTACATGGTTTTCCAGTCGATTTTGCCAAACCGGTTCACAAACTCACGGCCGAGGAAGATGTTCTCCGCAATGGTGAGCTGCGGGATCAGGTTTAGCTCCTGGTGGATGATACCGATACCCGCTTCCTGAGAAGATTTCGGGCCGTTAAAGGTGGTCTCTTTACCCAGCCAGAGCAGCGAACCGGCATCACGTTGGTAAATCCCGGTCAGCACTTTCATCATGGTGGATTTGCCCGCACCGTTTTCGCCCACCAGCGCCATCACGCGACCGGAGTAGACATTCAGCGCCGCACCGGAGAGGGCTTTTACGCCCGGGAACGATTTATCGATCCCCTTGAGTTGCAGTAATGCGTCCATGATGGCCTCAGAAGGTGACGCCAGCACAGAGAATGATATTCGCATACGGGGAACACTCCCCGCTGCGAATCACCGCCTGACTGTCTGCGGTTTGTTGTTTGAACTGCTCGTGCGTTGTGTAACGAATTTCTATGGTGTTTCCCTGGTGTTGCTGCAGTTGCTCAATAAACTTAAGCAACGTTTCGTGGAGCTGCGGATTATGTTGTTTGATTTCCGCCGCGAGAATGGCCGCCTCAACCTGCATCTCCGACGTCACCACATCCAGTACCTGCATAAACGAAGGAACTCCCTGCGTTAACGCCATATCAATACGGGTTGTGCTGCGCGGAACCGGTAAGCCTGCATCGCAAACCACCAGCGTATCGGTATGCCCAAGACGGGAAATGACCGATGAGATTTCTGAGTTGAGAACTGTGCCTTTCTTCATTTTCTGCTCCACTAGCGAAACGTTTCGCTAAAAAGAGTGTAGCCGCAAGAGTGTTCAGAAAACCATCATGGCGTAACAGATTTGTGATCAACGTCGAAACGTTTCGCTAAGTGAAATAGAGGGGAGGTAAATGCAAAACGGTAACCGTCAGGTTACCGTTTTTTATGTTTGCGCCCTCTCCCTGTGGGAGAGGGTCGGGGTGAGGGCATCAGCCCGCAGAAGGACTTAAATCTCGACCTGCGTTCCAAGCTCAATCACGCGGTTAGGCGGGATCTCAAACTGGTCAGGCGCACGCAGAGCGTTACGCTGCAGGATAAGATAAAGCTTACCGCGCAGGCGCAGATACCAGGGACGCTTGCCGATAATCAGCGACTCGTGCGACATAAAGAACGACGTCTCCATCATCCGGCAGCTTAGCCCTTCAAGACCGCAGCGGTGGAACACCTCTTCCACATTTGGCGTTTCGCGCCAGCCGTAACTCGCCACCACGCGCCAGAATGTCGGGGACAGCTGCTCGATTTGCACGCGACGCACGTTGTGAACGTACGGCGCATCTTCGGTACGCAACGTCAGCAGGATCACGCGCTCGTGCAGAACCTTGTTGTGCTTGAGGTTATGCATCAGCGCGAACGGGATGACGTTCAGGGCACGAGACATATACACCGCCGTTCCCGGCACGCGCACCGGCGGGGATTTCTCCAGGGAAGCGATCATCGCCTCCAGAGAGTTACCGTGCTCATGCATACGACGCAGCAGACGGAAGCGCTCGCTCTTCCACGTGGTCATCACGATGAACATCACCAGACCCAGCGTCAGCGGCAGCCAGCCGCCGGAGACAATCTTGTCGAGGTTAGCAGAGAACAACGGCACGTCGATGCACAGGAAGCCCACCAGAATCATTGCCACAAGGAATTTATTCCAGTGCCAGTTTCGGTACGCCACGGTAGTGGAAAGAAGCGATGTCAGCACCATCGTACCGGTTACCGCAATACCGTACGCCGCCGCCAGGTTACTGGAGTGCTCAAAGCTCACGATAACAATCACAACCGCGAAATAGAGCAGCCAGTTAACGAACGGAATGTAGATCTGACCCGACTCCATCTCTGAAGTATGGATGATGCGCATTGGCGAGAGATACCCCAGACGCACGGCCTGGCGCGTCAGAGAGAACACCCCCGAAATCACCGCCTGAGAAGCAATGACGGTAGCCAGCGTCGCCAGAATCAGCATCGGTACCAGCGCCCAGTCAGGCGCCAGCAGGAAGAACGGGTTCTTAATCGCTTCCGGGTTCTTGAGCAGCAGCGCGCCCTGACCGAAGTAGTTCAGCACCAGCGACGGCAGCACCACAATAAACCATGCCACGCGGATAGGCAGTTTCCCGAAGTGCCCCATATCGGCATACAACGCCTCAACGCCAGTGATGGAGAGCACGACCGCGCCAAGCGCCACGAAGGAGACAACTTTATATTCAAGGAAGAAATGCACGGCCCAGTAAGGATTCAGGGCATGCAGCACTTCAGGGTTAGCAATAATGCTGCGCAAACCGAGGGCCGCGAGGATCAGGAACCAGGCCAGCATAATCGGCGCAAACAGTTTACCCACCAGCCCGGTACCGTGCTTCTGGATCGCAAACAGCAGCGTTAATACGATTATCGCCAGCGGAACCACCCACGTATCGAGCTGTGGCGCAATAATCTCCAGGCCCTCTATCGCCGAGAGGACCGAAATGGCGGGTGTGATAACCACCTCTCCGTAGAAGAAACTGCCGCCGATCAGGCCGATAATCACCAGCACGGACGTCATTCTGGCGGAGGTGTTGCGCCCGGCAAGGGACATCAGGGTCAGGATCCCGCCTTCGCCCGCGTTATCTGCACGCATAACGAAGGAGAGATATTTAACAGAAACAACCAGGATCAGCAGCCAGAAGATGAGTGACAAGAAGCCAAACACGGCATCACGCTCAACACCAAAGCCAAACTGGCCGGACAGACATTCACGAAGCGTATAAAGCGGGCTGGTACCGATATCACCGTAGACAACCCCGATCGCAGCAAGCGTTATTGCGGGTAATGATTGCTTATTATCAGTGCTCATAGACTAGTCTTTTCGTTTAAATAACAAATGTGTTCCCGGTCCCTTGGCCCACAAAAAGCGCACAGTATGCACGATTCGTTGCAAAATCGAACCCCTAAATGCAACCGCATTAATGTAGCGCAAAGAAAATTGCGCCGCACTTCAGCCTATTACCAGCTCTGACTGAAACGTCTATACTCGCTTCAATTGGCCGCCACGACGGCGAAAGGATGCAAAACTATTATGGCTCACTCACATTTATTAGCAGAAAGAATTTCCCGCCTCAGCAGTGCGCTAGAGAAAGGCCTTTTCGAGCGTAGCCACGCCATTCGCCTTTGCTTACTGGCAGCGTTGAGCGGTGAAAGCGTGTTTCTGCTGGGTCCGCCGGGCATTGCCAAAAGCCTGATCGCACGCCGCCTGAAGTTCGCTTTTCAGAATGCTCGCGCCTTTGAATATCTCATGACGCGCTTTTCCACCCCCGAAGAGGTTTTCGGTCCGCTCTCTATTCAAGCCCTCAAAGACGAGGGGCGTTATGAGCGTCTGACGGCGGGTTATCTTCCGGAAGCAGAAATTGTCTTTCTCGATGAGATCTGGAAAGCCGGCCCGGCAATCCTGAACACCCTGCTCACGGCGATTAACGAACGCCGGTTTCGCAACGGGGCCAGCGAAGAGAAAATCCCCATGCGTCTGCTGGTGGCCGCGTCAAACGAACTGCCCGAAGCCGACAGCAGCCTGGAAGCGCTGTATGACCGTATGCTGATCCGCCTGTGGCTCGATAAAGTCCAGGACAAGTCAAACTTCCGCTCTATGCTGGTCAGCCAGCAGGATGAGAACGAAAACCCGGTGGCGGCTTCTTTGCAGGTGACGGACGAGGAGTATTACCAGTGGCAGGAAGAGATCGGCAAAATCAAACTGCCCGATGCCGTTTTTGAACTGATCTTCATGCTGCGCCAGCAGCTTGATTTACTTCCTTCCGCACCGTATGTCTCGGACCGTCGCTGGAAAAAGGCGATTCGTCTGCTCCAGGCAAGCGCCCTGTTCAGCGGTCGTGATGCCGTCGCGCCCATCGATCTGATCCTGCTGAAAGACTGCCTCTGGCACGACGCAGAAGGCATGAACCTGATGCAGCAGCAGCTGGACGTATTGATGACCGGACACGCATGGGGGCAGCAGGCGATGCTCAACCAGCTGGGGGCGATTACTCAACGCCGCATCCAGCTCCAACAGCAGCAAAGTGATAAAACGGCGCTGAAAGTCAATCGTCTGGGCGGTATGTTCGCCCGCAAACCGCATTACGAACTCCCCGCCGATCTGACCGGTACGACGCTAACGCTGCTGCTCCAGCAGCCGCTCAAACTGCATGATATGCAGGTGGTACACATTACGGTTGAGCGCGAGGCGCTATCTCAGTGGCTCGACAAAGGCGGTGAGATCCGCGGAAAACTCAACGGCATCGGTTTCGCGCAGCCGCTCACGATGGAAGTGGACAGCAGCCAGCACCTGGTGATCCGCGACGTCAGCCTGCAGGGCTCGCGTCTTGCGCTTCCTGGCACCGCTTCTGACAGCGTGCCGGAAGAGATCAAACAGCAGCTGGACGCCCTGGATACCGAATGGCACCAGCAGCACACCCGCTTTAGCGAGCAGCAAAAATGCCTCTTTATTCATAGCGACTGGTTAGGTCGCATCGAAGCCAGCCTGCAGGATGTCAGCGCGCAGATCAAACAGGCGCGTCAATGCTAACGCTGGACACGCTCAACGTGATGCTGGCGGTCAGCGAGGAAGGGTTGATCGAGGAGGTGGTGATTACCCTTCTGGCGTCGCCGCAGCTGGCGGCGTTTTTTGAAAAATTCCCGAAGCTCAAAAAGGCGATGACCGACGATCTTCCGCGCTGGCGAGATAATCTGCGACAGCGATTCAAAGAGACTGAAGTTCCGCCGGAACTGACGGAGGAAGTCGCGGCCTATCAACAGTGTCAACGGCTCTCCACGACGCAGTTTATCGTCCAGCTCCCACAAACCCTGGCAGTACTCGATAACGTCCACTCTCCGTTTGCCAGCCAGGCCCGGGCGCTGGTCACGGATAACGCCACCTTTACCCCCGCACTGCATACTCTCTTTTTACAACGCTGGCGCCTCAGTCTGGTGGTTCAGGCCACAACGTTAAACCAGCAGTTGCTGGATGAAGAACGTGAACAGCTGCTCAGTGAAGTTCAGGAACGCATGACCTTAAGCGGTCAGCTTGAGCAGGTGCTGGTGGAAAATGAAAACGCCGCAGGACGTCTCTGGGACATGAGTGCCGGTCAGCTCAAACGCGGAGATTACCAGTTGATCGTCAAATACGGCGATTTTCTGGCGCAGCAGCCGGAATTGATGAAGCTTGCTGAACAGCTGGGGCGCTCAAGGGAAGCAAAATCAGTTCCAAAGAAGGATGCCCCGATGGAAACCTTCCGCACCCTGGTGCGTGAACCGGCAACCGTGCCAGAACAGGTCGACGGGCTCCAGCAGAGCGATGACATTCTGCGCCTGCTGCCCACCGAACTGAGCACGCTGGGAATGACCGAGCTGGAGTATGAGTTCTACCGTCGGCTGGTGGAAAAACAGCTTCTTACCTACCGGCTGCACGGCGAAGCGTGGCGCGAGAAACTTAGCCAGCGTCCGGTCGTCCATCAGGATTTTGATGAACAGCCGCGCGGGCCGTTTATTGTTTGTGTGGATACGTCCGGTTCGATGGGCGGATTTAACGAACAGTGTGCAAAAGCGTTTTGCCTGGCACTGATGCGCGTGGCGCTCGCCGACCGCCGTCGCTGCTTCATCATGCTCTTCTCCAGCGAAGTCGTGGGTTATGAGCTGACGAACCAGCAGGGAATAGAGCAGGCAATCCGTTTTTTAAGCCAGCGTTTTCGCGGGGGCACTGACCTGGCCAGCTGCTTTCGCAGCATCGTTGAGCGGATGCAGGGGGGTGACTGGTACGACGCCGATGCGGTCGTCATTTCCGATTTTATAGCCCAGCGACTGCCGGATGATGTGGTTAATAAAGTGAAGGAGTTACAGCGGGTGCATCAGCACCGTTTTCACGCCGTCGCGATGTCCGCTCATGGAAAACCCGGCATCATGCGCATCTTCGATCATATCTGGCGCTTTGATACCGGGTTGCGTAGCCGCCTGCTCAGACGCTGGCAGCGATAATTAAAGAAGAGATCCCACGCTGTCACGCACCTGCTGCGGCCAGACGCCACACTGTACCTGACCAATATGCGGCAGTTGCAGCAGCAGCATGGTCAGACGGGACTGGCCGATCCCTCCCCCGATGGTCTGCGGCATTTCGCCGCGCAGCAACGCCTGGTGCCACTCTAATTTGAGACGATCTTCGTCACCGGTCACCGCCAGCTGGCGTTTCAGCGCGTCGGCATCCACGCGGATCCCCATAGAGGAGAGCTCAAATGCATCTTCCAGTACCGGGTTCCAGACCAGGATATCGCCGTTCAGCCCGGCATAGTCGTGCTCCCCCGCGGTGCTCCAGTCATCATAATCCGGCGCACGGACGTCGTGGCGTTTGCCATCAGAGAGTTTGCCGCCAATGCCGATCAGGAATACTGCACCCAACTCTTTCGCGATCGCACGTTCACGGCCTTTGGCATCAAGATCCGGGAAACGGCTCAACAGTGCCTGGCTATGAACAAAGTGGATCGTGTCCGGCAGGAACGGTGCCAGACCAAACTCTTTGCTCACGGCCGCTTCAGTCGCTTTGATCCCGGCGTAGATCGCCTCAACGGTGGATTTCAGCGTGCCAAGGTGACGCTCGCCATCACCCATCACGCGCTCCCAGTCCCACTGGTCAACGTAAACAGAGTGAATAGGTGAAAGGCGGTCTTCATCGGGGCGAAGGGCTTTCATGTGCGTGTAAAGCCCTTCGCCCGCGCTGAAGTCGTGTTGTCCCAGGGTTTGACGCTTCCACTTCGCCAGGGAATGAACCACTTCGAACTGGGCATCTGGCAGTGTTTTCACTTTCACCTGTACCGCTTTTTCGCATCCAGACAAGTTATCCTGCGTCCCGTCGCCCACCCGGCTCAGAATCGGTGCCTGAACCTCAATCAGCCCAAGCTTCTCTTCCAGCTGGCGGGAAAAATGGGATTTAACGAAACTGATCTGGCGTTGTTTTGCGATGTAAGCGGTTTTCATTATTTATACTCCTGCGTCCTGTTGGTAATGATTAAGCAACAGAACCGGCACTTAATTCAATAACTCAACAACAAAAAGCCGACTTCACTTTTGAATCGATAAAATATGAGGCTAGAATAGAAAGAATCATCAATCTTCATAAGAAAAAGCTATGGAAAATTATCAGATCGACAATCTCGACCGCGGCATACTCGAGGCGTTAATGGCCAATGCCCGTACCGCCTACGCCGAACTGGCGAAACAGTTTGGCGTCAGCCCGGGAACCATTCACGTTCGCGTAGAGAAAATGAAGCAGGCGGGGATCATTACCGGCGCGCACATTGACGTCAGCCCGAAGCAGCTGGGTTACGACGTCTGCTGCTTTATCGGCATCATTCTTAAAAGCGCAAAAGACTATCCTTCCGCCCTGGCCAGGCTCAATGCGCTGGATGAGGTCACCGAGGCGTACTACACCACGGGGCACTACAGTATCTTTATAAAAGTGATGTGCCGATCCATCGATGCCCTCCAGCAGGTACTTATCAACAAGATCCAAACAATTGATGAAATTCAGTCCACCGAGACACTGATCTCCCTGCAAAACCCGATCATGCGTACCATCCGCCCATGATCGGGCAAATTCATTCCCTCATTTTCCACAGGTAGATCCCAGCTCGTTCACAGCGTACAATATCTCCCTCTTTATCTGAGCGAGCGATCAATGGCGGACATTACCCTTATCAGCGGCAGCACCCTCGGTGGTGCGGAATATGTAGCGGAACATCTGGCTGAGAAGCTGGAAGATGCGGGCTTTTCAACACAAACCCTGCACGGACCGCTGCTTGAAGATCTCCCGACTGACGGGGTCTGGCTGCTGATCACCTCCACGCATGGCGCGGGCGATCTGCCGGATAACCTGCAACCTTTATATGACGAACTGCAGGAACAGCAGCCTGACCTCTCAAAGGTCCGTTTTGGCGCTGTGGGGATCGGCAGTCGTGAATATGACACCTTTTGCGGGGCAATAGAGAAAGTCGAAGCTGTTGTCACCTCTTGCGGAGCAAAACAGCTGGGTGAAACACTCAAGATCAACATCCTCGATCATGATATTCCGGAGGATCCGGCCGAGATCTGGTTGGGTGAATGGAAAAATTTACTCAAAAACGATTAAAGATCGCGCGATTAGATGTGGATAACTCTGGTTAAAAGCTCGTATTAACCCGTAGTTATCCAAAGAACAACTGTTGTATCGTTTTTAGCCTGTGTATAAAGTCGCGTTCTGATCCCAGCTTATACGGTCCAGGATCACCGATCATTCACAGCAAACGATCCTTCCTAACTGCATGATCTTATTTGCCGGATCGGACTTATCCACACAAGTACGCGATCCTAATAAGAGATCACAATAGAACAGATCTCTAAATAAAAAGATCTTCTTTTTAATAGCCCAGGATCCCAATGCTTTCTCGAAAGACTAAAGTTGAGTAGAATCCACGGCCCGGGCTTCAATCCATTTTCATACCGCTTTACGCGAGGCAGACCACCATGTTTTATCAGGATCCTTTTGACGTCATCATCATTGGCGGGGGTCACGCAGGCACTGAGGCCGCAATGGCCGCAGCGCATATGGGTCAACAGACCCTGCTTTTGACACACAATATCGACACGCTGGGACAAATGTCCTGTAATCCGGCGATTGGCGGCATTGGGAAAGGACACCTGGTAAAAGAAGTGGATGCGCTTGGCGGCCTGATGGCGAAAGCGATCGATCATGCAGGCATCCAGTTTAGGATACTAAACGCGAGTAAAGGGCCGGCAGTGCGTGCCACTCGTGCACAGGCAGACCGCGTGCTTTATCGTCAGGCCGTACGTACCGCGCTGGAGAACCAGCCAAACCTGATGATCTTCCAGCAGGCGGTAGAAGATCTTATCGTTGAGAACGATCGCGTCGTGGGTGCAGTGACCCAGATGGGCCTTAAATTCCGCGCCAAAGCGGTGGTACTGACCGTCGGCACCTTCCTGGACGGGAAAATTCATATTGGTCTGGATAACTACAGCGGTGGCCGTGCAGGCGATCCGCCATCCATTCCGCTCTCTCGTCGTCTGCGTGAACTGCCACTGCGCGTAAGCCGCCTGAAGACTGGCACGCCGCCACGTATTGACGCGCGTACCATTGATTTCAGCGTGCTTGCGCAACAGCACGGTGATAACCCGATGCCGGTCTTCTCGTTCATGGGCAATGCGGCGCAACATCCGCAGCAGGTACCGTGCTACATCACGCATACCAACGAAAAAACCCATGACGTGATCCGCAATAACCTCGATCGCAGCCCAATGTACGCCGGTGTGATCGAAGGGATCGGTCCGCGTTACTGCCCGTCGATCGAAGACAAAGTGATGCGCTTTGCCGATCGTAACCAGCACCAGATCTTCCTGGAGCCGGAAGGGCTGACCTCAAACGAAATTTATCCGAATGGTATCTCCACCAGCCTGCCGTTCGATGTGCAGATGCAGATTGTTCGCTCAATGCAGGGCATGGAGAATGCGAAAATCGTTCGCCCTGGCTACGCTATTGAGTACGATTTCTTCGACCCGCGTGACCTGAAGCCAACCCTGGAGAGCAAATTCATCCACGGTCTGTTCTTCGCGGGCCAGATTAACGGCACCACCGGTTACGAAGAAGCGGCTGCACAGGGTCTGCTGGCCGGTTTGAACGCTGCCCGTTTCTCTGCCGAAAAAGAGGGCTGGGCCCCGGCGCGTTCTCAGGCCTATCTGGGCGTACTGGTTGACGATCTCTGCACCCTGGGCACCAAAGAACCGTACCGTATGTTTACCTCTCGTGCGGAATATCGCCTGATGCTGCGCGAAGATAACGCCGACCTGCGTCTGACTGAAATGGGCCGCGAGCTGGGTCTGGTCGATGACGAACGCTGGGCACGCTTTAACGAGAAGCTGGAGCGCATTGAACAGGAACGTCAGCGTCTGAAAACCACGTGGGTTAATCCACAGGCGGAAACCGCTGCCGAAGTGAACGCTCACTTAACTGCGCCGCTCTCACGTGAAGCCAGCGGTGAAGATCTGCTGCGTCGTCCCGAAGTGACCTATGAGAATCTGGTGAAACTCACCGCGTTCGCCCCGGGTCTTGAAGATGCCGAAGCCGCTGAACAGGTCGAAATTCAGGTGAAGTACGAAGGCTATATCGCGCGCCAACAGGATGAGATTGAAAAACAGCAGCGTAACGAAAACACGTTGCTGCCGGAAATGCTGGACTACCGTCAGGTGACGGGGCTTTCCAACGAAGTGATCGCTAAGCTGAACGATCATAAACCGGTATCCATCGGCCAGGCATCACGTATCTCTGGCGTTACGCCCGCCGCGATTTCGATTCTGCTGGTGTGGTTGAAGAAACAGGGTATGCTGCGCCGCAGCGCGTAATGCCCAGAACATTGCCCGGTGGCGATGCGCTTACCGGGCCTACTGAACCCGTAGGGCGGGTAAGCGAAGCGCCACCCGCCACCTAAGTTTTCCAACAGGTATTCACCGTGCTCAACAAACTCTCTCGTCTGCTGGATCAGGCAGGTATTTCGCTCACCGATCACCAGAAAAACCAGCTGGTGGCCTATGTCGATATGCTGAACAAATGGAACAAAGCGTACAACCTGACGTCGGTACGCGACCCCAACGAGATGCTGGTACGCCATATTCTCGATAGCATCGTTGTGGCACCGTATCTGAAGGGGGAGCGTTTTATCGACGTTGGCACGGGGCCCGGTCTGCCAGGGGTTCCGCTGTCGATTGTCCGGCCTGAAAGTCATTTCACGCTGCTGGACAGCCTCGGTAAGCGCGTGCGCTTTTTACGACAGGTTCAGCATGAGCTGAAGCTTGAGAACATCACGCCCGTTCAAAGCAGGGTAGAGGCGTTTCCGGCAGAACCGCCGTTTGACGGTGTTATCAGCCGCGCCTTTGCTTCACTCAATGACATGGTGAGCTGGTGTAAACATTTGCCCGCAGAAGAGAAAGGGCGTTTCTATGCGCTGAAAGGGCAACTGCCGGGTGATGAAATTGAACAGCTTCCGGACGGTTTTGCCGTTGAATCCATCGAGAAATTAAACATTCCTCAGCTCGACGGTGAACGTCATCTGGTGATAATTAAGCCAAACAATTTTTAAAAAATTAATAAAAAATGTGGAATTTGTGCTGTTCTGGTGATGTTAAAAAACAGCACAACTCACATGGATTTACCCGTTAGCATTTAACCTCTTTTTTACCATGGTTTTTCTTATGGTTAACGTTGCGCCTATTATTCACCGTGAAGATAGTCAACTATGAAAATATCAGTCTGCTAAAAGTGGAAGACTGTAATCAGAGTGTGATGTTAATTATTTATTAAGAATGTCAATAAAAGGTTTTTATTGTGTACGGGGCTGTTTTGAAAATAGTTGCGATATTTTATCTTTGATTTCAGAAAGATACTCCTGTGCGATTTACGGCTTTGATAAATACAACCTTATCGCAAATGTGTGTTTTGTGATCTCGTGCACGCTTTGTAGTCAACGTTTTCGCGCTGTTTGCAGTTTTGCTCGAAGGTCGATGCTTTCAGCGAAAGTTGAAAAATAGCGGTGGGGAAAAATATTTAAACATTTATTCACCTTTTCGCTACTTAATGTTTGAAATCACGGGTACGCACCGTATAATTTGTCCGCTTTTTGATGCTTGACTCTGAGCCTTAAAGGACGTTTTATACGACACGCGGCATACCTCGAAGGGAGCAGGAGTAAAAACGTGATGTCTGTGTCGCTCTTGAGTAGAAACGTTGCTCGTAAGCTTCTGTTCATTCAGTTTCTGGCTGTGATAGCAAGTGGACTGCTGTTTAGCCTCAAAGACCCCTTCTGGGGCATCTCCGCCGTGTGCGGGGGTTTGGCAGTTGTGCTGCCAAACGTGTTGTTTATGATTTTTGCCTGGCGTCATCAGGCGCATACACCCGCCAAAGGCCGCGTGGCCTGGTCCTTCGCTCTTGGCGAAGTGTGTAAGGTGTTGCTGACCTTTGCTCTACTGGTGATGGCGCTGGCGGTTTTGAAAGTGGTCTTCATGCCGCTGATAGCAACGTGGGTTTTGGTGCTGGTGGTACAAGTTCTGGCTCCAGCTGTAATCAATAACAAAGGGTAAAAGGCATCATGGCTTCAGAAAATATGACGCCGCAGGATTACATAGGTCACCATCTGAATAACCTTCAGCTGGACCTGCGTACATTCTCGCTGGTGGATCCGCATAACCCCCCGGCCACCTTCTGGACGATCAACATCGACTCCATGTTCTTCTCGGTGGTATTGGGTCTTCTGTTCCTGGCCATGTTCCGCAGCGTTGCTAAAAAGGCGACCAGCGGTGTTCCAGGGAAATTCCAGACATTCGTTGAAATGATCATCGGCTTCGTCCATGGCAGCGTGAAAGACATGTACCATGGTAAGAGCAAGCTGATTGCTCCGCTGGCCTTGACCGTGTTCGTTTGGGTCTTCCTGATGAACCTGATGGACCTGCTGCCAATTGACCTGCTGCCGTTCATCGGCGAGCACATCTTCGGCCTGCCTGCGCTGCGTGTTGTACCGTCTGCGGACGTGAACATCACTCTGTCGATGGCGCTGGGCGTGTTTATCCTGATTCTTTTCTACAGCATCAAAATGAAAGGCGTAAGCGGCTTTGTGAAAGAGCTTACCTTGCAGCCGTTCAACCACTGGGCGTTTATTCCGGTCAACCTGATCCTGGAAGGCGTTAGCCTGCTGTCCAAACCTGTTTCACTGGGTCTGCGACTGTTCGGCAACATGTATGCGGGTGAGCTGATTTTCATTCTGATCGCGGGTCTTCTGCCGTGGTGGTCACAGTGGATTCTGAATGTGCCATGGGCCATTTTCCACATCCTGATCATTACGCTGCAAGCCTTTATCTTCATGGTTCTGACGATCGTCTATCTGTCGATGGCGTCTGAAGAGCACTGATTTTTTACCAACACTACTACGTTTTAATTGAAACAAACTGGAGACTGTCATGGAAAACCTGAATATGGATCTGCTGTACATGGCTGCCGCTGTGATGATGGGTCTGGCGGCTATCGGTGCTGCGATCGGTATCGGCATCCTCGGGGGCAAATTCCTGGAAGGCGCAGCGCGTCAACCTGATCTGATTCCTCTGCTGCGTACTCAGTTCTTTATCGTTATGGGTCTGGTGGATGCTATCCCAATGATCGCTGTAGGTCTGGGTCTGTACGTGATGTTTGCTGTCGCGTAGTAGTTGTTTTAAAACCCCAAGCCACAGAAATTTAAGAGGTATTGTGCTGTGAACATGAACGCAACAATCCTCGGCCAGGCCATCGCGTTTATTCTCTTTGTCTGGTTCTGCATGAAGTATGTATGGCCGCCTTTAATGGCTGCCATCGAAAAACGTCAGAAAGAAATTGCTGACGGTCTGGCTTCTGCAGAACGCGCTAAGAAAGATTTGGACCTTGCACAGGCCAACGCGACAGACCAGCTGAAAAAAGCGAAAGCGGAAGCTCAGGTCATCATCGAACAGGCTAACAAACGCCGTTCGCAGATCCTGGACGAAGCCAAAGCTGAAGCAGAACAGGAACGTACTAAGATCGTGACACAGGCTCAGGCTGAAATTGAAGCTGAGCGTAAACGTGCTCGTGAAGAACTGCGTAAGCAGGTTGCGATTCTGGCTGTTGCTGGCGCCGAGAAGATCATCGAACGTTCCGTGGATGAAGCTGCTAACAGCGACATCGTGGACAAACTTGTCGCTGAACTGTAAGGAGGGAGGGGCTGATGTCTGAATTTGTTACGGTAGCTCGCCCCTACGCCAAAGCAGCTTTTGACTTTGCTATCGAACACCAAAATGTCGATCGCTGGCAGAATATGCTGGCGTTTGCCGCTGAGGTGACGAAAAACGAACAAATGGCCGAGTTGCTTTCCGGTGCGTTAGCGCCTGAAACTCTCGCCGCGTCGTTTATCGCCGTGTGCGGAGAGCAACTGGATGCCAACGGCCAGAACCTGATTAAGGTGATGGCAGAAAATGGTCGTCTCCGTGTGCTCCCGGATGTTCTCGAGCAGTTTGAGCACTTACGTGCCCTTAGTGAAGCAACAGCTGAAGTCGAAGTGACTTCAGCGACTGAACTGAGTGATGAACAGCTTGCGAAAATCACCGCCGCGATGGAAAAACGTCTGTCACGCAAAGTTAAGCTGAATTGCAAAATCGATAAGTCTGTAATGGCAGGCGTAATCATCCGCTCGGGTGATATGGTCATTGATGGCAGCGTACGCGGCCGTCTTGAACGCCTTGCAGACGTCTTGCAGTCTTAAGGGGACTGGAGCATGCAACTGAATTCCACCGAAATCAGCGAACTGATCAAGCAGCGCATTGCTCAGTTCAATGTTGTGAGCGAAGCTCACAATGAAGGTACTATTGTTTCTGTAAGTGACGGTGTTATCCGCATCCACGGCCTGGCCGATTGTATGCAGGGTGAGATGATTTCCCTGCCGGGTAACCGTTACGCTATCGCACTGAACCTGGAGCGCGACTCCGTAGGTGCGGTTGTGATGGGTCCATACGCTGACCTCGCCGAAGGCATGAAGGTTAAGTGTACTGGCCGTATTCTGGAAGTGCCGGTTGGCCGTGGCCTGCTGGGCCGCGTTGTTAACACCCTGGGTGCGCCAATCGACGGTAAAGGTCCGGTTGAGCACGATGGCTTCTCTCCAATCGAAGTTATCGCACCAGGCGTTATCGATCGTCAGTCCGTCGATCAGCCTGTTCAGACAGGCTATAAGTCTGTTGACGCCATGATCCCAATCGGTCGTGGTCAGCGTGAACTGATCATCGGTGACCGTCAGACCGGTAAAACCGCGATGGCAATCGACGCCATCATCAACCAGCGTGACTCCGGCATCAAATGTGTGTACGTGGCTATCGGCCAGAAAGCGTCCACCATTTCTAACGTGGTTCGTAAACTGGAAGAGCACGGCGCGCTGTCTAACACCATCGTGGTTGTGGCTACCGCTTCTGAATCTGCTGCACTGCAATACCTGGCGCCATACGCGGGTTGCGCAATGGGCGAATACTTCCGTGACCGCGGTGAAGATGCACTGATCGTATACGATGACCTGTCTAAACAGGCTGTTGCTTATCGTCAGGTTTCCCTGCTGCTCCGTCGTCCACCAGGACGTGAAGCATTCCCGGGCGACGTATTCTACCTCCACTCTCGTCTGCTGGAGCGTGCTTCCCGCGTTAACGCGGAATACGTCGAGAACTTCACCAAAGGTGAAGTGAAGGGTAAAACGGGCTCTCTGACCGCACTGCCGATCATTGAAACCCAGGCGGGTGACGTTTCTGCGTTCGTTCCGACCAACGTAATCTCCATTACCGATGGTCAGATCTTCCTGGAAACCAACCTGTTTAACTCCGGTATTCGTCCGGCGGTTAACCCGGGTATCTCCGTATCCCGTGTTGGTGGTGCTGCTCAGACCAAGATCATCAAGAAACTGTCCGGGGGTATCCGTACCGCGCTGGCACAGTATCGTGAACTGGCTGCGTTCTCTCAGTTCGCATCCGATCTGGACGAAGCAACCCGTAAACAGCTGAGCCACGGTCAGAAAGTGACCGAGCTGCTGAAGCAGAAACAGTACGCACCAATGTCTGTTGCTCAGCAGGGCCTGGTACTGTTCGCGGCTGAACGCGGTTACCTCGAAGATGTGGAACTGGCGAAAATCGGTAGCTTCGAAGCCGCTCTGCTGGCTTACGTCGACCGTGATCACGCTCCGCTGATGCAAGAGATCAACCAGACCGGTGGCTATAACGACGAAATCGAAGGCAAGCTGAAAGCTATCCTCGATTCCTTCAAAGCAACCCAATCCTGGTAATCGTCCGGCGGCTTGTCTCAGGACAAGCCGCCTGGCATTGAGGAGAAGCTCATGGCCGGCGCAAAAGAGATACGTAGTAAGATCGCAAGCGTCCAGAACACGCAAAAGATCACTAAAGCGATGGAGATGGTCGCCGCTTCCAAAATGCGTAAATCGCAGGATCGCATGGCGGCCAGCCGTCCTTATGCAGAGACCATGCGCAAAGTGATTGGTCACCTTGCAAACGGTAATCTGGAATACAAGCACCCTTACCTGGAAGAACGCGACGTTAAGCGCGTGGGCTACCTGGTGGTGTCGACTGACCGTGGTCTGTGTGGCGGCTTGAACATTAACCTGTTCAAAAAACTGCTGGCGGATATGAAAGGCTGGTCCGATAAAGGCGTTCAGTGCGATCTGGCACTGATTGGCTCTAAAGGCGTCTCTTTCTTTAACTCCGTTGGTGGCAACATTGTCGCTCAGGTGACCGGTATGGGTGATAACCCGTCCCTGTCCGAACTGATCGGCCCGGTTAAAGTGATGTTGCAGGCCTATGATGAAGGCCGTCTGGACAGACTGTACGTTGTCAGCAACAAATTTATTAACACCATGTCTCAGGTGCCTACGATCACTCAGATGCTGCCTTTACCGGCATCAGAAGATGACGAGTTGAAGCAGAAAGCCTGGGATTACCTGTATGAACCCGATCCGAAACCGCTGCTGGATACCCTGCTGCGTCGTTACGTTGAATCTCAGGTTTATCAGGGCGTTGTAGAAAACCTGGCCAGCGAGCAGGCCGCACGAATGGTGGCGATGAAAGCCGCGACCGATAATGGCGGCAGCCTGATTAAAGAGCTGCAGTTGGTTTACAACAAAGCTCGTCAGGCCAGCATTACTCAGGAACTCACCGAGATTGTCTCGGGAGCCGCCGCGGTTTAACCAGGTTTACGAATTACGTAGAGGATTCAAGATGGCTACTGGAAAGATTGTCCAGGTAATCGGCGCCGTGGTGGACGTCGAGTTCCCTCAGGACGCCGTACCACGCGTGTACGACGCGCTTGAGGTACAGAATGGTAACGAGAGCCTGGTGCTGGAAGTTCAGCAGCAGCTCGGCGGCGGTATCGTGCGTACCATCGCGATGGGTTCTTCCGACGGTCTGCGTCGTGGTCTGGAAGTGAAAGACCTTGAGCACCCGATCGAAGTGCCTGTAGGTAAAGCAACACTGGGTCGTATCATGAACGTATTGGGTCAGCCAATCGACATGAAAGGCGACATCGGTGAAGAAGAGCGTTGGGCTATCCACCGCGCGGCACCTTCCTACGAAGAGCTGTCAAGCTCTCAGGAACTGCTGGAAACCGGCATCAAAGTTATCGACCTGATGTGTCCGTTTGCGAAGGGCGGTAAAGTGGGTCTGTTCGGTGGTGCGGGTGTAGGTAAAACCGTAAACATGATGGAGCTGATCCGTAACATCGCGATCGAGCACTCCGGTTACTCTGTATTTGCGGGCGTAGGTGAACGTACTCGTGAGGGTAACGACTTCTACCACGAAATGACCGACTCCAACGTTCTGGACAAAGTATCCCTGGTTTACGGCCAGATGAACGAGCCACCAGGAAACCGTCTGCGCGTTGCGCTGACTGGTCTGACGATGGCTGAGAAGTTCCGTGACGAAGGCCGTGACGTTCTGCTGTTCGTTGATAACATCTATCGTTACACCCTGGCCGGTACTGAAGTATCTGCACTGCTGGGTCGTATGCCTTCAGCGGTAGGTTATCAGCCTACGCTGGCGGAAGAGATGGGTGTTCTTCAGGAACGTATCACCTCTACCAAAACCGGTTCTATCACCTCCGTTCAGGCGGTATACGTACCTGCGGATGACTTGACTGACCCATCACCAGCCACCACCTTTGCGCACTTAGATGCAACCGTGGTACTGAGCCGTCAGATCGCGTCTCTGGGTATCTACCCGGCCGTTGACCCGCTGGACTCCACCAGCCGTCAGCTGGATCCACTGGTTGTGGGTCAGGAACACTACGACACCGCGCGTGGCGTACAGTCCCTGCTGCAGCGTTACCAGGAACTGAAAGACATCATCGCCATCCTGGGTATGGATGAGCTGTCTGAAGAAGACAAACTGGTGGTAGCACGTGCGCGTAAGATCCAGCGCTTCCTGTCCCAGCCGTTCTTCGTTGCGGAAGTATTCACCGGTTCTCCGGGTAAATACGTTTCCCTGAAAGACACCATCCGTGGCTTTAAAGGCATCATGGAAGGCGAATACGATCACCTGCCAGAGCAGGCGTTCTACATGGTTGGTTCCATCGAAGAAGCAGTGGAAAAAGCCAAAAAACTTTAACGCCTTAATCGGAGGGTGATATGGCAATGACTTACCACCTGGATGTCGTCAGCGCAGAGCAACAAATGTTCTCTGGTCTGGTCGAGAAAATCCAGGTAACGGGTAGTGAAGGTGAACTGGGTATTTTCCCGGGTCACGCACCGCTGCTCACCGCCATTAAGCCTGGTATGATCCGCATCGTTAAACAGTTCGGTCATGAAGAGTTTATCTATCTGTCCGGCGGCATTCTTGAAGTGCAGCCAGGCAGTGTGACCGTTCTGGCCGATACCGCTATTCGTGGCCAGGATCTCGACGAAGCACGAGCCCTGGAATCGAAGCGTAAGGCTGAAGAGCACATTAGCAGCTCTCATGGTGACGTGGATTACGCTCAGGCGTCTGCGGAGCTGGCCAAAGCGATCGCGAAACTGCGCGTTATCGAGTTGACCAAAAAAGCGATGTAACACCGGCTTGAAAAGCTCAAAAGCCAGTCTGTATACCAGGCTGGCTTTTTTTTTGTGCCTTAATTCATGATGAAAAAGATGTAGAATTTTAAGTATCAAACGTCTTTACTTCTCACTTAAATTACCGTCAGGATGCGTATGTCAAACAGTGCGATGAGCGTGGTGATCCTTGCCGCTGGCAAAGGTACCCGCATGTATTCCGATCTGCCTAAAGTGCTTCACCGTCTGGCAGGAAAGCCAATGGTGCAGCATGTCATTGATGCAGCGAATGAACTGGGGGCCCGTCAGGTCCATCTGGTTTATGGACACGGTGGCGATCTGCTTAAAAAGGCGCTGAACGATGACGCGCTCAACTGGGTGCTCCAGGCTGAACAGCTGGGTACTGGCCATGCAATGCAGCAGGCCGCCCCTTTTTTTGCCGATGACGAAGACATCCTGATGCTCTACGGAGACGTCCCGCTGATCTCCGTCGAGACGCTGACTCGCCTGCGTGCAGCCAAACCGCAGGGCGGCATCGGTTTATTAACCGTCGTACTGGACGACCCAACGGGCTATGGCCGTATCACGCGTGAGAACGACCACGTAACGGGTATCGTTGAACACAAAGACGCCAGCGATGAACAGCGTCAGATTCAGGAGATCAACACCGGTATCCTGATTGCCAATGGCGCAGATATGAAGCGCTGGCTGTCGAAGCTCAATAACAACAACGCGCAGGGTGAGTACTACATCACCGATATCATTGCGATGGCGTACCACGAAGGGCGAGAAATTGCCGCCGTTCATCCAGCGCGCATCAGTGAAACGGACGGCGTGAATAACCGTCTGCAGCTTTCTCGTCTTGAGCGCATTTATCAGTCTGAGCAGGCCGAAAAGCTGCTGCTGGCCGGCGTAATGCTGCGCGATCCAGCGCGTTTCGATCTGCGGGGGACCTTGTCGCACGGGCGAGATGTTGAGATTGATACTAACGTTATCCTTGAAGGCAACGTTCAGCTTGGCAACCGCGTCAAAATTGGCGCCGGCTGTGTGATCAAAAACAGCGTCATCGGTGACGACTGCGAAATTAGCCCGTACAGCGTGGTTGAAGATGCTCATCTGGACGCGGCGTGTACTATCGGTCCGTTTGCGCGTCTGCGTCCAGGTGCTGAGCTGCTGGAAGGCGCTCACGTAGGCAACTTCGTGGAAATGAAAAAAGCGCGTCTGGGGAAAGGCTCGAAAGCCGGTCATCTGACCTATCTGGGTGACGCAGAAATTGGCGACAACGTGAATATTGGTGCAGGAACCATTACCTGTAACTATGACGGTGCCAACAAGTTCAAAACCATTATCGGCGACGACGTGTTCGTGGGTTCTGACACGCAGCTGGTGGCGCCTGTCACCGTAGGTAACGGCGTGACCATTGCCGCCGGGACGACCGTGACGCGTGACGTGGCGGATAACGAGTTAGTGTTAAGCCGCGTGCCGCAGGTGCACAAGCAGGGCTGGAAACGCCCGGTGAAGAAGAAGTAACAACAAGGCGGGTGGCGCTACGCTTACCCGCCCTACCATTGAGTAGGCCTGATAAGGCGTAGCCGTCATCAGGCAAACCCGGGTGAGGAGATAAATATATATCTCCCCCCACAAGCAGCACCCATAACTATAACCCCACTCTCTACAAGGCTCGGGGTGCCCGGAAAGGGCAAATACAGGTCAGCGACAACGCAGGCATCATGCCTAAATTCGGAATCTAAAATATGTGTGGAATTGTTGGCGCAGTTGCGCAGCGTGATATTGCTGAAATCCTTCTCGAAGGTTTACGTCGTCTGGAATACCGTGGTTACGACTCTGCCGGTCTGGCTGTCGTAGATGCAGAAGGTCATATGACCCGTCTGCGCCGCCTGGGTAAAGTGCATATGCTGGCCCAGGCTGCGGAAGAACATCCGCTGCACGGCGGGACGGGTATTGCGCACACCCGCTGGGCGACGCACGGTGAACCATCCGAAGGTAACGCTCACCCGCATGTGTCTGAACACATCGTGGTCGTCCATAACGGCATTATCGAAAACCACGAACCCCTGCGCGAAGAACTGAAAGCGCGCGGTTATACCTTTGTCTCTGAAACTGACACCGAAGTGATTGCTCACCTGGTGCACTGGGAGCTGGCACAGGGCGGCACGCTCCGTGAAGCGGTACTGCGCGCTATTCCTCAGCTGCGCGGTGCGTACGGTACGGTAATCATGGATTCCCGCGACCCGTCCACGCTGCTGGCCGCGCGTTCCGGTAGCCCAATGGTTATCGGTCTGGGGATGGGGGAAAACTTCATCGCCTCCGATCAGCTGGCACTTCTGCCGGTGACCCGCCGCTTTATCTTCCTGGAAGAGGGAGATATCGCGGAAGTGACTCGCCGCAGCGTGACCGTCTTCGATACCAAAGGCGAGCAGGTTAAGCGTCAGGAGATCGAATCGAATCTGCAGTACGATGCGGGCGATAAAGGTGCGTACCGTCATTACATGCAGAAAGAGATTTACGAGCAGCCAAACGCGATCAAAAACACCCTAACCGGGCGCATTAGCCACGGCGAGGTGGATCTGAGCGAACTGGGTGCCAATGCCAATGAACTGCTCGGCAAGGTTGAGCATATTCAGATCGTCGCCTGTGGCACCTCCTACAACTCCGGTATGGTCTCTCGCTACTGGTTTGAATCCCTGGCGGGTGTGCCGTGCGACGTGGAAATCGCGTCTGAATTCCGCTATCGCAAATCCGCTGTGCGTCGCAACAGCCTGATGATCACCTTGTCTCAGTCCGGTGAAACGGCAGATACCCTGGCAGCGCTGCGTCTTTCTAAAGAGCTGGGTTACCTGGGCTCTCTGGCCATCTGTAACGTTCCAGGTTCTTCACTGGTGCGCGAGTCCGATCTGGCGCTGATGACCAAAGCGGGCACCGAAATTGGCGTCGCTTCTACTAAAGCGTTTACCACTCAGTTGACGGTTCTGCTGATGCTGGTGGCGAAGCTGGCGCGTCTGAAAGGCGAAGATGCTTCCGTTGAGCACGACATCGTTCACGGGCTGCAGGCGCTGCCGAGCCGTATTGAGCAGATGCTGTCTCAGGACAAACGCATTGAAGCGCTGGCGGAGGATTTCTCTGACAAACATCACGCCCTGTTCCTGGGCCGTGGCGATCAGTATCCGATCGCGCTGGAAGGCGCGCTGAAGCTGAAAGAGATCTCCTACATTCACGCTGAAGCTTATGCGGCAGGCGAGCTGAAACACGGCCCTCTGGCGCTGATTGATGCGGATATGCCGGTCATCGTTGTGGCACCAAACAACGAACTGCTGGAAAAACTGAAATCCAACATCGAAGAAGTGCGCGCCCGCGGCGGTGTCCTGTACGTCTTCGCTGATAAAGATGCCGGTTTTGCCAGCAGCGACAATATGCATATCATCGAAATGCCGCATGTCGAAGAGGTGATTGCACCGATCTTCTACACTGTTCCGCTGCAGCTGTTGGCTTATCACGTGGCGCTGATCAAAGGCACTGACGTTGACCAGCCGCGTAACCTGGCGAAATCGGTCACGGTTGAATAATTTTATATATTGAAGTGAAATAGCCCCATAAATCTATGATTGTGGGGCTATTTTTTGATCGGTAAATATAAATTTACTCTGAAAATATAATTCTGGAATAATAGAGATATATAAATCCTGGTAGAATTAATCCTGTTTTTTTAAATATAATATTATATTAAGACCTCATTTCATCCTGAACTATTCCATATTCAGCAGGCGAGAATAATAGAATAATATTTCTTCTTGTTATTTTTTATTTTAAAGAGTTTAATGCTCTTCGCTTGTATGCCCTGAAGTATTTATCAGGGAAATAGTATTTTGCAATGTATAATTCAGGATGGTGTTGTAATGAAAGGAAATACGTTAAAGAGCATTGTTGTGCTTTCCTCTTTATTTTTCGGTGCGCAGACACATGCGGCCAATGGCAATGGTACTGTCCATTTCACGGGCGAAATTATCGATAGTACCTGTGAGGTGTCTACCGGTACTAAAGACCAGACCGTTGATTTAGGCAAAGTGAATAAATCAACGTTTACCGGCGTGGGGTCAATGGCGTCGGTTCAGGCATTCCAGATCGATCTGCTGAACTGCCCGGATACCTACAAAAAAGCCAGCGCCCGTTTTGACGGCACCGAAGACGGTGACGGGTACCTGAAGCTGTCTTCTGGCGGGGCGAGTGGCGTTGCGATTGCAATTTATAACCGCGCCGATAACAGTCTGCTTAAGCTTTACAATCAGTCTACGCCTGCCACTATTTCCTCCGGCAAGGCGTCGTTACCATTTATGGCTCGCTATATCGCCACGTCTGCAACCGTAACGGCGGGCATTGCCAATGCGGATTCGGAATTTACGATTACATACAGTAATTAATTCCTTCAATCTCTTTCTGTAAAAAATAATCAGGCCTGGTGAGGTTGGGTTTGTTGCGCCCTTTTATCGGGAATTATCCAGGCCTGTTACAGGATATAATATGCGCAGGCGTTTTATAATTTTATTTGTTGCTCTTCTTTTCTCATTCGCTACCGGGACGTCAAGTGCCGGGATTGTTATTGGTGGCACCCGCGTTATCTTCCCTGGAAATAAAGCAGATACCACCCTCTCTGTCTTAAATAAAGATACGGCACTGCCTTACCTTCTTCAGGCATGGGTTGAGCCTTTTAACAATGCGGATAAGCACCAGCCGCCCTTTACGGTTATTCCTCCCGTCTCCCGGCTGGAGCCCGGCCAGGAGCGTGTCCTGCGTATCATTAAAACTCAGGGCGAATTACCGTCTGACAGGGAGTCCGTGTTTTGGCTGAATATTAAAAATATTCCCCCGTCGACAACCGAAGAAAGCAGCAAGCTGGAAATTGCCATCAAAACGCGCATTAAACTCTTCTGGCGTCCGGCGGGTGTTAAGGAAACGCCTGAAACAGCCGCTCTGAAAGTGAAATGGCAACGGCAGGGCAGCATGCTGGTGGTCACCAACCCGACGGCCATTCACGTCAATGTGATCGACGTGGTTATTGATGGCAAGCCGCTCGACCTGGCGATGATAATGCCGTTTGAGACACGTCGGCTGGCGCTGCCTGCTGGCGTGAGCAAAATGCTCACCTGGCACAGTATTAATGATTACGGCGCGATTAGCGACGCTATTCAGCAACCTCTTTAACCGCGGCGGGGTTGCTTGTATTGAAACGTTTTCACTCTTTGATTTTATCCCTGCTGTGGCTGGGAGGAAGCTATCCGCTTCTCGTCAGTGCCACACGACCACTCTTTAACGTGCGTCTGCTGGAGCTTGATCGGCCCATTGAGGTCGATATCAGCCAGTTCAATCGCCCGGATAACCTGCCTGAAGGAGAATATCAGGTTGATATCTATGTGAACGATCGATTCATTGCGCGCAGGGCGGTGCGTTTTTTCCGCCACGATCCGGAGAGTGCGTTGGCGCCTTGTTTTGTGGATGTAAAAAACACGCTGGCGATGTTTGGCCTGAAAGTGAACGCGATTAAAGCGCTGGATACGGTGAATGCTGAAGGTTGTGAACCGGTGCCGGTGCTGCCTGGCGCGAAATGGACGCTGGACAGCGAAAAGCTTGCGCTGAAGGCGTCGATCCCTCAGGTCTATCTGGACGCCACGGCGCGTGACGCCATTTCGCCCTCGCGCTGGGATCAGGGTATTGACGCTTTGATGCTGAACTACGATTTCTCCACGACCCAGACGCTGAAGTCAGACTATGACAGTGACGATCTCTACTACCTGAATTTACGCAGCGGGCTGAACATTGGCGGATGGCGTCTGCGTAACTATAGCGCCTTAAATGCGGTCAACAGCCGCGGTAACGTTCGTTCGCTGAGCACGTACTTACAGCATGATATTGCCAGCCTGCGCAGCCAGGCCATGGCGGGTGATACGTGGACCGCGAGCGATCTCTTCGACAGTTCACAGGTGCGCGGCGTGCGTCTGTACACCGACAGCGACATGCTCCCCGATAGCCAGAACGGTTTTGCGCCGGTGGTGCGCGGCGTGGCGAAAACCAACGCCGTGGTCACCATCCGCCAGAATGGCTACATGATTTATCAGTCGGCCGTGCCGCAGGGGCCGTTTGCGTTGACCGATCTCAACACCACCTCAAGCGGCGGAGATCTGGACGTCACCATCAAAGAGGAAGACGGCAGCGAGCAGCATTTTGTTCAGCCTTACGCATCTCTGGCAATTTTGCGTCGGGAGGGGCAAACGGATGTGGACATCAGCATTGGTGAGCGTCGTGATAACGATCGGTTTATGCCAGAGGTGATGCAGGCACAGGTATTGCACGGAATGGCGTGGGGAATGACGCTGTATGGTGGCACGCAGCTGGCAGACGATTACCGCGCGTTTGCCGCCGGCATTGGTAAAGATCTCGGCAATATCGGCGCTATTTCGATGGATATCACCCATGCCCAATCGCACTTTACGGACGATGACGAGCAGGGGCAATCCTGGCGTTTTCTGTACTCAAAAACGTTCGACGTCAGCAATACCAGCCTGCGTATTGTAGGTTATCGCTATTCAACGGAAGGGTTTTACACCCTGGGCGAATGGGCATCGCGCACGGGCGATAGCGAGAACTTCTGGCATACGGGCAACCGCCGCAGCCGGGTAGAAGGCACCTGGACTCAACCGTTTTCCGAGGGGTACGGTAATGTCTATCTTACGCTGAGCCGGGAGCAATTCTGGCGTACGGACGATGTGCAGCGCCTGATACAGATAGGCTACAGCAACAGCTGGAAGCAGGTCGTGTGGAACCTGTCGTGGAACTATACCGATACGGTGTCTGACAGCATGGGAGAGTGGCAACAAGAAGATGAAAGCGAGCATCTCGTTATGCTGTCGCTGTCTCTGCCGCTTTCGGCCTGGTTACCCAACAGCTACGTCAACTACAACTACGCCCACAGTAACCATGGCACACCTTCCCACCAGATTGGGTTGAACGGCAATCTGCTCGACGATAACAATCTGAGCTGGAACATACAGCAGTCTGTGTATGAAAACCGCGGCACCTCGGCGGGAAATGCGGGACTGGTCTGGGATGCGTCCTACGGCTCGCTAAAGACGAATTATGCCTGGAGCGACGAAAGCCAGAGCCTGAACTACGGCGTCAGCGGCGGCGTGTTGATCCACGACGAAGGCATCACCTTCTCGCAGGAGATGGGCGAAACGGTGGCGCTGATCAAAGCGCCTGGTGCGGCAGGGTTATCGGTAGATAACGCCAGCGGCGTTGCCACCGACTGGCGCGGCTACACCGTGAAGACGCAGCTTTCACCCTACGATGAAAACCGTATTGCGCTTCAGAATAAGGATTTTGTTTCAGGCAACGTTGAGCTGGAACGCAGCGTGCAAAACCTGGTGCCTACGCGTGGCGCGGTGGTGAAAGCCGAGTTTGTTACGCACATCGGCTATCGGGTGCTGTTTAGCGTTTCACTTGCGAACGGCAAGCCTGCACCGTTTGGTGCGGTGGGTACCGCTGCGCTTGATGTGGGAAGCGCAACGGGAATTGTCGGTGACAAAGGTGAACTCTATCTCGCCGGGATGCCCGAATCGGGGCAATTTTCACTGACGCTCAGCAGCGGCAAGGTCTGTCTGGCTGACTATCACATCCATCAGAAACCTGATTCCGGGCTGGTGCAACTGCCTGTCATTTGTCGATAAAGGATAAGAATGAAACCCCAATTCTGGCTTTTTACTCTCTTTTTTGCCGCTTTTTTTTTACAGGCGGCGCCTACCGGCTACTGCGTACCAGACAACGGCAAATACCATAACTATTTCACTGTCGCGGAACAATTAACGACGCTTGATAACCTGGTTGGCATGCAGCATATGATCGATATGAATAACTCTACGACTTCGTTTAAGGGAACGTGCTACTGCCAGACGGGGAAAAATGAAAGTTACGATCATGCTTACATCACCAGCGTGGTTAATCCAGCCCTGCAGCCCACCACTAGCAGAAACAATATCTCCTATTATTATCTCAATAAGTATCTTGATATCGGTTTGCAAATCTACATTCTTGGCGTTGGCTACACCACCGTTCCCTTCGATCACCTGCCAAATGACATTGGGGGAACGTACCGGTGTCATAATGGCGTCAGTTCGCAAACCACGTTTTACAGCGGCGGGTCGGGCTTTATTTATCTGTATGTCAAAAAACAATTTACCGGCACGATCACCATACCGTCGATGGTCATGGCAAATATCTATGCCACTATCGATCCCCGTACCGTCTCGAACGAAATCATCTCGGATGTGATTGTGCAGGGATCGGTCACGGTACCGCAAACCTGCGAGATAGATGAAGGCCAGGCGATAATGATTGATTTCAAGTCTATTCTGGCATCGGAATTCTCAGCTAACCGGGGCCAGGCGGTGTCTTCACGCAAGATTACCCGGCAGGTCAATATCAAATGTTCAAATATGATGTTTACCGACACGCTGGGGGCATCCTTCCACGCCTCTGCCGCGACAGCCGACAGTACGATGGTGGCTACCGATAATCCGGACGTGGGGATTAAGATTTACGATAAACATAACAGGGAAATTAATGTAAACGGCGGTGAACTTGAGGCGGAAACGACCAAAATGCCCGTGACTCTGGAAGGCGAGACGCTGGGGACGCTCACGTTTTCAAGCGCTCCGGCTAGCGCAACCGGGTCCAGACCCGCGCCCGGTCCGTTCAACGGCACGGCTACCCTGACGATTGAAATCGGACACTAATCCATTAACGGCTGTTTATGACAGCCGTTGTCATATTTCACGGACAAAACGGCGATCTTTAAAATAAAAATGACAAAAAAATGAATGCCTGATGAATTAAGTGCTATATTTTTCATGTGGTTACACCTTCCTTTGTGTTTGTCATAAAACTGTCATATTTCGTACATTTATCTGTCACCTGTTTGTCCTATTTTGCTCATCGTAGCCACTTAAACAATGATTTACGAAATCCTTGCAGGAGACATTATGAAAGTTATGCGTACCACTGTCGCAACTGTTGTCGCCGCGACCTTATCTCTGAGCGCGTTCTCTGTATTTGCAGAAGCAAGCCTGACTGGCGCTGGTGCAACCTTCCCTGCGCCGGTGTATGCCAAATGGGCGGATACCTACCAGAAAGAAACCGGTAATAAGGTTAACTATCAGGGTATCGGCTCCTCCGGTGGCGTAAAACAAATTACCGCTAACACCGTTGATTTCGGTGCATCAGACGCGCCGTTGTCTGACGATAAACTGAATCAGGAAGGCCTGTTCCAGTTCCCGACCGTGATCGGTGGTGTGGTTCTGGCTATCAACCTGCCGGGCGTGAAGTCTGGTGAGCTGGTGCTGGATGGCAAAACCCTGGGTGACATCTACCTGGGTAAAATCAAAAAATGGGATGACGAAGCGATCGCTAAGCTCAACCCAGGCCTGAAGCTGCCTGCTCAGAACATCGCCGTGGTTCGCCGCGCGGATGGTTCTGGTACCTCCTTCGTCTTCACCAGCTACCTGGCAAAAGTGAACGAAGAGTGGAAATCGAAAGTCGGTTCCGGCTCTACCGTTAACTGGCCAACTGGTCTGGGCGGTAAAGGTAACGACGGTATCGCTGCGTTCGTACAGCGTCTGCCTGGCTCAATTGGCTACGTAGAATACGCGTACGCGAAGCAGAACAACCTGTCCTACACCAAACTGGTGTCTGCTGATGGCAAACCTGTAAGCCCGACCGAAGAGAACTTTGCTAACGCTGCAAAAGGCGCTGACTGGAGCAAATCCTTCGCGCAGGATCTGACGAACCAGAAAGGCGAAGGTGCGTGGCCAATCACCTCCACCACCTTCATTCTGGTTCACAAAGAGCAGAAGAAACCTGAGCAGGGCGCTGAAGTGCTGAAGTTCTTCGACTGGGCATACAAAAACGGCGCTAAACAGGCTAACGACCTGGACTACGCCAGCCTGCCAGACAGCGTGGTTGAGCAGATTCGTGCTGCATGGAAAACCAACGTGAAAGACAGCAGCGGTAAAGCATTGTATTAATTTAGTATTCTGACGAAAATGGCGGGTGGCGCTTGCGCTTACCCGCCGATTTCGTAAACGCGTTTAACAGAAGAGTGATTTATGGCTGCAACCAAGCCTGCATTTAACCCTCCGGGTAAAAAAGGTGACATGATTTTCAGCGCGCTGGTCAAACTGGCTGCGCTGATTGTGCTATTGCTGCTGGGCGGCATTATCGTGTCTCTGATTTTCTCCTCCTGGCCGAGCATTCAGAAATTCGGTTTCTCCTTCCTGTGGACCAAAGAGTGGGATGCGCCGAACGACGTTTACGGTGCGCTGGTGCCCATTTACGGCACGCTGGTGACCTCGTTCATCGCTCTGCTGATTGCGGTTCCGGTAAGCTTCGGTATTGCCCTGTTCCTGACGGAACTGGCGCCAGGCTGGCTGCGTCGTCCGCTGGGCATCGCCATTGAACTGCTGGCGGCCATTCCAAGTATTGTGTACGGCATGTGGGGCCTGTTTATCTTTGCGCCTCTGTTTGCCACATACTTCCAGGAGCCGGTGGGAAATGTTCTTTCTGCCATTCCGTTTGTGGGCGCCCTCTTCTCTGGCCCGGCATTCGGCATTGGTATTCTTGCGGCAGGGGTGATCCTCGCCATCATGATTATTCCGTACATTGCGGCGGTTATGCGCGATGTCTTTGAACAAACGCCGGTGATGATGAAAGAGTCGGCCTACGGCATCGGCTGCACCACCTGGGAAGTCATCTGGCGCATTGTCCTTCCGTTCACCAAAAATGGGGTGATCGGCGGCGTCATGCTGGGATTAGGCCGTGCGTTGGGTGAAACCATGGCGGTCACCTTTATCATCGGTAACACCTACCAGCTCGACAGCGTCTCTCTGTATATGCCGGGTAACAGTATTACCTCAGCACTGGCGAACGAGTTTGCCGAAGCGGAATCCGGGCTGCACGTCGCGGCGCTGATGGAACTGGGTCTGATTCTGTTCGTTATCACCTTCATTGTTCTGGCGATTTCCAAGCTGATGATCCTGCGTCTCGCGAAAAATGAGGGGGCACGCTGATGGCGACTCTCGAAATGCAAAGCACCGCTCAGCTGGCGGAATCCCGCCGCAAAATGCAGGCAAAGCGTCGTTTTAAAAACCGCATTGCGCTGACGCTTTCCATGGCGACGATGGCGTTCGGCCTGTTCTGGCTGATCTGGATCCTGATGTCCACCATCACCCGTGGTATTGATGGCATGTCGCTGGCGCTATTCACCGAAATGACGCCGCCGCCAAACACGGCGGGTGGTGGTCTGGCGAACGCCCTGGCGGGGAGTGGATTACTGATCCTGTGGGCGACCGTGTTCGGTACGCCGCTGGGCATTATGGCGGGTATCTACCTGGCAGAGTACGGGCGTAAATCCTGGCTGGCTGAGGTGATTCGCTTCATTAACGACATCCTGCTTTCTGCTCCGTCGATTGTCGTGGGTCTGTTTGTTTACACCATCGTGGTTGCGCAAATGGAACACTTCTCCGGCTGGGCGGGTGTGATTGCGCTGGCGCTGCTGCAGGTGCCTATTGTGATTCGTACCACCGAGAACATGCTGAAACTGGTGCCGGACAGCCTGCGTGAAGCGGCTTATGCGCTGGGTACGCCGAAGTGGAAAATGATCTCTGCGATTACGCTGAAAGCGTCGGTATCCGGGATCATGACCGGGATTCTGCTGGCTATCGCCCGTATTGCCGGTGAAACGGCTCCGCTGCTGTTTACTGCCCTCTCCAACCAGTTCTGGAGCACGGACATGATGCAGCCGATCGCCAACCTGCCGGTGACGATCTTTAAATTTGCGATGAGCCCATTCGCGGAATGGCAGCAGCTGGCCTGGGCCGGGGTGCTGATCATCACCCTTTGCGTACTGTTGCTGAACATTCTGGCGCGCGTCATTTTCGCGAAGAAGAAACACGGTTAATTTTTTACGGCGCGGCAGCTCGCGGCGCCGAATGAGGAAAAGAGTCAATGAGTATGGTTGATACTGCCCCGGGTAAGATTCAGGTTCGTGATTTGAACTTCTACTACGGCAAATTCCATGCCCTGAAGAACATCAACCTGGATATCGCGAAGAACCAGGTCACGGCATTTATCGGTCCGTCTGGCTGTGGTAAATCCACGCTGCTGCGTACCTTTAACAAAATGTATTCGCTCTATCCGGAGCAGCGTGCTGAAGGTGAAATCATCCTGGACGGTGAAAACATTCTGACCCAGGCGCAGGATATCGCCCTGCTGCGCGCCAAAGTGGGGATGGTGTTCCAGAAACCGACGCCGTTCCCGATGTCCATTTATGACAACATCGCCTTTGGCGTTCGTCTGTTTGAAAAGCTTTCCCGTGCCGATATGGACGAGCGCGTGCAGTGGGCGTTGACCAAGGCCGCATTATGGAACGAAACCAAAGATAAACTTCACCAGAGCGGGTACTCTCTGTCCGGTGGTCAGCAGCAGCGTCTGTGCATTGCGCGCGGTATTGCTATTCGCCCGGAAGTGTTGCTGCTTGATGAGCCGTGTTCAGCGCTGGACCCGATCTCAACTGGCCGTATTGAAGAGCTGATCACCGAGCTGAAGCAGGATTACACCGTGGTTATCGTGACCCACAACATGCAGCAGGCTGCGCGTTGCTCCGATCACACCGCGTTTATGTACCTGGGCGAGCTGATCGAGTTCAGCGATACGGACGCGCTGTTCACCAGACCGGCGAAGAAACAAACCGAAGATTACATTACTGGCCGCTACGGTTGATTTGGAGTGAATCATGGACAACCTCAATCTTAACAAACACATTTCCGGCCAGTTCAACGCAGAGCTGGAGAGTATTCGCACGCAGGTGATGACCATGGGTGGCATGGTTGAACAGCAGCTTTCCGATGCGATTACGGCGATGCACAACCAGGACAGCGAGCTGGCGAAGCGCGTCATTGAAGGCGACAAGAACGTCAACATGATGGAAGTCGCCATCGACGAAGCGTGCGTGCGCATTATCGCGAAACGTCAGCCGACGGCGAGCGATCTGCGTCTGGTGATGGCCATCATCAAAACCATCGCCGAGCTGGAGCGTATTGGTGACGTGGCCGACAAAATCTGCCGCACCGCGCTGGAGAAATTCTCTCAGCAGCACCAGCCGCTGCTGGTGAGCCTGGAGTCACTGGGTCGGCACACCGTGCAGATGCTGCACGACGTGCTGGATGCTTTTGCGCGTATGGATCTGGACGAAGCGGTGCGTATCTACCGGGAAGACAAGAAGGTCGACCAGGAATATGAAGGCATCGTGCGTCAGCTGATGACCTACATGATGGAAGACTCCCGTACCATCCCAAGCGTGCTGACCGCCCTGTTCTGCGCGCGCTCCATCGAGCGTATCGGCGACCGCTGCCAGAATATTTGCGAATACATTTTCTACTTCGTGAAGGGTCAGGACTTCCGTCACGTCGGCGGCGACGAGCTGGACAAGCTGCTGGCGGGTAAAGACCCGAAAGAGTGATTTTTGTGGCGGGTGGCGCTAGCGCTTACCCGCCCTGCCTTAGCTTAACGCGTAATATCCCACCCGCGCGCTTTCCACAGCTCCGGCAACTGCGCCAGATCGGTAAAGGTCGTCACGTTTGGATGAACGATCGGCTTGTTGTGCGGATCGGCACAGAAGTAAAACACCTCCATCCCTGCATCAATGCCGGACTGCGCACCCGCAGACGAGTCATCCACCAGAATGCAGTTCTCGACGTTGACGTTCATCGCTTTGGCCGCATGGAACATCAGCGCCGGGTCGGGCTTCCAGCGCTGGATATCGTAGCCGCTGAACAGTTTTTCCGGGAAATGGTGCAACATTTCAAGCTTGCCGAGCGAGTGTTGCATTTTGCTGACCGGACCGTTAGAGACCACGCAGATCGGCACCGTCATCGCATCCAGCAGCGCGTTTGCGCCTGATATGACTTCCAGCTCTGAGTCGAACAGGCGTGCAACCTCGGCGCGATAGACCGGCTCCAGATCCGCTTTTGCCAGAAAGACACCGTGTTCTTCGTTAATGATGTCGATAATCTCGTAGAGCTTCACGCCCTTAAAGCGCTTAAACACCTCTTCGAGCTCCAGCGTAATGCCAAATTCCTGGAACATGGTGACATACGCGCGGGAACAAATGACCTCACTGTCGACCAGCGTACCGTCGCAGTCAAAAAATACCGCTTCAATTCCGGACATGCCTTTCCCTTTTAACAAGTTTAACGTTTTCGTACGGCAGTTCGCCGGGACGCAATCGTTGCCGTATAAGCAAAATCAATGAAAAAAGTATCACGTAACTGCCACTATTGTCGCATTTTGGTATAGGATAGCGACGAATTTTCCCTCCTTGTTCGGAAATTGATGATGAGTCAACAACACACTACCCAGACATCTGGTCAGGGTCTGCTTGAGCGCGTGTTTAAACTGCGCGAGCACGGCACAACGGCACGCACCGAAGTGATCGCCGGTTTCACCACCTTCCTGACGATGGTCTACATCGTTTTTGTGAACCCTCAAATTCTGGGCGTTGCTGGCATGGATACCAGCGCCGTCTTTGTGACTACCTGTCTGATTGCGGCGCTTGGCAGCATCCTGATGGGCGTGTTCGCTAACCTGCCGGTTGCGCTGGCTCCCGCTATGGGTCTGAACGCCTTCTTCGCGTTCGTGGTGGTTCAGGCGATGGGGCTGCCGTGGCAGGTAGGCATGGGCGCAATTTTCTGGGGCGCTATTGGTCTGCTGCTGCTGACCATTTTCCGCGTACGTTACTGGATGATCGCGAACATTCCGGTGAGCCTGCGCGTGGGTATTACCAGCGGTATTGGTCTGTTCATCGGTATGATGGGGCTGAAAAACGCCGGTGTGATCGTTGCGAACCCGGAAACGCTGGTGAGCATTGGTCATCTGACCTCGCATAACGTGCTGCTGGGCGTGCTGGGCTTCTTCATCATTGCGATCCTGGCCTCCCGCAATATTCATGCGGCGGTGCTGGTGTCCATCGTGGTCACGACCTTACTGGGCTGGGTGCTGGGCGACGTTCACTATAACGGTATCGTCTCTGCGCCACCGAGCGTTTCAACCGTGATTGGTCACGTTGACCTGGCGGGTTCCCTGAACCTGGGCCTGGCGGGTGTGATTTTCTCCTTCATGCTGGTCAACCTGTTTGACTCCTCCGGTACGCTGATTGGCGTGACGGACAAAGCAGGTCTGGCGGATGAGAAAGGGAAATTCCCACGCATGAAGCAGGCGCTGTTTGTGGATAGCATCTCTTCCGTCGCGGGCTCTTTCATCGGCACCTCGTCTGTTACCGCTTACATTGAATCCTCTTCCGGCGTGTCCGTGGGCGGTCGTACCGGCCTGACGGCAGTGGTGGTGGGTATTCTGTTCCTGCTGGTGATCTTCCTCTCTCCGCTGGCGGGTATGGTTCCTCCGTATGCGGCAGCTGGCGCGCTGATTTACGTGGGGGTGCTGATGACCTCCAGCCTGTCACGCGTGAAGTGGGATGATTTAACCGAAGCGGTGCCGGCGTTTATTACCGCCGTGATGATGCCATTCAGCTTCTCGATCACCGAAGGTATCGCGCTGGGCTTTATCTCGTACTGCGTGATGAAGATCGGTACCGGCCGCTTCCGCGATCTCAGCCCGTGCGTGATTGTTGTTGCGCTGCTGTTTGTGCTGAAGATTGTGTTTATCGATGCGCACTAAGGTGCGGTTTGTGGTGTCAGGTGGCGCTTCGCTTACCTGACCTACTGAAGAGTGTAGGCCCGGTAAGCGCTAGCGCCACCGGGCTTTTTTATCAGGCTTTGACTCGCTTAATATAATCCCCAAACGCCGTCAGCTGACCAGACAGATGGTCACGCGTGCTCTGGTCCACCACGTCACCCGTCTGCGGGTCGACCTTGTTCTGAATCACGCCACCCATAAACTCCGGCTTGTTCATCACCATCGCATCCAGGAATACCAGGATCTGGCGCAGGTGGTACTGGCAGCGTGCGCCACCAATGGCACCCATAGAACTGGTCTGGATGAGTACCGGTTTACCCGCCAGCGGCTGCTCAGGTAAACGGGACAGCCAGTCGATGGCATTCTTCAGGCCACCCGGAACCGAGTAGTTATACTCCGGGGTGACAATGACCACACCGTCGGCCTGACGGATCTGATCTGCCAGCGCCTCAACGCTCTGCGGGAACCCTTCTTCCTGCTGGACATCTGCATCATACAGCGGGATGTCACCAATAGACGGCAGGGCGCTAATCTCCATACCTGCCGGTGCCAGCTGTGGCAGCGTGCGGGCAACCATCCCGTTAAATGAACCTTTGCGCAGGCTTCCCAGTAACGTAACAACTTTCAACGTATCAGACATGATTACTCCTGTTTCATCATGATGACCCTGAATGGATCAGCTAAGGATGTATGCTTTTTCTGCCGGTAAACTGGTTAATCGCATCAGACGTGCGGCGGGTTCGTTGGCCCGCTCGGGCACATCCGGAAGAGTACGCCATCCCTCTTTACTGTCAAATGCCCAAACCTTTAGCCGTTCGATGGCGGGGCTGACGGCAACGGACCATATCAACACATCTTCTGCATCGCTGAGCGCTTCTACAAGCGTTGCCTGAGCGGCACGCAGGCGTCCGGAGCCTGGCAACAGCTGCAACTGACGGGCGTCATCTGAGGCACAACCGCAGAGCTTGCGGATGCTCTGGCGCAGGGTGATGAGCTGAGCTCTGGCCTCGACGGGATCGGTTTGGTTGCGCACCCAGAGTTTTTCATTACTTGAGAGCGGGTAGTCATCGTGCGGGCTTGCACCGTGGAATCCTCGCGTTGCACGCTGAAGCTCCATATCCAGCCCGCAATCCCCCTCGGTGGTTAGCGCTACACCAATGATATTCCCCGTGTAGGCAATAGAAAAACGGGGGAGATCCGGGTCGGCAAAGACCGGGCGGCCTTCGGGTTGGGTGATGATCTCAGGCAGTTCGCTGGTGCCATACAGCATGAACATCAGTTCTGCGAGCAGCGCTCTGGACGCTAAAAAACGCGTTCTGCGGTGTTCGGGGAGTTTGAGCGCCTCACTGTGACAGGCGGAGGAGATTCTGGCCGATACGAGACGTCCTTCTGTGAGTATCCCTCTTGCAAAGTGCGTTGCCATTTTTCGCTCCTTGATAATGGTCGTATTCGGTTAAACGGTTACATGATTATCGCTCAACTTGCCTCCTGTTTTAATCAGTAAATGGGCGTAAGAGAAGCCTTAGGACCGAACTTTACATTTTCTTAGGCAAAAATCGGACTGTTGGCACCGTATAAGGCCTTGATGGTCTCCCGTAGCCAGAGGATTTTCGGATTATGGCTGTTACGTTTATGCCAGATCAGCGTGAAGGGAACGGTCAGCTTTTCAGCCTGCGCTTCGTCAATGGGAATGGGAAGCGCGATCAGCTTCCGCTGGTGGAGGTGATTATAGTGATGGCAGTAGTGCGGAGCGGTGGCGATATAGTTATGACCGGGCTGGGCCGCCATAAACATCGCCTGTTCGAAGCCCGGCTGGCTCATGGCGATGGTGCGCTCACGTCCCATCTCCTTGAGAACTTCATCAAGCGCCCAGGTGTCGCTGCGTTCCCAGAAGATGCTGATATGGGGGTAGCGCAGGAAGCTCTCCAGATCCCACTCTTCCAGAAGTGCCGGATGGTCCTCGCGCAGATAGACGCACGGACGGTCGCTAAACAGGATTTCGTAGTCGATAAACCACGGCATCAGTTTCAGCAGTTCCCGTGAGCGCGGGTGCGTTTCGCGGCCGGTGAAGCCCACATCCACTTCCCCGCGCGTAATGGCGTCCAGCGAATCGTAATCCCAGTGACGCATCTTCACCGTTGCCTGAGGATAGCGCTGGTTCACCTGTTCCAGCAGGTCATTAAAGCGGATCAGCATCAACGGCGTTTCTGCAGCCAGCATGAACGTTAGCCCGCCCGGCGAATCATGATGGAATTTGTCGAGGATCTGGTTGCCGATTTGCATCCAGTCCGCCAGGTCCTGCTCCAGGCTGACCGTTAGCGGCGTGGGCAGTAGCCCTAACGGCGTTTTGACAAACAGCGGGTCGTCGAACCAGTCGCGCAGCTTGCCCAGTGATTTACTTACCGCTGACGGCGTGACGTTCATCCGCTTTGCGGCTTTGGTGACGCTGCGCTCCTGCAGCAAAAGCTGCAGACAAAGCAAAAGGTTAAGATCGAGATTGCTGATGGGCTTCTTCATAGTTTGCCGCAGGCTGGATAACCAAAAGTAAAGTGATGCAGACCATGCTACAGCCAATCAGAATCCCGATCAGCATATTGAGCGCGTTAAGTCCGATGACCGCCGCCAGCCAAATCCACAGCGATGAACCGCAGACCTGCGCGATCCCCAGCACCGAGCTTGCCACGCCTGCCCGCAGCGAGAACGGGCCGAGCGCCTGGCTCATCGCGACGCCAAACCCAACCGAGAATCCGGCGCAAATGAGGGTAATGCCCACCAGCATCACCGCGTGTGAGCTTGCCGTCGCCAGGATCAGACCTGCAGCGAGGAACAGCACCTGCGAGGTCAGCATCAGCATGCGCTGGCTGAAAATATTGAGTGCAAAAGGAGTGGAGAAGGAGACGGCCATACTGACCATGGCGGTTAAGGCCATCACCGTTGAATATTCTCCGCGATCGAAGCCCATGGTCTCCATCAGCAAAACCGGTGAAACGTTTACATAGGTCAGGATCACCGCCACGCTGAGCGTAGTGACGGCCAGGCGACTGAGGAAAAAGCGGTTGATGAGCTTCTCGGCCGGGTGAATGCTTGCGGTATGACCGCTATTCTGCGAACCCGGGTGGGTCTCTTTCAGCACGGCAATCGACAGGATAAACACCAGCGTCCCCATGGCTGCCATGGTCCAGAACAGGCTTTGCCACGGGAGTTTCAGCATGATCAGATAGCCTACGACGGGAGCCAGCACCGGGATGATGCAGGTTATGCCGTTCAGCATGGAGAGCACCTTCGCGCGACGCTGGGCGCTTAAGGTATCGCGCAGGATCGCAAAGGCCACCACATAGCAGCCACCCGCTCCAATGCCCTGAATAAAACGTCCTGTCAGGAACAGGGTGCTTTCCTGGGCGACGGAACACAGTATCGATGCCAGGGCGAACACAATCGCACCGGTAATCGCGACAGGCTGACGACCTGCCTTATCCGCAATTTTTCCCGCAAACACCATCGACGACGCCATCCCCGCGAGGTAGGCCGAAAACGCAATATGCAGCTGCGCTTCGCTGGCACCCAGATCGCGGGCGATGTGCGGTAATCCCACCAGATACATATCAATGCCAGACGGATAAAGCAGAACGAGCGCAAAACTACAAAACAGAAAACGAGCCATAAACCCCCCATGGATGCAGGCAAGCAGAATAGGGGGAGAAGAGGGATTAGGCGAGTTGCCATTTGGACAATGGTGATTTCCTGGGAGGAAATCACCATGGATTAGCGAGTGTCATTTGCCAATACAGAAGCTCGAGAAAATCCTTCCCAGCAGATCGTCCGAGGTAAACTCCCCGGTGATCTCACTCAGATTTTGCTGCGCCAGGCGCAGCTCTTCCGCCAGCAGTTCACCCGCCCAGGCGCCGATCAGCTGTGCTTTGCCCTGGTCGAGATGACGGGCCGCCTCTTCCAGCGCCTGCAGATGACGACGGCGCGCAAGGAAGCCGCCCTCCATGCTGGTGTCAAAGCCCATGCTCTGCTTGAGATGGTTACGCAGGTCGTCCACGCCCTCACCGGTGCGCGCCGACAGGCGAATGAGCGAGTGACCATTCACATCGCTGATACCCAGCGTTTCACCGGTCACGTCTGCTTTGTTGCGCACTACGGTGATCGGCAGCTTAGCCGGCAGGCGGGCGATAAAATCTGGCCAGATCTCAGCCGGGTCAACGGCGTCGGTGGTGGTGCCGTCCACCATAAACAGCACGCGGTCAGCCTGCTCGATCTCCTGCCAGGCGCGTTCAATACCGATACGCTCAACTTCATCGCTGGCATCGCGCAGACCGGCGGTATCGATAATGTGCAGCGGCATCCCGTCGATGTGGATATGCTCGCGCAGCACGTCGCGGGTGGTACCGGCAATGTCGGTCACAATGGCCGCTTCACGGCCCGCCAGGGCGTTCAACAGGCTCGATTTCCCGGCGTTCGGGCGCCCGGCAATGACCACCTTCATCCCTTCGCGCAGCAGGCTGCCCTGACGCGCCTCGGCGCGCACCGCGTCGAGGTCGCTCATCACCTGGTTGAGCTGGGCTTCGATTTTTCCGTCAGAGAGGAAGTCGATCTCCTCGTCAGGGAAGTCGATAGCTGCTTCCACGTAGATCCGAAGGTGAGTAAGTGCTTCCACCAGGTGATTCACGCGGGCAGAAAATGCCCCCTGCAGCGAGTTCAGGGCGGAGCGGGCCGCCTGTTCAGAACTGGCGTCGATCAGGTCGGCAATCGCCTCGGCCTGGGCCAGGTCAAGCTTATCGTTCAGAAAAGCACGCTCGGAGAACTCGCCCGGCTTCGCAATTCGCAGGCCCGGCAGGGTCAGAATACGTTTTAACAGCAGGTCGAGGATCACCGGGCCGCCGTGGCCCTGCAGCTCAAGCACGTCTTCGCCGGTAAAGGAGTTCGGGCCGGGGAACCACAGCGCAATGCCCTGGTCCAGCGGCGTGCCGTCGCTGTCTTTAAATGGCAGGTAATCCGCGTAGCGCGGTTTTGGCAGTTTACCCAGCACCGCTTCGGCCACCTCGCGCGCCTTCAGGCCGGAGATGCGCAGAATACCTACACCACCGCGTCCCGGTGGGGTTGCCTGGGCGACGATAGTGTCGTTATGGCTCATGGTTGCTCTCGTTCAATACAAATAAAAAAGGCGGTCAATCGACCGCCCTTATTTTAGCGTTAACTTATCGGATCAGGACTTTTTCTTTTCGCGGCTATGCAGGCCACGTTTTTCCAGACCACGGTAAATCAGCTGCTGCTGGATGATGGTCACCAGGTTGCTGACGATATAGTACAGCACCAGACCTGACGGGAACCACAGGAAGAACACGGTGAAGATGACCGGCATAAAGGTCATGATCTTCTGCTGCATCGGGTCGGTCACGGTGGTCGGCGACATCTTCTGGATGAAGAACATCGTCACGCCCATCAGGATCGGCAGGATGTAGTACGGGTCCTGTGCAGACAGGTCATGGATCCACAGGGCGAACGGCGCATGGCGCAGCTCAACGGAACCCATCAGCATGTAGTACAGCGCAAGGAAGATTGGCATCTGAATCAGCAGCGGGAAGCAACCACCCAGCGGGTTCACTTTCTCTGCTTTATACAGGGCCATCATTTCCTGGCTCTGACGCTGTTTGTCATCGCCCAGACGCTCACGCATTGCCTGAATCTTCGGCTGCAGCATACGCATCTTCGCCATGGAGGTGTACTGCGCTTTGGTCAGCGGGTACATGATGCCACGAACGATAAAGGTGATAACGATGATGGAGAAGCCCCAGTTACCCAGGAAGCTGTGGATGAACTTCAGCAGCTTAAACAGCGGCTGAGAGATGAACCACAACCAACCATAATCGACGGTCAGATCCAGGTGCGGCGCAACAGCAGCCATTTTGTCCTGGATTTCCGGGCCGACCCACAGGGTGCTTGCCAGCTTACCGGTTTGACCCGGCTGAACCAGAACTGGCTGAGATTTGTAGCCGATGGCTGCAATACCGTTGCCCAGGTTCGCGGTGTAGAAGTTATTGGTACCGTCGTTATTTGGCACCCATGCAGTCGCGAAATACTGCTGCAGCATTGCCACCCAACCGCCTTTAGCACTGACGTTCAGGTTTTCGTTATCGGCAATGGTGTCGAACTTGTATTTCTCATACTTCGCGTCAGGCGTGGAGTATGCCGCGCCACGGAAGGTGTGCAGCGCGAAGTTGCTGCTTCCGGTGTCACGGTGAGACGGCAGATTGATGGACTGCTTCAGCTGACCGAAGGTAGACAGTTCCAGCGGTTTCGCACCGGTGTTCTGTACGCTGTAGCCCACGTTTACCGCATATTCACCGCGTTTCAGGGTGAAGGTTTTGGTGAACGTGTTGCCTGCCGCGTCGGTATAGGTCATCGGGATAACGAGTTCGTTCTGGCCATCAGCCAGCGCAAAGGTGTCGCTCTCGACGTTATACAGTGGACGCGCACCGTTAGCCGGGTTATCCGGGCCATCACGACCGGTCAGGCCGCTCTGCGCCTGGTAGATAAACTCTGGCGTGGTTTCCAGTAACTGGAACGGTTCGGTAGACTTCAGCTCTTTCGGGTAGGTCAACAGCAGCGCCTGCTCAACATCACCACCACGGGTGTTGATAGTCAGCTCAAGCACATCGGTCTTAACCGTAATCTGTTTCCCCTGGCCACTGGCCGGTACGCCCTGGTCGGCGGCGCTACCCGCTGCGGTGGTCGTAGTCTGCGTGGTCTGCTGCTGGGGTTGAGGATTTTTATCCTGCTCCCATGCCTGCCAGATCATGAAAGACACGAACAACAAAGCGATGATAAGAAGATTGCGTTGCGAATCCATCGTTAGTGTTCTCTGGTATCAAAAGGTCCTGGGGGGACGGGGTCGTCTCCACCGGGGTGTAAAGGGTGGCATTTTAATACGCGTTTCACCGTCAACCAACTGCCTTTTATCACTCCAAACCTGCGCAATGCCTCAATTCCGTAGCTTGAGCATGTTGGTGTGAAACGGCAGTGCGGCCCGAGTAGCGGACTAATCAGGCGTTGATAGACCCGAATGAGGGCTATCAGGACCCGTGAGCCAGGCGACAGTGGCGGCGCCATAATTTTTCCAACGCTTCCGAGAGAGCACGGTTATCGAGGTCGGCAACCCCCTTTTTAGCCACCACCACGAAATCCATAGAAGGCAGTTCGTGCTGACGTAAACGGAAGCTTTCACGCGTCAGACGTTTAATCCGATTGCGTTCATGCGCGCGCTTAACGTTTTTCTTGGCGACTGTGAGACCGATGCGGGGATGCCCCAGCGAATTTTGGCGGCCGAGGATGGTGATTTGCGGCGTGCCAGCCCGTTGTGGCTGCTGGAAGACGAAAGTGAAATGAGTGGGAGTTAACAAACGTAACTCCCTGGGAAATGCGAGCTTAACCACTCAGGGGTTAGCTTTATTACTTGGAAACGGTCAGACGAGCGCGGCCTTTAGCACGACGACGTGCCAGAACCTGACGACCATTTTTAGTAGCCATACGAGCACGGAAGCCGTGAGAACGGTTGCGCTTCAGTACAGACGGTTGAAAAGTGCGTTTCATGGCGATTTCTACCTAAACTTGAATAAATTCACTGACTTTTGCGTATACCCGAACGAGTTTCGAACGACTAACGCCTCAGCGTGGGTGATTAAAGAGGCCGGATTGTAATAATTGTACACTCCGGAGTCAATTCTCTTTCCTTATTTCCCGCGTATTTCCGCACGATTTCGCGTGGAAAATGAGCAACGGACGACGCAGGAAGATGAGCATCACGCGCCGGGTCGAGGATTATACGGGCTCGGCAACAAAGCGCAAGGATCGTCCCGGATCTTCGTTAGATCATTTAAGCAATAAATTGTCGTTGCTCATTAAATTTTCCAATATGCGGGCTAAATCGCGAGGCACTCGCGCCAGGATCGTTTACACTTACCCGGTTTCGGATCTTCCTGTGGATAAATCGGGAAGAATCTGTGAGAAACAGAAGATCTCTGGCTCAGTTTAGGCTATGATCCGCGGTCCCGATCGGGATCCCAGGATCCTGGTCAGGATTAAATTGCAGATAGCAATTCGCACGTCACCCTTTGCACAGGGTCATGTCGATGTGCGCCAACAATCATGAATATTCAATAGTTTTCTTTTATTGTTCGAGTGGAGTCCGCCGTGTCACTTTCGCTTTGGCAGCAGTGTCTTGCCCGATTGCAGGATGAGTTACCAGCCACAGAATTCAGTATGTGGATCCGCCCGTTGCAGGCGGAGCTGAGCGATAACACGCTGGCTTTGTATGCGCCAAACCGTTTTGTGCTCGATTGGGTAAGAGACAAGTACCTTAATAACATCAACGGCCTGCTGAACGATTTCTGCGGGTCAGATGTCCCGCAGCTGCGTTTTGAAGTGGGCACCAGGCCCGTCACCCAAACCGTTCGTGAAACCGTGAATGTCGCAGCGCCAGCTCAGGCCGCTCCTGCGCCAGCCCCTCGCGTTGCACCTGCTCGTCAGGGCTGGGATAACGTGCCTGCACCGGCAGAGCCAACCTACCGTTCCAACGTTAACGTGAAGCACACGTTCGATAACTTCGTTGAAGGTAAGTCGAACCAGCTGGCGCGCGCGGCGGCTCGTCAGGTTGCTGATAACCCCGGTGGCGCCTACAACCCGCTGTTCCTGTATGGCGGCACGGGTCTGGGTAAAACGCACCTGCTGCACGCGGTGGGTAACGGCATTATGGCCCGCAAGCCGAATGCGAAAGTGGTGTATATGCACTCCGAGCGCTTCGTTCAGGACATGGTAAAAGCCCTGCAAAACAATGCGATCGAAGAGTTTAAACGCTACTACCGTTCCGTTGATGCGTTGCTGATCGATGACATCCAGTTCTTTGCCAATAAAGAACGATCGCAGGAAGAATTTTTCCACACCTTCAACGCCCTGCTGGAAGGTAATCAGCAGATCATTCTGACCTCGGATCGTTATCCTAAAGAGATCAACGGCGTTGAAGATCGTCTGAAATCCCGCTTCGGCTGGGGCCTGACCGTGGCGATCGAGCCGCCGGAGCTGGAAACCCGCGTCGCGATCCTGATGAAAAAAGCCGATGAGAACGACATTCGCCTGCCGGGTGAAGTGGCGTTCTTTATTGCCAAGCGTCTTCGTTCCAATGTGCGTGAGCTGGAAGGAGCACTGAACCGCGTGATCGCCAATGCCAACTTTACCGGTCGTGCGATCACCATCGATTTTGTGCGAGAAGCGCTGCGTGATCTGCTGGCATTGCAGGAAAAACTGGTCACTATCGACAATATTCAAAAGACGGTGGCCGAGTACTACAAGATCAAAGTGGCAGATTTACTGTCTAAACGTCGTTCCCGCTCGGTGGCGCGTCCGCGTCAGATGGCGATGGCGCTGGCAAAGGAGTTAACCAACCACAGTCTGCCGGAAATCGGCGATGCGTTTGGTGGCCGTGACCATACGACCGTGCTGCATGCGTGCCGCAAGATTGAGCAGTTACGCGAAGAAAGCCACGACATAAAAGAAGATTTCTCCAATTTAATCAGAACACTATCATCGTGACGCTATGAAATTTACCGTTGAACGTGAACATTTATTAAAACCGCTGCAACAGGTGAGTGGCCCATTAGGTGGCCGCCCAACGCTGCCTATTCTCGGAAACCTGCTGCTTCAGGTCGCGGACGGTACGCTGTCGCTGACCGGTACAGATCTGGAAATGGAAATGATCGCGCGCGTTACGCTGACGCAGCCGCACGACGCGGGCGCGACCACGGTTCCGGCACGTAAATTCTTTGATATCTGCCGTGGGCTGCCGGAAGGCGCTGAAATTGCCGTGCAGCTGGAAGGCGATCGTATGCTGGTGCGCTCTGGCCGCAGCCGTTTTTCGCTCTCCACGCTGCCTGCTGCAGACTTCCCGAATCTGGACGACTGGCAGAGTGAAGTTGAATTCACCCTGCCGCAGGCGACGATGAAGCGTTTGATTGAAGCCACGCAGTTCTCCATGGCGCATCAGGACGTTCGTTACTACTTAAACGGCATGCTGTTCGAAACCGAAGGCGAAGAGCTGCGTACCGTAGCGACCGACGGCCACCGTCTGGCGGTCTGTTCTATGCCGATTGGCGACTCGCTGCCAAACCATTCGGTGATCGTGCCGCGTAAAGGGGTGATTGAGCTGATGCGTATGCTCGACGGTGGCGACACGCCGCTGCGCGTGCAGATCGGCAGCAATAACATCCGCGCGCATGTGGGCGATTTTGTCTTCACTTCGAAGCTGGTTGACGGCCGTTTCCCGGATTATCGCCGCGTATTGCCGAAGAACCCGGACAAAACGCTGGAAGCGGGCTGCGATAGCCTCAAGCAGGCGTTTGCCCGTGCCGCCATTCTCTCTAACGAGAAATTCCGCGGCGTGCGTCTGTACGTGAGTGAAAACCAGATCAAAATCACCGCCAATAACCCGGAGCAGGAAGAGGCAGAAGAGATTCTGGACGTCACCTACGCCGGAACCGAGATGGAAATCGGTTTCAACGTCAGCTATGTGCTGGACGTGCTGAACGCGCTGAAATGCGAGAACGTGCGCATTCTGCTGACCGACTCCGTATCGAGCGTACAGATTGAAGATGCTGCCAGCCAAAGCGCGGCTTATGTTGTCATGCCAATGAGACTGTAATGTCGCTCACCCGTCTGTTGATCCGCGACTTTCGCAACATCGAAAGCGCGGATCTCGCTCTCTCCCCTGGCTTTAACTTCCTGGTTGGCGCAAACGGCAGTGGCAAAACCAGCGTGCTGGAAGCCATCTATACGCTCGGCCATGGTCGGGCGTTTCGCAGTTTGCAGATTGGCCGCGTCATTCGCCACGAGCAGGAATCTTTTGTTCTGCATGGGCGTTTGCAGGGGGCGGAGCGAGAAACCGCCATTGGCCTGACCAAAGACAAGCAGGGCGACAGCAAGGTACGCATCGACGGCACCGACGGCCACAAGGTGGCGGAGCTGGCGCTGCTCATGCCGATGCAGCTGATTACGCCCGAGGGGTTTACTTTACTCAACGGCGGCCCCAAATACAGAAGAGCATTCCTCGACTGGGGATGCTTTCACAACGAAGCCGGTTTCTTTAACGCCTGGAGCAACCTGAAGCGCCTGCTCAAGCAGCGTAACGCCGCGTTGCGCCAGGTCACCCGTTACGCCCAGCTGCGCCCGTGGGATTTGGAGCTTATCCCTCTCGCGGAACAGATCAGCCGCTGGCGTGCCGAATACAGCGCAGGTATCGCCGAAGACATGGCCGACACCTGCAAACAGTTTTTACCCGAGTTCTCTCTCACCTTCTCCTTCCAGCGCGGCTGGGAGAAAGAGACGGATTATGCCGAGGTGTTAGAGAGAAACTTCGAGCGCGACCGCATGCTGACCTACACCGCGCACGGCCCGCACAAGGCGGATTTCCGCATTCGTGCCGACGGTGCGCCGGTGGAAGACACATTGTCGCGCGGGCAACTCAAGCTCCTGATGTGCGCACTGCGCCTGGCGCAGGGAGAGTTCCTCACTCGCGAAAGCGGGCGACGCTGCCTGTACCTGATAGATGATTTTGCCTCGGAACTTGACGACGCGCGGCGCGGGCTGCTTGCCAGCCGCTTAAAAGCCACGCAGTCGCAGGTTTTCGTCAGCGCGATTAGCGCTGAACACGTTATGGACATGTCGGACGAAAATTCGAAGATGTTTACCGTGGAAAAGGGTAAAATAACGGATTAACCCAAGTTGAAATGAGCGAGAAACGTTGATGTCGAATTCTTATGACTCCTCCAGTATCAAAGTCCTGAAAGGGCTGGATGCGGTGCGTAAGCGCCCGGGTATGTATATCGGCGACACGGATGACGGCACCGGTCTGCACCACATGGTATTCGAGGTGGTAGATAACGCTATCGACGAAGCGCTCGCGGGTCACTGTAAAGACATCGTGGTCACCATCCATGCGGATAACTCCGTCTCCGTCACTGATGATGGCCGTGGCATCCCAACCGGTATTCACCCGGAAGAGGGCGTCTCTGCTGCGGAAGTGATCATGACCGTTCTGCACGCAGGCGGTAAGTTTGACGATAACTCCTATAAAGTTTCCGGCGGCCTGCACGGCGTAGGCGTCTCCGTGGTTAACGCCCTGTCGCAGAAGCTGGAGCTGGTTATCCAGCGTGAAGGCAAAATTCACCGTCAGCTTTATACGCACGGCGTGCCGCAGGCACCGCTGGCCGTCACTGGCGACACGGACAAAACCGGTACCATGGTGCGTTTCTGGCCGAGCCTCGAAACCTTCACCAACGTCACCGAATTCGAGTATGACATCCTGGCGAAACGCCTGCGTGAACTGTCGTTCCTGAACTCCGGTGTGTCGATTCGTCTGCGCGACAAGCGTGACAACAAAGAAGACCACTTCCACTACGAAGGCGGGATCAAGGCGTTCGTTGAGTATCTGAATAAGAATAAAACGCCAATTCACCCGAATATCTTCTACTTCTCCACAGAAAAAGACGGTATCGGCGTTGAAGTGGCGTTGCAGTGGAACGATGGTTTCCAGGAAAACATCTACTGCTTCACCAACAACATTCCACAGCGTGACGGCGGTACGCACCTGGCGGGCTTCCGCGCGGCGATGACCCGTACCCTGAACGCCTACATGGACAAAGAAGGCTACAGCAAAAAAGCGAAAGTCAGCGCCACCGGCGACGATGCCCGTGAAGGTTTGATTGCCGTTGTCTCCGTGAAAGTGCCGGATCCGAAGTTCTCATCACAGACCAAAGATAAGCTGGTCTCTTCTGAGGTGAAATCGGCGGTTGAACAGCAGATGAACGAACTGCTGAGCGAATACCTGCTGGAAAACCCGTCTGACGCGAAAATCGTTGTCGGCAAAATTATTGACGCGGCACGTGCTCGTGAAGCTGCGCGTAAAGCCCGTGAAATGACCCGTCGTAAAGGCGCTCTGGACTTAGCGGGTCTGCCAGGCAAGCTGGCTGACTGCCAGGAACGCGACCCGGCGCTCTCTGAACTGTACCTTGTGGAAGGGGACTCCGCGGGCGGTTCTGCGAAGCAGGGCCGTAATCGTAAGAACCAGGCAATCCTGCCGTTGAAGGGTAAAATCCTCAACGTTGAGAAGGCGCGCTTCGACAAAATGCTCTCTTCTCAGGAAGTAGCGACGCTTATCACCGCGCTGGGCTGCGGCATTGGGCGTGACGAGTACAACCCGGACAAACTGCGTTATCACAGCATCATCATCATGACCGATGCGGACGTCGACGGCTCGCACATCCGTACGCTGCTGTTGACCTTCTTCTATCGTCAGATGCCGGAAATCGTTGAACGTGGCCACGTCTACATTGCACAGCCACCGCTGTACAAAGTGAAGAAAGGCAAGCAGGAACAGTACATTAAAGATGACGATGCGATGGATCAGTACCAAATCGCGATCGCGCTTGACGGTGCAACCCTGCACGCGAACTCTCATGCACCTGCACTGGCCGGCGAGCCGCTGGAGCGTCTGGTTTCTGAGTTCAACGCCACTCAGAAAATGATTGGTCGTATGGAGCGTCGTTATCCGAAAGCGCTGCTGAAGGAGCTGATCTATCAGCCAACCCTGACCGAAGCCGAACTGAGCGACGAACAGGCAGTTACCCGCTGGGTGAACACCCTGGTGAGCGAGCTGAACGAGAAAGAGCAACACGGTAGCCAGTGGAAATTTGACGTTCAGCAGAACGCGGCCCAGCAGTTCGAGCCGATTGTTCGCGTGCGCACCCACGGCGTCGACACCGACTACCCGCTGGAGCACGAATTCGTGACCGGTCCGGAATATCGTCGTATCTGCACCCTCGGCGAGAAGCTGCGCGGTCTGATCGAAGACGATGCGTTTATCGAGCGTGGCGAACGTCGTCAGCCGGTAGCCAGCTTCGAGCAGGCGCTGGACTGGCTGGTGAAAGAGTCCCGTCGCGGTCTTTCTATTCAGCGTTATAAAGGTCTGGGTGAAATGAACCCGGATCAGCTGTGGGAAACCACCATGGATCCAGAAAGCCGTCGTATGCTGCGCGTCACCGTGAAAGATGCGATTGCAGCCGACCAGCTGTTCACGACGTTGATGGGCGATGCGGTTGAACCACGCCGTGCCTTCATCGAAGAGAACGCGCTGAAAGCGGCGAATATCGATATTTAATCGTAGTGAGATTGCTTTACTGAGGCCGCGCATTTAGCGCGGTTTTTTTATGGGTGCAGACAAATCCAGCGACAGCACTGACGGTAAACGGCTGGCGAGCATATCGACGGCAATTCTGACTCTCAGTGGCAGATGTGGCGTCTTTTGCCAGACTGCATGAACGTCGAAGCGCACTTCCGGTGCCTGCTTTAACAGCGGGATGAGTTTTCCCTGATGAATTTCTCTGCTGGCCATCCAGCAGGGCAGCCACGCAATGCCGTGTCCGGCCAGCGCCGCATCGCAGATAGCCTGCAAGTCGTCCATGTTGAGTGAGGAGCGGGGAGTAAAGGTGTGCGACGTCCCTTCGTTATCCATCAGCTCCCAGGGCAAAACTCTGCCTGCGCGCAGATAGTTAATGGCTGCATGGTGTGCTAAATCCGCAACGCTTTGTGGCTGGCCCCTCTCCAGCAGGTAATCCGGCGCGGCGCACAGCACCATCCGGTGCTCCCCCAGCCTTCTGGCGACCAGCATGCTACTGTCCTGCAGCGTGCCGTTACGTACCGCCATATCGAATCCTTCCTCCACGAGATCCACCACGCGGTCGCTGAAAGACATTTCCAGTTCAAGACCGGGGTGCTCCTGCGCCAGTTCTATCAGCAAAGGGGCAACGCACTGACGGCCAAACAGAACCGGCATGGCGACGCGCAGGCGGCCACGGATCTGCTGTTTCCCGGACTCAAGCAACGATTCTGCGCCCCGAATCTCCTCCAGCGCGCGCAGGCAGCGTTCATAAAAAAGTGCGCCGTTATCGGTCAGCTTCAGGCTACGGGTGGTGCGCTGAAACAGACGAACGCCAAGACGCTGTTCAAGGCGAGCGATGCTTTTTCCTACCGCCGAGCGTGACAAATGCAGACGCATGGCGGCCTGAGCAAAACTTCCCGCCTCCACGGCGGCGACAAAAACAGGGATATCCTTCAGCGTATCGCTCATGAATTGTATCTTTTGTGGCGTCAATAAAGAGAAAACTTATCGCCACTGGAGAGATTAAGTCAACGGTAGACTGTCAGAACTGAAGCTTAATAGATGGCAGGAGTAAATTATGACAGAGACAATGCAACGCTGGTCCATGAATGCCCTCGGGCGCGAGAACCTCAGACTCATTCAGGAACCTGTTCAAACGCCTGGCCCGGGTGAAGTGCGCGTACGGGTAAATGCCGTTGCACTTAACTATCGCGATAAAATGGTTATTGAAGGCACGATGCCGATTCCGCTTACCTTCCCGTTTACCCCTGCGTCTGACATGGCGGGCGTGGTGGACAGCACGGGCGAAGGCGTAACACGTTTCAAACCCGGCGCTCGCGTCATTTCCACTTTCTTCCCGGAGTGGATCGACGGCAGGCCACAGGCGGACGCGCGCAATTTGCCCTATAAAACCTCCGGCGGCTATTTCCAGGGAATGCTGGCCGAGTATGTGATTGTGAAGGAAGACGCGCTGGTGGCCGCCCCGGACACTCTGGACGATGCAGAAGCCAGCACGCTGCCCTGCGCAGGGCTTACCGCCTGGTTCGCGCTGGTGGAGCGCGGTCAGTTACGTGCCGGGCAATCGGTACTGGTGCAGGGGACGGGCGGCGTGGCGATATTCGCCCTGCAGATCGCAAAAGCGCACGGCGCAGAGGTGTTTGTCACCTCGGGGAGCGATGAAAAACTGGCGCTGGCCAAAAAACTGGGCGCCAGCCAGGTCATCAACCGGCTGAAAGGTGACTGGGCTGAAAATACCCTGGCGCTCACGCAGGATCGCGGCATCGACCATATTATCGAAACCGTGGGGGGAGAGAACCTGAAGCATTCCCTGCGCGCCGTTGCCGTTCACGGGCGTATTTCTGTTATTGGCGTGCTGGCCGGAAGTGAGATTTCGCTGTCCGCTGGCGAACTGTTGCTGAAATCTCCGGTCATTCAGGGGATTGGCGTCGGGCACCGCCGGGCGCTGGAAGATTTCGTCCGCGCTGTGGATGTGACGGGACTGAAACCTGTGATCGAGCATCGCTACCGCTTTGATGAACTCGAACAGGCGCTTAAACACCTGGATCGCGGTGCGTTTGGCAAAATTGTCCTGACCCGCGAGTAAGGCATTATTCCCCGGGATGCGGGTAAAAGGGGCACTTCTGTTGCGCAATGTAGCTCTATTTTTGTGTGCTTAATCGCGTTAGCATGAGACAGCACTCATTTATCCCGGGGAACTCATGGCTATCAAACTCATTGCAATCGACATGGATGGCACGCTGCTGCTGCCAGACCACACTATCTCTCCTGCCGTTAAAAACGCGATCGCTGCCGCACGCGCGAAGGGCGTGAATGTGGTACTGACCACCGGGCGTCCGTATGCGGGCGTGCACAGTTACCTGAAAGAGCTGCACATGAACCAGCCGGGCGATTACTGCATCACCTATAACGGCGCGCTGGTGCAGAAAGCCGCAGATGGCAGCACGGTTGCGCAAACGGCACTGAGCTACGACGACTATCTGTTCCTGGAAAAACTTTCCCGTGAAGTGGGCTCTCACTTCCACGCGCTCGATCGCAATACGCTCTACACCGCCAACCGCGATATCAGCTACTACACGGTACATGAATCTTACGTTGCGACCATTCCGCTGGTCTTCTGTGAAGCCGAGAAAATGGACCCGGCGACGCAGTTCCTGAAAGTGATGATGATCGACGAGCCGGAGATCCTGGATAAAGCCATCGCGCGTATTCCGGCAGAGGTCAAAGAGAAGTACACCGTGTTGAAAAGTGCGCCGTACTTCCTCGAAATCCTCGATAAACGCGTCAATAAAGGCACGGGCGTAAAATCACTGGCTGACGCGCTGGGTATTAAACCTGAGGAAATCATGGCGCTGGGCGACCAGGAAAACGACATCGCGATGATTGAATTTGCGGGGATGGGCGTCGCGATGGATAACGCGATCCCGTCGGTGAAAGACGTGGCTAACTTCGTCACCAAATCCAATCTGGAAGACGGTGTGGCGTACGCCATCGAGAAGTTTGTGCTGCAGTAACGCCTGTTTGCATTCATCGGCCTCGGTTATCAACCGGGGCTTTTTTTTGCGCTGAATTTATTGAATTGTTCTTTTTGTGATCTTGATTGTAGTACAACATTGAATGATTGTACTACATTACAGCCATGGCAAAGACGAACGCCCTCACGTTTGTACTGCAAAAGTGAGGTGAAATTCGGCGGTCGCGGTAAAGTAGTCATGTACACAAAGAGCACAAGGACTCTCCATGACTCTCAATAAAACCGATCGCATCGTCATTACGCTGGGCACCCAGATTGTCGGGGGGAAATACGTTCCCGGTTCGCCACTGCCAGCAGAGGCTGAACTGTGTGAGGAATTTGAAACTTCGCGCAACATCATCCGGGAAGTGTTCCGCTCGCTGATGGCGAAGCGTCTGATTGAAATGAAACGGTATCGCGGCGCGTTTGTTGCCCCGCGCAACCAGTGGAACTACCTCGATACCGACGTATTGCAGTGGGTACTGGAAAACGATTACGACCCGCGGCTTATCGGCGCGATGAGTGAAGTCCGAAATCTGGTGGAACCGGCAATCGCACGTTGGGCAGCGGAACGGGCAACGTCTGGCGACCTGGCACAAATCGAGTCGGCTTTAAACGACATGATTGCCAATAACCAGAACCGGGAAGCGTTCAATGAGGCTGACATTCGCTATCACGAAGCGGTGTTGCAGTCGGTACATAACCCGGTATTACAGCAGCTTAGCGTGGCGATCAGCTCGCTACAGCGAGCAGTATTTGAACGTACCTGGATGGGCGATGAGGCCAACATGCCAAAAACGCTCCAGGAACATAAAGCGCTGTTTGATGCGATACGGCATCAGGATGGCGATGCGGCAGAGCAGGCGGCACTTACCATGATTGCCAGCTCGACACGAAGGTTGAAGGAAATCACATGACATCTCGCTACATCGCAATTGACTGGGGTTCGACCAATCTGCGCGCCTGGCTGTACCAGGACGAGCAGTGCCTGGAGAGCAGGCAATCAGAAGCAGGCGTAACGCGCCTGAACGGTAAATCCCCTGAGGCGGTGTTAGCAGAAGTGACGCAAAACTGGCGCGATAGCGCCACGCCGGTAGTCATGGCGGGTATGGTAGGCAGTAACGTAGGCTGGAAAACCGCGCCTTATTTGCCTGTTCCCGCCCATTTCTCTGCTATTGGCGATCGTTTAACGTCCGTAGGCGACAATATCTGGATTATTCCCGGTTTGTGCGTTTCTCGCGACGATAACCATAACGTGATGCGCGGCGAAGAGACGCAGCTCCTTGGCGCGCGCACGCTATCTCCTTCTTCTGTCTACGTTATGCCCGGAACGCACTGCAAGTGGGTCCAGGCGGATGCTGAGCAAATCCACGACTTTCGCACCGTGATGACCGGCGAGCTGCATCATTTGCTGCTCAACCATTCGCTGGTGGGGGCTGGTTTGCCGGAGCAAAAATCCTCGCCAGAGGCGTTTGCTGCTGGTCTGGCGCGTGGGATCGCCTGTCCTGTCGTTTTGCCGCAACTTTTTGAGGTTCGCGCCTCGCACGTGCTGGGCGATCTCCCGCGCGAGCAGGTCAGTGAATTTCTCTCGGGCCTGCTGATTGGCGCTGAGGTCGCCAGCATGCGTGACTTCATCGCGCACGAGCAGGCCATCACGATTGTCGCAGGCGCATCGCTAACGTCACGCTACGAACAGGCGTTCCGCGCTGTTGGGCTTACCGTTTCAACGGTACCCGGCGACACGGCATTTCAGGCAGGAATAAGGAGCATCGCTCATGCAGTGGCAAACTGACCTTCCCCTTATCGCGATTTTGCGCGGTATCACGCCCGATGAGGCGTTAGCGCACGTCGGCGCAGTTATAGACGCCGGGTTCGACGCGGTGGAGATTCCGCTCAACTCCCCACAATGGGAAAAGAGCATTCCGGCCGTGGTGGATGCGTTTGGTGATAAAGCGCTGATTGGCGCGGGGACCGTCTTACAACCGGAGCAGGTGGACCAGCTGGCAAAGATGGGCTGCAAGCTCATCGTCACCCCGAACATCCATTCTGAGGTGATCCGCCGTGCGGTGGGTTACGGCATGACCGTTTGTCCGGGATGCGCGACGGCCACAGAAGCGTTTACTGCCCTCGACGCGGGCGCGCAATCGCTGAAAATTTTCCCGTCCTCGGCTTTTGGTCCGGATTACATCAAAGCGCTGAAGGCGGTATTGCCCGCCAGCGTGCCGGTCTTTGCCGTGGGTGGCGTTACGCCAGAAAACCTGGGCCAGTGGATAAGCGCTGGCTGTGTGGGCGCGGGGCTGGGCAGCGATCTTTATCGCGCCGGACAGCCCGTTGAACGTACCGCACAGCAGGCGGCAGCATTTGTGAAAGCGTATCGAGAGGCAGTGAAATGAAAATAACCAAACTCACCACGTACCGTTTACCCCCGCGCTGGATGTTCTTGAAAATCGAAACCGACGAAGGTGTTGTGGGCTGGGGCGAGCCGGTGATTGAAGGGCGAGCCCGCACCGTTGAAGCTGCAGTGCATGAGCTGGGGGAATATCTGATTGGGCAGGATCCGGCACGCATTAACGACCTCTGGCAGGTGATGTATCGCGCGGGTTTCTACCGCGGTGGTCCGATTCTCATGAGCGCTATCGCCGGTATCGACCAGGCTCTATGGGATATCAAAGGTAAAGTGCTGAACGCCCCGGTCTGGCAACTGATGGGTGGCCTGGTGCGCGACAAAATCAAAGCCTATAGCTGGGTCGGAGGCGACCGCCCTTCGGAAGTGATCGACGGCATTACACAGCTGCGCAACATCGGTTTTGACACCTTCAAGCTCAACGGCTGCGAAGAGATGGGCGTCATCGACAACTCGCGCGCGGTAGACCGGGCGGTAAATACCGTGGCGCAAATCCGTGAAGCCTTCGGCAACGAGATTGAGTTCGGTCTGGATTTTCATGGGCGTGTCAGCGCGCCGATGGCGAAGGTGCTCATTAAAGAACTGGAACCATATCGCCCGCTGTTTATCGAAGAGCCGGTGCTGGCCGAGCAGGCCGAATACTATCCGAAGCTGGCTGAACAGACGCACATTCCTATCGCGGCGGGCGAACGGATGTTCTCACGCTTTGAATTTAAACGGGTGCTCGAAGCGGGCGGCATTGCGATCCTGCAGCCGGATCTCTCCCACGCGGGCGGTATCACCGAATGCTACAAAATTGCCGGCATGGCAGAAGCCTACGACGTGGCGCTGGCTCCGCACTGTCCGCTCGGACCAATCGCGCTGGCGGCCTGCCTGCATGTCGATTTTGTCTCCCGCAATGCCGTGTTCCAGGAACAAAGCATGGGGATTCACTATAACAAAGGCGCGGAACTGCTCGATTTTGTGAAAAACAAAGAAGACTTCAGCATGGAAGGCGGATTCTTTAAACCGTTAACGAAACCGGGTCTGGGTGTTGAAATTGACGAAGCCAAAGTTATTGAGCTGAGTAAACATGCGCCGGACTGGCGTAACCCGTTATGGCGGCATGAAGACGGTTCCGTCGCCGAGTGGTAAATGCGCGTCATACTTCGCGCTGGTGAGGCGTTGGCTGCGCTTTCTTACCCCGGTTACATACTTTTGTATGCTCCCGGGGATGCGAAAACTTGCCGCCTTCCCCCAGCACGAATTATTTAGCGCATTCTGGCTACGTTTTTAAATAAAAAAATAATTACACCCTCTGAAACTACAGGGCATGGTGAGCGGCTTCGCTATGCCCAAAATCTGGAGACAGATTGCGATGGATATTCCAGTTACTGCTGCAAAAACCGGGCGTCGCCGTTACCTGACGCTGTTGATGATCTTTATTACCGTGGTCATTTGTTATGTTGACCGCGCCAACCTTGCCGTGGCATCGGCCCATATTCAGGAAGAGTTTGGTATCACTAAAGCGGAAATGGGTTATGTCTTCTCGGCGTTTGCCTGGCTCTATACGCTTTGCCAGATCCCGGGCGGCTGGTTCCTTGACCGCGTGGGTTCACGTCTGACTTATTTTATCGCTATTTTTGGCTGGTCCGTGGCGACCTTGTTCCAGGGCTTCGCGACCGGACTAATGTCGCTGATCGGTCTGCGTGCCATCACCGGGATATTTGAAGCACCCGCGTTCCCGACCAATAACCGCATGGTGACCAGCTGGTTCCCGGAACACGAACGTGCCTCCGCGGTGGGCTTTTACACCTCCGGGCAGTTTGTTGGTCTGGCATTCCTGACGCCATTGTTAATCTGGATCCAGGAACTGCTGAGTTGGCACTGGGTGTTTATTGTTACCGGTGGGATCGGCATCATCTGGTCGTTTATCTGGATTAAGGTCTATCAGCCGCCGCGCCTGACCAAAAGCATCAGCAAAGCAGAGCTGGACTATATCCGCGACGGCGGCGGCCTGGTGGATGGTGATGCGCCCGTGAAAAAAGAGGCGCGCCAGCCGCTGACCAAAGCCGACTGGAAGCTGGTCTTCCACCGTAAGCTGGTGGGGGTTTACCTGGGGCAATTTGCGGTGACGTCCACGCTGTGGTTCTTCCTGACGTGGTTCCCAAACTACCTGACGCAGGAGAAGGGGATCACCGCGCTGAAGGCGGGCTTTATGACCACCGTACCGTTCCTTGCCGCGTTCTTCGGTGTCCTGCTCTCGGGCTGGCTGGCGGATAAGCTGGTAAAAAAAGGGTTCTCATTGGGGGTAGCGCGTAAAACACCGATTATCTGCGGATTGCTGATCTCCACCTGCATCATGGGTGCCAACTATACCAACGATCCGGTGTGGATAATGACCCTGATGGCAGTGGCGTTCTTTGGTAATGGTTTCGCATCGATTACCTGGTCGCTGGTGTCGTCCCTGGCACCGATGCGGCTGATCGGTCTGACCGGCGGTGTGTTCAACTTCGTTGGCGGGCTGGGTGGAATTACCGTGCCGCTGGTCATCGGTTATCTGGCCCAGGATTACGGTTTTGGCCCGGCGCTGGTTTACATCTCCGCCGTGGCGTTGATTGGCGCGCTTTCTTACATACTGCTGGTAGGTGATGTGAAACGAGTAGGCTAATCCACACGGATGTTTTACCCTGATGCGATAACTGCGCATCAGGGTATCCTCATGAAACAAATCACCTTCGCTTCCCGCAACCACCAGCTTACTAATATCAATACCTGGACGCCGGACAGCCAGTGGCTGGTCTATGACGTGCGTCCGTCAGGCGCGTCGTTCACCGGTGAAACCATCGAGCGAGTTAATGTAGGCACGGGCGAGGTCGAGGTGATTTATCGCGCGACGGACGGCGCGCACGTTGGCGTGGTGACCGTTCATCCTGCACAGGATGAATACGTCTTTATCCACGGTCCGAAACACCCGGATGCGGACTGGCGCTACGATTTTCATCATCGCCAGGGGGTGATTGCGCATCACGGTCAGGTAAGCAATCTGGATGCGATGGATATCACCGCGCCCTATACTCCAGGCGCGCTGCGCGGTGGCAGCCACGTACATGTCTTCAGCCCGAACGGGCAGTTGGTCAGCTTTACCTATAACGACCATGTCATGCATATGCGCGATCCGAAGCTCGATTTACGCAACGTTGGCGTGGCGGCGCCTTTCGGCCCGGTGAATCCACAGGGGAACCATCCGCGTGAATATCCGGGAACCTTCTGGAGCGTGCTGGTCAGCCGCACGACGCCTAACCCACAACCGGGCAGCGACGAAATCAATCGCGCCTACGAAGAGGGCTGGGTGGGCAACGACAGGCTGGCGTTTATCGGCGATACCCTCTCAGCACAGGGCGAAAAAGTGCCTGAACTGTTCATTGTTAACCTGCCAGTAGATGAACAGGGCTGGAAACGTGCGGGTGATGCGCCGCTGCAGGGAACGCCAGAAATGCTGCCTGCGCCGCCAGCGGGCGTGATGCAGCGTCGGTTAACCTTCACGCACCACAACCGCTATCCGGGTCTGGTGAACGTGCCGCGCCACTGGGTGCGCAGTAACCCGCAGGCGACACAAATCGCGTTTCTGATGCGTGATGATAACGGCGTTGTGCAGCTGTGGCTGATCTCGCCTGAGGGCGGCGAGCCGCGCCAGCTCACCCACGCTGAGCGCGATATCCAGTCTGCGTTCAACTGGCACCCGTCCGGGAAGATGCTGGGATTTGTGCTCGAAAATCGGATTGCGTGCTGCGACGCACAGACCGGAGAGGTGACGTTTTTGACGTCCGATCACGGCAATCCACCTTCTGCGGATGCCGTCGTGTTTTCTCCGAACGGGCGCGTTATTGCATGGATGGAAGAGACGGGCGGTTTCCGTCAGCTTTGGATAACGGAAACCGCACAGAACTAGCGCGGAGGCATCTCGGCGGGCGGAATGACGGCGTTGGTCGCCAGGTTTTCCTGCTCGCTTTTCTCTACCCGTGAACGCACGGAGTCATCCTTACGGAATACATCCCACGGCAGCAGAAGCGTATCCGCTACTGCCGTAAACGGCATATCCAGGATAACCAGGGATTTGGTGCCCCAGTTGGTATCGTCATCGGAGATCATCGCCGCGCTGGCGCGCGTCCCCGGATATGTTCCTTCTTTACCGCCGGTGTGAGACATCACGCTCGAACACCCGCAAAGTAAAACTACCCCGCTGAACGTCGTCAGCTTTATCAGAACATTTTTCATCATCACTCAGTCATCGTTAATGTTACTGCATAGACCTGCAACTCAGGGTTATAGCGAGCCTTATCCGAAATGGATAGCTCGATAATCCCGCACTGTGGCAGTCATCGCAATTTAACCCTTTGTGCTGTTGTCCCAGAGTCTATGCGACAACCAGCAAAGTGCAAAAAAATCTCACATAAATAGTCTTGAAAAGCCCGGTTCCAGACCCATTTTAAGAATGTGACCCGATAACGAACGCGCCTGATGGGCGTTCGGGGGCACAAAGGCCTGTCCATGGTGGAAGGCTATAATTTCTCGCTGATTTCAGGAGTTTTATTTATGCGTAACTTCGATCTTTCTCCGCTATACCGTTCTGCAATTGGTTTTGACCGCCTGTTTAACCATTTAGAAAATAACCAAAGCCAGAGCAATGGCTACCCTCCATACAATGTCGAGCTGGTTGACGAAAACCACTACCGCATCGCGATTGCCGTTGCCGGTTTTGCAGAAAACGAACTGGAGATCACCGCGCAGGACAACCTGCTGGTGGTGAAAGGTTCCCATACGGCCGAGCAGAAAGAACGTACCTACCTCTACCAGGGCATCGCCGAGCGTAACTTTGAACGCAAGTTCCAGTTAGCCGAGAACATTCACGTCAAGGGCGCGAACCTGGTTAACGGCCTGCTGTTTATCGAACTGGAACGTGTGATTCCGGAAGAGAAAAAACCGCGCCGTATCGAAATTAACTAATCACGGGGGTCGCAAGCGCGGCCCACACAGACTTGCTTGCCGTAACGGGAGCATATGCGAATCCATCAGGATTTGCAGGAACAACTGCGCACAAAATTAAACTGTGCCGAACTCGCTTCTTAGAAGGAGATTTAGTATGCGTAACTATGATTTATCCCCTCTGCTGCGTCAGTGGATTGGTTTTGACAAACTGGCTAACGCCCTGCAAAGCACGACTGAGCACCAGACGTTTCCGCCGTATAACATTGAAAAAAGTGACGATAACCACTATCGCATCACCCTTGCGCTGGCCGGTTTCCGCCAGGAGGATCTGGAGATCCAGCTTGAAGGTACCCGTCTGACCGTGAAAGGGACGCCGGAAAAACAGGAGACCGAGACTCAGTGGCTGCATCAGGGGCTGGTTAATCAGCCGTTTAGCCTGAGCTTTACCCTGGCAGACCATATGGACGTGTCCGGTGCGACCTTTACCAACGGGCTACTGCATATCGATCTGACCCGTAACGTGCCGGAAGCCATCGCGCCGCAGCGTATCGCCATTAGCGAGCGGCCGGCGTTGAACAGTTAACAAGCCCGCCGAACCTGTAGGTCGGGTAAGGCGTAGCCGCCACCCGACACCGCTCACAGACCGCATAAGGCCCTGCCCCGGCAGGGCTTTTTTGTGCGCCATCGCCCATACAACGCCCCACGGCTCTGAGAGAATCCCTGATATAACTAAGGTTATGGGCAGGGAGTGGATCATGAGTGATATCGCGTTAACCGTTAGCGTGTTGGCCCTGGTCGCTGTTGTGGGACTATGGATAGGCAATATCAAAATCCGCGGCGTCGGGTTTGGCATTGGTGGCGTGCTGTTTGGCGGCATTTTTGTCGGGCATTTTGCCGATCGGCTCGGGCTGGCTCTGAGCGCTGAAATGCTCCACTTTGTTCAGGAGTTCGGCCTGATCCTGTTCGTTTATACCATCGGGATTCAGGTAGGCCCTGGCTTTTTTGCCTCCCTGCGTGTCTCCGGACTACGGCTCAATCTTTTTGCGTTCGGCATTGTGGTCATGGGCGGGCTGGTCACCGCGATTCTGCACAAAATCTTTGATATTCCCCTTCCTGTGGTTCTGGGCATTTTCTCCGGCGCGGTCACCAACACCCCGGCGCTCGGTGCGGGCCAGCAAATCCTGCGCGATCTGGGGATTCAACCCGGCATTGTCGACCAGATGGGGATGAGCTACGCCATGGCCTATCCGTTTGGCATCTGTGGCATTCTGCTCTCCATGTGGCTGGTACGCGTACTGTTTCGCGTTAACGTCGAATCAGAGGCCAAAGATCACGAAACCACGCTGACCAACGGCCATATGCCCATCAAAACCATCAACATTCGCGTCGATAATCCCAACCTGAATAATATGGCGATTCAGGACGTGCCGATCCTGAACAGCGCCAATATCATCTGCTCCCGCCTTAAGCGTGACGATATGCTGATGGTGCCCGCGCCCGGCACCGTTATTCAGCAAGGCGATCTGCTACATCTGGTCGGCCAGCCCGGGGATTTAAACAATGCGCGACTGGTCATTGGTCAGGAAGTGGACACCTCGCTCTCCACGCGCGGCACCGATATGCGGGTGGAACGCGTTGTGGTGACCAATGAGCATGTTCTCGGCAAAAAAATACGCGATCTGCAGGTAAAAGAACGCTATGACGTGGTTATCTCCCGTCTGAATCGCGCGGGTGTTGAACTGGTCGCCAGCCCGGAAGCCAGCCTGCAGTTCGGGGATATCCTCAACCTGGTCGGCCGCCCGTCGTCAATTGACGCGGTGGCGGATATGGTGGGTAACGCCCAGCAAAAACTGCAGCAGGTACAGATGCTGCCGGTGTTTATCGGCATCGGCCTGGGCGTGCTGCTGGGCTCCATTCCACTGTACGTGCCGGGCTTCCCGGTGGCGCTTAAGCTGGGCCTGGCAGGCGGGCCGCTGATTATGGCGCTGATCCTCGGGCGCATCGGCTGTATTGGTAAGCTCTACTGGTTTATGCCGCCGAGTGCCAACCTGGCGCTGCGCGAGCTGGGCATCGTGCTGTTTCTGGCAGTGGTCGGGCTGAAATCCGGCGGGGATTTTGTCGATACCCTGATCAAGGGCGAAGGGATGAGCTGGGTCGGTTACGGCATATTTATCACGGCAATCCCGCTGCTGACGGTAGGCATTCTGGCGCGGATGTTCGCCAAAATGAACTACCTGACGCTGTGCGGCATGCTGGCGGGCTCCATGACCGATCCCCCTGCGCTCGCGTTTGCCAATAACCTGCATGCCACCAGCGGTGCAGCGGCACTCTCCTATGCCACCGTCTACCCGCTGGTAATGTTCCTGCGCATCATCACGCCGCAGCTACTCGCGGTGCTGTTCTGGGGGATGAGCTAGCAGCACTTCCGGGTGGATGCGCCGCAGATGGTAGTCCACCTGGTAATCACTGGTATTACGGAACATCACGGAATAATTGAGGAACTCGCCGCTGTCGCTGTAGGAAAGTGACGTGATTCGCAGCAGCGGCGTCTGTTCCGGCAGGTTCAGGTAACCGGCCAGCTGTTTATCTGCCAGCACCGGCGTCAGGCTCTCATAGTTGCCGCTGATGGTGATCCCGCACTCTTTCTCGATGTAATCAAACTTTGACCCTTCCAGATGCGCCAGCGAGAGGTTGCGAAACAGCTTCACCGGCATAAAGCTGTCCTCCAGCATCAGCGGCTTCCCGTCCACGTAGCGTACCCGCCGGGAAAAGTAGATCCGCTCATCGACCTGAATCCGCAGCTGGCTGGCGATGGCGGGCGGCGCAGGCATCACTTCAAACTGCAACACTTTACTCTGCACCTCTTTTCCCTGCTGACGCAGCACCTCCACCAGCCCGGTCAGATTCGTGGTTTCGTGGTGAACGTCCTTACGCGAGACAAACGTGCCGCTGCCGTGCCGTCGCTCAACCAGCCCCCAGCTCACCAGCAGATCCAGCGCCTTGCGGATGGTCATGCGCGCCACGCCGAACTCCTGCGCCAGCGCTTTCTCACCCGGTAGCGGGCTGCCGATGTTGTAGTCCGACGAATTCAGCCGCAGCCGCAATCTGTCGGCAATAGATTTGTAGATCACCAGTAGACCTCTCTGCCCGCATTATGGCGTCGGTTACGTCTTCACATGTCCATATTTACAACGAAAAGTAGACCTCACTGGTCAAAATAAAACCATGAATGCGATCACGAATCGCAACGGCACGCCATGTTCGCGTATCAGTAAGTTCTTATGCTCACCTCAGGCCAGCAAAAAACCATAACGGCCTCTACCCCCTACAGGTTGTTACGTGAGGATTTAAAAATGCTCAGTCAAATACAACGTTTTGGCGGTGCCATGTTTACCCCGGTGTTGCTGTTTCCGTTTGCCGGGATCGTGGTGGGAATCGCCATTATGCTTCGCAACCCGTTGTTTGTCGGCGAAGCCTTAACGGCCCCTGATAATCTTTTCGCGCAGATCGTTCACATTATTGAAGAGGGCGGCTGGGCGGTATTTCGCAATATGCCGCTGATTTTCGCCGTCGGTTTACCGATTGGCCTGGCAAAGCAGGCGCAGGGCCGCGCCTGTCTGGCGGTGCTGATTAGCTTCCTGACCTGGAACTACTTCATCAACGCGATGGGGATGACATGGGGTCACTTCTTCGGCGTCGATTTCTCCGCCGAACCCACGGCGGGAAGCGGGCTGGCGATGATTGCCGGGATCAAAACGCTCGATACCAGCATCATCGGTGCCATTGTGATTTCTGGCATCGTGACCGCTATCCACAACCGCTATTTCGACAAGCCGCTGCCGGTTTTCCTGGGGATTTTCCAGGGCAGTTCGTTTGTCGTTATCCTCGCGTTTTTCGTCATGATCCCCTGCGCCTGGCTGACATTGCTGGGCTGGCCGAAAGTGCAGATGGGCATTGAGTCCCTACAGGCGTTCCTGCGCTCTGCCGGTGCGCTGGGCGTGTGGGTGTACACCTTCCTGGAACGCATTCTGATCCCAACCGGACTGCACCACTTCGTCTATGGCCCGTTCATCTTCGGCCCGGCGGCGGTGGAAGGCGGTATTCAGGTCTACTGGGCGCAGCATCTGCAGGAATTCAGCCAGAGTACCCTGCCGCTGAAAACCCTCTTCCCCGAAGGCGGGTTCGCGCTCCACGGCAATTCAAAAGTGTTTGGCTCGGTCGGGATTGCGCTGGCGATCTGGTACACCGCCTCAGCGGAAAACCGCGTCAAGGTGGCGGGGCTGCTGGTCCCGGCCACGCTCACTGCCGTGCTGGTGGGCATTACTGAACCACTCGAATTCACCTTCCTGTTTATCTCGCCGCTGCTGTTTGCCGTTCACGCCGTGCTGGCGGCCACCATGGCAACGGTGATGTACACCTTTGGGGTGGTCGGCAACATGGGCGGCGGCCTGCTGGACCAGTTCCTGCCGCAAAACTGGATCCCGATGTTCCATAACCACGCCTCAACGGTCTTCACGCAAATCGGCATCGGCGTCTGCTTTACCGGCCTCTACTTCGTGGTTTTCAAAACGCTGATTGTGCGTCTGAACCTCAAAACGCCGGGCCGGGAAGAGAGCGAAATCAAACTGTACAGCAAGGCCGACTATAAGGCGGCACGCGGGCAAACCACTGCCCCGGCGGCGGCCAGCCAGCAGGTCGGACAGGCCGCCGGATTCCTGCAGGCGCTCGGCGGTGCGGCCAATATCGAAAGCATCAACAACTGTGCCACCCGCTTGCGTATCGCGCTGGTGGATATGGCGAAAACACAAAGCGACGATGTCTTCAAAGCCCTGGGCGCACACGGTGTGGTGCGACGCGGCAACGGCATTCAGGTGATTGTCGGTCTGCACGTTCCTCAGGTGCGTGACCAGCTGGAATCGCTGATGAAAACCCCTTTAACGAATGAACAAACCACCCTGACAGAGGCTATATCATGAAAAAATTCTCAGTTGTCATTGCAGGCGGCGGCAGCACCTTTACGCCTGGTATCGTCCTGATGCTGTTAGCCAACCGTGATCGTTTCCCGCTGCGCGCCCTGAAGTTTTATGATAACGACAGCGCACGTCAGGAGACCATCGCCGAAGCGTGCAAAATCATCCTTAGAGAGCAGGCGCCGGAGATTGAGTTTAGCTACACCACCGATCCTAAAGCGGCGTTTACCGATGTGGATTTCGTGATGGCGCATATCCGCGTCGGCAAATACCCGATGCGTGAAAAAGATGAGAAAATCCCGCTGCGCCACGGCGTGCTGGGCCAGGAAACCTGCGGGCCAGGTGGGATTTCCTACGGCATGCGCTCGATCGGCGGCGTGCTGGAGCTGGTAGATTACATGGAGCAGTACTCCCCGAATGCGTGGATGCTGAACTACTCCAACCCGGCGGCGATTGTCGCGGAAGCCACGCGCCGCCTGCGTCCGAATGCCAAAATCCTCAACATCTGCGATATGCCGATTGGCATCGAAGGACGCATGGCGCAGATCGTTGGCCTGAAAGACCGCAAAGAGATGCGCGTGCGCTACTACGGTCTGAACCACTTCGGCTGGTGGACCTCGATTGAAGATCTCAACGGTAACGATTTAATGCCGAAACTGCGCGAATACGTGGCGAAATACGGCTATGTTCCGCCTTCTGAAGATGCGCATACCGAAGCAAGCTGGAACGATACCTTTGCCAAAGCAAAAGATGTGCAGGCGCTGGATCCGGACACCATGCCGAACACCTATCTGAAATACTATCTGTTCCCGGACTACGTTGTTGCGCACTCTAACCCGGAACGGACCCGCGCCAATGAAGTCATGGATCACCGCGAGAAACATGTGTTCAGCTCCTGTCGGGCGATCATCGAAGCGGGTAATTCCGCCGCCGGGGAGCTGGAAATCGACGAACATGCGTCGTACATCGTTGATCTGGCGACCGCGATTGCCTTTAACACCCAGGAACGCATGTTGCTGATTGTGCCAAACAACGGTGCCATTCATAACTTTGATGCCGATGCGATGGTGGAAATTCCGTGTCTGGTGGGCCATAACGGACCGGAGCCGCTCACGGTTGGCGATATTCCACACTTCCAGAAAGGGCTGATGAGCCAGCAGGTGGCGGTGGAAAAACTGGTGGTGGATGCCTGGGAGCAGCGTTCGTATCAGAAACTCTGGCAGGCGATTACCCTGTCGAAAACCGTGCCGAGCGCGTCAGTCGCGAAAGCGATTCTGGATGACCTGATCGAAGCCAACAAAGAGTACTGGCCGGAACTGCACTAACCTTCCTGACCGGCATCCCCCGATGCCGGTCTCCTTGTCCTGGTCGATTTACGCTATGCTGAAGCCTGCCCGTAGCTCGACAAGGAACCTCCATGAAAATTTCCCGCCTCGGTGAAGCGCCGGATTATCGCTTCTCTCTGGCTAATGAACGCACGTTCTTAGCGTGGATCCGCACGGCGCTGGGCTTTCTGGCTGCAGGTGTCGGCCTCGATCAGCTCGCACCTGATTTCGCCACGCCGCTGATCCGCGAAGTACTGGCGCTGCTTCTGTGCCTGTTCGCAGGCGTGCTGGCGATTTACGGCTATCTGCGCTGGTTGCGCAATGAGAAGGCGATGCGTCTGAAGCAGGATTTACCCTATACGCGCGGGTTACTCATCATCAGCGCGATCCTGCTGACGGTGGCAGGCGTGGTGATGGTGCTGGTGTTCTATGGCGGATAGCCGCAAAGCGCGACGCGAAGCGGACCCTGGCCTGCAGCCGGAGCGGACGTCGCTCGCATGGCTGCGCACGTTGCTGGGGTATGGCGCGCTGATTGCTCTGGCGATCAAGCACAACTGGCACCGGACCGGGGTGCCATTCTGGATCTCAATTGTTGTGCTGGCGCTGGTAGCCTTCATTTTGTGGCGCTATACCCGCAGCCGTAACCTGATGGACGTGGCGCAGGATGATTTTGTGCAGCCGAAAGCGGTGCGGGATAAGTTCCTGATCGCGCTCGCTGTGCTGTCTCTGTCTTTACTCTTTGCCGTTACTCATATTCAGCAAATGGTGAGCTTATAAGCCCGGTGGCGGCTACGCCTTACCGGGCCTACGATTAACGGCTTTTTGCTAAATACTTCGCCATCTCGTCTTCCGGCACCATGCCGCCCCCGGTTGCCCATACCAGGTGGGTGACGTTGGCATCTGAATGCACACGCAGCGGCCCGGCCATGCCCGCCAGCGCGGACGGTTCCAGACGAATGTCTTCCTCCTGCGCCAGCCAGCCGAGCATGTCATACATGCTTTGATCGGAAAGCGTGTAGAACCCGTCCAGCAGGCGCTCCATCGCGCGGCCCACGAAGCCGGACGCGCGCCCGACCGCCAGGCCGTCTGCCGCCGTCACGTTGTCGATACCCAGGTCCTGCACCGCAATCTCGTCGTGCAGGCCGGTGTAAACGCCGAGCAGCATGCACGGCGAGTGCGTGGGTTCCGCAAAGAAGCAGTGGACGTTATCACCGAAGGCCAGCTTCAGGCCAAACGCCACGCCGCCAGGGCCGCCGCCGACACCGCAGGGCAGGTAGACATACAGGGGATGCGCCGCATCCACCACGCGGCCCTGTTCGGCAAACTGTGCCTTCAGCCGCTCGCCTGCCACCGCATAGCCCAGGAACAAGGTGCGGGAGTTTTCATCATCAATGAAGAAGCAGTTCGGATCGCTTTCTGCCGCTTTGCGCCCCTGTTCCACCGCCACGCCGTAATCCTGCTCATACTCCACGACGATGACGCCATGGCTACGGAGCTTCGCTTTCTTCCACTCGCGGGCATCGGCGGACATGTGCACCGTCACCTTAAAGCCGATGCATGCGCTCATAATGCCGATGGACATCCCCAGGTTGCCGGTTGAGCCCACCGCAATGCTGTACTGGCTGAAGAAGTCCTTAAAGCGCGGCTCCAGCAGAACGCTGTAGTCGTCTTCGATGCTCAGCAAGCCGGCGTCCAGCGCCAGTTTCTCCGCGTGGGTCAACACCTCGTAGATGCCGCCGCGTGCTTTAATCGAGCCGGAAATCGGAAGATGACTGTCTTTTTTCAGCAGCAGGGTGCCGGGAATGGTCTTGTCATATTCTTTCCCCAGTCGCGCCTGCATGGCCGGAATGGCGACCAGTTCGGATTCAATAATCCCCTTCGTGACGGCCGTTTCCGGAAAGGCTTTCGCCAGATACGGCGCGAAGCGGTTAAGGCGCGCGTGCGCGTCGTCCACGTCGGCTTTGGACAGCCCGACGTAAGGCAATCCTTCCGCCAGCGTGGTGGTACGTGGGTTAAGCCAGGTGGTTTCTTTCAGGGCAATCAGATCCTCAACCAGAGGAAACTGTGCGGTTAAAGTAGTGATAGTTGCGTTTTCCATAGTACGTCTCTTCGCGCTCAGATAATGAAAGAAAGCAGGAATGTGCCGCCAAGTGCAAGCACCGAGGCGATAAACGTCGCCGTCGTATAGTATTTGAAGGTCTCATTCAGGGTTGCGCCGCAGTATTGCTTCACCAGCCAGAAGAGAGAATCGGTGACGATCGTGCAGCCAATGGCGCCGGAACCGATAGCAATGGTGATGATCTCCGGACTCACGTCCGGATAGAGCGGCAGCATCGGCGCGACTATCGCCGTGGCGCCCATCATTGCGACCGTGGCGGAGCCTACGGCGGCATGCAGCACCAGCGCCACCAGCCAGGCGAGCAGGATAGGATGCATGTGCAGGTTCGAGAGAATATGCGCCAGTGAGTCCGCCAGTCCGCTGGTTTTGAGGATGGCGTTGAACGCGCCGCCCGCGCCGATAATCAGCAAAATATTGGCGATAGAGCCAAAACCGTGCTCGGTGTGCGTCAGCATCGCCCCCATGCTCATATGCTGGCGGATCCCCAGCAGGTAGTAGGCGACAAACACGGCGATAAACATCGCGGTGATCGGGTTGCCGATAAATTCGAGGAGCGTATACAGCGAACCTTCTTTTGCCATATTCAGCTCGGCAATGGTCTTCACCAGCATGAGGCCAATTGGCAGCAGAACCGTAAACAGCGTGGCGCCCAGCGACGGGAGGGTGTGTTCTTCCCGCACCTTGAGGTCTGAAAATTCTGCCGGAACCGGTTTAAACGGCAGACGATTGCCGAGCAGTTTCAGGAACAGCGGGCCACCGACCAGAGACGCCACCAGTCCTACCATCAAACCATAAACAATTACCGTTCCGACATCCGCGCCTAACTTATTGGTCACAAACAGCGCGGCTGGATGCGGAGGCACCACGCAGTGCACCGCCATCAGCGCGGTACAGAGCGGAATGGCCAGCTTGAGCAGCGACGTGTTGGTCTTTTTGGCGATGGAAAACGCCAGCGGGATCAGCAGTACCACGCCCACTTCCACGAACAACGTAATGCCGCAGATCAGGCCCACCAGCACCATAATCACGTCTGCTGACAGCCAGCGGCAGCGCTGCAGCGTGATCCCGATGCGCTCTGCCGCGCCGGAGACTTCCATCATTTTGCCGAGAATGGTGCCCAGACCAATCACCGCCGCCAGGAAGCCCAGCGTACCGCCAATCCCGCTCTCAATGGCGTTCACCATATCCAGTGGGCTCATTCCCATCATCGCACCGACGAAAAAGCTCGCCAGCAGCAGCGCGAGGAACGGGTGAAACTTCAGCTTAACGATGGTTAAAACAATTAACACAATGCTGACCAGCAGCGTTGCCACAACCCAGACCTGAGATCCCATATCTCACCTCACCCTTATGTCATCTGTGGGTATTGGACGAAAAAACGGCGGGGGCTGACAAACGATATAAATTGGCATTCAGGTGAGCCAGATTGGATCAACTGAGTGACTACGCTCTAAAAAACGCACTTAACTTGCATTAGGTTCACATAAATTCACCCTTAAACGGTATGCTGAGCGCAGAAACCACGCGTGAGAATTGTGATGACCGATGCGAATGAAGCCAGAAACCGGCTGTTAAACGGCTGGCAGCTGTCGAAAATGTACACCTTTGAAGTGGCCGCCCGGCATGAGTCCTTCGCGCTGGCCGCGGAGGAGCTCTCGCTCAGTCCCAGCGCGGTGAGCCATCGCATCAATCTGCTGGAAGAGGAGCTGGGTATTCAGCTGTTCGTGCGCTCGCACCGTAAGGTTGAGCTGACGCAGGAGGGGAAGCGCGTTTACTGGACCCTTAAATCCTCCCTCGATACCCTGAATCAGGAGATCCTGGACATCAAAAACCAGGCGCTCTCCGGTACGCTAACGGTGTACTCCCGGCCATCGATTGCGCAGTGCTGGCTGGTTCCCATGCTGGGAGATTTTACCCGCCGCTATCCGTCGATTTCACTCACCGTCCTGACCGGAAATGATTACGTCAATATGCAGCGAACGGGCATCGATCTGGCGCTCTATTTCGACGATACGCCGGCAATCCACCTTTCCCATCACTTCCTGATGGATGAGGAGATTTTGCCCGTTTGTTCGCCCGCGTACGCCCGCGAACTTCAACTGGTTAAAAACCCCCATAACCTCAGCCACTGTACGTTGCTGCATGACCGTCAGGCCTGGAGCAATGATTCCGGTACGGATGAATGGCAAAGCTGGGCGCAGCATTTTGCGGTAAATATGCCGTCATCGTCGGGGATTGGTTTTGATCGTTCTGATTTAGCGATTATTGCGGCCATCAATGATGTAGGGGTGGCGATGGGCAGAAAGCGGCTGGTGCAGAAACGGCTCGAGAAGGGAGAGTTGATTGCACCGTTTGGTGAAAAGACCCTCAAATGCCATCAGCATTACTATATCTCAACGCTTCCGGGCCGCCAGTGGCCGAAAATTGACGCCTTTATTAGCTGGCTGAGAGAACGGGCAAGGTGAAGAATTATTACGCTTTGACGCTACACCAAATGTGAAAAAGCGTGCTAAATACAGGTAATGCTTTCGATTTATCCAGGGTAAACCGTGTTAAAGCCTTTTATTGCCTCTGCGTTACTGATCTCTTCCGGCTGGGCGATTGCCGCTGAGCCGGCGATGACGGCTGCCCGCTATGCTCAGCAGCTGGGTGTGGGGATGGATGTAGACTGGGCGCGTACCGAGCGCGGTATACGTGAATTTGACCCGCTGGTGGTACGCGATTTTCGTGCAAAAGGCATTAGCCATGTGCGCATCCGCGTCGCCGATGAGCCGACGGAAGCGCGGCTCATCCATCTGCGCAAGCTGGTGGAAGCCTGCGAGCAGTATGGTGTCATCCCGATTATTGCTTATCAGGCAGATGAATATAAAAACGACCCGAAAGCCGATAATGAGAAAGAGACAATCAACTGGTGGATTGCCGTCGCCCACTATTTCGGCCAGAGCTACCCGCAGTTGGGTTTTGACCTGATTTACGAGCCCGCCGACAAGCTCAACCACAACCTCGCGTCGTTAAATCGCGTGTATGAAAAAACCATAAAAGCGATCCATGACATTGACCCGCAGCGCATGATTTTCATCGCACCGCGCCTGCGCGCCGCGCCGGAGGATTTAACCAGCCTGAAGCTGCCTGCGCACAGCCAGAACTTCCTGCTGGCGGAGTGGCATATTTTCCCGTGGGGGCCGCTGAAAAATAACGGTAAATACCCGTGGACGTCCGGCACGGCGGCAGAGAAAGCGGCTATCCATAATCGCATCAATACCGCGCTGCGCTGGCAGCAAAAAACCGGGCACGTCAGCTGGGTCGGAGGCTGGGGCGTGGGGGAGTCAAACCACCTCACGCCAACCGCTTCGCAAATGGCCTTCGCCACCTTTATGGCCTGCGAGCTGCAAAAGGCGAAAATTCCGTATGCGCTTAACGCGGATTTCCAGTTTTACGACGGGGAAGAGGGCGCCTGGCGACCTGCGCCAGAGCCGTTATTACAGGCGATGATTGCTCCCGTCTGTGAAAAGCCCGGCGAAAAGCCGGGCCATCATGCGGTTAAACCGGCTGCTCGTGATGCGGGACACGCGACGCCAGCGGCAGCCAGCACAGTAAAATCAGCAGCCCCATCAGCGTCATCAGCAAACCCAAACTAGCCTGCCCGGTCTGCGGCATCATGGCCGAGAGCCAGGCCAGCGCGCCGGAGCCGATGTTTTGCAAACCGCCCACCAGCGCGCCCGCCGTGCCCGCGAGGAACGGGAACGGCTCCATCGCGCCGCTGGTGGCGAGAGGGAACAGCATCCCCGCGCCGAAGAAGAACAGCGCCGCCGGGATCAGCAGCGTCCAGACGGTCATCACGCCAAACAGCCCCGGGATCCACATCATCAGTCCCGCCAGCAGACAGCTAATCACTGCCTGCCACATCAGGGTGGAGAAACGCTTGTTCTGACGTCCGGCAAACCAGGCGCCGAAGAACGCCGCCGGGATAGGCAGAATAAACAGAATACTCACCACCATGCTGCTCAGGCCAAGCCCAGCGCCCAGCAGCACGCCGGAGCAGGCTTCGAACACCGCTATGCCTGCCAGGCCGCCGATCAGCATCAGCAGGTAACAGGTAAACGCACCGTTGCCGAACAGCGTTTTGTAGCTGGCGATAAGCTTCGTGCGCGGCGCGTCCTGCGGGCGCGTTTCCGGCATCCACCGTGCCATGCTGAAGGTCACTATCACGCAGAGCGCCAGCAGGAAGGCGTAACAGGCGCGCCAGGACCACATTGTGTCCAGCAGGCCGCCAATCAGCGGTGCCAGCAGCGGGCTGACCAGAATCCCCATATTCAACAGGCTGTTGGCATGGCGGAGCTGGGTGCCCTGGTACATATCGCGCGGTAAGGTTCGCGCCATCACCCCGCCGACGCCGGTTCCGACGCCTTGCAGGGCGCTGGCGGCAATCAATACGGTCAGGCTATGGGTGCTGATGGCAATCACCGTCGCCACCATGAATATGCTCATGCCGACCAGGATCACCGGGCGACGCCCGACGCGGTCGGACAGCGGGCCATAGAAGAGTTGTGAAACGCCGTAGGTTAGCAGGTAGGCGGCCATTACGCTTTGTACCGCGCCCTCGCGGACGTTTAATTCCTTTGCCATGTCGGCGATCGCCGGAATGTAGATGGTTTGCGCCATCTGACCGACGGCCACCAGTAACACCAGCATCAACAATAAGTTAACGTTCCTTTGTTTTTTCATGTCGCTGAATACTTTTGCCAAAAGAGAAAAATTAAGAATAAGTGACTGCGCATTCCCACAAATGCGCGAGGAATCTACCACAGTGAGATGACAATTTAATCATTGTGATGGTGAATGGAAGAACGTAAAAAGGCAGGATTTGTAAACAAAAACGGCAACTAATGTTGCCAGTGATTTATGCGAGGCGCAGGAGAATAGCGCCGCCAGCAATACCCAGCGCCGCAGCGATGCGCAGGCCCGCAACCTTCTCTTTTAAAAGCACAAAGGCAATCAGCGCCCCGAAAAGAATCGAGGTTTCACGCAGCGCCGCGACTACGGCCAGCGGTGCCTGCGTCATCGCCCACAGTGCCAGGCCATACGAGCCCATGGTACCGACGCCGCCGAGCAGCCCCTTTTTCCAGTGCAGACGCAGGTAGCCAAAGGCTTCATGCCGACGCACCACCATCGCCCAGCTCAGCAGGCAAAAACCGTTCATAAAGAAGGTCCACAGCGTGTAGCCCAGCGCAGTGTCCGAGAGCCGCACCCCGGTGCCGTCCACCAGCGTATATCCGGCGATAAAACAGGCGTTCAGTAGCGCCAGCCAGATCCCTTTTCGGGACTGCATGCGCCCGTTCATCGCCATCGCCAGAATCGACAGGCAGATCACTCCGATGCCGGACCAGGCTAGCCAGGAGAGACGATCGCCAAGTGCCAGGACGCTGATCAGCGCCACCAGCAGTGGGGCGGTGCCGCGCATCAGCGGGTAGGTCTGGCTCATATCCGAGACCTGATAGGTCTTCGCCACCAGCACGGTGTACACCACCTGTAAGGCGCAGGAGACGATTAAAAACGGCCAGCTTGCAGCAGAAGGCTGTGGAGAGAAGGGGAGCAACACCAGCGCAATAAGCGTAGCGGAGCCGCTGACGCTTATCGCAGAATAGAGCTTGTCCGTTCCGGCCTTAACGATAGCGTTCCAGCTGGCATGCAGCAGCGCGGCAAACAGCAAAATGCAGAATACGGTGATGGTCATGGCGTATCGGGTGGTGAATTGTCACTCAACTGTAACATTCACGTCCTGATGCTGCCAGCCGGTTACACCGCACAAAACAGGCGGTGCGTCACCCGCGGCTCATCCGAGACCAGCGTGAAACCCGCCCGGCGGTAGAACCCATACGCGGTATCCGGCGCGTGGGTATTCAGGAAATCAAACCAGATGCTGGCATCGGCCATCACCACGGTTAAAAGCTGTTTGCCGATGCCCAACCCGCGACACTTCTCGCTAACATAGAGATGGCGAATGCGCCCGGCGCGCGGTTGCTGGCTGAAGGGATCGCGGTTGAGACCGCATACGCCTACCAGCTTGCCGTTAAGAAACGCCCCCAGCAGCTTTTCGCCCGGCGCGTTAAAGCGGTTTTCACCCCGCAGCCAGTTTTCTTCCAGCCTGCGCAGCATGTTGAAATTCAATGCGATACTTTCCGCCTTCAGGGCGATATAGCCCGGTTCATCAGGCGTAACAGGCTCAATTAACAGACGCGACATAGCATTCCCTCGTTATTAAAGAGGGGCGGTTGCCCGCCCCTCTCAGGTGCGACTTGAACCTGACTTACCGAACGTATTTCAGGACAGCATCAAGCAGTTGCAATACTGCAACAATGAGTTTGAGGATAAGTATCACCATATCCACGATGCCCATACGCGTCTCCTTTTGGTAAAAAGGAGCACGATGCTGGCGTACCTTTCCGCCGCCTGTTGCCAGCACCTGGATTGACGTAACACAGTGTGCTCACTTCAGGGGTTAAGGCACTGACGGCACCACCCGTTTCAGCCAGGACTTCATTGCGCCGGTAGAACTGCGGCCCCCTCGCTCACTGCGAACACCCTCAGTATAGATAAATACTGTATGTATGAACAGTATTTTTTGGACAAAAATCGAAAGGCGATCCATACTCAAAAACGTCAAAATCCGTGCCGGAATTGCGCGTTCGTCCTCGATCGCGTATACTTTTTGCGTTGACGTAACACAGTGTGTTCTGCGGCGACCAACCGCAAAACCCTGATAAAAACCTCGCTCCGGCGGGGTTTTTTGTTTTCTGGGTCCGTCCTAAGCAGGCCTTCCGTTGACTAATTGGCAATCCGTGATATTGTTGCCATAATGGCAACGGACGCGGCAGGTATGCAGTATGCATTTAATCTCAATGAAGGCAATTTTGGATGCGGTGATCCAGTTTCCGCAACACAGAGAGGAGCTTCTTTTTCTGGGGCGAACCATCGAAAAGAGCCATTGCACGACGCCTGTTGCGCTAAGAAAAATCTTTCCAACGCTAGATAATTTGAAGTATCTCGATAAGCATTATGTTATTGATATTGCTAACAACAACCTCAGAGTAGTGGCTCTCATATTCTTTGAAAGCCAAAAGTTTTATGTGCGCCATGTTTTTACTCATAAGGAATATGACCGTTTTACGGAGAAACATCGCACTAAGGGGAAGAAATGATGATCGTAGCTGATGCAATGAAAGCAACGCATGCCCTTGTCGCGGCGGTTCCTTTATTGGGTGAACATCCAAACGAGAAAGATTACCAGGACGCACTTGAGCTGGTTGAGTATTTACTGATGAACGAACCTGGCAGCCCTTTGCTGGATATCGTATGTGCAAGAATTCGTCGTTACGAAGCCAATCGACCCGAAATTGTCGCCTTACGCCAGGAGATGGAATCTGTCCCAGTGGGCATTGCCGTTTTAAGAACCCTTATGGATCAATACAAACTGACTATTTCGGATTTTCAGGATGAAATTGGCAGTAAATCAATGGTTTCAAGGGTGTTGAACGGTCAACGTCAGCTGACGTTGAACCATATAAAAAAACTGGCTGCTCGCTTTGGGGTATCGCCTGCGCTGTTCATTGAATGAAATACTCACGTCCGACTACTGTTTTCATCACCCAACAAACGAAACGTGATCCCTGACGCATTTTTGCGCAGATGAAAATATTTCCATTGTCACGCCAGAAAACCTGTGTTTGTATAAATTCAATCAATGATTCCAAACACAGGTTCCTAATGACTCCATCTCTGTTCACCTCGACCCTACTAAAAACTGCGCAACCAGCCGCAGTGGTCGTCGTGCGTGTGGTGGTGGTCGTCGGCAATGCGCCGTAGGGACTGGATCAACACACGAATCCAAAACCCCGCCGGCGCAAACCGGGCGGGGTTTTTCGTTTAGGACCCTCCCCGGAAGGCTGGCTCAGAAGAAAAGGACTGGAGCATGGCAAGTTCGGGCACAACATCTACTAAGACGCGTTTTACGGGCGCGCAGCTGATCGTTCATTTGCTGGAACGACAGGGCATCACCACGGTTGCGGGCATCCCGGGCGGCACGGTGCTGCCGCTGTACGATGCGTTAAGCCAAAGCACAAAAATCCGCCACGTGCTGGCTCGCCACGAGCAGGGCGCGGGCTTTATCGCGCAGGGCATGGCGCGTACCCAGGGGAAACCGGCGGTTTGTATGGCGTGTAGCGGGCCGGGGGCAACCAACCTGGTAACGGCCATCGCCGACGCGCGCCTCGACTCCATTCCGCTGATCTGCATTACCGGCCAGGTGCCGTCTTCGATGATTGGTACCGATGCGTTCCAGGAAGTGGATACCTACGGCATCTCTATCCCCATCACCAAACATAACTATTTAGTTCGCGATATCAGCGAGCTTCCTCAGGTTATCAGCGATGCGTTTCGCATTGCGCAGTCTGGCCGCCCGGGCCCGGTGTGGATAGACATTCCTAAGGATGTCCAGACCGCAGAGATCGAGATTGACGTGCTGCCAGAGCCGGGCGACCGTGCCCCCGCGCCGGAATTCAGTGCTGAGAGCGTGCGTGACGCCGCGGCGATGATTAATGCCGCCAAACGCCCGGTGCTCTATCTGGGCGGTGGGGCGGTTAACGCCGCGAATGAAATCCGCCAGTTCGCTGAAAAAGCCAGCCTGCCCACCACCATGACCCTGATGGCGCTCGGCATGCTGCCTAAAGCGCACCCGCTCTCTCTTGGCATGCTGGGCATGCACGGCGCGCGCAGCACCAACTACATCCTGCAAGAAGCGGATTTGCTGATTGTAATGGGCGCGCGTTTTGATGACCGGGCGATTGGCAAAACCGAGCAGTTCTGCCCGAACGCCAAAATCATCCATGTGGACATCGACCGCGCCGAGCTGGGTAAAATTAAGCAGCCGCACGTGGCCATTCAGGGCGACGTGGCTGAAGTGCTGGCGCAGCTGATCCCGCAGACGGACGCAGCCGACCGTGCCGACTGGCGTCAGCTGGTCGCCGATTTGCAAAAAGAGTTCCCGGGCGCCATCCCGACCGAGGGCGATCCGCTGAGCCACTATGGTCTTATCAACGCTGTGGCCGCCTGCGTGGACGACAGCGCGATTATTACCACCGACGTGGGCCAGCATCAGATGTGGACCGCCCAGGCCTACCCGCTGAACCGTCCGCGCCAGTGGCTGACCTCCGGTGGCCTCGGCACCATGGGCTTTGGCCTGCCTGCTGCCGTGGGCGCGGCGCTGGCGAATCCGGACCGCAAAGTCATCTGCTTCTCCGGTGACGGCAGCCTGATGATGAACATTCAGGAAATGGCGACCGCGGCCGAAAACCAGTTAGACGTCAAAATCATTCTGATGAACAACGAGGCGCTGGGGCTGGTACACCAGCAGCAGAGCCTGTTCTACAAGCAGGGCGTATTTGCCGCGACCTATCCGGGAATGATTAACTTTATGCAGATTGCTGCCGGTTTTGGCCTTCACACCTGCGATCTGAACGCCGAAGAGGATGCCCACGCGGCGCTGCAGGCGGCGATTTCGCGTCCCGGCCCGGCGCTGATCCACGTGCGTATCGACCCTGAACAAAAAGTGTATCCGATGGTGCCGCCGGGTGCGGCAAATACTGAGATGGTGGGAGAATAAGCCATGCAGAAACAACATGATAACGTCATTCTGGAACTCACCGTCCGCAACCATCCTGGCGTCATGACCCACGTCTGCGGGCTGTTTGCCCGCCGGGCGTTTAACGTGGAAGGCATTCTCTGTCTGCCGATTCAGGGCAGCGAGCACAGCCGCATCTGGCTACTGGTCAACGATGACCAGCGTCTGGAGCAGATGATGGCGCAGATCGACAAGCTGGAAGATGTCACCAAAGTGGCGCGCAACCAGTCCGATCCCACCATGTTTAACAAAATTGCGGTGTTTTTCGAGTAGATCGCTTAAGGTAAGCGTCTTTCGCTCTTGTAGGCCGGATAAGCGCAGCGCCATCCGGCGTTTTCAGACCGCAGGATCAAACATGACCACCATCGCGCTTATCGACGACCACCTTATCGTCCGCTCCGGCTTTGCCCAGCTTCTCAACCTCGAACCCGATTTTCAGGTCGTGGCCGAGTTTGGCTCGGGTCGTGAGGCGCTGGCGGGCCTGCCGGGGCGCGGAGTGCAGGTCTGTATCTGCGATATCTCAATGCCGGATCTCTCCGGTCTGGAGCTGTTAAGCCAGCTGCCGAAAGGGATGGCGACGATCATGCTCTCGGTCCACGACAGCCCGGCGCTGGTCGAGCAGGCGCTCAACGCGGGCGCACGCGGGTTCCTCTCAAAACGCTGTAGCCCGGACGAGCTGATCGCCGCCGTGCGTACCGTCTCCACCGGCGGCTGCTATTTAACACCGGATATCGCCATCAAGCTGGCGGCCGGACGTCAGGATCCGCTCACTAAACGCGAACGTCAGGTTGCAGAGAAACTCGCACAGGGAATGTCGGTGAAAGAGATTGCGGCCGAGCTGGACCTGTCGCCAAAAACCGTCCACGTTCACCGCGCCAATCTGATGGAAAAACTCAACGTCAGCAACGATGTCGAGCTGGCGCGCCGCATGTTTGATAGCTGGCAATGAACCCGCTGTTTTCGCGGCTGATCGCCGTCGTCGCCAGCTTTTTTATCTTTTCTGCCGCATGGTTCTGCCTGTGGAGCATCAGCCTGCATCTGGTGGAGCGGCCCGAGCTGGCGGTATTGCTGTTCCCCTTCGGCCTGCGTCTGGGGTTGATGCTGCAATGTCCCCGCGGCTACTGGCCCGTTTTGCTGGGCGCAGAGTGGCTGATGCTGGTCTGGCTGGCGCAGGAAGTTGCGCTCACGCAGCTGCCATTATTGATGACCGGAAGCCTGCTCACGCTTATCCCGGTTGCGCTCATTTCCCGTTATCGTCACCAGCGTGACTGGCGCACGCTGCTGCGTCAGGGGGCGGCGCTGATTGCCGCCGCGCTGCTGCAAACGCTGCCGTGGGCTGGCGACAAGGAGATGCTCAACGCCCTGCTGCTGACCCTCACCGGCGGGCTGACCCTTGCGCCGACCTGTCTGGTTTTCTGGCACTACCTCACCAGCACCGTCTGGCAGCCGCTGGGGCCTGCGCTGGTCTCCCAGCCCGTCAACTGGCGCGCCCGGCATCTCATCTGGTATCTGCTGCTGTTTGTGGTGAGCCTGTGGCTACAGCTCGGCCTGCCCGCAGAGCTTTCACGCTTCACACCGTTTTGTCTGGCGCTGCCGATCATCGCCCTCGCCTGGCACTACGGCTGGCAGGGCGCCTTAATTGCCACGCTGATGAACGCCATCGCGCTCATTGCCAGCCAGACCTGGCACGACCATCCGGTGGACCTGCTGCTTTCCCTGCTGGCTCAAAGCCTGACCGGGCTGCTGCTGGGGGCGGGGATCCAGCGTCTGCGCGAGCTGAACCAGTCTCTGCAAAACGAGCTGGCGCGTAATCGCCGTCTGGCGGAGCGTCTGCTGGAGACGGAAGAGAGCGTGCGGCAGGAGGTCGCCCGTGAGCTGCATGATGACATCGGCCAGACCATCACCGCCATCCGCACCCAGGCGGGCATTGTCCAGCGTCTGGCGGCGGAAAATGCCGGTGTGAAGCAGGGCGGAGCGCATATCGAACAGCTTTCGCTGGGGGTTTATGACGCCGTTCGCCGCTTGCTGGGACGGCTGCGTCCGCGCCAGCTTGACGACCTGTCACTTGAGCAGGCGATACGCTCCCTGATGCGCGAGATGGAGCTGGAAAGCCGCGGCATTGTCAGCCATCTCGACTGGCGAATTAATGAATCTGCGCTGAGTGAAGGCCAGCGCGTGACGCTGTTCCGCGTCTGTCAGGAAGGGTTGAATAATATCGTCAAACACGCCAATGCCAGCGCGGTCACCATTCAGGGCGGCCAGCAGAACGATCGCCTGACGCTGGTGATTGAAGACGACGGCTGCGGCCTGCCGCCGGGATCCGGCCAGCAGGGTTTTGGCCTGGCGGGCATGCGCGAGCGCGTGAAGGCGCTGGGTGGCACGCTGGCTATCTCCTGTACCCACGGGACGCGCGTTAGCGTCAGCCTGCCGCTAAGGAACCACCATGTTTAAAATGCCTGCCAACGCCTCACCGCTAGGCGACAAAGTGGAAATTGACGCGCGCTACCGCTACTGGCGTCGCCATATCCTGATGACCATCTGGCTTGGCTATGCGCTGTTTTACTTTACCCGCAAAAGCTTTAACGCCGCCGCGCCGGAAATCCTCGCCAGCGGCGTGATGACGCGTACCGATATCGGCCTGCTGGCGACGCTGTTTTACATCACCTACGGCCTGTCGAAGTTCTTCTCCGGCATCGTCAGCGACCGCTCCAACGCGCGCTACTTTATGGGCGTCGGGCTGATTGCCACCGGCGTGGTAAATATCCTGTTCGGCTTCTCCACCTCGCTGTGGGCCTTTGCCCTGCTGTGGGCACTGAACGCTTTTTTCCAGGGCTGGGGAGCGCCGGTTTGTGCCCGCCTGCTCACCGCCTGGTACTCGCGCAACGAGCGCGGCGGCTGGTGGGCAATCTGGAACACCGCGCATAACGTCGGCGGGGCGCTGATCCCGATGGTGGTCGGTGCGGCGGCGCTGCACTACGGCTGGCGCGCAGGGATGATGATTGCCGGGGGCCTGGCGATTGTTGCCGGGCTGTTCCTCTGCTGGCGCCTGCGCGACAGGCCGCAAACCGTTGGACTGCCTGCGGTGGGCGACTGGCGGCACGACGAGATGGAGATTGCCCAACAGCAGGAAGGGGCGGGGCTGACCCGCAAAGAGATCCTGACCAAATACGTGCTGAAAAATCCCTACATCTGGCTACTCTCGCTCTGTTACGTGCTGGTTTACGTGGTACGTGCGGCGATCAACGACTGGGGCAATCTGTACATGTCGGAGACGCTCGGGGTGGATCTGGTCACCGCCAACTCGGCGGTCACGATGTTCGAGCTGGGCGGATTTATCGGCGCGCTGGTGGCAGGCTGGGGCTCGGACAAGCTGTTTAACGGCAACCGAGGCCCGATGAACCTGATCTTCGCCGCCGGGATATTGCTCTCCGTCGGCTCGCTGTGGCTGATGCCGTTCGCCAGCTACGTGATGCAGGCGGCATGCTTCTTCACCATCGGCTTCTTCGTGTTTGGCCCGCAGATGCTGATCGGCATGGCCGCGGCGGAGTGCTCGCACAAAGAGGCGGCGGGTGCGGCGACGGGGTTTGTCGGGCTGTTTGCCTATCTTGGCGCATCGCTCTCCGGCTGGCCCCTGGCGCGGGTGATCGACACCTGGCACTGGAGCGGTTTCTTCGCGGTCATCGCCATCGCGGCGGGGATCTCTGCCCTGCTGCTGCTGCCCTTCCTGCACGCGCAGGCCCCGCGCGAAGCGTGACACACTTCACCTTTTACTGCCGAGTGGCACAAAACTAAGAAATTTTCCCGGTTTTACCTGGACGCTGTCTCAGGCATCTCTCCCGGCTGATTTTTACAATGCCTGCCATTCGCAGGTAAAAATCAGCTCAGGAGCAAACCATGCTGGCCTTCCTCAATCAGGTGCGCAAGCCGACCCTGGATCTGCCGCTCGACGTGCGGCGCAAAATGTGGTTCAAACCGTTCATGCAGTCGTATCTGGTGGTCTTCATCGGCTACCTGACCATGTACCTGATCCGCAAAAACTTTAACATCGCGCAGAACGACATGATCTCGACCTACGGGCTGAGCATGACGCAGCTGGGGATGATTGGCCTGGGATTCTCCATCACCTACGGGGTGGGGAAAACGGTGGTTTCCTACTATGCGGACGGTAAAAATACCAAGCAGTTCCTGCCGTTTATGCTGATTCTCTCCGCCATGTGTATGCTCGGCTTCAGCGCCAGCATGGGCGCAGGCTCCGTGAGCCTGTTCCTGATGATCGCTTTCTATGCCCTGAGTGGTTTCTTCCAGAGTACCGGCGGATCGTGCAGCTACTCCACCATCACCAAATGGACCCCGCGCCGCAAGCGTGGTTCGTACCTCGGCATGTGGAACATCTCGCATAACCTCGGCGGTGCGGGCGCGGCAGGCGTGGCGCTGTTCGGCGCGAACTATCTGTTCGACGGCCACGTGATCGGCATGTTTATCTTCCCGTCGATTATCGCCTTGATTGTCGGCTTTATCGGCCTGCGCTTCGGCAGCGATTCCCCGGAATCTTACGGCCTCGGCAAAGCCGAAGAGTTGTTCGGCGAGGAGATCAGCGAAGAGGACAAAGAGACCGAAGAAAACGAGATGACCAAATGGCAGATCTTTGTTGAGTACGTGCTGAAAAACAAAGTGATCTGGCTGCTGTGCTTCTCAAACATCTTCCTGTACGTGGTGCGTATCGGCATCGACCAGTGGTCGACGGTGTATGCCTTCCAGGAGCTGAAGCTTTCTAAAGAAGTCGCGATTCAGGGCTTCACCCTGTTTGAAGTGGGCGCGCTGGTCGGTACGCTGCTGTGGGGCTGGCTCTCGGATCTCGCCAATGGCCGCCGCGCGCTGGTGGCCTGCGTCGCGCTGGCGCTGATTATCGCCACGCTCGGCGTCTATCAGCATGCCAGCAACCAGTACGTTTACCTGGCGTCCCTGTTTGCGCTCGGCTTCCTGGTATTTGGTCCACAGCTGCTGATTGGCGTGGCGGCGGTCGGGTTTGTACCGAAAAAAGCGATCGGCGCAGCCGATGGGATTAAAGGCACCTTCGCTTACCTGATCGGCGACAGCTTCGCCAAGCTGGGGCTGGGGATGATTGCCGACGGTACGCCAATTTTCGGCCTCACCGGCTGGGCAGGCACCTTTGCGGCGCTGGATGCGGCAGCCATTGGCTGTATCGTCCTGATGGCGATGGTTGCGGTGCTGGAAGAACGTAAAATTCGTCGCGAAAGGCGAGTGCAGAAATTGAAAACAGCCTGAGTGTGCAGGTGACTTCTTTGCCCGGTGCGTTTTGCCGGGCTTTTTTGTTTTGTACGTCCTGCCTTTACCCCGCTTTACACTCTCCCTCCCCTGTATGCTCTACAGTATTTTTGCTGCCGCCTTTTGTGCAGCCTTAGAACGGAGAGCCTGCATGTTAACCCGACGATTATCCTGCCTTGCGCTGCTGATGGCGCTGGCGTCACCCGCAATGGCCGCGGATACCCCTTCCTACGGCGAAAAGCTGGAAGGTTTCGATTACGGCTGGCCGGTAAAACACTTTACCTTTACCTCGCAAAACCAGTCTCTGGATATGGCTTATCTGGACGTTAAGCCGGAAAAACCCAACGGTCGCACCGTGGTATTGATGCACGGCAAAAACTTCTGCGCTGGAACCTGGGACGGCACGATCCGCGCGCTCTCGGCCAGGGGTTATCGCGTGGTGGCACCCGACCAGATCGGTTTCTGTAAATCCACCAAGCCGGAGCGGTATCAGTACACCTTCCAGCAGCTGGCGGACAATACCCATGCGCTGCTCGCATCCCTGGGTGTCGATCGCGTGACGGTTATCGGGCATTCGACCGGCGGCATGCTGGCGACGCGCTACGCGCTAATGTGGCCGCAGCAGGTGGAACAGTTGGTGATGGTCAATCCGATTGGGCTGGAAGACTGGAAAGCGCGCGGTGTTCCGCATATTACCGTCGACCAGTGGTACCAGCGCGAACTGAAAGTCAGTGCCGACGGTATTCGTCAGTACGAGAAAAACACCTACTACGCCGGGGAGTGGAAGCCGGAATACGAGCGTTGGGTGACCATGCTCGCCGGGCTGAACAACGGACCTGGCAAAGCGCGCGTGGCCTGGAACTCGGCGCTGCTCTACGACATGATCTACACCCAGCCGGTGATCTACGAATTTAGTGAGCTGAAGATGCCGGTATTATTGATGATCGGCACGAAGGACAACACCGCCATCGGGAAAGATCTCGCCCCGCCGGAGATCCGCAAGACGCTCGGCAACTATGCGGTGCTGGGCAAAGAGACGGCAAAACGCATTCCGCACGCGACGCTGGTGGAATTTAACGATATGGGTCATGCGCCGCAGATGCAGGATCCTGCGCGCTTCCACGAGGCACTGCAAAAGGGGCTTCAGCGCGGCGATCCGCTTTTAGAATGATTTTCCACCTCTTTTCACTACACTAATAGCATTTTGCCCGCTGTCGAGGCCTTGCGTTTCCCGCTATGATAAGCGGCTAGTCTGAGGAGAATGCATGGTCTGGATAATGCTGGCAACGCTTGCCGTGGTGTTTGTGGTTGGGTTTCGTGTCCTGACCTCAGATTCCCGCCGCGCCATCAAACGTTTAAGCGAACGGCTGGGAATCACCCCAATGCCGGTTGAGTCGATGATCGATCAGTTCGGTAAAACAGCCGGGAATGAGTTTATCCGTTATCTTGAACGCCCGGACGAGGCGCATCTGCAAAACGCGGCGCAGGTATTGCTGATCTGGCAGGTCTGCATTGTCGACGGCAGTGAAGAGAACCTGCATACGTGGCACCGTCTGCTGCGTAAAGCCCGCCTGGGTGCGCCGATCACCGATGCGCAAATTCGTCTGGCGCTCGGCTTTATGCGCGAGATGGAGCCCGACCCGCAGGAGCTGAACGCCTTCCAGCTGCGCTATAACCAGCTATTTCTGCCGGAAGAGGGTGTGTTTTATCTGCATTAAGCCTTTTTGCCGCACAAGATATTCTGAGCGTTCAGGATCTCCTCTCTGTTTTCATTGAGGCGAGTTGCGGCATAGATATCAATATTGAGTCGCTTTGCCTCATCATCCGTTAGCTCGCGATAGCATAGCCCTTCCTGATTGAAGGTGCATTTTGACTGAGGTAGCAGCGCAAACCCTTTCCCTCTTGCGATACGACTCAGCATCACCAGTGAATCGTCTGGTTCTTTTATGCGCTTCAGCGGCGTTTTCAGCGTGTCAAAGTAGCTTTCACATTTGTCGTAAAACGACGGATTAGCACTTCTGGAAAACCAGAAAATCGGTAAATCACTGATATCGTCGAGAGCGACTTTTTCTTTCAGGCTTGCAGGGTGTAAAGAAGGCATTGCGATAAGGAGCGGCTCCTGGCAAACCCAACGGTACTGGACAATATCTTCATGACCTGTCCCTTTTTCCCCTGTTAGCACCAGATCCAGCATATTTTTGGACAAGCTTTGCAGCAGCTGCGCTGATGTCAGGTCCGGTGTTTCAACATCATCCCCGGCGTTCAGTTTTTGAAGCTGCCTATTCACCGGTTCAATATATTCAAAATTAAGCGTCCGGGTGAGTCCGATCCGTAAGGTGGTTTCAGAGGAGAGGGAATCCGTTTTCAGTTCACTGATTTCGCGAAGAATTTTCTCAGCTTTTACCACCAGTGCGCGCCCTGATTCAGTGAGGCTTACGTCGTGCGTATTTCGACTGAAGAGCTGACGCTTCAAAACGGCCTCAAGACATTTAATCTGCCGGGTCAGAGGGGGCTGCGTCATCCTCAGACGTTCAGCTGCCTTGCGGAAGTTCAACTCATGCGCGACAGCGAGAAAGCATTGCAATTGTTTGATACTGGGAAGGTTATTGCTGATTAAATGTTCTGCTGTAGCCATAACGATGATCCTGAAAAGCGAAAAGGTATTTTCGTTTTATTTTATCTTCTCAGATCTTACACGGGAACGTTTAAAATAAAAACCTAAAAAAATAGTAATACAAAAACTATATTACAAATTTAATAATTCCATTTGAGTACTGGATTGATAAATTTCTCATGCAATTTTGACTCATTTTCTCTAACGCGAAATATGGCATTTAAATTCTGTTAAAGGTCGTCCACGTAATTATCAGAACTAGCGTGTTTGGCAAGAGGGTTCTGTGTAGATGATTATATCTTGCTTACGAGATGCACAGCAGAAAAAATGGCTAATTATATAAACGATTATTGAGGTAAGTAATATGATTTCAGAGAAATTACCGCAAAATATGACGCTAAAGTCATGGCTCGCTTTAGTTATTCTGGCAATTTCAACATTCACCATCGTTACCACTGAACTTGCGCCTGTAGGGTTATTAACTCCTATTGCAGAGGGGCTCCATTCTTCGGAATCCGCGGTTGGCATGACCGTGTCTCTTTATGCGTGGGTAGGGGCATTAAGCGCATTGTTTGCCTCCGTGTTCCTGGGAAATGTGGCGAAAAAGCGTCTTTTGTTGGTACTCACCGTCGTTCTTATGATATCCAATATTTTGGCCGCCACGGTAAGCACTTACGGTGCTCTACTGAGTGCGCGCGTATTGGGTGCACTTGCGCATGGTGCATTCTGGGCAATGATTGGAGCGACTGCAGTAGCCATTGTTCCTGCCCGTTATATCGGTACGGCAACATCAATCGTATTTGGCGGTGTTTCTGCGGCAAGCGTGTTTGGTGTACCGGTTTCAAATTATATTGGCATTCATTTGGGCTGGAGGCAGGCATTCTGGCTGATGGCAGCACTCAGCGTCGTGGCCTTTGTGGGCATTACTGTTCTTGTCCCGCAAATAAACAATAAAAGCGCGATGGGTATTGATGCTCTCAAAAGAGTGCTGAAATCGTCCACGCTGTGGAAAATTTACTTTGCCACGCTGCTTGCCGTTACCGCCCACTTTGCCGCATTTACCTACATTGAGCCTTGGTTACACATGCAGAGTTTACTCTCCGCTGCTTTTGTTCCGGCTGTGCTTTTAGTTTACGGCATCGCGGGTCTGGCCGGTAATTTCCTGACCGGCGTGTTGATTGATAAATATCTAAAGATGACGGTAGCTTTATCCGTGCTGCTTATCTGTGCGGTGCTGATCTTCCTCGGACGGTCAGGTTCCTCACTCTCTGTCGCGCTCATTTTCACTGCCATGGTTATCTGGGGCGTTGCGGTATCAGGAGTATTTGTCGGATTTCAGACATGGGTGTTACGTATGGCGGAAGATAAAACGTTTCCAGCCTCAGCACTCTATGTTTCGTTTTTCAATATCGCCATCGGTATCGGTGCTTCAGTGGGGGCCTGGATGGTGTCATCGTTCCCGGTCCCCCTCCTTTATATCGTAGCGGGCACAGCCATTGGCCTTTCCATCCTGCTTGTCGCGGTTATTCCTGCGAGCCTTACGACAAAACATTCTCGCGTGGAGAAATCGTACGAGTCAAATTAACGACTGTGCAAGGCACTGCTGAGAAATAAAAAAACGTGACTTTGTTAGCCATAAAAAACCGGGTCTCCCCGGTTTTTTTACGTTGTTGAGCGGAATATATCAGGCGTTCACACCTTTCATGCCTTCTTCCGAATATCGTTCCCCTTTAATTTCTATCTTCCGATGAATGTTGTTCAGCGATTCAACATCGCTTTTTTCCAGAATAACTTCCGCCGCATGAGCGTTTTCAGCCAGATAACGGGTATGCTTAGTGCCAGGAATTGGAACCAGCTTATCGTATTGTGCTAGCAGCCAGGCCAGAGCAATTTGCCCTGTAGTGCAATCGTATTTCTGTGCAAGCGGGGTAATTGCATCGAGCAACTGGCGATTATGATCCAGACTGGACTGAATAAAACGCGCATTATTCTTGCGGAAATCACCGTCTGCAAAATCGTCGTTGCTGAGGTATTTGCCTGTCAGGAAGCCTCTGCCAAGAGGAGAGTAAGGGACCAGGCCGATACCCAACGCTTTCACAACCGGTAGAACGGTATCCTCAATATCACGCGTCCACAGCGAATATTCGGTTTGCAGCGCGGTGACCGGATGTACCGTATGGGCTCGCTGTAACGTTGAAGCCGACACTTCACAAAGACCAATGTGATTAATTTTACCTTCCTTAACGAGTGTGCTCAGGCACTCCATGCTTTCTTCGACCGGCGTTTCGTTGCTGACCCTGTGAAGATAAAAGAGATCAATCCGTTCAACGCCAAGCCGCTTAAGGGATTCGTTACAGCAGCGGATAATATAGTCGGGTGTGTTATTGATAGTGCGGGCATAGGACTCGTCAGGAGAGCGATCGATGCCGCACTTCGTGGCGATTTTGAACTGGTCGCGAGTGTTTTTATCCAGCCCGGCAAGAAAGTGACCGATTAGCCTTTCATTATGGCCACGGCCATATAAATTTGCGGTATCAATAAACGTCACGTTCAGATCGATGAGGTTATGCAATACCTGCAGTGAGCCTTTGTCATCAGTCTGGCCATAAAATTCACTCAGACCCATGGCACCGTAGCCGACGGCACTGACGGTAAGATTTTGAGATAAAGTACGTGTTTTCATAGTTTCTCCTTTTCAGACGCTATGATTGTTTCACCTCAATTGTGGTTACTGAATTTTCATTTTCGTTATGCTGAAAAGGTATCAGTCACCGCCGATCTGCCTTCCGAATCATTAAAAACCACAAAAGTTGTCTAAACGTTAAATACGTCACACTTTTGATGATAAACTGCGCGACTTTTCCGCACGTTTTTATCTTCAGGTGACGCCATGACAGAACATATTCAGCCCTCGACCAGACCGCAGACCAAAGAGGTTTCTCGCCCCAACTGGTCGGCGGTTTTCTCCGTGGCGTTCTGTGTTGCCTGCCTGATCACCGTCGAGTTTCTGCCGGTCAGCCTGCTGACGCCGATGGCGCAGGATCTCGGCATTTCCGAAGGCGTGGCGGGGCAGTCTGTTACCGTGACCGCCTTTGTGGCGATGTTCGCCAGCCTGTTTATTACGCAGGTGATTGGCGCCATTGACCGCCGCAAAGTGGTTATTCTTTTCAGCGTCCTGTTGACGCTCTCCTGCCTGCTGGTCTCCTTCGCGGAAAACTTCACCCTGTTGCTACTGGGGCGCGCCTGTTTAGGACTGGGTCTTGGCGGTTTCTGGGCGATGTCCGCCTCGCTCACCATGCGCCTGGTACCCGCGCGTACGGTGCCGAAAGCGCTGTCCGTCATCTTCGGTGCGGTCTCCATCGCGCTGGTGATTGCCGCGCCGCTGGGCAGCTTCCTCGGCGGGATCATCGGCTGGCGTAACGTCTTCAACGCGGCGGCGGTGATGGGCGTGCTCTGTATTATCTGGGTATGGAAGGCACTGCCGTCCCTGCCGGGCGAAGCGGCGCATCACAAACAGAATATGTTCAGCCTCCTCAAGCGTCCGGGTGTGCTGGCGGGGATGACCGCCATCTTTATGGCCTTTGCCGGGCAGTTTGCCTTCTTCACCTACATCCGTCCGGTGTATATGACCATGGCGGGCTTTGACGTGGATGGTCTGACGCTGGTGTTGCTGAGCTTTGGTATCGCCAGCTTTGTCGGTACGTCGCTGTCGTCACAGTTCCTGAAACGTTCCCTGAAAGTGGCGCTGGCTGGCGCGCCGCTGGTTCTGGCAGTGAGTGCCACGGTGCTGGTGCTGTGGGGTAGCGATAAGTGGGTTGCGTCAGCCATTGCGGTTGTCTGGGGATTTGCCTTTGCGCTGGTGCCGGTGGGCTGGTCGACGTGGATCACTCGCTCGTTGGCCGATCAGGCGGAGAAAGCCGGGTCGATTCAGGTGGCCGTGATCCAACTGGCAAACACCTGCGGCGCGGCGGTGGGCGGCATTGCGCTCGACCATCTGGGACTGACGTCACCGCTGGTGATTTCCGGTACGCTGATGTTGCTGACAGCGCTGCTGGTGGCCGGGAAGGTTAAGGCGAAGTAAACCAAATGTCCCCTCTCCCCTATGGGGAGAGGGGACATCAGGCTACGCCGATGCCTTAACCCTTCTACGCGAATCCATCGAAATCAACACTACTGACGACACAATCAACAGCGTCCCCAGCCAGTCCGGCAGGGTGAACGCCACACCCAGCAAAACCACCGACAGTAATGCGCTGCTCAGCGGCTCGGCGCAGCTCAGAATGCTTGCCTTCGGCCCGCCAATCATCTGTGCGCCTTTCAGATACAGGCTAAATGTTAGCGCCGTACCGATTACCACCAGGTAGAAGAAGGCCAGCAGCAGGCCGCCGTCAATCACAAAGGTGGTCCCGCGTCCGGCGTAGAACGGCGTCAGCATGAGCCCGGCAATCAACATACTCCAGCCGACAATCGGCAGCGTGCCGTAGCGGGCGATCAGCGTTGAGGGATACGTGGTGTAAAACGCGGCAGCAAAGGCCGAGGCGATACCGAAGAACAGCGCGGCAGGGGAGATGGAGAGCGAGGTCGGGTCGCCGTGAGTCACCAGCAGGAAAGTACCGATCAACGACGTAAAAATCGCTGACAGGACAAACACGCCGGGACGCTTTTTCCGCGCCAGCGCAAACCAGGCCACGATAATGGTCGGTGACAGAAACTGCAGCACGGTGGCGGTAGCCGCGTTGGATTTTTCAATCGTCAGCAGGAAGGTGAGCTGCACGGTGAGCGCGCCAACCAGAGAGAAGAACAGCAGGCTGAGGGCATCTTTGCGATGCTTGATGACCGAGAAAATCTTGTCGCCGTGAACGAAAGAAAGCGTCAGCAGGATCACGCCGGTAAACAGCAGGCGAACCATGGTCAGGTAAGGCGAAGAAATGTGGCTTTTCTCCATGATGTACTGCGCGCAAACCCCTGAACTTCCCCATAAAACGGCGGCGATCAGGACGTTTAACATCCCTTTGCGTGTGGAACCCATGTTCTCCCCTGCTATGTTGATTTTTTTGTAGCATAACATGGGATCTTGCCGGGTTGTGTGCGGCCTGATGCCCTCACCCCAGCCCTCTCCCACGGGGAGAGGGAGAAAACACTAAAAACGGCAACGTTGCGTTGCCGTTTTGCGTTTACCTTGCTAGAACCACGCCTCCCACATCGCGCCGACGTTGAAGTCGTCCAGCGTTTCGTCTTTGGTATTATTCACGCGGGCGGTGCGTTCGTTATCCACTTTGCCGCCGGTCACGTAGAAGCGCAGCATTGGACGGAACTCCGGACCCATGGCGATAGACATGTTCTGCGACAGGGTCAGCTTCCAGCCCTTGTTATCGCCGCCGTTGTCATAATCAACGTGCTGCCAGCCCGCTTCGAGCCAGGTGGAGTGAACGTCGTTCCACCAGTGCATTGGGCGCACGATGGCGTTGTAGTTCTTACGGTTGTCGGTCTTATCACGACTGTTGTCGTAGTCGTGGAAGGCGAGGATGTACTCTACCTGCGTGGCCTGGGTGAATTTGTATAACCCTTCGAAGCTGGCGTAAACCGTGGTCAGATCCTCGGTTTTGTTGAACACGCTGTTGTCCGCATTATCGGAGTAACGCGCGATCACCTTGTTCACGCCGCTGTCGTTGGTGTGGCTCAGCACCACGCCGCCCTGCCAGGCGTTCAGGCGTTCGTCGCTTTCAACCGCTTTGGAGTCAAAGCCGTAGTTAGCGTACAGCTCCATGTCGATCGGGCCGAGCTTCATGCCGTGAATTTTTGACGTCGCGGCGTAGTTGCCTTTGTCGCCCGTGCCGGAACCGCCGGTACAGGTGATGCGCGACGGGTTGGCTTCATCCTCCATCACTTCCGGGCTACAGGATTCCACCGCCGCCACGGCAGCGACGTCAAACTGCACGCCGCCGATGTCGAAGTTCTTCACCCCGGCACCCTGGCCGTCGTGGTTCATCCAGAAGTAATCGTTAATGCCCTGCTGTGGACGCTGATGGAAGTCACGGCCCGCCCAGAAATAGGCGTTCGGGTTGGAGGCCATAATGTTGGTCACGCCCGCGTAGGCTTTTTTAAGGTTAACTTCGTCGCCCCAGTGGTCGATCATCACGTTGATGTCCCAAATGGCGCCGTTATCACCCTTGAAGGCTTTAGAGAGCTGGAATTCCCCACCGTTGCCCTCGTTACCCAGACGACCAATCGCGGAGGCGCCGTTGTAGGAACCGTCCACCGCTACGTATTTCTGATCGGCGGCCTGGAAGTGCGCGCCGTAGCGGGCGTAACCGGTAAATTTCACCCCGAACGGGATCGCCATATCCGGGGATTGCGCCGCGCTTTGCGGCTCGGTCACCACGTCTGCCTTTTTCGCGACCGCCGCATCCATTTTGGCCTGCCGCTCGGCCAGCGCTTTGTCCACCGCTTTAGCCACAATGGCGTCGATTTGCTCCTGCGTAAATTCTTGTGCGAGTACAGAAATTGGGCAAAGCGCGGCGATAACCGCCATGGTTAATGGAAGTTTTTTAATCGTATTCATGGTTATCTCAATATAGTTTAATTTTATTCAGACAATAACCATCCCGCTCCGATCTGACAGAGTATGTCGCTATCATCAGAACAAGTGGATCTCTATTTAGGGTACAGAGGTATTACATTAATTATTTCGCCATAGACTATCTCTGATATAAATGAATAATTTCTTCGGATAATTCACGCGCTAATAAGGAGTTCATTAAATGATCCTGGGCATGAACCATAATTAAGGTCATCGGCTGGCGGCCTTCGCCAGCATCCTGCTCAATCAGTTTGGTTTGCATCTTGTGCGCCTGGCGCGCGTAGCCATCGGCTTCGCGCAGCAGACTTTTGGCCTCGTCAATGTTGCCCTGACGCGCCGCGTGCAGGGCTTCAAAGCACAGGCTGCGGGACTGTCCGGCATTGACGATAATTTCCATTACGGCTTCTTCTAGTGCGATCATCATCATTACTCTTGTTCAAAACTATTATTTAAGGCGGTGGCGGCAAACCACTCTCCGCTTTTCTTAATGGTGCGCTGCTGCGTCTCTACATCGAGCTGAATAAACCCGTAGCGATTTTTATACGCATTACACCATGACCAGTTATCAATAAACGTCCACATATGGTAGCCAAGACAATTGCAGCCCTCGCTAATCCCTTTATGCAGCCACGTTAAATGCTCAGAAATAAACTCGATACGGTATTTATCGTTAATCTGGCCATTTTCAATAAAGCGCTGTTCATTTTTGACACCCATGCCGTTTTCCGAAATAAAGCAGCGCGGGTTGCCGTAATTATCACGCAGGTTAACCAGAATATCGTAAATACCCGGCGCGTAGATTTCCCAGCCGCGGTACGGGTTCATCTTGCGGCCCGGCATTTCGTAGTTATCAAAGAACCACTCCGGCATAAACGGCGCCTGCGGGTTCACCGCGCTGTCACGACACTTAACGCGGCGCGGCTGATAGTAGTTCACGCCGAGCAGGTCGATTTTCCCTTCCGCGATCAGGGCGCTATCTTCCGGCTTACAGGCAGGCAGCTGATCGTATGCCTTCAGCAGCGCAACCAGGTCCGCCGGGTATTCGCCGCGCAGGACCGGGTCGAGGAAGCTGCGGTTAAACATCAGATCCGCAATGTGTGCCGCCTTCACGTCCGCCGGGTTTTGCGAGCGCGGATAGGACGGCGTCAGGTTTAATACGATGCCGATTTCCCCCGCGTAGTGACCGGCGCGGTAGGACTGAACCGCCTTTGCGTGGGCCAGCACGGTGTGATACGCCACGGTGGCTGCCCGACGAAAATCCACCACGTTCGGGTAGTGGAAGTCGTACAGATAGCCGCCTTCCACCGGCACAATCGGCTCGTTGAAGGTAAACCAGTGCAGCACGCGATCGCCAAACAGCTCGAAGCAAATCTGCGCATAGCGGGCGTATGCGTCCACGACTTCTCGGTTTTCCCAGCCACCGATCGCCTGCATCGCCATCGGCATGTCGAAATGGAACAGGGTAATAAACGGCGTGATGCCCTGTTCATTCAGCTCATCAATGACCTGATGATAAAAATCGACCGCTTCCGGGTTCACTTCTCCGATACCGTCAGGGATCAGGCGCGCCCAGCTAATCGAGGTACGAAAGCTGTTGTGGTTCAGCTGCTTTAACAGCTGAATGTCCGTTTTCCAGTGCTGATAAAACGTGGAGGTCTGCTGCGGCCCCACGCCGTTGTGAAAACGGTTTGGCTCGCGGGCAAACCAGTAATCCCACGTGGTTTCGCCCTCTCTTGCCCCTTCCGTCTGGAGAGCGGAGCTTGCGCTGCCCCACCAGAAGTTATCGGGAAATGTGTATTTCATGACCTTTCCTCTTTGACTTAATTGCTTGCGGTTTCGGCAGCACCGACGGTTGCCTGCGCTTTCTGCTCTTCGTTTTTCATCAGCGTACGCTCATAGGCACGCAGGAAAGGCAGATACATCAGCGCGGACATCACCATACACACAAGGCACATCACCACCGGGCTCAGCGCCCAGTTCGCCGCCCACGAGGCGCCAATCGGTGCCGGGGTGGTCCACGGGGTTAACGAGACGACCTGCGCCAGCCAGCCGAGTTTGGTTGCCGCATACGCCAGACAGGCGTTGATCAGCGGAACGCACACGAACGGAATGAACAGCATCGGGTTCATGATGATCGGCGCGCCAAACAGAATCGGTTCGTTGATGTTAAAGAAGCTGGGCACCACGCCCATTTTGCCGATGGTACGCAGATGGGTAACGCGGCTGCGCAGCAGCAGGAACGCCAGGGGTAACGTGGAGCCTACGCCGCCAATCAGCAGGTAGTGATCCCAGAAGCCCTGCAGGTATACGTGCGGCAGCGCCGCGCCGGCCGCCAGTGCCGCCTGGTTTGCCGAGAGGTTCGCCATCCAGAACGGGTTCATGATGCCGGTGACAATCAGCGAGCCGTGGATACCGGCGAACCAGAAGATCTGGCACAGCAGCACGGAGAGCAGAATAGCGGGCAGGGAGTCGGAGGCAGAGACCAGCGGCTCCAGCAGGTGCATGATCGCCTGCGGGATAATCATCCCGGTTTGCGCTTCGATGAACAGATTCAACGGGTGCAGGGTACCGATCACCACCATCACCGGGATCAGGATCTCAAACGAACGCGCCACGCCGGTCGGTACTTCTTTCGGCAGGCGGATGGTGACGTTGTTCTGCTTCAGCCACGCATAAACGCGGGTGGCGTAGATGGCGGTGATCAGCGCGGTAAAAATGCCCTGGCCGGAGAGATACTGGGTCGAGATTTTACCGTCGGCATACGGCGCGGCGACCAGCAGGAAGGCCATAAATGCCAGCAGGCCGGACATCACCGGGTCGAGGTTAAACTGGCGCCCCAGGCTCGCCCCAATCCCCACCGAGATGAAGAAGGTCATCACGCCCATGCTGAGGTTAAACGGCAGCATCAGCTGTTCGCGGTAAGTCTGGGAGAAATCCAGCCAGCCGCGCGCAAAGCTATTGGTAGTATCCGCCGAAAACGGCGGGAAGATGAACACCAGCATAAACGAGCCGATGATCATGAACGGCAGCGCGGCGGTAAAGCCGTCGCGGATAGCAATCACATACTTTTGCTGACCAAGTTTGGCGGCCAGCGGGGTAATTGACTGCTCAATCACCGCGACCATGGATTGATATAACGAACTCATGTGAACACCTTTTAGTGTGCCGCTTCGATGAGCGACAGAGCATAGTCCAGTACTTTATCGCCACGCTGCATGCCGTAGTCCATCATGTCGATGGGCTGGACCGGAATGCCTTTCGTAGCCGCCTTGTCTGAGAGTGTCTGTAACATGTATTTCACTTGTGGTCCGAGAAGCACCACCTGGTATTGCGGAAACTGCGTATCAAATTCGGAAACACCGTACGCATCTATTTTCACCGGCAAACCACGTTCTTTCGCGACATCGACCATTTTGCTGACCAACAGGCTGGTGGACATCCCGGCAGAGCAGCACAGCATAATCTTGAACATCGACAACCATCCTCTAAATGTAAAAAGTTATTGCGGGAATGATTGGACATTATACGGAAACCGGTTTCCATTCATAAAAGACAGAAGTGTGACAACCATCAAGATCCCTTACTTATGAGGCTAATTAACCGGATGCATGTCACATAATTTGGCTGTTTTGACATCATTTTGAGTGGAAACGGAAAATCGGTTTCCATGGAAAACGGAAACGGATATACTCCGTTCTGGCTATAATATGAGCCGAAGCGGTCATGGAATTTGCAGGCGCGAGGTAAGCCTGTCAGGGGAAAGAGATGTCGACAATCAATGATGTATCACGTCTTGCCGGGGTATCTAAAGCCACGGTATCGCGAGTGTTGAGTGGGTCGCGTGGCGTAAAGGAAGCCAGCCGTCAGGCCGTTCTGAAGGCAGTGGATGAGCTTAACTACCGGCCTAATGTGATTGCCCAGTCGCTGCTGAGCCAGTCGACGGGATGTATCGGCGTCATTTGCGCACAGGAAAATATTAACCAGACCACCGGTTATTTATACGCGCTGGAAAAACATCTCAGCCAGCATCAAAAACACCTGCTGCTGCGCTTCGCGCATAGCAAAGCCGAAGTAATGAATGCGCTCGAAGAGCTCTCCTGCGGTTTGTGTGATGACATCCTCGTCATCGGCGCGCGTTTCCCGCTGGACGTGGATATGGACAACGTCATCCTCGTGGACTGTATGGAGTCCGATAATTCCAATAGCATCCAGTTCGATCACGCCTTTGCCGCTGAAACCGCCTGTAACTACCTGACCAGCCAGGGTCGTCGCCAGATTGCCCTGATCCACCCGCACGGCAGCGGTTTTGCCGATCAGGTGCTGCTCGGCTACAAACATGCGCTGGAGAAAAATTTTCTGCCCTTTAATCGCAACCTCGTCTTTATGGACGCGACCTCCTCGTCCGTTGCGCTACAGGAGCTGCTTAACAACGCCAGCACGCTGAATTTCAACGCATTACTGGTGGCGGACGAGCAAGAAGCCCAGCGAGTGATCCCACAGCTGCAGGCGTTTAATAAATCCGTGCCGGAAGACATTATGGTCTTCAGCCTTGCTGGATCCCTGCACCTGCCGGGTATTCCGGTGATCCCGGCCATTGAATATTCCATGGATGCCATGGCGGCGCGTATCGTGAGCTGGCTGACGGAGAAAACGCAGATGCTGGGTTCGTATGTGCTGCGCGGGGATTTAATTATTCCGGATGTGCGTAAGCGTTAAAAATGTTGTGTAGGCCGGGTAAGGCGCAGCCGCCACCCGGCGAGAAGCACGTTTCCAGCCCTCAATAATCTTCCATACAGTCCACCTGACCAATCGCCGCCCAGTAAGCATCCAGATTGTCGCGCTTGACGGCGGTAACGGCATTTTTGATCAGCAACTGATTGGCCTCGGACGACAAAATCATCTCCTGCCAGGCTTTATCGCTCTGCTTTCTCTGTGGCGTACAGGTTTTCTTAATATCTTTAAGGACCTGCTGCTTTATTTGCGCCTCTTTCGCGGGGTCATCCTTTTCCTGAGCATGGACAAACGCGGCGAAGAGCAGACAAACCAGCAGGCAGACCAGGTGCGCAGCTTTCATCAAAACCCCCTTTAGAAGTCACATGCTTCCCATGAAATATATCGTTACATTCAGTGTAGCGACGCCAGTCGAAAGTATGAATTTTCTCCACGCTACCGGTGTGCGATAGTGAGACGGCACAGAAACAAGGAGAGAAAATATGCACTTGAGCATTACTGACGCCGTCACGCCGCAGGAAAAAGAAGAGCTACTTGTGGGTCTGAGAGCCTATAACGGACGGTTCCTCGATTTGACGAACTTTAGCGGTGACATAGGCGTTTACGTTCGAGACGAAAAGGGCGTCATGCTGGGCGGCTTAATTGGCGTACGTAAAGGCGACTGGCTGAATATCGACTATCTCTGGGTGAGCGATACCGTGCGGGGCAGCGGTGTGGGCGGCCAGCTTATCAACACGGCGGAAAATGAAGCCAGGCGTAAAGGCTGCAAGCACGCGCTGGTGGATACCGTTAGCTTCCAGGCGCGCCCGTTCTATGAAAAACAGGGCTACCAGCTGCAGATGTCTTTGCAGGATTACCCATACCCGGGTATGCAGCGTCATTACCTGACGAAAGCGCTTTAAATTCTGATTCTGCGGGCCGGGGAAGCGCAGAGCCACCCGGCGATACCCGCATATAACTTATCCTTCTTATTGATTCTTTTTCGTTTTTTATTTCCCCGCCTCGTTGTCGATATAGTCATTGAAACATTCAGCAAAAGGAACTGTCTCGTGAAACGTCGATTGGGTGCGCTGGTCCTCGCTGGCCTGCTGCTGGCAGGGTGCGATCAAAATGGCAGCGATGCCAGACACATTAAAGTAGGCGTCATCAACGGCGCCGAGCAGGACGTGGCGGAAGTCGCCAAAAAGGTGGCGAAAGAGAAATATGGTCTGGACGTGGAGCTGGTCGGCTTCAGCGGCTCGCTATTGCCTAACGATGCTACCAACCAGGGGGAGCTGGATGCCAATGTCTTTCAGCACCGTCCGTTCCTTGCAGAAGATAACAAGGCGCATGGCTACAAGCTGGTTGCCGTGGCGAATACCTTCGTGTTCCCGATGGCCGGTTATTCACGCAAAATCAAATCCGTTTCGGACCTGAAGAACGGTGCGACCATTGCCATTCCAAACGACCCAACCAACCTTGGCCGCGCGCTGTTGATGCTGCAAAAAGAGAAGCTCATTACCCTGAAGCCAGACACCGGCCTGCTGCCGACGGCGCTGGATATTACCGCTAACCCTAAACATCTGAACATCATGGAGCTGGAAGGGGCGCAGCTGCCGCGCGTGCTGGACGATCCCAAAGTGGATGTCGCCATCATCAGCACCACCTATCTTCAGCAAACCGGGCTGTCGCCGGTGCATGACAGCGTCTTTATAGAAGATAAAAATTCGCCGTACGTGAACATCGTGGTGGCGCGCGAAGACAACAAAGACGCGGAGAACGTGAAGGAATTTATCCAGTCGTATCAGTCACCGGAAGTGGCGAAAGCGGCTGAGACGATCTTTAACGGCGGAGCGGTACCGGGCTGGTAAATTCTGCCTGAAAACGCGGAGTTTAAATTGGCCCGATTCCATCGGTAATCGCCCTTTAACCCACAGCGTGACCTGCGACGTCAGGCTATCCTCCTTATCACACCAACCGGAGGATAGCCCATGAACATTACCCAAATTCGCAACGCCACCCTGCTGATTACCTACGCTGGGAAACGTCTTTTAATCGACCCGATGCTGGCCCCGAAAGATGCTTATCCGGGCTTTCCCGGCACGGCACATGCCGAACGCCGTAACCCGACGGTCGAACTCCCTGTTGACGTCAACACGCTGCTGAACGCCGACGCGGTGATCGTCACCCATACCCATGACGATCACTGGGATCGCGCCGCGGCAGAGCTGATCGCCAAAGACAAGCCGATCTACGTGCAAAACGATCGTGATGCCGCGCTGCTGCGCAGCCAGGGGTTTATCAACCTGACGGTCATGACTGACGCGACCACCTTCGACGGGATTCAGATTGCTAAAACCCACGGCGGCCAACACGGTACCGACCGGGCTTACGCCGTGCCGGAGCTGGCGGAGCGTCTGGGCGAGGCCTGTGGCGTGGTGCTGCGTCATCCTGATGAGAAGACGCTTTATCTTGCCGGGGATACCGTCTGGCGTGACGCGGTGGCGGCCGATCTGCAAAAGCACCAGCCGGACGTGGTGGTACTGAACGCAGGCTATGCACACGTCATTGGTTTTGGCCCCATTATTATGGGGCAGGAGGATGTGCTCAACGTTCATTTCCTGCTCCCACAGGCCAAAATAGTGGCGAGCCATATGGAAGCCATCAACCACTGCCTGCTGACCCGCAGCGCGCTGCGTGAGTACGTTGAAGCCAATCAGGTGAGTCACGTAGTGACCATTCCCCAGGATGGCGAAACCGTTATATTCTGAGTGCGTTAAAGGGAAAGGAGAGACAAATGTCGCTAATCAACGTCGCGATTGTCGCGGTAGACGGGTTCAGCCCGTTCCACTACTCCGTTCCCTGCATTCTGTTTGGCGATTCCGTCTCCGGCGAAAAGCGCTTTAACGTGACGATCTGCGCCGAAACGCCGGGGTTCCTCACCTCAAAAGACGGGTTCGCCCTCAACGCCACGCAGGACTACACCGCCATTGGTCGGGCCGATATAGTCGTTGTTCCCTACTGGCAGCACGTCCTCGAACGCCCGCCTCAGACGCTGCTCGACAGCCTGGTGCAGGCGAGAGACAACGGCGCGGAAATCGTCGGGCTGTGTCTGGGGTCGTTTGTGCTGGGCTATGCGGGCATTCTCGACGGCAAGCGCGCTGCCACCCACTGGGAGTTCGAAAATCAGTTCCAGTCGCTCTTTCCGCACGTCCAGCTTGATATCAACGCCCTCTACGTGGATGACGGCAATATCATCACCTCTGCCGGAACCGCGGCTGCGCTGGACTGCTGCCTGTATATCATTCGTCAGCGCTTTGGCAGCGTAGTCGCCAACCAGATTGCCCGGCGGATGATTGTGCCGCCGCACCGCGAGGGAGGTCAGGCGCAGTTTATTGCTCAGCCTGTTCCGAATGACACCCGCGATGCACGTATCAATTGCCTGATCGACTATCTACAGCAGCACATCACCGAACCGCATAGCCTGGACTCGCTGGCGGAGGTGGTTTCGATGAGCCGCCGCACGCTGACCCGTCACTTTATTAAAGCCACGGGAATGAGCGTCGCCGACTGGCTTACCGCCGAACGCCTGCGGCGTAGCCAGATCCTGCTTGAAGCCGGAAATATGCCGATTGAACGCGTGGCCGAGCTGGTGGGATTTAATTCTGCCGTCACCTGGCGACAGCAGTTTAAGGCGCGTTTTGGGGTAAGTCCTGCGGAGTGGCGAAAGACGTTTCGTCTGCATAGCTAGCGTGGAAGTTCCACCCCGGTAAGTTGGGTATGAAGAGATTGAGCTACCCCAGCCTCTCCACCTTCGTCTCCCCCTCCGCCATCGACAGCTGGTACAGCGAAAACGATCGCTGTTTCTCAATCAACTTCGCCAGCTCCGGCGAGTGGCTGGTGAGCCAAATCTGCGAGTAGCGGCTGGCCTCGGCGATTAAGCTCGCCAGCGCGGGCAGCATCTGCGGATGCAGGCTGTTTTCCGGTTCGTTCAACGCGATAAACGCCGGTGGGCGCGGGCTTAACAGCGCCACCGCCAGGCACAGAAAGCGCAGGGTGCCGTCGGAGAACTCCGCCGGTTCCAGCGGCCTGCTCAGCCCCTCGCGCTGCATCATCATGCGAAAACGTCCGCCGGTGTTGTCGCTGTAAAACACGCAGCCGGGGAAGGCCTGGTCGAGGATGCGCATCAGGAGCAGTTCGTCGCCAATCTCCACGATGGTCTGAAACGCCGCTGCCAGGTTGGCACCGTCGCTGGCCAGCACCGGGGAACGGAACCCGACCTGCGGGGCACGCATCGCCGAGCCGGATGAGACGGAAAACTCATGATAAAAGCGCCAGTTACGCAGGGACTCGCGCATCTGCGACACTTCCGGGTAAAGATGCGGTTCGCCGAGCTGCCCGAACACCGATTCGTTCTCATACAGCGTGCCGCTGTGGGTCACTTTCTCGTGATGCACGTTATTCAGAAACACCGCCTGATTCTTACGCTTCATCAGCTGTGACGACGGGCGTCGATGCTGGCCGCTCAGCCAGATGGACTCCTCTTTGATCACCGGATCGAGCTGAAACTGCGAAGGGTAAGGCAGCCTCTCCACAAACCCGACCTGCAGCTCGTATTCGTAGGTCTCTGTTTCCACCGCCAGGTTCATCCGCCGAAGCTGGTCGCTGCGGGTTTTGCCTGCCCAGAACACCTTCAGAATGCCGCCCTCGTTCGCCAGCGCCTGGGAGAACTGCCCCTGGGCGGCGCTGTGCATCAGGTGTATCGCCTTGTAAATATTGGATTTCCCGGTGCCGTTCGGGCCGAAGACGATGTTGAGCTGCTCCAGCTCAAGCGACATCTCGCGGATGGAGCGGTAGTTTTGAATGTGCAGGGTGTTGATCACGGGCAGGCCCCTTTTTGCAGAATAAGCCTGTATATAATCACAGTCTTTGAGGTTAAATGCAAAAAAGAGACGACAGTGAGGATGTCGTCTAAACGGGGTACTGCTTTGGGCCTCTACGGGTCAATGGGGCCTTCGCATTTTTGTGATCACTTGACTGCCAGACGCAGACCCAAATCATCAGGATAGGGATCAAAGTAGTTTTGCGTCATCAGATACCGGTCAGGATATTCGGCCAGGTAGTGCTTCAGCAGCGTGATCGGGGCGAGGATAGGCAACTGCCCGTTGCGATAGTGCAGGATCACGTCGCGCAGCTCACCGCGCTGGCGGGTGTTTAGCTGGTTGCGGAAATACCCCTGGATATGCATCAGTACGTTGGTGTGATTCTTCCGCGAGGCGGGTTTTTTCAGGATGGTCATCAGCTTTTCCCGGTACGCCACAAAGAAGGCGTCCAGGTCTTCCCACTCGTGCAGCGAGGCGACAAACGGGCCGATTTCACGGTAGCCCGCCTGATGGTGCGCCAGCAGCTGCAACTTATAGCGGCTGTGGAAATCCAGCAGCCCACGTCGCGTCAGACCTTTAGCGCGCAGCGTGTTTAGCTCGTGCAGGGCAAATACCCGCTCAATAAAGTTTTCCCGCAGCACAGGGTCGTGCAGCCGACCATCTTCCTCGACGGGCAGCCACGGGTAGGTTTCAAGAAGGGCGGCGGTGAACAGCCCGACGCCCTCCTTGCGGCCCCGGTTGCCGTTTTCATCGTACAGCCGCACGCGTTCCAGGCCACAGCTTGGGGATTTTGCACAGACGATAAATCCCGAAAGATCGCCGATTTTTGGCAGATAGTCCGCCGTAAAGTTGGCCATTTTCTGCGTGAGGTCATCATGAGGCGGCTTGCTGAAACGGAGCTGCGTCTCGCCGCTGTCCGTCAGCGTCAGGCGTATGGCCGGGCGAGGCGTCGGCAGCCCGATCGCCATTTCCGGGCAGACGGGGCGGAAATTCACCCACTGGGCCAGCTCATCCATAACGAAGCCCATACGCTTGTGTCCGCCGTCAAAGCGTACGGCGGAGCCGGTCAAACATCCGCTAATACCGAGCACAGGTTTCGTTGTCATGGTGTGGTCCTCCCGTTCATATCATTAAAACTTACACAACATGACTAATTTGTCCAAGTATTCGCGGAACTATTTTTTTTATTCCTTTAGAATCAATGCGTCTTAACTGCCCTTGTAGGTCGAGTAACCGTACTGACTCAGCAAAAGCGGGATGTGCAGCTTTTCGTTGGTGCGGGTCACGGTAAACAGCACCGGGATCTCCGGGAAGAAGGTGTCCAGCTTTTTACCGTGGAAGTACTCTGCGGTTTTAAAGGTCACTTTATACACGCCAGGCTGCATGTCCTGGTCCTGCGGATAGAGCGATTTAATACGTCCGTCGTGGTCGGTTTTGCCGCTGGCAACCGGGGTCCATTTGTCCTGCTGCTGCTTCTCCAGCGTAACGGTCACGTCTGATGGCGGCATCCCGGTTTGCTGGTCGAGAATGTGGACGCTCAGCGTGCCGGCAGGGGCGCTAAAGGCGGCAGGGGCAAAGGCCATGGCGGCCAGGAACAGCAGAGGGGTTGTTTTTTTCATGGTGTTTTCCTGTGGAGTTATTGGTCACAGGAAAACGTTAGCATCTGCGGCGCGGGAAAATATTCAACTTTTCGTGAAGATTCCCACAGCAGAAAATGATCAGAGGATAATCACTTCAAGCGATACCTGCTGCTGCCACTGCTCCAGCTGCTTTTTCCGTCCGGCGGTAAGTTTGCCGCTGGTGACCAGAAGCCATTTTCGCTCCGGGAAAATCTCCGGAGCCAGCGTGGCAGGGGGAACCGGCAGGATGTCGATCCGGTGACCCTGACCGGTGCGCGTTAAGGCCTCGAGCCAGATCTCGCACGGGTCGTTGAGATGCCAGCCGCTGAGCAGAATATTGTCGCCCGGCGCTTTCTTATCACCTTCGAGACAAAACGAGGTGTAGGCGATGATGATGCCGTCGAGGATCGCGCGCAGGGTCATGGCGGCGGCAACGTTAGCCGAGACCTGGCTGCGCAGCGGACGCAGCACGTTCGCGACCAGCTCTGGTCTTGGGTACTCGCGTCCGGCGTCGTAAATCATCTGGCGCAGGGACTCGACTTTGCCGTCCTGCAGGCGCTGCAGCATGTTCTGCTGCAGGGTTTGCCAGTTGTTGGTCCGCCCCAGCGTCGGGCGTTCCAGCAGCGGTTTGACCTGGCCGATTGGGACGCCTTTTTTGACCCAGTCGAGGATTTTCAGCGCCTGCTGGACGTCCTCATCGCTGTACTGGCGGTGACCGCCTTCCGTGCGCTGTGGCTTGAGTAAACCGTAGCGACGCTGCCACGCCCGGAGGGTAGTGGCGGTAATGCCGCTGAGTCTGGCGAATTCGCCGATGGAGTAAGCCATGTCCGTGTCCAGAGTGGAGGAATACTCTCAATATACTACGAATTTTCCCGAACGGGATGAAGCGCCGAAACGGTGCACTACACTTAACATCCAACCGTGCAAATGAAAGGAATTCTCATGAAGCTATGGCCTGTTGTGACCGGTGTTGCCATTGCGCTGACCCTGGTTGCCTGTAAATCCCCTACGCCGCCGAAAGGCGTGCAGCCTATTACTCATTTTGAAGCCAGCCGCTATCTCGGCAAATGGTACGAAGTCGCGCGCCTTGAAAACCGCTTTGAACGCGGTCTGGAGCAGGTGACCGCCACCTACGGCAAGCGTAGCGACGGCGGTATCAGCGTGCTGAACCGGGGTTACGATCCGGTGAAAAACAAGTGGAATGAAAGTGAGGGGAAAGCGTACTTCACCGGCGAGCCGACCACCGCCGCGCTGAAGGTGTCGTTCTTCGGTCCGTTCTACGGCGGGTATAACGTAATCAAACTGGACGACAAGTACCAGTACGCGCTGGTCAGCGGCCCGAACCGCGATTATCTGTGGATTTTGTCACGCACGCCGACCATCCCGGATGCGGTGAAGCAGGATTACCTGAACACCGCGCGCAGTCTGGGCTTCCGGGTTGACCAACTGGTGTGGGTGAAGCAGTAAAGATCGTGCTTTCTTCGTAGGGTATTACGGACTCGCCTGGATAGACTTCCGTTAAAACCCCAACGGAGGGAAGACGTTATGATCTGGCAGCCTTTTCGTGGTGACGCACCGAAAAACATGACGATTTTCAGTGCGTCCTTTCCCGACGTCAGCGACCAGTGGCCGATGAAAGACGATGCTGCCCGTGAAATCGCTGCGCTCGATCGGGCGCTGAAAGCCGAGCCAGCGCTTCGCCCTCCGCAGGTCGAATATCAGGAAGGGGGGCAGGCCGTGCTCGTCCCGCAGAACCGCTATTCCGAGCAGGCTTTCCGCAACCGTCCGGCGCTTACCGCATGGCGAACCCGGCTGGTGCCTTCCGCGCTGGCGCTGTTTGTGGTGCAAAACCCGCTTGAGGATCGCCTGCCGGACGGCACAAAGATGGACAGCGACAGTCGCCAGTGGTTTATCCACGCGAACGATGCCATCGGCGTGCGCGCCCGCGCCCGGGTGCTTGCCGCGCTGGTGGAGAAGTACATTCACAATGAGAGCGAGAACAACTGGGTCAGCCTGGCAAGCGGCGCCGCCATTCCGGTGCTGGAGGCGCTGCGCGAAGCAAAGTTCGATGGTCAGCAGGTCTATCTCACGCTGGTGGATAAAGACCCCGTGGCGCTTAGCTGGGCCGAAACCATGGCGGCGCAGGAAGGCATTGTGGTGGGCGAACAGCTGACCCTGCTCAGGCGCAACCTGGTGCACACGCTGGTGCGTAACGAGGACCTGCTGCTGGAGCTGGGCGAGCATCAGGCCGAACTAGTCGACGCGCTGGGGATTTTTGAATACTTCAACGACGCCGACGCGGTGATTCTTCTCCAGCGCGCGCTGCGGCTGGTCAAGCCCGGCGGGGCGGTGATTGTCTCAAACATGCTGACCAGCAGCCCGCAGATTGACTTTGTGCTGCGCGGTATCGGCTGGGAGGATATCCACCCGAGGACGCTACAGCAGCTGCAGGATATTCACCTGGCGGCGGGCGTACCGGTGGAAAACGTCACCGTGGTCGTGCCGAAGGACGGGGTGTATGCGGTGATGGAAGTGAGGGTGTAGCACTGTTTATTCCCTCTCCCTGAGGGAGAGGGTTAGGGTGAGGGGGACTGACCGCAAGGAGTGGCTTGAAATTGTTCGGTTTTCCAATCATGATCCCCCCCATGAAAATCGAAACCGCACAACCCTCCCACTTCGAACGCCTGGTCGCGATCTGGGAATCCTCCGTCCGCGCCACCCATCACTTTTTACAGGAAAGCGATATTGCGGCGCTGCGTCCGCTATTGCTCAACGCGTATCTCCCCAACCTCAAGGTCGTGATAGCCCGCGATGACGCAGGCGTTATTCACGGCTTTTTAGGGGTGGATGAAAACCGCATTGAAATGTTGTTTGTGGATGATGCGAGTCGCGGGAAGGGTGTCGGGAAACTGCTGCTTAAACACGCCATCGCAGAGTTCGGCGCGAACGAAGTGGACGTGAATGAGCAGAATCCGCAGGGAGTCGCCTTTTATCGGCATATGGGATTTGAGCAGCTCGGGCGCTCGGAACTTGACGGACAGGGAAATGCGTTTCCGTTGCTGCATATGCGGTTGGGCGGGTAGGCTTAACTCCCTCTCCTTTTGGTAGAGGGAGTTTGCAAGCTAGTTACTGGTAATTTGCCCGATAATGACGCCCCGTATTTTTTCGCCATCAAAGTAATAAGAGACCGTATTACTCTGGATGAATCCATTCTTTACTGGCGTCTCATGATAAAAAAGTACCGCTTTTTGTTTGGCAATCTCACTCTTGCCGAACCATTTAACTAAATTTCCATGAGTCGCATTCAACAATGGAATATTAGCGACTGAGACGCTGACATGTTCTGTTGTTTTCGCACATTCTTTATGGCTGCCATCTTTGGATATGGCCAGCGCTGTGAGCAGTCCTGCTCCCATTTCGTTATCAGAAATAAACCAGTAATTCGTGCCATCGTCGTCATGAAGGCAGACCCAGTGTGCAGAACTGTCTTTTTCAATGAGTGTACTTGTGATATCTGACAGTCGAGATACTTCCATTCGAATGGTTTTTTTGCCGTGGATAATGGCGGGAAAGAGGGGCGCATTTGTGGATTCTTCCGGCGTTGTTCTGTCATCCTGATAATACATGGCCGCGAAACCGGACATCTGGGTTGCCGATGCATATTGAACCAAGAATAAAAGCGCAGCAGAAATCAACAGTACTTTCATTTCGATACCCTAATATGTTGCCCGGTTATTCCATTCGTCAGTATAGAGAATGTTTCCATCGCAATATTTCCAGGTAATCTTCTCGTAACGGAGTTGGATCTCTTCAAGATGCGTACTTGTCAATCCGGTGGGGTGCAACAGAGGGGATATAGAGGTGATCTTGACATTCTCCATTATCATATTGAAATACTCACTTTCAACACCCTGGTCCAGGATTCGATACATTTTCAAAACTGCTTTTTGGAACGTTCTCCCTTCACACATAGCACGATACAAGACAGGTGTTGCAGCATCAAATTCCTTATGCAAGTTTAACGGGGAATGAACTCTTGTACCTGTCAAACGACCTGTATTCGAGTTTTCAGGTATCCATACTTGATGGTTAACTGAACGGATTTCAAAAGATCCTAATCTCGTTGGCAGTAATGATGGACCAACTACGGGCGAACCATTTTCATCAAACAACCACAGATGAGCGGGATTTGACATAATTTACTCCTGTTAAATAGTAATTATCTTTTTTTACGTAGAAGAATGCAGAGTCCTACAATAACTACAAATGACCATATTGCATTCATTGCGATTTTTTCGGGTAGCCAGGTTACGGCAAATAATGCAAATATTATGACGAATAGAAGGGGGGTTGCGCCTCTTAGGAAGAATATGAATTGACCTTTTAACCAGTCTTTAATAGCTTTAATCATCCCTTTATCATCCTTGAAATCGCATATGCAATGTCGTTGTCTGAAGCATAAGCTTGGTTAAGCACAGGGGATCTCATTATTATGGGTTCAATCAAGAAAAACATCATTTCAAGTTCTTCCTGGTAAAGTAGATTGTAATAATAAGCATTATAGTTTTTTAGATAGCTGGCGCTTCTGGATGCCTGCTCAACGATACCATAGGCTTTTAAACCAAGAACGGCATAAGTAGAAAACGAAGTGATCTTTTCTTTCATCCAAATGTTGGTATGAACACTACTACAAATTGCAATAGTTGCAGAGTATATAAAAGCCTGACTGGATAGCATCGATGATGAAATTGATACACCTAAACGCATAAGATTTTTTTGTATATTATGTATCCTTTTTTCACTCTTGTTAGTTAATAAGCTTTTAATATAAATGTAGAGCATCTTATAGATAACGTCCCTGTGTTTTATCAACTGAACAATACCTATCAAAAATCTTGAGTCTTCTTTGCGTAATCGTAAACATACATCCTGATAGTTTTCAGTAAAGCACGAAAGCTGATAGCTTAATCGCGTTGCCCCATCATCTATCAGTTGCGCTTGCTTTAAGACTTCATCTTTTACGCCTGTTAAGGCGTGCTCTAACTTTAAAGCCAATATTTTATGTGCATCTATTGATGTTATTAATGAGTCGCTATAATACATATCGCACCCTATAACAATAAACATAGGCACAAGTTTCTATTAATATTGGCGTTCTGCTGTGATGCATATCGCAATAGTTTATCTTCAATAAAAAATACAGGGATTTTAACCTTTGCATTATATTTACTATGAATGATTATTGGCTATTAATTTAGATATTGTATGAGCGTGAGAATGAGGGCGTTAGATCCGTTATAGATTAGTTTAATAGCCGTATGGCCGATAAAGGCGAAATTGGGTGCCGCGAGCGGAGCGTAACTACGAGTGTTGCTTGGAGATTGTAGCGATCTCTCACTGTAAATCTGATGTCTCCTTTCCTGGCCAACTATCCGGAATTTCCGGATAGTTGAATGCTGATCAATTTCGCCATCAGAAAATCTATTTATAAGATGCTAATTGATGGTTCCAACACGGAGACTGGGTTGCGTCTTCCTGTGCATGTCGTGTTCACATCCACATCGTCTAAAGCACCAGGCAGGTTGTATGCCAGAAACCGCCGCTAAGCCAGGTGGTTTGTATTTGATTTTGCGAGGTGCTTTCCAGGATGCTGGATTTGAATCGCTGCGAGTGCATTCTCTATCTCAACGAGCTTTGCTTTGGTCCGTTTATAATCGTCCTGCAACCGCTGCTCCTGCTCGCTATACGCCACCAGAACGATGCAACCTTTCATCACCTTGACCGTGACCTGCTGTCCGGTATCAAAGCCTGCGGCACGCAGCCACTTGCCAGACAGAATGATATTGGGCGTGGATTTGTCGAAAACATTCGGGCGGTATCCCACAATTAACGAACGCTCGGTTCCGGATTGGTCGGTGTCTGGGGTAGAATGCGAATCAGCCATAATCAACTCCTTGATAGTTGGTGAGGTTAGCTCTCGTCCGGTATTGCGAGTACCTGGCGAGGGCGTTTCAATTTGAGGTTTTCGTATGTTAAGGTACGTACCTCAATGAAGATATCTTGCTCCTGTAGGTACGTACATGTCAACAGCTAAACGAGACCCTAACAAATCTAAATCCGGAAAAGCACCGACTTTTCAGATTCGCATTACGCCAGAGTTGAAGGCCCAGTTTGAGGCTGCTGCAAAGGAGGAGGGGATGAGTTTGGGGAATTGGTTAAAAACTTTAGGTCGTGATGAACTGAAACGCAAAGGCATAATCCCTGTAAAATAATGCCTAATTTGATAACCTAATAATTTATTTGGATTATGAAATGAATAATCTAGAGCTTAAGACACAATTAACAGCAATATTCAAGTCACGTAATGCAGGTCCATTTTTATTTATAGGTTCAGGTTTTTCTAGAAGATACCTAGGATTATGTGATTGGAAATCCCTTCTAGAAAAATATTGTATTTTTGGTAAACCGTTCGAATATTATTTAGCTACTGGTGATTCTACTTATCCAACTGCCGCAAGACTTATTGCAGAAGACTTTAATCAAGAATGGTGGCAGGACGCTCGTTTTGCAAGTAGTAGGGAAAAGTATCATAAGAAGGTAGTTGATAAAACATCCGCACTGCGTTTTGAAATTTGTGAATATTTAACAAATGCTCTCGATGTTTCTCTTACAGAAAGCAAGTACTACAATGAAATAAAATTGCTTTCAAATTTAAATGTTGATGGGATAATTACAACAAACTGGGACTGTTTCCTGGAGCAGCTATTTCCAGATTACAAGGTTTATACAGGCCAAAATGAGTTGTTATTTTCAAATCCTCAATCAATAGCTGAAATTTATAAAATACATGGAAGTGCCCATAAGCCAAAATCACTAATTATGACCGATACTGATTATCATGAGTTTAATTTGAAAAATCCGTATCTTGCAGCGAAGTTAATAACTATTTTTGTTGAGCATCCTGTGGTTTTTATTGGTTATTCACTGTCGGATAAAAATATTACGTCCTTACTTAGCGCCATATCAACATGTATTGGCCCTCAAAATGTAGAACAATTGCAGCATAATCTAATTTTTGTTGAAAGAGATGAGGGTTTAACCGATTGTTCAATATCAAACACTTACACATCAATTGACGGAGTTCAAATTCCAATAACACTAATAAGGACAGATGATTTTATTCCAATATTTGAATCTATTGATGAAAATAAAAGAAAAATTCCAGCGCGAATTCTTAGATATTGTAAGGAGCAACTTTACAATTTAGTTCAATCGAATGAGCCTGAAAAAAAGATTTGTGTTGTGGATATAGATGAAGTCGAAAAACATGCTGATGTTGAATTTATTGTCGGTGTGGGGGTTGCCGAAGCAAAGAGAAAAGAAATTGAAGTTGGAAGTTGCGGTTATACTCAAATTAGCAGCATAGACTTATTTGATGACTTACTGCATGATAATAAAAAATATGATCCGAATGCGATTATTGGCAGCGTAATTCCATCTGCAGGTAGATATAGTCCAAATATTGTAGTGTTTAAATATCTTTCCACTATTGGTATCAAAAACCAGAAAGAGTATTTAGATTCTGGTTTACCTTTAGATAAATGGGTGAATCGGACAGCTATTAGTTATCAGTCCTCAAATTATTTGAGGGCTTTTGTGAAGAAATTTAAAGATAAAGATACCTCTTATATTATTAACCATTCGACACCGGAGTCGGCCGCGATTTATCTTCCTTTCCTTTGGGATAAATTAGAGCTGGATGTAGCGAAGGAATTCCTCATTCAGCATCAAGAAAAGCTTAATAACGAAAACTCAAGCTATTCAAGTTACTTTAGGAAGTTAGCATGCTTATACGATAGGCTTACTCATGGTTGGTAGATGAGCATTTTTGGCGGAAGATCACAGGAGTCGAACCTGCCCGGGAACGCTGGCGTCCCCAACTGGATTTGAAGTCCAGCCACCTCACCGGAGATGACGATCTTCCGCGCCTGCATTGCTACATGGAGGCGGGGCGCATTATAGCTACTTTCAGGCATTTACCACATACCCCGACACACTTTTTTCACCTCTCTTTTGACCTGTACCCCCCTGTTTCAGTTAATTCTTAAGAAAATCCTCAGGTTAGCGTTTTGTGCTCTCCGACATTTACCGCGATCACAAAAAACAAGAAACGTAATCTGCTAACCAGAAAACGCAATACCCGCTCATGAAACAATGGTTTAAAACCAATGTAACCGGTCTCAGCGCCCCCTACAGCGTGAAGGATGAATAAAAGATGAGCGAAGTATTGTCAGTAAAAGAGAAGATTGGCTACGGCATGGGAGACGCCGCCAGCCACATCATTTTTGATAACGTCATGTTGTATATGATGTTTTTCTACACCGATATTTTCGGCATTCCCGCCGGGTTTGTCGGCACCATGTTCCTGCTCGCCCGTGCGCTGGATGCAATCTCCGACCCATGTATGGGGCTGATTGCCGACCGCACCCGCAGCCGCTGGGGCAAGTTCCGCCCGTGGATTTTGTTCGGCGCCATCCCGTTCGGCATCGTCTGCGTGCTGGCCTATACCACGCCGGATCTCAGCCTCAACGGCAAAATGGTGTATGCCGCCATTACCTATACGCTGCTGACCCTGCTCTATACCGTGGTTAACATCCCGTACTGCGCATTGGGCGGGGTGATCACCAACGACCCGACGCAGCGTATCTCCCTGCAATCCTGGCGCTTCGTGCTGGCGACGGCGGGCGGCATGCTCTCCACGGTGCTGATGATGCCGCTGGTGAACCTGATCGGCGGCGACGATAAAGCGTTCGGCTTCCAGGGCGGGATCGCCGTCCTGTCGGTGGTCGCGTTCCTGATGCTGGCGTTCTGCTTCTTCACCACCAAAGAGCGCATCCAGGTGCCGCCGAGCACCACCGCCATGCGGGAAGATCTGCGCGACATCTGGCGGAACGATCAGTGGCGCATCGTTGGCGTGCTGACCATCCTCAACATCCTCGCCGTCTGCGTGCGCGGCGGCGCGATGATGTACTACTGCACCTGGATCATGGGCTCGCCGGAAGTGTTCGTCGCGTTCCTCACCACCTACTGCGTCGGCAACCTGATCGGCTCCGCGCTGGCGAAACCGCTCACCGACTGGAAGTGTAAGGTCAGCATCTTCTGGTGGACCAACGCCGCGCTGGCGGTGGTCAGCGTAGCGATGTTCTTTGTGCCGATGCATGCCACCGTGGTGATGTTCGCCTTTATCTTCGTCATCGGCGTGCTGCACCAGCTGGTGACGCCGATCCAGTGGGTGATGATGTCCGATACCGTCGACTATGGCGAATGGACCAACGGCAAACGTCTGACCGGGATCAGCTTTGCGGGCACGCTGTTCGTGCTGAAGCTTGGCCTGGCGCTGGGCGGGGCGATGATCGGCTGGATGCTGGCAGGCGGCGGCTACGACGCGGCAGCCAAAACCCAGAACAGCGCGACCATCAGCATCATTATCGGCCTGTTTACCCTGGCCCCGGCGGTCTGCTACGTGTTGAGCGCCATTATCGCCAAACGCTACTACACGCTGAAAACCCCCTTCCTGACCAAAATCCTGGGCGAGCTGGCGCAGGGTGCGCGCCGCAATCAGCAGGAGTTTGAAAACCTGCCGGTCAGCAAAGAATTGCAGAACTAAGAGGACGAAAGCATGAAAATCAGTGATGGAAACTGGCTTATTCAACCGGGTCTGAACGTGACGTATCCGGTTCAGGTGTTCGACGTGGAACAGCAGGGCAATGACCTGGTGGTGTACGTGGCGCCGCGCGACGTGCGTGAGCGCACCTGGCAGCTCGACACGCTCATGTTCACGGTGCGCCTGTTTGCCCCGCAGGAGGGGATTGTGGGGGTGCGCATCGAGCACTTCCAGGGTGCGCTGGACAACGGCCCGCACTACCCGCTGAACGTGCTGAAAGACGTGAAGGTCGAGATTGAAAACAAAGCGGAATTTGCCGAGCTGAAAAGCGGAAGCGTCAGCGTGCGCGTGACCAAAGGGGAGTTCTGGGCGCTGGACTTCCTGCGCAACGGCCAGCGCATTACCGGCAGCCAGCTGAAAAACAACGGTTACGTGCAGGACACCAACACCGATCGCAACTACCTGTTTGAACGTCTCGACCTCGGCGTGGGCGAAACGGTCTACGGTCTGGGCGAGCGCTTCACCGCCCTGGTGCGCAACGGCCAGACGGTCGAAACGTGGAACCGCGACGGCGGCACCAGCACCGAGCAGTCCTACAAAAACATCCCGTTTTATCTGACCAACCGCGGCTACGGCGTGCTGGTGAATCACCCGGAAAATGTCTCGTTCGAAGTGGGTTCGGAGAAAGTCTCCAAAGTGCAGTTCAGCGTCGAAGGGGAGTATCTGGAGTACTTCGTGATCGACGGCCCGACGCCAAAAGAGGTGCTCAACCGCTATACGCGGTTCACCGGACGCCCGGCGCTGCCGCCCGCGTGGTCGTTCGGCCTGTGGCTGACCACGTCGTTCACCACTAACTACGATGAGGCGACGGTTAACAGCTTTATCGACGGCATGGCCGAGCGCGATCTGCCGCTGCACGTCTTCCACTTCGACTGCTTCTGGATGAAGGCCTTCCAGTGGTGCGACTTCGAGTGGGACCCGGTGACCTTCCCGGATCCGGAAGGGATGATCCGCCGCCTGAAGGAGAAAGGGCTGAAGGTCTGCGTGTGGATTAACCCGTACATCGGCCAGAAGTCGCCGGTATTTCGCGAACTGAAAGAGAAGGGCTACCTGCTCAAGCGCCCGGACGGCTCCCTGTGGCAGTGGGACAAGTGGCAGCCGGGGCTGGCAATTTATGACTTCACTAACCCGGAAGCGTGCCGGTGGTATGCCGACAAGTTGAAAGGCCTGGTGGACATCGGCGTCGACTGCTTTAAGACCGACTTCGGCGAGCGCATCCCGACGGACGTGCAGTGGTTTGACGGATCCGATCCACAGAAGATGCATAACCATTACGCCTACATCTACAACGCGCTGGTGTGGAACGTGCTGAAAGAGACCGTGGGTGAGCAAGAGGCGGTGCTGTTTGCCCGCTCGGCGTCCGTGGGCGCGCAGCAGTTCCCGGTTCACTGGGGTGGTGACTGCTACGCCAACTATGAGTCGATGGCGGAAAGTCTGCGCGGCGGGCTGTCGATCGGTCTGTCCGGCTTTGGGTTCTGGAGCCACGATATCGGCGGATTCGAAAACACCGCCCCGGCGCACGTCTACAAGCGCTGGTGCGCGTTCGGGCTTTTATCCAGCCACAGCCGCCTGCACGGCAGTAAATCTTACCGCGTGCCGTGGGCGTATGATGACGAGTCCTGCGACGTGGTGCGCCACTTTACGCAGCTGAAGTGCCGGATGATGCCGTATCTGTACCGTCAGGCGGCGCTGGCGCGCGAGTGCGGTACGCCGATGCTGCGGGCGATGATGCTGGAGTTCCCGGACGATCCGGCGTGCGATTATCTTGACCGCCAGTACATGCTGGGGGATGCGGTGATGGTCGCGCCGGTGTTCTCAGAGGAGGGCGATGTACAGTTCTGGCTACCTGAAGGACGCTGGACGCACCTGTGGCATAACGACGAAATTCAGGGTAGCCGCTGGCATAAGCAACAGCACGACTTCCGCAGCCTGCCAGTCTATGTGCGCGATAACACCCTGCTGGCGCTGGGCAATAACAGCCAGAAACCAGACTATGCGTGGAACGAGGGCACGGCCTTCCAGCTGTTTAACCTGGAGGATGGCGCAACGGCGGTGAGTGAAGTGCCTGCGGCGGACGGCGCGGTGGCGTTTACGCTGAAAGCGTCACGAGAGGGCGATACCGTGACCCTGACCGGCGTGGGTGAGGCGCGAAACTGGTCGGTGTGCTTGCGCAACGTGCAGAAGGTGGTCGGCGTGAAAGGCGGTTCACATGCGGGAAGCGAGTGGGGCGTGGTGGTAAAAGCGGAGGGGAATGAGGTGGTGGTTCACCTCTGAGCGGTAAAAATGCCCGGTGGCGCTTCGCTTACCGGGCCTACGGTAATTATGCGGTCTGATGCCCTCACCCTGACCCTCTCCCACAGGGAGAGGGAATAAAACCGCCACCCGGCTTATTTATTGCACGGGTGTTGAAACAATGCCACCCGTCATCGTCTGCTCTACCTGTTGTTTATCCATATTCACCGCGCTCAGCTTGCCGTTCACCGTCGGCTTCAGCGGCGCATTGGCCTGCACGCTGCCGCTGGCGGTGAGTTGAATATTGCCGTCGCCCGTCACCGGTAGCGCTGGCCAGCCCCACTGCTGCAGCACGTTGAGCGGCACGCCGCGCCCGTTAAGGCTGACGGTGGTTTGCCGTTGCGGCAACTGCGAAACCGTCGCCGTCGCTTCCAGAATGCCTTTCTCGGTAAATGCGCTCAGGTCGGTAATGTTCACCGTGGCGGCGTTGGCATTCAACGCCAGCGACGGACGGCGCACGTCCACGCGGTTAAAGGTCGCCGCCGCGCCGTTCAGGGTTGCGCTGCCGCTCCACACGCCCCACTGGCGGTCTTTCACCAGCTGCAGGTTGGCACCGTAGCCATCCAGGGAGGTGATCTGCCACGGGAAGGCGGGATCGATGTCGATCACCAGGTTGCGGCTCAGGCCGAATTTTTGCAGCGTGACGCTGTTCAGCCATTCCGGTAGCGGCTCCATCCACAGCGTTTTCCAGTTCTGCGGCAGGGTGTACTCCAGACCGGCGATGGCGACATCGTCCAGCACCAGCGCTTTGCCGTCGCGCAGCCAGTTGCCGGAGGTGCGCACCATGCCGCCTTCCCAGCGGGAGGTAAACTGGCGCAGCGCCATACCCTGCGGGGAAAACTCTGCGTTCAGGATCGGGTCAAACAGATGCAGCGAGCCGTAGATAAACTCGCTGGCGTTCATGGACAAACGCCCGTCCTGACTTTGCCAGTCGCCTTTGCTTATCGTCAGGTTGCGCAGGCTTAAATCGAGATCGGTCACCGCCCAGTCCGGGCCCTGCAGCCGGGCGTCGGTGACCTCCAGACGGCCTATTTGCAGAGAAGGGAGGGTGGCCAGCGGGGCAAAGAAGGCTGTCAGCGTGTTGTCGCTCTGCAGGCGGATCTCATTCAGACGCAGGGTATCGATAACCCAGCTTCCGTCGGCGTTACGCAGGGCGGAGCCGGTGAGCGAACCGCGCGCCATATCGGCACCGATGGTGTTCAGCACCACCTCCTTACCGTTAAGCTGGCCCTCAATTAACACGTTGGTGGCCGGGACGCCGTTAAGGGTCAGCGAGCCTGCGCTCATCTGAATCTGCGCGTTTTTCCCCAGCACGTTGCCTGCTTCCGGCTGCCATGGGCTGACGCCGCCCGTCACCTTCTGCGCGCTCAGATCCCATTCGGTATTCGGGCTGTTAAAGGCCATGTTGCTCAGTTGAAGACGATCGGCCTGCAAGGGCAGCGGTGCCGTCTGCGGCGAGAGGTTCAGCGTGCCATCGAAAAGGGTAATGGTGTCCATATGCAGCGGATCGGTCACCTGACGGCTGCTCAGGCCGATATCAACTTTTTTGGCTACCAGCGTGGCAGGTTTACCGTCCCGCCCGAAGGTGACGTTTTCCAGAATAAGATGGGAAGGCGACGAAAAGCGGTGATTCATCTTGTCGAAACTGAGTTCGTAATCGGTATTCACCGTCACCCAGCTGCTGACCTGAGCCGCGCCCCAGCGGGTCTGGAGCAGAATATAGAGCGCCAGTATCACAATGAGCAGGGCTACCAGAAGATAGACGAGCAGCTTTCCAATAAATTTCATGGTCTTCCATCCCGCAAACGTACATAAGGGAGTTATGCACGATTTATGCGCAATCCTCAAGGCGGGAATGGTGTAAATAGATGTCACGGCAGGCATTGACTGCCTGCCGTGAAGGGGATCAGTTCTTTTCAGGCGGGAAAACGAGGTTCAGCACAATAGCGGTGATACCGCCCGCGGCGATGCCGGAAGAGAGCAGGTTTTTCACCCAGTCAGGGGCAAACTGCAGGATCAGCGGTTGCTGAGAAACGCCCAGACCCACGGCCAGCGACAGCGCGATAATCATGATCGCCCGGCGGTTCAGCGGTTCGCGGGAGACGATACGCACCCCGGACGCTGCGATAGTCCCGAACATCACCAGCGTTGCGCCACCCAGCACCGGTTCAGGAATGTGCTGCACAAAGCCGCTCACCGCCGGGAACAGGCCGAGGACGATCAGCATCAGCGCCACCACAAAACCCACGTAGCGGCTGGCGACGCCGGTCAGCTGGATCACGCCGTTGTTCTGGCCGAAGCAGGAGTTCGGGAAGGTATTGAATACCGCAGAAACAAACGAGTTCAGGCCGTTCGCCAGCACGCCGCCTTTCAGGCGCTTCATGTACAGCGGGCCGGACACCGGCTGCTCGGAGACGTCGGAGGTAGCGGTGATATCGCCGATGGTCTCCAGAGAGGTGATCATAAAGACCAGCATCAGCGGCAGGAGCAGACCCCAGTCAATGCCCAGACCGTAGTACAGCGGCGTGGGGACGGTGATCAGCGCGCTGTTGGTCGGTACGGTGTTCTCCGGCAACATGCCCAGCGCCCACGCCAGCAGATAACCGGCTGCCATGGCGATCACCAGAGAAGCCACGCGCAGGTAAGGGTTACGCTGGCGGTTAAGCAGAATAATGATCGCCAGCACGACGCCCGCCAGCAGCAGGTTTTTCGGCGCGCCGAAGGTATGGTCGCTCATTGCGGCATAGCCGCCGCCGATGGAGGTGAGGCCGACCTGAATCAGCGACAGGCCGATAATCATCACCACCACGCCGGAGACCAGCGGGGTAATGACGCGGCGCGCCAGATGCAGCACGCGGGAGATGACCATCTCCGTGCAGCTTGCCAGCATCAGGGTGCCGAACAGCGCCGCCATCATGGTCGGGACATCCGCACCGCCGGTTTTCAGGGCTGTGCCGCCCATGATCAGCGGTGCCACGAAGTTAAAGCTGGTACCCTGGATCGACAATAATCCCGACCCCACCGGACCCCACGCTTTAATTTGAATAATTGAGGCCACGCCAGAGGCGAAGAGGGACATACTGATGATGTGCTGCGTATCCTGCGCCGGTAAACCGAGCGCCTGGCAGATCAGCAGCGCCGGGGTGATCACCGCGACAAACATCGCCAGAAGATGCTGGCAGGCCGCGAAAAGCGTCTGAGGCAGTGGCGGGCGATCTTCAAGGCGGTAAATCAGTTCGCTATTTTGCTTCTGCGCAATCGGTTGCGCATCAGGCGACTCTATGGTGTTAACGGACATCGGCGGCAATCCCACGGTGGAAAAGCGGGCATTTTATCTGACCACCTGGTAAAAGCAAACGATTGCCAGCAAAAAAAGGGAAGAAAATCTGCCGTTGTGAGCAGGTTTTCTACAACCCGTCGGGAAAAAAAATTACACTTTTTGCGCCGGTGGCTCATGAAGAGCGCAAACCGGCCAGGATAACGCCGCGTGTGTATGGAACACGCGCATAACAGGAGCCTTTTATGATTCATCTCGATACGTTGTCGACCCTTGTTGCCGCAACGCTGGTTCTGCTGCTTGGTCGCAAGCTGGTACACAGTGTTTCCTTTCTGAAAAAGTACACCATTCCTGAACCTGTCGCCGGTGGTTTGCTGGTGGCGCTGGCCCTGCTGGTACTGAAAAAAAGCATGGGCTGGGAAATTGATTTTGATATGTCCCTGAAAGATCCGCTGATGCTGGCCTTCTTTGCCACCATCGGCCTGAACGCCAACCTGGCGAGCCTGCGCTCTGGCGGTAAGGTGCTCGGCGTATTTCTGATTGTGGTGGTGGGACTGCTGCTGATGCAAAACGCTATTGGCATCGGCATGGCGACGCTGCTGGGGCTGGATCCGCTGATGGGTCTGCTGGCAGGTTCGATTACCCTCTCAGGCGGCCATGGTACCGGAGCCGCGTGGAGTAAGCTGTTTATCGAGCGTTACGGCTTTGAAAACGCAACGGAAGTGGCGATGGCCTGCGCAACCTTTGGCCTGGTGCTGGGTGGCCTGATTGGCGGCCCGGTGGCCCGTTATCTCGTTAAACATTCCACCACGCCGAATGGCAGACCGGACGATGAAATGGTGCCCACCGCGTTCGAAAAGCCGGATGTCGGGCGCAGCATCACCTCGCTGGTACTGATTGAAACCATCGCGATGATTGCCATCTGCCTGACCGTGGGCAAAGTGGTTGCGCAATGGCTGGCGGGTACAGCGTTTGAACTTCCGACCTTTGTCTGCGTGTTGTTTATCGGGGTCATTCTGAGCAACGGTCTGGCGCTGATGGGCTTCTACCGCGTGTTTGAACGTGCGGTATCGGTGCTCGGTAACGTCTGTCTGTCGCTGTTCCTGGCGATGGCGCTGATGAGCCTCAAACTGTGGGAGCTGGCCTCGCTGGCGCTGCCGATGGTGGCGATTCTGGCGGTGCAGGCACTGTTTATGGCACTGTACGCCATGTTCGTGACCTGGCGCCTGATGGGGAAAAACTACGATGCAGCGGTGCTGGCAGCGGGTCACTGCGGGTTTGGTCTGGGGGCAACCCCAACGGCTATTGCCAACATGCAGGCGATCACCGAACGGTTTGGGCCATCGCACATGGCGTTTCTGGTGGTGCCAATGGTCGGGGCGTTCTTTATTGATATCGTCAACGCGCTGGTGATTAAGCTGTACCTGATGCTGCCGATGTTTGCCTGAGATCAGGCGTTGGAATAGCGCTCGGTTTCCGGCATCCAGCGCTCAATTAACGCTGCCGCCTGTTCGGGGTAGCGTTCATGAATATGGCGTGCGAGGCGCTGAACTTCCGGGATCATGGCCTGATCGCGCAGCAAATCCGCCACCTTAAATTCGGCATTTCCCGTCTGACGCGTGCCCAGCAATTCGCCCGGGCCGCGTATCTCAAGGTCTTTTTGTGCAATCACAAAACCGTCGTTGCTGTCGCGCAGCACCTGCAAACGCATCTGGGCAGTTTTTGAGAGCGGCGCTTTATAGAGCAGCACGCAGTGGGAGGCCACTGCGCCACGCCCAACGCGCCCACGCAGCTGGTGGAGCTGAGCAAGGCCAAGACGCTCCGGGTTTTCGATGATCATCAGGCTGGAGTTGGGGACGTCGACGCCCACTTCAATAACCGTCGTCGCGACCAGTAAATGCAGCTCACCCTGTTTGAACGCCTGCATCACCGCCTGTTTTTCGGCAGGCTTCATGCGCCCGTGAACCAGACCCACGTTTAGCTCCGGCAGCGCCAGCTTTAGCTCTTCCCACGTTGCTTCAGCAGCCTGCGCTTCAAGCAGTTCTGACTCTTCAATCAGGGTGCAGACCCAATAGGCCTGACGCCCTTCGTGGGTACAGGCGTTGCGCACGCGGTCGATGATATCGCTGCGGCGCGTATCCGGTATGGCGACCGTCGTGACCGGCGTACGCCCCGGCGGCAGTTCATCGATGGTGGAGGTATCCAGATCGGCATAGGCGGTCATCGCCAGGGTGCGCGGGATTGGCGTGGCGGTCATGATCAGCTGATGCGGATGGAAGCCCTGCTGTAGCCCTTTTTCCCACAGCGCCAGACGTTGATGCACGCCGAAGCGGTGCTGTTCGTCGATAATCACCAGCGCAAGGCCGTTAAACAGTACCTGCTCCTGGAAGATAGCGTGTGTGCCGACAATCATCTGCACCTGGCCGCTGGCGATGGCTTCCTGCTGCGCAAGACGCGCTTTGCCTTTTTGCTTCCCGGCAAGCCAGCCTACCTCAATCCCGAGCGGCGCGAACCAGGCGCGGAAATTATTGGCGTGCTGTTCAGCCAGCAGCTCAGTCGGCGCCATCAGCGCCACCTGTTTACCGTGGGCAATCGCGCGCAGTGCTGCCAGGGCGGCAACCAGCGTTTTACCGGACCCGACGTCGCCCTGCACCAGGCGCATCATCGGCACGTCGAGGGCCATATCGCGTTCAATCTCGGCCGTTACGCGCGCTTGTGCGCCGGTCGGCTTAAACGGCAGAGAGGCCAGCAGCTTATCTTTGAGCGCATCATTCTGGCTTAACGGCTGAGCGTGGAAACGCTGCGCGCCTGCGCGAAGCGCCAGCATGCTCAGGTTATGTGCCAGTAATTCCTCAAGGATAAGACGCCGTTGTGCGGGATGTTTGCCGCTTTCTAAATCGCTGAGCTGTAATGTGGGTGGTGGACGATGCAGTGTGCGCAATGCCTCGGGCAGGCTCATCATGCCCTGTGCCAGCTCGGGGGGCAGAAGTTCGGTAATCGCGCAGGTATCCAGCAGCTCCAGCGCCTGATCGGTGAGTTTACGCAGCGTTGCCTGCTTAATGCCTTCAGTCGTCGGGTAAACCGGCGTAAGCGTCTCCTGCAGTTCCGGTGTGCTGAGGTCGCCCTGCACGCGGTACTCCGGGTGGATCATCTCTGCGCCGTATTTACCGCGTTTGGCTTCGCCATAGGCCAGCACTCGGCGGCCTGTCGCCAGGCTGTTTTTCATCGCTGCGCTGAAGTTGAAAAAACGCATGGTGAGAATGCCGGTACCGTCGCTGATCTGACAGGTCATCATCCGGCGTCCACCAAACGTGATGTTGCAGTTCAGGACTTCGCCTTCAACGGTGGCGTAAATGGCAGGCAGCAGATCGCCAATTTTGTAGAGCTGAGTGCGGTCTTCGTAACGCAGAGGGAGGTGCAGGAGGAGATCCTGCACGGTATGCAGGCCAATTTTTGCCAGCTTACTGCTTTGCGCCGCGCCCACGCCCGTCAGGCTATTGAGCGGAATGGCATCCAGCAGGCGGCCTTTCATCATTTACCCGGCGTACTGCATGGTGGACCACCACTCGGCATCGGCTTCAATTTCGCCCTGCGCGTTGACGTGGGGGTAAGGCAATTTTTTCTGCTTCGCGACGCGAGCCAGCACCGGATAACCGCCTTCAAATAGCAGGCGCTGCTGTTCCTCTTCAGGCAGCATACTGTTGCTGCGCTCGTACATTCCGGCGTTCTGGCGCTGGCGCTGCGCTTCATACAGAATCAGCGCAGAGGCAACCGACACGTTCAGAGACTGAACCATACCGATCATCGGGATGATGATGTCCTGATCCGCCAGATCCAGCGCTTCCTGGGTGATCCCGGTTTTCTCCTGCCCCATCAAAATGCAGGTTGGGCGGGTGTAGTCGATCTCGCGGAAATCTACAGCTTTAGCAGAAAGGTGAGTCGCAAGAACCTGCATACCGCGGCCTTTCAGGTGCGATACGGCTTCACCAATCGTCTGATGCGTTTTGACGGATACCCAGCTGTTGCTGCCTGCGGCAGCAGACACCATGTTTCGCATGCGGGTGCCCGGCCAGACGGCGTGCACTTCATGTACGCCGACGGCGTCTGCGGTACGAACGATAGCAGAGACGTTATGAGGCTTATGAACCTGCTCCATGCAGACCGTCAGGTCAGGCTGACGCCTGGCGAGCATTTCGCAGATACGTGTATAACGTTGTGAATTCATAAACCTAGTTTCGGTTTCGGGTAACTTTAATCACGTCCGGCATGACGCGGATCTTGCGCATAATATTCGCCAGATGCACGCGGTCGCGGGCGGTCAGACGAATAAAGGCGCTATAAACGCGGCCGTCTTTTTCTTCCGTATTCAGGCTCTGAATGTTGGACGAGGCCGTGTTGATCGCTGCCGTCAGGTTTGCCAGGGCGCCCTGGTGATTGAACATATCCACCTTAATTTCGGTGATAAATTCCTGCGCCGTCTCTTTGTCCCACTCGACCGCCATAAACTTCTCGGCTTCTTTCTGGTAGCCGCGAATGTTACGACAGGATTCATGGTGGATAACCAGCCCTTTGCCGGGGCTGACGTGCGCAATAATCGGGTCACCTGGGATTGGACGGCAACATTTCGCGAAGGTGATCAGCACCCCGTCCGCGCCTTTGATTGGCAGATGAGCGTGGCCGGATGCGCCTGGAGCAGAAGGTATCGCTTCGCCCTGCTGCAGGTTTTTCGCCACCACGACGCTCATGGCGTTACCGAGACCAATTTCCGCCAGCAGATCGTCCAGAGACGTGAGCTTCATGCGGTCGAGTTCGCGCTGGATATGCTCTGGTGGAATTTCAGCCAGCTTACGGCTACCACCCAGCGCGTGGTTGAGCAGACGGCGTCCCAGGCTGACGGAGTCGTCGCGCTTGAGGTTTTTCAGCAACTGGCGGATTTTGGCGCGCGCTTTGGAGCTCACCACAAAGTTCAGCCAGGCCGCGTTCGGACGTGCGCCCGGTGCGGTAATAATTTCTACCGTCTGGCCGCTGGAGAGCGGCTGAGACAGCGGGTAAGGCTGTCTGTCGACGCGTGCGCCCACGCAGGCATGCCCGATATCGGTATGTACTGCGTAAGCAAAGTCGACCGGCGTTGCGCCCGCAGGCAGTTCGACAATGCGACCTTCTGGGGTGAAAACGTAAATCTCATCCGGGAAGAGATCGGATTTCACGCTCTCGATAAATTCAAAGGAGCTACCCGCACTCTGCTGCAGTTCCAGCAGGCTCTGCATCCAGCGCTGGGCGCGGATCTGTGCAGTCGTGCTGCTTTCGCCACCGTGCTCTTTATACGCCCAGTGAGCGGCGACACCCATCTCTGCCATCTGGTCCATGTCTTCGGTGCGGATCTGCACTTCGACAGGCACGCCGTGTGGACCGATCATCGAGGTATGCAAAGATTGATAGCCGTTCGCTTTTGGAATGGCGATGTAATCTTTCATGCGTCCCGGACGCGGTTTGTAGAGGCTGTGCATCTGCCCCAGCACGCGATAGCAGGTATCGGCATCGTGGACGATCACGCGGAACGCGTAAATATCCATGATCGAGTGAAAACGCTGCTCTTTGAGCACCATTTTGCAGTAGATCGAGTACAGATGTTTCTCGCGACCGCTGACGCGGCACGGAATGCCCGCTTCCTGTAAACGCCCTTCAATTTCCGAGAGGATCTTTTGAATCATCTCTTTACGGTTACCGCGTGCGGCTTTCACCACCTCTTTAATGACGCGATAGCGGTTCGGGTATAACGCTTCAAAACCCAGCTCTTCCAGCTCGGTTTTAATGTGGTGAATACCTAAACGGTGCGCCAGCGGACTGTAAATTTCCAAGGTTTCACGAGCAATGCGGCGACGCTTGTCCGGGCGAAGTGAGCCCAGCGTGCGCATGTTGTGGGTACGGTCAGCGAGTTTGATGAGAATGACGCGGATATCCTGCACCATCGCCATAATCATCTTGCGGAAGTTTTCGGCTTGCGCCTCTTTCTTGTCGCGGAATTTCAGCTTATCAAGCTTAGAGACCCCTTCCACCAGTTCGGCAACGCTTTTGCCAAACAGCTGTTCCATATCCTGGTAGGTGGCAGGGGTATCTTCGATCACGTCATGCAGCAGAGCAGCCATCAGCGTTTCGTAGTCGAGTTTCATCTCGGCCAGAATGCAGGCTACCGCAACAGGGTGCGTGATGTAGGGTTCACCGCTTGAACGTGTCTGGCCCTCGTGAGCGTCACGTGCAACGAGATACGCCTGCTGAAGACGCTTAATCTGGTCTTCAGGCAGGTAGGTTTGAATCAGTTGATTCAGGCTTTCAAACAGATACAAGGGCGACCCGCAGGTTTAATTAACGACGACCTTCAGCAATGGCGGTTACGGCCTGCAGTTCTGCGGCTTCCTGCTCTTGCTGCTCCTGGCGCTCACGCACGTCGAGGATCTGGTTGTTGATCAGACCTTCTTCGATTTCGCGAAGTGCAATAACGGTGGTTTTATCGTTTTCTTCCGGTACCAGCGGATCTTTACCGCCTACCTGCATCTGACGAGCGCGACGCGCGGCGACCAGTACCAGGTCAAAACGGTTACCAATTTTCTCTACAGCGTCCTGAACAGTTACGCGTGCCATACTTAAAATGCTCCACAGGTGAAGAAATGACTGGGCATGATACTGAAAGTGGGTTCAGTCTGCCAACAGTTTGGTGATTAATGCGTCATGTCGCTGCTTCTGGCGGCTCATACGCAGACGTTCTGCGCGAAGGATGGTTTTGAGATCGCTCAGCGCGGCATCAAAATCATCATTCACAATAAGGTAATCATATTCCGCGTAATGGCTCATTTCTGCAACTGCCTGGGCCATACGCTTTGCAATCACGTCTTCGCTGTCCTGACCGCGGCCACGCAGACGGCGATCCAGCTCATCTTTCGATGGCGGTAAAATAAAGATACTGCGTGACTCCGGCATTTTCTTACGAATTTGCTGTGCGCCCTGCCAGTCGATATCCAGGAAGACATTCACGCCCGTGGCCAGAACCTGCTCAATGGTTTCACGCGAGGTACCGTAGTAGTTACCAAATACTTCAGCGTGTTCAAGGAACGCATCCCTGGCGATCATCGCTCTGAACTCGTCGTGATCCACAAAGAAATAGTGTTCACCGTGCACTTCACCCGGACGCGGCTGACGCGTGGTGTGAGAAACAGATACCTGTGTGTCGTACAACGGTTGGGTTTTTAACAGTGCCTGAATAAGGCTGGATTTACCCGCGCCACTAGGGGCAGAAACAATATAAAGCGTGCCTTGAGCCATGAGAGTCTTTTGTATGTGTTAGCGAAGAAGTCCTACATACGGGCTTATTATACACGTCGGCGCAGTGTGACGTAGCCTTTGTCACACTTTTTCCCCTGGATTATTGAATTTTGCGTACCGTTTTCAGGTTTTACCCGCGGTTTGCTGCAATAAAAATGAATACTGGATAGCGTCTCGCATGATGAGAAGTTGTTATTAGCCATGTTTCTCACGTCAGGTTATACCTCCGGCATTGCAAAGGAGGGGTAGCGATGTGGCGATGGATAAGCGGGTTAATGCTGTTGTGGTGTGGTTATGGGGCGGCGGTGTTTCCGGTGTGGTCACAGGCTAAAGCCGGAAAAGAGATTGCATCCTTAAGCGCACAGATCAAACGCTGGGATGAAGCCTACTGGAAGCAGGGCGTCAGCGAGGTCAACGACGAGGTATACGACCAGCTCAACGGACGCTTAGCCCAGTGGCAGGGCTGTTTTGGCCAGGATCTCTCAGAGAACACATTACCTGCGCTGACGGGAAGCGTAAAACATCCTGTTGCCCATACGGGGGTGCATAAGGCCGCCAGCAAAGAAGCGCTAGGTCAGTGGATGCGAGGCCAGAAAAATCTCTGGATGCAGCCAAAAGTCGACGGCGTGGCGGTGACGCTGGTGTATCGCAACGGAAAGCTCGCCCAGGCTATCAGTCGCGGTAATGGGTTAAAAGGTGAGGACTGGACCGCTCGCGTGCGTTTGATTCCGTCAGTGCCTAAAGAGGTATCCGGCGCGCTGGCAAACAGCGTCCTGCAGGGAGAGCTTTTCTGGATGCGCGAGAATCACGTTCAGCGTCAGATGGGCGGAATGAATGCACGCGCAAAAGTGGCGGGGGCGATGATGCGGCAGAACGACGGTGCGCTTCTGAACCAGACAGGAATATTTATCTGGGCCTGGCCGGATGGGCCGAAAGAGATGGAAAGTATGCTTTCGGCGCTGTCCGGAGCTGGGTTTTCCCTGACGGCGCTCTATACCCTGCCCGCCCGAACGGTTGATGAAGTTGAAAAGCAGCGTTTGGCCTGGCAAAACACAGCCTTACCCTTTGCCACGGATGGCATTGTGGTTCGGTCCGCGGAGTCGCCTTCAGGGGAGCGCTGGCTGCCTGGCGAAGGCAACTGGGTCATGGCGTGGAAATATCCGCCAGTTGCGCAGGTTGCTGAGGTCAGGGATATTCATTTTTCAGTTGGGCGTACGGGTAAAATTTCCGTCGTGGCGGCGCTGGAGCCGGTGCAACTGGATGATAAACAGGTACAGCGGGTGAGCCTGGGGTCGGTTGGACGCTGGCAGAGGCTGGATATTGCCCCTGGCGATCAGATCCAGGTGAGCCTTGCCGGGCTGGGTATCCCACGGTTTGATAAGGTTATCTGGCGAGGGACGGACAGACAAAAACCAGAACCACCGGCCTCGCGTTTTCACTCCCTGAGCTGTTTTTATGCTTCGCCAGAGTGTATGGAACAGTTCTTCGCCCGGTTGACGTGGCTCAGTTCTAAGCAGGTATTCAACATTGAAGGATTAGGCGAGTCAGGCTGGCGAACACTCTGGCAGGCGCATCGTTTTGAACATCTCTTCTCATGGCTGCTCTTAACGCAGGCGCAGCTCCAGTCTACGCCGGGGTTTTCTCCAGCGCGGGGGCTGGCGCTCTGGCATCGCTTCAACCTGGTACGTGAACAACCTTTTATCCACTGGATGATGGCGTTGGGTGCGCCATTGCCACAAGCCTCGCTGAAGGCGTTGGGGGATATGTCATGGCAACAGATGCGTGAACGCAGCGCAAAGGCGTGGCAGGCCTTGCCGGGTACGGGGGAAGAGAGGACGCGGCAGATCGTGAGCTGGATAAATGCACCAGAGATTGATGTGCTGGTCCGGTGGCTTGCCCGGCAGCACATCAACGGTTTCTGAGATCAGTGTACGCCGTGCTTATAGTGAAACACGGGCAGTCCCAGCTTCAGACGCAGCGCCAGCATGCGGGCCGTAAAGCCAAACAGCAGCGTAGAGATAACCACCACATCATGGTTAGAAACATAATGCTGCAGGGCGATGTAGAGCACCGCCGCGGCGAAGGAAATGCCGGCATAAAGCTCTTTTTGAAAGACCAGGGGAATGCGTTTACAGAACATATCGCGCAGTACGCCGCCGAACACCCCCGTGACTACAGCAGCAATGGTGGCGATAACTGGTCCTTCACCCATATCGAGCGCTATTTGTGCTCCGATGATCGAAAAGACAATCAGCCCCAGCGCATCCAGCACCAGAAACAGACGGCGCAGATGGGGCATAACGGGTGCCACAATGGTGGTTAACACGGCGGCTGTTGCCACAATAATCACATACTCAGGGTGTTTAACCCAGCCGAGAGGGTAATGGCCAAGCAGGATATCGCGCACGGATCCGCCGCCCAGCGCGGTCGCGGTGGCAATAATGATCACGCCGAAGGTGTCCATGCGGCGTCGTCCGGCTGCAAGTGCGCCGGTCATGGCTTCTGCGGTGATACCAATAAGATAAAGAGTGTGAAGCAGCATATACCCTCCGGTCAGAACGCGGGCAGGTTAGCGATTTGTGCGCAAGATCACGATTGAGATTTTCTAAGGTGAATCCCTTTGCGCTATAAAAATTTATTCATTTCCCTTAAAGGGGCCTGATAAATGGAGGTAAGGAAGGAGAGTGGGTGGAAATTCGGATTAAAAATACTAATGGGTGGTGTCCAGTGGACACCACCTGAAAGCGATTACTCGATATTCTGGATCTGCTCGCGCATTTGCTCAATCAGCACCTTCAGCTCGATCGCTGAGTTGGTTACTTCAGCATTGATCGACTTAGATGCCAGGGTGTTCGACTCGCGGTTGAACTCCTGCATCATAAAGTCGAGGCGGCGGCCTACCGCTTCCTTCTTCTTCAGGATGTTGTAGGTCTCTTTCACGTGTGCTTCCAGACGATCCAGCTCTTCGGCAACGTCAATACGCTGCGCCATCAGCACCAGCTCTTGTTCCAGACGGGTGTTTTCCAGCTGAACTTCCGCTTCTTCCAGTTTTGCTACCAGACGCTCGCGCTGCCATTGCAGCACTTCCGGCATATGGGTGCGGACTTTTGCCACTTCGGCGCTTACGCCTTCAAGACGCTGCTCAATCATCGCTTTCAGCGCCTGGCCTTCGGTTTCGCGGGCCACGATAAAGTCATCCAGGGTACCGTCGAGGGCGGCAAGGATTTCGGCGGCGATGGCATCCAGATCCTGCTCACCGGCAGCCATGACGCCAGGCCAGCGCAGAATATCAACCGGGTTGATTTCGCCTTCATCACTTTGCATTTTGACCCAGTTCGCCGCATTCACGAGCTGTTTAGCCAGTTTTTCATTCAGGATCAGTTCGCCCTGCGCACTGGCATCAGGCTCAAAACGCAGGTTACATTCCACTTTACCGCGCGTCAGACGAGTACGGATGCGCTCGCGTACAACGGGCTCGAGGCTGCGGAACTGCTCCGGCATACGGAAATATGTTTCCAGATAGCGCTGGTTTACCGAGCGCATTTCCCAGGTAGCGCTACCCCAGCTACCCTTGATTTCACGCCGGGCGTAGGCGGTCATACTGCGGATCATAGACATTCCCGTTTTTAAAGGAGAGATGGGGGGATTATAGCTTTCGGGGGCTTCTCAGGATAGGAATAAGCGTCCTTTATCCGTATAATGCGCAGCCACATTCGTTTCAAGCCGGAGAATCCATCATGCGTCCATCAGGTCGTAGCGCCAATCAGGTGCGTCCCGTCACCCTGACCCGTAACTATACAAAACACGCTGAAGGTTCCGTGCTGGTTGAGTTTGGTGACACCAAAGTACTGTGCACCGCGTCCATCGAAGAAGGTGTTCCGCGTTTCCTGAAAGGCCAGGGCCAGGGCTGGATCACCGCAGAATACGGCATGCTGCCGCGCGCGACCCACACCCGTAACGCCCGTGAAGCGGCGAAGGGTAAGCAGGGTGGCCGTACCATGGAAATTCAGCGTTTGATCGCGCGTGCGCTACGCGCTGCTGTGGACCTGAAAACTCTCGGTGAATTCACGATTACGCTCGACTGCGACGTGATTCAGGCTGATGGCGGCACGCGTACCGCGTCCATTACCGGTGCCTGTGTGGCGCTGGCCGATGCCCTGAACAAACTGGTTGCAGCCGGTAAGCTGAAAACCAACCCAATGAAAGGCATGGTTGCGGCGGTTTCCGTGGGTATCGTTAACGGTGAAGCGCTGTGCGATCTGGAATACGTCGAAGATTCCGCCGCCGAGACCGACATGAACGTAGTGATGACCGAAGACGGTCGCATCATTGAGGTGCAGGGCACGGCGGAAGGCGAGCCGTTCACCCATGAAGAACTTCTTACCCTGCTGGCTCTGGCCCGAGGGGGAATCGAATCTATTGTCACGTCGCAGAAAGCGGCGTTAGAAAATTGATTTTAAAGGCGACCAATGAGTCGCCTTTTTTTTGCCTGCAAGACTGAAACCAAAGGAGCGAATCCATGAAATCGTATCAGCGCCAGTTTATTGAGTTTGCGATTAATAAACAGGTCCTTAAGTTTGGCGAGTTTACGCTGAAATCCGGTCGTAAGAGCCCTTATTTCTTTAACGCCGGGCTGTTTAATACCGGGCGCGATCTGGCGCTGTTGGGTCGTTTCTATGCCGAAGCGCTGATGGATTCCGGAATTGATTTTGACCTGCTTTTTGGCCCGGCCTACAAAGGCATTCCGATTGCGACCACCACCGCAGTAGCGCTGGCGGAACATCACGATCGCGACGTGCCGTACTGCTTTAACCGTAAAGAGGCTAAAACCCACGGTGAAGGCGGTAACCTGGTCGGCAGTGCACTGCAGGGCCGCGTGATGCTGGTGGACGATGTGATCACCGCAGGCACTGCGATTCGTGAATCGATGGAGATTATCCAGGCTCACGGCGCGACGCTGGCTGGCGTACTGATTTCTCTGGATCGTCAGGAGCGTGGGCGCGGCGATATCTCTGCTATCCAGGAAGTTGAGCGTGATTACGGCTGCAAAGTGACCTCTATCATTACCCTGAAAGAGCTGATTGCGTATCTGGAAGAGAAGCCTGAGATGGCGGACCATCTGGCTGCGGTGCGTGCATATCGCGAAGAGTTTGGCGTGTAGCTGAATTGCCCGGTGGCGCTACCGCTTACCGGGCCTACACCACCCGCAGGCCGGATAAGGCGAAGCCGTCATCCGGCACCGGAGTTATTGCAACTGAGCGGCGACGAGCGGCCAGCGGGCGTCAAAATCGTCCGTTGGACGGTATTTAAATTCGCTACGGACAAAGCGTGAGAGCATACCTTCACAAAACGCTAAGATCTGGCTTGCCAGCAATGTCTCATCCATCGTGTATCCTTCGCCTTCACGCATTTTCTTCTCGCGTAGTACCTGGCGCAGCTGCGCTTCAATACGTTCGAAAAGCTGATTAATGCGGCCCTGTAGCCTGTCCTGCTCAAACATCAGCGCGTGGCCAGTGAGGATACGGGTCAAGCCCGGGTTACGTTCACCAAAGCCCAGAATTAACAGCACAATCAGACGCAGACGCGCGGTGGTGTCTTTTTCGTCTTTCAGAATCAGGTTGATGCGTGTGATCAGGCTGTCTTCAATAAACTCAATCAGGCTGTCGAACATCCTGGTTTTGCTGGGGAAATGACGGTACAGCGCCGCCTCAGACACGCCTACAGAGGCGGCCAGTTTAGCGGTGGTGATGCGTTGACTGCCATCGCTGGATTCAAGCATCAGAGCCAGAGATTGAAGTATTTCTTCGCGACGATTCCTTTTCGCGGTTTGTTTTTCTGCCATGTTACAAAATACCCCTGAAAATAAGCACTTGCCAGGCTGGCATCCACACAGCGACCGCAAACGGACGTTTGCGGTTTGTTATTGCATTATGGCGCTGTGAGATACGTGTTTGTTGGGCGTTTATTTGCGCCCGGAATGGCCGAAGCCGCCTTCGCCACGGTCGGTGGCGTCAAAATCTGCCACCAGGTTAAATTCTGCCTGAACCACTGGCACAAAGACCATCTGCGCGATACGCTCGCCCGGTTCAATGGTGAAGCTGTCCTGACCACGGTTCCAGACGGAAACCATCAGTTGACCCTGATAGTCGGAGTCGATCAGGCCAACCAGGTTGCCCAGCACAACGCCATGCTTATGGCCAAGGCCAGAGCGTGGCAGGATGACTGCCGCCAGAGACGGGTCAGCAATGTGAATGGCCAGTCCCGTCGGGATCAGGGTGGTGGCACCCGGAGCCAGTTCTACGGCGTCATCGAGACAGGCGCGCAGGTCAAGTCCGGCAGAGCCGGAGGTGGCATAGGTTGGCAGCGGGAATTGCTCGCCAACACGCGGGTCCAGAATCTTAACGTCGATTTTTTTCATCATAACGGGTAACGATCTCGTCCAGTAATTGTTGGCCCAGGAGTTCCTTGCGCTCAAGCGGTAAGATTTTATCTCCATCCTGCCAGAAAAGGTGCAGTGCGTTGCTGTCGCTGTTAAATCCTTGCGTGGCCAGCGATACATCGTTCGCGCAGATTAAATCGAGGTTTTTGCGCGTACGTTTTTGCCGGGCATATTCTTCCACATTATTCGTTTCTGCGGCAAACCCAACAACGTAAGGACGATGGTTTTTTAGTGCGGCGACGCCGGCAACAATGTCCGGGTTTTTCACCATTTTTAGCGTAAATTCATCGCCTTGCTTTTTGATTTTCGCATCAGAGATGGTCTCAGCGCGGTAGTCTGCCACGGCCGCACAACCGATGAAAATCTGCTGGTTTTGCGCATGAGCCTGCACGGCGGCTTCCATCTCCAGGGCGGTGGTGACGTTAATGCGCTGCACAAATGGCGGCGTAGGCAACGAGACCGGACCGCTTACCAGCGTGACGTTGGCGCCGCGTTTTGCGGCGGCGGCGGCAATGGCAAAACCCATTTTGCCGGAACTGTGGTTAGTGATGTAACGCACCGGGTCCAGCGGCTCGCGCGTAGGGCCCGCGGTAATCATGATGTTGAGATGTTGCAGATCGTTGACAGGCGAGAAATGGGCGGCGGCCATGTCGACAATCGTCAGTGGGTCAAGCATGCGGCCCGGGCCCACATCGCCGCAGGCCTGGCTGCCGCTGTCTGGACCCCAGATAAGCAGGCCGCGTGACGCCAGCATCTCCAGATTATGCTGGGTGGCCGCGTTACGGTACATCTGCTGGTTCATCGCAGGCACAACGGCGACCGGGGCAGGTGTAGCGAGGCATATGGTTGAAACCAAATCGTTCGCCATACCGGCCGCCACTCGGGCAATCAAATCAGCCGTGGCAGGGGCAAGAATCACGAGGTCTGCCCATTTACCAAGCTCAATATGGCCCATTGCGGCTTCGGCGGCCGGATCGAGCAGGCTGTCAGATACCGGGTACCCTGAAACGGCCTGCAGGCTCAGGGGAGTGATAAAGGCTTTGCCGCCTTCGGTTATCGCGACCCGCACATCCGCCCCGCGCTCGCGCAGACGACGCACCAGCTCCGGCGCTTTATAGGCAGCAATACCGCCGCTTACGCCAAGAACGATTTTTTTACCGGCCAGGCTCATCATGATTCTTTCCTGTTGGGTTTCACCAGAGAGCGGGCATTTTATCACAATCCCCTGAGCGGGGTGATTTTGTCCTTAGCTCACTTTGCGAGGCGCTACGCAAGAACGATACGAGGCCGTCGAGTGCCTGACTGGCCTGTGGCAGCATGTGGGTAAAAAGGGAGAAAGAGCATGGAAGAAGAGGATGAACTGCTGCTGCCGCGCGAAAAGTTGCTGCGCAACGGCGTCACCCCATTAACAGACGATGAGCTGCTGGCGCTCTTTTTGCGTACCGGGACCCCGGGGAAAACGGTCTTTACGCTGGCAAAAGAGCTGATCGCTCATTTCGGTTCACTGTATGGCTTGCTGACCGCCGACCTGGCGCAGTTTAAGCATATTGGCGGGATCGGCGTGGCGAAATATGCTCAGCTGAGGGCGATTGCCGAGCTGGCCCGCCGTTTTAACAATGTCCGCCTGGAGAAGGAGGCACCGATCCTGACGCCAGCGATGACGCGTGAATTCCTGCAAAGTCAGTTAACCGATGTTGAACGCGAGATCTTTATGGTGATCTTTCTCGACAACAGGAACCGGGTGCTGAAACACAGCCATCTTTTTTCGGGTACCCTGAACCATGTTGAGGTACATCCGCGTGAAATTGTGCGCGAAGCGATAAAAGTGAATGCAGCGGGCGTGATCCTCGCGCATAATCACCCCTCTGGCTGTGCAGAACCGAGCAGAGCTGACAAAGAAATGACCGAGCGCATTATCAAATGCTGTCAATTCATGGACATTCGTGTGCTGGATCATCTGATAATTGGCCGCGGAGAGTACCTTTCTTTTGCCGAACATGGCTGGATTTAGGCTATTTCTGGCGATCCATCGGGATCTTTGTCTGTTCGGGACTTGAGCACACCGCCGAGTCAGCGTATACTACGCCACCTTTGAGAATCTCGGGTTTGGCATTTGGGCCTGGCAATCGAGAGTTCACTTAGAACTATGCGATGACCGGGCTGTAAAGCCTGACGAGGCGCCGATACCCCATACGAAGCTCGAGCTAATTTGATTTTTGGAGAATAGACATGTCCCGAGTCTGCCAAGTTACTGGCAAGCGTCCGGTGACCGGTAACAACCGTTCCCACGCACTGAACGCGACTAAACGCCGTTTCCTGCCGAACCTGCACTCTCACCGTTTCTGGGTTGAGAGCGAGAAGCGTTTTGTCACCCTGCGTGTATCTGCTAAAGGTATGCGTGTAATTGATAAGAAAGGCATCGATACAGTTCTGTCTGAACTGCGTGCCCGTGGCGAAAAGTACTAAGTACTTAAAGAGGAAATAAATCATGGCTAAAGGTATTCGCGAGAAAATCAAGCTGGTTTCTTCTGCTGGTACAGGTCACTTCTACACCACCACGAAGAACAAACGTACTAAGCCGGAAAAACTGGAACTGAAAAAATTCGATCCAGTTGTACGCCAGCACGTACTGTACAAAGAAGCTAAAATCAAATAATTTTAGCCTCCTTGTATTGAAAAACCCCGCAACTGCGGGGTTTTTTGCATTCTGCATCTCAACGGAGGAACCATGCCTGAATTACCTGAGGTAGAGACCAGCCGCCGCGGCATTGAGCCCCATCTGGTCGGCGCGACGATTCTTCATGCTGTCGTTCGCAATGGACGTCTGCGCTGGCCGGTGTCCGATGAGATCCACGCGTTAAGCGATAAACCCGTGCTTAGCGTGCAGCGCCGCGCGAAATACCTGCTGCTGGAGCTGCCTGACGGCTGGATTATCATCCATCTGGGGATGTCCGGGAGCCTGCGCATCCTTACTGAAGAACTGCCCGCGGAAAAGCACGACCACGTCGATCTGGTGATGAGCAACGGCAAAGTGCTGCGTTACACCGACCCACGGCGCTTTGGCGCGTGGCTGTGGACTAAAGAGCTGGACGGGCACAACGTGCTGGCGCATCTGGGCCCGGAGCCGCTCTCAGACGCGTTTAATGCGGAATACCTGAAAGCGAAGTGCGCGAAGAAGAAGAGCCCGATTAAGCCCTGGCTGATGGATAACAAGCTGGTGGTCGGCGTGGGGAATATCTATGCCAGCGAATCGCTGTTTGCCGCCGGGATCCATCCCGATCGGCTGGCCTCTTCACTGTCGGCTCAGGAGTGCGAGCTGCTGGTCAGAGTGATTAAAGCGGTATTGCTGCGCTCGATTGAGCAGGGCGGAACCACGCTGAAGGATTTCCTGCAAAGCGACGGCAAGCCGGGCTATTTTGCTCAGGAGCTGCAGGTGTATGGCCGTAAAGGCGAGCCATGCAGAGTCTGCGGAACGCCAGTTATTGCCACGAAGCACGCACAGCGCGCCACGTTCTACTGCCGTCAGTGTCAGAAATAGCGCTACTTTAGCTTTTCTAGCAACGCCTGGTGGACGTTTACCGGCAGGAAGTGGGTAACGTCCCCATGATGGCGAGCCACCTCTTTTACCAGCGTGGACGAGATAAACGACCACTCTTTGGACGGCATCAGGAATACGCTTTCCAGTTCCGGCATCAGGTGGCGGTTCATGTGCGCCAGCTGCATCTCATACTCGAAGTCTGCCACTGCGCGTAACCCGCGAATCAGGATGTTTGCCTGCTGGGCACGGGCGAAGTTTGCCATCAGGTCGCTGAAGCCCACTACCTCTACATTCGGCAGGTGTGCAATCGCATCGCGGGCAAGCGCAACACGCTCGTCGAGGTCAAACATGGGTTTCTTGCTGGGACTGGCGGCAATCGCCAGAATCACCGTGTCGAACATGCACGCCGCACGGGTGATGATATCAAGATGACCGTTGGTGATCGGATCGAAGGTACCCGGATAAATCGCTTTTGTGCTCATGGCTCACGTTTTCTCTGAGTAGCCGCGGCAGAGCGCCCACAGCTCGGTGTATTTGTTGAAAGTATACTGGGCATTCACCACCGCCAGTAACCAGCCCTGCTTACCGTCCAGCACCCCGCCACGCAGCAGCAACGTTTTCAGAAACGCGCCCAGCGTGTGGGTGAAGATGCCGGTCAGCGTGGCCTTCTTGCCGCGCTGGTGGCGTTCCTGCGCCCATGCAGTGGCATAGCTGAGCTGTTTACGCTGGAAGCTGGCGAAATCGCGGCAGGTCAGGTGTAGCAAATCGCCCGTCAGGGGGATCTGCCGGGCGCTGTCGCAGACCAGTGACTCGTGGACCAGGTTGTCGTTGTACTGATAGCGCTCGCGCTCATAGAGGCGCATTACGCGGTCTGGATACCAGCCGCTGTGGCGCATAAAACGGCCCAGGAAATAGTTACGACGGGCAATGCTGTAGACCGCTTCGGGCTGCGGCGCGGCAAGCACGGTCTGAATGGCTTGCTGGAGTTCCGGGGTGACACGCTCGTCGGTGTCGATCATCAAAACGTAATCACCGGTAGCATACTTTTGCGCGCGCTGGCGCTGGATGCCATAGCCTTGCCAGTCCGTATTGATAAAGACCTTTGCACCCGCTGCGCGGGCAACGTCCACCGTGTTGTCCGTGCTGCCGGAGTCAAGGACGACGATTTCGTCAGCCCAGGCGATCGAAGCCAGGCAGTCCGGAAGCAGGTCGGCGGCGTTTTTGGCGATCATCACGACCGACAGACGCGTTGACATTAGTGGCTCCGCTGAGGCAGATAAGGTTGCAGAAGCTGCAGAAGACGGGTGAGTGCGCCCTGGTTCTGATGCAGCACTTCGACGGCATGGCGACCGTACCACAGACGATAATCTTCGTCCGTCAGAAGTGTCGACACCTCTTTGACGACGGAGTCCGCGTCGGTCACGGTAATTAAACCATCGGCCTGCTGCAATTTGGCGCAGATATCTTTGAAGTTAAACGTGTGCGGACCCATCAGCACCGGAATGGCGTGCGCAGCTGGCTCGAGCGGGTTATGGCCGCCGCGTTCCACCAGGCTGCCACCGACAAAGGCGAGGTCGGCAATGCCGTACAGCAACATCAGCTCGCCCATCGTATCGCCAATCACCACCTGGGTGCTACCGGAAGGGATCTCACCGCTGCTGCGCAAGGTGAAGCTGAAGCCGCCTTTCTGCACCATTTCACGGGCATCTTTAAAACGCTCCGGATGGCGGGGAACGAGGATCAGCAGTAAATCAGGGAATTTTTCCAGCAGCTTGCGGTGCACCTGCAGGATGATCTCTTCTTCGCCATCATGGGTACTGGTTGCAATCCAGACCTGACGACGCGGGGCCCACTGGCGACGCAGCGTGATCGCGCGGGCGGCGAGTTCAGGGGTAACAGAAATATCAAATTTCAGGCTGCCCGTTACCGCAAGCTGGTTGCGTTTCAGGCCCAGCGCGATAAAGCGTGCGGCATCTTCTTCATTCTGCGCGGCAATCAGGGTGATTTTGCTCAGGAGACGGCGCATAAATTTACCCAGCTTGCCGTAGCCTTTCGCCGAGCGCTCTGACAGGCGCGCGTTGGCAATCACCAGCGGAATTTTACGGGCATGCAGGGCGGAAATCATGTTCGGCCACAGTTCAGTTTCCATCACGATCACCAGTTTCGGGCGAACGGTATTCAGGAAACGATTCATGGCGCAGGGCAGATCGTAAGGGAGGTAGACGTGATGAACGTCTTTGCCAAAGGCGGATAACGCGCGCTCTGAGCCGGTTGGCGTCATCGTCGTGACGGTGATGGGCAGCGACGGGTAGCGGTGACGCAGGGCGCGAACCAGCGGGATCGCTGCCAGCGTTTCACCAACAGAAACGGAATGCAGCAGAATACCGTCCGGTGCGACTTTATTGCGGCAAAAGCCATAGCGCTCAGCCCAGCGTTTACGATACGCAGGCGCTTTACGGCTACGAAGCAACAGTCTCAGCCACACCAGTGGCTGAATGATGTAGAGCAGGGCGGTATACAACAATTCCAAGCGATTATCCGTTTTTTAGTTTCGGCCGGGAAATTCTAAGCATTTAAGCGTGCTAAAGCTATCTCTTATGCCAGATACCGTTTTAAACGGAAGTAGCGTCGACCCAGACGCCAGCGCAAACGCGGACTTTTAGCACTTTTCCAGATAAGCTTCCAGATCCCGGTATCAAAGAACTCTTTGATAATCATGGTCTTCTTCGCCTCATCCTTCATGTTGTCGAAGGTGTGAATGATCCCCAGCCCCTCTTTGGCGATTTGCCAGTGGCAAGCCGGGATATTTTTCACTTTATCCGGGTAACGCTGGTTAATGGCGTCAAGCATCTGCAGGATTTTCATGTAATGACGGGCGGAGCGAATCAGCGTGTCGTCATTATCCGGAGTATGCGATACCGAAGCAGAGTGAATGTAGTAGTCATAAAAGCGTTCGCTGGTGTACTGAACGCGTTCCGCGGCAAGCAGCACTTCGGTCGTCCACGGAATATCCTGATGGCGAAGGCCGGGTTCAAAATGGAAACTGTGTTTACGAATAAAGTCGTGGCGATAGATGTTTAACCAGGTGACGTGCAGGAACTTTCGTGAATCCAGCGCCTTCTTTAACCACGCCGGGCCAGTCATGACATCCGTCGAGGCGAGTTTATCTTCAGGGAAAATAGGGCGAGAGGGTTTCTTGTTGTTTTCCCAGACGTAGTTCCCATTGCAGGTCGCGACATCCAAATCCTGCGTGACGGCCATATCCAGAAGACGCTGGTACATGCCCGGCTTGAAGACATCATCAATATCCGGGAAAGAGAGATACTGACCCGTTGCTACGGCCAGGCCGGTATTACGCGCGATGGATACGCCCTGATTTTGCTGTTCAATCACCTGCAACTGCGGCAGTTTTTCACGCCAGCTTTCGACGATCTGCATCGAACGGTCAGTAGAGCCGTCATTGACAATAATGACTTCCATGCTGTCGATGCGTTGATTCACAAGGCAGGTAAAGAACTGATCCAGAAAAGCTTCACCGTTATATACGGCAACCACCACGCTTAATAATGGCGCTGAATTTTGCATAAGAAACCTGATTATTTTTGATTGTCTACCAAAGCAATATATTGCCGGCAAATGGCATTGATGCCGAACGACGCAATGGTTGCACCGCCAACGACCGGCGGGGAGGTATAAATATCGACCAGCGTTTTTGCCAGTGATTCGTCGTTTAACTCTGACAGCCCGCGCGCCAGGTCTCCCGTGAGGATTTCAGCGGGGCCTCCTGGACAATTTGTACTGACCGGCGGGGTCTGGCAGATAATGGATTCGACCAGCACATTACCAAAACCTTCGCAGTCAGAACTTAACACTAAGAGCCGCGCCCCTTTTATCCAGGGGTAGGGGTTGGCGTCGAATGGGCGGAAAACCGTTTTATTTTCAATACCCAAATCTCTGGCAAGCTGCTGTAATTTTTGGATTTTGGCGTCGGATCCATTGCCCATCATGACCAGTGTAGTGTCAAGTTGACTCAGTGCGAACGCACGTAAAAGCCGATCGTGACGTTTGTGCTCATGGAAGCGGCCAACATGAATGATGTAATCCTTCCCTTGCATTTCAAAGGGGGCATCAGCCAGACGCTGAATTTCAGGGATATCAAACGGGTTATGGATTACCGCTTTGCGTCGAAGCGTGAGCGCCAGCGTCTCTGAAAGATCTTTCAACACGGCGCCTGAAACAGCGACAACATTACGATTTTCGTAGGTATGACGAATTTTAAGATGCTTAAACCAGCGAGAAAGCCCGCGGCGATGGCGCAAATAGGAGAACGAGAACATGCCATGCACGCAAAACCAGACTTTATCGCGTTCCAGCGCACGGCAGTGTGCAACAATGCGGTCGGTTTTGTGCAAATGAGAGAACACAACGTCAAATTTTCCGCTGCGTTCAGCCCGCTCAATAGCCCGATCCAGCAGATGGGCGCGGCGTGGGATCTCCGTCAGCTTTCGCCACGGTTTTTTGCAGGTATCCTGAACAACCTGATAATCAATGCCTTCCGGGATGGCGTAATCGCACACTTTCCGCAGGGAGAAGAGAGAGACCTGATGTCCCATTTCTATCAATCCACTGGAAAGTGTAAGAACCGTTTTTTCAGCTCCCCCACCGGGTAAACCATCAATAATCATTAGGATGCGCATTTTTAATCCAGTAATTTTTGATAAAGCGAAATAAGCTGACTTGACAGTTTTTCGGGGGTGGCGTCTTTCACACGTTCCCGTGCCGCGCGTCCCATATTGTTATTTTTTTCCAGAGAAGGAATAGCGGATATCGCTTCCTTCAATGTCTTGATATCAAGGGCATCGCAATAAAATCCGTTCTGGCCTTGCTGAATAAATTCAGCGCCTCCGCAACTCTCTGAAGTAATGACGGGTAAACCGCAGGCCATCGCTTCAAGAATGACGTTAGGAAAGGGATCATACAGCGTTGGCAACAGTAAACCATCGGATAGCTGATAAAAAGGAAGCGTTTCTTTTTGCATCCCCAGGAAACGGATTTGCCCTTCGCAGCCGAGTGAACGGGCAAGATCGCGATAACGACTTTCTGCTTTATCCTGTCCAACCACAATCAGCCATGCCGCTGTTCCAGCGATAGCCCGTATGGCGCTGGCCAGGCCTTTTCGTTCGAACCCGGAGCCGACAAAACAGAACACCACGGCATCGGCTGGCAAACCAAATTGCTGACGCAACGCGGCACGTTGTGCCTCCTGAGCCGGAACGAAGCGGCTGGAATCAATAGAATTATAAATTACATGTATTTTTTTTGCGTCAATATCAAAATCTTCGACAATTTCGCGTTTGATCATCTCCGCATTACAGATAACCGCTTTGAGTTCCGGTGCCTGGTACATCTCTCGTTCGGCATGCATCACATAGCGGTGATAGCGATCGACCATCAGCATCTTTGCACGCCAGGCGGGTAGAATGCGTGCACGCTGCAGTAGCCAGCGGCGGTGGACGCCATCGCCTGCGCGGTAGATGTCACAGCCCGGGATTCGCTCGTGGCTTTGCACAATATCAAACTGTTGTTGTTGCCACAGTTCACATGCGGCATGGGCAAAACCACGCTCGCGGCTGATGCGGCCCCACTTTCGCGGATCGCAAATGTGGATATGCCAGTCGTCCTGCTTTTCTCCCTGCCATTCACGGGTGATGACATTCAGCTCAAGATTTTGGTTGCTTAACGCGGTGAGCGCGCGGGAGACGAACCGTTCCGCTCCGCCATCAGGACGATATTTTTGGCGCACAATAGCCAGACGATGGTGTTTCATGACAGATATCTCTTTGCAGCAGAGACGACAGCATCCACGGGAATGGCGTCGAGATAGCGCTCTTTAGTGTTGGTATCAATGGCGTCCGGATCGGGGAGCGGGCCGAAGTCGCCAGCCCAGATAACGTCGCCATTGACCTGCCACGGAGACCAAAACGTCAGTTTGGAAGGGCCAAAGAGTGCCACGCAGGGCGTCTGCAGCGCGGCGGCCATATGCATCGGAACCGAATCAACCCCAATGAACAGGCAGGCATGATCGATCAGCGCTGCAAGCTGGCGCAGCGTTAATTGACCGGCCAGCGAGACGACGCCGGTCTTCGGGGACGCGGCGAGAATGCGATCGATCATCGCCATCTCTTTTTTATCCGGCCCGGCCGTGAGTACGACGGTATGCCCATCTTGCTGCAGCGCTGTAATCGTTTGCGCCATTTTGTCTTCATCCCAGCATTTGAAGAACCAGCGGGATGTTGGCTGAATCACGATATAGTTATCACTCACACCCTTTTTCTCCAGCTGTTGGCGGGCGAAGTGCCAGTCATCTGCGCTGTAGGCCATGGTGACGGCGGGCTGCGCCGCGACCTGTAATGGAGACAGAATGGAGAGGTTTTGCTCGACGGTGTGCAGAGACTGGTGATTTGCAACGGAGACTAAATCGCTGTGACAAAAACGCCAGAATGCATTGTTGCGTTTGTTAAAGGCAAATCCGAGACGAACCGGCGCGCCGGTGAAGCGGGTGACAATAGCGCTACGCCACTGATCGGCAAGGTTAATCACCAGATGATAATGTTGTTTCCTTAACGCACACAGCAACTGCCACTCTTTCTGTAGATGCTTGAGTGTGCCCAGGTGCTTCCATTTACGATCGATTCCATAAATGGTGCCAATTGCCGGATGCGCGGCGAGCATGTCGCGCGTTTCTTCATACAACAGCACATCAATTTGCGCGTGTGGCCAGTGTTGACGTAATGAATCAATGACGGGGGTGGTCAATAACATATCGCCATGATGGCGGAGTTTGATCAGTAAAATGCGCAAATCAGGCGTGTCAGGTAAGTTATTCATCATCATCTTATCGGCGTTGTACTGTTGGCAATTCTAATAGACCTGATAGCGACTTGCACTCTTTCTCCATAATCTCAGGAATTTCCCAGCAAGGGTTTACTGATGGTTTGGAGAGTGCGTAACATAGCGCTAACTTCCCTGTCTTGCGGACTCATTATGAAAAAACCCGCGTTTATCATCACGATTGATACTGAGGGCGATAATCTCTGGCAGAACCACCGCGTCATTAAAACGGAAAACGCGCGCTATCTGGCCCGGTTCCAGACGCTGTGTGAACGTTTCGGCTTTAAGCCCGTGTGGCTGACAAACTATGAGATGGCGATCGAGCCCGTTTTCATCGACTTCGCCAGGGACGTGATCGCTCGCGGCCAGGGGGAGGTGGGCATGCACCTCCACGCATGGAATAGCCCGCCTGAGCACGATCTCACGGGTGATGACTGGCGCTGGCAGCCTTATTTGATTGAATTTTCAGACGAGGTGATGCGCGAGAAAGTGCTGTTCATGACCCGCCTGCTGGAAGAGACGTTCCAGACCAAAATGTTAAGCCACCGCGCCGGGCGCTGGGCGTTTGATAGCCGTTATGCCAGGTTACTGATTGAGCTGGGGTATCAGGTTGATTGCTCGGTGACGCCGCGAGTGAACTGGCGCAATGCGAAGGGGGCTCCGCAAGGCCATGGTGGGACGGATTACCAACATTTTCCGGACCGTGCCTACTTTATTGACGTTAACGACATTTCCCGGGCGGGCACGAGCCCTTTACTCGAAGTGCCGATGAGCATTCAGTATAAACATCCTGCCTGGCTGAACACGATCAAACAGGGTTACGATCGTCTTCGTGGTAAATACCGCTCACCTTCTGTGAACTGGTTACGTCCGACAGGTGGTAATGCGTCGCAGATGATTGAGGTTGCGCAGCAATGCCTTTCTCAGGGAAATGATTACGTCGAGTTTATGCTCCATTCGTCGGAATTTATGCCCGGGGGCAGTCCTACGTTTAAGGACGAGGCGGCGATCGAGGGGTTATACCAGGATCTGGAAGCGCTGTTTAGCTGGTTATCCGACAAGACGGTGGGGATGACGCTGGCGGAGTTTTATCAACACAAGAAAAAATAATGCCCGCATGGCGGGCATTATCACTTACTGGCGTTGTCTGGTTTGTGAAAAGAGTGTACTCAGCGCAAACACGGTGACAAAGAAGATGAGCGCCTCTGAGCTCAACAAAATGACGTCCGTCAGACCATAGAGCAATAAAAGAAGCATGGTCGTCAGCAGCAGACCATTTTTATTTTTAAGTGCGTACACGATCATCGAGATATAGAAAAAGAATAATATTACCAGCCCAGGGATCCCCTGAAGAGAGTATTTTTCAATGAACTCGTTGTGCAGATGAATCCGGGTAAATTCAAGCGCTGCCGCGAGATGTGGATGTCCATTTTTCACATATTGCTGTGACCAGACTTCGCGGTCTTCGACTGACTGCCCCATGGGGTGGGCAAGTCCGTTTTGAGCACCAATAATCCACATAGAAAAACGTGCACCGAGTGAGGTGGCGTCATATCCTTTTTGATAACGTTCTATTTCAGATTGTGTTTGTTGTATCTTAGGCAGAATTAACGGCTTGTAACTCACAACCACTATACCTGCCACAATACATAAGAAAATCAGCGTTGATTTCAGATGGATTCTTCTGAAGTGGTAGAGTGTGAGTACAATCGCCAGAAGCAAATATAATCCCATTGCGGCGCGCGTAGCCGTCAAAAGGATGACGAAATAAGAGATCAAGATGGTGAGCCCTGCGGCCACATACAGCTTTCTGTTTTTCTGAAGATAAAGGCTGTATACAAACGCCAGTGACAGTACGGAGTAAACATAGGCCGACACGGTTGGACGATTGATGGCCATCTCAACACGTTCCATACCCTGTGACGCTTGCCATAAGCCATAACCAGTAGCAAGGACAAATCCTGCACCAGAGGCATACAAGAAATATTTCAGGAAGGCTGTTTTATCAATATAAGATTTGAACCGGTCAAGATAGAAAACGAGAATACTCGCCAAAATCAATTTCTTGCTGGCGCCAAGGTAATCGCTATAAGCGTTCAAGCCTTCGTTATGATATTCATAGGCCATATACCAGATAAGATTGAGCAACCCAATCAGCAAAATGGGTAGCGCAATCGAAAAGGGACGAAGGGTGATTTTTTTATATTCGCACGCCAGGCCGATAATGCTGGCATAAACCGCAATATAGAAGAATTCACGCTGTTTCCCCGAGCTCAGTAACGCCAGCGCAAGCGAAATAAGGCTCAAAATAAGCGTCAGTTGATAGAGCCGCAGTTTTACTTTTTCCATAATGCCTCAATAACCCTTTTTTTGTAGCTGAAACGAACATCGCTGGAGAAGAAAAAAGAGAACGAATAAAGTGCTTTTACTCGTTGCATAACCAGTTTGAGTTGCGCGTCGGTCAGATATTGTCGATGGTTACTGTAAATATCAAACCAGTGGCAATTAATGAGATGCCTGAATGATTGCGGGAATATCTTTTCCATCTGTAATGTGCATTCAACAAGCGTAGCGATTTTACTGGCGTCAAGACGGCTCGATAAACTATCGTTACGTTTGATGTAATAATAGTGCCCCTTCCGCTGGAAGACTATTTTACTCGATTGCATCAGCATGCCGGGAAACACGGCGAAATCTTCATAACAGACCATTGAAGGGATCGGGTTGTTTTCGTACAGCCTGCGATGAACGAATTGCCCGATGAGGTGCGCCTGAAAGTCTTTATGCTGAAGGAAACGCGTTATTGCCTGGTGTTGTGATAAAGCAACGGGAGAGAACCCCTGCCAGTCAGCGGTGATTTTATGCGTATCGCGTATTTCCAGCAGGCGCGTCAGGAGCATATCAGGCCGCTGTGCTTGCAGAAATGCCACGGCGTCCCGGATGCTGCCCGGTTTCAATCGGTCATCGCTATCCAGCATGGTAATGTACTCACCTGACGCCAGAGAGAGTGCGCTGTTTCGAACATGACCGACGTTACGGTACTCAACGTATCGGGATTGCGCATTCGGAAGCTTTGGCAACCACGTCTCAATAATATCCTGTGTGGAATCATTGGAACTGTCATTAAAGATAATGATTTCTACATCATCGCCCGCATTATCAATCGCGTTTTGCAGGCTTTGTAGCGTTGCGTCAAGCGTGTCCTGGGCGTTATGTGCGGCAATAATGATGCTTAGAAAAGCCATAACAATTAGTTTCCCTGGGCATCAACGGTATATGCGGCCGCGTTAGCCGTTGGTAACGCGCAAATGAAATGTCTAATGTTGTCCAGCGATTCATCTGTTACAGAGAAGAGTTCTTCCCGGCTTTGTGAGAAGTAATAGCGAGTCTCAAAAACATACGAGCAAATATTGTCATCATTCCCAACCAACAGTACGTTGCCAAGCGGACGCTGTTCATAGTGGCAACAGGGTCCAAACAGTAAGATTACCGGCACGTCCACCGCGTCGGCAACGTAGACATTTCCTGAGTCGGACGCGATATAACAATCCATTTTTGAAATGGCCCACGGGAGTTCTTCAAGCGAAATTTTGCCAATCAGATTGATGAAGTTGGGCAATTCGCCATACGCGCGGGTGATATCATCCATCCACGATTGTTCGTTCGGGGCGCCAAACACATAAAACTCGCAGGGCAGGTCGGCGAGATGATCGGCAATCCGCTTCCAGATGCCCGGCGGGACGGTTTTCGCTTTATTTCCTGCGGCAATACTGATGCCAATGCGGATCACGCCGGGTTTATCAAGGATTGCCGGATATGTCGCGGGTTTAAAAAGTGGTCTGGTGGCGTGCTTTGGTGAGTCTTTCCAGGTCAGCGTGCGGTCGGCAAGTTTGAGATAGTTAGTCACCGACAATGTCTTTTTGCCGTGTTCAACGGTGCCGTCTGCCGTTGCATAGAAAATTCCGTGATACCACCTGCGTGTGTATGTGCTTAAGAACTGTTTGTTTTTGGCGTTACAAACGGAGGCAAAAAAAAGATTTACGCTGTTAGGCTGCAGAAGATACACATTGTCATAGCGGTTCATGATCCGGCAGGCAAAGCAGAGCTTTCGCCACAGGTTACGCTTATGCTGTTCGATGAAAAAAATCTCGTCGATCGTCTCATCATGCTTCGCCAGTGCACCTACGCTGCGACTAATAAGTACGTCGCTTTTTTGCAGGTATGCCAGAAGGGGCGTTGCATTAACAAAATCGCCGATTTTTGCTGTCTGAATAACCAGGTTTTTACCTGTGTCTTTGCGAAACAGCTTTCGGATGAGTTTCACCGGAAAGAGTAAAATCAGCAGAAATACATAACTCATGGGTTAAATATCCCTGTCAGAAAGCCGATGGCTGCCCTGTAAAAATGAAAAAATAGCATCTGCGCTAATATCCTTCGTGTGTTGCGTTGGGCTGACCATCTGGTGCTGGTTTTTGCCGTAGCCCCCAATCAGACCCGGATCGGTCGGGCCGAATATCGTAATATTCGGGCGATCCAGCGCTGCGGTTAAATGGCTTAATCCTGTATCCACGGAAACGACGGCATTCGCCCCCGCCAGCTCTGCGGCCACCTGCGCCAGCGTGAGTCTGGGCAATACCTCAACGTGCGAAAAACCGGAGGCCAGACGTTCTGCACGCTGTTGCTCATGTTCAGCGCCCCAGGGCAGTTTAATATGGATCCCGGTAGGTTGCATTAGTTCAATCAGTCTTCGCCAGTGCGTTTCCGGCCAGTGTTTATCGTCGCGCGTTGTGGCATGGAGGAAGACAAGATAAGGCTGAGTACAGGGGTCTGTATTGCGCAAAAAGTGCTGCGCAATGGCGTAGTCGCCCTGGGATTCCGGTTTTACATAGCCAAGACTCTTGGCAAACAGTTCACGGGTACGCTCCACAGCGTGCTGTTGTTTTGCAATACGGTGGCGACGGTTATAGAACAGGCTCGCCAGCGGCTCGCGGGCGGAGTGCCAGTCCATGCCGTGCTTTACGCCGTGTGCCAGACGCGTCACCAGCGCGGCGCTTTTCACCAGCCCCTGCGCGTCGATGATCGCGTCGTAACGCTGCGCCTGAACCGCTTCGCGGAAGGCGGTGCGCTCGGCTTTAATCGGTGTGGAGAACCATGCTTTGCGCCAGCGGCGAATGGCCACCGGGATCACGCGGTCTACTGCTTCATGCCAGGTAGGGATCTGCGCGAAGCCTTCTTCCACCACCCAGTCAAAACGGATGCCCGGAATGGCCTGCATCGCGTCCGTCAGCGCAGGCAGCGTATGCAGAACATCACCCATAGAGGAGGTTTTAACGATCAATACCCGCATCCGTTACCCTTCTTCGCTCAACAGCAGTTCGTTGAGTTCTTCGAGAACACGCTGCGGCGTGATGTCGATCAGGCTCTGGTGATAGCCTTCTGCGGCATCGCCTTTGCGCACCTTGTGGTAGCCGGTAATCAGGCGAATGACGTGCGCTTTGTGCGACAGCGGCGGCGTGAAGTCCGGGCTGCTTGGACCATACAGCGCGACCAGCGGGCGGTCCAGCGCGGCAGCGACGTGCATCAGGCCGGAATCATTGGTCACCACGGCTTTACAGGCGGCGATCAGAATAACAGCTTGTTCGAGCTGCGTTTCCCCGGCCAGGTTTCGGCACCAGGCCTGCTGCTCTGTGCTGAGCGTGGCGAGAATTTCATTGCCTGCTTCGTGGTCTTTTGCCGAGCCAAACAGCACAATCTGATAGCCTTCGTCGATCAGCTGTTTTGCCAGCTCCGCATAGTGATAGTGCGGCCAGCGTTTTGCCGGACCGAACTCCGCACCAGGGCAGAAGCCAATCATCGGGCGTTCAGACGAAAGACCAAACGCGTTGCAGGTCTGGGATTTCTCGCCGTCATTAACCTGAAGCTGCGGCCAGAGCAGCGGCTGCGGCAGATCTTTCGCACTGCGCATCACGCCTTTGTCGTAGGCCAGCGCCACGTAGCGCTCCACCATTAGCGGCCAGGCCTCTTTGTCCAGCACCCGCGCGTCGTTCAGCAGGCCGTAGCGCATTTCACCGCGCCAGCCGGTACGGTGCGGAATACCCGCAAAGAAGGGCACTAAGGCAGATTTGAAAGAGTTCGGCAGGACATACGCGCGATCGTAGCGCTTCTCGCGCAGGCTATGGCCGAGCTTGCGGCGTTCGCCGATTTCCAGCGCACCGTGGCCGAGCGGCATCGGGATCGCCTCGTTCACTTCCGGCATACGCGATAACAGCGGACGGCACCACGCGGGTGCCATCACGTCGATTATCGCCTGGGGATAGCGCGCCTTGAGCGTGCGATAGAGACTTTGCGACATCATCATGTCGCCCACCCATGACGGGCCGATCACCAGAATTCTCATACTTACGCGTCGCGGTTCAGCCAGGCCATATATTCCGTTACGCCTTCGGCAACGGTCTTGAACGGCTTGTCGTAGCCAGCTTTACGCAGGTTAGTCAGGTCTGCCTGGGTGAACGCCTGGTAGCGGCCTTTCAGCTTATCCGGGAACGGAATGTACTCGATGCTGCCTTTTTTGTGGTACGCCAGCGTCGCGTCTGCCACCGCCTGGAAGGATTCCGCGCGGCCAGTTCCCAGGTTGAAGATGCCGGACACACCGTTTTCCCAGAACCACAGGTTGACTGCAGCCACATCGCCCACGTAGACGAAGTCGCGCTTAAAGCCGTCGCTGCCTTCGAACAGTTTCGGGCTTTCGCCATTATTCAGCTGGGTATTCAGGTGGAATGCCACGCTCGCCATGCTGCCTTTGTGCCCTTCGCGAGGCCCGTAGACGTTGAAGTAACGGAAGCCGACAATCTGGGAGTTCGCTTCTGGCAGAATCTGACGCACGTATTCGTCGAACAGGAATTTGGAGTAACCGTAGACGTTCAGCGGTTGCTCGTATTCGCGGGATTCGATGAAGTCTGAGGTACGCCCGCCGTAGGTGGCAGCAGAAGAGGCGTACAGGAACGGAATTTCACGCTCCAGGCAGTAGTGGAGGATCTCTTTGGAGTACTGATAGTTGTTGTCCATCATGTACTTGCCGTCCCACTCGGTGGTGGATGAGCACGCACCTTCGTGGAAAATGGCTTCAATCTCGCCAAACTCTTCACCTGCCATAATCTGGATAAGGAAGTCTTCTTTATCCATGTAGTCAGCGATGTTCAGATCCACCAGGTTAACGAACTTGGTGCCATCTTTCAGGTTGTCCACCACCAGGATGTCGGTGATGCCTTTGTCATTGAGAGCCTTAACAATATTGCTGCCGATAAAGCCTGCGCCGCCGGTAACGATGATCATAACGGTAACCTTTGAAGTGTGGAGTCCGGGGACAATCCCGAACGCTAATGTTTCTATCATATCATCACAATGCCCTGTCTTCAGCCATTCACCGATATGCGGTAGGGGTACACGTGATTTATGCTGCAAAAACGACAAGAGATACTGCGTCATCTCGTCATGAACTATAGGTTTGGGTAATATGTCCCGAAATTTGCCGAGTCTGGAGAATTGCAATGCGTGGTGATTTTTACAAACAGTTAAACAGCGACCTCGACACCGCACGTGCGGAAGGGTTGTTCAAGGAAGAGCGTATTATCACGTCTGCTCAGCAGGCGGACATCACCGTTGCCGACGGCAGCCACGTGATCAACTTTTGTGCGAACAACTACTTAGGTCTTGCGAATCACCCTGAGCTGATTGCCGCAGCGAAAAACGGCATGGATACTCACGGTTTCGGTATGGCCTCCGTACGCTTTATTTGCGGTACCCAGGACAGCCACAAGCAGCTTGAGCAAAAGCTGGCGAGCTTCCTTGGAATGGAAGACGCGATTCTCTACTCCTCCTGCTTCGACGCCAACGGCGGTCTGTTTGAGACCCTGCTTGGCGCAGAAGATGCGATTATCTCCGACGCCCTGAACCACGCCTCCATCATCGACGGCGTACGCCTGTGTAAAGCGAAGCGTTTCCGCTACGCCAACAACGACATGGTTGAACTGGAAGCGCGCCTGAAAGAGGCCCGTGAAGCGGGTGCTCGCCACGTGCTGATCGCCACCGACGGCGTGTTCTCCATGGACGGTGTGATCGCTAACTTGAAAGGTGTCTGTGACCTGGCGGATAAATACGACGCGCTGGTCATGGTCGATGACTCTCACGCGGTCGGTTTTGTCGGCGAAAATGGCCGCGGTTCCCACGAATACTGTGATGTGATGGGCCGCGTGGATATCATCACCGGTACGCTGGGCAAAGCGCTCGGCGGCGCGTCCGGTGGTTATACCGCTGCGCGTAAAGAGGTGGTTGAATGGCTGCGTCAGCGCTCCCGCCCGTATCTGTTCTCCAACTCCCTGGCGCCGGCCATTGTTGCCGCCTCCATCAAGGTACTGGAGATGGTGGAGTCCGGCGCGGGGCTGCGCGATCGCCTGTGGTCGAACGCCCGTCTGTTCCGTGAAAAAATGAGCGCCGCAGGTTTCACCCTGGCCGGTGCCGATCACGCCATCATCCCGGTGATGCTGGGTGATGCGGTCGTGGCGCAGCAATTTGCTCGTGAACTGCAGAAAGAAGGGATTTATGTCACCGGGTTCTTCTTCCCGGTGGTACCAAAAGGCCAGGCGCGTATCCGCACCCAGATGTCTGCGGCGCATTCGCCTGAACAAATTGAACGTGCGGTGGAAGCCTTTACCCGCATCGGCAAACAGCTGGGCGTAATTGCCTGAGGACGTGTGATGAAAGCGTTATCCAAACTGAAAGCGGAAGAAGGGATTTGGATGACCGACGTGCCGGAGCCGGAAGTCGGTCATAACGATCTGCTGATCAAAATTCGTAAAACCGCCATCTGCGGTACTGACGTTCACATCTACAACTGGGATCAGTGGTCACAGAAAACCATTCCGGTCCCGATGGTTGTCGGTCACGAATATGTGGGTGAAGTGGTTGGCATTGGTCAGGAAGTCAAAGGCTTCCAGATTGGCGACCGCGTCTCCGGTGAAGGCCATATCACCTGCGGCCACTGCCGCAACTGCCGCGGCGGGCGTACGCACCTGTGCCGTAATACCATTGGCGTGGGCGTAAACCGCCCGGGCTGCTTCGCGGAATACCTGGTGATCCCGGCGTTTAACGCGTTCAAAATCCCGGACAATATCTCTGACGATCTGGCCTCCATCTTTGACCCGTTCGGTAACGCGGTACACACGGCACTCTCCTTCGACCTGGTGGGTGAGGATGTGCTGGTGTCTGGCGCGGGCCCCATTGGCATTATGGCGGCAGCCGTGGCGAAGCATGTGGGCGCGCGTAACGTGGTGATCACCGACGTGAACGAATACCGTCTGTCGCTGGCGCGTAAAATGGGCGTCACCCGCGCGGTGGATGTTTCCAAAGAGAGTCTGACCGACGTGATGGAAGAGCTGGGCATGACCGAAGGCTTTGACGTAGGTCTGGAGATGTCCGGTGCGCCACCGGCGTTCCGCACCATGCTCGACACCATGAATCACGGTGGCCGTATCGCGATGTTGGGTATTCCGCCGTCAGATATGTCTATCGACTGGAACAAGGTCATCTTCAAGGGGCTGTTCATCAAAGGCATTTATGGCCGTGAGATGTTCGAAACCTGGTACAAGATGGCGGCATTAATTCAGTCTGGTCTGGATCTGTCCCCGATTATTACTCACCGCTTCTCAGTTGATGAGTTCCAGAAAGGCTTTGACGCGATGCGTTCAGGCCAGTCTGGGAAAGTGATCCTGAGCTGGGATAAGTAATCAAAAAGGGGCCAGCGGCCCCTTTTTTTACTGTTTTTTTTTCTCTTCGTCCGTCAGGTAACGCACCTTGCGGGTATAGTCCTGACCTTTGAACAACAGTTTGTTTTCAGGTGATTCAAGATACTTTTGCCATTCTGAGAGCGGAAAACCACCGTGCGCACCAATCACCTCTTTCGGCACAACGGCTTCCTGTCCGCCAATCTTCTTGGACACCGGCCAGTTCATCCAGTCGCCCAGGTTAACCGTTTTTAAATCCAGCATGTCCAGTAGCGCGGCGAGCGGCAGCTGATCCGTCGGCGGTTGCGTGTCTTCCATCAGTTCCCAGGTATCCTGGAACAGCGTGAGCCACAGCGGGCAGATACGGCGCCAGGTCTTTTTAGTGGCTGCAAGAAACGCACCGTTAACATGATCAACCAGATACGGGCGCACCGTCTCTTTATAATACGCCGGGACTTTCTCTGCTGGCGCGCCGTCCAGCTTGGCAATCATTTTGCCCTGGCGGAAGCTGGAGTAGATGTGCATCTCGGCCATGTTGATTTCTGGCATCTTCAGGAGGTTGAGATCGGAATCGATCATCAATACGCCTTCACCGCGCGCCTGCAGCGGGGCGTTAAGCTTCACCAGGCGGCTAAGGTAGATCTGCTTGTAGCGATAACCTTCTTCACGTTTTGGCAGGTCGAGGGTCACTATGCGGGTTTTCGGCGGCAGATTGCCAAACGCGGATTCTGGTTGATCGCTGACAATCACAATCTCGCTGACGTCGGTGGCATATCGCTCTGCAAAGGTCGCGGACAATAACGCCTCTTCGACGAAATCCGCACCGGTGCAAGGGATCACGATAGAGTCAACCGCCACGAGATCGCGCGTGACCGGAAGGGAAGCGTAGGGAATGTTATGTCGCCCGGTGATGTGGCGGTAGCGAGCATTCAGGAATTTAAACATGTTCTTCTCGTTTGGTTATTGCGCGCCAAGAACGGCCTCGACACCGTTAACATAGCTTTCAATGGCATACACGTTGCAGACATTCTGATGCGCAGCGGCGGCGAGCCGGGTGCGCAGATCGGGATCCTGCCAGATATTATCCAGGTGTTGAGCAAGTTGCGACACATCGCTCCACGGGAAAAGCAGCCCGGTCGATGCATGATCGATCAATTCTGCCGTGCCGGTCACCTTTGAGCCAATGACGGGGATATTCAGCAGCATCGCTTCCAGCACGACGCGGGGCAAGCCTTCGCTCTGCGAGGCCAGAATAAACGCGTCAAAGGTCGCGAGGTAGTCAAAAGGCGTGTTCTGGAAACCGGTGAAAATCACATGCTCAGCAATACCCAGCGCATCAGCTTGTGCCGCCAACGCACCGCGTTCAGCCCCCTCACCGACCAGCACCATCTTCCACCTCGCCTCGGGATGTTTCTGGTTGAACTGTGCCAGCGCTTCCAGCGTGTGGTGGTTGGCTTTGCGAGGGATTAATGAGCCAATGCTGCCGAACACGAACGTGTCGTCATCAATGTTCAGGCGATTACGCATCGCGCGTCGGTCGGGTAAAGGCTGATGGATGTCGATGGCATTGTTGACCGTCGTACACAGCTCGGGTCGGACCCCATGCTGAACTAACACGCGTTCTACGCCATGTGAGACGGCGATGATTTTTGTGGCATGGGTATTCACCAGCTTCACCAGCGGCGGGGTCAAAACAGGTTCAATTCGACAGTGCTGGATTATCCGCGCATGCACGTTTGCACCTGCCAGATAACCCTCTTCGTTAGAGCCCGGCTGGTTGTTCATATAAAGCGTATCGAAACCGCCATCCCTGAAAATCGTCTCGATTTTGCTAACGTTGGGTCGAATACGCCAGAGCGTATCAACATGACGTGTAAATGCCTTCCGGGCGCTGCGGGAGAAAAACAGCAGGCTACGTCCCAATTCTTTGGCAATCTTCGCCCATGCGGGCTGCTTATGTTGAGGGATGACAATTAAGGGAATGCCAATACTGTTCAGCACCTGGCCGATGGTTTGCCCTTCGGCCCGGCTGTAGTCACTGTAAAAACAACAGGTAATATCGAACTTTTCGCGGTTAATACGCTTCAGAAGTTCGAGCATACTGTTGGTGCCTCCTCCCCATTCTTTACCGGTATCGAGGAGCAGAATTTTGTGTCGCTGCGGCATTTTTCTACCTTAATCGCCTGTCACTGAGAATGGCTCACTGATACTTTCTTACCCCATCCCTGCCACTGGTGCTGGAAGTATTGCACCAGCGTACTCTGGCTCACGCTTTCGCTGATGACCGCGAAGAAGCGGGTTGCATGCACCGGTTCAGGCGGTTGTTTCAGCTTGCAATTCTTCACGCCACGGAACGGGTTACGCGGCTGCGTTGCGGGTGGTTGTGCGCTACCCGGGCGAGACGTATCGACCTGCGGCTCATTGAGCAGATCGCTCGGACGTACCAGTGTGATATCTGGAGGCAAGGTCGGCAACATCTGTTGTAAAACGCGCACCGTAGAAGGATGCGGGTGGCCGATGGCAATGGCTGAACCATTACGTCGGGCGAGCTGCACGGCGCGATTGAGCTGCACGCGAATGTCGGCCTCGTTCTGAGTATCATCCAGGAACACCTTGCGCTTGATCACCTTCACTCCCGTTCCCTGAGCGGCACGCATCGCCTGGCTATTGCCGATGGTCATGCTGTCGAGGAAGTAGAGGTTGTAGCGTTCCAGCGCCTGCATCACTTTTAGCATGCCGTACAGGCTGGAGGTCATCGCGCTACCCATATGGTTGTTCAGGCCAACGGCATACGGCACGTTGTTGTAAGCGTCACGGATGATGCGCTCGATCTCATCGCTGCTCATATCCGGACGAAGCGTATCTTTTTCCAGCGGCTGTTTACTGAGCGGTGCCATCGGCAGATGGATGAGGACCTGATGTCCGCTGTTGTGGGCTTTGGTCGCCATCTCACGGGCGTGAGGCGCATTCGGAAGGACGGCGACAGAGATGGCTGGCGGCATCGCCAGCACCTGATTTTCATAGTGCGGACGATAACCGAAGTCATCAATCACAATCGCGAGTTTACCTGCGTATACCGGTGCAGCCAGCGCCAGCGCGCTGACGACGGAGAGAACCATTCGACGAAATTGAAGCAAAACTTATCTTCCCAACCACGGCTGTGGATTGACCGCCTGACCCTGACGACGAATTTCGAAATAGAGTGACGGGCGGCCCTGACCGCCACTGCTGCCCACAAGGGCGATGGGTTGGCCTGCGCGCACCTGTGTGCCAACGCTGACCAGTGCGCTCTGATTGTAGCCGTAAAGACTCATGTCGCCTTTACCGTGCTCAACCACTACCACAAGACCGTAACCCTGCAGCCAGTCGGCCAGAATCACTCGTCCATCGGCAATGGCTTTCACTTCACTACCTTCAGACGCACCGATAACGATCCCTTTCCAACGTAGCTCACCCTGCAGCTGTTCGCCATAACGATGCAGAAGTGTACCGCGAACGGGCCAGTAGGCCTGACCGCGTGGGGAACCCAGACCGCCGGTACGCGACATCAGGGAACGTTCGCTTTCGCTTGGCTTGTAGGTGGTACCTTTGCGGGAGGCTTCCTGCTGCTTGTCGCGGACAGCCTGTGCCTCGCGGGCCTCTTTTTCGGCACGCGCTTTCGCCGCGGCTTCGGCACGGGCGATACTGTTACGCAGTTTTGATTCGTTGGCACGCATTTCACTCAGCTGGCTCTGACCTTGCTGAATGGAGGACTCAAGACCGGAAAGGGTTTTCTTGCGCTCGTTACGGGCCTGCTCAAGTTTCGCCTGCTGCGCTTTTTGTTCGTAGAGCAACGTCTGCTGCTGACTCTGCTTCTCTTCAAGCTCAGCTTTTTGGGTGGAGACCTCTTCACGCGTCTGTTTCAACTGCGCAATGGTCTCCTGACGCGCCTGGTTCAGATAACCGAAGTAGGCCTGCAGACGCTGACCGCGCTGGCTCTCTTCACCGCTGAGGATCAACTGAAGACCGGTGTGTTCACCCTGTCGGAAAGCGGCATCAAGCTGTGCGGCAAGGTTGCGCTCCTGTGCATCACGCTGGCGCTCCAGTTTGGCAATCGACGCGTTCATCTCGTCGATCTGTTTATTCAACTGAGCGAGGGTATCTTGCGTTTCACGGAGCTTACGGGCTGCGGCCGAAATAGCTTCTTCCTGCTGCTTAAGCTGGGCGAGCAGGGCGGAGCGTTGCTGTTGTTGCTGGCGTACCGCACGCTCTTTAGCGGCGATATCCGCCTGAATGGATTTCAACTGGTCGCGATCGTCCGCGTGGGCGGATGCGGCGCACAGCAATACGCCAGCGCTGAGTGCGCTGGCGCAAAGCAGGGGTCTGACTGATAACCTAAGCGGCTTCACGACCCATGTGATTGAAAAAATCGCCTTTCCCCTCATGGGGAGGGATTATTCCACGATGAACAGCGGCTTACCAGTCATCTCTTCAGGGATCGGCATACCCATCAGCGACAACATGGTTGGCGCGATGTCAGAAAGCTTGCCGCCTTCCACTGCTTTCAGTGATTTATCACCGACATAAATCAGCGGAACAGGCAGGTTGGTGTGAGCGGTATGCGCCTGGCCCGTTGCCGGGTCGCGCATCTGTTCCGCGTTACCGTGGTCAGCGGTGATCAGCAACTGACCGCCTACGGACTCAACCGCTTTTGCAACCTGCTCAACGCAGTGATCCAGTGCTTCAACCGCTTTCACGGCGGCTTCCATCACGCCGGTATGACCGACCATGTCGCCATTCGGGTAGTTACAGATGATGGTGTCGTACTTGCGGCTCTTGATGGCCGCGACCAGTTTTTCAGTCAGCTCAGCAGAGCTCATCTCTGGCTGCAGATCGTAAGTCGCGACTTTCGGTGAGTTGATCAGAATGCGCTCTTCACCTTTGAACGGCTCTTCCACGCCGCCGTTAAAGAAGAAGGTCACGTGCGCATATTTTTCGGTTTCGGAAATACGCAGCTGCGTTTTGTCATTCTTCGCCATCCACTCGCCGAAGGTATTAGCCAGCGAGGCTGGTGGATACGCGCATGGGGCTTTGATGTCTGCCGCGTATTCGGTCAGCTGGATGAAGTCGAGGTTTACCACTTTCTTACGGGCAAAACCGTCGAAGTCGCTGTTGACGAAAGCACGGGTGATTTCACGCGCGCGGTCAGCGCGGAAGTTCATGAAGATCAGCGCATCGCCATCTTCCATGGCGGCATCGGGCTGGCCTTCAGCACGAATCACGGTCGCTTTCACGAATTCATCGTTTTCATCACGTGCGTATGCGGCTTCCAGGGCTTCAACGGCCGTCGTGAACTGGAACTCACCTTTTGCCAGGGTCATCAGGTCATAGGCCTGTTCAACGCGATCCCAGCGGTTGTCGCGGTCCATGGCGTAGTAACGACCAATGATGGAGGCGACGCGGCCTTTGCCCAGTGCGGCAAATTTCTCTTCGAAGGCTTGCAGAGAGCCTTTTGCGCTGCGTGGTGGCGTATCGCGACCATCCAGGAAGGCGTGCAGATAGATTTTTTCTGCACCGCGCTCGGCGGCCAGTTCAACCATCGCCATGATGTGATCTTCGTGGCTGTGTACACCGCCCGCGGAGAGCAAGCCCATGATGTGAACGGCTTTACCTGCCGCAACGGCTTTATCTACCGCGCCGCAAAGAACCGGGTTCGCGAAGAAGGTGCGTTCTTTGATTTCGACATCCAGACGGGTCAGGTCCTGATAGACGATACGGCCCGCGCCCAGGTTAACGTGACCGACTTCGGAGTTGCCCATCTGGCGGTCAGGCAGACCGACTTCCAGACCGGATGCGTCGATCAGGGTATGGGGACGTTTCGCCCACAGCGCATCCATCACCGGGGTTTTTGCGCTGAAAATAGCGTTATCCTGGCTGTCTTCACGGTAGCCATAGCCATCCAGAATCACCAGTACCATAGGTTTTTTAGAAACCGACATTGCAACAACCTCATGCTCAAGAGTCAAAATTTGCGTAATTTTACTACAGCTGAATCGATCAAATAGCCGCAGAAGATCAAAGAAAGCGCAGGGGCAAGGCGCTGACCGGACCATTTTGAGGCATTTTTTTAGGTGGCATGCCGCAGAAAATGGATTAGGTTAGGGTCGCTGGCTGTATTTGCCAGAACGCACAGGTATACTCCTGTCCTGGTTTTTTTATCACTTAGTCGGGAGTAGTTACCCTCCATGCAAGAAATTATGCAATTCGTTAGCCGCCATCCGGTTCTGAGCATCGCGTGGATTGGCCTGCTGGCTGCTGTGCTGTTCACCACATTTAAGAGCCTGACGTCTAAGATTAAGGTTATCACCCGTGGTGAAGCGACGCGTCTGATCAACAAAGAAGATGCCGTCGTTGTCGATCTGCGTCAGCGTGACGATTTCCGTAAAGGTCACATTGCAGGCGCAATCAACCTGTTGCCAGCTGAAATCAAAGCGAACAACGTGGGTGAGCTTGAAAAACACAAAGCCCAGCCAATTATCGTTGTTGATGCAACCGGCATGCAGGCGCAAGAATCTGCCAGCGCGCTTTATAAAGCGGGCTTCGAAAATGTAACGGTACTGAAAGAAGGGATCTCCGGCTGGAGCGGGGAAAATCTTCCTTTGGTTCGCGGTAAATAAGGAGTTCAGTCATGGCCAATATTGAGATCTACACCAAAGCGACGTGCCCGTTCTGCCACCGTGCGAAAGCGCTGCTGAACAGCAAAGGCGTCACGTTCAAGGAACTGCCGATCGACGGTGACGCGGTTAAACGTGAAGAGATGATCCAACGTAGTGGTCGTACGACGGTTCCGCAGATTTTTATTGATGCGCAGCACATTGGCGGCTGTGATGACTTGTATGCGCTCGACGCCCGTGGTGGACTCGATCCGCTGCTGAGCTAAGAGACTTTAGGACAATTAAAAAGGGTTTTTCCATGTCAGAACAAAGCAATAATGAAATGATTTTCCAGATCCAGCGCATCTACACGAAAGATGTCTCTTTTGAAGCGCCAAATGCGCCGCACGTTTTCCAGAAAGACTGGCAGCCAGAGGTTAAACTTGATCTGGATACCGCATCTACCCAACTGGCAGATGACGTGTATGAAGTTGTACTGCGTGTGACCGTGACCGCCTCTCTGGGCGAAGAAACCGCGTTCCTGTGTGAAGTACAGCAGGGCGGCATCTTCTCCATCGGCGGCATCGAAGGCAACCAGATGGCGCATTGCCTGGGTGCATACTGCCCGAACATCCTGTTCCCGTATGCGCGCGAATGCATCACCAGCCTGGTTTCTCGCGGTACATTCCCGCAACTGAACCTTGCGCCAGTTAACTTTGATGCGCTGTTCATGAACTATCTGCAGCAGCAAGCTGGCGAAGGTGCTGAACAACATCAGGATGCCTGATGAGCACTGTTAATGCTTCAATGACTGTGATCGGTGCCGGCTCATACGGCACCGCTCTTGCCATCACGCTGGCAAGAAATGGTCACGACGTGGTCCTGTGGGGCCACGATCCAAAACATATCGCCACGCTGCAGCACGACCGTTGCAATGTGGCGTTTCTCCCGGACGTTCCGTTCCCTGACTCCCTGCACCTGGAAAGCGATCTTGCGACCGCGCTGGCGGCCAGCCGCAACATTCTGATTGTCGTCCCGAGCCATGTGTTTGGCGAAGTGCTGCGTCAGATTAAGCCGCTGATGCGCCCGGATGCCCGTATTGTCTGGGCAACCAAAGGTCTTGAAGCGGAAACCGGACGCCTGCTGCAGGACGTTGCCCGCGAAGCGCTGGGTGATGCGAACCCGCTGGCGGTCATCTCCGGTCCAACCTTTGCCAAAGAGCTGGCTGCTGGCCTGCCGACGGCGATCTCGCTGGCATCGACTGACCAGGCTTTCGCCGACGATCTCCAGCATCTGCTGCACTGTGGCAAGAGTTTCCGCGTCTACAGCAACCCTGATTTTATCGGTGTCCAGCTGGGCGGTGCGGTGAAGAACGTGATTGCTATCGGTGCCGGGATGTCTGACGGTATTGGCTTTGGCGCCAACGCCCGTACGGCGTTGATTACCCGCGGCTTAACCGAGATGTCCCGTCTTGGCGAGGCGCTGGGCGCCGATCCGGCCACCTTTATGGGGATGGCGGGTCTGGGCGATCTGGTGCTGACCTGTACCGACAACCAGTCTCGTAACCGCCGCTTTGGCATGATGCTCGGACAGGGCAGCGATGTAAAAAGCGCGCAGGAGAAGATTGGACAGGTGGTGGAAGGCTACCGCAATACCAAAGAAGTCCGCGAATTGGCGCACCGGTTTGGTGTCGAAATGCCAATAACCGAGGAAATTTATCAGGTATTGTATTGCGGAAAAAATGCGCGCGAGGCAGCATTGACCTTATTAGGTCGTGCGCGCAAGGACGAGCGCAGCAGTAAGTAGTCGGAACCGTTGTCACCTGAATGACCCAGCCAGCGCAGAACTGGCTGGTCATTAACTTATCGTCTGGAGTAAGCAATGCCGTGTGAAGAACTGGATATCGTCTGGAACAATATTAAAGCCGAAGCCCGGGCGCTGGCCGACTGTGAGCCTATGCTGGCCAGTTTTTACCACGCTACGCTACTCAAACACGAAAACCTTGGCAGTGCTCTCAGCTACATGCTCGCCAACAAGCTGGCCTCCTCGATTATGCCTGCTATCGCCATCCGCGAAGTGGTGGAGGAGGCATACGCCGCTGACCCGGAAATGATCGCCTCTGCCGCCTGTGATATTCAGGCCGTGCGTACGCGTGACCCGGCGGTAGATAAATACTCTACGCCTCTGCTATACCTGAAAGGCTTCCACGCCCTGCAGGCGTATCGCATCGGCCACTGGCTATGGAATGAAGGCCGCCGCGCGCTGGCAATCTTCCTGCAAAATCAGGTCTCCGTGACCTTCCAGGTCGATATTCACCCGGCAGCGAAAATTGGCCGTGGAATTATGCTCGACCACGCCACCGGCATTGTTGTGGGTGAGACGGCGGTGATTGAAGACGACGTTTCGATCCTGCAGTCGGTTACCCTTGGCGGTACCGGTAAAACCAGCGGCGATCGCCATCCGAAAATTCGTGAAGGGGTGATGATTGGCGCGGGTGCCAAAATCCTCGGCAATATCGAAGTCGGACGCGGCGCGAAGATTGGTGCAGGGTCGGTTGTGCTCCAGCCGGTTCCGCCGCACACCACCGCGGCTGGCGTACCGGCGCGTATCGTCGGCAAACCAGACAGCGATAAGCCGTCCATGGATATGGATCAGCACTTCAACGGTATCCACCATACGTTTGAGTATGGTGACGGCATTTAACTTCTGAGAATGGCGCCCGGGTACCCCAGCTGGCGCCATGCTTCATACACCACCACCGACACTGCGTTCGACAGGTTCATGCTGCGGCTGTCCGGCATCATCGGAATTCGGATTTTCTGCTCAGCGGGCAGGGCATCCAGAATCGTGGCTGGCAGGCCGCGGGTTTCCGGGCCAAACATCAGATAGTCACCGTCCTGATAGCTCACGGCGCTGTGCGCTGGCGTGCCTTTGGTGGTCAGGGCGAACATGCGCTGCGGCTTTTCGCTTTCCAGAAACGCGGCGTAATCATGATGGCGCACGACGGCAGTAAATTCATGGTAATCCAGCCCCGCGCGACGCAGACGCTTGTCGTCCCACGTAAAGCCCATCGGCTCAATGATGTGCAGACGAAAGCCGGTGTTGGCACACAGGCGGATGATATTGCCGGTATTCGGCGGAATTTCTGGTTCGAATAAAACGATGTTAAGCATGCTGCCCCCTTAATTGCGGGGGCAGAATAGCAGAAAAGTGAGGAATTACGCGACGCCAGGTTCCTGCGCACGGCAACGCAGCATTTTGTAGCACGTTGCCGCTGCGGCGACCAGGGCAGGCACGCTGAGGATCATCAAAATACTGTCCGCCTGCCACTGCAGGGAAAGCAGCTGAGCGCTGGTCATGGTTCCCGCCACGCCGCCAAAGCGGCCGATCCCCTGCATCCAGGCAATACCCGTTGCGCGGCACTCTGTTGGGTAAAAAGTCGCTGCCAGGGTTTGCATGCCCGATTGCGCCCCGTTCATCGCGATCCCCATCAGGAAAATCAACCCGCCAAACAGGGCGATATGATTATGCTCAATGCCCAGTAACAGAATGAGACCCATTGTCAGCACAAAGCCACCCGCGACCACTTTGTGTGCCTCCCAGCGATCCATCATCCAGCCCGCGAGCAGAATGCCTGCGGTACCGCCGAAGGTGAACAGCGAGGTGAGCCAGGCGGATTCCGCCAGCGCATAGCCCATCCCCTGCATCAGGGTCGGCATCCAGCTCAGCAGGACGTAGTAAATCACCAGCCCCATAAAGTAGGTGACCCACAGCATCAGTGTGCCGGGCAGCCAGGGCATGGAGAAGAGCTGCGCCACGCTCCCTTTCTCAGAAGCGACTTTTTCCTCGGCCAGGAAAAAGCCGGTAACGCTCTCCAGGGTATTGCGGCTGAACCGGCTGGCGATACGGCGGATCTGCATGACGTCCTTCCCGCGCTGCACCAGAAACTTCACCGACTCCGGCAAGAACAGCGCCAGCAGCAGCGTCAAAATCAGCGGCGCAATTGCACCCGTCAGCAGCACGCTTCGCCAGCCATGGTGGGGAATAAGCCACGAAGAGATCGCACCACCCCCTGCGGCACCCAGTGGGAAGCCGCAGTACATGGTATTAATCGCCATGGCGCGGCAGCGCTGGGGGGCGAACTCGGAAATCAGCGTGATGGCGTTAGGCATCGCGGCGCCCAGCCCAAGGCCCGTCAGAAACCGCCACAGCGTCAGCGTGTTCAGAGTTTGCGCCCAGGCCGTGCCCAGGCTTGCAAGGCCGAAGAACAGGCAGGAGAAGACCAGCACGCGCTTGCGCCCCATCTTGTCCGATACCGGGCCTGCAATGAGGGCACCCAGCGACAAGCCCAGCAGGGCTGCGCTCAGCACCGGCCCCAGATCCTGTTTATGTATCCCCCATTCTGCCGATAGCGTAGGGGCGATGTAACCCATTGCCGCGGTATCAAATCCATCGATCGCCAGAACCAGAAAGCCCAGTACGATAAGAAGCCAGTGAAACCCTGAAAAGGGACTCTCATCGATCACCTGCTGAATATCCACCTTGCCTGAATACGTCATATGCTCCTCTCCGATGTGATGTTGTTTTTGTGTTCTTGTATTTGCTTGTCTATACAATTGCGGAGGGGGTAAATATGTCAAATTTTCTTATCCAATTTGTTATCTAAGTGTTATTTTCGGCAAAAAAAGCGCCCGAAGGGGGAACCGGGCGCGTGAACAGCGGTGTTAACAGGAGGGGTATTCAGGCAGCGTTTCCCTGCGCAAGGGGAGCCAGCGCCGCCGGTAATCGACTTAACTCCTGCACCAGAGAGTCTTTGCTGATTTCGCTAATGGTTTTCGCACCGGTCAGCGTCATCGCGACTTTCATTTCTTTTTCGATCAGGTCAAGCAGGTTCGCCACGCCAGCCTGACCCGCCGTCGCCAGCGCGTACAGATACGCACGGCCCAGCAGCACGCTGTCGGCGCCGAGCGCGATCATGCGTACCACGTCCAGCCCATTGCGAATGCCGCTGTCGGCCAGAATCGCGATATCGCCTTTCACCGCATCGGCAATGGCGGGCAGCGCGCGTGCGGAGGAGAGCACACCGTCGAGCTGACGCCCGCCGTGGTTTGAGACCACAATGCCGTCTGCGCCAAAACGTACCGCGTCGCGGGCATCTTCCGGGTCGAGGATCCCTTTGATCACCATCGGGCCGTCCCAGAATTCGCGGATCCACTCCAGGTCTTTCCAGGAGATGGACGGATCGAAGTTGTTCGCCAGCCAGCCGATGTAATCTTCCAGCCCGGTCGGTTTACCGAGGTAAGCCGAGATATTGCCCAGATCGTGCGGACGTCCGTTCAGACCCACATCCCACGCCCACTGCGGGTGCGTCACCGCCTGCCAGTAGCGGCGCAGAGCGGCATTCGGGCCGCTCATGCCGGAGTGGGCGTCGCGGTAGCGCGCGCCCGGCGTTGGCATATCGACGGTAAAGACCAGCGTGGAACAGCCCGCCGCTTTGGCGCGCTCCAGCGCGTTGCGCATAAAACCGCGATCGCGCAGGACGTACAGCTGGAACCACATCGGACGCTTGATGGTCGGCGCGACCTCTTCAATCGGGCAGACGGAGACGGTAGAGAGGGTAAACGGAATACCCCTGGCATCCGCGGCCGCCGCCGCCTGCACTTCGCCACGACGGGCGTACATACCGCACAGGCCGACGGGGGCGAGGGCGACCGGCATGGAGAGCGTTTCGTTGAACAGCGTCGTCTCAAGGCTCAGGTCAGACATATTCTTCAGCACGCGCTGACGCAGGGCCACCTCTGACAAGTCTTCCACATTGCGGCGCAGGGTGTATTCGGCATACGCCCCGCCGTCGATGTAGTGGAACAGGAACGGGGGCAAAATGCGCTGCGCCGCGGCGCGATAGTCACTGGCTGCTGAAATGATCATGCTTTGTTCTCCCTGGAAATATCATTCTCGCCAGGCAGACGGGTAATACGCGCCTGTCGGGCCTGGTCTTCATCGAATCGTTTAATGGTGGTGTGAACGAAGCCGAGATGCGCCATCATCGCCTTGCGTGCGGCCTCAGCATCACCTGCCAGAATGGCGTTAAGCACCGCCTCGTGTTGTTCAGTCAGCTGTGCAAACACCGGCGGAACCAGGTACATGCGCTGGCGGCTTTGTTTGACAGAGGATTGCAGCAGGTCGAAGAACCCGCGCATGGTCTGGAGCAGAACCACATTGTGCGACGCTTCGGCAATGGCCAGGTGAAAACGCACGTCAGCCTGGGAGGCGATATCCGGGTCGCTGCTTTGCGTGGCCTCAAAGCAGGCTTTGAGCTTCTCTTTGTCGGCCTCGGTTGCCCGCATGGCCGCATGCCAGGCGGTGCTGGTCTCGATGGCGTGACGCGCTTCGAGGATGTCAAAGCTGTAGTCCGGGTCATTTTCCATCAGCGTCTTCAGCGGCTGAACGATGTTTTGCTCGGACCAGTCGTCATGCTGCCAGCGCACAAAGGTGCCGCCGCCGCGACGGCTCACCAGTACCCCTTCGCTGACCAGCGTGGCCAGCGCTTCACGCAGGGAATTACGCGATACACCAAGCTGGGCGGCGAGCTGGCGTTCAGCGGGCAACTTCATGCCCGCTTCCAGCTGTTGTTCTTCAATCAGCGCCCGTACGCGAGAGGCTATCTCGTCGGACAGGCGTCTGGGCATCACTATCATGGGATCATCCAGGTTAAGACATAAGCCTGCAGGGTGGTGATCACCCCGACCATGCAGGTGAATATCAGGCTGTGTTTCACGGTAAAGCGGAACAGATCCGACTCTTTACCGACCAGTCCCACCGCCGCACAGGCAATGGCGATGGATTGCGGGGAGATCATTTTCCCGGTCACGCCGCCGGTGGTGTTCGCAGCGACCAGCAGGACATCCGACACGCCAATCTGCTGGGCCGCCGTAGCCTGCAGTGCAGCAAACAGGGCGTTCGACGAGGTATCTGACCCGGTCAGGAACACACCCAGCCAGCCGAGGAACGGTGAGAAGAAGGTGAAGGCGTGGCTGGTATGGGCCAGCGCCAGTGCCAGCGTCGATGACAGGCCGGAGTAGTTCGAGATAAACGCGAACGCCAGCACCATGCCGATGGAGTAAATCGGCAGCATCAGCTCTTTAATCGTCGCTGCGAAGGTCTGCACCGCGGCGGCAGGCTTCATGCGCAGCCACACCACGGAAAGGATCGCGGCAAACAGGATGGCGGTCCCGGTGGCGGAGAACCAGTCGAACTTATAGACCGCGGCATACGGTGTGGCGGCATGCACGACTGGCGGCATGCGGGCGACCATTTTGTCGAGGAACGGCACGGAGATGTTAATCACCATGTCGTACAGCGCGCCGCCCGGGGCGAACAGGGCTTTAAACGGCGGGATGCTCCACAGCGTTACCGTTGCGGTCAGGAACAGGAACGGTGACCAGGCGCGGATCACCTGCCCTGCGGTATAGCCCGTGCGTGCCAGGGTTTGATCGACCTGCGAGGCACCCATGTCGGCGAAGCGGAAAATACGTACCGGCTGCCAGCGTTTCAGGAACAGGGTCAGGCAGACCAGCGAGACCAGCGACGAGATAATGTCCGGCAGCTCCGGACCGAGGAAGTTTGAGCTCAGGTATTGCGCGATGGCGAACGAACCGCCCGCCACCATTACAGCAGGCCACGTCTCTTTCACGCCGCGCCAGCCGTCCATAATCGCCATGATCCAGAACAGCACGATGATGGTCAGGAACGGCAGCTGGCGACCCACCATCTGGCCGATCTCAAAGCTATCCAGCCCGGTCACCTGTCCGGCGACCAGAATCGGAATCCCCATTGCGCCAAACGCCACCGGGGCGGTATTCACAATCAGGCACAGGCCCGCGGCATAAAGCGGGTTAAAGCCGAGGCCCACCAGCAGGGCGGCCGTAATGGCGACCGGTGCGCCAAATCCGGCGGCACCTTCCAAAAACGCCCCGAAGGAGAAGCCGACAATCAGCATCTGCAGGCGCTGGTCCGGCGTGATGGAGAGAATCGACGAGCGGATGATGTCGAACTGCCCGGTTTTCACCGAAATTTTATAGACAAAGACAGCGGCGATGATGATCCACGCAATTGGCCACAGACCGTAGAAGAAACCGTAGACAACGGAGGCCAGCGCGCGATCGACCGGCATTTTGTAGAAGAACAGCGCCACCAGCAGAGCGATGGCAACGGTGTACGTCGCGGCAAGGTAGCCCTTCAGCTTGAGCTTAATCAGCGCAAAGAAGAAGAACAGGATCGGAAGCGATGCGATCAGGCTCGACAGCCAGATATTTCCGGCCGGGTCGTAGTTTTGTTGCCAGAGGCTCATGCAGGTCTCCTGGGGACCAGATAACCTGCGCGGCGGGTGAGTCTCCGCTCATCTCTGCATCACAGGTTATGTAAAAGTGGTCCTGCCAATGTTGTGTTGTAGGGTTAATGACAACAAATGGTTAATCAGATGTTATGGAGTGGCAATGGTTTTGTGAGCGGAAATAATGGAATTGTGAACCAGGGGAGGATTGATTGCGCAATTGGTTGGACCAATTCACGCGAAGGGGAAAAGAGTAGGCCGGGTAAGCGCAGCGCCACCCGGCATGAAATCAAAACGCCGTCTTACAAAAACCCGTCATCTCTTTCAGGCCCATTTCACGGCCAAGCTCGGTCATCGGGTGCACGACCACCAGGCCACGGACGCTTTTCTTCAGCTTGCCCATGTCAGCCTGTTCTTTTTTAGTGATTGCGCGGCGGTGTGGCATGTTCATCAGCTTCTGCGCTTCGTTGCTCAGCTTCTGGCCTTTTACTTCCCGCAGGCGCTCGATCTCTGCCTCCAGCTTCGCGGTCTCTTTCTCCAGCTCGGCGTACTTCTCGGCGGAATCGACCAGTGACAGACCCGCCATCTGGTGACGGATCAGATCCAGGCGGTCGCTCAGGCGTTTAATTTCGTTCTTTTCGACTTCTTTCATGACAAATAACTCTGAAAACGGGGAATTTACAGGGAAGGATACACCAATGTGAGCAGGCTTACTTCTGAAACGCTTTTTTTAAGCTGATCCGGGAAATCAGCTCAGTCAGGGAAAGGACCATCGTGGAGCGGACAACCTGCTGATAACGCAGCTTTTGCATTGCATATAGCTCAGGGTCGCTGCTGTCGAAATGAGGGGCAGGGGGCAGCGCGGCCACGCAGTGCAGCTCGCCGAAGGGCCCCAGGATCTCATCATCGGTAAAGGCGTATTCGTTACCGTCATGATTGAGCTCCTCACGTAGCGCCATTAACAGCTCTGCATCTTCGTACTCTTGCCGGTTCAGCACGCCAAGACCGTAAATCAGCTTCAGACGCACCGATAAATCGCCCAGCGGTCCATCGCCGTCCAGTAACGGTTCAACAGCATATTTTACCGCGTAGTCGTCTTTGCGAAACACCTGAAGCACCAGGATATTTACCGCCTCGGTTAACAGCTCGACGGCGGCAATCAGGAAGCTTCGTACGGTTTTGCCAGCATTCAGACGCTCAAGCACACGATTTTCAAAGGCCTGGGTTTGTTCCATTATTGCCTGCATATCTGACAATCTGTTATCTGGGCGCAGGCTAACCTGCGCCACACTGTGCATCATTTGGTTGCGTTGTATGCGTTAACCGCCTCCACAACCACGTCGCTATTGGCGTCCAGACCGGAAATCTGCGCCAGCGCAGCCTGCGCGCCTTTGTCATCAATCAGCTGAGCCAGCTCGATCGCCTGCGGGTCCTGATCGCTGCGGTAGTGCATTGCAGCGGCAATCCCTTTCACCAGGTTGGCATGCGGCAGACCGTATTCCAGCGTGCCGAGCAGCGGCTTAATCAGACGGTCGCCTGCACTCAGCTTACGCAGCGGTTGACGTCCCACGCGCTCAACATCATCTTTCAGATACGGGTTTTCAAAGCGACCGAGGATTTTCTGGATGTAGGCTGCGTGTTTATCAGCATCAAAACCGTAGCGTTTGATCAGCACCGCGCCGCTCTCTTCCATGGCCCCTTTTACCACCGCGCGGATTTTCTCATCGAGGATCGCATCGCGAATGGTCTGATGACCGGCCAATTTTCCGAGGTACGCGGTTATAGCATGCCCGGTGTTCAGCGTGAAGAGTTTGCGTTCGACAAATGCCATCAGGTTATCGGTTAATTCCATTCCCGGAATAGTTGGCAGCGCACCTTTAAACTGAGTTTTATCGACGATCCACTCGCTGAAGGTTTCCACGGTCACTTCCAGCGGGTCGTGGGTGGCGGATGCTGACGGCGGAACGATGCGGTCCACGGCGGAATCCACAAACCCAACGTGCGCGTCGACCCAGGCTTTATCTTCGTCAGCCACGGCCGCCATGACATGGCCTTTCAGCTGTGTGGTGCCGCGTACCATGTTTTCACAGGCGATGATGTTCAGCGGGGTGTCGATGCCCTGCGCTTTACGTTTTGCCAGGCCTTTAGCCACCGCCGGGGCGATACGCTCCAGAACCACCGGGCCTACCGCCGTGGTGATAAGGTCAACGCTGGCAATCAGGTCGATTACGTCGTCGCCAATGCTGCTGACCGCGTTCACGCCTGAGACGGTATCGACCTGCTCGTTTTCGCCCACCACATGGACCTGATAGCTATGACGGGCATTCAGGGCATCCAGGACCACCTGATTCACATCGGCGAACGTCAGCGTAATGCCCGCGTCTGCCAGCAGTTTGCCGATAAAACCACGACCGATGTTACCTGCGCCAAAATGTAATGCTTTCATAGTGTTAACCTTCATCAATGTTTTTACCCGAGAGGGCTGGGGTGAGGAGCTTTCTCCCCCTCACCCTAGCCCTCTCCCCGGGGGGAGAGGGAAGAGGCGCTGTTATTTGTTCAGCAGTGCCAGAACTTCTTCAACGCTGGTGGTTTTGGCCAGACGCTCGATAACGGACTCATCGTCTAGGGCGTTGGTCAGGCTGGTGATCACCTGGATATGCTCGTTGTTGCGAGCGGCGATACCAATCACCAGACGGGCGATGTCATCTTCTTCTTCACCGAAGCGTACGCCATCAGGATACTGACAGAACACCACACCGGTTTTCAGCACGCGGTCTTTCGCCTCAACGGTACCGTGTGGAACCGCGATGGATTCACCGAGATAGGTCGGGGTCAGTTTTTCGCGTTCCAGCATCGCATCGACATATTCAGGCTGAACGTAACCGCCTTTTACCAGCTGTTCACCGGCAAAGCGAATCGCTTCTTCTTTAGTAGCCGCGGTACGGCCGAGGAAGATGTTCTCCGCACCCAGTTTAAACAGGTGGGCATTACTCTCGTCAAAGCTATCCTGCAGGCTGGTGCGCACTTTCACTTCGTTATCTTCATGACGCTGCGCGGCAACCAGACGTTCGGTCAGGCTGGTGTACAGGCCGCTGTCGAGGAAGTTAGTCAGCGAAATGTGCTGTGCCTGCGGTACCTGACGCATGGCGCGTTCAGTCAGATCGCGGTGGGTGATCACCAGGTCAACGTCCGGCGGCAGACTGTTAATTGCGCTGTTGGTCACGGAGATGTTGGTCAGGCCCGCATCCTGTACTTTCTTACGCAGCACGCCGGCACCCATTGCACTGGAGCCCATACCGGCATCACAAGCAACGATGATTTTACGCACGTGGCTCAGGTCGTTAGAGACATCGCCAGCCGCCAGCGGGGTCGCGCCTTTGGATTCCGCTTTCATGTCGTGCATACGGCGGGTTGCCGCTTCGATATCGTCATCTTCTTTCACTTTGCTGGTTTTCAGCAGGATAGAAGAAACCACGAAGGAGACCGCCATGGCCGCACAGATAGCCGCGATGTTAGCGAAGTAGGCACCTTTCGGGGTCATGGCCAGCACGGCCAGGATAGAGCCTGGAGAAGCAGGAGAGACCAGACCGCCGCCCAGCACGCTCAGGGTGAACACGCCGGTCATACCGCCGAGGATAACGGCCAGGATCAGACGTGGGTTCATCAGCACGTACGGGAAGTAAATTTCGTGGATACCGCCCAGGAAGTGGATGATAGCCGCACCGCCAGCAGACTGCTTAGCGCTGCCGCGACCAAAGAACATGTATGCCAGCAGAACGCCCATACCCGGACCTGGGTTTGCTTCAATCAGGAAGAAGATGGACTTACCGAGATCGTGAGACTGCTGAATACCCAGCGGCGAGAAGATACCGTGGTTGATGGCGTTATTAAGGAACAGGATTTTCGCCGGTTCAACGAAGATAGACGCCAGCGGCAGCATGTCGTGCGCCACCATAAAGTTAACGCCTGCCGCCAGAATTTTGGACAGCACTTCAACCGCAGGGCCAATGCCGAGGAACGCCAGAATCGCGAGGATCATACCGATGATGCCCGCAGAGAAGTTGTTCACCAGCATTTCGAAGCCGGATTTGATCTTACCATCTACCCAGACGTCGAATTTCTTAATCGCCCAGCCGCCCAGAGGACCGGCAATCATGGCACCGAGGAACATCGGCATATCAGCACCGACGATAACACCCATTGTGGTGATGGCACCCACAACGCCACCACGGTCACCGCCTACCAGACGACCACCGGTGAAACCGATCAGCAGCGGCAGGAGGTAAGTAATCATAGGGCCAACAAGTTTCGCCAGCGTTTCGTTAGGCAACCACCCTGTCGGAATGAACAATGCGGTGATAATACCCCACGCGATAAACGCGCCGATATTTGGCATCACCATGTTGCTGAGGAAACGACCAAAGCTTTGGACTTTGATCTTGAAATCGGATGACATAAAACACCCCTTCTTATGTTTACGCTTAGGCTTGCGGCCCGAGGTTTATCGTTAATGTGCGGCGGCAGAGGTAGCCGGGCCCTGTTCTGATGCTGTGAAATCTGGCACTGAATCGTTCAACTGTCCAGACAGTGAAAATTTGTGTGATATGTGTCACGTAAATGTAGGGGGTGTGGCATTCAATGACGTGATCTGAATCACAAAATTAGTGGGTAAAAAAAATACGATGGCGAAAAACAAAGCAAAAACTACGTGTTTCTGTGATTGTGATCTCATTTTTGTTTTGTGGGTTTGTTTCTGGATTGTGACTGAATTCACAAAATATTTTTATGCAGATTTCTCTGGCTGTGATCGGCGGCAAACTCTGCTTTGCGAATTGGCGTCAGGATAGTCTTGAGTGACACGTAAAGCTAAAAAACCACTTTTCATGTGTGGTATGGCGAAAAGTTAAAAGGTGGATTACGCTCATAATGTAAGGTTAAGTATATTATTATTCAGGTTATATTTTGACACGTTTATAAACTTGCATGGAGATATTATAAAAACCGATACTCCCCGGCTCTGAAATAACCAGTGTGCCTTTTAAATTTAAAAATAAATTAATTAGGCTGCGTGCTGTTTTATTCGTTTAATGAGTTGACGTTGTTTAAGTGAGGAAAATATGTTTCTCAACTATTTTGCGTTGGGCGTATTGATTTTTGTATTTCTGGTGCTTTTTTACGGGATTATCGCTATTCATGATATCCCTTATAATATGGCTAAAAAACGTAATCATCCCCATGCCGATGCGATTCATACGGCAGGCTGGATTAGCCTGTTCACCCTCCATGCCATCTGGCCGTTTCTGTGGATTTGGGCCACGCTCTACCGTGAAGATCGCGGTTGGGGCATGCAGAACCACATTACAAAGCCAGATGAGGTCCCGGGCATGGATGCGCTGTCCAAACGCGTGGCCGAATTAGAACAAAAGCTGGCGGCGGTACAGCCCACTGCTGATCAGAACACGCTGGAGCGCTAATCATGGATCTGTTGATTATTTTGACCTATGTGGCATTTGCCTGGGCGATCTTTAAAATATTCCGCATTCCGGTAAATCAGTGGACGCTCGCCACCGCAACATTGGGCGGGGTATTTATTGTTGCCGGACTGATTCTGTTAATGAACTATAACCATCCGTATACCTTTACGGCGCAAAAAGCGGTTATTTCCATTCCGATTACACCGCAGGTGACGGGCGTGGTCACCGAAGTGACTGATAAAAACAACCAGCTCATTAAAAAAGGCGAAGTATTATTTAAACTTGATCCGGGCCGCTACCAGGCGCGGGTCGACAGACTCAAGGCCGATCTGGTCACCGCAACCCATAATATCGATAGCCTGAAAGCGCAGCTTGCAGAAGCCGTCGCTAATACCACGCGCGTCTCGGCAGAGCGTGACCGCCTGTATAAAGATTATCAGCGTTACCTGAAAGGCAGCCGGGCGAAGGTGAACCCGTTTTCTGAAAGCGATATCGACAACGCGCGGCAGAACTATCTGGCGCAGGATGCGCTGGTGAAAGGTTCTGTGGCTGAACAGACGCAGATTCAAAGTCAGTTAGACAGCATGGTGAACGGTGAACAGTCGCAGATTGCCTCATTACGCGCCCAGCTTGCCGAAGCGAAATACAATCTCGATCAGACCGTGGTGCGCGCGCCGAGCAACGGCTATATCACCCAGGTGCTGATCCGTCCGGGGACCTATGCCGCCGCGTTACCTCTGCGTCCGGTCATGGTCTTTATTCCGGAACAGAAACGTCAGATTGTGGCGCAGTTCCGCCAGAACTCGCTGCTGCGTCTTAAGCCGGGTGATGAAGCAGAAGTGGTGTTTAATGCGCTGCCGGGCCAGGTATTTACCGGGAAACTCACCAGCGTCCTGCCGGTGGTGCCGGGAGGGTCGTACCAGGCGCAGGGGGCGTTGCAGGCATTGACCGTCACACCGGGCACGGATGGCGTACAGGCGCTGATTGAACTGGAGCCTAACGCCGACGTCGATGCGCTACCAGACGGTATCTATGCCCAGGTGGCGGTCTATTCAGACCATTTCGCTCACGTCTCGGTAATGCGTAAAGTGTTGCTGCGCATGACCAGCTGGATGCACTACCTCTACCTCGATCATTAATCCCGCCAGGGCAGGAATGCGACATCCATACCTGCCCTTTTTTCATCCCGTGATCCATACTGACCTTTTTCCGGCATCAAGGATCAGGCAATGAAACTCATCGGTAGCTACACCAGTCCCTTCGTGCGAAAAATCTCGATTCTCCTGCTGGAGAAAGGGATGACATTCGAATTCGTCAATGAACAGCCCTACAACGCTGAAAACGGCGTCGCGCAGTACAACCCGCTGGGAAAAGTTCCGGCGCTGGTGACGGACGAGGGTGAATACTGGTTCGATTCCCCGATTATTGCGGAGTATATCGAGCTGCTGGGCGTGGCCCCGGCCATGCTGCCGGCTGACCCAAAAGCGGCGCTGGCGGTGAAGCAGATTGAAGCCCTGGCCGATGGCATTATGGATGCGGCGCTGACTTCCGTGCGTGAGCAGGCAAGGCCCGCCGCACAGCAGTCAGAAAACGAACTGCTGCGCCAGCGGGAAAAAATCAACCGCAGTCTGGATATGTGCGAACAGCTCATCCGGGAGGGAAAAATTCACACCGACAGCCTGAACCTGGCCACCATCGCCATTGCCTGCGCCATCGGGTATCTCAATTTCCGCCGCGTGTCCCCCGGCTGGTGCGTTGACCGACCGTTGCTGGTGAAGCTGGCTGAAACGCTCTTTAGCCGCGAGAGCTTTGCCCGTACCGAACCGCCAAAGGCTTGACGCGGGTTATAACACTTCGCTGCAGGAGGCGGTACAATCTCTCCACATGTTAACTCCCTCTCCCGTCGGGAGGGGGGAAGATATTTACTCGCCAGGCGCTTTCATGACTACTCATCATTCGCTCTACAGCCAGATCCCCGCTACCGATCGTCTTCTTCGCGAACCTCGCATTCATGCTGTTGTGGAGCGTTTCGGCCATACCGCGACGGTTGAGATGTTACGCCTGCTTCAGGACGAAGCCCGATGCGCCATTCAGGCAGAAAATAGCTTGCCCGACTGGTGTAGCGCGTGGGAGCTGGAAGTGGAACATCGGCTGGACAAGAACGCGCAAAGCGCATTACGCCCGGTGATCAACCTTACCGGTACCGTGCTGCACACCAACCTGGGCCGCGCGCAGCAGGCGGAAGAGGCCGTGGCTGCGGTCGGGCAGGCCATGCGAACGCCGGTGACGCTGGAGTACGATCTGGACGGCGCAGGACGCGGGCATCGCGATCGTGCCCTGGCGGATCTGCTGTGCCAGCTGACCGGTGCAGAAGATGCCTGCATTGTGAATAACAACGCCGCAGCGGTGCTGCTAATGCTGGCGGCCACCGCCAGTGGCAAAGAGGTGGTGGTATCCCGCGGCGAGCTGGTGGAAATTGGCGGGGCGTTTCGCATTCCGGACGTGATGCGCCAGGCGGGCTGCACGCTGCATGAGGTCGGTACCACCAACCGTACCCATGCGAAAGATTATCGCGCAGCGGTGAATGAAAACACCGCCCTGCTGATGAAGGTTCACACCAGCAATTATCAGATTGAAGGCTTCACCAAAACGGTTGATGAGGCCGAGCTGGCGGAAATTGGGCGCGAACTGAATATCCCGGTGATTGCCGATCTCGGCAGCGGTTCGCTGGTGGACCTGAGCCAGTACGGCTTGCCAAAAGAACCGATGCCGCAAGAGATGATTGCGGCGGGCGTCAGCCTGGTGAGTTTTTCCGGCGACAAACTGCTGGGCGGGCCGCAGGCCGGGATTATCGTCGGCAAACGCGAGCTGATTGCCCGGCTGCAGCAGCATCCGCTCAAGCGCGCCCTGCGAGCCGATAAAATGACCCTTGCCGCGCTGGATGCGACGCTTCGGCTCTATCTCCATCCGGAGAAGCTGGCCGACCGCCTGCCTGTGCTGCGTCTCTTAACCCGTGATGCCGCCTCGATTCGTGCGCAGGCCGAGTTATTGCTGCCGCGCATCGCCCCGCACTACCCTGATTTTGACGTTCGGATTGAGCCCTGCCAGTCGCAGATTGGCAGCGGTTCGCTGCCGGTGGACAGGCTGCCGAGCGAAGCGCTCACGTTTACCCCGCGTGACGGGCGCGGCAGCCACCTGGAGGCCCTGTCGTTACGCTGGCGCGCCATGCCTGTGCCGGTTATCGGGCGGATTTACGATGGACGAATGTGGCTGGATCTGCGCTGCCTTGATGATGAAGAGCGATTTCTGGAGATGTTGATGAAATGATTATTGCCACCGCCGGTCATGTCGACCACGGAAAAACTACGTTGCTGCAGGCGATTACTGGCATAAACGCCGATCGTCTGCCGGAAGAGAAAAAGCGCGGCATGACTATCGACCTGGGCTATGCCTACTGGCCCCAGCCAGACGGCCGCGTGCTGGGTTTTATTGATGTACCAGGGCACGAGAAGTTTCTGTCTAACATGCTGGCGGGGGTGGGGGGTATCGATCATGCCCTGCTGGTCGTGGCCTGCGATGACGGCGTGATGGCGCAAACCCGCGAGCATCTGGCAATCCTCCAGCTGACCGGCAACCCGCAGCTGACCGTAGCGCTGACGAAAGCTGACCGCGTGGATGACGCGCGCGTCGGCGAGGTGCGCGAAGGGGTGCAGGCCACCTTACGGGAGTATGGCTTTGCCGATGCGCCGATTTTTGTCACCGTGGCCACCGAAGGCCGCGGCATCGACGAACTTCGTCACCATTTGCAGCAACTGACGTCACGTGACCACGCAAGTCATCATCGCTTCCGTCTGGCGATTGATCGGGCATTTACCGTAAAAGGGGCGGGCCTGGTGGTCACCGGTTCCGCGTTGAGCGGTGAAGTGAAGGTGGGCGATAGCCTGTGGCTGACGGGCATTAACAAACCGATGCGCGTGCGCGGCTTACATGCACAGAACCAGCCCGCAGAGCAGGCGCATGCCGGGCAGCGGATCGCGCTGAATATTGCCGGAGATGCGGAAAAAGAGCAGCTTAACCGCGGCGACTGGCTGCTGGCCGATGCTCCGCCAGAGCCGTCTGAACGCGTGATTGTCTCTCTGCAGACGAATGTGCCGCTGACTCAGTGGCAGCCGCTGCATATTCACCACGCGGCCAGCCATATCACCGGACGCGTGTCGCTGCTGGAAAACGATCTTGCTGAACTGGTTTTCGATTCACCGCTCTGGCTTGCAGACAACGACCGTCTGGTTCTGCGGGATATCTCCGCGCGGGAAACGCTGGCCGGGGCACGGGTGGTGGCGCTTAACTCGCCGCGACGCGGCAAGCGTAAACCGGAATATCTGCAATGGCTGGCCGCGCTGGCACAGGCCCCTGATGATAACGCCGCGCTGCGGGTGCATCTCGATCGCGGTGCGGTGAACCTGGGTGATTTTGCCTGGGCACGCCAGCTGAGCAGGGAAGGATTAGACCCGCTGACCCGGCAGCCGGGCTTTATTCAGGCCGGTAATAGCCTGTTGAATGCCCCGGTTGCCGCACGCTGGCAGCGCAAAATACTCACCACTCTCGCGACGTATCATGAACAGCATCAGGATGAGCCTGGTCCGGGGCGTGAGCGTCTGCGCCGCATGGCGCTGCCGATGGAAGACGATGCGCTGGTGCTGCTGCTGATTGAAAACATGCGCGAAAGCGGGGTGATTAAAAGCCACCACGGCTGGCTGCACCTGCCGGATCACAAAGCCGGATTCACCGCAGAGCAGGAGGTTATCTGGCAGAAAGTGGCTTCGCTGTTTGGTGATGAGCCGTGGTGGGTTCGCGATCTGGCGCGCGAAACGAACACCGACGAGCAGGCGATGCGTCAGGTATTACGCCACGCGGCGCAGCAGGGGCTGATAGTTGCGATCGTGAAAGATCGTTATTACCGTAACGATCGCATTGTGGCGTTTGCTAACCTGATCCGCGAGCTGGATCAGGCGCGCGGCTCTACCTGTGCAGCCGATTTTCGCGATCGGCTGAACGTAGGGCGCAAGCTGGCGATTCAGATCCTGGAATATTTCAATCGTATTGGGTTTACGCGTCGCCGCGGTAACGACCATGTTCTGCGAGATTCGTTATTATTTCCTGAAACTCCGTGACCCCCGTCGTAAACACCGTTACCGGTTGGCGAGAAAATCGCCAGCCGGGACTACCCTTGTTGTACACCAACAGCAAGGAGACGGTCATGACAAACAATCCTCCCTCTTCGCGTATCCAGCCTGGCGAGTATGGTTTTCCCCTCAAGCTAAAGCCTCGTTATGACAACTTTATTGGCGGCGACTGGGTGGCCCCCGTCGACGGCGAATACTATTCCAACCTGACCCCCGTTACCGGCCAGCCGCTGTGTGAAATAGCCAGCTCCGGCAAGCGCGATATCGATCTGGCGCTGGATGCGGCGCACAACGCGAAAGACAAATGGGGGCATACCTCCGTTCAGGATCGGGCAGCCATTCTGTTCAAAATCGCTGACCGGATGGAGCAGAATCTGGAACTGCTGGCGACGGCAGAAACCTGGGATAACGGCAAGCCGATCCGGGAAACGATGGCGGCAGACGTGCCGCTGGCCATTGACCACTTCCGCTATTTTGCCTCCTGTATTCGCGCTCAGGAGGGCGGAATCAGCGAGGTCGACAGCGACACCGTGGCGTATCACTTCCACGAACCGCTGGGCGTGGTAGGGCAAATTATTCCGTGGAACTTCCCGCTGCTGATGGCGAGCTGGAAAATGGCGCCCGCGCTGGCAGCAGGCAACTGCATTGTGCTCAAACCGGCGCGTCTGACCCCGCTTTCGGTTCTGCTGCTGATGGAAATCGTTGGCGATCTCCTGCCGCCGGGCGTGATTAACGTGGTGAACGGTGCGGGTGGCGAGATAGGGGAGTATCTGGCTACGTCTAAACGTATCGCCAAAGTGGCATTTACCGGGTCGACGGAAGTGGGCCAGCAGATCATGCAGTACGCCACCCAGAACATCATTCCGGTGACGCTTGAGCTCGGGGGAAAATCCCCGAACATCTTCTTTGCAGACGTGATGGAAGAAGAGGATGCCTTCTTTGATAAAGCCCTGGAAGGGTTTGCGCTGTTTGCGTTTAACCAGGGTGAAGTCTGTACCTGCCCGAGTCGCGCGCTGGTGCAGGAGTCTATCTATGAACGCTTCATGGAGCGCGCCATTCGCCGCGTCGAATCTATCCGCAGCGGGAACCCGCTCGATAACGTTACGCAGATGGGGGCGCAGGTCTCACATGGACAGCTGGAGACCATCCTCAACTACATTGATATCGGCAAGAAAGAGGGCGCAGATATCCTGACCGGCGGCCGCCGTAAGGTACTTGGTGGCGATCTGCAGGACGGGTATTACCTTGAGCCGACGATCCTGTTTGGCAAGAACAACATGCGCGTCTTCCAGGAGGAGATTTTCGGACCGGTGCTGGCGGTGACCACCTTCAAAACGATGGAGGAGGCACTGGAGATTGCCAACGACACGCCGTATGGCCTGGGGGCAGGCGTCTGGAGCCGCAACGGTAATCTGGCCTATAAAATGGGCCGGGGCATTCAGGCCGGGCGCGTCTGGACCAACTGCTATCACGCCTATCCGGCACACGCCGCATTTGGGGGTTATAAGCAATCCGGCATCGGGCGTGAAACCCACAAGATGATGCTGGAGCATTACCAGCAGACGAAATGTTTGCTGGTCAGCTACTCCGATAAACCGCTGGGCCTGTTCTAGTCGCCCTGCTCAGGCCGTCCCTGGGCGGCCTGAGCAATTTGCTGGCGCAGGCAATTGAGGACGCCATCAAGGACGTACTGCACACGCCAGGGCTGGTATTCACGTTTGCGGAATATCGCGGTCAGATCGAGCCACCACTCTTCCTGATGCGGGAAGCAGGGAACCAGCATGCCTTGCGCTAATTCTTTTTTCAGGCTCTCTTTAGGTGCGAATACGATCCCAAGGTTATTTCTTGCCAGCTCCAGCGCCGTCTGCGTATTGTCACAAATATAATTTCCGGTCACCCTGTAATCTTGCACGTTATCACTACCATGGGTACGAAAACGCCAGATATTTGCATCGTCGACCAGCATGGAATCGATCAGAATACATGAGTGATTAATTAAATCGTCAGGTCCGGCTAACGGATGATTATTTAAATATTCCTGAGTGGCGAATGCCGTAACGGAATATTTTGTTAATACGCTGGCGACCAGATTTCCATCTTTTGGTTGTGCATAGGTAATTAAAATATCGCAGTCATCCGGGAAGGAAACGCCTTCTGAAAATTCATTGCGGTCCAGGTTGTACGTTTTCAGGGAGATACGAATGTCGCCGATGTCTTTTATCTGATGGATGACATGGCGCGCGAGGTAGGTGACAATTCCCGTGGGCGCGTAAAGGGTCACTTTGCCCCGCTTTTCATGCTTATAATCGGCAATGAAATTCACGAGCTGATCGTTTTTGTCCAGCGAAGCGTCAATATAGGGAAGTAACGATTCACCAAACTGAGTAAGCGCAAGCTGACGGGTCGTGCGCTCAAAAACCTTTAGTCCAACCCGCGCTTCAAAATCAGAGAGATATTTACTGACGTTAGCCTGCGCCATACCCAACAGGGCAGCAGCATCACCAATGCTGTGAGTGGCGGCGATGACGGAGATTATTTTTAATTCGCGTGGTTTTAGTTGTAATTTACTCATCATGCGCACCCATCTATATCATTATATATATAATATTATATAAACCGCAGCGTTGCATTGGCAAATTTGTAACCATTATTATTCGCCCCGCTTGTTTGGCGTTTAAATGGATTACTTTGATGACTATTAAATACAATTTACTTATCGCTGCCACGTTATTTGCAGCCACATCTGCGATGGCCGGTGACTTTTCAATAGGGGCGGGGGCTGTATTTAATGAGTCGCCTTATAAGGGATATAACGAAAATACCACTGCGGTGCCGTTAATCAGTTACGAAAGCGATCGTTTCTATGTGCGCCAGACCACGGGCGGCTGGATCCTGTGGAAAGACGCAAAAAATGAACTCAGCCTGACCGCATCGTGGATGCCGCTGCATTTTGATCCCGATGACAATGACGACCATCAGATGAAACAGCTTGATGAGCGTAAGGCGTCCGCTTTCCTCGGTGGCGCGTACTATCACCACGAAAGCTGGGGTTCTTTGAAAGTGGCGGTCTCTGGCGATGCCACGGATGAAAGCGGCGGCATGATTGGAGAAGTCTCCTACTTTCGACCCATCAGGATGGAACGTCTGACCCTGACGCCATCTGTGGGTGTTTTTTATACCGACGAAAGCTATAACGACTACTACTACGGCGTATCCGGCAACGAGTCTCGCCGCTCAGGTCTGAAGCAATACACCGCCGGTGACAGCTGGACGCCATACGTTGGCCTGGCGGCTAAATATCAGTTAACTCAGAAGCTGTACCTTAACGCCAGCGCGGTCTACACCGTGTTGCCTGATGACGTGAAGAACAGCCCGATGATCGACCGCGACGACAGCTTCGTGCTGATGACCGGGCTGACCTGGCGCTTCTGATACGTTAAAGCCGGTTTACTCCCTCTCCCCGTGGGTGTGTACAGTCCGGGGGGAGGGCAACAGACCGCAAATATTCAGCCTTCATCCACCCATATCCGCATCTCCCCTTCTCCCCGGTTTGCCCAACTGAACCAGGGAATAAAGGTCAGCGTCTGGGGCTGACGCTGTACCGGCGAGCGATCGTACTGCCACAGCGCATCCGTATCCTTCACGTGATAACCGCGCCCCTCCGCCTGTATCAACATTTTGTGCGCGAAAATGCCTTTGCCTTCAAATACCCGGAACGCACTGTTTTCAGGCAAAGAGAGGTTATGCAGATTTGCGCCGTTATCAGCTTCTTCCAGACAGTAAACCAGGGGCCCGCGCTGAAGCGCGACTTTACCTGCCTGCTGGCGCACCTGCGGGTTACCGTACACGCGGCGAACCGGCATAGGGAGTGTCAGAGTCAGCGTGTCGCCCTCATGCCAGCAACGGTTGAGGTAAAGATATCCACGAACGACCTCACCAGTGACGCGTTCACCATTCAGCGAAACAGCCGGTTCGGCGCACCAGTCCGGCAGCCGCAGGGCCAGCGTGTGAGTCACCGGAACAGGCGAGGTTATTTCGATGGTCACCTGATCCTGCCACGGATAGTTACCGCTAATACGTAGCCGGAGTGTGTTTTCATCAATCTGTATGGCGACATCGTTCCCCACATACAGGTTGATCAACAGGGCATCCGGGCGAACGGTATAAATGTAATGTCCCAGTGAGGTCAGCACGCGGGCGATATTCGGCGGACAGCAGGCGCAGCCGAACCATCGCTGGCGGACGGGCTTCACGTGATCGTAGATATGGTTGAACGCCAGCGTTTTCGGATGTACCTCCAGCGGGTTCACATAGAAGAAGTGTTTTCCGTCCAGCGCCATGCCGCCGAGTACCGTGTTGTATAACGCGCGCTCCATCACGTCGGCGTAGTGGCTGTCTGCCTCCATCTCGAGCATCCGGCGGGCAAACATCATCAGGCCAATGGAGGCGCAGCTTTCCGCGTACACCGTATCGTTGGGCAGATCGTAATCGCTGCTGAATGCCTCGCCGCTACTTTGCGAGCCAATCCCGCCGGTAATGTACAGCTGGCGCTGCGCCATGTTATTCCACAGCCGCAGGCAGTCCTGGCGTTTACCTTCGTCGCCGCTCAGGCGCGCCAGATGCGCCATGCCCGCCATCAGGTAGACAAAGCGTACCGCATGGCCGATGGCCGTTTGTTGTTCAGCAAGAGGTTGATGTGCCTGGCTGTAGGCTTTGTCCTTGACCATCCACGCAGGTCCATAGGTATTCCAGTATGACGTTTTGCCACGCTTCTCGTACTCGATATCGTAGAAGTGAGGCTGGGCGCCGCGTTCCTCAATAAAGTATTTCACCAGATTGAGGTAGCGTGGTTCCTCCGTGACGTCGTACAGCCGCATCAGCGCCAGCTCGATTTCCGGGTGGCCAGGATAACCGTGCAGCTGCGTTTCGCCAGGGCCAAACACGCTGTCGATATGGTCTGCCAGCCTGCACACCACATCCAGCAGGTTGCGTTTACCGGTTCCCTGAAACCAGGCCACGCCAGCCTCAATCATATGCCCGGCGCAGTACAGCTCGTGGCATTCGGCCAGATTGGTCCAGCGCGCCTCGGGGGCCTTAACCGTAAAGTACGTATTGAGATAGCCATCTTCACACTGTGCTGCGGCAATCAGTTCAATGACCTCGTCGGCGGTTTTTTCCAGTTCAGCATCCGGTTTCTGGCATAGCGACCACGCCACGGCCTCCAGCCATTTCGCCACGTCGCTGTCCTGAAACACCATCCCGTAGAATTCACCCTCTTCCAGACCCGCGGCAATGCGGAAGTTGGTAATGGCGTGGCTGGGTTCAGCCTCTGCCACGCGATCGTTCAGCGCATCCCACTGGTAGGGGATCACCACATCACGGACCAGTCGTTGATACTGCCCGAGAAACGGGTCATTGATTTTCAGTTGGTGCAGATCGGGTTCCATTACGGACATCGTATTCTCCTCAGGAAGGGACATGACGCTGGCGCAGATCGGTGGCAATGCGCGACATTAGTGGATTGTTAAGCCTGCACCAGCGGATAGTGACCGCCAGCAGCAGATGGAAAAGGGCAGGCAGCAGTGTCTCCATGGCGGTGATGCCCTGTAACGAGGCTGGCGTCTGGTTACCCATGCCCGGCTGATAGGCTACGGTGATAAACACCAGGCTGATGATCCCGGCGCTGGATGCCCATGCGAGCTTGATGAAAAACAGGTTGAAGGCGAAGTTCATGCCCGATGAGCGCACGCCGTTTTTCCATTCACCGTAGTCATCGGCAAAAGCCATCAGCGAGAAGTGCAGTGGCAGGGTAAAACCGAGGATCACGCCGTTGCTTAAAATAATCACCAGCCAGAGCGTCTGGTGCGCCGGGCCTCCCGGCAGAAACCACATGCCCACCGCAAGCGCAGCGAGCACCAGGTTGGTGTAGTAGTAGAGTTTGACGGTATCAATACGGCGCGACAGCGGATTGACGATCACCGTACCCAGAATGGCCGCAAAAGTCACCATCGTGAAAAAGAGCGAGGTATAGGCCGTGCTGCCCTGCAGGACGTAGGTGATGAAGTACATGTATCCGCCGCCGCGAATGTTGAAAACGTTGATCAGCAGAAACGACATTACCAGCATCAGGAGCAGTTGATCGTTTTTACGCAGGCCCGCAAGGTGCTCGCGTAAGGTGAATTTACCCATCAGCGCCAGCGGGACGCGCTCGCGAACCCAGAAGAAGCAGCAGAGAAACATCACCACGGCGACAGCACACAGGACGCCGACGCCAAGCTGATAACCCTTTGCGGCATCGCCCTGACCGAGCTCCGCGACCAGCCATGGCAATCCCACAGAGACCAGAAATCCCGCCACGCCGCACAGCACAAAGCGCCATGACTGGCAGGCGATCACCTCGTTGTGTCGGGTAGTCATGGTGTTAATCAGCGCGCAGTAGGGCACGTTAATGGCGGTATAACCAACGGACAACAGCAAATAGGTACCAAACGCCCAGGCGATTTTCACCCCCATGCTGGCTTCCGGTACGGTGAACGTCAGCACGCCAATAACCCCGATGGGGAGCGCCACCCATAGCTGCCAGGGACGAAAACGTCCCCAGCGGCTCTGCGTGCGGTCAGCAATCACGCCCATCACCGGATCGGAGATGGCATCAAACACACGAAGAGCAATAAATAGCGTGCCCACGAGCGCGGGAGTGAGGCCAAAGACATCGGTATAGAAAAAGGTCAGGAAATTCATGATCAGGCAGGTAATTACCGTCCCGCCCGCATCACCCAGGCCGTAGCCAATTTTTTCGCGGACGGACAGCCGGTCATCTGCCGCCCCTTGTGTCACGTCTGATTCAGTAATCGGTGTGGAAGTCATGAAGTAACTCCTCGATGAACGAATTTATTATCGTATTTATGCAAGGTACCCATTTATTCTGCATTGAACGGCAAGGCCAACAAGGGAAGGGAAAAGTATAAAAAGGTGACGATTCCGACCTGATGAAGAAAATGTGATTTCGATCGGACAGTTATTCAGATATTAGTTAATAATCAATGCGTAAATTGAATATTGATGGCAATAAAAGCGGAATGGTGAATATCCATGCTCGAATTATCCATAGCGCTTCCGATTAAGGTCCAAAATGGCGGCCTATTTATTTCCCGGGGCGTGGGTCGCCATCCTGCGCGGAAATTAACATCGTGGGAGATTATTTTTGTCGAAAAAGGGACATTAACGATCCAGGAAGAAAATACGGTGTTTGAGGTGCGTGCAGGGGAGACGTTACTGCTTTGGCCTGACAGGCGACACGTGGGCGTAGGCGAATTCCCTGTCGATCTTAAATTTTACTGGCTGCATTTTGAGATTGAACATTACCCCTCTTCACAACCCAATCTGGCGATAGAACAGCATTGTCGCGTGAGGGACGCCCAGTCTGTCATTTCTCTTTTCCGCCAGTTCTTAAGCGAGCAGGAGAAATTACAGCGAACCATGGCGCTTGAAATCATTTTACTGCTGATCTTACAGCAAATTTCCCGTCCTTCCGGATATGAAGACAGCGCCAATGAAGCCGGTGCGGCCATGGCGTGGAAGGCGAAACAGCTTATTCGCACACAGTTTCATTTACCGCTTTCAACGTCGCTACTGGCAAAAGAGCTGCACTGCAATGCGGATTATCTTGGGCGAGTATTTCGCCGGACATTTCATTTAACCCTGACGGAGGCCATTCATCGCCAGCGTGTCCGGGCGGCAGAAAAATTACTGCTCAACGAGGCCGCATCATTAACCGAAGTAGCGACACGCTGCGGTTTTAATGATGTGGGCTATTTTCGACAGATTTTTTCTAAGCACACCGGTCTAACGCCCGCCGTCTGGAAACGGCGGTACTGTAAAGAGCATATTAATTCTGGTTGACCTGCCTCGGGGTCGCCAGATTATGCCCGCTGTGCAGCATCATCTGGCGTAACGCGTCACTGACCGTCTTCGAGCCAGGCTTTTTCGATTTCTTCGGCGAGAATTTTGACGCCCGCTTCAATTTTTTCCGGATCGGGTACGTAGTTCATACGCATGCACTGGTGCGTGTGCGGCCACGGCTTATCCAGACCCGGGAAGAAGTAATCACCCGGCACCATCAACACACCGCGTTTTTTCAGACGCTGGTAGAGCAGTTCGGTGGTGATCGGCAGGTCCTTAAACCACAGCCAGAGGAAAATCGCCCCCTCAGGTTTGTGGATCAGGCAGCGCTCTTCCGGCAGGTAGCGGCGAATCGTCGCGATGGTTTCCTGAACGCGCTGATAATAAAACGGCTTGATAACCTCGTTAGACAGACGCAGCAGGTCGTTGCGCTTAATCATTTCACACATCATTGCCGGACCGATGCCGCCCGGTGAAAGGCTGATAATGCCGTTCATATTGGTAATGGCGGTGATGATTTTCTCGTTGGCGATGATAATGCCGCAACGGCTACCCGGCAGGCCCAGCTTAGAGAGGCTCATGCACAGAACGATATTCGGGTTCCACAGCGGACGCGCTTCGCTGAAGATAATGCCCGGGAACGGCACGCCGTAGGCGTTATCGATCACCAGCGGAATGCCGTGCTGATTTGCCAGCGCATCCAGCTTCATCAGCTCGTCGTCGGTAATGACGTTGCCCGTCGGGTTAGTCGGACGGGAGACGCAGATCATGCCCGTCTCTTCACCGATATGCAGATGTTCAAAATCGACGTGATATTTGAACTGGCCTTCCGGCAGCAGCTCAATGTTAGGGCGTGCGGAGACGAACAGATCCTCTTCCAGACCGGAATCGGCATAGCCGATATATTCCGGGGCCAGCGGGAACAGCACTTTTTTGGTCGTGCCGTCGGCGCGACGTCCTGCGAACAGGTTAAACAAGTAGAAAAACGCGCTCTGGCTGCCGTTTGTTAGTGCAATATTCTGTGGTTCGATATCCCAGCCCAGCTCGTCACGCAGCATTCCAGCGAGGAGCGCCAGCAGTTCAGTTTTGCCCTGAGGACCGTCGTAATTGCAGAGCGCATCGGTCGCTTTGCCGTTTTCCAGCATCTGAGCGAGCAGCGTCTGGAAATAGGTATTCATCTCCGGAATTTGAGCCGGGTTTCCGCCGCCGAGCATGATTGCGCCCGGTGTGCGCAGCCCGTCGTTGAGGTCCTCCATCAGGCGAGTAATGCCTGAATGGCGGGTGAATTTGTCGCCGAAAAGTGAAAACGTCATAGCAGGTGATCTGTCGAGCTTATTTTGAAAGTGGGTAACCATAACGCTAGCACCGTGTTGGTGCAAATCGGGTGGTGTGGTCGGATTTGTTGTTTTGTGTGGCGGGTAAGGATTTATTCAGTGAATTGTTCTGGCGGTTTTTTCTCCCCTCACCCCGGCCCTCTCCCCTGTGGAGAGAGGGTTAGGGTGAGGGGGGGATTATTGATTACCAGCCCATACCACCATGACTTTATCGCCCTTGTGCTCGCGCACAAAGCCATACCCTTCTTTCAGCGACAGCGTGGTTTGCTTGCCTTCGCCGATCGCCGGGTGACGGGCGCGGAACTGACCCAGCATTTGCCAGTGGGCGACGGTTGACGCCTGCGTGCCCGTGACATCCTGCCAGTTCATATCCGAACGGGTGCCCTGAAGCGGGTCGGAGCCCGTCGGGCCGAACGGACGTTCGGATTCATCCCCGTAATAGATTTGTACGCTGCCCGGTGCCAGCAGGAGCAGCTCAGCCGCGCGCTGACCACCTTCGCGGAACAGGCGTGTGTCATGGGAGGAGAGGTAGCTCAGAACGTTGAAGCTTTGCAGCTTTTCTGCCATCTGCTGCCACGTCAGGTCGATATCGGCCAGGCAGTTCACCGCCTTTGCCGCCTGCTCCTGATAATCAAAGTTGATCATCGCATCGAAACCGTGGCGGTAATAATCACTCTGCATCACCCCGTGACCCCAGGATTCCCCGGTCATCCAGAACGGTGCGTTGTCGAGCTTTTTGTCCGGGTTCGCCCCTTTCCAGGCCGCCAGTGCCTGACTTGTCTGATCTTTTAGCTGCTGCCAGGCCGCAAGCTCGACGTGCTTCGCGGTATCGACCCGAAAACCGTCGATGCCGTAGTCTCGTACCCACTGGCTGAGCCAGTGAGTCAGATAGTCGCGCGGGGTATATCCCGGGATGGCCTTCGCGTGGGTATCGGGTTTGTGCTGATAAAAATTGGGTAACCCGGAAGGGACGGTGGATTCCGTTTTCAGGTCGGGCAGGAACGCCAGCGACATCGTCAAATCATCAAAGCCAGGGTTGTCGTAATCACCGATGTCGGTACGGATCCATTTCTTGCCCCACCATTTTTCCCATGCGGCTTTGTCGCTGAAGTTAATGTAGTCATTGAAGCTGTGCCAGGTTTGGCCTGCACCTGGCTTCCAGTCGGTCCAGTGTTCACCCAGCGTTTTTTTCAGCTCATCACCCTGTAAATACAGCGCGCCAAACTGATACGCCTGCATGTCTGCTAGCGTCGCGTAGCCCGTGTGGTTCATGACGATATCGAACAGGATGCGGATACCACGCTTGTGTGCTTCATCGACAAGATGGCGCAAATCTTCTTCGGTACCCATGTTGGCATCAAGCTTTGTCCAGTCCTGGGTGTAATAGCCATGATACGCATAGTGAGGGAAATCCCCTTTGGTCCCCCCGCCTACCCAACCATGGATCTGCTCAAGCGGAGAGCTTATCCAGAGCGCATTCACCCCCAGTTGCTGTAAATAATCGAGCTTGCTGGCAAGTCCCTTGAGGTCGCCACCGTGGAAGGTGCCAATCTCCTGCATGCCGTCTTTATGGCGGCCATAGCTGTTGTCGTTGCTCGGGTCACCGTTCACATAGCGGTCGGTCAGGACAAAATAGACGGTGGCGTTCTGCCAGCTAAACGGTGCGGGTTTATCCGTTTCGGCGCGCTCAAGCAGCAGCAGGCCATTACTGCCAGCGGCGGGCTGCAGGGTAATGTTTCCGTTCTGTACCGTCGCGGTCTGTTTGCTGTAGAAATCACGCACTACTGTCCCTTCCGGGAAAGTATCGCTAACGTTCAGCGTCAGCGGTTTACCATCCCACTTCGGACACTGGCGGATAGCGGTTGCCACCGGTTCTTCTGCTGCACTCTGAATTGTCAGCAGCATTGTGGGCGTGCCGGAGCGAGTATCAATCCGCATCTGATATTCACCGTCGCGGAAAAGGCGCCACTGCGGCGGCGTGCCATCGCAGGGTTTGAGCGACAGCATCTCATTGAGTTTTATCGCCTCTGATGGCTGCCAGCACGTCTTGTCAAAACTCAGCGTAATAGGACGCGTACCCTTCGCAAGCTTTGCCTGGCTGGTGAAAATCCCGGTGCCTTCGGCGCTAAAACTATTAAACCCCGGTGATGACCAGTCAGCGTGTGCCAGTGTGGGTAGCATCAGAAAAGCCAGAGCGGTGCGTTTCATTCCATTTTCCTGTCGCGGCATTTTTAACCAGTTTGCCATCAGGCGGGGGGTAAAAACTCATCCTCCAGCGCTTTCTGCCAGGAGGACGTGTGAGGATGAGTGATCCCGCGCAAAATTAGGCAGTTATCTGCGATATCGCGCACAAATTTTCAGGAGTGCTGTTTTTATAAGCAAGTTTCAGGTGACATAGTTTCGGATTTGGACTATTTCTATACGTGCTCTTGAAGTCTATTTTTGATATGATTTGAGATTCCGCTCTCAAATTTGTGAAAAAAATAAGGTGTTAGGATGATGACATCCGACCAGGAGACCTAATGATATCGACTCCCATTCGACGATATGGGGCTGCGATACTCATGTTACTCACCATGGCATTTTCAGGTGAGGTGCTTGCGAAGACGCACACGGATACAACGAGTAAGAAAGCCCACGTAATAAAGACGACAAGTAGTAAGGTTAGCAGTAAACAAGAGTATTCTCGCAATAGTGCAAAGAGTAGTTCACTTCCTGATTTGCGAAAATACCCTTCCGGAACACCAAGGAAAAAAGCGTTTCTCCGGACGGTAATGCCTTACATCACGAGTCAAAATGCCGCGATTACTGCGGATCGTAACTGGCTGATTTCCAAACAGTACGATAGCCGCTGGTCGCCTTCAGAACGCGCGCGTCTGAAAGATATCACGAAGCGCTACAAGCTGAGCTGGAACGGTAACACCCGTCGTGTGCCGTGGAATGCTCTCCTTGAACGTGTCGATATCATCCCGAATAGCATGGTTGCGACCATGGCGGCAGCCGAAAGCGGCTGGGGAACGTCAAAGCTGGCGCGTAATAACAACAATCTTTTCGGTATGAAGTGTGTGAAAGGTCGTTGTAATAATGCGCCTGGCAAGGTGAAAGGCTATTCTCAGTTTGAATCAGTTAAAGATTCCGTGGGTGCCTATGTGGTCAATCTGAACACGCACCCGGCCTACTCATCCTTCCGTAAATCACGTGCTCAGTTGCGTAAAGCGGATCAGGAAGTGACGGCCAGTACGATGATCCACAAGCTGAAGGGTTATTCGACGAAGGGGCAGAGCTATAACAACTATCTGTTCGCGATGTACCAGGATAACCAGCGCTTAATCGCCGCCCATATGTAATCACTAAAAACGCCTTCTAAATGAAGGCGTTTTCTTTTCTATATCAGCACCTCGCTGTGGCGATCCCGATACTCTTTTGGCGTGGTGTCATACTCTTTGCGAAACACCGAATAGAAATATTGCAGCGACGGATAACCGCACATCTGTGAGATTTCGTTGATCGACAGTGATGTTGAGATGAGCAGGCTGCGGGCTTTCTCCAGTTTCTCCGCATGGATGACGGCATGAATGGTTTCGCCCACTTCTTCTTTGAAACGCTTCTCCAGATTCGAACGAGAAATGCCCACCGAATCCAGAACCTGATCGACCTTAATTCCTTTACAGGCGTGGTTGCGAATATAGTGCATCGCCTGAATGACGGCCGGGTCACTCAGGGAACGATAGTCGGTTGAGCGACGCTCCACGACGCGGACAGGGGGTACCAGCAAACGCTGAAGCGGCAGAGACTCTTTATCCAGCAGACGATGCAGCAGCTTCGCTGCCTGATAGCCCATCTGACGGGTGCCCTGTGCCACAGAGGAGAGCGCCACGCGGGAGAGATAGCGGGTGAGTTCTTCGTTATCAATGCCAATCACGCACAGCTTCTCGGGCACCGGGATATGTAAATGCTCGCAGACCTGCAGCACGTGGCGGGCACGGGCGTCGGTGACGGCAATAATGCCGGTTTGCGGGGGCAGCGTTTGCAGCCAGTCCGCCAGCCGGTTTTGCGCGTGCTGCCAGTTTTCCGGAGCCGTCTCCAGCCCCTGATACACTACGCCGCGATACTTCTCCTGCGCGACCAGCTGGCAAAACGCATGCTCGCGCTCGACTGCCCAGCGCTTGCCGCTGGTGGCGGGTAAACCATAGAACGCGAAACGATGGACGCCTTTCTCTTTTAAATGAAGAAAAGCGGCTTCGACCAGTGCATGATTATCGGTGGCGATATAGTGAACCGGCGGGTAATTTTCGGGGGAATGGTAGGAGCCGCCGACGCCCACGATCGGGACGTCGACGTCGGTCAGCAGCTGTTCAATGACGGGATCGTCATAGTCTGCGATGACGCCATCCCCCAGCCAGTCTTTGATGTTCTCCAGACGGGTGCGGAAGTCTTCCTCAATGAAGATATCCCACTCGGATTGCGACGCCTGCAAATATTCACCCACGCCTTCAACGACCTGACGGTCGTAGGCTTTATTGGCATTGAATAACAACGTAATGCGGTGACGCTTTTCAAACATGGCTCACTTCCCAATTAAGTCACAATACGGTTATCAGGCTCGTCGCTTGGTGGCAGAGTCCATCCAGACTGCCAGCAAAAGAATGGCCCCCTTGACGATATACTGCCAAAACGTCGGGACGTCCATCATACTCATCCCGTTATCCAACGACGCCATGATAAATGCCCCCATGACCGCACCCGCCACGCTACCGATACCGCCGGCGAGGCTGGTGCCGCCAATGACGCAGGCGGCAATCGCATCCAGCTCGGCGATGTTACCTGCGGAGGGCGAACCGGCACCCAGACGCGAACTGAGGATCAACCCGGCGATGGCGACCATCAGGCCGTTAATGGCGAACACCGCGAGCTTAGTGCGCTCGACGTTGATCCCCGAGAGACGGGCAGCTTCAAGGTTGCCACCGATGGCATAAATGCGGCGGCCAAACGCGGTGCGCGTCGCCATAAACATCCCGCCCAGCAGTAACAGCGCCAGCAGCAGGACCGGTGTCGGAACACCGCGATAGTCGTTAAGAAGCCAGATGGCGCCCAGCACAATGACCGCAGTCAGCGCATGGCGTCCTACCACGGAGGTTGATGCCGGTGACGCCAGCCCCAGCGCCTGACGACGCATGCGCCCCCGCCACTGCCAGGCGACAAACGCCAGCAAACCTACCACGCCAATCGTAAAGCCCACGCTATCGGAGAGGTAGCTCTGACCAATTTGCGACATGGCGGCGCTGGTGGGGGAGACGGTAGTGCCGTTGGTAATCCCGATTAAGATCCCACGGAAGGCCAGCATACCCGCCAGGGTAACAATAAACGACGGGACTTTGCGGTAGGCAACCCACCAGCCGTTCCAGGCCCCCAGGACCAGACCCAGTACCAGCGTCACCGCCACGGTCAGCGGCAGCGGCCAGCCAAGCCAGACGTCGAAAATAGCCGCCACGCCGCCGAGCAGGCCCATCATCGAGCCTACAGACAGGTCAATTTCTGCCGAGATAATGACGAACACCATGCCTACGGCCAGGATCCCGGTAATGGCGGTCTGGCGGAGCAGGTTAGAGACGTTACGCGCGCTTAAATATGAGCCATCGGTCATCCAGGTAAAAAACAGCATGATGACGATAATTGCTGCGATCATCACGAAGACCTGCAGGTTCAGCGCTTTTAGCCCTGCGAACGCACCGGGCGTCGGAACGGCGACTTTGATATCAGACGGATTGCTTTTCGACATGACGTTCGCTCCTTAAAGCGGCTTCCATCACCTGCTCCTGCGTCAGGTTCTGGTTAATCAGGTTGGCTTTCAGTTTCCCCTCGTGCATCACCAGCACGCGGTCGCTCAGGCCGAGCACTTCGGGTAACTCAGACGAAATGACAATGACGGCAATCCCTTGCTGAACAAGCTGATTAATCAGTTTGTAGATTTCATATTTGGCACCGATATCAATCCCGCGCGTTGGCTCATCGAGGATTAATATGCGTGGGTTGAGAAGCAGGCAGCGCGCCAGAATCGCTTTCTGCTGGTTACCGCCACTCAGGCGGCCAATCGCCAGTTCCGGGGAGGACGTTTTGACCTTCAGCCTGGCAAGCGAATGAAGAATGCACTGCTGCTCTGCGGCATCGTCCAGGCTGCTCAGCGCGCCGGAGAACCGATCGAGTGCCGCAAGCGTAATGTTTTTCCCCACCGCCATGACCGGTACGATGCCGTCTTTTTTACGATCTTCCGGCACCATAGCAATGCCGCGGGCAATCGCCTGCTGGCAGTTGTCGATTTTCACTGGCTGGCCGTCGATATAAATCGTCCCCTCCCAGCGCCCGGGCCACACGCCAAACAGACACTGTACGGCCTCCGTGCGTCCGGCGCCGACGAGGCCCGCAATCCCGAGAATTTCGCCGCTGTGAAGAGAAAACGAGACGTTATTCACGCGTTTAATGTGGCGGTTAACGGGGTGCCACGCGGTCAGGTTTTCCACACGCAGCACTTCCTCGCCTCTGGCGTGTGGCTCATTCGGGTAGAGCGCCGTCAGCTCGCGGCCTACCATCATGGTGATGATGTCATCTTCACTCATGCCTGCCGCTTCGCGCGTGCCGATGTGTTGCCCGTCGCGAATGACACAGATGGTGTCCGAAATGGCTTTAACCTCGTTTAGCTTGTGCGAAATGTAGATACAGGCGATGCCGTGGTTTTGCAGATCGCGGATGATATTGAGCAGAACTGCGGTTTCCTGTTCGGTGAGCGAAGCCGTGGGCTCATCGAGGATCAGCAGCCGTACCTGTTTGTTCAGCGCCTTAGCAATTTCTACCAGCTGCTGTTGCCCCAGACCCAGATCGCCCACGCGGGTATCCGGTGAAATATTGAGGCTCACCTGCGCCAGCAGCTTTTCACAGCGGAGCGTCATGGTGTCGTAATCCAGTACGCCGTGGCGGGAAATCTCGGCTCCAAGGAAGATGTTTTCCAGCACGGTGAGATGCTTCACCAGCGCCAGCTCCTGGTGGATAATGGCGATCCCTTTACGTTCGGTATCGCGAATGTGTGTCGCCTGGATCACTTCACCGGCAAAGACAATTTCGCCTTCGTAACTGCCGTGTGGGTAGATCCCACACAGAACTTTCATCAACGTTGATTTGCCCGAACCGTTCTCGCCGCACAGCGAAACCACTTCGCCGGGGTTCAACCGGAGGCTGACGTTGTCGACGGCCTTCACTGCGCCGAAGCGCTTGGTGATGCTTTTCATTTCAAGTAAATAAGGCATACCTGCTCCACATAACCCGAGGGAAGAACAGTACAACGTGATGCGCCCCCGCAGAGCGGGGGCCGCGCTGGATTACAGTTCGCTCTTCTTGTGGAAACCGTCTTTAATCACGGTGGCGTCAATGTTCTCTTTATTGACTTCAATTGGCGTGAGCAGGCGAGCCGGAACATCTTTCAGCCCGTTATTCAGCGTCGCGTCTGCTTTAGGCTGCTTGCCATTGCCCAGCTCCACGGCGATTTCAGCCGCGGTATTGGCAAGCTCGGTAATCGGTTTGTAGACCGTCATGGTTTGTGTGCCAGCGATAATGCGTTTTACCCCTGCCAGGTCGGCATCCTGCCCGGAGATAGCGACTTTCCCGGCCAGCCCCTGGGCGCTCAGCGCCTGGATAGCACCGCCTGCGGTGGCATCGTTGGAGGCCACGACCGCATCAATTTTGTTGTTGTTGGCCGTCAGCGCGTTTTCCATAATTTTCAGCGCGTTTTCTGGCAGCCATCCGTCGGCCCACTGATCGCCAACCACCTTAATTTTCCCGTTGTCGATATAGGGTTTAAGGACTTTCATTTGTCCTTCACGGAACAGTTTGGCGTTGTTATCTACCGGAGAGCCACCCATCAGGAAATAATTGCCCTGAGGCACTTTGTCGATCAGGCTTTGCGCCTGTAATTCACCCACTTTTTCATTGTCGAACGAAATATAATAATCAATATCCGCATTATTAATCATGCGGTCATAAGCGAGAACTTTTATGCCCTCTTGCTTCGCTTCTTTCACTACGTTACTTAATACCTGGCCGTTATAAGGGATAATGACCAGGACATCGACACCACGGTTAATCATATTCTCGATCTGTGACATTTGCGTTTCTTCATTGCCATTGGCTGACTGAACAAAGACATTCGCACCGAGTGATTCCGCTTTTTTCACAAAGATATCGCGATCTTTTTGCCAGCGCTCCAGGCGCAGGTCGTCAATCGCCATGCCAATTTTGACCTCTTTGGCATGTCCTGCAAAGCTTACAAGGAGGAGAGTAGTGCAGATCGTTAGGGTCAGGTTCTTTATCTTCATAATTATTAGGCCTTTTGTAGGGGTATGTGTTGCTGAGATAAAAGAAACATTCACTGCTGGGACGCAGCAAATTTTTAACGCGGAAAGGCGGGCTGGCAATTACAGATTTTTATCTTCTCATTACGATATTTGGTTTATTTCTGAATTTATGACCGCGATCGGATTTTAAAATGCGTAACGTCTTAATTACATTTGATTCTGGAATTTACGCCGAAAAACAGTTTGCCTGCGCATTATTTTGCGAGCCAGCGCACAGTTGTGCATTCTCTCAATAGCAGTGTGAAATAACGTAATTGAGCAACCCAAAATGTCTATTCACTATTACTCCTGTATCAACGACTCGCCGCATACCCTGATTATGGAGCTCAATATGCAAGCTTATTTCGACCAACTCGATCGTGTTCGTTACGAAGGCCCAAAAACGACCAATCCTTTAGCATTTCGTCACTACAACCCGGATGAGCTGGTACTGGGTAAGCGCATGGAAGACCATCTGCGCTTTGCCGCCTGTTACTGGCATACCTTCTGCTGGAACGGCGCCGATATGTTCGGTGTGGGTTCCTTTGACCGCCCATGGCAGCAGCCGGGTGAAGCCATCGAGCTGGCGAAACGCAAAGCCGATGTGGCATTTGAGTTTTTCCACAAGCTGAACGTGCCGTACTACTGCTTCCACGATGTGGACGTCTCGCCGGAAGGTGCGTCTCTGAAAGAGTACCTGAACAATTTCGCGCAGATGGTGGATGTGCTGGCGGCAAAACAGCAGCAAAGCGGCGTGAAGCTGCTGTGGGGCACCGCAAACTGCTTCACTAACCCACGCTACGGCGCGGGCGCGGCAACCAATCCGGATCCGGAAGTGTTTAGCTGGGCGGCCACGCAGGTGGTGACGGCCATGAACGCCACGCATCAGTTGGGCGGCGAAAACTATGTCCTGTGGGGCGGTCGTGAAGGCTACGAAACCCTGCTCAACACCGATCTGCGCCAGGAGCGCGAGCAGATTGGCCGCTTTATGCAGATGGTTGTCGATCATAAGCACAAAATCGGCTTCCGTGGCACGCTGCTGATCGAGCCGAAACCGCAGGAACCGACCAAGCACCAGTATGACTACGACGTGGCGACGGTGTATGGCTTCCTGAAACAGTTCGGTCTGGAAAAAGAGATTAAAGTTAACATTGAAGCCAACCACGCCACGCTGGCGGGCCACTCTTTCCATCACGAGATTGCGTCTGCGATTGCACTGGGCATATTTGGCTCTGTCGATGCTAACCGCGGCGATGCACAGCTGGGCTGGGATACAGACCAGTTCCCGAACAGCGTGGAAGAGAATGCGCTGGTGATGTACGAAATCATTAAAGCGGGTGGTTTCACTACCGGCGGCCTGAACTTTGACGCCAAAGTACGTCGTCAGAGCACCGACAAATACGATCTGTTCTACGGCCACATTGGCGCGATGGACACCATGGCGCTGGCGCTGAAAGTCGCCGCTCGCATGATTGAAGACGGTGAGCTGGATAAGCGTGTTGCGAAGCGCTACAGCGGCTGGAACAGTGAGCTGGGTCAGCAAATTTTGAAAGGCCAGTTATCACTTGCGGAGATCGCGAAGTACGCTGAACAGCAGCAGCTGGCGCCGCAGCACCAGAGCGGGCACCAGGAACTGCTGGAAAACCTGGTCAACCACTACCTGTTCGATAAATAACAGCACGTAGGCCCGGTAAGCGTTAGCGCCACCGGGCATTTCTGTTAAAGGAGTCACCGTAATGTATATCGGGATCGATCTTGGCACGTCGGGTGTGAAAGCCATCCTGTTAAGCGAGCAGGGCGATGTGTTAGCCACGCAGACGGAAACGCTGCAGGTTTCACGTCCGCATCCGCTGTGGTCGGAACAGGACCCGGAGCAGTGGTGGCAGGCAACGGACCGTGCCATCAAGGCGCTAGGCGAGAAACACCCTCTGCGTGACGTCAAAGCGCTGGGGATTGCCGGGCAAATGCACGGCGCAACGCTGCTTGATAGCCAGCATCGCGTGTTGCGTCCTGCGATCCTCTGGAACGATGGCCGCTGTGCAGAAGAGTGTGCGCTTCTTGAGGAACGTGTACCCACCTCCCGCCAGATCACCGGCAACCTGATGATGCCCGGTTTTACCGCACCGAAACTTCTGTGGGTACAGCGTCATGAACCTGAGATTTTCCGGCAGGTGGCGAAAGTCCTGCTGCCGAAAGATTATTTGCGTTTTCGCATGACGGGTGATTTCGCCAGCGACATGTCTGACGCGGCGGGCACGATGTGGCTCGACGTGGCGAAACGTGACTGGAGCGAGGCGATGCTGGATGCCTGCCATCTGACCCGCGCCCATATGCCCGCGCTGTTCGAAGGTAGCGAGGTGACAGGCACGCTGCAGCCAGCCGTTGCTGAACGCTGGAATATGCCAGCCGTACCGGTGGTGGCCGGAGGCGGTGACAATGCGGCGGGGGCCGTCGGTGTCGGCATGGTGGAGGCAGGGCAGGCGATGCTGTCGCTGGGAACGTCCGGTGTCTATTTTGCCGTTAGCGACGGGTATCGCAGCAACCCTGAAAGCGCAGTGCACAGTTTCTGCCATGCCCTTCCGGGGAAATGGCATTTGATGTCAGTGATGCTCAGTGCCGCATCTTGCCTGGACTGGGCGGCAAGACTCACCGGCATGGCCGATGTTCCGGCGCTCATCTCCGCCGCGCAGCAGGCGGATGACACCGCGGGTACGATCTGGTTTTTACCGTATCTTTCCGGTGAGCGAACGCCGCACAACAACCCGGAAGCGAAAGGGGTGTTCTTTGGTTTAACTCATCAGCATGGCCCGGCTGAGCTGGCGCGTGCGGTTCTGGAGGGTGTGGGCTATGCGCTGGCCGACGGCATGGACGTGGTGCATGATTGCGGCCTGAAACCGTCGAGCGTCACCCTGATTGGCGGCGGCGCGCGGAGCCCTTACTGGCGACAGATGCTGGCTGACATCAGCGGATTGCAGCTGGATTTCCGCACTGGTGGCGATGTCGGGCCCGCACTCGGCGCCGCACGGCTGGCACAGATAGCCATGAACCCCGAAAAACCGCTTTCACAATTGTTACCGCAGCTTCCGCTTGAACAGGCGCACTTGCCTGACGCAGCACGCCATGCCCGCTATGCGCAGAGGCGCGACGTATTCCGCAAAATCTATCAGCAGCTGCTGCCGCTGATGTCGTAAACATCCGCCGGGTGGCGCTGCGCTGACCCGGCCTACCACTCCCCATCCATCTGGTTAACTTACAAACCTGCGCGTATCGATTCTTTGCAGCAGCATCGACAGCAGCAGGCTGATGACCAGCGTGGCGGCAAAAATCCAGATGATATCCAGCACTGGCCAGCTCTTTAGCTCCACACCTCTTGTTCGCAGGGCGTGGATCACCAGCGCGTGAAAACCATAAATTCCGAGCGAGTGCCGCGAAATCACGCTCAGTACCGGGAGTGGCCGTGCGTTGAGCGTGTTTTTAACGAGCGTAAGCAGCGAGACGGCACAGAGAAACACCATCGGTCCGCAATACAGGTACCAGGTATCGGCAAAATTACCGCGCCACTGCAATTCGTGCAGCGTCCCGCGCGATATCACCGCCACGCCTGCGATAAACAGCGACGCACAAAGCCAGTTCAGACTACGTTTTTGCGTCTCCATCATCCCGATGGCGCGCCCCAGCATGCCGTAAAGCACGTAATAGAAGGTATCGCCGTTGATATAGAGATTGACCGGCAACCATTCAAATCCGTCGATTTTCTGCGAGACCGTATTCGGGTTGGCGATGAGGCCAATCACCACCATCAGGGCCAGCAGCATTTTCCCGCTGACGTTTTTCACCTGAATAAGAGGAGAGACGAGATAGATAACGATAATGGCGAAGAAAAACCACAGGTGATAGAACACTGGTTTTTGCAGCAAATATTTGAGTGATAGCCCGGCGTTAATTGAGGTGAACAGGGTGATATAGAGCAAGGCAACGGCGCTGTAAAACCCCAGACAGGCCGCGATGCGGATGAAGTGCCTCGGCTGCGCGCTACGTTCGCCAAAAAAGAGAAAGCCGGAAATCATAAAAAATAGCGGGACGCTGACGCGAGACGCAGAGTTGAGAATGTTGGCAATGTCCCAGTTAACAGAGCTGATGCTGTGCGCATTCGTGACATACCAGGTCGTCGTGTGGATCATGACCACCATCAGGCACGCTATTCCTCGCAGGTTATCAATCCAGTTAATTTTTGACGCCATCAGTTCCTCGTATTCCCTGTAAATGGAGTGTGACTGCCATTGTCCAAAAGTCTTCGTTTGGAAAATTCTGAGTTTTATCAGCAGGCTTGCCGGAAGACCGCGAGATTCGCAGAATGGCGGACCTTAATCTATAAAAGCTTTGATACTAAAAATAACAGCCACTGACCAGGACGGTAATAAAAATGATGATGAAGCGAGTGGCGTCACTCTTTCTGCTGCTCATGCTGGCAGGTTGCAGTACGCCACAAGAAGCACCTGTGCAAAAAGCACAGCAGGGCAAAATGAGCCCGGAACGTTCACTGAACATGGAGGCAATCTGTAAAGATCAGGCTGCACGCCGCTATAACTCGGCCGTTCAGAAGATTGATGTCACCGGATTTGAGCGCTTTCAGGGAAGCTATGAGCTGCGGGGCCATACGTCGCGTAAAGAGGGCTTTGTCTGCTCGTTTGATGCAGACGGCCAGTTTTTACACCTCTCCATGCGCTAGCCTGCTCGCATAATCAACAGCCAGACGTCGCCCACGTTCTGGCCTGAAGGCTTATTTCCCAATTTTCCCTAAACAACCCCGTTTCGTACTGTATATCTTGCAGCCAGCGGGTATACTGGTCCCTTCCATTTAAAACCACACGTATCCAGCACGAAATACTATGCAAAAGTTTGATACCAAGACCTTCCAGGGCCTGATCCTGACCTTACAGGATTACTGGGCTCGTCAGGGCTGCACCATTGTTCAACCTTTGGACATGGAAGTCGGCGCCGGCACTTCACACCCGATGACCAGCCTGCGCGCGTTGGGACCAGAGCCAATGGCGACCGCGTATGTGCAGCCTTCCCGTCGTCCGACCGATGGTCGTTACGGTGAGAACCCGAACCGTCTGCAGCATTACTATCAGTTCCAGGTGGTGATTAAGCCATCGCCCGACAATATTCAGGAACTGTACCTCGGGTCGCTGAAAGAGCTGGGTATGGATCCAACCATTCACGATATCCGTTTCGTGGAAGATAACTGGGAAAACCCAACGCTGGGTGCCTGGGGTCTGGGTTGGGAAGTGTGGCTGAACGGCATGGAAGTGACCCAGTTCACTTACTTCCAGCAGGTTGGCGGTCTGGAATGTAAGCCGATCACGGGTGAAATCACCTACGGTCTGGAACGTCTGGCGATGTATATTCAGGGCGTAGACAGCGTTTACGACCTGGTCTGCAGCGACGGCCCGCTGGGTAAAACCACCTACGGCGACGTGTTCCATCAGAACGAAGTGGAGCAATCCACCTATAACTTCGAATACGCGGACGTGGACTTCCTGTTCACCTGCTTCGAGCAGTACGAGAAAGAAGCGCAGCAGCTGCTGGCGCTGGAGACTCCGCTGCCGCTGCCTGCTTACGAGCGTATTCTGAAGGCCGCCCACAGCTTCAACCTGCTGGACGCCCGCAAAGCCATCTCCGTGACTGAACGTCAGCGCTACATTCTGCGTATTCGTACCCTGACCAAAGCCGTTGCAGAAGCTTACTACGCGTCCCGTGAAGCCCTTGGCTTCCCGATGTGCAACCGAAACAAATAAGAGGCGGCCATGTCTGAGAAAACTTTCCTGGTGGAAATCGGCACCGAAGAGCTGCCACCAAAAGCCCTGCGCAGCCTGGCTGAATCTTTTGCTGCGAACGTGACCGCCGAGCTGGATAACGCTGGCCTGGCGCACGGTAAAATTGAGTGGTTTGCTGCGCCGCGTCGTCTGGCGCTGAAAGTGGCAAATCTGGCGGCGTCTCAGCCGGATCGTGAAGTCGAAAAACGTGGCCCGGCTATTGCCCAGGCGTTCGACGCGGAAGGCAAGCCAAGCAAAGCGGCTGAAGGCTGGGCGCGCGGTTGCGGCATCACCGTTGACCAGGCCGAGCGTCTGACCACCGACAAAGGCGAGTGGCTGCTGTATCGTGCGCATGTGAAAGGCGAGAGCGCAGAAGCGCTGCTGCCGGACATGATTGCCACGTCGCTGGCGAAATTGCCGATTCCTAAGCTGATGCGCTGGGGCGCGTCTGACGTCCACTTCGTGCGTCCGGTCCATACCGTGACCCTGCTGCTGGGCGACACCGTTATTCCTGCCACCATTCTGGGCGTGGCGTCCGATCGCGTGATCCGCGGCCACCGCTTTATGGGTGAGCCGGAGTTCACCATCGACAATGCCGACCAGTATCCGCAAATTCTGCTGGAGCGCGGCAAGGTCATTGCTGACTACGAACAGCGTAAAGCCAAAATCAAAGCGGACGCGGAAGAGGCGGCGCGCAAGATTGGCGGTAATGCCGATCTGAGCGACAGCCTGCTGGAAGAAGTGACCTCTCTGGTTGAATGGCCGGTGGTGCTGACTGCGAAGTTCGAAGAGAAATTCCTGGCCGTTCCGGCAGAAGCGCTGGTGTACACCATGAAGGGTGACCAGAAGTACTTCCCGGTCTACGCCAACGACGGCAAGCTGCTGCCAAACTTCATCTTCGTCGCCAACATCGAATCGAAAGATCCGATCCAGATTATCTCCGGTAACGAGAAAGTGGTGCGTCCACGTCTGGCGGATGCCGAGTTCTTCTTCAATACCGACCGTAAAAAGCGTCTGGAAGATAACCTGCCGCGTCTGCAGACCGTGCTGTTCCAGCAGCAGCTGGGTACGCTGCGCGACAAGACCGACCGCATTGCGGAGCTGTCCGGCTGGATCGCCCGCGAAATTGGTGCCGACGTCAACCATGCGACCCGTGCGGGCCTGCTCTCCAAGTGCGACCTGATGACCAACATGGTGTTCGAATTTACCGACACCCAGGGCGTGATGGGCATGCACTACGCGCGTCACGATGGCGAAGCGGAAGACGTGGCTGTGGCACTGAACGAGCAGTATCAGCCGCGCTTTGCGGGTGACGAACTGCCGTCCAACCCGGTCGCCTGCGCCGTGGCGATTGCCGACAAGATGGACACCCTGGCGGGTATCTTCGGTATCGGCCAGCATCCAAAAGGGGACAAAGACCCGTTTGCGCTGCGTCGTGCTGCGCTGGGCGTGCTGCGCATCATCGTTGAGAAGAACCTGAACCTCGATCTGCAGACACTGACCGAAGAAGCGGTGCGTCTGTACGGCGACAAGCTGACCAACGCGAACGTGGTGGACGACGTTATCGACTTTATGCTCGGTCGTTTCCGCGCCTGGTATCAGGACGAAGGTTACACCGTTGACACCATTCAGGCGGTGCTGGCGCGTCGTCCGACCCGTCCGGCTGATTTCGATGCGCGTATGAAGGCGGTTTCCCACTTCCGTACGCTGGAAGCGTCATCTGCGCTGGCTGCGGCTAACAAGCGTGTCTCCAACATTCTGGCGAAATCAGACGAAACGCTGAACGAACGCGTGAACGCCGCAACCCTGAAAGAGCCGGAAGAGATTGCTCTGGCGATGCAGGTTGTGGTGCTGCGCGACAAGCTCGAACCGTACTTCGCGGAAGGCCGCTACCAGGAAGCGCTGGTGGAGCTGGCGGAACTGCGTGACGTGATCGACGCCTTCTTCGAGAAAGTGATGGTGAACGTAGAAGATAAAGACCTGCGTATCAACCGTCTCTCTATGCTCGAAAAACTGCGCGAGTTGTTCCTGCGCGTGGCGGATATTTCGCTGCTGCAGTAATGTGCCCGCTGTCATAAACATATGAGCCGTCTTTCTTGCCGGGTGGCGCTACGCTTACCCGGCCTACATTGTGTAACGGGTTGCACGTTTCATTGTAGGCCCAAGCGTAGCGCCGCCGGGGGAAACTGACAAAATGCACTTTGCCAGCAGTTTGAAAACCCGCTTCGGCGGGTTTTTTTATGGGGCTTTTGTAGGCCGGATAAGCGCGGCGCCTTCAGGGTATCGGCAAAGTAGTCCTTCCCAAAGGGCTGAGGGAGTATAAGTCGCCCAAAATTTAACCTTGAAACCTTCAACACATTACCGTTATCCTTACCCTCGTTAAATTTCTCGCGCTGGAGTGCCCCCAAAAATGAACAAACACGACTGATGAATTTCGATCCTTGCTAAACGCCACCGCGTCGGCAGGGGATGTTTTGATTTCATTCAGGAGTGCTTATGGCTCATTTAGCGCAGTCCCCTTCTTTTATTTTGCATCAGGTCACCTGTCAGTTTGCGACGGGGGCTACCCTTTTTGGTCCGCTGAATCTTTCTCTGGAACCGTCTCTGTGCGCGCTGGTGGGCCGCAACGGCAGTGGGAAAACACGTCTGCTGCGCCTGCTGGCGGGGCTTGATGAACCCGCAAACGGGCATATCGAACGAACCGGAACACAGGTTTATGTGGCGCAGCAGCAGGATATTTTGCCACACACGACGCTGGCTGAATTGCTCGGGTACGAGGCAATCTTCGCGGCGCGAGCGCGTGTCGACAGCGGAGAGTATCAGCCTGACGATCTGGAAACGCTTGATGGCTTCTGGGATTTAGCAGAACGCCTGAGCGAGGCGTTTGCCCGGGCGAGACTGCCGCCGTTTGATCCGGATAAACCTACCGCTGAACTCAGCGGTGGCGAGCGTGTCCGCGCGTTGCTGTGCGGGGCGTTTACGGCGCAAGCGGATTATCTGCTGCTGGACGAACCCACTAACCACCTGGACCGGCAAGGCCGGACATGGTTCTACGACCAGCTTGCCCGTTATCAGGGCGGTGTACTGGTGGCCTCCCATGACCGTGAGTTGCTGGCGCAGGTGCCGCGTATTCTTGAACTGAGTGGCGCTGGTCTTCGCAGCTATGGCGGGAATTATGCGGATTATCAAACCCAGCGCGATGCTGAGCAACAGGCTGCCCGCGCGGCGCTGGAGCACGCGGCGACGGCGCGCAAACGTACCCGCGCGCGCATGCAGAGAGAGCATGACGACAGCCAGCGGCGGTCGGCAAAAACATTACGCACCGTCGATACCCTCAATATCGCATCGTTCGAACGCGTCAAATATAAAGGCGCGGCAAAGGAACGTATTGGCAGCTGGAAAAAACAGCATAACGAGCAAAATGATGCCCTGAACGCTGCCGTAAACAAGGCGCGTGAGCGGGTAGAAGACGATAACCCGGTGATGTTTACCCTGCCGGGGAGTCAGATTCCGGAAGGAAAACAGGTGCTGGTGATGGAAAATCTGGTGCTGCCGCATGTGCCCGTTCCCCCACTCAACTGGCGGATGGATGGTCCGATGCGCGTGGCGTTAAAAGGACCAAACGGCTGCGGGAAGTCGACGCTGTTAAAAGCGATTCTCGGCGAAATCAGCCCGCGTTCAGGGACCTGCAACGTTTCCGTCAGCTGCGCTTATCTCGATCAACATCTGTCCCGGCTCGATCTCTCGCAGTCGGTCATGACCCACCTCAACCTGGGCAATACGCCCCTTGAAGAGGGGGTATTACGAACCCGTTTAGCGCAGCTCCAGTTGGGGGCCGATAAAGTCGCGCTCCCGCTGGCGGAACTGAGCGGCGGTGAGCGTCTTAAGGCGGCACTGGCCTGTGTATTATGGCGTGCTGAGGCCACGCAGCTCCTGTTGCTGGATGAACCGACCAACCATCTGGATCTGGCCTCGGTTCAGGCCATTGAAGCGGCATTGGCCGGTTTTCCGGGAGCACTGCTGGTGGTGTCACACGATGACGCTTTTTTAAAAGGGTTAACGTTGTCGCACGAGATGATCTGGGAAGAGGCGGGCTGGCGTTGCGAGAGTCTTTAAACACAAGCCCCCGCGAAGGCGGGGGCGTTCAAACGTCACTACGCTATCTGTTTGCTGAGTGCAGGGTTGGCCTGAATCAGGCGCATCAGCTTTAACTCGGTTGGCGTGGGTCTCTCACGTTTTGACTCCCACTCCAGCACCATCGCTACGCTGACACCCATCGCTCTGGCGAATTCTTCTGTCTTCAGACCTGTCCCTTTGCGCAATTGCTCATATTCTGTAAAGGGATTGGCTTTTTGTTGCAGGGTAATCGTCTGCGGTACATCTTTAAAAATGATCTGTTCCAGACTGCTCAGCAGCTCAAACTCAGGATCTTTATATTCCATTGAGAACTCCTCTTAAATCTCACATCGTGATCAAGAACATCAGAGAGCCAATTAAGAATAGTCCCTAATACAAACCCAGGATCGTCACGGGTGTGATTAATCGTGCGGTAACGATCGCTTTATCCGATTCAGCTATATGGATAGTTATGCTAATTACCTGATTAACCATAAGGAGGGCCCGTCAGGTATTTTTTTGTAAATGATAAGAAATAAATCGGCAATAGGCGTTTTACATGAAAAGAGTATCTTGCAAGGCTGACCTGGACTATCCTTGTAAGCCGTCGGGCACGCGTGTGCCGGTGTGCGCTTTTTTGGGTGAAAGGAGTAATAAAATGGCGACAGGAAAGTCCTGCTCTCGCTGGTTTGCGCCTATTGCGGCGTTGTTGATGGTTGTTAGCCTGAGTGGGTGTTTTGATAAAGAAGGCGATCAGCGCAAAGCGTTTATCGATTTTCTGCAGAATACAGTGATGCGCAGCGGCGAGCGGTTACCGACGCTGACTGCGGATCAGAAAAAACAGTTTGGTCCCTTTGTGTCCGATTACGCCATTCTTTATGGGTATTCACAGCAGGTGAGCCAGGCGATGGATTCCGGTATCCGCCCGGTCGTGGATAGCGTAAACGCCATCCGCGTTCCACAGGATTATGTGACTCAGCGTGAACCGCTGCGCCAGTCCAACGGTGCGCTCGGCGTGCTGAGCCAGCAGCTACAGAATGCGAAAATGCAGGCTGATGCGTCACGTTCTGCGCTGAAGCAGGGTGACGATCTCAAACCGGTCTTTGACAAAGTGTATGAGAAAGTGGTGACCAAACCGTCTGAAGCACTGCAACCGCTGATTCCGGCCGCGCAAATTTTCACGCAGCAGCTGGTTCAGGTGGGTGACTTTATCGCCCAGCAGGACACTCAGGTGAGCTTTGTTGCCAACGGCATCCAGTTCCCGACTTCGCAGCAGGCAAGTCAGTACAATACGCTGATTGGGCCACTGGCCTCCCAGCATCAGGCCTTTAGCCAGGCCTGGAGTGCCGCCGTCACGGCCACAGAATAAACCGAAAAAACCCCGCGTCAGGCGGGGTTTTTTTATGCATTGCGAAAATAACGCTTGTCATTCCTCTACCACATCGGTATAACTATTCCCGTCGGTTTGTTACACAGACCTAAAGCAGTTTAGTAAAGCAGTCCAGATTGTTATCCATAGATACCCTTCGTTGTGACCCTTCCTTCATCGCTTAAAAATCTGTAACGCAATCCATCAAGCCGGAAGGCACAATATATTTGTTAATTAAGGTAATTCTATGTCTGCTAAAATGACTGGTCTGGTAAAATGGTTCAACGCTGATAAAGGTTTCGGCTTCATCACTCCTGACGATGGCTCAAAAGACGTGTTCGTACACTTCTCTGCTATCCAGAACGATGGCTACAAATCTCTGGACGAAGGTCAGAAAGTGTCCTTCACCATCGAAAGCGGCGCTAAAGGCCCAGCAGCTGGTAACGTTGTAAGCCTGTAAGCTTCCAACCCAGTAGCACAAAATTCAAAAACCCGCCTTCTGGCGGGTTTTTTCGTTTCTACTGTTGGATCTGCGGGTTAACGCAGTTTTTATCCACTTTTCCACTCAGCGCGGCAATCAGGTTGTCCACTGCGGTAGCCGCCATGTTGTAGCGTGTCTCGTGCGTGGCAGAGCCGATGTGGGGCAGGGCGACGACGTTTGGCATTTTCAGCAGTGGAGAATCCACCGGCAGTGGCTCCTGCTCAAACACGTCCAGACCGGCGGCGTGGATCTCGCCATTTTGCAGGGCTTCAATGAGCGCCTGCTCATCCACCACCGGGCCACGACCCGCGTTGATAAAAATGGCGGATTTCTTCATTTTTTCAAATGCGGATTTGCCAATCAGGTGACGTGTTTCATCCGTCAACGGCAGGATCAGGCAGACAAAATCGGCTTCCTGCAACAGCGTATCCAGCTCACAGTAACGCGCGTTAAAACGTTCTTCCGCTTCATCGTGGTGACGGCGCGCGTTGTACAGTATCGGCATGTTGAAACCAAAATGCGCGCGCTGTGCCAGCGCCAGCCCGATACGTCCCATACCCACGATGCCCAGCGTTTTTCCGTGAACATCCACGCCGAACCAGTCCGGGCCAATGCTTTTTGTCCATTCGCCTGCTTTAACGCGCTCGGCCACTTCAACCACGCGACGGGCGGTGCTGAGCACCAGCGCCATCAGCGTGTCGGCCACGGTTTCCGTCAGGGCATGCGGCGTGTGCATCAGCAGGATTTTGCGGGCGCTCAGGGCATCCACGTCGAAGTTGTCATAACCTACTGAAACAGTTGAAGTAGCACGAAGCTTCGGCATTTTCTCCAGCAGGGCGATGTCCACTTTCTCGCTTGAACCCAGCAGGCCTTCGGCGCTGGCGAACGCATCGGCATGCTGTGCCACGGTCTCCGGACTCAGGTTTTTCACCTGCGTGACGGTGAAGTGCTCTTCCAGGCGTTTCTGCAGATCTTCCGGCAGTGCTTTATACAAAATGACGGACGGCTTCATGCTAATCTCCGTTGATTTTTAAGGATTCAGGCGTGGCGTGCGCCGACGGGGTGCTGTTGATTATTAGCAGGCTTAACAATCAGAGTAAGCCACACGGAGGCAAAAAGCGCCACCCCCATAAAGATGTACGATGCGGATGGGCTGCCGGTGGCTCCGTTCAGGTAACCAACAAACCAGGAGCCGCAGAACGAACCCAGCGCGCCCATGCTGTTAATTAATGCCATGGCACCGCCCGCCACGTTACGCGGCAGCATCTCCGGGATGATGGCAAAGAATGGACCGTACGGGGCGTACATGGCGGCACCGGCAATGACCAACAGGGTATAAGAGGCCCAGAAGTGATTCGCGCCCACGGCCCAGGAGCCGATGAAGGCAAAAGCAGCAATCAGCAGCAGCGGCCAGACGAACACCTTACGGTTTTGCAGCTTATCCGACGCCCAGGAGGCGACGATCATGGCGATGGTCGCAGCCAGATACGGTACGGACGAGAGCCAGCCCACTTCAACCATGCCGAGATTCTCACCGCCGCTGCGGATGATCGACGGCAGCCACAGCACAAAACCGTACACGCCGATACTCCAGGTAAAATACTGCGCGCAGAGCAGGATCACGTTACGGGAGCGGAAGGCTTCACCGTAGTTACGTACCGCCTTCAGACCCTGCTGCTCTTTATCCAGCTGCGCCTGGAGCGCCGCTTTTTCATCTTCGGAAAGCCATTTCGCCTGGGCAGGTTTATCTTTCACCAGCACCCACCAGCAGAATGCCCAAATCACTGCCGGAACCCCTTCGATGATGAACATCTCGCGCCAGCCGAAGGACTGGATCAGGTAGCCGGAGACCACCGACATCCACAGTACGGTGACCGGGTTACCGAGGATCAGGAAAGTATTCGCGCGTGAGCGTTCAGATTTGGTAAACCAGTTGCTGATGTAAATCAGCATCGCGGGCATGACCGCCGCCTCAACGACGCCAAGGATAAAGCGAATGGCGGCCAGGGCAGGAATATTGTTCACCACGCCGGTAAGTGACGCACAGGCGCCCCACAGGATCAGACAGATGAAGATCAGCTTACGCACGCTGCGGCGTTCGGCGTAAATAGCACCGGGGATCTGGAAGAAGAAATACCCCAGGAAGAAGAGGGCGCCCAACAGGGATGAGACGCCCTTAGTGATCCCGAGGTCTTCGGTGATCCCCGCCGCGGATGCGAAACTGAAGTTGGCACGATCAAGGTACGCCAGGCTGTACGTGATAAACACGATTGGCATGATGTACCACCAGCGTTTTACTGCATTGGTCGAACTGTTCATAGGCTTGCCTCTGTTGTTGAGGTTGTTACCGCCGTTGCCTGTAGGGTACACGGTGGTTTAATTATTGGGTGCGGCCTGTTGCCCTCACCCTGGCCCTCTCCCACGGGGAGAGGGAATTTACATGCCGAGCTGTGCTCGTGTCGGTAATCCTTCGCTGTCGCCCTGCACCTGAATGGCCAGTGAGCCAATCTTGTTGCCTCGTGCAACCGCCTGCTGCAGCGGTTTGCCTTCCAGCAGCGCGCTAATGACGCCCACGGCAAAGCCATCGCCCGCGCCGACGGTGTCGACGACGTTCTCGACCTTCACCGCCGCGACCGCGCCTTGCTCGCCTTCGGCTGTTTTAAACCATGCGCCATCGGCGCCGGTTTTCAGCACCACCGCTTTTACCCCTTTATTCAGGTAGAAGTCAGCAATGCCTTCCAGTGTATTTTCGCCGGTCAGGATCATCCCTTCTTTCAGGCCCGGCAGAACCCAGTCCGCCCTGAATGCCAGCCGGTTAAGCTTCTCGATCATTTCCGCTTCGCTTTTCCACAGCACCGGGCGCAAATTTGGATCGAAGGAGATCGTTTTGCCCAGCGACTTCATGGTCGTTGCCGCATGATCCAGCAGCGAATACGAGCTGGCAGAGAGTGCCGCCGCCACGCCGCTCAGGTGCAAATGGCGCGCGGAGGCAAAATAATCGGCGTGGTAATCTTCTACGGAGAGATGGCTGGCGGCCGACCCTTTACGGAAATACTCCACGATGGGATCGGTTCCATTTTCAACTTTAGACTTAAGCTGAAAGCCGGTGGGGAAGCGTCCGTCGAGCGTGACGCCTGCGGCATCAATCCCCTCTTTTTTCAGCGAATCGAGAACGAAGTGGCCAAAGCTGTCATCGCCCACGCGGCTGACCCAGCCGACGTTCAGGCCCAGACGCGCCAGGCCGGTTGCGACGTTCAGCTCTGCGCCCGCCACGCGTTTGATAAAGTGCTCTACCGCGCTCAGCTCGCCCGTTTCGGTGGCGACAAACATTGCCATGGCTTCGCCAATCGTGATGACATCCAGCGTCTTGTGCATGATTTACTCCTCGCGCAGCAGGTTGACGTAATGGCGGGTAACGGCGGTTAAATCCACCCCTTCCAGCGGGAACTCGATACCGCGCGGGGCATCGGCAGGCAGCTGGCCAAGCAGATCCAGCCAGCGGGAATCGGCACCGTCCGGCGCGACGGCGCGAAAGTTATCTTTATGCGGAACGGCGGCTTTAACGTGGATATAGCTCACGGCAGGCGCCAGATGACGCGCGGCCTCTTCCGGGGAGTCACCGACCCACAGCCAGTTGCCCATGTCAAAAGTCAGCGTGACGGGAAGCGCCCTTTCGCGACAGGCGGCCTGAAAGCGTTGCATCGGTGCAAGCTGGCCGCAGTCGGTCTGATCGTTTTCCACAACCAGCGCTATACCGCTGGTATTGAGCAGAGTACGTAAGGCATCGAGAGGCTGCGTGTCGCTAAAATGGCCCAGGGAAACCTTCAGCCACAGCGCGTTCAGGGTGCTGGCTTCTGAGAGATACCGCGGCAGGTCCGGGTTGAGGGTGCCATCGGGCATAAACAGGGCGGCAGGTGCTGAGTAACACGCCAGCAGGCCCAGAAGCTCAATGGACTCACCGAGCGCAGGCAGCGCCAGTAACTCTTCGCTATTGAACAGCTCGCGGCGGATCTCCACGCCGTCGGCGCCTGCACCCGCAATAACGGGAAGCATCGCCCGCTGACCGCCCGCCTGTCGCACCTGCTCCGCGCCATACGCGGCGGTGACCACCATGATTTTCCTGCCCATCTTCGGACTCCATCGCAACATATCAATACTATTACGCTAGATGGAACCGGTTCCAAAGAAAAGCTCAGGATGTCGAATTTATGATCGCTATCACAAGGGGAAATTAACGTGCGGTGGAGCCGCGGACGATCAGCTCGCCGGAGAAGACCTGCTCGCGTACGGCCTCACTGGTGCCTTCAATACGACGAACCACTTGTTCTACAGCAGCATAGCCAATCTGCCAGGTGGGCTGTTTGAGGGTGGTAATGCCGACGCCAGCCAGCTCCGCCCACTCCAGTTCATCAAACCCCAGCAGACCGATATCGCTGCCCCAGTGCAGGCCAATACGCTTGAGTGAGCGGGCAACCTGCAGGGTTAGTGCCCCGTTGGCGGAGATAACGGCTTTGCGCATCCCGCGATGGCGCGTGTGGAACTGGCGTAGGGTATTGTCGAGCTGATCGGCTTCGTGAAGCGGGGTTTCGGCATTTTCGGCGATCACGCCGGGATAACGCGCCAGCGTGGCACGAAATGCAGCCAGCCGATCGCGTCGGGTATTTACCATGCCCAGCGGTTCGCTCAGAAAGAGAATCGCCTCGAAACCTTGTTCAATCAGATGCTCGGTCGCGGTCGTGGCGGCCTGGGTGTTATCCAGCCCGACCACATCGCAGGCGAATTCCGGGATTTTACGGTCGATGAGGACCATGGGCAGGGAGGATTGCTGCAGACGGTTCAGCCCCTCTTCACGCATGCCCACCGCGTTGACCACAATCCCTTCCACCTGGTAGCTGCGCAGCAGATCGAGATAGTGCAACTCCTGGTCGACCTCATTGTTGGTATTACAGACCAGAGGCGTAAAACCTTTTTCGCGGCAGGCGGCTTCGATACCGCTGAGCACGTTTACAGAGTAGGGGTTAGTGATATCCGCGATGATAAGTCCGATAAGGCGGGTGCGGCCACGTTTGAGCCCGCGGGCCATCAGGCTGGGGCGGTAGTCGAGATCGGCAATAGCCTGTTCAATACGCGCCAGCAATGCATCGGACAATAGATGTTTCTCGCCGTTAAGGTAGCGCGAAATGCTGGTTTTACCGGTTCTGGCGGCTTTCGCCACGTCGCTGATGGTGGCCCGGGCTGGTTTGCTCATCGCTGATTTCCCTGAATTTAGTGAGAATACCTTAACGGGAAAATCGGACGAATCAAGTAATTTGCCCGGTGGCGCTGCGCTTACCTGGGGTGCGGTCTGGTGCCCTCACCCCAACCCTCTCCCACGGGAGAGGGAGAAATGCGATTACTGAATTGGACTCAACGTAATCTCTACGCGACGGTTCTGCGCTTTACCTTCCGCCGTGCTGTTGCTGGCGATAGGGTTGGCAGGGCCCATGCCGCTGGTGCGGATGCGGTTCGCTTCCACACCCTGGGCGATCAGCGAGCTGGCAACGGAATCCGCGCGCTGCTGTGACAGACGCATGTTCAGATCCTGGCTGCCGGTGCTGTCGGTGTAGCCAATCACGTTCACGGCGGTCTTGTTGTACTCTTTCAGCACCATCGCCACGCCGGTCAGCGTGTTCGCACCCGCTGGTTTCAGCGTTGCGCTGCTGCTATCAAAGGTCACGTTGTTAGGCATGTTCAGAATGATGTTATCGCCGCTGCGCGTCACGCTTACGCCGGTTCCCTTCATTTTGTCACGCAGTTTTGCTTCCTGCACGTCCATGTAATAGCCGACGCCGCCGCCCAGTGCTGCCCCCGCCGCTGCGCCAATCAGCGCGCCTTTACCGCGGTCTTTCTTGGAGGAGGAGAGTGCCCCAACGCCTGCACCTACCAGTGAGCCGATACCTGCGCCGATGCCGGATTTACCCGCTTCGCGCTCACCGGTGTAAGGGTTGGTTGTGCAGCCAGAAACAGCCAGTGCACCGCTCACCAGAGCGGCAATAACGAGTACGCGTTTTTTCATCTTCTTTCCTTAATCCTTTTTATTCTTTGCCACGGCGTGCGTGGCAGTTGATTATGACGTCCAGATACGGAGAAAATTCCGGGTATAACTCTGAAATTTGTGACAAACCATAAACGGCCTCAGCAAGAAGGCCGTAAAACCTGCACGCAACCAGGAGCGCACGCTTGAGCACCTCAACGAAAACCATTCTGACCGCCGCCCACTGGGGGCCGATGCTGGTCGAAACCGATGGCGAAAATGTTTTGTCGTCCCGCGGGGCACTGCCAACACAACATCCCAACTCTTTACAGACCGTCGTTCGCGATCAGGTGCATAGCAAAACGCGCGTGCGCTGGCCGATGGTGCGTAAAGGTTTTCTGGCTTCGCCGGACAAACCGCAGGGTATTCGCGGCCAGGATGAGTTTGTTCGCGTGAGCTGGGATGACGCGCTGGCGTTGATCCACGCCCAGCATAAGCGCATCCGCGAACGTTACGGCCCATCGTCCATTTTTGCCGGATCTTACGGCTGGCGTTCGAACGGCGTGCTGCATAAGGCGTCGACGCTGCTGCAGCGTTACATGAGCCTGGCGGGCGGTTATACCGGACATCTGGGAGATTATTCCACTGGCGCTGCGCAGGCGATCATGCCGTACGTGGTCGGCGGCAACGAAGTTTACCAGCAGCAGACCAGTTGGCCGCTGGTGCTGGCGCATACCGATGTGGTGGTGCTCTGGAGTGCCAACCCGCTTAACACGTTGAAAATTGCCTGGAATGCCAGTGACGAGCAGGGCATTGGCTATTTCGACGCGCTGCGCAAAAGCGGCAAGCGCATCATCTGCATTGACCCGATGCGCTCTGAAACTATGGATTTCTTCGGCGACAGAGCCGAGTGGATTGCGCCGCATATGGGCACCGACGTGGCAATGATGCTGGGTATCGCCCATACGCTGGTGGAGAACGACTGGCACGACAGTGACTTCCTCACCCGCTGCACCTCCGGCTTTGACCAATTTGCCGACTATCTCACGGGGCAATCCGACGGGGTGGCTAAAACCGCAGAATGGGCGGCAGGAATTTGTGGTGTTTCTGCTGACAAAATTCGCGAACTGGCCGCGTTATTCCATGACAACACCACGATGTTAATGTCCGGCTGGGGGATGCAGCGCCAGCAGTTTGGCGAGCAGAAGCACTGGATGCTGGTCACGCTTGCCGCCATGCTCGGGCAGATCGGTACGCCGGGCGGCGGTTTTGGTCTCTCCTATCATTTTGCCAACGGCGGAAACCCAACGCGCAAAGCGGCGGTGCTGGCTTCTCTGCAAGGTTCGGTGGCAGGCGGCGTGGATGCCGTGGATAAAATCCCGGTGGCGCGAATCATTGAAGCCCTGGAAAACCCGGGCGGTTTTTATCAGCACAACGGTCTGGACCGCCATTTCCCGGATATTAAATTTATCTGGTGGGCGGGCGGGGCGAACTTCACGCACCATCAGGATACCAATCGCCTGATCCGCGCCTGGCAAAAGCCGGAGTTGGTGGTGATTTCCGAGTGCTTCTGGACCGCTTCGGCCAAACATGCGGATATTGTGCTGCCGGCGACCACGTCGTTTGAGCGTAACGATCTCACCATGACCGGCGATTACAGCAACCAGCATATGGTACCGATGAAGCGCGTTGTGGCGCCGCGCGATGAAGCACGTGATGATTTTGACGTGTTTGCTGAACTGAGCGAGCGGTGGGAAGCGGGCGGTCGCGAACGTTTTACCGAAGGGAAAACGGATCTGCAATGGCTGGAGACGTTTTACCAGATCGCCGGGCAGCGCGGTGCGGCGCAGGGCATAACGCTGCCGCCATTTTCTGCGTTCTGGGAAGCGAACCAGTTGATCGAAATGCCGGAAAGCGAACAGAACGCGCAGTTCGTCCGTTTCGCTGATTTCCGCCGCGACCCGGAGAACCATCCGCTGAAAACCGAGAGCGGCAAGATTGTGATCTACAGCGAGCGCATCGCCAGCTTTGGCTATGCCGATTGCCCGCCACACCCTTCCTGGCTGGAGCCGGACGAGTGGCACGGCAACGCCCAGCCGGAGCAGCTGCAGGTGTTATCTGCTCATCCCGCACATCGTCTGCACAGCCAGCTTAACTACTCCTCACTGCGTGAGCAGTATGCGGTCGCCGGGCGAGAGCCGATCACGCTGAATACCCATGACGCAAAAGCCCGCGGGATTGCGGACGGCGATGTGGTGCGCGTCTGGAATCATCGTGGTCAGGTGCTGGCAGGGGCGGTGGTCAGCGACGGGATTAAACCGGGCGTGATCTGTATTCACCAGGGCGCATGGCCCGATCTTGAGCCTGCCGAGGGGGGGATCTGTAAAAACGGGGCGGTTAACGTGCTGACCAAAGATCTCCCCAGCTCGAAGCTGGGGAACGGTTGTGCAGGGAATACGGCGCTGGCCTGGGCCGAGAAATACCAGGGGCCTGAGCTTACCTTAACGGCGTTTGATCCGCCTGCCAGCTCATAATCCAGGTCGGGTGCTGGGTATCGTCCTGCCAGGCGCTGTCTTCGATGCGAAAGCCCTGTGCATGATAGAAATTCACCGCCCGGACGTTTTTCTGATAGACCTCCAGGCTTAAATGCGGGAAGCGCTGTTGAACATGGTTCAGCAGCGCGCCTCCAATACCTTGCCCGATATACGTTGGCCTGACGAACAGCGCCCCCACAAACTGCGACTGTATAATGCTAATAAAACCACGCAGCGTACCGTCCTCTTCCCACACCCAGGTTTCCGCTGCAGGGAGGTAGACCTCCCGCACCATGGCTTCGTTCTCCTTCCAGTAGCTTGCGCTGATGAACGGGTGCGCTTCGGTGGTGCTTTCAAGCCACAGGCTCAGGAGCGGATCGGCATTGTCACTTTGCCACTTGCGGATCATGTTGCCTCCCCGGATGACAGAAGCAGCCGGTAACATGGTCATTGACCAGGCCACAGGCCTGCATAAAGGCGTAGCAGATGGTGGAGCCGACAAACTTAAAGCCGCGCTTTTTGAGGGCCTTAGAGAGCGCGTCCGACTCCGGCGTGGAGGCCGGGATCTCCGCCAGCGAGGTGGCCTGAGTGAGCTGCGGCGTGTTATTCACAAACGACCAGACAAACGCAGAGAAGGGCTCGCCGTTTTGCTCCATCGCCAGGTAAGCGCGGGCATTGCCGATGATGGCCTGGATCTTACCGCGATGGCGGATGATGCCAGCATCCTGCACCAGGCGTTCTACGTCTTCATCGGTCATGGCGGCGACGGCGGCGGGGTCGAACTGGTGGAAGGCGTTGCGGTAGTTTTCACGTTTCTTCAGTACCGTTATCCATGACAATCCCGCCTGCTGTCCCTCAAGGCAGATCATCTCAAAGAGTTTTCTGCCCTCCGTCTCCGGCACGCCCCATTCCCGATCGTGATAGTCGATATAAAGCTGATCCTGGCTTACCCAACCGCAACGTTCCATCCGTTATCTCCCTTACTGATGCTGATTTCGCAAAATTTTCATTCCGTCTGTCTTGACGTGCCTGGTATAAAGACAATAGTTAATACAGGGCTATATGCCCGCTAAACGCTTCCTGAATAACGACAAATATCGCCGAACTCGGCTCTCTCTGGGGTCGCTTTGATGATGATAAAAAAAATCAGTGGTCGCCATGCTGTTTCTGGCCTGGTGGGGATTTCAGCCTGCCTGTTGTTTTGTCATACAGCGTCTGCCTGGCAACAGGAATATATCGTTTCAGACGCCCAAAATAATACGGCGGAACGCTATACATGGGACGCGGATCACCAACCGCGTTATGAAGATATTCTTGCTGAGCGTATTCAGTCTTCGCAAAATTTGCCTGGGCTTGCCCTGGCTGTACCTTCAGGCGCCACCACGGACGCGGCGATGAGCCTGGGCTGGAATTTTCCGGTTTCAGCGCGGATAACCACCGGTCCGGTGATGTCCTGGCGGTATGACGGCTCGACGCCGATGATGATCAATGAGTTTGGCGATAGCGCGACGACGCAGACGCTCGCCGATCCGCTCTGGCATGCCAGCGTGAGCACGCTAGGCTGGCGCGTAAATACTCAGTACGGCGATCTTCGTCCCTGGGCGCAGGTGAGCTATAACCAGCAGTTTGGTGAAAACCAGTGGAAATCGCAGTTTGGCATGCCGCAAACGCCGGCCCCTGCTCAAAACGGTAGCTGGATGGATGTCACTGTTGGAACGGATATGCCTTTTAATACGCACATGGCGGCGTATGCGTCGCTGGCTCAGGGGGAACGCACCACGACGGGTGAAGAGTTTCTCTATACCCTGGGGGTGAGTGCGAATTTTTAATGTTGTTACTTTTTTAAACGTAGCGATAACATCTCGGAAACAATAACCACGGGCTTTACAGCGATAGCAGGTACTAACCTGCTGTCGCTTTGTTCCCCGGCAAGGTCATTCATTCCCGATTCCAGGCATTTCATTCCGTTCCTCCTGCATTTCATGCCGTTTTACCCCATCACCGCTAGGGTTTTGTTTATCGTTGTCCTCAGCGAATTCTTCTAATTTCTGTTGCAGGACAACGGCCATGAACACATCAACTTATAACCGTACGCGCTGGCTCACGCTCTTTGGCACCATCGTCACCCAGTTCGCGCTGGGATCGGTCTATACCTGGAGTCTGTTTAACAGTGCGCTTTCCGACAAACTTGGCGCACCGGTCAGCCAGGTGGCGTTTTCTTTTGGTCTGCTGAGTCTTGGGCTGGCGATCTCGTCTTCCGTCGCGGGCAAGCTGCAGGAGCGTTTTGGCGTGAAGCGCGTGACCATGGCGTCCGGCATTTTGCTCGGTCTGGGCTTCTTCCTGACGGCGCATTCCAGCAACCTGATGATGCTGTGGCTGAGTGCTGGCGTCCTGGTGGGCCTGGCAGACGGTGCGGGCTATCTGCTGACGCTGTCGAACTGCGTGAAGTGGTTCCCGGAGCGTAAGGGGTTAATCTCCGCCTTTGCCATTGGTTCTTATGGCCTGGGCAGCCTCGGCTTTAAGTTTATTGATGCCCATCTTCTGGCGTCCGTTGGCCTCGAAAAGACCTTCATGATCTGGGGTGCCATCGTGCTGGTGATGATTCTGTTCGGTGCCACGCTGATGAAAGATGCCCCGCAGCAGGAAGTGAAATCCGTTAACGGCGTGGTGGAGAACGACTTTACGCTGGCGCAGTCCATGCGCAAACCGCAGTACTGGATGCTGGCGGTGATGTTCCTGACGGCCTGCATGAGCGGTCTGTACGTCATTGGCGTGGCGAAAGATATCGCCCAGGGAATGGTGAAACTGGATGCGGCAACCGCGGCGAATGCGGTGACGGTTATTTCCATCGCCAACCTGTCTGGTCGCCTGGTGCTGGGGATCTTGTCCGACAAGATTGCCCGTATCCGCGTCATTACGATAGGGCAGGTGGTCTCTCTGGTGGGGATGGCGGCGTTACTGTTCGCCCCGCTGAATGAAGCGACATTCTTTGCAGCAATTGCCTGCGTGGCCTTTAACTTTGGCGGCACCATTACCGTCTTCCCGTCGCTGGTAAGCGAGTTCTTTGGGCTGAATAACCTGGCGAAAAACTACGGGGTTATCTATCTCGGCTTTGGGATCGGCAGTATCTGCGGCTCGCTGATTGCCTCGCTGTTCGGCGGGTTCTACGTGACCTTCTGCGTGATATTTGCTTTGCTGATTATTTCGCTGGCACTGTCCACGACGATTCGTCAGCCGCAGCGTGAAGTCTATAAAGAAGCGCATGCCTGATTTAATGAAGAGAGGCCGCAGGGCCTCTTTTTTATCTCTGCATTGCTTTCGGACTTGTTATTTTGTAAAAATCTTCATCGATCACATTCTCTGCTGCCACTTTTCTTTCCCGCTGTGGTCTACTTATCGCGCTTGTGGACCTTTCTGATAACGGTTTCTCTCGCACCAACTTACTCTGTCTGCTTTCTCGATGAGATTCGGCGGGTCTTTATACCCCTTCCCCCAGGGTTGTTTGCATGAAATATATTAGGTCTCTTACCCAGCAACGATTGTGTCTGATGCTGGCTGTCTATATCGGTTTGTTTCTGAATGGCGCGGTGCTGTTCAGAAGAGTGGAAGGTTATTTTGAACACCTCACCGTAAGAAATGGAATTTTTGCCGCGATTGAAGTGTTTGGTTCCGTTCTGGCAACCTTCTTCCTGTTACGCCTGCTCTCACTTTTTGGCCGACGTACCTGGCAAATTCTGGCCTCGCTGGTGGTGATTATCTCTGCCGCCGCAAGCTATTACATGACGTTCATGAACGTCGTCATCGGGTACGGTATCGTGGCGTCGGTGATGACCACGGATATCGATCTTTCAAAAGAGGTGGTCGGTAAAGGCTTTATCGTCTGGACGGTGTTAACCTGCCTGATCCCGCTCTTCTTTATCTGGAGTAATACCTGCCGCTATACCTTATTACGCCAGTTGCGTACGCGCGGACAGCGGGTACGCAATATCGTTGTCGTTTTGCTGGCCGGACTGCTGGTATGGGCGCCTATTCGCTTAATGGAAAAACAGCAAAAACGAATTGAAAAAGCGACGGGCGTTGATATGCCAAGCTACGGTGGTGTAGTGGCTAACTCTTATCTGCCGTCTAACTGGCTCTCGGCATTAGGTCTTTATGCCTGGGCACAGGCGGACGAATCGAGTGATGTGAAATCGCTGATTAACCCGACAAAAAAATTCACCTATCAGGCACCTGCTGACGGACTGGATGATACTTACGTCGTGTTTGTTATCGGTGAAACAACACGCTGGGATCATATGGGTATTCTCGGTTACGACCGTGATACCACACCAAAACTGGCTCAGGAAAAGAACCTGGTGGCCTATCGCGGCTACTCTTGCGATACCGCGACGAAGCTCTCATTGCGCTGTATGTTTGTGCGTGAAGGCGGTGCGAGTGATAACCCACAACGCACGCTGAAAGAGCAAAACGTGTTTGCTGTGCTGAAGCAGCTTGGTTTTAGCTCCGATCTCTTCGCTATGCAAAGTGAGATGTGGTTCTACACCAATACGCTGGCGGATAACATCGCGTACCGTGAGCAGATTGGCGCCGAGCCCCGCAACCGCGGTAAAAACGTCGACGATATGCTGCTGCTTGAGGAGATGTCTGAGTCTCTGAAGAATCATCCGCAGGGCAAACATCTCGTCATTCTGCATACAAAAGGGTCACATTACAGCTATTACCAACGTTACACGCGCGACTTTGCAAAGTGGCAACCTGAGTGCGTCGGTATTAATAAAGACTGCAGCAAGCAGGAACTGATCAATGCCTACGATAACTCGGTACTGTATGTTGATACCTTCCTGAGCCGCGTGATTGACCAGCTGCGCGACAAGAAAGCGATTGTTATCTATGCGGCAGATCACGGTGAATCCATCAATGAGAAAGAGCATTTGCACGGTACACCGCGCAAGCTGGCACCGCCGGAGCAGTTCCGCGTGCCGATGATTATGTGGATGTCGGATAAGTATCTGGAAAACCCTGACAAAGCTGCAATGTTTGCTCATCTGAAAAAAGAGGCGGAGATGAAGGTGCCACGTCGCCACGTTGAACTGTACGACACCATTATGGGTTGTCTCGGCTATACCTCACCAAATGGTGGAATTAACGAAAACAACAACTGGTGTAAACTCCCTGATAGCACCGCAAAAGCCGCGCAGTAGCTGCTCTGGCGAGAATATCGCCAGTTGAATGGCTTTTTGAAAATAAGGGATTGACGGGGGCGCACCTCAGCAGTAAGATGCGCTCCGCATTCGGCGAGTAGCGCAGCTTGGTAGCGCAACTGGTTTGGGACCAGTGGGTCGGAGGTTCGAATCCTCTCTCGCCGACCACATTCTGAAAAGGGCTAACCGCAAGGTTAGCCCTTTTTGCATTATGACCTTAGCCCGCCAGAGTCACCAAAACGCCCCTTATCCTGGCTTCTCCCTGCCTGTTAACGATTTTGTGACATAATCCATTGTATTTTTTTATATATAGATTGATCTTTTTTCGCGTTGCTTATGGATAACCTCAGCATTTTTCGCTGTGCGTTTTAACGTTCGCGGTATTTAGTGCTCAGATAATCACCATTCTGCAAGAAAATTTACCCATTCTGAATAAAAGTTAATCACTGATTGTTGCGAAATATGAAGATATTTGTGCTGCAAGATGGCGAGTAGCATAAATTTCCCTGCTGAAAACTGGCATACATAGTTTTTTTAATCTTTGTTTGCGGTTTCTCACACTCCACGTAAATCCCCGTCACCTGTATTGACGTTTTCACATTCTGTTGACAGATTGTAGGGCATGAGGGGCATTTCAGGGACGATCTGCGCTGCAACTCAAACGCTCTTCTGAAAGGATTCTCCATCCCTTTACTGCCTTCGGGCACCACCGACCGGACCGGGTAAAAAATAAATAAAGGTCTGGCGGCGTAACACAACAAAGCAAAACATCACATTGGAGCAGAATAATGAGTATTTCCTTGAAGAAGTCAGGGATGCTGAAGCTTGGTCTGAGCCTGGTGGCTATGACCGTGGCAGCAAGCGTACAGGCAAAAACCCTGGTTTACTGTTCTGAAGGCTCGCCGGAAGGCTTTAACCCACAGCTCTTTACCTCTGGCACGACGTACGACGCAAGCTCTGTACCGATCTATAACCGTCTGGTTGAATTCAAAACCGGCACCACCGAAGTGATTCCGGGTCTGGCTGAGAAGTGGGACGTCAGCGAAGACGGTAAGACCTATACCTTCCACCTGCGTCAGGGCGTGAAGTGGCAGGACAGCAAAGAATTTAAACCAACGCGTGACTTTAACGCCGACGACGTTGTGTTCTCCTTCGACCGTCAGAAAAATGCCCAGAACCCGTACCACAAAGTGTCGGGCGGCAGCTATGAGTACTTCGAAGGGATGGGGCTGCCTGACCTGATCTCAGAAGTGAAAAAAGTGGACGATAAAACCGTGCAGTTCGTGCTGACGCGTCCGGAAGCGCCATTCCTGGCTGACCTGGCCATGGACTTCGCCTCTATTCTCTCTAAAGAGTATGCGGACAACATGCTGAAAGCCGGCACGCCTGAGAAAGTGGACCTGAACCCAATCGGTACCGGCCCGTTCCAGCTGCTGCAGTACCAGAAAGATTCCCGTATTCTGTATAAAGCCTTCCCGGGCTACTGGGGCACCAAGCCGCAGATCGACCGTCTGGTCTTCTCCATCACGCCTGATGCGTCCGTGCGTTATGCAAAACTGCAGAAAAACGAATGCCAGGTGATGCCATACCCGAACCCGGCTGACATCGCGCGCATGAAGCAGGATAAGAACATTAACCTGCTGGAACAGGCGGGCCTGAACGTGGGCTACCTCTCCTTCAACACCGAGAAGAAACCGTTTGATGACGTGAAAGTGCGTCAGGCGCTGACCTACGCGGTGAACAAAGAAGCGATCATCAAAGCCGTTTACCAGGGCGCAGGCGTTGCAGCCAAGAACCTGATCCCACCAACTATGTGGGGCTATAACGATGACGTTAAAGACTACAGCTACGATCCTGAGAAAGCGAAAGCGCTGCTGAAAGAAGCGGGCCAGGATAAAGGCTTCACCGTTGAGCTGTGGGCGATGCCGGTACAGCGTCCGTACAACCCGAACGCACGCCGTATGGCGGAAATGGTTCAGGCTGACTGGGCGAAAGTTGGTGTACAGGCCAAGATCGTGACCTACGAGTGGGGCGAGTACCTGAAGCGCGCCAAAGCGGGTGAGCACCAGGCGGTGATGATGGGCTGGACCGGTGACAACGGGGATCCGGACAACTTCTTCGCTACCCTGTTCAGCTGCGCGGCGGCGAAAGACGGTTCTAACTACTCTCGCTGGTGCTACAAGCCGTTTGAAGACCTGATCCAGCCGGCGCGTGCGACCGACGATCACAACAAACGTATTGAGCTGTACAAGCAAGCGCAGGTTGTTATGCACGATCAGGCTCCGGCGCTGATTGTTGCTCACTCCACCGTGTATGAGCCAGTGCGTAAAGAAGTGAAGGGCTATGTGGTTGATCCACTGGGCAAACACCACTTCGAAAACGTATCGGTTGAATAATTAAAAGCAACGCCAGGCGGCGTTGCGCTTGCACTGGCCTACGGTATGTAGGCCGGGTAAGCGTAGCGCCACCCGGCAGCAGTGCTTTATTTCCTCTCTGAAAGGAGAGGGGATAAGATTTGTGAGCAATACAGACGTCACGCCACTGGTCGTGCGTCATCAGAGAGAATCCGGGTTATGTTGCAGTTCATCCTCCGACGTCTGGGACTTGTTATCCCGACGTTTATCGGTATCACCCTTCTCACTTTTGCCTTCGTCCATATGATCCCCGGCGACCCGGTAATGATTATGGCGGGCGAGCGTGGTATCTCCCCTGAACGTCATGCGCAGCTTCTGGCTGAACTCGGCCTCGATAAGCCGATGTGGCAGCAGTACCTCCATTATATCTGGGGCGTGTTGCACGGTGACTTAGGGATTTCGCTAAAAAGCCGTCTTCCGGTGTGGGACGAGTTCGTGCCGCGTTTTAAAGCGACACTGGAGCTTGGCGTCTGCGCCATGATTTTCGCCACTGCGGTGGGTATTCCAGTTGGGGTACTGGCTGCCGTTAAACGTGGCTCAATTTTCGACCACACCGCTGTTGGCCTGGCGCTGACCGGCTACTCCATGCCTATCTTCTGGTGGGGCATGATGCTGATTATGCTGGTTTCGGTGCAGCTTAACCTGACGCCCGTCTCCGGGCGCGTCAGCGATATGGTTTTCCTCGACGACACCAATCCGTTGACCGGCTTTATGCTGATTGATACGGCTATCTGGGGTGAAGAGGGTAACTTCATCGATGCCGTCGCGCATATGATCCTGCCAGCCATGGTGCTGGGCACCATCCCTCTGGCGGTGATTGTGCGTATGACCCGTTCCTCCATGCTGGAAGTGCTGGGCGAAGATTACATCCGTACCGCACGCGCCAAAGGGTTAACCCGTATGCGCGTCATCATCGTACATGCGCTGCGTAACGCCATGCTGCCGGTGGTGACCGTTATTGGTCTTCAGGTGGGTACGCTGCTGGCAGGGGCGATCCTGACCGAAACCATCTTCTCCTGGCCCGGCCTCGGACGCTGGCTGATTGATGCGCTGCAACGCCGTGACTATCCGGTCGTGCAGGGCGGGGTGCTGCTGGTCGCGACGATGATTATCCTCGTCAACCTGCTGGTCGATTTGCTGTACGGCGTGGTGAACCCGCGTATTCGTCATAAGAAGTAAGGGGCCATCATGTCACACGTTTCTGAAAACAAAGTGGTTGCTGCACCGGTTCCAATGACACCGCTGCAGGAGTTCTGGCACTACTTCAAGCGCAATAAAGGTGCGGTAGTAGGGCTGGTGTATGTCGCAATCATGATCCTGATTGCGGTGTTTGCGAACTTCCTCGCACCTTATAACCCTGCGGATCAGTTCCGCGATGCGCTGCTTGCACCTCCTGCGTGGCAGGATGGCGGTAGCCTGGCGCACCTGCTGGGTACCGATGATGTAGGCCGCGATGTGCTTTCGCGTCTGATGTACGGCGCGCGTCTGTCGCTGCTGGTTGGCTGCCTGGTGGTGGTGCTGTCCCTGATTATGGGGATTGTGCTTGGTCTGGTGGCGGGTTACTTCGGCGGCATCGTCGATAACATCATTATGCGTGTTGTCGACATCATGCTGGCGCTGCCAAGCCTGCTGCTGGCGCTGGTGCTGGTGGCGATCTTCGGTCCGTCTATCGGTAACGCCGCGCTGGCGTTGACCTTCGTGGCGCTTCCTCACTACGTGCGTTTAACCCGTGCGGCGGTGCTGGTGGAAGTGAACCGCGACTACGTCACCGCGTCTCGCGTGGCGGGGGCGGGGGCGATGCGCCAGATGTTCGTCAATATCTTCCCGAACTGCCTTGCGCCGTTGATTGTTCAGGCGTCGCTCGGTTTCTCAAACGCCATTCTTGATATGGCCGCTCTTGGCTTCCTGGGCATGGGTGCGCAGCCGCCAACACCGGAGTGGGGCACGATGCTCTCCGACGTGTTGCAGTTCGCACAAAGCGCCTGGTGGGTTGTCACCTTCCCGGGTCTGGCAATCCTGCTGACGGTGCTGGCATTTAACCTGATGGGTGACGGCCTGCGTGATGCGCTTGATCCCAAACTGAAGCAGTAAGAGGCACGAGATGGCGTTATTAAATGTAGATCAATTATCGGTGCACTTCGGAGACGTTGGCACTGAGTTTCGCGCCGTGGACCGCATCAGCTACAGCGTAAATCAGGGCGAAGTGGTGGGTATTGTCGGGGAATCCGGTTCCGGTAAGTCGGTGAGCTCACTGGCGATTATGGGGCTTATCGATTATCCCGGCCGCGTGATGGCGGAAAACCTGCAGTTCAATGGTCAGGATCTGAAGCGCATTTCCGAAAAACAGCGCCGCCAGCTGGTGGGCGCGGAAGTGGCGATGATTTTCCAGGACCCGATGACCAGCCTGAACCCGTGTTACACCGTCGGCTTCCAGATTATGGAAGCGATAAAGGTGCACCAGGGCGGTAATAAGAAAACCCGTCGCCAGCGCGCGATCGATCTGCTGAATCAGGTGGGTATTCCTGACCCGGCATCGCGTCTGGACGTCTACCCGCACCAGCTCTCTGGCGGGATGAGCCAGCGCGTGATGATCGCGATGGCGATTGCCTGTCGGCCAAAACTGCTGATTGCGGATGAACCGACGACGGCGCTGGACGTGACCATTCAGGCGCAAATCATCGAACTGCTGCTGGAGTTGCAGCAGCAGGAAAATATGGCGCTGGTCCTGATTACGCATGACCTGGCGCTGGTGGCCGAAGCGGCGCACAAAATCATCGTGATGTATGCAGGCCAGGTCGTCGAGACCGGAAGTTCGCACGATATCTTCCGCGCACCGCGTCACCCTTATACGCAGGCTCTGCTGCGTGCGCTGCCGGAGTTTGCCCAGGATAAAGCGCGCCTGGCGTCACTGCCGGGTGTGGTGCCGGGTAAATATGACCGTCCGCAGGGCTGTCTGCTTAACCCGCGCTGTCCGTATGCGACGGACAAATGCCGGGCGGAGGAGCCAGAGCTGAACCTGCTTGCTGACGGCCGTCAGTCGAAATGCCACTACCCACTCGATGATGCCGGGAGGCCAACACTATGAGTACGCAACAGGCCACCACGCAACAACCGCTGTTGCAGGCCATCGACCTGAAAAAACACTACCCGGTGAAGAAGGGGATTTTTGCCCCTGAGCGCCTGGTGAAAGCGCTGGACGGCGTCTCCTTTACCCTCGAACGCGGCAAAACGCTGGCGGTGGTTGGGGAGTCGGGCTGTGGTAAATCTACGCTGGGCCGTCTGTTGACGATGATTGAAGTCCCGACCGGCGGTGAACTTTATTATCAGGGGCAGGATCTGCTCAAACACGATCCTCAGGCGCAGAAGTTGCGTCGCCAGAAAATCCAGATTGTGTTCCAGAACCCGTACGGTTCTCTGAACCCGCGTAAAAAAGTGGGACAGATTCTGGAAGAGCCGCTGCTCATTAACAGTAATCTGAGCAAAGAGCAGCGCCGCGAAAAAGCGCTGGCGATGATGGCGAAGGTCGGCCTGAAAACCGAGCATTATGACCGCTACCCGCATATGTTCTCCGGCGGCCAGCGTCAGCGTATTGCCATCGCCCGCGGCCTGATGCTCGACCCGGACGTGGTGATTGCCGATGAGCCCGTCTCCGCGCTCGACGTTTCCGTGCGTGCGCAGGTGCTGAACCTGATGATGGATCTCCAGCAGGAACTGGGACTCTCTTACGTGTTCATCTCCCACGATCTGTCGGTTGTCGAACACATTGCGGATGAAGTGATGGTGATGTACCTGGGGCGCTGCGTGGAGAAGGGGAGCAAAGACCAGATCTTTACTAACCCGCGTCACCCGTATACCCAGGCCCTGCTGTCTGCGACGCCGCGTCTCAACCCGGACGATCGCCGTGAGCGTATTAAGCTGACGGGTGAGTTGCCAAGCCCGCTGAATCCGCCTCCTGGGTGTGCATTTAACGCCCGCTGCAGTCGCCGCTTTGGTCCCTGCACGCAGCTGCAGCCGCAGCTGAAGGATTATGGTGGTCAACTGGTCGCCTGTTTCGCGGTCGATCAGGATGAAAATGGCGAGAAGCCACATGCATAAAGAAAAAAACCGGCGTTAAGCCGGTTTTTTATGTCTGCGCAATTATTTCCGCAAGCGAATCTGGTCGACTGCGTGCTTCTCGCTCTTGGTGAGGATCAGACTTGCGCGTTCGCGCGTCGGCAGGATGTTCTCTTTCAGGTTCACGTAGTTGATCTCATTCCACAGCCCCGTCGCCACCTTAATGGCCTCTTCTTTTGACAGCTGCGCATAGTTATGGAAGTAAGAGTCAGGATCGGTGAACGCGCCTTCCCGGAACTTCAGGAAGCGGTTGATGTACCAGCTCTGGAGAAGATCTTCCGGCGCATCAACATATATAGAGAAATCGACGAAGTCTGAAACGAACACATGATGTGGATCATGAGGATAATCCATCCCGCTCTGCAGGACGTTTAACCCTTCCAGGATCAGGATATCCGGCTGGACCACCGTTTTATCCCCATCCGGAATACGATCGTAAATCAGGTGTGAATAGACCGGTGCCGTGACGTGAGGCACCCCGGATTTCAGGTCAGAGACAAATTTCACCAGACGGTGCATATCATAAGAGAGCGGGAAGCCCTTCTTCTTCATTAGCCCGCGTTCTTTTAATACTTCGTTCGGGTGCAGGAAGCCGTCGGTGGTAATTAACTCAACGCTGCGGTGTTCAGGCCAGCGGCTCAACAGCGCCTGCAATACGCGCGCGGTGGTGCTTTTACCCACGGCCACGCTGCCCGCAATGCTGATGATATAAGGAATGCGCTGACCGTTCGTTCCGAGGAACTGCTCCAGTACCGCCTGACGGCGCAGGTTGGAGCTGATATAGAAGTTAAGCAAGCGAGAAAGGGGGAGATAAATTTCTGCCACCTCTTCCAGGGACAGATCTTCGTTTATCCCTTTTAACCGTGCGATTTCACCTTCCGTCAGCGTCATAGGGACGGAATCACGCAGGGCAGCCCACTGGCTGCGGTTAAAGTGAAGATAAGGCGTCATTAACGTTTGCTCTTTTTTGCTCATAAGCATGCTTCAGTGAGCCAGCTCAATACTGCCGGATCGTGGCTCATCACACAGTTAATTTTGGACAATGGGCAGGAGGTTAACACCAGATGGCAGGAATAATAAGAAAAAAGATGGAAAGCGCTACGTTACGCGGAAGCCGTCACGCTACGGTGTATCCCGTGCAAACGACCCTTGCATGTTGATTATTTGACCGCGAATGACTACTTTTACAGCGCTTAGTATGCTGTTCGCATAAAATGTGAGCGAAAGAACGTTTTATGCAAATTTTTAGTTGCATGACCGCGCAGGTATCCATAGAATGCGCGCTACTTGATGCCGACTTAGCTCAGTAGGTAGAGCAACTGACTTGTAATCAGTAGGTCACCAGTTCGATTCCGGTAGTCGGCACCATCAAGTCCGGTGGGGTTCCCGAGCGGCCAAAGGGAGCAGACTGTAAATCTGCCGTCACAGACTTCGAAGGTTCGAATCCTTCCCCCACCACCACTTTCTGGCAGCGTAAATGCCGCCGGAGCTGGTTGGAAAAATTAGCCAGCTCAAACTGAAAAAGAGAGAAATCTCTTTTTTTGTTACAGAAAGAACTGGGTAGCCGAGTTTCAGGATGCGGGCATCGTATAATGGCTATTACCTCAGCCTTCCAAGCTGATGATGCGGGTTCGATTCCCGCTGCCCGCTCCAATACGTGCTGATATGGCTCAGTTGGTAGAGCGCACCCTTGGTAAGGGTGAGGTCCCCAGTTCGACTCTGGGTATCAGCACCACTTCACTTCTCCTTCCCGTTTCTCTCTGTTTCAATTTTACTGTATTCAACAATTCAGGCATTTCGCCTGGTTGATGTGGTGATATCACCGATTTATCCGTGTCTTAGAGGGACAATCGATGTCTAAAGAAAAGTTTGAACGTACAAAACCGCACGTTAACGTCGGTACTATCGGCCACGTTGACCATGGTAAAACAACGCTGACCGCTGCAATCACTACCGTTCTGGCTAAAACCTACGGTGGTTCTGCTCGTGCATTCGACCAGATCGATAACGCACCAGAAGAAAAAGCTCGTGGTATCACCATCAACACTTCTCACGTTGAATACGACACCCCGACTCGCCACTACGCACACGTAGACTGCCCAGGCCACGCCGACTATGTTAAAAACATGATCACCGGTGCTGCGCAGATGGACGGCGCGATCCTGGTTGTTGCTGCGACTGACGGCCCAATGCCTCAGACTCGTGAGCACATCCTGCTGGGTCGTCAGGTAGGCGTTCCTTACATCATCGTGTTCCTGAACAAGTGTGACATGGTTGATGACGAAGAGCTGCTGGAACTGGTAGAGATGGAAGTTCGTGAACTGCTGTCTCAGTACGATTTCCCAGGCGACGACACCCCAATCGTTCGTGGTTCCGCGCTGAAAGCGCTCGAAGGCGAAGCAGAGTGGGAAGAGAAAATCATCGAACTGGCTGGCTTCCTGGATTCTTACATCCCAGAACCAGAGCGTGCGATTGACAAGCCATTCCTGCTGCCAATCGAAGACGTATTCTCCATCTCCGGTCGTGGTACCGTTGTTACCGGTCGTGTAGAGCGCGGTATCATCAAAGTTGGTGAAGAAGTTGAAATCGTTGGTATCAAAGAGACTGCGAAGTCTACCTGTACTGGCGTTGAAATGTTCCGCAAACTGCTGGACGAAGGCCGTGCTGGTGAGAACGTTGGTGTTCTGCTGCGTGGTATCAAACGTGAAGAAATCGAACGTGGTCAGGTTCTGGCGAAGCCAGGCTCAATCAAGCCACACACCAAGTTCGAATCTGAAGTGTACATCCTGTCCAAAGACGAAGGCGGCCGTCATACTCCGTTCTTCAAAGGCTACCGTCCACAGTTCTACTTCCGTACAACTGACGTGACCGGTACCATCGAACTGCCAGAAGGCGTTGAGATGGTAATGCCAGGCGACAACATCAAGATGGTTGTGACTCTGATCCACCCAATCGCGATGGATGACGGTCTGCGTTTCGCAATCCGTGAAGGTGGCCGTACCGTTGGCGCGGGCGTGGTTGCTAAAGTTCTCGGCTAATTGCTGATAACATTTGACGCAATGCGCAATAAAAGGGCATCATTTGATGCCCTTTTTGCACGCTTTCAGATCAGAACCTGGCTCATCAGTGATTATTTTTGTCATAATCATTGCTGAGACAGGCTCTGCAGAGAGCGTATAATCCGAAAAGCGAATGAGCATTTCGATTTGGTTTGCCTCGCAATCGCGGGGTGAAAATGTTTGTAGAATACTTCTGACAGGTTGGTTTATGAGTGCGAATACCGAAGCTCAAGGGAGCGGGCGCGGCCTGGAAGCGATGAAATGGGTAGTGGTAGCCGTTCTGCTGATCGTAGCGATTGTCGGCAACTACCTTTATCGTGACATTATGCTGCCGCTACGCGCGCTTGCAGTGGTAATTCTGATTGCTGCAGCGGGTGGTGTCGCGCTGTTGACGACGAAAGGCAAAGCGACTGTCGCTTTTGCACGCGAAGCGCGTACCGAAGTCCGCAAGGTGATTTGGCCGACTCGCCAGGAAACATTGCACACCACGCTGATTGTAGCGGCGGTTACCGCTGTAATGTCACTGATCCTGTGGGGACTGGATGGTATTCTGGTTCGCCTGGTATCCTTTATCACTGGCCTGAGGTTCTGAGATGTCTGAAGCCCCTAAAAAGCGCTGGTACGTCGTTCAGGCGTTTTCCGGTTTTGAAGGCCGCGTAGCAACGTCGCTGCGTGAGCATATCAAATTACACAACATGGAAGAGTTATTTGGCGAAGTTATGGTTCCGACCGAAGAAGTGGTTGAGATCCGTGGCGGCCAGCGTCGCAAAAGCGAGCGCAAATTCTTCCCGGGTTACGTGCTGGTTCAGATGGTTATGAACGACGCGAGCTGGCACCTGGTGCGCAGCGTACCGCGCGTGATGGGCTTTATCGGCGGCACGTCTGACCGTCCGGCGCCAATCAGCGACAAAGAAGTTGATGCGATTATGAACCGCCTGCAGCAGGTGGGTGATAAGCCGCGTCCGAAAACGCTGTTTGAGCCGGGTGAAATGGTTCGTGTTAATGACGGTCCGTTTGCTGACTTTAATGGTGTGGTTGAAGAAGTGGACTACGAGAAGTCCCGCCTGAAAGTCTCCGTCTCTATCTTCGGTCGTGCGACCCCGGTAGAACTGGACTTTGCTCAGGTAGAGAAAGCCTAAGCAGCGATCAAAAAAGCGACGATTTAATCGTTGCACAAGGCGCGAGATTGGAATACAATTTCGCGCCTTTTGTTTTTATGGGTCTCGGCCCGTAAAACGAATTTTATTCACGGGGAGCCTCCCTGAGGCGCTATTACCCAATCAGAGGATTTTAGAATGGCTAAGAAAGTACAAGCCTACGTCAAGCTGCAGGTTGCAGCTGGTATGGCGAACCCAAGTCCACCAGTTGGTCCAGCTCTGGGTCAGCAGGGTGTGAACATCATGGAATTCTGTAAAGCGTTCAACGCCAAAACCGAATCCCTGGAAAAAGGTCTGCCAATCCCAGTTGTAATCACTGTTTACGCTGACCGTTCTTTCACTTTCGTTACCAAAACCCCTCCAGCAGCAGTTCTGCTGAAGAAAGCGGCGGGTATCAAGTCTGGTTCCGGTAAACCGAACAAAGACAAAGTGGGTAAAATTTCCCGCGCTCAGCTGCAGGAAATCGCGCAGACCAAAGCTGCCGACATGACTGGTGCCGACATTGAAGCGATGACTCGCTCCATCGAAGGTACTGCACGTTCCATGGGCCTGGTAGTGGAGGACTAAGAAATGGCTAAACTGACCAAGCGCATGTCCGTGATCCGTGACAAAGTTGATGCGACCAAACAGTACGACATCAACGAAGCTATCGCTCTGCTGAAAGAACTGGCTACTGCTAAGTTCGTTGAAAGCGTTGACGTTGCTGTTAACCTGGGCATCGATGCTCGTAAATCTGATCAGAACGTTCGTGGTGCAACTGTACTGCCACACGGTACTGGCCGTTCCGTTCGCGTAGCTGTATTTACTCAGGGTGCTAACGCAGAAGCTGCTAAAGCTGCTGGCGCTGAACTGGTAGGTATGGAAGATCTGGCTGACCAGATCAAGAAAGGCGAAATGAACTTCGACGTTGTTATCGCATCTCCAGATGCAATGCGCGTTGTTGGCCAGCTGGGCCAGGTTCTGGGTCCACGTGGCCTGATGCCAAACCCGAAAGTGGGTACTGTAACGCCTAACGTTGCTGAAGCGGTTAAGAACGCTAAAGCAGGTCAGGTTCGTTATCGTAACGACAAAAACGGCATCATCCACACCACCATCGGTAAAGTGGACTTTGACGCTGACAAACTGAAAGAAAACCTGGAAGCTCTGCTGGTTGCGCTGAAAAAAGCAAAACCAACTCAGGCGAAAGGCGTGTACATCAAGAAAGTTAGCATCTCCACCACCATGGGTGCAGGTGTTGCAGTTGACCAGGCTGGCCTGAGCGCTGCTGCAAACTAATGCCTTTACGTGGGCGGTGATTTTGTCTACAATCTTACCCCCACGTTTGCTAACAAAAGTTAGCGGCTAAAAGAATTGTTCGTTGGAGCCTGGCCTAATCCAGGCCTCCGTCGAAGACCGCAGGTGTTTCGCAAGAGACTTAATCCCCTGCGTAGACGGTGACAGAACGCTAAGATTATTTTTGGATATTCTGGCTTGTTTCTGCTCACCGTATTAAGACGCTCTTTCCGTTTGGGAGAGTGAAGTGAGTTCCGGAACATGAGTTCCGGCAAACATCCAGGAGCAAAGCTAATGGCTTTAAATCTTCAAGACAAACAAGCGATTGTTGCTGAAGTCAGCGAAGTAGCCAAAGGCGCGCTGTCTGCAGTAGTTGCGGATTCCCGTGGCGTTACTGTAGACAAAATGACTGAACTGCGTAAAGCAGGTCGTGAAGCTGGCGTATACATGCGTGTTGTTCGTAACACCCTGCTGCGTCGCGTAGTTGAAGGTACTCCTTTCGAGTGCCTGAAAGACACGTTTGTTGGTCCGACCCTGATTGCATACTCTATGGAACACCCGGGCGCTGCTGCTCGTCTGTTCAAAGAGTTCGCGAAAGCGAATGCAAAATTTGAGGTCAAAGCTGCAGCCTTTGAAGGTGAGTTGATCCCGGCATCGCAAATCGATCGCCTGGCAACCCTGCCGACCTACGAAGAAGCAATTGCACGCCTGATGGCAACCATGAAAGAAGCTTCGGCTGGCAAACTGGTTCGCACTCTGGCTGCTGTTCGCGATGCAAAAGAAGCTGCTTAATCGCAGTTATCTTTATAAAGCATTTGCTTACGTATAAACTTATTCTGATTTTCAGGAACAATTTAAATGTCTATCACTAAAGATCAAATCATTGAAGCAGTTGCCGCTATGTCCGTAATGGACGTTGTAGAACTGATTTCTGCAATGGAAGAAAAATTCGGTGTTTCTGCTGCTGCCGCTGTAGCTGTTGCTGCTGGCCCAGCTGCTGACGCTGCTGAAGAAAAAACTGAATTCGACGTAATTCTGAAAGCTGCAGGCGCTAACAAAGTTGCTGTTATCAAAGCAGTACGTGGCGCAACTGGCCTGGGTCTGAAAGAAGCTAAAGACCTGGTAGAATCTGCTCCAGCTGCGCTGAAAGAAGGCGTGAGCAAAGACGACGCAGAAGCACTGAAAAAATCTCTGGAAGAAGCTGGCGCTGAAGTTGAAGTTAAATAAGCCAACCCTTCTGGTTGCAGCCTAAGCAATTAGGCTGATGGCTGGTGACTTTTTAGTCACCAGCCTTTTTGCGCTGTAAGGCATCAGTAGCATTTCACACTGTTTGACTGCTGATTGTCCTGACAATGCATGTTTCTATCGACGACTTAATATATTGCGACAGGGTGCTCGCTCTGTGTAAATCGCGACGAAATGATTTAAGCGTGATAGCAACAGGTATTGCGGAAAGTATTCAATTTTCCGGTCCACAAAATGGTGTTGCACAAACTGTCCCTTCGTCGGACAGATGGGTCGACTTGTCAGCGAGCTGAGGAACCCTATGGTTTACTCCTATACCGAGAAAAAACGTATTCGTAAGGATTTTGGTAAACGTCCACAAGTTCTGGACATTCCATATCTCCTTTCTATCCAGCTTGACTCGTTCCAGAAGTTTATCGAGCAAGATCCTGAAGGGCAGTACGGTCTGGAAGCCGCCTTCCGTTCCGTGTTCCCGATTCAGAGCTACAGCGGTAACTCCGAGCTGCAGTACGTCAGCTACCGCCTTGGCGAACCGGTGTTTGACGTTCAGGAATGTCAGATCCGTGGCGTGACCTATTCCGCACCGCTGCGCGTAAAACTGCGTCTGGTGATCTACGAGCGCGAAGCGCCGGAAGGCACCGTAAAAGACATTAAAGAACAAGAAGTCTACATGGGTGAAATTCCGCTCATGACAGACAACGGTACTTTCGTTATCAACGGTACTGAGCGTGTTATCGTTTCCCAGCTGCATCGTAGCCCGGGCGTCTTCTTCGACAGCGATAAAGGTAAAACACACTCTTCCGGTAAAGTACTGTATAACGCACGTATCATTCCTTACCGTGGTTCATGGCTGGACTTCGAGTTCGATCCAAAAGACAACCTGTTTGTCCGTATCGACCGTCGTCGTAAGCTGCCTGCAACCATCATTCTGCGTGCGCTGCAATATACCACTGAGCAGATCCTGGACCTGTTCTTTGAGAAAGTGATCTTTGAAATCCGCGACAACAAGCTGCAGATGGAGCTGGTGCCGGAACGTCTGCGTGGTGAGACCGCGTCGTTCGACATCGAAGCCGACGGCAAAGTGTATGTGGAAAAAGGTCGCCGTATCACCGCGCGCCACATCCGCCAGCTGGAAAAAGATGATATCAAACACATCGAAGTTCCGGTTGAGTACATTGCAGGAAAAGTAGCCGCGAAAGATTACGTTGATGAATCAACTGGCGAGCTGATCTGCCCGGCTAACATGGAGCTGAGCCTGGATCTGCTGGCTAAGCTGAGCCAGTCTGGCCACAAACGTATCGAAACGCTGTTCACCAACGATCTGGACCACGGTCCTTATATCTCTGAGACTATCCGCGTCGACCCAACGACCGATCGTCTGAGCGCGCTGGTTGAAATCTACCGCATGATGCGTCCTGGTGAGCCACCAACTCGCGAAGCGGCTGAAAGCCTGTTCGAGAACCTGTTCTTCTCCGAAGACCGCTACGATTTGTCCGCGGTAGGTCGTATGAAGTTCAACCGTTCTCTGCTGCGTGATGAGATCGAAGGTTCCGGTATCCTGAGCAAAGACGACATCATCGAAGTGATGAAGAAGCTCATCGATATCCGTAACGGTAAAGGCGAAGTGGACGATATCGACCACCTCGGCAACCGTCGTATCCGTTCCGTAGGCGAAATGGCGGAAAACCAGTTCCGCGTTGGCCTGGTACGTGTTGAGCGTGCGGTTAAAGAGCGTCTGTCTCTGGGCGATCTGGATACCCTGATGCCTCAGGATATGATCAACGCCAAGCCGATTTCTGCGGCAGTGAAAGAGTTCTTCGGTTCCAGCCAGCTGTCTCAGTTCATGGACCAGAACAACCCGCTGTCTGAGATTACGCACAAACGTCGTATCTCTGCACTCGGCCCAGGCGGTCTGACCCGTGAACGTGCAGGCTTCGAAGTTCGAGACGTACACCCGACGCACTATGGTCGCGTATGTCCAATCGAAACGCCTGAAGGTCCAAACATCGGTCTGATCAACTCCCTGTCCGTGTACGCACAGACAAACGAATACGGTTTCCTCGAAACCCCGTATCGTAAAGTGACCGACGGTGTTGTAACCGACGAAATTCATTACCTGTCTGCTATCGAAGAAGGCAACTACGTTATCGCTCAGGCGAACTCCAACCTGGATGACGAAGGCCACTTTGTAGAAGATCTGGTTACCTGCCGTAGCAAAGGCGAATCCAGCTTGTTCAGCCGCGACCAGGTTGACTACATGGACGTATCCACCCAGCAGGTGGTATCCGTCGGTGCGTCCCTGATCCCGTTCCTGGAACACGATGACGCCAACCGTGCATTGATGGGTGCGAACATGCAACGTCAGGCCGTTCCAACTCTGCGTGCTGATAAGCCGCTGGTTGGTACCGGTATGGAACGTGCTGTTGCCGTTGACTCCGGTGTTACTGCAGTTGCTAAGCGTGGCGGTACCGTTCAGTACGTTGACGCATCCCGTATCGTTATCAAAGTTAACGAAGACGAGATGTATCCGGGCGAAGCGGGTATCGACATCTACAACCTGACCAAATACACCCGTTCTAACCAGAACACCTGTATCAACCAGATGCCTTGTGTATCTCTGGGTGAGCCAGTTGAGCGCGGCGACGTGCTGGCAGACGGTCCGTCCACCGACCTCGGTGAACTGGCGCTCGGTCAGAACATGCGCGTAGCGTTCATGCCGTGGAACGGTTACAACTTCGAAGACTCCATCCTCGTCTCCGAGCGTGTGGTTCAGGAAGATCGTTTCACCACCATCCACATTCAGGAACTGGCATGTGTGTCCCGTGACACCAAGCTGGGGCCAGAAGAGATCACGGCCGATATCCCTAACGTGGGTGAAGCAGCGCTCTCCAAACTGGATGAATCCGGTATTGTTTACATCGGTGCGGAAGTGACCGGCGGTGACATTCTGGTTGGTAAGGTAACGCCGAAAGGTGAAACCCAGCTGACGCCAGAAGAGAAACTGCTGCGTGCCATCTTCGGTGAGAAAGCGTCTGACGTTAAAGACTCTTCTCTGCGCGTACCAAACGGTGTTTCCGGTACGGTTATCGACGTTCAGGTCTTCACCCGTGATGGCGTTGAGAAAGATAAACGTGCGCTGGAAATCGAAGAGATGCAGCTCAAGCAGGCCAAGAAAGACCTGTCTGAAGAACTGCAGATCCTCGAAGCAGGTTTGTTCAGCCGTATTTATGCGGTGCTGGTTGCCGGTGGCGTTGAAGCTGAGAAGCTCGACAAACTGCCACGCGATCGCTGGCTGGAACTGGGCCTGACCGACGAAGAGAAACAGAATCAGCTGGAACAGCTGGCTGAGCAGTATGACGAACTGAAACACGAGTTCGAGAAAAAACTCGAAGCGAAACGCCGCAAAATCACTCAGGGCGACGATCTGGCACCAGGCGTGCTGAAGATTGTTAAGGTGTATCTGGCCGTTAAACGTCAGATCCAGCCTGGTGATAAGATGGCAGGTCGTCACGGTAACAAGGGTGTTATCTCTAAGATCAACCCGATCGAAGATATGCCGCACGATGCTAACGGTACGCCGGTAGATATCGTACTGAACCCACTGGGCGTACCGTCTCGTATGAACATCGGTCAGATTCTGGAAACCCACCTGGGTATGGCTGCGAAAGGTATCGGCGACAAGATCAACGCCATGCTGAAACAGCAGCAGGAAGTCGCGAAACTGCGCGAATTCATCCAGCGTGCCTACGATCTGGGTACCGACGTTCGTCAGAAAGTCGACCTGAACACCTTCAGCGATGAAGAAGTGCTGCGTCTGGCAGAGAACCTGCGCAAAGGTATGCCAATTGCAACGCCGGTCTTCGACGGTGCAAAAGAAGCTGAAATTAAAGAGCTGCTGCAACTGGGTGGTCTGCCAACGTCTGGTCAGATTACGCTGTTTGACGGCCGTACCGGTGAACAGTTTGAGCGTCCGGTAACCGTAGGTTACATGTACATGCTGAAACTGAACCACCTGGTCGACGACAAAATGCACGCTCGTTCTACCGGTTCTTACAGCCTGGTTACTCAGCAGCCGCTGGGTGGTAAGGCACAGTTCGGTGGTCAGCGCTTCGGGGAGATGGAAGTGTGGGCGCTGGAAGCATACGGCGCGGCATACACCCTGCAGGAAATGCTCACCGTTAAGTCTGATGACGTGAACGGTCGTACCAAGATGTATAAAAACATCGTGGACGGCAACCATCAGATGGAACCGGGCATGCCAGAGTCCTTCAACGTACTGTTGAAAGAGATTCGTTCGCTGGGTATCAACATCGAACTGGAAGACGAGTAATTCTCGCTCAAACAGGTCACTGGTGCCGGGTTAACCCCCGGCACCGGATTGTGCTAACTCCGACGGGAGCAAATCCGTGAAAGATTTATTAAAGTTTCTGAAAGCGCAGACTAAAACCGAAGAGTTTGATGCGATCAAAATTGCTCTGGCTTCGCCAGACATGATCCGTTCATGGTCTTTCGGTGAAGTTAAAAAGCCGGAAACCATCAACTACCGTACGTTCAAGCCTGAGCGTGACGGCCTTTTCTGTGCGCGTATTTTCGGGCCAGTAAAAGACTACGAGTGCCTGTGCGGTAAGTACAAGCGCCTGAAACACCGTGGTGTGATCTGTGAGAAGTGTGGCGTTGAAGTGACCCAGACCAAAGTGCGTCGTGAGCGCATGGGCCACATCGAGCTGGCGTCTCCGACTGCGCACATCTGGTTCCTGAAATCTCTGCCGTCCCGTATCGGTCTGCTGCTGGATATGCCGCTGCGTGATATCGAACGCGTACTGTACTTCGAATCTTATGTGGTTATCGAAGGCGGTATGACGAATCTGGAACGTCACCAGATCCTGACTGAAGAGCAGTATCTGGACGCGCTGGAAGAGTTCGGTGACGAATTCGACGCGAAAATGGGTGCGGAAGCTATCCAGGCCCTGCTGAAGAGCATGGATCTGGAGCAAGAGTGCGAGCAGCTGCGTGAAGAGCTGAACGAAACCAACTCCGAAACCAAGCGTAAAAAGCTGACCAAGCGTATCAAACTGCTGGAAGCGTTCGTTCAGTCTGGTAACAAACCAGAGTGGATGATCCTGACCGTTCTGCCGGTTCTGCCGCCAGATCTGCGTCCGCTGGTTCCACTGGATGGTGGTCGTTTCGCGACGTCTGACCTGAACGATCTGTATCGTCGCGTCATTAACCGTAACAACCGTCTGAAACGTCTGCTGGATCTGGCTGCGCCGGACATCATCGTACGCAACGAAAAACGTATGCTGCAGGAAGCGGTAGATGCCCTGCTGGATAACGGTCGTCGCGGTCGTGCGATCACCGGTTCTAACAAGCGTCCTCTGAAATCTTTGGCCGATATGATCAAAGGTAAACAGGGTCGTTTCCGTCAGAACCTGCTCGGTAAGCGTGTTGACTACTCCGGTCGTTCTGTTATCACCGTAGGTCCATACCTGCGTCTGCATCAGTGCGGTCTGCCGAAGAAAATGGCACTGGAGCTGTTCAAACCATTCATCTACGGCAAACTGGAGCTGCGTGGCCTGGCCACCACCATCAAAGCCGCGAAGAAAATGGTTGAGCGTGAAGAAGCTGTCGTTTGGGATATCCTGGACGAAGTGATCCGCGAACACCCGGTACTGCTGAACCGTGCACCAACCCTGCACCGTCTGGGTATCCAGGCATTTGAGCCAGTACTGATCGAAGGTAAAGCTATCCAGCTGCACCCGCTGGTTTGTGCGGCGTATAACGCCGACTTCGATGGTGACCAGATGGCTGTTCACGTACCGCTGACGCTGGAAGCCCAGCTGGAAGCGCGTGCGCTGATGATGTCTACCAACAACATTCTGTCCCCAGCGAACGGTGAGCCAATCATTGTTCCTTCTCAGGACGTTGTACTGGGTCTGTACTACATGACCCGTGACTGTGTTAACGCCAAAGGCGAAGGCATGGTGCTGACTGGCCCTAAAGAAGCTGAGCGTATTTATCGCGCTGGCCTGGCCTCTCTGCATGCGCGCGTTAAAGTGCGTATCACTGAATACGAAAAAGATGCAAACGGCGAATTCGTTGCGCACACCAGCCTGAAAGACACGACCGTTGGCCGTGCCATTCTGTGGATGATCGTACCGAAAGGTCTGCCTTTCTCCATCGTCAACCAGGCGCTGGGTAAGAAAGCGATCTCCAAAATGCTGAACACCTGTTACCGCATTCTGGGTCTGAAGCCGACCGTTATCTTCGCTGACCAGACAATGTACACCGGCTTTGCTTATGCAGCGCGTTCAGGTGCATCTGTTGGTATCGATGACATGGTCATCCCAGAGAAGAAACACGAGATCATCTCTGAAGCGGAAGCTGAAGTTGCTGAGATCCAGGAGCAGTTCCAGTCTGGTCTGGTAACCGCGGGCGAACGCTATAACAAAGTTATCGATATCTGGGCTGCGGCGAACGATCGTGTATCCAAGGCGATGATGGATAACCTGCAGACCGAAACCGTGATTAACCGTGACGGCGTAGAAGAGCAGCAGGTTTCCTTCAACAGCATCTACATGATGGCCGACTCCGGTGCGCGTGGTTCTGCAGCACAGATTCGTCAGCTGGCAGGTATGCGTGGTCTGATGGCGAAGCCAGATGGTTCCATCATCGAAACGCCAATCACCGCGAACTTCCGTGAAGGTCTGAACGTACTCCAGTACTTCATCTCCACGCACGGTGCGCGTAAAGGTCTGGCGGATACCGCACTGAAAACAGCGAACTCCGGTTATCTGACGCGTCGTCTGGTTGACGTTGCACAGGATCTGGTCGTAACTGAAGACGATTGTGGCACCCTCGAAGGTATCACCATGACCCCGGTTATCGAGGGTGGTGATGTTAAAGAGCCACTGCGCGATCGCGTACTGGGTCGTGTAACCGCGGAAGACATTCTGAAGCCGGGTACCGCAGACATTCTGGTTCCACGCAACACGCTGCTGCACGAACAGTGGTGTGACCTGCTGGAAGCGAACTCTGTTGACTCCGTGAAAGTGCGTTCCGTTGTATCCTGTGACACCGACTTTGGTGTTTGTGCGCACTGCTATGGTCGTGACCTGGCGCGTGGCCACATCATCAACAAAGGTGAAGCTATCGGCGTTATCGCGGCACAGTCCATCGGTGAGCCAGGTACACAGCTGACGATGCGCACGTTCCATATCGGTGGTGCGGCATCTCGTGCGGCTGCTGAATCCAGCATTCAGGTGAAAAACAAAGGTAGCATCAAGCTCAGCAATGCGAAGTCGGTTGTTAACTCCGCAGGCAAGCTGGTTGTGACCTCTCGTAACACCGAGCTGAAGCTGATCGACGAATTCGGTCGTACCAAAGAGAGCTATAAAGTACCTTACGGTGCGGTTATGGCGAAAGGTGATGGCGAGCAGGTTGCCGGCGGTGAAACCGTTGCAAACTGGGATCCACACACCATGCCGGTTATCACCGAAGTAAGTGGTTTCATCCGCTTTACTGACATGATCGACGGCCAGACCATTACTCGTCAGACCGACGAGCTGACCGGTCTGTCTTCTCTGGTGGTTCTGGATTCTGCTGAACGTACTACCGGTGGTAAAGATCTGCGTCCTGCACTGAAAATCGTTGATGCTCAGGGTAATGACGTTCTGATCCCGGGTACCGATATGCCTGCGCAGTACTTCCTGCCGGGTAAAGCGATTGTACAGCTGGAAGATGGCGTACAGATCAGCTCTGGTGACACCCTGGCGCGTATTCCTCAGGAATCCGGCGGTACCAAGGACATCACCGGTGGTCTGCCACGCGTTGCGGACCTGTTCGAAGCACGTCGTCCGAAAGAGCCGGCAATCCTGGCTGAAATCAGCGGTATCATTTCCTTCGGTAAAGAGACCAAAGGTAAGCGCCGTCTGGTTATCACTCCAGTAGATGGCAGCGAGCCGTACGAAGAGATGATTCCTAAGTGGCGTCAGCTCAACGTGTTCGAAGGTGAACGTGTAGAACGTGGTGACGTTGTTTCCGACGGTCCAGAAGCGCCGCACGACATCCTGCGTCTGCGTGGTGTACATGCTGTTACCCGTTACATTGTTAACGAAGTACAGGACGTATACCGTCTGCAGGGCGTTAAGATTAACGATAAACACATCGAAGTTATCGTTCGTCAGATGCTGCGTAAAGCAACCATCGAAAACGCAGGCAGCTCTGAGTTCCTCGAAGGCGAGCAGGTTGAATACTCACGCGTCAAGATCGCTAACCGCGACCTGGAAGCGAATGGCAAAATCGGTGCGACTTACGCGCGCGATCTGCTGGGTATCACCAAAGCGTCTCTGGCAACCGAGTCCTTCATCTCTGCAGCATCGTTCCAGGAAACGACTCGTGTCCTGACCGAAGCGGCTGTTGCAGGTAAACGTGATGAACTGCGCGGTCTGAAAGAGAACGTTATCGTGGGTCGTCTGATCCCAGCGGGTACCGGTTATGCATACCATCAGGATCGTATGCGTCGTCGTGCTGCGGGCGAACTGCCAGCTGCACCGCAGGTGACTGCTGAAGATGCATCCGCGAGCCTGGCAGAACTGCTGAACGCAGGTCTGGGCGGTTCCGACAACGAGTAATCGTTGATGCAGTAAATAAAAAACCCGCCTCGGCGGGTTTTTTTACATCTGCATTTTTTCAATTCACTAACGGGATCCGTCGATAAAGCTCAATCATGTCGCCTGCCAGATCCTGAATCACCATGGCGTTCATCAGGTGGTCCTGAGAGTGAACGGTTATCAGGTTGACCGGGAGCTTGCCGGTTCCTTCGTCAAGACCGATAAGCTGTGTCTGGATCGTATGCGCATGCTTCACATATTCGCGAGACTCTTCCATTGCTTTTTCGGCTTCGTCGAACTCACCTTTGCGGGCCATTTGTAATGCCGTAAGCGCGGCACTTCGCGCCGCCCCGGCGTTGACCAGCAGTTCCATGATCGTTGTCTCTAAATCTTCCATGAGGTCACTCCAGCAGTTTGAGGGCTTTTTCCAGTACGGCATCGCCTTTCATCATGCCGTAGTCCATCATGTCGATCACCGCGACTTTTTTGCCCAGTGGGTCAGCCTGTGCCTGCAGTTTTGCCTGCTCGTATTTAACCTGTGGCCCCAGCAATACGATGTCGGCCGTCGCGATGTTGTCTTTAAACTCCGCAACCGGAACGGCTTTAATGGTGACTTCAACCCCTTTTTTCTGCGCGGCGTCTTTCATACGTTGAACCAGCATGCTGGTTGACATTCCCGCTGCACAGCATAAAACGATGTTCTTCATAATCAGCCTCGATCTACATGTGTTTATTGATAATTATCCCGTGCAGACCGCTTCAACAACCGCTTTACCGCGATTGTGTGTCAGGCATCACAAAGAAAACGGCATTTTTCTGAAACCGGTTACAATTCTGACGGGAGGAGAGAAAATTAGCCGACGGTTGTTCGAACAATGCGGTTTTTTCCCTGCTGTTTAGCGCTATAAAGCGCGTTATCGACACTTCCCACCAGTTGTTCCAGCGGTTCGAAGTGCCATTCCCCCAGACCCGCACTGAACGTAACGTGCAGGTTTTCTTCCCGCCAGACGCGCCTTTCAACGGCGGTGCGCCAGGCGTCAAGCAATGAGAATGCGGCAGCGATCTGCTCGGCCTGGAAGATCACCGCGAACTCTTCTCCACCGTAGCGATAGACCGAGATGTTGTGTGGCTGCATTATCTGGATCCCTTCGCGCGCCACATTACGCAGGACAATGTCACCACTCAGATGTCCCCATGTGTCGTTGATCGATTTGAAGTTATCGATATCAATCAGCGCCAGTGCGAAAGGCTGGTGGGCGGTCAGCAGTTCATCCACATCATTGTCAAACGCGCGGCGGTTTTTGCAGCCGGTCAACGCATCGTGAGTCGCCTGGCGAACATACGCCATCTCCCGCTCTTTATTGGACTGAATCGTGTGGCTCAGCATCGCTTCCAGACGCGGTGCCTGGCTGACATCGCCCGTTTTGATCGCATTGATAATGGTCATTAATACGGTACGCGAGGCATGACGCAAATAAAGGCCGAACAGAATGATGATGATGGCTGCCAGCGCGAAGCCCCAGACAACGATAGTAGTTTCGTGGCGGGTGATATCGGTAAGCGTTGCGCCAGATACCCGATAGATAACAAACCAGTCCGGGTTCGTGAAAGAGTAGTAGTAATACCAGGCATTGGTTTTCCGGTCGTAAAGATGGCCTTCGCCGCTGGTCATTTTGTCCATCAGCGCTTCGCTCACGTACTTTTTGAACAGGGCGCCTGTATCTGGGTGCAGCACGACGGTCCCGTCGCGTTCGACGACGAAGAATTCCCCTTGTACGGGGGCCACCATTTGTCGAAGGGTATACCCCATCGACGTCAAATCAAGATGAAAGGCGAGGGTTCCCTTGAGTCTGCCTTCTGTTGAAATCAATGGCTTATAAAGCGTAACTGTCGGATGCCCGGTAAAGTAGTCCGTATAATGGTGGGTATAATGGCTGAAAATACTGGCTTCTGCGTGCGCGACAAACCACGGGCGCGTCCGCGGATCGACGTTTTTACTCTTTTCCGTGGGAGGTGCTTCTGGTGAGTGTAAATAATGTCCCTCTGTATCGGCCAGCGAGATGGATGACACGGTCGGCATCAGGTTTTGCAAATGCATCAACATCTGCAGCCCTTGCGTCGGGTTGACGTTGAGCGTCTCATTCAGTATCTCGCTGCGGGCAAAGTACATCGCAGAGCGACCAAGGATATAGTCGTTTTCACGCAGGATTGATTCGGTATAGTTAACCGCCAGGTTATGCGTGAAGTTACTGTTAATCTTGTGATAATCCTCAAGAAAATCCTTTCTTTGCGAAAGAGAGACCACGACCGCGATCAGCGCAAAACTGCACAGGATCCCCGCGAAGCTGAGCATGATTGGCCGGGTAAAAGAGAGCTTTTTGCTGTGAAGTGCCATGAGTTGTACATCGATCCTGATGGTGAATACTTTTTGTCTGCCGATATCCTCTCAGCATAGTCGCTGTCCTGCGGTTCGCGGTGAATTATACGGAACACGATTTTCGGCAAGATGATTTATCTTAAGAATCACTAAGAAATTCCTTATCCATGTTTTTGCCGCCCCATTTATGCAAGAAATCGGAGGCAGGGCGAAACGAGGAAGAAGCTTTTCGCCCTGGCCAGCATCCCTTGCTGACCGGATGACAATAAAAAACCGGACGATCGCTGACAATCGTCCGGTTTTATCTTTCCGTAGTGTCTCGACACTTTTTTAACGTATTGCAGCGTGTTTCAACGTTATTGCGAGGCTCTTCCCAGCCAGCTGTCCCAGTCTTTCCAGACCGGCTGTAGGCCCTGTGCCGTCAGGGCGGCGGCGACTGCCTCCGGACGTCGCCCGTCATGCGGTGCAAACTGTTCCAGCTCCGGGTGATCGTCGCCGTAACCGCCCGGCTGTGTTTTGGAAAACGCGCTGACGTTGTTAATTGCCAGCGGGATCGCGCGATCGCGAAACGCCGGGGACTCACGCGTTGAAAGCGATAATTCAACCTCCGGGGCGAGCAGGCGAAACGCGCAGATAGTCTGCACCAGCTGACGCTCATCCATCAGCGATGCCGGTTCTATTCCGCCTGCGCAGGGTCGCAGGCGGGGGAAAGAGATAGAATAGCGGCTCTGCCAGTAGTGCTGCTGGAGCCACAGCAAATGCTCTGCCACCATGTAGCAATCGACCCGCCAGCTGTCGGAGAGCCCAATCAGCGCCCCGAGACCGATTTTATCGATCCCGGCGCGGCCCAGCCTGTCCGGTGTCTCCAGCCGGAAGAAGAAATCCTGTTTCTTCCCCTTCAGGTGGTGCCGGGCGTACGTTGCCTCGTGGTAGGTTTCCTGGTAAACCATGACCCCATCCAGCCCGAGCGATTTTAACTCCGCGTACTCGTCCTGCGACAGGGGCTGTACCTCCATCTGCAACGACGCAAACTCGCGACGTATCGCCGGAAGGTGCTGACGGAAATAGTCCATTCCCACTTTTCCCTGATGCTCGCCCGTGACCAGCAGAAGATGTTCGAACCCCATTTTACGAATGGCGGCGCACTCACGTGCGATCTCATCTTCATCAAGGGTTTTCCGCTTGATGCGGTTGCTCATGGAGAAACCGCAATAGGTGCAGTCATTGGCGCACAGGTTCGAGAGATAAAGTGGAACGTAGAAGCTTACCGTGTTGCCAAAACGCTGGCGGGTAAGGCGCTGAGCGCGCTGCGCCATCGGTTCAAGGTACGCGCTGGCCGCCGGAGAGAGCAGGGCCATCAGGTCCTCACGGGTCAGATGACGGGCATTCAGGGCACGCTCCACGTCAGCCGCCGTTTTGCTGTTGATACGCAGGGCGATATCGTCCCAGTTGAGCTGACGCCAGCGTTCGGTAAACGTGCTCATGAGAGAGCCTCCAGAAAACCGGTCAGCGGGCTGGTGGCCTGCGCCTGAAAACTGCGCGAGCCAGGGCCGGATCCTCTTGCCAGCAAGCCGGCCTCTACGGCCATGCGGAACGCGCGCGCCATCATGACCGGATCGTCAGCCACCGCAATCGCCGTATTGACCAGTACCGCGTCGGCCCCCATCTCCAGCGCCTGCGCGGCATGGCTTGGTACGCCAATCCCCGCATCGACCACCACCGGCACGGTGGCTTGTTCAATGATGATCTCCAGCATCGCGCGAGTTTCGAGACCCTGATTAGAGCCAATTGGCGCACCCAGCGGCATCACGGCGGCACAGCCGACCTCTTCCAGACGCTTACACAGCACAGGGTCCGCCCCGCAGTAAGGCAGGACGGTAAACCCTTGCTGCACAAGCTTTTCTGCTGCTTTCAGCGTTTCAATCGGGTCCGGCAGCAGCCAGCGGGCATCCGGATGAATTTCCAGCTTCAGCCAGTGGGTACCGAGCGCTTCACGTGCCAGCTGTGCGGCGAAAATTGCTTCTTCCGCCGTTTTTGCACCGGAGGTGTTGGGCAAGAGCGTAACGCCTGCCTCCAGCAAAGGCGCAAGAATGGCATCGTTGTGCTGGCGCAGATCCACGCGTTTCATCGCCAGCGTCACCAGCTGGCTGCCACTTTCACGGATGGCCTCTACCATCAGCTGTGGAGAGGCGAACTTTCCGGTTCCGGTAAACAGATGTGAATCAAAGATTTTATCGGCAATATGTAGCATCTCAGCCCCCTGCGATAACCTGAAACAGCAGGATCTGGTCGCCGTCATTGACCTGCTGATGTTCCCACTGCTCGCGCGGCAGGATCTGTTGATTGAGTGCCAGCGCCGTTCCCGGCTTGAGCTGACGTAACTTATCGAGCAGGGCGGCAATGGTCAGCCCGTCGTCGCAGCTTATCGGCTCATCGTTAAACAGAATGCGCATCGCGGCCTCCGCATACCGGGCAGTGGCTGGCGCGGTTTAAGGCCAGATGGCGCCAGCCGCCTGAACGAGCGTCGAACAGCCGCAGCGTATTACGTTCCGTCTCCATGCCGCTGAGCAGCTTGATGGCCTCAAGCGCCTGAAGGGTGCCCATCACTCCGACTACCGGGCCAAGAATGCCTGCCGTGCGGCAGTTGCGTGCGGGCTCGGCATCGTCCGGCCACAGGCAGCGATAGCAGCCCTGCGCCCAGGGGGGCGTCAGGACCATCATCTGTCCGCCGAACCCCACCGCGCTGGCGGTGATCAGGGGTGTGTTATTGATCACGCAGGCGGCGTTGATCGCCTGACGCGTCGCCATGTTGTCAGTGCAGTCCAGCACCACGTCGGCAAGGGCGACCTCACGGTGCAGATTTTCATCGCTCAGCCGCGTCTGGAGTGCAATCAGTTCGATGTCCGGGTTGAGCTGATTCAGCCTCTGGCGGGTAATCTGCGCTTTGGGTTGATTAATGTCCTTTGTCGTGAAGAGGATTTGTCGCTGCAGGTTGCTGAGGTGCACCTCGTCGTCGTCGGCCAGCACCAGCGTACCGATACCTGCGCCTGCCAGATAAAGCGCGGCGGGGGCGCCTAATCCGCCCAGACCAATAATCAACACCCGGCTGGCGAGCAGCTTTTGCTGCCCGTCGATGGCGATATCCTCCAGCAGAATTTGACGGCTGTAGCGCATAAAATCGCGGTCATTCATCGCCCGCTCCTGCCAGCTGTAAAAGCCGTGCCGTGGCCGCCTGCCAGTCCGCCGCCTGGGTAATCGCGCTGACGACGGCAATACTGCCGACGCCGGTCTCCAGTACCGCAGGGGCGCGTTCAAGGCTTATCCCGCCAATGGCAACGGTGGGGTAATCGGTCAGGCGCTTAACGTGTAACGCCAGCTGCGTTAAACCCTGTGGTGCGGAGGGCATCTGCTTGGTTTGCGTCGGAAAAACGTGGCCGAGGGCAATGTAGGAGGGGCGCGCCGCCAGTGCCACGTCAATTTCCATATCGTCGTGTGTCGACACCCCCAGCCGCAGCCCGGCTTTGCGGATAGCGTTAAGATCGGTAGTTTCCAGATCTTCCTGACCCAGATGGACGCCGTACGCCTGGTGCTTAATGGCCAGCCGCCAGTAGTCGTTGATAAACAGACGAGCGTGGTAGCGTCGTCCCAGCGCGATGGCGGTGATAACGTCGGCCTCAACTTCTTCATCGCGCTTATCCTTGATGCGCAGCTGGAGGGTGCGAACGCCTGCCTCCAGCAGGCGTTGGATCCACTCCACGCTGTCCACCACCGGATAGAGCCCTAAACGGAAGGGCACGGAGGGGAAATCAGGCTGGTACATTAGGCCTCCTCTTTTTTGAGGTAGATCTCGCCGCCTTTCGCGCGGAAGGTTTCTGACATGTCTGCCATACCCACTTCGATGGTCTGTGCGGCGGCGTAGTCGCGTACCTCCTGGCTGATTTTCATCGAGCAGAATTTTGGACCGCACATGGAGCAGAAGTGTGCCACCTTGCCCGATTCCTGCGGCAGGGTTTCGTCGTGGTAGGCGCGGGCTGTGAAGGGGTCCAGCGCCAGGTTGAACTGATCTTCCCAGCGAAATTCAAAGCGCGCCTTCGACATGGCGTTATCGCGGATTTGCGCCCCCGGGTGGCCTTTCGCCAGATCCGCCGCATGAGCGGCAATCTTGTAGGTAATTAGTCCTTGCTTCACGTCCTCTTTATTTGGCAGGCCCAGGTGCTCTTTCGGCGTGACGTAGCAGAGCATGGCGCAGCCGAACCAGCCGATCATCGCTGCGCCAATCCCGGAGGTGAAGTGGTCGTAGCCCGGTGCAATATCGGTGGTCAGGGGCCCCAGAGTATAGAACGGCGCTTCGTGGCAGTGCTCCAGCTCCTCGGTCATATTGCGGCGGATCATCTGCATAGGCACATGTCCAGGGCCTTCAATCATCACCTGTACGTCATACTCCCAGGCAATTTTTGTCAGTTCGCCCAGCGTGTGCAGCTCGGCAAACTGCGCTTCGTCGTTGGCATCGCGAATGGAGCCCGGACGCAGGCCGTCGCCCAGCGACAGGGATACGTCATAGGCGGCGCAGATTTCGCAGATCTCGCGGAAGTGTTCGTAGAGGAAGTTTTCCTGATGATGTGACAGACACCATTTTGCCATGATGGACCCGCCGCGGGAGACGATGCCGGTCAGACGTTTTGCGGTCATCGGCACGTAGCGCAGCAGCACGCCAGCGTGAATCGTGAAGTAGTCCACGCCCTGTTCCGCCTGCTCCAGCAGCGTGTCGCGGAAGGTTTCCCAGGTGAGGTTTTCGGCGATGCCGTTCACTTTCTCCAGCGCCTGATAAATCGGGACGGTACCAATCGGGACCGGGCTGTTACGCAGGATCCACTCGCGTGTTTCGTGAATATAACGGCCAGTTGAGAGGTCCATTACCGTGTCCGCGCCCCAGCGCGTTGACCAGACCAGCTTTTCTACCTCCTCTTCGATGGAGGAAGTGACGGCAGAGTTACCGATATTGGCATTGACCTTCACCAGGAAATTGCGGCCGATAATCATCGGTTCGGATTCCGGGTGGTTGATGTTGGCAGGGATAATCGCGCGGCCAGCGGCCACTTCGTCACGCACAAACTCCGGCGTGATGTTTTCCGGCAGGCGAGCGCCAAACCCTTCACCTGGATGCTGGTGGCGCAGCACTTCGCTACGGATACGCTCGCGGCCCATGTTTTCACGAATGGCGATGAACTCCATCTCCGGTGTGACGATCCCCTGGCGCGCATAGTGCAGCTGGGTCACGCGTTTGCCCGCTCTGGCGCGTTTTGGCGTCAGCAGACCGGTGAAACGCAATTCGTCCAGACCGTCGTCGGCCAGGCGCGCTTTGGTGTACGACGAGCTTTGTTCGTTGAGTTCTTCACAGTCGTTACGTGCGTCAATCCACGGCTGGCGCAGCTTTGCCAGACCCCGCTGAACATTGATGGCAACAGAGGGATCGCCATACGGGCCGGAGGTGTCATACACCGGGACGGCTTCGTTATCTTCATATTGCGGGTTATCTTTGCTGCCGCCGATAAGCGTCGGGCTAAGCTGGATTTCGCGCATCGGCACGCGAATGTCGGCCTGTGAACCGGTGATGTATATGCGCTTCGAGTTCGGGAAAGCGGTACCTTCCAGGGTATCGATGAAGTGTTGGGCGTGTTCGCGCTGTTCGCGACGGGTCAGTTTAGTGGTAGACATAGCTCATTCCAGAAGTGAAGGACATGGCTTGTCAGACGACGGATGAAGCAAGAGAAGATCGCCTCAGGGGCGATACAACAGCAGTGTGACTCTTGTTCCCTTCGCAGGTATTAACCTGATCAGGTTCCGCGGATCCCGAATTAACGGTCTCAGCCCGCGCGTTTAAGCGCTGGGCACTCCGACAAGAAAAATCCCCCTCCGCAGAGGGGCGAATGGTTGTAAATTACTCGTTAACGATTAAGAACTCAAGCAGGGCGCGCGATGTTATCTTCGTTACTCACATCCAGGCCGTTATCCAGGACGAGGGCGATCAGCCTGTCTTCCAGCGTGAATCGCTCTTCCAGCGCTTCGCCAAGATCGGAAAGCGCCTGCTGGAACTCAAGATAATTGTCGTGATCGATGGCATTTTCGAGCGTGGAATCGTAGTAATCCATGATCTGCTGGGTGTTGGCTTCCAGCAACGGATAGAGTTTACTGGCCGCTAAATACGGCGTTGTCCCTTCCATTTCGCGGATAATACGTTCATAAATATTGAAATGTCCGTCGGACAGGTAGTCGACCAGGCTCTGACAAAAATCATCCAGCGCTTTTTCATTCAGCCGCATAAACGATTCTTTGCCAGGCTTAATACCGACCAGATTGTAATAAGCCACGAGTAGATGCTTGCGTACATGTAGCCAGCGATCCACCAGTTTGTTACTTCCTCTAACGCGCTCAGTCAGGCTTTCTAGCTGGTTTAACATGGTTGACTCCGCAAGGTTGAGAATTGAATCTGCTTATCCAAAATGTAACCACAATGCTAACAACATGTCAGTGAAGCGAAGGTAGTGCAATAGATATGGATCGTATTATTGAAAAATCAGATCTGGGTTGGTGGATCGTCAGTCACGAACAAAAACTATGGCTTCCTGCCGGGGAGATCCCTTATGGCGCAGCAGAGGCGTTCGATCTTGTTGGCCAGCCAGCACTGAAGATTGGTGAATGGCAGGGGGATGCAGTGTGGTTGATCCAACAGCCTCGCCGTCAGGAGATGGGATCGGTTCGTCAGGTGCTGGATCAGGATGTTGGCTTGTTCCAGCTGGCGGGGCGGGGCGTCCAGCTGGCGGAGTTTTACCGCTCGCATAAATACTGCGGCTACTGCGGCCATACCATGCACCCGAGCAAAACCGAGTGGGCAATGCTCTGCGGCCACTGCCGTGAACGTTACTATCCGCAGATTGCACCCTGCATTATCGTCGCCATTCGCCGTGAGGATACTATCCTGCTGGCGCAGCATACCCGCCATCGCAACGGCATTTATACCGTTCTTGCCGGTTTCGTCGAAGTGGGTGAAACGCTGGAGCAGGCGGTAGCGCGTGAAGTGATGGAAGAGAGCGGGATCAAGGTGAAAAACCTGCACTACGTAACGTCTCAGCCGTGGCCATTCCCGATGTCCCTGATGACGGCGTTTATGGCGGAATACGACAGCGGTGAGATCGTTATCGATCAGAAAGAGCTGCTGGACGCGAACTGGTATCGTTATGACGATTTGCCTCTGTTACCGCCACCCGGCACCGTGGCGCGTCGGCTGATAGAAGATACCGTGGCGATGTGTCGGGCCGAGTATGAGTAGTGTTACACTGAGGCCATGACGCTTAAGGAACTGCAAAAATGACCGAACTGAAGAACGATCGTTATCTGCGTGCGCTGCTGCGCCAGCCCGTTGATGTCACCCCGGTGTGGATGATGCGCCAGGCAGGACGCTATCTGCCAGAGTACAAAGCCACGCGTGCGCAGGCAGGTGATTTTATGTCGCTGTGCAAAAACGCTGAGCTGGCGTGTGAAGTGACGCTCCAGCCGCTGCGCCGCTTCCCGCTGGATGCCGCCATTCTCTTTTCGGACATTCTGACCATTCCGGATGCAATGGGCCTTGGCCTGTACTTTGAAACCGGCGAAGGCCCGCGTTTTACCTCCCCGATCAAAAGCAAAGCCGACGTGGATAAGCTGCCGATCCCCGATCCGGAAGGCGAACTGGGCTATGTGGTGAACGCCGTGCGCACCATTCGCCGTGAGCTGAAAGGCGAAGTGCCGCTGATTGGCTTCTCCGGTAGCCCGTGGACGCTGGCAACTTACATGGTTGAAGGTGGCAGCAGCAAAGCTTTTACCGTGATCAAAAAAATGATGTACGCCGAGCCGATGGCTCTGCATGCGCTGCTGGACAAGCTGGCGAAGAGCGTCACGCTCTATCTCAACGCGCAGATTAAAGCGGGCGCGCAGTCAGTGATGATTTTCGATACCTGGGGTGGCGTACTGACCGGGCGCGATTATCAGCAGTTCTCCCTGTATTACATGCACAAAATCGTTGATGGCCTGCTGCGTGAAAACGAAGGCCGCCGCGTGCCGGTGACGCTGTTCACCAAAGGTGGCGGTCAGTGGCTGGAAGCGATGGCGGCGACCGGCTGCGATGCATTGGGTCTCGACTGGACGACCGATATCGCTGATGCTCGCCGTCGCGTGGGCGACAAAGTGGCGCTGCAGGGCAATATGGACCCCTCCATGCTCTATGCACCGCCAGCCCGTATTGAAGAAGAAGTGTCGACTATACTCTCTGGTTTCGGCCAGGGGGAAGGCCACGTCTTTAACCTCGGCCACGGCATTCATCAGGATGTTCCGCCAGAGCATGCAGGCGTATTTGTGGAGGCGGTGCATCGGCTTTCTGCCCAGTATCACCAGTAAGGAGTGGTTATGGATCTCGCGTCGCTACGCGCTCAGCAAATTGAACTGGCTTCATCGGTGATCCGCGAGGATCGCCTGGATAAGGATCCCCCGCAGTACATTGGCGGAGCGGACGTCGGATTCGAGCAGGGTGGTGAAGTGACGCGAGCGGCGATGGTGGTTCTGAAATACCCTTCGCTGGAGCTGGTTGAGTACAAGGTGGCGCGTATCGCCACCACTATGCCGTACATTCCGGGTTTCCTCTCCTTTCGCGAGTATCCCGCGCTGCTGGCAGCATGGGAGCAGCTCTCGCAAAAACCTGACCTGCTGTTTGTGGATGGGCACGGTATCTCGCATCCGCGCCGTTTAGGCGTGGCCAGCCATTTTGGGCTGCTGGTGGATGTGCCGACCATTGGCGTCGCCAAAAAACGCCTGTGTGGCGCGTTTGAACCACTTTCCCCCGAGCCGGGTGCGCTGGCCCCGCTTATCCATAAAGGCGAGCAGCTGGCGTGGGTCTGGCGCAGCAAAGCGCGCTGTAATCCGCTGTTTATCGCGACCGGTCACCGGGTGAGCATGGACAGCGCACTGGCGTGGGTTCAGCGCTGCATGAAGGGCTACCGTTTACCGGAGCCAACCCGCTGGGCGGACGCCGTCGCTTCCTCGCGTCCGGCTTTTGTTCGTTGGCAGGAAATTCAGCCGTGATTCAGGTAAACTGCGGCTAATTTTCGATTCGAGACATCATCATGTTACAAAACCCGATTCATCTGCGCCTTGAGAAGCTGGAAAGCTGGCAGCACGTCACCTTTATGGCTTGCCTGTGCGAGCGCATGTATCCCAACTATGCCGCGTTCTGTAAGCAGACGGGCTTTGGTGATGGTCATATCTACCGCCGCATTCTGGATTTGATCTGGGAAACGCTGACGGTCAAAGACGCAAAGGTGAATTTCGACTCCCAACTGGAAAAGCTGGAAGAGGCGATCCCGGCCGCGGATGATTTTGATCTGTACGGTGTCTATCCGGCCATTGATGCCTGCGTGGCATTAAGTGAGCTGATCCACTCCCGTCTGAGTGGCGAAACCCTGGAGCATGCTATCGAAGTCAGTAAGGCATCCATTACGACCGTTGCGATGCTCGAAATGACCCAGGAAGGCCGTGAAATGACCGACGAAGAGCTGCGAGCTAACCCGGCGGTTGAGCAGGAATGGGATATCCAGTGGGAAATTTTCCGCCTGCTGGCAGAGTGTGAAGAACGTGACATTGAGCTGATCAAAGGGCTGCGTGCGGACTTACGTGAGTCGGGCGAGAGCAATATTGGTATAATTTTTAACCAATGAGACAACAAAACGTGATTTAACGCCTGTTTTGTCGCACCTCGACTCTTCCCTTCTGCCCCCCGTCTGGTCTACATTTGGGGGGCGAAAAAAAGTGGCTATCGGTGCGTGTATGCAGGAGAGTGCTTTTTTGGCATTTTCGTCGCACTCGATGCTTAGCAAGCGATAAACACATTGAAAGGATAACTTATGAACAAGACTCAACTGATTGATGTAATTGCGGACAAGGCTGATCTGTCTAAAGTGCAGGCTAAAGCTGCTCTGGAATCTACCCTGGCTGCTATTACTGAGTCTCTGAAAGAAGGCGATGCTGTACAACTGGTTGGTTTCGGTACCTTCAAAGTGAACCACCGCGCTGAGCGTACTGGCCGCAACCCGCAGACCGGTAAAGAAATCAAAATCGCCGCAGCTAACGTGCCGGCATTTGTTTCTGGTAAAGCACTGAAAGACGCTGTTAAGTAAGACGCGTGGCAGTGAACAGTTTTAGCGAAGGGGCGGCAACGCCCCTTTTGTCATTCTGGCGTGGAACGCTCGCGCTGGCAGGCGTGCTTCTGCTGTCTGCCTGCAGCCACGACACCTCTCTGCCACCGTTTACCGCCAGCGGCTACGCTGACAATCAGGGTGCGGTGAGGATATGGCGCAAAGATTCCGGCGGCGAAGTGCATCTGCTCTCCGCTTTCAGTCCGTGGCATAACGGCAATACGTCGACCGCGGAGTATCGTTGGCAGGGTGATTACCTGTCGCTGATTGAACTGAACGTCTACAGTAAAACCCCCGAACATGTGAAAGTGCGTTTTGACGACCATGGTGAGCTGAGCTTTATGCAGCGTGAAGTGAGTGGTCAAAAACAGCAGCTTTCCAGCGATCAGATTGCCCTCTACCGCTATCGTGCTGAACAAATCCGCCAGACCAGCGATGCGCTTCGTCTTGGACGTGTGGTGCTGCGTCAGGGGCGCTGGCATAACGATGGCACGGTAACCACCTGCGAAGGGCAGACGGTGAAGCCTGAGCTTGAATCCTGGGCGACCGAACATATTCAACGCCGTCAGCGTCATTCATCAATGGAGGTGAGTGTGGCGTGGCTTGAGGCGCCGGAAGGCTCTCAGCTGTTGCTGGTGGCGAACGAAGATTTCTGCACGTGGCAGCCGACAGAGAAGAGTTTTTGACGTAAATCCCCTCTCCCTTGAGGGAGAGGGTTAGGGTGAGGGGGAAAATTACTCGCCCTGCTCGCGCGCAATCGCACGATAACCAATATCCTGACGGCTAAAGCTTCCGTTCCAGTGAATATCCGCCATCAGCGCATAGGCACGCTTCTGCGCTTCTGCAACGGTATGACCCAGTGCGGTAGCACACAGGACGCGGCCGCCGTTGGTCAGTACGCGCTCGTCGTCAGACAGTTTCGTACCCGCGTGGAATACCTTCGCGCCGTCAATCTCTTCCAGCGGCAGGCCGTGGATTTCATCACCGGTGTTGTAGTTACCCGGATAACCGCCCGCAGCAATCACCACGCCCAGAGACGCACGTTCGTCCCACTCTGAGGTTTTCTCGTCCAGCTTGCCTTCGCAAGCCGCCAGACACAGATCGACCAGGTCCGATTTCATGCGCAGCATTATCGGTTGAGTTTCCGGATCGCCAAAGCGGCAGTTGAACTCAATAACCTTAGGGTTGCCCTGCTTGTCGATCATCAGACCTGCATAGAGGAAACCGGTGTAGGTATTCCCTTCCGCCGCCATGCCTTTCACGGTAGGCCAGATAATGCGGTCCATGGTGCGCTGATGTACTTCATCCGTCACCACCGGGGCAGGGGAGTAGGCGCCCATCCCGCCGGTATTAGGACCGGTATCGCCATTACCCACGCGTTTATGATCCTGGCTGGTGGCCATCGGCAGAACGTGCTCGCCGTCGACCATGACAATGAAGCTCGCTTCTTCGCCGTCGAGGAACTCTTCAATCACGATACGGTGGCCTGCATCGCCAAAGGCATTGCCAGCCAGCATATCCTGAACCGCGGCTTCCGCTTCTTCGAGGGTCATCGCAACGATAACGCCTTTACCGGCGGCCAGACCGTCGGCTTTAATAACGATCGGCGCGCCTTTTTCACGCAGGTAAGCCAGAGCTGGCTCCACTTCAGTGAAGTTCTGATATTCCGCCGTCGGGATGTTGTGACGTGCCAGGAAATCTTTGGTGAAGGCCTTAGACCCTTCCAGTTGGGCAGCACCTTCCGTTGGTCCGAAGATTTTCAGGCCAGCAGCGCGGAACGCGTCAACTACGCCAATCACCAGGGGCGCTTCCGGGCCGACAATGGTCAGATCGATTTTCTCATTCTGGGCAAAGTTCAGCAGGGCCGGGATATCGGTCACACCGATGGCGACGTTCTGCAAAGCGGGTTCCAGGGCAGTACCGGCGTTACCCGGTGCCACGAAGACCGTTTTCACCCGCGGAGACTGCGCCGCTTTCCACGCCAGGGCGTGCTCGCGTCCGCCGTTACCAATCACTAATACTTTCATTTTTCTGCTCCGGGAATTAATGGCGGAAGTGGCGCATGTCGGTGAAGATCATCGCGATACCGTGTTCGTCGGCGGCGGCAATCACTTCGTCGTCGCGGATAGAACCACCTGGCTGGATCACGCAGGTAATGCCTACAGCGGCTGCCGCATCGATACCGTCACGGAACGGGAAGAAGGCATCAGAGGCCATGGCGGAACCTTTCACTTCCAGCCCTTCATCACCTGCTTTGATCCCGGCAATTTTCGCAGAGTAGACACGGCTCATCTGGCCTGCGCCTATTCCGATGGTCATGTTCTCTTTGGCGTAGACGATGGCGTTGGACTTGACGAACTTCGCCACTTTCCAGCAGAACAGCGCGTCACGCAGCTCCTGCTCGCTCGGCTGGCGTTTGGTCACTACGCGCAGGTCAGCTTCTGTCACCATACCCAGATCGCGATCCTGAACCAGAAGGCCGCCGTTCACGCGTTTGAAGTCCAGACCCGGCACGCGATTTGCCCACTGACCGCAAATCAGTACGCGCACATTCTGTTTTGCTGCGGTGATTTTGAGCGCTTCTTCGGATGCCGATGGTGCAATGATCACTTCAACAAACTGTCGGGAGATGATGGCCTGCGCGGTTTGGGCATCCAGCTCGCGGTTGAAGGCGATAATGCCGCCAAACGCGGAGGTCGGGTCGGTTTTGTAAGCACGGTCGTAAGCGTCCAGAATAGAGGTGCTCACCGCCACGCCGCATGGGTTAGCGTGCTTGACGATAACGCAGGCTGGCTCGCTGAACTCTTTCACGCATTCCAGCGCAGCGTCGGTGTCAGCAATATTGTTGTAGGAGAGCGCCTTGCCCTGAACCTGCTGAGCGGTGGCAACCGAGGCTTCTTTGATCTCTTCTTCTATATAGAAGGCAGCCTGCTGGTGGCTGTTCTCGCCGTAACGCATATCCTGCTTCTTGATGAAGTTCAGGTTCAGCGTGCGCGGGAAGCGGCCAGAAGGATCGTTGCTTTCACCGTGGTAAGCCGGCACCAGGCTACCGAAGTAGTTGGCGATCATGCTGTCGTATGCAGCGGTGTGTTCGAAGGCTTTGATAGCGAGGTCGAAACGCGTGTCGAGCGTCAGTGACCCTTCGTTGGCATCCATCTCGCTAATAATGGTGTTGTAATCGCTGCTCTTCACCACGATGGCCACATCTTTATGGTTCTTGGCTGCAGAGCGCACCATGGTCGGGCCGCCGATATCAATATTTTCTACCGCATCTTCCAGAGAGCAGCCTTCGCGGGCAACGGTCTGGGCAAACGGGTAGAGGTTAACGACAACCATGTCGATTGGCGCAATATCATGCTTTTCCATAATGGCATCGTCCTGGCCGCGACGGCCAAGAATACCGCCGTGCACTTTCGGATGCAGAGTTTTGACGCGTCCATCCATCATCTCCGGGAAACCGGTGTAATCGGACACTTCGGTTACCGGCAGACCTTTATCTGCTAACAGGCGTGCGGTGCCGCCTGTAGAAAGCAGCTCCACACCGCGTGCAGAAAGTGCCTGAGCGAATTCGACGATACCGGCTTTATCAGAAACACTGAGCAGAGCGCGGCGGACTGGACGACGTTGTTGCATGGTAAATCCCCTGGATTTCACGATTACAGAGAGCGTTAGATGAATTTTCCTGCGAAAAACTCATCTAACACACCTGACGAGGCATCCTTGTGAAGCGCGAGCATTTTAACGAAAACGTTTGCGCAACGCTCGCACATTTTTACTTTTTCGTATCATTGTGGATAAGTCTGTGTGTAAAAGGGTATAAGGCGGGGTTTTGCTGTGGAATGCAGCAGTCAGTCATTTTTCTGTCATTTAGCGGTTGCGGCCTGCGGAGAACTCCCTATAATGCGCCTCCATCGACACGGCAGATGTGAATCACTTCACAGACAACCCGGTCGGTTGAAGAGAAAAAATCCTGAAATAACGGGTTGACTCTGAAAGAGGAAAGCGTAATATACGCCACCTCGCAACGGTGAGCGAAAGCCGCGTTGCACTGCTCTTTAACAATTTATCAGACAATCTGTGTGGGCACTCAAAGTGACATGGATTCTTAACGTCCTCGGACGAAAAATGAATACCAAGTCTCTGAGTGAACATACGTAATTCATTACGAAGTTTAATTCACGAGCATCAAACTTAAATTGAAGAGTTTGATCATGGCTCAGATTGAACGCTGGCGGCAGGCCTAACACATGCAAGTCGAACGGTAGCACAGAGAGCTTGCTCTCGGGTGACGAGTGGCGGACGGGTGAGTAATGTCTGGGAAACTGCCTGATGGAGGGGGATAACTACTGGAAACGGTAGCTAATACCGCATAACGTCGCAAGACCAAAGAGGGGGACCTTCGGGCCTCTTGCCATCAGATGTGCCCAGATGGGATTAGCTAGTAGGTGGGGTAACGGCTCACCTAGGCGACGATCCCTAGCTGGTCTGAGAGGATGACCAGCCACACTGGAACTGAGACACGGTCCAGACTCCTACGGGAGGCAGCAGTGGGGAATATTGCACAATGGGCGCAAGCCTGATGCAGCCATGCCGCGTGTATGAAGAAGGCCTTCGGGTTGTAAAGTACTTTCAGCGGGGAGGAAGGTGTTGTGGTTAATAACCGCAGCAATTGACGTTACCCGCAGAAGAAGCACCGGCTAACTCCGTGCCAGCAGCCGCGGTAATACGGAGGGTGCAAGCGTTAATCGGAATTACTGGGCGTAAAGCGCACGCAGGCGGTCTGTCAAGTCGGATGTGAAATCCCCGGGCTCAACCTGGGAACTGCATTCGAAACTGGCAGGCTAGAGTCTTGTAGAGGGGGGTAGAATTCCAGGTGTAGCGGTGAAATGCGTAGAGATCTGGAGGAATACCGGTGGCGAAGGCGGCCCCCTGGACAAAGACTGACGCTCAGGTGCGAAAGCGTGGGGAGCAAACAGGATTAGATACCCTGGTAGTCCACGCCGTAAACGATGTCGACTTGGAGGTTGTGCCCTTGAGGCGTGGCTTCCGGAGCTAACGCGTTAAGTCGACCGCCTGGGGAGTACGGCCGCAAGGTTAAAACTCAAATGAATTGACGGGGGCCCGCACAAGCGGTGGAGCATGTGGTTTAATTCGATGCAACGCGAAGAACCTTACCTACTCTTGACATCCAGAGAACTTAGCAGAGATGCTTTGGTGCCTTCGGGAACTCTGAGACAGGTGCTGCATGGCTGTCGTCAGCTCGTGTTGTGAAATGTTGGGTTAAGTCCCGCAACGAGCGCAACCCTTATCCTTTGTTGCCAGCGGTTAGGCCGGGAACTCAAAGGAGACTGCCAGTGATAAACTGGAGGAAGGTGGGGATGACGTCAAGTCATCATGGCCCTTACGAGTAGGGCTACACACGTGCTACAATGGCGCATACAAAGAGAAGCGACCTCGCGAGAGCAAGCGGACCTCATAAAGTGCGTCGTAGTCCGGATTGGAGTCTGCAACTCGACTCCATGAAGTCGGAATCGCTAGTAATCGTAGATCAGAATGCTACGGTGAATACGTTCCCGGGCCTTGTACACACCGCCCGTCACACCATGGGAGTGGGTTGCAAAAGAAGTAGGTAGCTTAACCTTCGGGAGGGCGCTTACCACTTTGTGATTCATGACTGGGGTGAAGTCGTAACAAGGTAACCGTAGGGGAACCTGCGGTTGGATCACCTCCTTACCTTAAAGAACCTGCCTTTGC
>NZ_KI973206.1:1466766-1604015 GCF_000534515.1 Enterobacter sp. MGH 37
TAAAGAACCTGCCTTTGCAGTGCTCACACAGATTGTCTGATGAAAAGTAAATAGCAAGGCGTCTTGCGATTGAGACTTCAGTGTCCCCTTCGTCTAGAGGCCCAGGACACCGCCCTTTCACGGCGGTAACAGGGGTTCGAATCCCCTAGGGGACGCCACTTGCTGGTTCGTGAGTGAAAGTCACCTGCCGTCATATCTCAAAACTGACTTGCGAGTCATGTTTGAGATATTTGCTCTTTAAAAATCTGGATCAAGCTGAAAATTGAAACGACACACATGTTATGTGTGTTCGAGTCTCTCAAATTTTCGCAAACCGATGATGAATCGAAAGAAACATCTTCGGGTTGTGAGGTTAAGCGACTAAGCGTACACGGTGGATGCCCTGGCAGTCAGAGGCGATGAAGGACGTGCTAATCTGCGAAAAGCGCCGGCGAGGTGATATGAACCTTTGACCCGGCGATGTCCGAATGGGGAAACCCAGTGCAATTCGTTGCACTATCGTTAACTGAATACATAGGTTAACGAGGCGAACCGGGGGAACTGAAACATCTAAGTACCCCGAGGAAAAGAAATCAACCGAGATTCCCCCAGTAGCGGCGAGCGAACGGGGAGCAGCCCGGAGTCTGAATCAGCTTGTGTGTTAGTGGAACGGTCTGGAAAGTCCGACGGTACAGGGTGATAGTCCCGTACACGAAAATGCACAGGTTGTGAACTCGAAGAGTAGGGCGGGACACGTGGTATCCTGTCTGAATATGGGGGGACCATCCTCCAAGGCTAAATACTCCTGACTGACCGATAGTGAACCAGTACCGTGAGGGAAAGGCGAAAAGAACCCCGGCGAGGGGAGTGAAAAAGAACCTGAAACCGTGTACGTACAAGCAGTGGGAGCCTACTTGTTAGGTGACTGCGTACCTTTTGTATAATGGGTCAGCGACTTATATTCTGTAGCAAGGTTAACCGTATAGGGGAGCCGAAGGGAAACCGAGTCTTAACTGGGCGTTAAGTTGCAGGGTATAGACCCGAAACCCGGTGATCTAGCCATGGGCAGGTTGAAGGTTGGGTAACACTAACTGGAGGACCGAACCGACTAATGTTGAAAAATTAGCGGATGACCTGTGGCTGGGGGTGAAAGGCCAATCAAACCGGGAGATAGCTGGTTCTCCCCGAAAGCTATTTAGGTAGCGCCTCGTGAATTCATCTTCGGGGGTAGAGCACTGTTTCGGCTAGGGGGCCATCCCGGCTTACCAACCCGATGCAAACTACGAATACCGAAGAATGTTATCACGGGAGACACACGGCGGGTGCTAACGTCCGTTGTGAAGAGGGAAACAACCCAGACCGCCAGCTAAGGTCCCAAAGTCATGGTTAAGTGGGAAACGATGTGGGAAGGCACAGACAGCCAGGATGTTGGCTTAGAAGCAGCCATCATTTAAAGAAAGCGTAATAGCTCACTGGTCGAGTCGGCCTGCGCGGAAGATGTAACGGGGCTAAACCATGCACCGAAGCTGCGGCAGCGACGCTTATGCGTTGTTGGGTAGGGGAGCGTTCTGTAAGCCGTTGAAGGTGGCCTGTGAGGGTTGCTGGAGGTATCAGAAGTGCGAATGCTGACATAAGTAACGATAAAGCGGGTGAAAAGCCCGCTCGCCGGAAGACCAAGGGTTCCTGTCCAACGTTAATCGGGGCAGGGTGAGTCGACCCCTAAGGCGAGGCCGAAAGGCGTAGTCGATGGGAAACAGGTTAATATTCCTGTACTTGGTGTTACTGCGAAGGGGGGACGGAGAAGGCTATGTTAGCCGGGCGACGGTTGTCCCGGTTTAAGCATGTAGGCGGAGGTTCCAGGTAAATCCGGTACCTTATTAACGCTGAGGTGTGATGACGAGGCACTACGGTGCTGAAGTAACAAATGCCCTGCTTCCAGGAAAAGCCTCTAAGCATCAGGTAACACGAAATCGTACCCCAAACCGACACAGGTGGTCAGGTAGAGAATACCAAGGCGCTTGAGAGAACTCGGGTGAAGGAACTAGGCAAAATGGTGCCGTAACTTCGGGAGAAGGCACGCTGATATGTAGGTGAAGCCCCTGCGGGTGGAGCTGAAATCAGTCGAAGATACCAGCTGGCTGCAACTGTTTATTAAAAACACAGCACTGTGCAAACACGAAAGTGGACGTATACGGTGTGACGCCTGCCCGGTGCCGGAAGGTTAATTGATGGGGTTAGCGGCAACGCGAAGCTCTTGATCGAAGCCCCGGTAAACGGCGGCCGTAACTATAACGGTCCTAAGGTAGCGAAATTCCTTGTCGGGTAAGTTCCGACCTGCACGAATGGCGTAATGATGGCCAGGCTGTCTCCACCCGAGACTCAGTGAAATTGAACTCGCTGTGAAGATGCAGTGTACCCGCGGCAAGACGGAAAGACCCCGTGAACCTTTACTATAGCTTGACACTGAACACTGGTCCTTGATGTGTAGGATAGGTGGGAGGCTTTGAAGCGTGGACGCCAGTCTGCGTGGAGCCGCCCTTGAAATACCACCCTTTAATGGCTGGTGTTCTAACGTAGACCCGTGATCCGGGTTGCGGACAGTGTCTGGTGGGTAGTTTGACTGGGGCGGTCTCCTCCCAAAGAGTAACGGAGGAGCACGAAGGTTAGCTAATCCTGGTCGGACATCAGGAGGTTAGTGCAATGGCATAAGCTAGCTTGACTGCGAGAGTGACGGCTCGAGCAGGTGCGAAAGCAGGTCATAGTGATCCGGTGGTTCTGAATGGAAGGGCCATCGCTCAACGGATAAAAGGTACTCCGGGGATAACAGGCTGATACCGCCCAAGAGTTCATATCGACGGCGGTGTTTGGCACCTCGATGTCGGCTCATCACATCCTGGGGCTGAAGTAGGTCCCAAGGGTATGGCTGTTCGCCATTTAAAGTGGTACGCGAGCTGGGTTTAGAACGTCGTGAGACAGTTCGGTCCCTATCTGCCGTGGGCGCTGGAGAATTGAGGGGGGCTGCTCCTAGTACGAGAGGACCGGAGTGGACGCATCACTGGTGTTCGGGTTGTCATGCCAATGGCACTGCCCGGTAGCTAAATGCGGAAGAGATAAGTGCTGAAAGCATCTAAGCACGAAACTTGCCCCGAGATGAGTTCTCCCTGAGACTATAAGTCTCCTGAAGGAACGTTGAAGACGACGACGTTGATAGGTCGGGTGTGTAAGCGCAGCGATGCGTTGAGCTAACCGATACTAATGAACCGTGAGGCTTAACCTTACAACGCCGAAGCTGTTTTGGCGGTGAGAGACGATTTTCAGCCTGATACAGATTACAGAATTTGCCTGGCGGCTTTAGCGCGGTGGTCCCACCTGACCCCATGCCGAACTCAGAAGTGAAACGCCGTAGCGCCGATGGTAGTGTGGGGTCTCCCCATGTGAGAGTAGGGAACTGCCAGGCATCAATCAAGAAGAACCCCGTACCGTAAGGTGCGGGGTTTTTTGCTTTTGGCTTTATTCCTCTCCTTGAAACTTTCTCACCTTCCTCTTGCAGACTCGACATTCAGGCCGGATCTCGGTATTGTTAGCTGTCTGGATGTCTAAACGTTTATACGTATGCTTTGAGGATTCAACGATATGCCGATTCGGGTGCAGGACGAGCTACCAGCCGTCAATTTCTTACGTGAAGAGAACGTCTTTGTGATGACGGCTTCACGCGCAACAGTTCAGGAAATTCGCCCGCTGAAGGTTCTTATTCTCAACCTGATGCCGAAAAAGATTGAAACAGAGAATCAGTTCCTGCGTCTGCTTTCAAACTCTCCGCTGCAGGTCGATATTCAGCTGCTGCGGATCGATGCGCGCGAGTCACGCAACACGCCTTCTGAGCACCTGAACAACTTTTACTGTAACTTCGATGACATTCAGGGTGAAAACTTCGACGGCCTGATTGTGACCGGCGCACCGCTCGGTCTGGTTGAATTTAACGATGTTGCCTACTGGCCGCAGATCAAACAGGTCCTGGAGTGGGCAAAAGATCACGTCACGTCCACCTTGTTTGTTTGTTGGGCGGTACAGGCGGCACTGAATATTCTTTATGGTATCCCTAAACAAACCCGCACTGAAAAGCTCTCCGGCGTATACGAACACCACATTCTTCATCCACATGCTCTGCTGACGCGCGGGTTTGATGATTCGTTTCTGGCGCCGCATTCGCGCTATGCCGATTTCCCGGCGCAGCTGATCCGTGATTACACCGATCTGGAGATCCTGGCCGAAACGGAAGAGGGAGATGCATACCTGTTTGCCAGCAAAGATAAGCGCATTGCCTTTGTAACCGGGCATCCTGAATACGATCCGCATACCCTCGCGTCAGAGTATTTCCGTGATGTCGAAGCGGGTCTTAATCCGGATGTGCCGTACAACTATTTCCCGAAAAACGATCCACAAAACAAACCGAGAGCAACCTGGCGCAGCCACGGGAATTTGCTTTTTACTAACTGGCTCAACTATTACGTCTACCAAATCACGCCATACGATCTGCGACACATGAATCCGACGCTAGAGTAATCTTCTGTATTAAACGATCCTAAAGCGTTTCAGCTGTTCGCATCAGGCACCTTCGGGTGCCTTTTTTATTTCCGAAATTCTACTCAACATTGGGGAAAACTTTAATTTCATACTGATCAAGGAGTTAACGTTATAAATTAAATAAAATGGAAATTGTTTTTGATTTTGGAAAAAATAGAGATAGTCTTAATTCTGCTGAGCGAAAACTACACAACGATCTTTCGTTCGCATCGGGGGCGTGATTTTGGATCTTTGATGAGGAGCAGAGTAATGACTCAACAGGCAACGACGGTCGACGAACTGGCCTTTACCCAGCCGCATGGTGAGCAAGAACAGCAAATATTGACGGCAGAGGCGGTCGAATTTCTGACTGAACTGGTGACCCGCTTTACGCCGCAGCGCAATAAGCTGCTGGCAGCACGCATTCACCAGCAGCAGGAAATTGACGATGGCAAGTTGCCTGGGTTTATTTCGGAAACCGCTTCCATTCGTCGTGGTGAGTGGAAAATTCGTGGTATTCCTGAAGATTTACAGGATCGCCGCGTTGAGATCACCGGTCCGGTAGAACGCAAAATGGTGATCAACGCCATGAACGCGAACGTTAAAGTCTTTATGGCTGATTTTGAAGACTCGCTGGCACCGGACTGGCGTAAGGTTATCGAGGGGCAAATCAACCTGCGCGACGCCGTGAACGGCACCATCAGCTATACCAACGAAGCCGGGAAAATCTATCAACTTAAACCGAATCCGGCGGTGCTGATCTGTCGCGTACGCGGTCTCCATCTGCCTGAAAAACACGTCACCTGGCGTGGAGAAGCCATTCCCGGCAGCCTGTTTGATTTCGCGCTCTATTTCTTCCACAACCACAAAAACCTGCTGGCAAAAGGCAGCGGCCCCTATTTCTATCTGCCAAAAACGCAGGCCTGGCAGGAAGCGGCGTGGTGGAGTGACGTGTTCAGTTATGCAGAAGATCGTTTCAACCTGCCACGTGGCACCATCAAAGCCACCCTGTTGATTGAAACGCTGCCTGCGGTTTTCCAGATGAACGAAATTCTGCATGCCCTGCGTGACCACATCGTCGGCCTGAACTGTGGGCGTTGGGACTATATCTTCAGCTATATCAAAACCCTGAAAAATTATCCCGATCGTGTACTGCCCGATCGTCAGGTCGTCACTATGGATAAGCCGTTCCTGAGCGCCTACTCGCGCCTGCTGATCAAAACCTGCCACAAGCGCGGTGCCTTTGCGATGGGCGGCATGGCGGCATTTATTCCGAGCAAAGACGCGGAGCGTAACAATCAGGTGCTCAACAAAGTGAAGGCCGATAAAGAGCTTGAAGCGCGTAACGGTCATGACGGAACGTGGATCGCCCATCCGGGCCTCGCAGACACGGCAATGGAAGTCTTTAACCGCGTACTCGGTGACAATAAAAATCAGCTCTTTGTTACGCGCGAAGAGGATGCGCCAACGGCTGAAGAACAGCTGCTGGCACCGTGTGCAGGTGAACGTACGGAAGAGGGCATGCGCGCCAACATTCGCGTTGCGGTGCAGTACATCGAAGCCTGGATCTCCGGCAACGGCTGCGTGCCGATCTACGGCCTGATGGAAGATGCCGCCACGGCGGAAATCTCCCGCACCTCTATCTGGCAATGGATCCATCATCAAAAAACGCTCAGCAACGGCAAGCCGGTGACCAAAGCCCTGTTCCGCCAGATGCTGGCCGAAGAAATGCGGGTGATCCAGGACGAGTTGGGCGAACACCGCTTCAGCAGCGGACGTTTTGACGATGCTGCACGCCTGATGGAACAAATCACCACCTCAGATGACTTAATCGACTTCCTGACCCTGCCGGGCTACCGCTTCCTGGCGTAACTCACCACATAACAATATGGAGCATCTGCACATGAAAACCCGTACCCAACAAATCGAAGAACTGAAGAAAGAATGGACACAACCGCGCTGGGAAGGCATTCGTCGTCCGTACAGCGCGGAAGAAGTGGTGAAATTACGCGGCTCGGTCAATCCGGAATGCACGCTGGCGCAAAATGGCGCGGCGAAAATGTGGAAGCTGCTGCACGGTGGTTCCAAAAAGGGTTATATCAATAGCCTCGGGGCGTTGACCGGCGGTCAGGCACTGCAGCAGGCGAAGGCCGGTATTGAGGCTGTCTATCTTTCCGGCTGGCAGGTTGCGGCGGATGCCAACCTGGCATCCAGTATGTATCCGGATCAGTCCCTCTATCCGGCGAACTCCGTGCCGTCGGTGGTTGATCGAATCAACAACACCTTCCGCCGTGCGGATCAGATCCAGTGGGCGGCAGGCATCGAACCCAACGATCCGCGCTTTGTTGACTACTTCCTGCCGATCGTCGCGGATGCGGAAGCGGGTTTCGGCGGCGTGCTGAACGCGTTCGAGCTTATGAAATCAATGATTGAGGCCGGTGCAGCGGCCGTTCACTTCGAAGATCAGCTGGCATCGGTGAAGAAGTGCGGACACATGGGCGGTAAGGTGCTGGTTCCGACCCAGGAAGCGATTCAGAAGCTGGTTGCCGCGCGTCTGGCGGCAGACGTGCTCGGCGTGCCGACGCTGGTCATTGCCCGTACCGATGCGGATGCGGCTGACCTGATCACCTCTGACTGCGATCCGTACGACAGCGAGTTTATTACCGGTGAGCGCACCAGCGAAGGGTTCTATCGTACCCATGCAGGCATCGAACAGGCGATCAGCCGTGGCCTTGCGTATGCCCCTTACGCCGACCTGGTCTGGTGTGAAACCTCCACGCCGGATCTGGCGCTGGCAAAACGTTTTGCCGATGCCATTCATGCGAAATATCCGGGCAAACTGCTGGCCTATAACTGCTCGCCGTCCTTCAACTGGCAGAAGAATCTGGATGATAAAACTATCGCCAGCTTCCAGCAGCAGCTTTCTGACATGGGCTACAAGTACCAGTTCATTACCCTGGCGGGTATCCACAGCATGTGGTTCAACATGTTCGACCTTGCACATGCTTATGCGCAGGGTGAAGGCATGAAGCACTACGTCGAGAAGGTTCAGCAGCCAGAATTCGCCGCCGGAAAAGAGGGTTATACCTTTGTTTCTCACCAGCAGGAAGTGGGTACGGGCTACTTCGACAACGTGACCACCATCATTCAGGGCGGTGCCTCCTCCGTCACCGCCTTAACGGGATCAACCGAAGAAGCACAGTTCTAATCGTTTCCCCCTCTCCCCCCTCGGGGAGAGGGTTGGGGTGAGGGGGAATATATGTCGCGTGGCCTGGAATTACTGATTGCTCAAACTATTTTGCAGGGCTTCGATGCCCAGTATGGTCGTTTTCTTGAAGTGACATCCGGTGCGCAACAGCGCTTCGAACATGCAGACTGGCATGCGGTTCAGCAGGCCATGAAGCAGCGTATTCACCTTTATGACCACCACGTGGGTCTGGTGGTGGAGCAGTTGCGCTGTATTACCGATGGTAAAAGCCCGGATGCGGACTTTTTACTGCGCGTGAAAGAGCACTACACCCATTTATTACCTGACTATCCGCGCTTCGAGATTGCGGAGAGCTTTTTCAACTCCGTCTATTGCCGGTTATTTGACCACCGCTCATTATCTCCTGAGCGGTTATTTATCTTCAGCTCTCAGCCTGAACGACGATTTCGTGCTATCCCACGTCCGCTGGCGAAAGATTTCTTCCCGGAACGCGGGTGGGAGAAGCTTTTGCACCGTGTGCTAACCGATTTGCCGCTGCGTTTGCCCTGGGAGAATAAAACCCGGGATATAGGTTATATCCACACCCACCTGCGCGAAACCTTCGGCGAGGCGTTGCTCGGCCGCAGCCACTTGCAGGTTGCCAACGAGCTTTTCTATCGCAATAAAGCCGCCTGGCTGGTAGGAAAACTGGTCACGCCATCGGCCATCGTACCGTTTCTGCTCCCCATCCATCGCACAGATGACGGGGAACTGTTTGTCGATACCTGCCTGACCACCAGCGCCGAGGCCAGCATTGTATTTGGCTTCGCCCGCTCCTATTTCATGGTGTACGCACCGTTGCCTGCCGCGCTGGTGGAATGGCTGCGGGAGATCCTGCCGGGCAAAACCACCGCCGAGCTGTATATGGCGATTGGCTGTCAGAAGCACGCTAAAACGGAAAGCTATCGGGAATACCTGCGTTATGTCACCACCGCAGATGAACAGTTTATCGAAGCGCCTGGCATTCGCGGCATGGTGATGCTGGTGTTTACGCTTCCGGGGTTCGACCGCGTATTTAAGGTCATTAAAGACCGCTTCGCGCCGCAAAAAGAGATGACCGCCGCGCACGTCCGCGCCTGCTATCAGCTGGTCAAAGAGCATGACCGTGTCGGACGTATGGCGGATACTCAGGAATTCGAAAACTTTGTGCTGGATAAGCAACAGATCGACCCGGCGCTGATGGCGCTTTTGCTCAAGGAAGCATCCGGGAAAATCACCGATCTTGGCGACAAAATCGTGATTAGCCATCTTTACATCGAGCGCCGCATGGTGCCGCTGAACATCTGGCTGGAGCAGTCCGAGGGTCAGGTGCTGCGCGATGCTATAGAAGAATACGGTAACGCGATTCGCCAGCTTGCCGCGGCCAATATTTTTCCGGGCGATATGCTGTTTAAAAACTTCGGTGTCACGCGCCACGGGCGAGTGGTGTTTTATGATTACGACGAGATTTGCTACATGACCGAAGTGAATTTCCGCGATATCCCGCCGCCCCGTTACCCGGAAGATGAACTGTCTGGTGAACCGTGGTACAGCGTTTCGCCGGGCGATGTCTTTCCCGAAGAGTTTCGCCACTGGCTGTGCGCCGACCCGCGCATCGGGCCGCTATTTGAAGAGATGCACGCCGACCTTTTTCGTGCCAGCTACTGGCGTGGGCTGCAAACGCGGATCAAAAACGGGCATGTGGAAGATGTGTACGCTTACCGCCGCAAGCAGCGGTTTTGCATCCGGTTTAACGAATCCCACCATACGCCAGCGTCACCTCTTTCGCCGCCTTAATCACCAGCGCACCTAACTCGGTGACGCGGTCGTCGGTCATGCGCGAAATTGGCCCGGAGATAGAGATGGCGGCAAACGGCTCGCGGTGCTCATCAAAGATACAGGCCGCGATACAGCGCAGACCCAAAGCATGTTCTTCATCATCAAATGAATAGCCACGCTTGCGGGTTAACGCCAGATCCTCTTTCAGATGCACCGGCGAAACCAGCGTGGCATGGGTATAGGCGTGCAGCCCTTTACGATGCAGCAGCCCTGTCACCTGATCTTCGCTGAGCTGAGACAGAAACGCTTTTCCTGCCCCGGACGCATGCATCGGCAGCTTACCGCCAATCGGCGCGGACATACGCATCAGCTGCGTGCACTGCACCTGATCGATAATGATTGCCTGATGATCGCTCTGATCAAGCACCGCCAGGTTTACCGTCTCGCCGGAATCTTCCATCAGCTTGCGCAGAATCGGATGGACAATCGCCAGCAGATTGCGGCTTTGCAGGAAGCTGCTGCCAACGATAAAGGCATGTGCGCCCACCGCCCAGTGTCCCAGCTCGCCGACCTGGCGGACAAAGCCCAGCTGCTGCATAGTGGTCAGCAGGCGGTGCGTGGTGGAGTTCGGCAGGCCAGCCTGCTGGGCCAGCTCCGTCAGGGCCACGCTGCTGTGCGACTCGGCTATCCACTCCAGCAGCTTCAGACCGCGCGTGAGCGATTGAACCTGTCCGCTCGGTTGTGCAGCGGGGGTGGCAGCAGGTTTTCTGCCGCGTTTGGCGGGAACGGTCGCGACCATGACGATCTCCTTTTTCTGTATCGTGGAAATCATTTTCGTTTTATTTGGTGATTTTGCAACCGTTATCCTGACTGATCGGAGGAGTGATGGTGAACATGTCTCATGTTACCGCTGTGTGACTTTTCCACCCTGCGAGATTGTGCCAGTATGGAACGCAGCCTTTTGGCCTTGTTGAGCGTTGTCGGGAGCAAGTGTGAGCAGCAAAGTAGAGCAACTGCGTGCGCAGTTAAATGAACGAATTCTGGTGCTGGACGGCGGCATGGGCACGATGATCCAGGGCTATCGTCTGAGTGAAGACGATTTCCGCGGCGAACGCTTCGCTGACTGGCCTTGCGATCTGAAAGGTAATAACGACCTGCTGGTGCTCAGCAAGCCGTCCGTCATTAAGGATATCCACAATGCCTACTTCGAGGCAGGGGCGGATATCGTTGAAACCAACACCTTTAACTCGACAACCATCGCTATGGCGGATTACCAGATGGAATCCCTGTCGGCGGAGATCAACTTTGAGGCGGCTAAACTGGCTCGTGCCTGCGCAGATGAATGGACTGCCCGCACGCCGGACAAACCGCGCTACGTTGCCGGGGTGCTTGGCCCAACCAACCGCACCGCATCAATCTCACCGGACGTCAACGACCCGGCATTTCGTAATATCACCTTTGACCAGCTGGTCGCTGCCTACCGTGAATCGACCAAAGCGCTGGTGGAAGGCGGTTCCGACCTGATCCTGATTGAAACGGTTTTCGACACCCTCAACGCCAAAGCCGCGATTTACGCGGTGAAAGAGGAGTTCGAGGCACTGGGCGTTGACCTGCCGATCATGATTTCCGGCACCATTACCGACGCCTCCGGCCGTACCCTGTCCGGCCAGACCACCGAAGCGTTTTATAACTCCCTGCGCCACGCGGAAGCGCTCTCCTTTGGCCTGAACTGTGCCCTGGGGCCAGATGAACTGCGCCAGTACGTGCAGGAGTTATCGCGCATCGCAGAATGCTATGTCACCGCGCACCCGAACGCCGGTCTGCCCAATGCCTTTGGTGAATACGATCTGGATGCCGACACCATGGCGGCGCAAATCCGCGAGTGGGCTGAATCTGGCTTCCTGAACATTGTTGGCGGCTGCTGCGGCACCACGCCGGAACACATTGCCGCTATGAGCAACGCCGTGGCCGGGCTGCCGCCGCGTAAGCTGCCTGAGCTTCCCGTTGCCTGTCGTCTTTCTGGTCTCGAGCCGTTGACCATTGGTGACGACAGCCTGTTTGTGAACGTGGGTGAGCGGACTAACGTTACCGGTTCCGCGAAGTTCAAACGTCTGATCAAAGAAGAGAAATACAGCGAAGCACTGGACGTCGCCCGCCAGCAGGTGGAAAGCGGCGCACAGATTATTGATATCAACATGGACGAGGGGATGCTCGACGCCGAAGCGGCGATGGTGCGTTTCCTCAACCTGATTGCCGGCGAGCCGGACATTGCCCGCGTGCCGATCATGATCGACTCTTCCAAATGGGAAGTCATCGAAAAAGGGCTGAAGTGCATTCAGGGTAAAGGCATCGTCAACTCTATCTCGATGAAAGAGGGCGTTGATATCTTTATCCACCACGCGAAGATGGTCCGCCGCTACGGTGCCGCCGTGGTGGTCATGGCCTTCGACGAAGTGGGCCAGGCGGATACCCGCGAGCGTAAAATTGAGATATGCCGCCGCGCGTACAAGATTTTGACCGAAGAGGTGGGTTTCCCGCCGGAAGACATCATCTTCGACCCGAACATTTTCGCCGTCGCGACCGGGATTGAAGAGCATAACAACTATGCCCAGGACTTTATCGGCGCATGTGAAGACATTAAACGTGAATTGCCGCATGCGTTAATCTCCGGCGGCGTGTCGAACGTGTCGTTCTCGTTCCGCGGCAACGACCCGGTGCGTGAAGCGATCCACGCCGTGTTCCTCTACTACGCCATCCGCAACGGGATGGACATGGGGATCGTTAACGCCGGCCAGCTGGCGATTTACGATGACCTCCCTGCCGAGCTTCGCGACGCGGTAGAAGATGTCATCCTTAACCGTCGCGACGACGCCACCGAGCGCATGCTGGACCTCGCGGAGAAATACCGCGGCAGCAAAACGGATGAATCGGCCAACGTTCAGCAGGCCGAGTGGCGTTCCTGGGACGTGAAAAAGCGTCTGGAATATTCGCTGGTGAAAGGCATCACCGAGTTTATTGAGCAGGACACCGAAGAAGCGCGCCAGCAGGCAGCTCGCCCGATTGAGGTGATCGAAGGCCCGCTGATGGACGGCATGAACGTGGTCGGCGATCTGTTCGGCGAGGGAAAAATGTTCCTGCCGCAGGTGGTGAAATCTGCCCGCGTGATGAAGCAGGCCGTGGCCTATCTGGAGCCGTTTATCGAGGCCAGCAAAGAGAAAGGCTCCAGCAACGGCAAGATGGTCATCGCCACCGTGAAGGGCGACGTGCACGACATCGGCAAGAATATCGTCGGCGTGGTGCTGCAGTGCAATAACTACGAAATTATCGACCTCGGGGTAATGGTCCCGGCGGATAAAATCCTCAAAACCGCGCGTGAGGTGAATGCCGACCTGATTGGCCTTTCCGGGCTGATCACGCCGTCGCTGGACGAGATGGTCAACGTGGCGAAAGAGATGGAGCGTCAGGGCTTCACTATTCCGCTGCTGATTGGCGGAGCGACCACCTCGAAAGCCCATACTGCGGTGAAAATCGAGCAGAACTACAGCGGCCCGACGGTCTATGTGCAGAACGCCTCGCGCACCGTAGGCGTGGTGTCCGCGCTGCTCTCCGACACCCAGCGCGATGACTTCGTGGCGCGCACCCGCAAAGAGTACGAAACCGTCCGCATCCAGCACGGTCGTAAGAAACCGCGCACGCCGCCGGTTTCACTTCAGGCGGCGCGCGATAACGATCTGGCGTTTGACTGGTCGAGTTATACCCCGCCGGTCGCGCATCGTCTGGGCGTGCAGGACGTCACCGCCAGCATCGAAACGCTGCGTAACTACATCGACTGGACGCCGTTCTTCATGACATGGTCGCTGGCGGGCAAATATCCGCGCATCCTCGAGGATGAGGTGGTAGGTGAAGAGGCGAAGCGGTTGTTTAAAGATGCCAATGACATGCTCGACAAGCTGAGTGCAGAGAAATCCCTCAATCCGCGCGGCGTGGTGGGGCTGTTCCCGGCGAACCGCGTGGGTGACGATGTGGAAATCTACCGCGATGAAACCCGCACGCATGTGCTGACCGTGAGCCATCACCTGCGTCAGCAAACGGAGAAAGTGGGCTTCGCCAACTACTGTCTGGCGGATTTCGTCGCACCGAAACTGAGTGGCAAAGCCGACTATATCGGCGCCTTTGCGGTAACCGGCGGCCTGGAAGAAGATGCGCTGGCGGAGGCATTCGAAGCGCAGCATGATGATTACAACAAAATCATGGTCAAAGCGATTGCCGACCGCCTGGCGGAAGCCTTCGCTGAGTATCTGCATGAGCGCGTACGTAAGGTGTACTGGGGCTACGCGGCCAATGAAAACCTCAGCAACGAGGAGCTGATCCGCGAAAACTACCAGGGCATTCGCCCGGCCCCGGGCTATCCGGCCTGCCCGGAGCACACCGAAAAAGGCACCATCTGGAAACTTCTCGATGTTGAGGCCCATACGGGGATGAAACTCACCGAGTCGTTCGCCATGTGGCCGGGTGCCTCCGTCTCAGGCTGGTACTTCAGCCACCCGGACAGCAAGTACTTTGCCGTGGCGCAGCTACAGCGCGATCAGATCGAAGATTACGCCCTGCGCAAAGGCATGAGCGTGTCAGAAGTCGAGCGCTGGCTGGCGCCTAATCTCGGCTACGACGCCGACTAAAATCACTTTTCCTTACAACAAACAGGGCGCTCATGGGGCGCCCTGTCTCTTTCTTACGTTTAAACCCTTATACTGAACCTAAGGAAAATGAATAACGATAAGGAGGAAAACCTTCCGTGCTGACCCTGTTACATCTGCTCTCCGCAGTCGCACTGCTCGTTTGGGGGACCCATATCGTCCGTACCGGCGTGATGCGCGTCTTTGGTGCTCGTTTACGCACCGTTCTCAGCAGCAGCGTTGAGAAGAAGCCGCTCGCCTTTTGTGCGGGGATAGGCGTCACGGCGCTGGTTCAGAGCAGTAATGCCACCACCCTGCTTGTCACCTCCTTTGTGGCACAGGATCTGGTGGCGCTCGCGCCGGCACTGGTGATCGTGCTGGGGGCCGACGTAGGTACCGCGCTGATGGCGCGTATTCTGACGTTCGATCTCTCCTGGCTGTCGCCGCTGCTGATTTTCATTGGCGTCATCTTCTTCCTCGGGCGCAAACAGACGCGTGCCGGGCAGCTTGGGCGCGTGGGGATTGGCCTGGGGCTGATCCTGCTGGCGCTGGAGCTGATTGTGCAGGCGGTCACCCCCATCACCGAGGCCAACGGCGTTCAGGTCATCTTCGCCTCTCTGACCGGTGACATCATGCTGGACGCGCTGATTGGCGCGGTGTTTGCCATCGTCAGCTATTCAAGCCTGGCAGCCGTATTGCTGACGGCCACGCTCACCGCTGCCGGGGCGATCTCCTTCCCGGTGGCGCTATGTCTGGTGATTGGTGCGAACCTGGGGTCTGGCCTGCTGGCAATGCTCAACAACAGTGCCGCCAACGCTGCGGCTCGCCGCGTGGCGCTCGGCAGCCTGCTGTTTAAGCTGGTGGGTAGCCTGATTATCCTGCCGTTTGTGCACCCGCTGGCGAACCTGATGGATAACCTCTCGCTGCCGAAAGCGGAGCTGGTGATCTATTTCCACGTTTTCTATAACCTGGTGCGCTGCCTGGCGATGGTGCCTTTTGCGGGGCCGATGGCCCGCTTTTGCGAACGACTCATTCAGGATGAACCGGAGCTGGATGCGCGCCTGAAACCGAAGCATCTGGATACCTCCGCGCTGGATACCCCGGCGCTGGCGCTGGCGAATGCCGCCCGCGAGACGCTACGCATGGGTGATGCGATGGAAACCATGCTCGAAGGGCTGCAGAAGGTGATGCACGGCGAACCGCGCGAAGAGAAAGAGTTGCGCAGGCTGGCGGACGATATCAACGTGCTTTATACCGCCATTAAGCTCTATCTGGCGCGTATTCCGCAGGATGAACTGGCGGAAGAGGAGTCTCGCCGCTGGGCAGAAATCATCGAGATGTCGCTCAACCTGGAGCAAGCCTCCGATATCGTGGAGCGTATGGGGAGTGAGATTGCAGATAAGTCACTGGCAGCACGTCGGGCATTCTCCATTGAGGGCCTGAAGGAGCTGGAGGCGCTCCACGAACAGCTGTTGAGCAACCTGAAGCTGGCGATGCTGGTCTTCTTCTCCAGCGACGTGCCGAGCGCGCGCCGCCTGCGTCGTAACAAGCATCGCTTCCGCATCCTCAACCGTCGCTACTCGCACGCCCACGTTGAGCGTCTTCACCAGCAAAACGTGCAGAGTATCGAGACCAGCTCCCTGCACCTGGGGCTGCTGGGGGACATGAAGCGTCTTAACTCGTTGTTCTGCGCGGTGGCCTATAGCGTGATGGAACAGCCGGATGAAGATGACGAGCGGGACGAGTATTAATCTCTGAAAGCGCCTCGCAAAACCGTTTTGCGAGGCGTGACACCTTATAAAGCGCCATTTACGCTGCAGACCTTACATTTTTAAGGGAATAGAAAATGCTCGTTTATTACGCTACACTTCGCCAATTCATGCGCATACCGATGGGGGTTCTCATGCGCACTACTCATGGCATCAAAAAATCAGTCAATGTGTCGTTAGCACCAGAAATCCTTGAAGAGGCGCGACGGCTTAAACTTAATCTCTCTGCTGTACTTACGGCTGCATTGCAGGAGCAGTTTCGTGCACATCAGCGTGCAGAGTGGTTAGAAGAAAATAAAGCGTCTATCGAGGCTATTAACCAGTGGGTTGATGAAAACGGCTCCTTTAGTGACTTTCAGAGGTCGTTCTGATGGAGCAATATTTTGCTTATGAGAATGAAGGTAAGGGGAAAACTGCCTATCCCTGGCTAATCAATATGCAGCATCCCGTGGCCAATGTGATGAAGCATGTTCTGGTCGCCCCCGCAGTTGAGCTTAGCCACCTGGGAGGCATTCAGCCGCCTGCGAAAGTGTGCCCTGTCGTTGAGATAGCGGGTAAGCCCTGCGTGGTTATGATGCACATGATGGCAGGCATATCGCCAAAAGAGTTAGGCGAGCGTGTCGCCGATCTTACTCAAGACCGGGCCTCATTGCGGGATGCACTCGATTTTTTGATCAACGGTTACTAACACTTTTTTGTCAGCCGCAAGGTAAGGTATATTTCGCCCTTCACAGGAGAAACTATGCTGCCAACTCAATCAACCCGATTAAACAAATACATTAGCGAGAGCGGGATCTGCTCACGTCGCGAGGCTGACCGTTACATTGAACAAGGTAACGTGTTTCTTAACGGCAAACGCGCCACCATCGGCGATCAGGTGGTGCCTGGCGACGTGGTCAAAGTGAATGGTCAGGTCATCGAACCGCGTGATGCAGAAGACCTGGTGTTTATCGCGTTGAATAAACCGGTTGGGATTGTCAGCACCACGGAAGACGGTGAGCGAGACAACATCGTTGATTTCGTGAACCACAGCAGCCGCATTTTCCCGATTGGCCGTCTGGATAAAGATTCGCAGGGGCTGATTTTCCTCACCAACCATGGCGATCTGGTGAACAAAATCCTGCGAGCCGGTAACGACCATGAGAAAGAGTACATCGTTACGGTAAACAAACTGGTAACGGACGAGTTTATCCGCGGGATGAGCGCAGGCGTGCCGATCCTGGGCACGGTGACGAAGAAGTGTAAGGTCAAGAAAGAAGCGCCTTTCGCGTTCCGTATTACCCTGGTACAGGGCTTAAACCGCCAGATCCGCCGCATGTGCGAGTACTTCGGTTATGAAGTGACGAAGCTTGAACGTACGCGCATCATGAACGTTAGCCTGTCCGGGATCCCGCTGGGCGAGTGGCGTGACTTGACGGATGACGAGCTGATTGAGCTGTTCAGGTTTATCGAAAACTCGTCGTCAGAAGCGAAGCCGAAGGCTAAGGCGAAGCCGAAAACCCAGGCGATTAAACGCCCGGTGGTGAAGGCGCCGCAGGCGGAAGAGAAAGGGCGAGGCAAGCCGGGTAACGGTAAGCGATTTACCCAGCCGGGTCGTAAAAAGAAGGGGCGCTGATTAGCGCCTTCCACGGGTTGACGTGCTGGCGGACCAGGAGAAGGTCGCCTCTGCATCCGGTTTATAAGCCTGCTCTTTTTTCAGTTTGCGGGCTTTCTTCGCCGCGGCGTCACGTTCCGCCATCAGCTTGTCGATGTACTCTTTTTTCACCTGATTGGTTTCGGCGTTCGTCAGCGTGCGGCCATGTGCAATACGGGCGCGGTCGAGAAGCGTTTTCAGTTCGCGCTGCTCGGCTTCCGTCATGTCTTTCTGGGTCAAACGTGGTGTAGCCATTGCTGAAGCCTCCTGAGGGGGAGGCTTCAGTGTAAAGCAATTCAATCCTGTTTCACCGCTTCTTTTTTCGTTTGTGCATTAATCGGTTTGCCGGACCAGTAGCCCGCCAGCAGCGAACCAGAAAGATTGTGCCACACCGAGAACAGGGCACCCGGCAGGGCCGCCAGCGGCGAGAAGTAAATTTTGCCAAGCGCCGCCGCCAGACCGGAGTTCTGCATCCCGACTTCAATCGCCAGCGTGCGGCAGGTGGATTCGTCGAAACCAAACAGCTTCCCGCCCCAGTATCCTCCCAGCAGTCCTATGGTGTTATGCAGCACGACTGCGACGATCACCACAAAACCGACGGAAGCAATGTGCGAGGCAGAACCCGCCACCACGGCGCTGATGATGGCCAGAATGCAGACCATCGAAAACGCAGGCAGGTAGGACTCAACGGCTTTCACCACGCGCGGGAACAGATGGTGAATGACCAGCCCCAGGGCAATCGGGATCACCACAATCTGCAGAATGCTGAGCAGCATCCCCATCACGTCCACCTGAATATGCGCGTCCACGTACAGGCGGGTTAACAGCGGCGTGGCAATCACGCCCACCAGCGTGGAAACGGATGAAATGGTAACGGAGAGGGCTACATCCCCTTTCGCCAGATAGATCATGACGTTAGACGCCGTGCCGCTGGCGACGCTGCCCACCAGCACCATTCCGGCAGAGAGATCCGGCGGCATCTTAAAGGCCATCGCCAGCAGCCACGCCGCGAGCGGCATCACCAGGTAATGCAGGAAGATACCCGCAGCAACCGGAGCCGGGCGCGACAGCACGCGTTTGAAATCGTCGATTTTTAAATGCACGCCCATGCCGAACATAATCAGCATCAGCAGCGTGGCGACCCAAGGACCAATACCGGTGAACGTGGCGGGCGTGTAATACGCGAGTACAGAGAGCAGCAGCGCCCATAAGGGGAACAGCCGGGTGATAACGGATAACATAGTGAATTCCTTGCAGTATTGTCGTGTTGTTTTGTTATGAAAAAGCCGGGTCTGTGCCCGGCTTATCGATATTGTTTAACGTGCTAACGAATTTTATTCAAACAAATTCTGATGAAGTTTCTGCACGACCTGCTCAGCCTGATCGGCAGGGACCAGGAAACAAAGGTTGTAGCTGGAGGCACCGTAGCAAATCATGCGGATGTTGAACGGGTCGAGCACACCAAACACCTCTTTGCCCACGCCGCAGGCGCGCGACAGCTTGTTGCCAATGATGGCCACCAGCGCCAGGTTTTCTTCCACTTCCACGCGGCACAGCTCGGACAACTCAATCAGCAGCGACTGCGTCAGCAGGGTATCGCCGGTGGAGGTCGAGCCGGTGGTGTCCAGCGTCAGCGCAATGCTCACTTCGGAGGTGGTGATGAGGTCTACGGAGATATTGTGACGCGCCAGAATGCCAAACACCTCTGCCAGGAAACCGCGGGAGTGGAGCATATTGTGGCTATGCAGCGTCACCAGCGTCTGGCGACGGCGCAGGGCCAATGCACGGAACAGCGGTGGGTTTTCCGTTTTCTTGCAAACCAGCGTGCCGCCCGCTTTAGGATCTTTACTGGAGCCCACGAAGACCGGAATATCGCTGCGCACGGCAGGCAGCAGCGTTGCCGGGTGTAGCACCTTCGCGCCGAAGGTGGCCATTTCCGCCGCTTCTTCAAACGCGATCACATCAATACGTTTCGCCGCGGAAACCACGCGCGGGTCGGTGGTGTAGATACCCGGCACGTCAGTCCAGATATCCACACGGGTGGCATGCAGAGCTTCACCCAGCAGAGCCGCGGTATAGTCGCTGCCGCCACGGCCCAGCGTCGTCGTGCGACCTTTGGCTTCGCTGCCGATAAAGCCCTGGGTGACCACCATGCCTTCAGCCAGGCGCGGGGCCAGTTGCTGGTTGGTGAGCTCAGCCAGCATCTCAACGTCCGGTTCAGCGCGGCCAAAACGGTCACTGGTGCGCATCACTTTACGCACGTCAAACCACTGCGCCTGAACGTTACGTTCGCGCATGATTTCAACGAACAGCAGGGTAGACATCAATTCACCGTGGCTGACCAGTTCATCGGTCAGGGCGGTGGAGGTGGCCAGAGACGCTGCTTCTGCCAGGGTGGTGATATTTTCCAGCAGGCGTTCCACTTCTTCACGGATCACGTTTGGATTTTGCAGACGCTCAAGGATGTCGAACTGAATTTTGCGCAGTGCATCCAGCTTCACGAAACGTTCTGTCGCTTCCAGTCCTTCAGACAGAGAAACCAGCAGGTTCGTCACGCCAGCGGATGCGGAGAGCACCACCAGGCGGGTATTCGGATCGGCCAGCACCACATCGGCGCTGCGGTTCATGGCATCGTAGTCGGCCACACTGGTGCCGCCAAACTTGGCGACCACAAAACTCGTCATAACAACCTCGTGTCAGGGAATGAATAAGCGACCTTGGCACAAGAGTGAAACGAAAACAGGTGCAGGCGCAAAATACGGCCCTATAAATAAAATGCGGGGGAGGTCCTGTCAATGCTGGGATTATGCGGATTTTTTATGGGGGGGTACCCCTGAGAAACAGGACTTATAACAGGGCCATATTTTATGCTCCGTTTTACCCCCTTTTGACCGACAATTCGCCGCCCGGGAGGGCACTTCAGCAGCTATACTTTTCGGGTCTTTTCACCTGTGTTTGATGCAGGCCAGGGCAATGGCATAAAAACCATCACAATTTTTATTTGCAGGCGCTACAATCGACCGCAGTCACAATTCTCAAATCAGAAGAGTATTGCTAATGAAAAACATCAACCCAACGCAGACCGCTGCCTGGCAGGCACTCCAGAAACATTTTGATGAAATGAAAGACGTCACCATCGCGGATCTGTTCGCGAAGGATGCCGATCGTTTCGCTAAGTTCTCCGCGACCTTCGACGACCTGATGCTGGTGGATTTTTCCAAAAACCGCATTACCGAAGAGACGCTGGCAAAGCTGCAGGATCTGGCAAAAGAGACTCAGCTTGCCGACGCTATCAAGTCCATGTTCTCCGGCGAGAAAATCAACCGCACCGAAGACCGTGCTGTGCTGCACGTGGCCCTGCGTAACCGTAGCAATACGCCAATCATCGTTGACGGCAAAGATGTGATGCCGGAAGTGAACGCGGTGCTGGAAAAGATGAAAGCTTTCTCCGAAGCGATCATCTCCGGTAGCTGGAAAGGCTATACCGGTAAAGTGATCACCGACGTGGTAAACATCGGCATCGGCGGTTCTGACCTGGGTCCGTTCATGGTGACCGAAGCGCTGCGTCCGTACAAAAACCACCTCAACATGCATTTCGTGTCTAACGTCGATGGTACTCACATCGCGGAAGTGCTGAAGAACGTGAACCCGGAAACCACCCTGTTCCTGGTGGCGTCTAAAACCTTCACCACCCAGGAAACCATGACCAACGCCCACAGCGCGCGTGACTGGTTCCTGAAAACCGCGGGCGACAACAAGCACGTGGCGAAACACTTTGCGGCGCTGTCCACCAATGGTAAAGCGGTTGGCGAGTTCGGTATCGACACCGCGAACATGTTCGAGTTCTGGGACTGGGTTGGCGGCCGTTACTCTCTGTGGTCTGCCATCGGTTTGTCCATCATTCTGTCCGTAGGCTTCGATAACTTCGTTGAACTGCTCTCCGGCGCGCACGCGATGGATAAACACTTCTCCACCACCGCACCTGAGAAAAACCTGCCGGTGCTGCTGGCGCTGATTGGTATCTGGTACAACAACTTCTTTGGCGCTGAAACCGAAGCGATCCTGCCGTACGACCAGTACATGCATCGCTTTGCGGCCTACTTCCAGCAGGGCAATATGGAATCCAACGGTAAGTACGTTGACCGTAACGGCAACGCGGTGGATTACCAGACGGGTCCAATCATCTGGGGTGAGCCGGGCACTAACGGCCAGCACGCGTTCTACCAGCTGATCCACCAGGGAACCAAAATGGTACCGTGCGATTTCATCGCCCCGGCTATTACCCATAACCCGCTGTCTGACCACCATCCAAAACTGCTGTCTAACTTCTTCGCCCAGACTGAAGCGCTGGCGTTCGGTAAATCCCGCGAGGTGGTTGAGCAGGAGTATCGCGATCAGGGTAAAGATCCGGCCACGCTGGACCACGTTGTGCCGTTCAAAGTGTTCGAAGGCAACCGCCCAACCAACTCCATCCTGCTGCGTGAAATCACCCCGTTCAGCCTGGGTGCGCTGATTGCGCTGTACGAGCACAAGATCTTTACTCAGGGTGCCATCCTGAACATCTTCACCTTTGACCAGTGGGGCGTTGAACTGGGCAAACAGCTTGCAAACCGCATTCTGCCAGAGCTGGGTGACGATAAAGCGATCACCAGCCACGACAGCTCGACCAATGGTTTGATTAACCGCTATAAAGCCTGGCGCGCGTAATTAAAACATCATGAAAATGTGCCGGCGAAATGCCGGCATTTTTTTATCGGATAATTCCTGATGTCTGTTAGTTAACTCAAATTCTGGATGTGAGTTTAATCCGAAAAAGACGGTTAACCCGTTAATTGCTGCGGTTTATTTTAAGAAAATACGCAGATGTTAGTTAATGAATTTATATTATAAATTATTGATTTTTAGTGATTATATATTTTAATTATTTGCTTTTCATTTCGATTTTGTCCATTAGTCCGAAAACCCATTCCCTATTTCCCCTCACGGTAATCCCGCTGCTTTAGTTGTGTATACTCGATTCCGCCTGAATTTCTTTTCGGGCAAATCTCCATTCATTCATTGAAGGGAAATTGTTATGAAGAAAGTACTGTATGGCATTTTTGCCATATCTGCACTTGCGGCGACATCTGTCTATGCAGCTCCGGTCCAGGTCGGGGAAGCAGCAGGGTCGGCAGCGACGTCTGCGTCTGCGGGAAGCTCTACCGCAGCCAGCACCAGCGCCGTAAGTTCAGCCGTGGGTGTCGCGCTGGCGGCAACCGGTGGCGGTGATGGCTCCAATACCGGAACCACGACCACTACGACAACCAGCACCCAGTAAGACCGGGTGTTTTAATCATAACCACACTTCGGTGTGGTTATTTCGCCCCTTCGGAGAAGAGTCGTGAAGCGACCTGCAATCATTCTGATTTGCCTGCTGTTGCAGGCGTGCTCAGCCACCACCAAAGGGCTGGGTCATTCACTGTGGGACAGCCTGTTCGGTACGCCGGGCGTGCAATTGACCGATGACGAACTTCAGAACATGCCCTACGCCAGCCAGTACATGCAGCTTAATGATGGCCCGCAACTGTTTGTGGTGCTCGCTTTCGATGAAAACGGGCAGCAGAAATGGGTGACGCAGGATCAGGCCACCATCGTGACGCAGCATGGCCGTATCGTGAAAACCCTGCTCGGGGGCGACAACCTGCTTGAGGTGAACAATATCGCGGCCGATCCGCTGATCAAGCCGAACCAGATTACCGACGGCGCTGGCTGGACGCGCACGATGGGCTGGACTGAACACAAGCAGGTGCGTTACGCCACGGCGCATTCCACCTTCCGCTGGGATGGCACCGACAGTGTGAAAGTAGGGAGCGATGAAACCCAGGTACGCGTGCTGGATGAAGAGGTAACAACCGACCAGGCCACCTGGCATAACCGCTTCTGGATCGACGAGGAAGGGCAAATCCGTCAGTCCCTGCAGTATCTCGGTGCCGGTTTCTTCCCGGTGAAAACCACGCTGATCAAGGCCGCAAAATCATGAAAACAATTATCCGCGTTGCGCTAATTGCGAGCCTTGCAACCCCTGCGGCATGGTCTGCAGGAACGGTGAAGGTCTACACGGCGGACAACGAGAAACCCAAAACGTTAACCAACGCTGAACATCTGCTCGATCTCGTCGGGCAGCCGAGGCTTGCCAACAGCTGGTGGCCGGGGGCGGTGATCGGCGAGCGTCAGGCAACGATTAAGGCAGAGCAAGAACATCTTGCACTGCTTGCCCGTCTGACAGGTCTGGCGGCGCAGGAAGACGGTGACGATGCCGCAGCAATCAATAGCATTCGCCAGCAGCTTCAGGCGCTGAAGGTGACTGGCCGCCAGAAGGTGAATCTTGATCCCGATGAAGTACGCGTCACGGAAAAGGGCAACCCAACCCTTGAAGGGGAGTACACCCTCTGGCTGCCCGTAAAACCGACGACGGTGACCGTGATGGGGCTTGTCAGCAGCCCGGGTAAAAAGCCCTTTACGCCAGGTCGCGACGTGGTGAGCTATCTCGACGAGCAAAGCCTGCTGAGCGGTGCCGATAACAGCTACGCCTGGGTCGTTTACCCTGACGGGCACACGCAAAAAGCGCCGGTAGCTTACTGGAATAAACGTCATATCGAGCCCATGCCTGGCAGCATCATTTTTGTCGGTTTTGCCGACCATTTCTGGACGAAGGCATATGACGGGCTTAACGCCGATATCCTTCACTCCCTGACACAGCGGATACCGGAAGAATGAAAAAAACCTATCTCTACAGCATGCTGGCGCTCTGTGTAAGCGCCGCCTGTCATGCAGAAACGTATCCGGCACCCATTGGCCCGTCTCAGTCAGACTTCGGCGGCGTCGGTTTACTGCAAACGCCCACCGCGCGCATGGCGCGTGAAGGGGAAATCAGTCTGAACTACCGCGATAACGACCAGTACCGCTACTATTCCGCCTCGGTACAGCTTTTCCCGTGGCTTGAAACCACGCTGCGCTACACCGATGTGCGAACGAAACAGTACAGCAGCGTCGAGGCGTTCTCTGGCGACCAGACTTACAAAGATAAAGCCTTCGACCTCAAGCTGCGCCTGTGGGAAGAGAGCTACTGGATGCCGCAGGTGTCCGTGGGGGCCAAAGATATTGGCGGGACCGGCCTGTTTGATGCGGAATACATTGTGGCCAGCAAGGCCTGGGGGCCGTTCGACTTCTCGCTTGGCCTGGGATGGGGCTATCTCGGTACCAGCGGTAACGTCAAAAACCCGTTCTGCACCTACAGCGATAAATATTGCTACCGCGATAACAGTTACCAGAAAGCGGGTTCCATCAACGGCGACCAGATGTTCCATGGCCCGGCCTCGCTGTTCGGTGGCGTGGAATACCAGACCCCCTGGCAGCCATTGCGCCTGAAGCTGGAGTACGAAGGAAACGACTACTCGCAGGATTTCGCCGGGAAGATTGAGCAGAAGAGCAAGTTTAACGTCGGCGCCATTTATCGCGTCACCGACTGGGCCGACGTTAACCTCAGCTACGAGCGCGGTAATACCGTGATGTTTGGTTTCACGCTGCGCACCAACTTTAACGACATGCGGCCACACTACAATGATAACGCGCGGCCAGCCTACCAGCCGGAGCCGCAGGATGCGATTCTGCAGCACTCCGTGGTGGCAAATCAGCTGACGCTGCTGAAATACAATGCCGGTCTGGCGGATCCAAAGATTCAGACCAAGGGCGACACGCTTTACGTCACCGGCGAGCAGGTGAAATACCGCGACTCGCGGGAAGGGATCGAGCGCGCCAACCGGATCGTCATGAACGATCTCCCGGACGGGATCCGCACGATCCGCGTGACCGAGAACCGCCTGAACCTGCCGCAGGTGACGACGGAAACGGACGTTGCCAGCCTCAAGCGCCATCTCGAAGGCGAGCCGCTCGGGCATGAAACCGAGCTGGTGCAAAAACGCGTTGAGCCGGTCGTGCCAGACACCACCGAGCAAGGCTGGTATATCGACAAGTCGCGCTTTGATTTCCATATCGATCCGGTGCTGAACCAGTCCGTTGGCGGACCGGAAAACTTCTACATGTATCAGCTGGGCGCAATGGCGACGGCAGATCTGTGGGTCACCGACCATCTGCTGACTACCGGTAGCCTGTTCGGCAATATCGCCAACAACTACGACAAATTTAACTACACCAACCCGCCGAACGATTCAAAACTGCCGCGCGTAAGAACTCGCGTTCGTGAATACGTGCAGAACGATGTCTACGTGAATAACCTGCAGGCCAACTACTTCCAGTACTTCGGCAACGGTTTCTACGGCCAGGTGTACGGCGGATATCTGGAAACCATGTTCGGTGGCGCAGGGGCAGAGGTGCTTTACCGTCCTGTCGACAGCAACTGGGCATTTGGGATTGATGCTAACTACGTGAAACAGCGTGACTGGCGCAGCGCGCAGGACATGATGAAGTTCACCGACTACAGCGTCAAAACGGGCCATCTGACCGCCTACTGGACACCGTCATTCGCGCAGGACGTACTGGTGAAAGCCAGCGTCGGCCAGTATCTGGCGGGCGACAAGGGTGGCACGCTGGATATCTCCAAACACTTCGACAGCGGCGTCGTGGTGGGCGGTTATGCCACCATCACCAACGTCTCGCCGGACGAGTACGGGGAAGGGGACTTCACTAAAGGGGTCTATGTGTCGATTCCGCTGGATCTCTTCTCGTCAGGCCCAACCCGCAGCCGTGCGGCAGTGGGCTGGACACCGCTGACGCGCGACGGGGGCCAGCAGCTTGGGCGTAAGTTCCAGCTGTATGACATGACCAGCGATAAGAACGTTAACTTCCGTTGATGCTTGTTTGCCCGGTGGCGCTGCGCTTACCGGGCCTACGAGAGTGTTTTTGTAGGCCGGGCAAACGCAGTGCCGACCGGCAAGAATGCTAATGCGGACAAAACATAAACAAAAAATATAGATCCCCGTCACATTTTTGCGTTATACAGGAACCTCGCCCTGGAGAATGAGGTGCTGTATGACATCCCTGACTCGCCCGCGCGTTGAGTTTATCTCAACGATCCTCCAGACCGTGCTAAATCTCGGTCTGCTAAGCCTTGGTCTGATTCTGGTCGTCTTCCTTGGCAAAGAGACGGTGCATCTGGCGGATGTGCTGTTCGCCCCTGAACAAACCAGCAAATATGCGCTGGTGGAAGGCCTGGTGGTCTACTTTCTCTACTTCGAGTTTATTGCCCTGATTGTGAAGTACTTTCAGTCGGGCTTTCACTTCCCGCTGCGCTATTTTGTCTACATTGGGATCACCGCGATTGTGCGGCTGATCATCGTCGATCATAAATCCCCCCTCGACGTGCTGATCTACTCGGCGGCGATCCTGCTGCTGGTGATCACCCTCTGGCTGTGTAACTCGAAGCGGCTGAAACGGGAATAAAAAAATGGCGCTCCGAAGAGCGCCTAACAACAGTCACAAGTTGGGTCAATACAATACGTCTAAAGTTGAGGGTTGCAGTGGCATAACAAATGAAACTTAACCTTTCACACCGCCCGCCGTCAGGCCGTTAACCAGCCAGCGCTGGGCCAGCAGGAATACCACGGTAATCGGGATGGCAGAGAGTACGGCCGCCGCAGCAAAGTCGCCCCACAGGTAGTTTTGCGGGTTGAGGTATTGCTGCATACCCACGGCCAGGGTGTAACTGTTCACGTCGCGCAGTAACAGAGAGGCGACCGGTACTTCGGTGATCGCAGCGATAAACGACAGGATAAACACCACCGCCAGGATAGGTACCGACAGCGGCAGCAGCACCAGACGGAAGGCCTGCCACGGAGTAGCGCCATCCAGCGCGGCCGCCTCTTCCAGCGAACCGTCGATGGTTTCGAAATACCCTTTGATGGTCCACACATGCAGGGCGATACCGCCAAGATAGGCGAAGATCACGCCGCCGTGGGTGTTCAGGCCGATAAACGGCACGTACTGACCCAGACGGTCAAACAGGGCATACAACGCGACCAGCGACAGCACGGCCGGGAACATCTGGAAAATGAGCATGCCTTTCAGCAGCGTCGCTTTGCCCGGGAAACGCATACGGGCGAAGGCGTAAGCACAGGTGGTGGAGAGCGTGACAATACCGATTGCGGTAATGGTCGCCACTTTCACCGAGTTCCACAGCCACAGCAGCACCGGGAACGGCGGAGGAGTTACGCGTCCATCCGCATGCTCCACGCTGAAGCCCAGCGCCAGCTTCCAGTGCTCCCAGGAGATTTCGTCCGGGATGAGACTCCCGGTCGCGAAGTTACCCGAACGCAGGGAGATAGCGATAACCATCAGCAGCGGGAACATGATTGCCGCGATGAAAATCAGCAGGCCTAAGTGTGTCGCCAGGAGGCGCAATTTCTGAGATTTGGGTTGTACCATAGCCATGATCGATGCCCTCCTTAGTCAAATTTCATACGTGTGGCTTTCAGGTTCACAATCGCCAGGGCACCAACCAGCAGGAAGATCAGGGTGGCAATGGCTGCTGCCAGACCGAAGTCCTGTCCGCCGCCGCCTTCGAAGGCGATACGGTAGGTGTAGCTCACAAGCAGGTCGGTATAGCCTGCCGGCGTGGTGGTGCCGAGACGGTCCGGGCCACCGTTGGTCAACAGCTGAATCAGCACGAAGTTGTTAAAGTTAAAGGCAAAGCTGGCAATCATCAGCGGGGTCAGCGGCTTAATGAGCAGCGGCAGCGTAATTTTAAAGAAGTTCTGGAACGGACCCGCGCCGTCCATCGCTGAAGCTTCGTACAGATCGTCCGGGATAGCCTTCAGCAGGCCCATGCACAGGATCATCATGTACGGGTAGCCCAGCCAGGTGTTCACGATAATAATCATCGAGCGGGCGGTGGTTGGGTCGCTGAACCAGGCCGGTTTGATACCGAACAGCGCGCTCAGCATCATGTTGATTTCACCGAAGCTCTGGTTAAACAGCCCTTTGAAAATCAGAATCGAGATAAACGACGGCACGGCATACGGCAGAATCAGCAGCACGCGGTAAATCGCTTTGCCTTTCAGGGATTCCCACTGCACGAGACAGGCCAGCACCATGCCCACGGCCACGGTCAGGATCACGGTGAGCACCGAGAAAATGACCGTCCAGACGAAGATGGCAAAGAACGGTTTCTGGATGCCTTCGTCGGTGAACACGCGGGTAAAGTTATCCCAGCCGATGGTAACGGTATAACCCGGGCTGAGTTTGTCATCACCCCATTTGCCGTCGGCAGTAATGGACTGATAGAAACCAATGTCGTTGTTCGGGCGATACTTCACGCCGCTCTGATTGTTAGTCAGCGTGCCGTCTTTTGCCAGGGTATAGAGCGGCTGAGTGCCGGAGAACTGGCGCAGCGAGCTCATGGTCACTTTGCTTTCATCTGGCAGCACGGCGGTGAGCTGGGTCAACGCCTGGCGATTCTGGGTAATGATACGCAGGTTAGCACGTTCACCTTCCGGCAGGGCCGCAGCCTCTTTTAAGGCCAGCTTCTGCTCGCCGCCAAATTTAAACGCGTCGGAAATATAGTTTTTGCCGCTCTCACCGTCAGTGAGCGCTAACTTCCATTCGTCACCCGCAGGATACAGGCCGAAATTAAAGGTTTTTCCCGCCTGATAGGAACGGTCCAGAAGCACCTGTTGGGCGCGTTCCTGCGCAAGCTGGTTGGTGCTGCTGTAGTTGGTGAATGCAATGGCGATGGTACAGATCAGTGGGAACAGGACAAACAGCCCCATCCCGGCCACGCCAGGGTAAACATAGCGCCAGGCATAGGCTTTACGGTTGGCGAAAATATACAGGCCAGCAGAGCTTAAGATCAGCGTCATGATGGCAAAGAGATATTCCCCTTGTACGTACATTAAAACAACAAGGTAACCCACCAGCAGACACAGCAGACCTATCACTGACCATTTCAGCGCGTCGCTTTGCCACCAGTGCTTCTTTTTAATGACATCCATGGGGTTCTTCCTCTACATCGGTGGAAACTTTTCGTCAGGTGGCGCGGCGCTTACCTGACCTACGGATCGTGCCGTAGTCGTAGGGCGGGTAAGCGCACGCGCCACCCGCCGTTTTTCTGCTTACTTAGTAATACGGCCCTGCGCATCCTTCAGCGCGGCATCAACAGTCTGACGACCGCTTGCTGCGTTGATGACTGCAGTACGGGTGGCGTACCAGAACGCTGCCATCTGTGGGATGTTCGGCATGATTTCGCCTTTCTGGGCGTTATCCATAGTGGCCGCGATGCGTGGATCTTTCGCCAGCTGATCCTGGAAGGATTTCAGCGCCACGGCGCCCAGCGGTTTATCCTTGTTCACTTCATCCAGACCCTGATCGGTCAGCAGGTAGTTTTCCAGGAACTCTTTCGCCAGCTCTTTGTTCGGGCTGGCGGCGTTGATACCCGCACTCAGCACGCCAACGAACGGTTTAGACGGCTTGCCGTTGAAGGTTGGCAGCAGCGTTACGCCGTAGTTGATTTTGCTCTTATCGATGTTGGTCCAGGCCCACGGACCGTTGATGGTCATCGCGGTTTCGCCTTTGTTGAACGCCGCTTCCGCGATGGAGTAATCGGTATCCGCGTTCATGTGTTTGTTCTTGATCAGGTCAACCAGGAAGGTCAGGCCTTTTTTCGCGCCTGCGTTATCCACGCCCACGTCTTTCACGTCATATTTACCGTTTTCAAACTTGAACGCGTAACCGCCGTCGGCAGCAATCAGCGGCCAGGTGAAGTACGGCTCTTGCAGGTTGAACATCAGAGCGGATTTACCTTTCGCCTTCAGCTCTTTATCCAGTTTCGGGATCTCTTCCCAGGTTTTCGGTGGGTTTGGTACCAGGTCTTTGTTGTAAATCAGAGACAGGGCTTCAACCGCGATAGGGTAAGCGATCAGCTTGCCGTTATAGCGAACGGCATCCCAGGTGAACGGGAAGAGTTTGTCCTGGAACGCTTTGTCTGGGGTGACTTCAGCCAGCAGGCCAGACTGCGCGTAGCCGCCGAAACGGTCATGCGCCCAGAAGATGATGTCCGGGCCGTCGCCGGTTGCTGCAACCTGCGGGAATTTCTCTTCCAGTTTGTCCGGATGTTCTACGGTAACTTTGATACCGGTGTCTTTCTCGAATTTTTTGCCCACTTCGGCCAGGCCGTTATAGCCTTTGTCGCCGTTAATCCAGATAACCAGCTTGCCTTCTTCAATTTTGGCGAGCGCCGGTGCGGAAACCATCATTGCTGCAAGGGCGGACAATGCGAAAACGCGTGCGCCAGTCTTGATATTCATATCTGCCATCCTTTTGGTGATGTCTCGTAGTATGACTTCAGTGGTTCAACGTGAATCAGTCTCCTTATTTGACATCCTCTTTCCATCCTCCCAACCCCTACGCCCCACCCCCCGTTTGTGTGATCTCCGTTGCATAAATTTAAGTTATGAGTGCTGGCGCACATAAAAAACCACCGAATTTTGCAGGCGGCTTCACGAATTTCGCCTCAGCCCCCCGGCTGCGGTCGCAGAGCCTGCTCTCTCATCCTCCCGCCTCCTCCCCCATAAAAAAGCCGGGGGGTGGAGGATTCGTGAAAGTTATGGATACCCCATAGTGAACTTATGTTGAATGTTTCTGTCGGTGACAGGTTGTAACGAAGGGAGAAGGGCATGGCGAGCGTACAGCTGCGTAATGTAACGAAAGCCTGGGGCGACGTAGTGGTGTCAAAAGACATCAATCTGGACATCACTGAAGGTGAGTTTGTGGTGTTTGTCGGCCCATCAGGCTGTGGTAAATCTACTCTGCTGCGTATGATTGCCGGTCTTGAAACCATCACCAGCGGCGACCTGCTGATCGGTGATACCCGAATGAACGACATCCCGCCTGCCGAACGTGGCGTCGGTATGGTGTTCCAGTCTTATGCACTTTATCCCCATCTTTCCGTTGCCGAGAACATGTCCTTTGGCCTGAAGCTGGCCGGCGCGAAGAAAGACGTGATTAACCAGCGCGTCACCCAGGTGGCGGAAGTATTACAGCTGGCGCACCTGCTGGAGCGTAAACCGAAAGCGCTTTCCGGCGGTCAGCGTCAGCGTGTGGCGATTGGCCGTACGCTGGTGGCCGAACCGCGCGTGTTCCTGCTCGACGAACCCCTTTCTAACCTGGATGCCGCCCTGCGCGTTCAGATGCGTATCGAAATCTCCCGTCTGCACAAACGTCTTGGCCGCACGATGATTTACGTCACCCACGATCAGGTCGAAGCGATGACGCTGGCCGACAAAATCGTGGTGCTGGATGCCGGTCGCGTGGCGCAGGTGGGCAAACCGCTGGAGCTCTATCACTACCCGGCAGACCGCTTTGTTGCAGGCTTTATTGGCTCGCCAAAGATGAACTTCCTGCCCGTTAAAGTGACTGCAACGGCCATTGAACAGGTACAGGTGGAGCTACCAAACCGCCAGCAAGTCTGGCTGCCGGTGGACAGCGCCAACGTACAGGTCGGGGCAAACATGTCCCTCGGTATCCGCCCTGAGCATCTCCTGCCGAGCCACATTGCCGATGTGACGCTGGAAGGTGAGGTTCAGGTCGTTGAACAGCTTGGTCACGAAACACAGATTCATATCCAGATCCCCGCCATTCGTCAGAACCTGGTTTACCGCCAGAATGACGTGGTGTTGGTAGAAGAGGGTGCCACATTCGCTATCGGCTTGCCGCCAGAGCGTTGCCATCTGTTCCGTGAGGATGGCACTGCATGTCGTCGGTTGCATAAAGAGCCAGGCGTTTAAGCAATCCCAAAAGAAGACACGAAACCGACAGGTGAAGTGTTCAAAGAAAAGCAATGATCTCAGGAGATAGAATGATGATTACTCTGCGCAAACAAGTCCCTCTGGCAATCGCCGTTGCGGCAGGCATCCTGTCTGCCCAGGCGGGTGCTGTGGACTTTAAAGGTTATGCTCGTTCCGGCATCGGCTGGACCGGGAGTGGCGGTGAACAACAATGTTTCCAGGCAACCGGTGCACAAAGTAAATACCGTCTTGGTAACGAATGTGAAACCTATGCCGAGCTGAAACTGGGCCAGGAAGTGTGGAAAGAGGGCGATAAGAGCTTCTACTTCGACACTAACGTTGCGTATTCCGTTTCTCAGCAGAATGACTGGGAATCCACCAGCCCGGCCTTCCGTGAAGCAAACGTGCAGGGTAAAAACCTGATTGAATGGCTGCCAGGTTCTACTATCTGGGCCGGTAAGCGTTTCTATCAGCGTCATGACGTCCACATGATCGACTTCTACTACTGGGATATTTCGGGTCCTGGTGCGGGTATCGAAAACATCGACCTGGGCTTCGGTAAGCTCTCTCTGGCTGCAACCCGTTCTTCTGAATCAGGCGGTTCTGCAACCTTCGCCGATCGTGATGCGAACGGCGATCGTATTTACGACAACGTTGTACCAAACGATGTCTTCGATGTTCGTTTAGCGGGTCTGGAAACCAACCCGGGCGGCACCCTGGAGTTAGGTGTCGACTACGGTCACACCAACATTCCTGACGACTACTACCTGCAGCCTGGCGCTTCTAAAGATGGCTGGCTGTTCACTGCTGAGCACACCCAGAGCATGTTGAAAGGTTTCAACAAGTTCGTACTGCAGTATGGTACGGACTCCATGACCTCCAACGGTAAAGGGATTCCACAGGGCGGCAGCGTTGATAACGACGGCTCCATGTGGCGTGTGCTGGACCACGGTGCAATTACCCTGGCAGACCGTTGGGACCTGATGTACGTCGGTATGTACCAGAACATCGATCGTGACAACAACAACGGTACCGAGTGGTGGACTGTGGGTGTTCGTCCGATGTTCAAATGGACGCCAATCATGAGCACCCTGCTGGAAGTGGGCTACGACAACGTCAAATCTCAGAAAACTGACGAGAAAAACAGTCAGTACAAAATCACCCTGGCACAGCAATGGCAGGCTGGCGACAGCATCTGGTCCCGTCCGGCTATCCGTGTCTTCGCAACATACGCGAAGTGGGATGAGAAATGGGGTTACGCAAACAACAGCGATACGGGTTACACCTCTGGTGTGGCTTACAGTGACACTTCTGCGAAAACCTTCAGCCGTGGCGACGACGACGAGTGGACCTTCGGTGCCCAGATGGAAATCTGGTGGTAATTCGTTAGACCTGACGTAATGACCTAAAAAAGAGGGGCGTAAGCCCCTCAATCCTTAGGGTGCTGCGCGCTATTGCCTGGCCACCGCAGTGCTCACGCTATCAGAGGTAATAACAATGAAAATGAAGAAAAGTTTCGTCGCGCTGTGCCTCTCTGCGGGGCTGCTGGCCTGCGTTCCGGCGGTCACCTTTGCAGATGTCAATTTTGTTCCTCAAAATACCAGCGCTGCGCCTGCAATTCCGCCGGCGGCGCTTCAGCAACTGGTGTGGACACCGGTCGATCAATCGAAAGTACAAACCACTCAGCTTTCCGCTGGTGGTCAATCCCTGAATGTTCCCGGCATCAGCGGTCCCGTTGCCGCTTTCAGCGTACCCGCTAATATCGGCGAGCTGACCCTGACGTTGACCAGCGAAGTTAATAAACAAACCAGCGTATTTGCGCCGAACGTGCTGATTCTCGATCAAAACATGACGCCATCAGCCTTCTTCCCGAGTGATTATTTTAGCTACCAGGAACCGGGCGTGATGAGTGCTGATCGGCTGCAGGGCGTTATGCGCCTGACGCCAGCTCTTGGCCAGCAGAAAATTTACGTCCTGGTCTTCACAACGGAAAAAGATCTGCAGCAGACGACGAAGTTGGTTGATCCAGCGAAAGCCTATGCGAAAGGCACCGGAAACTCTGTTCCGGATATTCCTGACCCGCTTGCTCGCCATACCACCGATGGCCTGGTCAAACTAAAAGTCTCCACCAATAGTGCTTCCAGCGTACTGGTTGGCCCACTGTTTGGTTCGTCTGGCCCGGGTCCGGTAACCGTGGGCAATACCGCTGCCCCAGTCTATGCAGCACCTGCAGCTCCTGCCGCAACTGCCGCTGCACCAGCACCGGCGAAGAAAGCTGAGCCGGTACTGAACGACACCGAAGAATACTTCAACAACGCTATTAAGCAGGCGGTGAAGCGCGGCGATGTCGATAAAGCGCTGAAACTGCTTGATGAAGCCGAACGTTTAGGTTCAACCACTGCCCGTTCCACCTTTATCAGCAGTGTAAAAGGCAAGGGGTAACCGTTTCCCCACAGTGCTGATTTGTCAGTAGTTTAGTGCGCCTGAGTGGGCGCACTTTTTTTCGTGTCCGCCAGGCTGTTGCATCCATGTTGCGATCGTGATCGTTAAATAACGTTTGGCCCCCCTCAATCCGTGTTTCTGCGATACAATGCCATTAAGTTATGTATCGGAGAGTCTGGCATGTCACACCCCGCGCTAACGCAACTGCGTGCGCTGCGCTATTTCGACCAAATACCTGCGCTTGATCCGCAGCAACTGGACTGGTTGCTGCTGGAAGATTCCATGACGAAACGTTTTGAACAGCAAGGTAAAACGGTCACGGTGACCCTGATACAGGAAGGGTTTGTCTCCGGCGATGAGATCGCCAGCGAGCTGCCGCTGCTGCCGCAAGAGGAACGCTACTGGCTGCGCGAAATTTTGCTCTGTGCCGATGGTGAGCCCTGGCTTGCCGGACGGACGGTAGTGCCCGAGTCCACCCTTTCCGGGCCTGAGCTGGCGCTGCAGCGGCTGGGGAAAACCCCGCTGGGACGTTATCTTTTTACCTCATCTGAGCTGACCCGGGATTTTATTGAGATTGGGCGTGATGCCGAACTGTGGGGACGCCGTTCCCGCCTTCGCCTGAGCGGTAAGCCGTTAATCCTGACGGAACTTTTTTTACCGGCATCACCGTTGTACTAAGAGGAAGAAAAAATGGAGTGGAGCCTGACGCAGAATAAGCTGTTGGCGTATCACCGCTTAATGCGTACTGATAAACCTATTGGCGCGTTACTGCTGCTGTGGCCGACCTTATGGGCGCTGTGGGTTGCAACGCCGGGCGTACCGCCGCTATGGATCCTGGGCGTATTTGTCGCCGGTGTCTGGTTGATGCGCGCGGCGGGTTGCGTGGTGAATGACTATGCCGATCGTAAATTCGACGGCCATGTAAAGCGGACAGCCAACCGTCCGTTACCCAGCGGCCAGGTGACCGGAAAAGAAGCCCGCGTGCTGTTCCTCGTACTGGTGCTGCTCTCATTCCTGCTGGTGTTAACGCTGAACACCATGACAATTCTGCTTTCCGTCGCTGCGCTTGCACTGGCCTGGGTTTATCCGTTCATGAAGCGCTATACCCATCTGCCTCAGGTTGTGTTGGGCGCGGCATTTGGCTGGTCGATTCCGATGGCGTTTGCGGCGGTGAGTGAATCCCTACCGCTCAGCTGCTGGCTGATGTTCCTGGCGAATATTCTCTGGGCCGTGGCGTATGACACGCAATACGCGATGGTAGACCGCGACGATGACCTGAAAATTGGTATTAAATCGACCGCCATTCTCTTTGGACGTCAGGACAAACTGATCATCGGCATTTTACAGGTCGCGGTACTGGCACTGATGGTCGCGATTGGCCGTCTGAACGGGCTGAACTGGGAGTTTTACTGGTCGGTGCTGGTGGCGGGATTGCTGTTTGCTTACCAGCAAAAGCTGATTGCCAAACGCGAACGTGAAGCCTGCTTTAAAGCGTTTTTGAATAATAACTATGTCGGGCTGGTGCTGTTTTTAGGCCTGGCGATGAGCTATTTCTTATAAAAAAGTCGGGTGGCGGCTTCGCCTTACCCGACCTACGATCTGGCAGAATATGTAGGCCCGGTAAGCGTTAGCGCCACCGGGCGTTTTTTTATCGACGACGCAACAGCCTGAGCGCGTTCGCCGTCACCAGCACCGTTGCCCCCGTATCCGCCAGCACTGCCAGCCACAGCCCGGTCATGCCGAGCAGCGTCGTCACCAGGAAAATCCCCTTCAGTCCGAGCGCAATCCCAATGTTCTGGCGGATATTGGCTCGCGTCGCCCGCGCCAGGCCGATCATCTCTGCCAGCCCGGTCAGACGGTTATGCGTCAGCGCCGCGTCTGCCGTCTCCAGCGCCACGTCGGTGCCGCTTCCCATCGCAATGCCTATGGTGGATGCTTTCATCGCTGGTGCATCGTTAATGCCGTCCCCGACCATCGCGAGCGGGGCGTGGCTGTTCAGTTCGGTTACCGCACTGACCTTATCGGCGGGCAGCAATCCAGCTTTAAATTCCAGTCCCAGTTCACCCGCAATGGCTGACGCCGCACGTGGGTTATCCCCGGTCAGGATCACGCCCTGCACGCCCAGCTGATGCAGCGCCGCTACGGCTTCCTTCGCGTCATCACGCAGGGTATCACGCAGCGCCAGCATGCCTTTCGTCACGCCGTCCTGCATAACAACCACGACAGTTTGCCCGGCCTGCTCTAACGTCTGAACCTGTGCGGAAGGGGAGTGACCCGCCGCGACAATCAGGACCTTTTTACCGTTGACGTTGGCCTCAATCCCAGACCCGACCAGCGCCCGCTGGGCGGTGGCCGCCGGAATCGGTAATCCGCGAGCCTGCGCTTCCCGCACAATGGCCTGCGCCAGCGGGTGGGTGGAACCCTGTTCGACGGCGGCGGCTAAGGTAAGCAGTTCATCTTCAGCGATATCCTGCGGATAAATGCCGGTAACCTGGGGTTTGCCGACGGTTAACGTGCCGGTTTTGTCGAAGGCGATATGCTGAACCTGGCTCAGCTGCTCCAGCGCCGCACCGCCTTTAATCAGCGCCCCGCGACGTGCCGCTGCCGCCAGACCGGAGGTGATCGCCGCTGGCGTGGAGATCACCAGCGCGCACGGGCAGCCAATCAGCAGCAGGGTCAGACCTTTATAAATCCAGCCCTCCCAGAGCGCGCCAAAGAACAGCGGTGGAACGAGCGTAACCAGCAGAGCAATCAGCATAATGGCGGGCGTGTAAATCCGGCTAAAGCGATCGATAAAACGCTCGACGGGGGCACGACGCTCTTCAGCTTCTTCAATCAGCTTCAGGATACGGTCGATGGCGCTGTCGCCGGGCCCGGAAAGCACCTCAAGCTGCACCAGGCGGTCAACGCTGGTGGCGCCTGCAGGCACTTTTTCTCCCGCGGTACGCTCAACCGGAATGGATTCCCCTGTCAGGGCGCTTTCATCAAAGCTTGCGGTGGCGCTAAGCAGTGCGCCATCGGCAGGCAAGCGCCCCCCTGCGGCGACTTCAATGACGTCGCCCGGGCGCAGCGTGCTGATGGCGACGGTTTCACGTTTGCCTTCGTTAACCCGCGTCGCGGTTTCCGGCTTCAGTGCCATTAACGCGCTCACCCCTTTACGCGCGCGGCTGGCGGCCCAGCCCTCAAGTCGTTCGCCGATCAGGAACAGCAGCAGAACCATCGCCGCTTCCGCCGTCGCGCCGATAAACAGCGCGCCGATCGCCGCCACGCTCATCAGCGTTTCGATGGCGAACCAGCTGCCGCTTCTCATCAGACGTAATGCCTGGCGGGCAATCGGAAACAGTCCGACCAGCGTGGTGGCGATAAACGCCAGGTTGCCAAACGGATGGTTGATCCGTTCCAGACCCCAGCTCAGGGCCATCATGATGATGAGGGTAATGAGCGGCAGATTTTCCTTCAGGGAGGCGGTCTTTTCGACAGGGGCTGTTTCGCTGCGCAGGGTGTATCCCGCCTTGCTGACGGCGGCTTCAACCTGCTTACTGACATCTTTGTCGGCGCTGACTAACAGCTTTTCGGTCGCAAAAAGCACCTGAACGTGGCTGACGCCCGGCACCTGTTTGACCGCATTTTCCACTTTACGTGCGCAGGCTGCGCAGTCCATACCGTTGACGGCCCAGCTGTAGCGATTACCGCTTTCGGGCAGCGCGTCGGCTTGCGTTTCGCAGCTCCCCTCGCAGCAGCAGTCCTCTTTTGGCGGAACCGGGCTGAGCTTAAGTGCCGAAAATTGTGGGATTTTTTTAGGTGTTTCTGGAGTCGACATGGCAGTCTCCGGTAATGATAATTTTCTCATTAACCGCAGCATACACTCTGGAGTCGACTCCAGAGTCAAGCGTTATTTAGATATACAGCGAACGCACGATCAGGAAGTGCCCGGCAAAGTAGCAGGCGGAAGCAATCGCGTTGTCGGCGCGGAAGCGACGGCGATAGTGGCTGCCCAGCCAGACGATATTACCGAGTAAGAGCAGTGCTGCGCCGAAGAACGCAGACATCGCCTGAGACGTCGGGCGGAAGAACCAGAGCTCGCCAGCGAGCCACACCATCACCAGCGTCATGGCGATAAATGTACAGACCGGCAAACGCATCTCTTCCAGACGCGACCAGATCACCGCTATCAGCAGTGCGCCAATCACCAGCAGCACCAGCGGCAGCGGCCAGAAGAAGGAGAGCGTCATCTGGCTGGCGAAGTAGATGGTATACAGCAGATGCGACAGGAAAAACGCCCCAACGGCATACAGCAGACGCTGACGCGGGAGCAGAGTTAAGGCATCGCCAATCAGGGACGCGCACAGCCCGGCGAGAACCAGGTAGCTGATGGCGTTAAACATCGGCGCTTGCCAGGCAAGCAGCAGAAGGAGCAACAGCGTGACGGGTTTAAACAACCAGCGCTGCCAGGCTGGGCCACGGTAGGACGCATCAACATAAAGCCATGCGGAAAAACAGACAGCGATAAATGACCAAAGCATATTAACTCCCTGTAACTGTTAAGGCTGAATAATCAGTTTCTGATCCAGTGTAGTGACGCGGGCGGGCGTTTGGCAATGCCGGGGCAGGCGAGGTATCCTGAATTCCGCATAATCTGATGGGATGTTTCAATGAGCAAGATGCCGCTGTTTTTCATTATCGTGGTAGCGATTATCGTCATTGCCGCCTCGTTTCGCTTCGTGCAGCAGCGCCGGGAAAAGGCGGATAACGATGCCGCACCGCTGATGCAAAAGCGGGTGGTGGTGAGCAATAAGCGCGAGAAAGCCCTCAACGATCGACGCTCTCGCCAACAGCAGGTTACGCCTGCAGGCGCGACGATGCGCTATGAAGCCAGCTTTAAGCCGGAAACCGGCGGGCTGGAGATGACTTTCCGCCTGGAGGCGCAGCAGTACCACCAGTTGACGGTGGGTGAGAAAGGAATGCTGAGCTACAAAGGGTCGCGGTTTGAAGGTTTTAGGGCGGAATAATGCGCGATCGGTCCCCTCTCCCGGTGGGAGAGGGTTAGGGTGAGGGCATCAGGCCGTACCCTACTTCTTCACCTGCGCCTTGAACTTCTTCATCCACACCAGCAACTCAAACACGCCGAAAATAAATACCCGCAGTTGCTGCCAGCCGGTCATCGGCGGGCCATCTTTTGGCAGGCCGTTTTTCAGCATTACCATCTGCAGGGCGTGCATGAACGAGGTGAAAATCAGCGCCACGTTAACGAAGATGTTCAACGGGCGCGGGAACGGGTGCACCAGATTCAAAATCAAAAATGCCCAGACGCCCAGCATCAGCAAACGTCCCAGGTTAATCAGTACCGGCATCAGAGCCTCCTTGTACCTGACGGTGATAAAGACGATAAGCGACCTGACCGGCAACCTTTTCGCGGTGCAGATCCCAGTGCGCGGGCACTGACGGAAGACCGTTTTCCACTTCGCTTTCAACGTAAATTAATGCGTCATCCGCCAGCCAGCCGTTTTGTTCCAGCAGGGATAACGTCTCTTCCAGCAGCCCCTTGCGGAACGGCGGATCGACAAACACCACCTGATGCGGCGTGCCTTTCTGCGCGAGGAAGCTCAGGGTATTGGTGTTTACGACTTTGGCGTTACTCGCTTTGAGCGTCGCCAGATTTTGCTGCAGCGTCTGTGCCACGCCGCGCTCCATCTCCAGCAGCGTGGCGCTGGCGGCGTAGCGCGACAACGCTTCGAGCCCTAATGCGCCGCTGCCGGCGAAGCAGTCCAGGCAGTGGGCATCTACCATTGACGGGGCGAGCCAGTTAAACAGCGTCTCGCGAACGCGGTCGGTTGTCGGGCGTAAACCGGGGCTGTCCGGCACCGGTAATTTCCGGCCTCGCCACTGACCGCCGATAATTCGAATTTGACCGGCCGGGGCGCGGGTGGGTTTCTTCATCTCTGGAAAGCTCTGTTAACCATTGCCCTGCGATTGCGGGCGGTGATGTCAATTAAGTAAAGTGTTAGACTATTTCATCATTTTTTTAGCTTCCCTGTATATAGCGCCGCGAGGAGTGTAGTCGCAGATGGCAAAACAAAAAAAACGTGGCTTCTTTTCCTGGTTGGGTTTCGGTGAAAAAGAGCAAGAAACAGAACAGAAAACCGAAGAACAACAGGTTGTAGAAGAGCAGTCACAGCCTGAAACGCCTGTAGAAACCGCTGCGGTTATCGAAGCGGAAGAACCTGTCCACAGCAAAGAAGAGATTGAATCGTTTGCTGAAGAGGTGGTTGAAGTCACTGAACAGGTTCAGGAGAGCGAGAAGCCAGAACCGGTTGTGCCCGAAGCCGTTACCGACGCACCGCAGGCTGTTATCGAACATGAAGAGCTGCCGCTGCCGGAAGAGGTTAAAGCCGAAGAGGTATCTGCAGAAGAGTGGCAGGCCGAAGCGGAAACCGTTGAAATTGTTGAGGCGGTGGAAGAAGAGGCGGCGCTTGAGCCAGAGCTGACCGACGACGAGCTGGAAGCCCAGGCGCTGGCGGCGGAAGCGGCTGAAGACGCGGTTATCGTCGTGCCGGTGGAAGAGCATGAGCAGGCTGAAGAAGAGATCGTTCAGGAGCAGGAAAAACCGACCAAAGAAGGTTTCTTTGCCCGTCTGAAGCGCAGCCTGTTAAAAACCAAAGAAAATCTGGGTTCCGGATTTATCAGTCTGTTCCGCGGCAAGAAGATCGACGACGATCTCTTCGAAGAGCTGGAAGAGCAACTGCTGATCGCTGACGTGGGGGTGGAAACCACCCGTAAGATCATCGCCAGCCTGACCGAAGGGGCAAGCCGCAAACAGCTGCGCGATGCCGAGGCACTGTACGGCCTGCTGAAAGACGAGATGGGTGAAATTCTCGCAAAAGTTGATGAACCGCTTAATATTGAAGGCAAAACGCCATTTGTTATTCTGATGGTGGGTGTTAACGGAGTGGGTAAAACCACGACTATCGGCAAGCTGGCGCGTCAGTTCGAGCAGCAGGGCAAATCGGTGATGCTGGCGGCGGGCGATACCTTCCGTGCGGCGGCGGTTGAGCAGCTGCAGGTGTGGGGCCAGCGGAACAACATTCCGGTGATTGCCCAGCATACTGGCGCGGATTCCGCGTCCGTGATTTTTGATGCCATTCAGGCGGCGAAGTCCCGTAACGTGGACGTGCTGATTGCTGACACCGCAGGGCGTTTGCAGAACAAATCGCACCTGATGGAAGAGTTGAAGAAAATCGTCCGCGTCATGAAGAAGCTGGACGAAGATGCACCGCATGAAATTATGCTGACTATCGACGCCAGCACCGGACAGAACGCCGTTAGCCAGGCGAAGCTGTTCAATGAAGCGGTAGGATTGACCGGGATCGCGCTGACCAAGCTGGACGGCACCGCGAAAGGAGGGGTGATCTTCTCCGTAGCCGACCAGTTCGGCATTCCTATCCGCTACATCGGTGTGGGCGAGCGTATTGAGGATTTGCGTCCGTTTAAAGCGGACGACTTTATTGAGGCACTATTTGCCCGAGAGGACTAACAATGATTCGCTTTGAACACGTCAGCAAGGCCTATCTCGGTGGGAGACAAGCGCTGCAGGGAGTCACATTCCACCTGCAGCCAGGCGAGATGGCATTCCTGACCGGCCATTCCGGCGCGGGGAAAAGTACTCTGCTCAAGCTTATCTGTGGGATCGAACGGCCAAGCGCCGGGAAAATCTGGTTCAGCGGCCATGATATTAGCCGTCTTAAGAACCGTGAAGTGCCGTTCCTGCGTCGTCAGATCGGCATGATTTTCCAGGATCACCATCTGCTGATGGATCGCACCGTTTTCGATAATGTCGCTATCCCGCTGATTATTGCCGGTGCCAGCTATGATGATATCCGTCGTCGCGTCTCTGCGGCGCTGGATAAGGTTGGGCTGCTGGACAAAGCGAAGAACTTCCCGATCCAGCTCTCCGGCGGTGAACAGCAGCGTGTGGGCATCGCCCGTGCGGTGGTGAACAAGCCGGCCGTACTGCTGGCGGATGAACCCACAGGTAACCTGGACGATGCGCTCTCCGAAGGGATTTTGCGTCTGTTTGAGGAATTCAACCGCGTTGGGGTCACAGTATTGATGGCGACGCACGATATCGGGCTGATTTCCCGTCGTTCGTACCGCATGCTGACTCTGAGCGATGGACATTTGCACGGAGGCCATGGTGAACAAGCGTGATGCAATGAACCAGATTCGGCAGTTCGGGAACCGGTTTGACCGTTTCCGTAAGCCGCAGGGTGGCGGTGATGGCAATCGTAACGCACCTAAGCGCCAGAAAGCGGCGCCAAAGCCGGCTTCGCGCAAAACCAACGTGTTTAACGAGCAGGTGCGCTACGCTTTCCACGGCGCGTTGCAGGATCTGAAAAGCAAACCGCTGGCAACGTTCCTGACGGTGATGGTCATCGCCATCTCCCTGACGCTGCCAAGCGTCTGCTACATGGTTTATAAGAACGTGAACCAGGCGGCGTCCCAGTATTATCCGTCGCCGCAGATCACCGTTTATCTGGATAAAGCGCTCGACGATAACGCGGCGGCGCAGGTGGTCGGGCAAATCCAGGCCGAGCAGGGCGTGGAGAAGGTCAACTATCTTTCCCGTGAAGAAGCGCTGGGCGAGTTTCGCAACTGGTCCGGTTTTGGCGGCGCGCTGGATATGCTCGAAGAGAACCCGTTACCTGCGGTGGCGGTGGTGATCCCGAAGCTCGATTTCCAGGGAACCGATTCGCTAAATACGTTACGCGATCGCATCTCCCGGATTAACGGAATTGATGAAGTGCGCATGGACGACAGCTGGTTTGCCCGTCTTGCCGCGCTGACCGGGCTGGTGGGACGTGTGTCGGCGATGATCGGCGTACTGATGGTGGCCGCGGTGTTCCTCGTCATTGGTAACAGCGTGCGCCTGAGCATTTTTGCTCGCCGCGATACCATTAACGTGCAGAAACTGATTGGCGCGACGGATGGCTTCATCCTTCGTCCGTTCCTCTATGGCGGCGCATTGCTCGGTTTTTCTGGCGCATTTCTTTCACTGATTTTGTCAGAAATTTTGGTGATGCGTTTGTCATCGGCCGTGACGGAAGTGGCGCAGGTTTTCGGAACTAAGTTTGATATCAGTGGCTTAGGCTTTGACGAGTGCCTGTTATTACTGCTGGTTTGCTCGATGATTGGTTGGGTGGCAGCCTGGCTGGCGACCGTTCAACATTTACGCCACTTTACTCCCGACTAATAAAAGCGTGATATAATCTTTCCCTGCACCGAGATGTTCGCTCTGCAGGGAAAGCGTCCCTGTTGTCTCTTCCCCTGTTATCATCTCCATGTCACATTTTGTGCGTAATTTATTCACTGTTGCACCTGGAACTTGTGGATAAAATCACTGTCTGATAAAAGAGTGAATGCTAATCTCGTTGCTCAAACGCTTTGGCATGGTTGTTGCCTGACGGGGACAACCTGGACCAGAAGAAACATTGAGAGGAATGAATGACCAAAGAAATGCAAACTTTAGCTTTAGCCCCTGTTGGTAACCTGGAATCTTACATCCGGGCTGCGAACACCTGGCCGATGTTAACGGCCGAGGAAGAAAAGGAGCTTGCTGAAAAGCTGCATTACCAGGGCGATCTGGAAGCAGCGAAAAAGCTGATCCTGTCTCACCTGCGCTTTGTTGTTCACATTGCTCGTAATTACGCGGGCTATGGCCTGCCGCAGGCGGACTTGATTCAGGAAGGTAACATCGGTCTGATGAAGGCTGTACGTCGCTTTAACCCGGAAGTGGGTGTGCGACTGGTCTCCTTCGCCGTACACTGGATCAAAGCAGAAATTCATGAATACGTGCTGCGCAACTGGCGTATCGTGAAAGTCGCCACGACAAAAGCGCAACGTAAACTGTTCTTCAACCTGCGTAAAACCAAGCAGCGTCTGGGCTGGTTCAATCAGGATGAAGTGGAAATGGTGGCGCGTGAGCTGGGTGTATCCAGCAAAGATGTGCGTGAGATGGAATCCCGTATGGCCGCGCAGGACATGACGTTTGATATGTCCTCCGACGACGACGGCTCTGACAGCCAGCCAATGGCCCCGGTTCTGTATCTGCAGGATAAAACCTCCAACTTTGCTGACGGCATTGAAGAGGATAACTGGGAAGATCAGGCCGCGAATAAGCTCACCCATGCGATGGAAGGCCTCGACGAACGTAGTCAGGATATTATCCGTGCCCGCTGGCTGGACGAAGACAACAAGTCCACGCTGCAGGAACTGGCCGACCGCTACGGCGTCTCCGCTGAACGTGTGCGTCAGCTTGAAAAGAACGCCATGAAAAAACTTCGCGCCGCTATCGAAGCGTAATTTCTGCGAAGTACACTGAGAACCCCTGGATGAGAGTCCGGGGGTTTTGTTTTTTTAGCGCCCGCTCTGGCGAATTCCTCCCCCCTGGCAAACACTTACTGATGCGCTAAGCAGGCGATTTTCTCAGGGGGACAGGGTGAAAAATAACGAACTGAACGACCGGCGTTTGCAGGCGACGCCGCGCGGTATCGGCGTCATGTATAATTTCTATGCCGATAAAGCCGAAAATGCCACGGTGTGGGACGTAGAAGGCAACGAGTATATCGACTTCGCCGCCGGCATTGCGGTGCTGAATACCGGCCATCGCCATCCCAAAGTCATTTCCGCTATTGAAAAACAACTCCACGCCTTTACCCATACGGCGTACCAGATTGTGCCGTATGAAGGCTATGTGGCGCTGGCCGAGCGTATCAACCAGCGCGTGCCCATTGATGGCCCGGCCAAAACGGCCTTTTTCTCGACGGGCGCAGAAGCGGTTGAAAACGCGGTTAAAATAGCCCGCGCCTATACCCGACGTCCTGGCCTCATCACTTTCGGCGGCGCGTTCCATGGCCGTACTTTTATGACCATGGCGCTGACTGGCAAAGTTGCGCCGTACAAACTGGGCTTTGGTCCGTTCCCTGGCTCGGTGTATCACGCGCAGTATCCGAACGATCTGCACGGCGTTAGCACGAATGAGGCGTTAAAAAGCCTGGAGCGCATCTTTAAAGCGGATATCGCACCGGATCAGGTCGCGGCCATTATTCTCGAACCGGTTCAGGGGGAAGGCGGTTTCAATATTGCACCTGCCGATTTTATGCAGGCGCTGCGTGCCCTCTGTGATACCCACGGTATTTTGCTGATTGCCGACGAGGTACAAAGTGGTTTCGCCCGTACCGGCAAACTGTTCTCGATGGAACACCACTGCGTGAAGCCCGATTTGATCACCATGGCGAAAAGCCTCGCGGGTGGGATGCCGCTCTCTGCGGTATCGGGCCGTGCCGACGTGATGGACGCACCTGCGCCGGGCGGGCTGGGCGGTACTTACGCGGGGAACCCGCTGGCGATTGCCGCTGCGCATGCGGTGCTGGACGTGATTGATGAGGAGGATCTCTGTACACGTTCTGCGCATCTTGGTCATCACCTGGTAGAGGTGCTGAACAAAGCGAAGGAACACTGTCCGTATATCGCCGACATTCGCGCGCAAGGATCGATGGTGGCGGTAGAGTTTAATGACCCGCAAACGGGCCAGCCTTCGCCGGAATTCACCCGCCAGGTACAGGAACGCGCGCTGCAGGAAGGTCTGCTTCTGCTGAGCTGCGGCGTTTACGGCAACGTTATTCGTTTCCTTTATCCGCTGACAATCCCCGAAGTGCAGTTCCGTCAAGCGCTGGACATTATCTCCGCCTCGCTGACACGTTAAAGCCGCGCGCCCGGTGAAATCTTTGCCGGGCTTATCATATATTCATTTCAAATTAGCTATTCCAAAATCATAAAAATGGGGTATGTTTTAGCAGAGTATGCTGAAAAAGCGCGAACAGCACACCAATAACTGAAATAAAGCGCTGCACAACAACATCACAACAATCGTAATAACCATAATAATGGGGAATCTCAGGATGAACATGAAGGGTAAAGCGTTACTGGCAGGATGTATTGCGTTGGCATTCAGCACCATGGCACAGGCAGACATTAAGGTGGCTGTGGTTGGCGCAATGTCCGGTCCGGTAGCACAGTACGGCGACCAGGAATTTACGGGCGCTGAACAGGCGGTTGCAGACATTAATGCTAAGGGCGGTATTAAAGGCGAAAAACTGCAGATCGTAAAATATGATGATGCCTGTGACCCGAAACAAGCGGTAGCGGTTGCGAACAAAGTGGTGAACGACGGGATCAAATACGTTATCGGTCACCTGTGCTCTTCATCAACTCAGCCTGCGTCTGACATCTACGAAGATGAAGGGATTCTGATGATCACCCCGGCGGCGACCGCACCGGAGCTGACCGCGCGCGGCTACAAACTGACCCTGCGCACCACGGGCCTGGACTCTGACCAGGGCCCAACGGCGGCGAAATACATTCTGGATAAAGTGAAGCCGAAGCGTATCGCGATTGTTCATGACAAACAGCAGTACGGTGAAGGTCTGGCGCGTGCGGTGCAGGATGGTCTGAAGAAAGGCAACGCCAATGTGGTCTTCTTCGATGGGATCACTGCCGGTGAGAAAGACTTCTCCACGCTGGTGGCGCGCCTGAAAAAAGAGAATATCGATTTCGTTTACTACGGCGGTTACCACCCGGAGATGGGCCAGATCCTGCGCCAGGCGCGTGCAGCCGGTCTGAAAACCCAGTTTATGGGGCCTGAAGGCGTAGCGAACGTTTCCCTGTCTAACATCGCGGGTGAATCTGCGGAAGGCCTGCTGGTGACCAAGCCGAAGAACTACGACCAGGTCCCTGCGAACAAACCTATCGTGGATGCCATCAAGGCGAAGAAACAGGATCCAAGCGGCGCGTTCGTCTGGACCACCTACGCTGCGCTGCAGTCTCTGCAGGCGGGTCTGAACCAGTCAGCCGATCCGGCTGAGATTGCGACCTGGCTGAAAGCGAACACCGTCGAAACCGTGATGGGACCGCTGTCCTGGGATGAGAAGGGTGACCTGAAAGGCTTTGAGTTCGGCGTGTTTGACTGGCATGCCAACGGTACGGCGACAGACGCCAAATAATTTTCCCGTCGCCTTTCGCGCCGCAGGTGCGTTGGCTGCGTTATTCAACCCCGGTCACTTACTTATGTAAGCTCCCGGGGATTTCATAACTTGCCGCCTTCCTGCAACACGAAATGCTTGGGAAAATACGGTGGAGAATGTAGGCCGGGTAAGGCGCAGCCGCCACCCGGCTTTCTTTTAGCGCTTCTCCCACCCGCTCTCCTGCGCCGTAAACCCTAACGCCTGCATAAACGCCGCCATCACGCCGCGGTCTTCTACGCCTACGTCAGCCATCCACCATGAGGTCACGTTCGGGTTTTCGCGGATCACTTCTTCAATTAAATACTGCCCCACGCCGCGACGACGGGTGACGTCACGTACACGCAGTGAGTCCAGCGCCCCTTCTGTACCGCTCAGGGTCACGCGAACCGCAGCCAGCAGGCGTTCGTTGAAACGCGCGGCATAAATGCGGTGAGTCTCGTCGACGCGTAGCGACGAAGGGGAATATTCCGGCCAGATCTTGCCCAGGTCGATATGATCCTGGTCGCTAAAGGTCACCAGACGCACGATAGTCAGTTTCATTAGCTACATGTCCAAATCAAATTGAGTAGGGGCAGTGTACTCAATTTATTCACTCAGCGGCTTCCTCTTTTTATTCTCATTAACCAGGTGATTAGTTTTTTGGTAACGCGCTGGGCAGTTTGAAAACACATGGATCGAAAAATAAGCAGAATTTTAACCTGAGTGGTAGTGATTTATTCGGCGCTTTGTACCGTTATTTTATGCTGCAAACTGCACTTTTATTTGTTTATCTCTGCATGATTTCAGAATATTATCTTTGCTTAATCGCCTGAAAAATAGAGATTTTAGTCTGGTTTTTGGCAAAAAACTGCGCTAAACCATTAAAGGCACTGGTAAAAATAGCGTTGTGCATTAAAAGTACAGAATGCTTTTTAACCATAATAAAACAAAATATAAACACGACATCACGAATGGGGATTCTGAGATGAAAAGGAACGCGAAAACATTTATCGCGGGAATGGTTGCACTGGCGATCTCGCATGCAGCCATGGCGGAAGAGATCAAAGTTGCGGTCGTGGGCGCAATGTCCGGCCCTGTTGCCCAGTGGGGTGATATGGAGTTCAACGGCGCGCGCCAGGCCATCAAAGACATCAACGCCAAAGGCGGCATCAAAGGCGATAAGCTGGTGGGCGTGGAATATGACGACGCCTGCGATCCGAAACAGGCCGTCGCGGTCGCCAACAAAATCGTCAACGATGGCATCCAGTATGTGATTGGCCACCTGTGCTCATCGTCCACCCAGCCTGCGTCTGATATCTACGAAGACGAAGGTATTCTGATGATCACCCCCGGCGCCACTAACCCAGAACTGACCCAGCGCGGCTATCAGCACATTATGCGTACCGCCGGTCTCGATTCTTCCCAGGGACCCACCGCCGCCAAATTTATCCTCGAAACCGTAAAGCCAAAGCGCATTGCCATCATTCATGACAAGCAGCAGTACGGCGAAGGCCTGGCGCGTTCCGTTCAGGACGGCCTGAAAAAAGGTGGCGCGAACATCGTCTTCTTCGACGGCATCACTGCCGGTGAGAAAGACTTCTCCGCGCTGATTGCTCGTCTGCAAAAAGAGAACATCGACTTCGTTTACTACGGCGGCTACTACCCTGAAATGGGGCAGATGCTGCGTCAGGCACGCGCCACCGGTCTGAAAACCCAGTTTATGGGACCAGAGGGCGTGGGTAATGCCTCCCTGTCGAACATCGCGGGCGATTCTGCCGAAGGCATGCTGGTTACGATGCCAAAACGCTATGACCAGGATCCGGCGAACAAGGCTATCGTTGATGCGCTTAAGGCGCAGAAAAAGGACCCGAGTGGTCCGTATGTCTGGATCACCTACGCGGCCGTACAGTCTCTGGCGACGGCTCTGGAGCGTACCGGCAGCAAAGAGGCGTTGGATCTGGTGAAAGATTTAAAAGCACACGGGGCGAACACCGTGATTGGGCCGCTGAACTGGGATGAGAAAGGCGATCTGAAGGGATTTGAGTTTGGTGTCTTTAAGTGGCACGCCGACGGGTCTTCCTCGGCCGCCAAATAATTATCCCGCCGCCCGGACCGCCGGGCGGGAATAAAAAGGTTTGCATATGTCCGAGCAGTTTCTCTATTTCCTGCAGCAGATGTTTAACGGCGTCACGCTGGGAAGCACCTACGCGCTGATTGCCATCGGCTATACGATGGTTTACGGCATTATCGGCATGATCAACTTCGCCCACGGCGAGGTGTACATGATCGGTAGCTACATCTCCTTTATGATCATCGCCGCCCTGATGATGATGGGCATCGACAGCAGCTGGCTGCTGGTTGCCGCCGGGTTTGTCGGCGCGATTGTGATTGCCAGCGCCTACGGCTGGAGCATCGAGCGCGTGGCCTACCGGCCGGTGCGCAGCTCCAAGCGTCTGATTGCGCTCATCTCCGCCATCGGTATGTCGATCTTCCTGCAAAACTACGTCAGCCTGACCGAAGGGTCGCGCGACGTGGCGCTGCCAAGCCTGTTTAACGGCCAGTGGATCGTGGGGGCCAGCGAAAACTTCTCTGCCTCTATCACCACCATGCAGCTTGTTATCTGGGTCGTGACCTTTATTGCGATGCTCGCCCTGACGCTGTTCATCCGTTATTCCCGCATGGGGCGCGCCTGCCGTGCCTGCGCGGAAGACCTGAAGATGGCGAGCCTGCTTGGCATCAATACTGACCGCGTGATTGCCCTGACCTTCGTGATCGGCGCCGCGATGGCGGCAGTGGCGGGCGTGCTGCTCGGACAGTTCTACGGCGTGATCAACCCGTACATCGGCTTTATGGCCGGAATGAAAGCCTTCACCGCGGCAGTACTTGGCGGTATCGGCAGTATTCCTGGCGCGATGATCGGCGGCCTGATCCTGGGCGTGGCGGAAGCGCTCTCCTCGGCGTACCTGAGCACCGAATATAAAGACGTGGTGTCGTTTGCCCTGCTGATTCTGGTTCTGCTGGTCATGCCTACCGGTATTCTGGGCCGTCCGGAGGTAGAGAAAGTATGAAACCGATGCATTTTGCAATGGCGCTGCTCTCTGCCGCCATGTTCTTCGTGCTGGCGGGCGTCTTTATGGGCGTCCAGCTGGAGCTGAGCGGCACCAAACTGGTGGTGGATACCGCACCTGACATCCGCTGGCAGTGGGTGTTTATTGGCACGGCGGTGGTGTTCCTGTTCCAGCTGCTGCGTCCGCTGTTCCAGAAGACGCTGAAAAACGTTTCTGGCCCGAAATTCGTCCTGCCGGCAATCGACGGTTCCACCGTGAAGCAAAAGCTGTTCCTCGTGGCGCTGCTGGTGGCGGCCGTGGCGTGGCCATTCGTGGTCTCGCGCGGCACGGTGGATATCGCTACCCTGACCATGATTTACGTGATTTTGGGTCTCGGTCTGAACGTGGTGGTGGGGCTCTCTGGCCTGCTGGTGCTGGGCTACGGTGGTTTTTACGCCATCGGTGCCTACACCTTCGCGCTGCTGAACCATTATTACGGCCTCGGCTTCTGGACCTGTCTGCCGCTGGCGGGCCTGGTTTCTGCCGCTGCGGGCTTCCTGCTGGGCTTCCCGGTGCTGCGCCTGCGCGGTGACTACCTGGCGATTGTGACCCTAGGCTTCGGCGAAATCGTCCGTATCCTGCTGCTGAATAACACCGAAATCACCGGTGGTCCGAACGGCATCAGCCAGATCCCGAAACCGACCTTCTTCGGGCTGGAGTTCAGCCGTACCGCCCGCGAAGGCGGCTGGGATACCTTCAGCAACTTCTTTGGCGTGAAGTATGACCCGTCCGACCGCGTGATTTGGCTCTACCTGGTTGCGCTGCTGCTGGTGGTGGTGACCCTTTTCGTGATTAACCGTCTGCTGCGCATGCCGCTGGGCCGCGCGTGGGAAGCGCTGCGTGAAGATGAGATCGCCTGCCGCTCCCTGGGCCTGAACCCGACCCGCATCAAGCTGACCGCGTTTACCATCAGCGCCGCGTTTGCCGGTTTCGCCGGGACGCTGTTTGCCGCGCGTCAGGGCTTCGTCAGCCCGGAATCGTTCACGTTTGCCGAATCGGCCTTTGTGCTGGCGATTGTGGTGCTCGGCGGGATGGGCTCGCAGTTTGCCGTCATTCTCGCGGCCATCCTGCTGGTGGTCTCGCGCGAGCTGATGCGTGACTTTAACGAATACAGCATGCTGATGCTGGGTGGTTTGATGGTGCTGATGATGATCTGGCGTCCGCAGGGCCTGCTGCCGATGACCCGTCCACAGCTGAAGCTGAAGAACGGGAAAGCGAAAGGAGAGCAGGCATGAGTCAGCCATTATTATCCGTTAACGGTCTGATGATGCGTTTTGGCGGCCTGCTGGCGGTCAACAACGTGAATCTGGATCTGCATAAGAAAGAGATCGTCTCCCTGATTGGCCCCAACGGCGCGGGAAAAACCACGGTGTTTAACTGTCTGACCGGTTTCTACAAGCCGACGGGCGGCACCATCATGCTGCGCGATAAGCACCTGGAAGGGCTGCCGGGCCAGCAAATTGCCCGCATGGGCGTGGTGCGTACCTTCCAGCACGTGCGCCTGTTCCGCGAGATGACGGTGATTGAGAACCTGCTGGTGGCACAGCATCAGCAGCTCAAAACCGGGCTGTTCTCCGGTCTGTTGAAGACTCCGGCCTTCCGCCGCGCCCAGGAGGAGGCCCTCGACCGCGCCGCCACCTGGCTCGACCGCATCGGCTTGCTGCAGCACGCCAACCGTCAGGCAAGCAACCTGGCCTACGGCGATCAGCGTCGTCTGGAGATTGTGCGCTGCATGGTGACGCAGCCGGAGATCCTGATGCTCGACGAACCGGCGGCGGGCCTCAACCCGAAAGAGACCAAAGAGCTGGACGAGCTGATTGCCGAGCTACGCGATCACCACGACACCACCATCCTGCTGATTGAGCACGACATGAAGCTGGTGATGGGTATTTCGGACCGTATTTACGTGGTCAACCAGGGCACGCCGCTGGCAAACGGCACGCCGGAAGAGATCCGCAACAATCCGGACGTGATCCGCGCGTACCTTGGTGAGGCATAAGATGGAAAAAGCGATGTTAACGTTCGACAAGGTCAATGCGCACTACGGCAAGATCCAGGCGCTGCACGACGTCAGCCTGCACATCAATCAGGGTGAAATCGTTACCCTGATTGGCGCCAACGGCGCGGGCAAAACCACGCTGCTCGGTACCCTGTGCGGCGACCCGCGGGCTACCAGCGGGCGGATTGTGTTTGATGGCAAAGACATTACCGACTGGCAGACTGCAAAAATCATGCGTGAAGCGGTGGCGATTGTTCCGGAAGGGCGTCGCGTCTTCTCGCGCATGACGGTGGAAGAGAACCTGGCGATGGGCGGCTTCTTCGCTCACCGCGATGAATACCAGACCCGCATCAAGTGGGTATACGAACTCTTCCCGCGCCTGTGGGAGCGCCGTATTCAGCGTGCGGGCACCATGTCCGGCGGTGAGCAGCAGATGCTGGCGATTGGCCGCGCGCTGATGAGCCAGCCACGCCTGCTGCTGCTGGACGAACCGTCGCTCGGTCTGGCGCCGATCATTATCCAGCAGATCTTCGACACCATCGAGCAGCTGCGTAAAGAGGGGATGACCATCTTCCTCGTCGAGCAGAACGCCAACCAGGCGCTGAAGCTCGCCGACCGTGGCTACGTGCTGGAAAACGGCCGCGTGGTGCTTGAAGATACCGGCGATGCGCTGCTGGCGAACGAAGCGGTGCGGAGCGCGTACCTCGGAGGCTAAGCCGTCTGTGTTGCCCGGTGGCGCTTACGCTTACCGGGCCTACATGCCTTTCTCCCTCTCCCTGTGGGAGAGGGCCGGGGTGAGGGCATCAGACCGCACTCAATCACCCAACCCCCCAACACCCTTCACACAACCATCATCCCCCTGACGCTTTGCTGTCACTTATCTGTAAACAAACAGTTATTTTTCTGTCATTCGAGCATGTCATGTTACCTCGCGAGCATAAAACGCGTGATATCGCGCATCCGGCACAATAAGAGAGATGACAATGACATCGTTACGACACACAGCTTTGGGTCTGGCACTGGGTCTGGCTTTTGCGACGAACGCAATGGCTGTCACCACCATTCCATTCTGGCATTCCATGGAAGGGGAGTTGGGTAAAGAAGTTGACTCCCTGGCGCAGCGTTTCAACGACACCCACCCGGATTACAAGATTGTGCCGGTGTACAAAGGCAACTACGAGCAGAGCCTGAGCGCGGGCATCGCCGCCTTCCGTACCGGTAACGCCCCTGCACTGTTACAGGTTTATGAAGTGGGTACCGCGACCATGATGGCCTCGAAAGCCATCAAGCCGGTCTATGAAGTCTTCAAAGAGGCGGGCATCAACTTCGACGAGTCGCAGTTCGTGCCAACCGTGGCGGGCTACTACACCGATTCCAAAACCGGTCACCTGCTGTCTCAGCCGTTTAACAGCTCCACGCCGGTCCTGTACTACAACAAAGATGCCTTCAGGAAAGCCGGTTTAGATCCGGAGCAGCCGCCAAAAACCTGGCAAGACCTGGCGGAATACACCGCTAAGCTGAAAGCGGCGGGCATGAAGTGCGGCTACGCCAGCGGCTGGCAGGGCTGGATCCAGATTGAAAACTTCAGCGCCTGGCACGGCCTGCCGGTTGCCACCAAAAACAACGGCTTCGACGGCACTGACGCGGTACTGGAGTTCAACAAGCCGGAGCAGGTGAAGCACATTGCGCTGCTGGAAGCGCTCAACAAAAAGGGCGATTTCAGCTACTTCGGCCGTAAAGACGAATCCACTGAAAAGTTCTACAACGGTGACTGCGCCATTACCACCGCGTCTTCCGGTTCGCTGGCAGATATCCGTCACTACGCCAAATTCAACTACGGCGTGGGCATGATGCCGTACGACGCTGACGTGAAGGGCGCGCCGCAGAACGCCATCATCGGCGGGGCCAGCCTGTGGGTGATGCAGGGCAAAGACAAGGGCACCTACAAAGGCGTGGCCGAGTTCCTCGACTTCCTGGCGAAGCCAGAGATTGCCGCTGAGTGGCACCAGAAAACCGGCTACCTGCCGATCACCAAAGCCGCCTATGACCTGACCCGCGAGCAGGGCTTCTACAGCAAAAACCCAGGCGCGGATATCGCGACGCGACAGATGCTGAACAAGCCGCCGTTGCCGTTCACCAAAGGTCTGCGTCTGGGCAACATGCCGCAGATCCGCACCATCGTGGATGAAGAGCTGGAAAGCGTGTGGACCGGGAAGAAAACGCCTCAACAGGCGCTGGATTCAGCGGTAGAACGCGGGAATCAGCTGCTGCGCCGTTTTGAGCAGTCGACCAAATCGTAATCTGTGATTCGCCCGGTGGCGCTTCGCTTACCGGGCCTACGACGTGCCACATGTAGGCCGGGTAAGGCGTAGCCGCCACCCGGCATTGCTCAGGAACCCAATCTCAATGTCATCATCCCGTCCGGTGTTCCGTTCCCGCTGGCTGCCCTATCTTCTGGTCGCGCCGCAGCTGGTCATCACCGTTATCTTCTTTATCTGGCCTGCGGGCGAAGCGCTGTGGTACTCGGTACAAAGCGTCGATCCGTTCGGGCTGTCCAGCCAGTTTGTCGGCCTGGACAACTTCACCGCGCTGTTCCACGACAGCTACTATCTGGACTCCTTCTGGACGACGATGAAATTCAGCGCGCTGGTCACCGTCAGCGGTCTGGTCGCTTCGCTGTTCTTTGCCGCGCTGGTGGACTACGTGGTGCGCGGCAGCCGCCTGTATCAGACCCTGATGCTGCTGCCTTACGCCGTCGCGCCCGCCGTTGCGGCCGTGCTGTGGATCTTCCTGTTTAACCCGGGGCGCGGGCTGATTACCCATTTCCTGGCCGAATTGGGTTACGACTGGAACCACGCCCAGAACAGCGGTCAGGCGATGTTCCTGGTGGTGTTCGCCTCGGTGTGGAAGCAGATCAGCTATAACTTCCTGTTCTTCTTTGCCGCACTGCAGTCCATCCCGCGTTCGCTGGTGGAAGCCGCGGCGATTGACGGCGCAGGGCCGGTTCGCCGCTTCTTCAGATTATCGCTGCCGCTGATCGCCCCGGTGAGCTTCTTCCTGCTAGTGGTTAACCTTGTGTACGCCTTCTTCGACACTTTCCCGGTGATCGACGCGGCGACCGCGGGTGGCCCGGTGCAGGCGACCACGACGCTTATCTATAAGATCTACCGTGAAGGCTTTGCGGGGCTTGATCTCTCTGCCTCCGCCGCGCAGTCGGTGGTGCTGATGTTCCTCGTCATCATCCTCACGGTGGTGCAGTTCCGCTATGTTGAAAGTAAGGTGCGCTACCAATGATTGAGAACCGTCGCGGGCTGACGATTTTCAGCCATACCATGCTGATTTTAGGGATCATCGTCATCCTGTTTCCGCTGTACGTGGCGTTTGTCGCCGCCACGCTGGACACCAAAGCGGTGTTCGACACGCCGATGACGCTGATCCCAGGTTCGCATTTGTTTGAGAACATGAAGACCATCTGGACCCAGGGCGTGGGCGCGAACAGCGCGCCGTTCTGGCTGATGATGCTCAACAGCTTCATCATGGCGTTCGGCATCACCGTCGGCAAAATCACGGTGTCGATGCTCTCCGCCTTCGCCATCGTCTGGTTCCGTTTTCCGCTGCGCAACCTCTTCTTCTGGATGATCTTTATCACCCTGATGCTGCCGGTGGAAGTGCGTATCTTCCCGACGGTGGAAGTGATCGCCAACCTGAAGATGCTCGACAGCTATGCGGGCTTAACCCTGCCGCTGATGGCCTCGGCGACCGCCACCTTCCTGTTCCGCCAGTTCTTTATGACCCTGCCGGACGAGCTCATTGAAGCCGCGCGTATCGACGGCGCGTCACCTATGCGCTTCTTCCGCGATATCGTGCTGCCGCTGTCGAAAACCAATCTTGCGGCGCTGTTTGTGATCACCTTTATCTACGGCTGGAACCAGTACCTGTGGCCGCTGCTGATTATCCAGGACGTCAGCCTCGGCACCGCCGTCGCGGGCATCAAAGGCATGATTGCCACCGGCGAAGGCACCACCCTCTGGAACCAGGTGATGGCGGCGATGCTGCTCACCCTTATCCCACCCGTAGTCATTGTTTTAGCCATGCAGCGCGCGTTTGTCCGCGGCCTGGTCGATAGCGAGAAATAAGATGGCAGGTTTAAAACTTCAGGCAGTAACCAAAAGCTGGGACGGCAAAACCCAGGTCATTCAGCCGCTCACGCTCGACGTGGCGGACGGCGAGTTTATCGTGATGGTGGGCCCGTCCGGCTGCGGCAAATCCACCCTGCTGCGCATGGTGGCGGGGCTGGAGCGCGTGACCTCGGGCGATATCTGGATTGACCGCCAGCGCGTCACCGAGATGGAACCGAAGGATCGCGGTATTGCGATGGTGTTTCAGAACTACGCCCTCTATCCGCACATGAGCGTGGAAGAGAATATGGCGTGGGGGCTGAAAATCCGCGGCATGGGCAAAGGCCATATCGACGAGCGCGTCAAAGAAGCGGCACGCATTCTGGAACTGGACGGCCTGCTCAAGCGCCGCCCGCGCGAGCTCTCCGGTGGTCAGCGCCAGCGCGTGGCGATGGGGCGCGCCATCGTGCGCGACCCGGCGGTATTCCTGTTCGATGAACCGCTCTCCAACCTGGATGCCAAGCTGCGCGTGCAGATGCGTCTTGAGCTGCAACAGCTCCATCGCCGTCTGAAAACCACCTCCCTGTACGTGACCCACGATCAGGTCGAAGCTATGACCCTTGCCCAGCGCGTGATGGTGATGAACAAAGGCATCGCCGAGCAGATTGGTACGCCGGTGGATGTTTACGAGAAACCGGCCACCCGCTTTGTGGCGAGCTTTATCGGCAGCCCGGCAATGAATTTGCTGGAAGGGCGTATCAGCAATGCAGGCACGCACTTTGAGCTGGAAAGCGGGATGGCATTACCGATCAACTGGTACTATCGTGGCTACGCCGGGCGTAAGATGACGCTCGGGATCCGCCCCGAGCATATCGGTTTAACCTCTCAGGCGGACGGCGGCGTGCCGCTGGTGATGGACACGCTGGAGATGTTGGGGGCAGATAACCTGGCGCACGGGCGCTGGGGCGAGCAAAAAATGGTGGTGCGTCTGGCACATCAGGAGCGCCCGAAAGCAGGCAGCACGCTGTGGCTGCACCTGCCGGAAAATCATCTGCACCTCTTTGATGGTGAAACAGGACAACGAGTATGAGCAACTGGCCTTATCCCCACATCGTCGCCCACCGTGGCGGCGGTAAACTGGCGCCGGAAAATACCCTGGCGGCGATTGATGTTGGCGCGCGCTACGGTCACACGATGATCGAGTTTGACGCCAAGCTGTCAAAGGACGGCGAGATTTTCCTGCTGCATGACGACAACCTCGAACGCACCAGCAACGGCTGGGGCGTGGCGGGTGAACTGCCGTGGCGCGATCTGCTGAAAGTGGATGCCGGAAGCTGGTACAGCGGTGAATTCAAAGGCGAACCGCTGCCGCTGCTGGCGGAGGTGGCGGACCGCTGTCGTCAGCACGGCATGATGGCAAACATTGAAATCAAACCGACCACCGGCACCGGGACGCTGACGGGTAAAGTCATTGCGCTGGCCGCGCGTGAGCTATGGGGAGGGATGACGGCGCCGCTGCTCTCCTCGTTTGAAATTGACGCCCTGGAAGCGGCCCAGGCTGCCGTGCCTGAACTCCCGCGTGGGCTGCTGCTGGACGAGTGGCGTGAGGACTGGCGCGAGCTGACGACCCGCTTAGGCTGTGTCTCTATCCATCTCAATCACAGGCTGCTGGACGAGGCGCGGGTGAAGATGCTCAAAGACGCGGGTCTGCATATTCTGGTTTATACCGTGAATAAACCCCAGCGTGCAGCCGAACTGCTGCGCTGGGGCGTGGACAGCATCTGTACCGATGCCATAGACCTGATCGGCCCGAACTTTAGTTCTGCGGGTTAAGCATACTGCCATTCGACTGCGACGGCAGCATATGCTGCTGTCCGCTGCCTGACGACGTCATCCCACCTAACATCCCACCGTTTTTATTCGGCAGCGGCTGCTCACGCACCTGTCCCTGCTGTACGCGCTGGGTGTTGGCGTTCATCTGATTTTGCAGGCTCTGCTGCTGCATCTGGGTCTGTGTTTTCAACTGCTGGTTCAGCATCCCTTTTTGCTGTTGCTGCTGGCTCATCATCTCCGTCTGCATACGCTGCTGGCTCGGGATGACATAACCCTGCTGGTTCGGGTTGTTCATGGTGTTAAGTGGCTGTGCGAGCGCGGCAAACGGGATCAGCGCCGCAAGAATCAGTAAGCGTTTCATTGTCATTTCCTCCTGTTGAGGTCTCTCTTAAGTTTACCCTGATTTCACCATGACGATGATTTTTTAGGAGTTGTGAACCAGGCTTAAGCGGGGAATATGGATCCCTTCACCTGGAGAACAATAATGATGAAACCAACGTTTTTGCGCTGGGTCGCCATCGCCGCGCTGATGGCAGGCGGGACATTTAGCGTGGCGGCCAACCCGCCAGCGGCTCCGCCAGTATCGTATGGCGTGGAGGAAGATGTTTTTCATCCCGTGCGGGCAACCCACGGTATGGTGGCGTCCGTGGATGCGCTGGCAACCCATGTGGGCGTCGACATTCTCAAACAGGGCGGTAACGCGGTAGATGCGGCGGTCGCGGTGGGATATGCACTGGCGGTAACGCACCCGCAGGCGGGGAATCTGGGCGGCGGCGGCTTTATGATGCTGCGCACCAAAGACGGCAAAACGACCGCCATCGACTTCCGCGAAATGGCGCCTGCTCAGGCGTCCCGCGATATGTTCCTCGACGACCAGGGGAACCCGGACAGTAAAAAATCCCTGACTTCCCATCTCGCAAGCGGCACGCCGGGCACCGTGGCGGGCTTCTCGCTGGCGCTGGAGAAATACGGCACCATGCCGCTGAACAAAGTGGTGCAGCCAGCCATTAAACTGGCCCGGGACGGCTTTGTGGTGAATGACGCTCTGGCGGACGATCTCAAAACCTACGGCAGTGAAGTGATTCCCAATCACGAAAACAGTAAAGCCATCTTCTGGAAAGACGGCGAGCCGTTGAAGAAGGGCGATAAGCTGGTGCAGAAGAACCTCGCCAAAAGCCTTGAGCTGATAGCTGAAAACGGTCCGGACGCGTTCTACAAAGGGGCGATTGCTGACCAGATTGCTGAAGAGATGAAGAAAAACGGCGGGCTCATCACCAAAGCGGACCTGGCCGAGTATAAGGCGGTAGAGCGTGAGCCGATTAGCGGAACCTATCGCGGCTACGAAGTCTTCTCGATGCCACCGCCGTCCTCCGGCGGGATCCACATCGTGCAGATCCTCAATATTCTTGAAAACTTCGATATGCATAAGTTCGGCTTCGGCAGCGCGGATGCGATGCAGGTAATGGCGGAGGCCGAAAAACGCGCCTACGCCGACCGCTCGGAATACCTCGGTGACCCGGACTTCGTGAAGGTGCCGTGGCAGGCGTTGACCAACAAGGCATATGCCAAATCCATTGCTGATGAGATCGACATCAACAAGGCTAAACCGTCCAGCGAGATCCGCCCCGGCAAGCTGGCACCGTATGAAAGCAACCAGACCACCCACTTCTCGGTGGTGGATAAAGACGGTAACGCGGTGGCGGTGACCTATACGCTCAACACCACCTTTGGTACCGGGATTGTGGCGGGCAACAGCGGCATTCTGCTTAACAACGAGATGGATGATTTCTCTGCCAAGCCGGGCGTGCCGAACGTCTACGGTCTGGTCGGCGGCGATGCGAATGCGGTTGGGCCGAAGAAGCGACCGCTGTCATCCATGTCACCCACTATCGTGGTGAAAGACGGTAAAACCTGGCTGGTCACCGGCAGTCCTGGCGGAAGCCGGATTATCACTACGGTATTGCAGATGGTGGTCAACAGTATCGATTTTGGGATGAACGTCGCCGAAGCGACCAACGCGCCGCGTTTTCATCACCAGTGGCTGCCGGATGAACTGCGCGTTGAGAAGGGCTTTAGCCCGGACACCATCAAACTGCTGGAGCAACGTGGACAGAAGGTGGCGGTAAAAGAGGCGATGGGCAGTACTCAGAGCATTATGGTCGGGCCGGACGGCGCGCTGTTTGGGGCGTCGGACCCGCGCTCGGTGGATGATTTAACAGCGGGGTACTGATTTTGTTGCCCGGTGGCGCTGCGCTTACCGGGCCTACAACGGCACGAATGTAGGCCGGGTAAGGCGAAGCCGCCACCCGGCAACAAATTACTTCATTCTCGCCATATAATACGCATCCACATACTCACCGTTGCGCAGGGCGTAGCGCTTGCCAGTACCTTCAATCTCGAATCCGTGTTTTTTGTACACGGCTATTGCCGGCTCGTTATCCACAAACACCGTTAATTCGATGCGGTCGACGCGCAGCCAGTTGTCGCACATGTCGATCATGGTGCGGATCAGCGCGCTGGCGACGCCGCGGTTGTGCCACTGTGCGCCTACGCAGATACCAAAATCGGCCACGTGGCTGCGGCGCGGGCGCTGGGCAACATCAATGGTGAGGTGCCCAACCACGATATCGTCAATACAGGCAACCAGTTGCTTAATACCGGGCTGGTCGCCTAGCCGCATCTGCCACATTTCCAGCGAAGGGTGAGGAACCTGTAGCGTGTTGTGGTACACCTCCGGCTGGGCGTGGATCTGACGAATGGCGTCATAATCTTTCGGTTCCGCGTGGCGTATCACAATCTCACTCATCCCTTGTTCCTCAGTCAGTTAAATGTCCCTCTCAACATCATTGACTTTAAAATTTGAGTCAACCGCTATTTTTTGCAAAAAGTATTGGACAAGTGCGAATGAGAATGATTATTATTGCTCTGCATTCAGGAAGACCCCTACGGGAACCTGAAAGCACGACATTGCTCACATTGCTTCCAGTATTACTTTAGCCAGCTTTTAGCTGGCTTTTTTTTTGTTATGGTTAGACTCAATAACCTTCCAAAAGGACTGAGCCATGACACTACATTGCGCATTTATTGGATTTGGTAAAAGTACGACCCGCTATCACCTGCCGTATGTTCTCAACCGTAAAGACAGCTGGCACGTCGCGCACATCTTCCGCCGCCGCGCGAAGCCGGAAGAGCAACTCCCGCAGTACTCCCATATTCATTTCACCAGCGATCTCGATGAGGTGCTTAACGACCCGCAGGTTAAGCTGGTGGTTGTCTGCACCCACGCCGACAGCCATTTTGACTATGCGAAACGCGCGCTGGAAGCGGGCAAAAACGTGCTGGTGGAAAAACCGTTCACCCCAACCCTTGCCGAAGCGAAAGCGCTGTTCGCGCTGGCAAAAAGCAAAGGGCTAACCGTGACGCCGTACCAGAATCGTCGCTTTGACAGCTGTTTCCTGACGGCGAAAAAAGCGATTGAAAGCGGTAAGCTCGGTGACATTGTGGAAATCGAAAGTCACTTTGATTACTACCGTCCGGTAGCGGAAACCCAACCCGGGCTGCCTCAGGATGGCTCTTTCTACGGGCTTGGCGTGCACACCATGGACCAGGTCATCTCCCTGTTTGGCCGGCCGGACCACGCTGCGTATGACATTCGCAGTCTGCGCAATAAAGCCAACCCGGACGATACCTTTGAAGCGCAGCTGTTCTACGGTGACCTGAAAGCCATCGTCAAAACCAGCCATTTGGTGAAAATCGACTATCCGAAATTTATCGTTCACGGCACCCGTGGCTCGTTCATCAAGTACGGTATCGACCAGCAGGAGACGAGTCTGAAGGCCAACATTATGCCGGGTGAACCGGGCTTTGCGGCGGATGATTCCGTGGGCGTACTGGAATATGTCAACGACGAAGGCGTAACGGTCAAAGAAGCGCTGAAGCCGGAAACCGGCGACTATGGTCGCGTCTACGATGCGCTGTTTGAAACGCTGACCCGCGGGGCACCCAATTACGTCAAGGAATCTGACGTTCTTACCAACCTCGAACTGCTCGAACGGGCGTTCGAACAGGCTTCTCCTGCCACGATCACCCTCGCGAAATAAGCAAAAATGGCTCCTCTGCGCTTGTTCACAATTTTTGAACAGAGGAGTCAATTTTCACCCTCTATGATCCCAGGACGTTTGCGTCCACACTTACTCCATCGAAACGAACTGAGGGTGAAAACAATGATCTATTTACGCAAAGCAAACGAACGTGGTCACGCGAATCATGGCTGGCTGGACTCATGGCATTCATTCTCGTTTGCCGACTACTACGACCCGAACTTCATGGGCTTCTCTGCACTGCGCGTCATTAACGACGACGTGATTGATGCAGGTCAGGGCTTCGGTACCCACCCGCACAAGGACATGGAAATCCTGACCTATGTGCTGGAAGGGGCGGTTGAGCACCAGGACAGCATGGGCAACAAAGAGCAGGTTCCGGCGGGCGAGTTCCAGATCATGAGCGCGGGTACCGGGGTGCGTCATTCCGAGTACAACCCGAGTAAAACGGAAAAACTGCACCTGTATCAAATCTGGATCATTCCAGAAGAGACCGGCATCACGCCGCGCTATGAGCAGCGCCGCTTCGACGCCAAACAGGGCAAACAGCTGGTGCTGTCCCCGGATGCGCGTGAAGGTTCCCTGAAAGTGCATCAGGACATGGAGCTGTACCGCTGGGCGCTGGCGAAAGATGAACAGTCTGTGCATCAGATTGCCGCTAACCGCCGCGTCTGGATCCAGGTAGTGAAAGGTGAGGTGTCCATCAACGGCACCAAAGCCACCACTGCCGATGGTCTGGCGATCTGGGATGAACAGGCACTCTCCGTGCATGCCGACAGCGAAAGTGAAATCCTGCTGTTTGACCTGCCGCCGGTCTAAATAATTTCTCAACCTTCCCTTTAAACGGGGAAGGTTGAGCTTTGTCCGTGATAAACTGAGCAAATCTCTCACTTCAAGATTTCTCAGGACGATGAAAAAGAAACGCCCCGTACTTCAGGATGTCGCCGATCGCGTCGGTGTGACCAAAATGACGGTCAGCCGCTTTTTACGTAACCCGGAACAGGTTTCCGTGGCGTTGCGTGGCAAGATTGCCGCAGCCCTTGATGAACTGGGTTATATCCCCAACCGCGCACCCGATATTCTTTCCAATGCGACCAGCCGTGCGGTGGGTGTCCTCCTGCCTTCCTTAACCAACCAGGTTTTCGCCGAGGTGCTTCGCGGCATTGAAAGCGTCACCGATGCGTTTGGTTACCAGACCATGCTCGCCCACTACGGGTACAAGCCGGAGCTGGAAGAAGAACGTCTTGAATCCATGCTTTCCTGGAACATCGACGGCCTGATTTTAACCGAACGTACGCACACCGCCCGCACGCTCAAAATGATTGAAGTGGCGGGTATTCCGGTGGTGGAGCTGATGGACAGCCAGTCGCCGTGCCTCGACATCGCCGTGGGTTTTGATAACTTCGAAGCGGCACGTCAGATGACGGCGGCCATCATCGCCCGGGGACATCGTCATATCGCCTATCTGGGCGCGCGTCTTGATGAACGTACTATCATCAAACAGAAGGGATACGAGCAGGCGATGCTCGACGCGAACTTAACCCCGTACAGCGTAATGGTTGAGCAGTCCTCTTCCTATACGTCGGGTATTGAGCTGATGCGTCAGGCGCGACGCGAGTATCCGCAACTGGACGGTATTTTCTGTACCAACGATGACCTTGCGGTCGGTGCAGCGTTCGAATGCCAGCGTCTGGGGCTGAAGATCCCGGAAGATATGGCGATTGCGGGTTTCCACGGCCATGACATCGGCCAGGTGATGGAGCCGCGTCTGGCGAGCGTGCTGACACCGCGTGAACGTATGGGCCGCATTGGCGCAGAACGCCTGCTGGCGCGCATTCGTGGCGAGACGGTTACGCCTAAGATGTTAGATTTAGGTTTCACCTTGTCACCGGGTGGATCTATTTGAGCTGACAAATTTGAACTAGCTCACACTTATTCACTTCGCGCACGTTTGGATATTGCTTCTCTTTTGCCCCGGCAGGACAATGTTACCGATAACTGTTACCCGTAACAATTGACTGAGGGACACCCTTTGAGCACGACTAATCATGATCACCACGTTTACGTCCTGATGGGCGTGTCCGGTAGCGGTAAATCTGCCGTGGCGAGCGAAGTGGCGCATCAACTCCAGGCTGCGTTTCTTGATGGTGACTTCCTCCATCCGCGCAGCAACATCATGAAAATGGCCTCCGGCGAGCCGCTGAACGACGACGATCGCAAACCGTGGCTGCAGGCGCTGAACGACGCCGCATTCGCCATGCAGCGTACCAACAAAGTTTCGCTGATCGTCTGCTCCGCGCTGAAAAAAACCTACCGCGATCTGCTGCGCGACGGCAACCCGAACCTCTCTTTCATCTACCTGAAAGGCGATTTCGAGGTGATTGAAAGCCGACTGAAGGCGCGTAAAGGTCACTTCTTCAAAACCCAGATGCTGGTGACGCAGTTCGACGCGCTCCAGGAGCCGGGTGAAGATGAGAAAGACGTCTTAGTGGTTGATATCGATCAGTCACTGGAGGGTGTTGTAGCCAGCACCATCGAGGTCATTAATAAAAGGCAGTAAGTTTTGAGTACATTAACGCTAGTTTTGACAGCAGTGGGTTCGGTATTGCTGCTGCTGTTTTTAGTGATGAAGGCGCGTATGCACGCCTTCGTTGCTTTGATGGTGGTTTCTATTGGTGCAGGTCTCTTTTCCGGTATGCCGCTCGACAAGATCGCTGCGACGATGGAAAAAGGGATGGGAGGCACGCTCGGCTTCCTGGCGATAGTGGTCGCGCTGGGCGCGATGTTTGGCAAGATTTTACATGAGACGGGCGCGGTCGATCAGATTGCCGTCAAGATGCTGAAATCCTTCGGCCACAGCCGCGCGCACTATGCGATTGGTCTGGCGGGTCTGATTTGCGCGCTGCCGCTGTTCTTCGAGGTGGCGGTTGTGCTGCTGATTAGCGTGGCATTCTCTATGGCGCGTCATACCGGTACCAACCTCGTGAAGCTGGTCATTCCGCTGTTTGCGGGCGTGGCGGCAGCGGCAGCGTTTCTGTTGCCTGGGCCCGCGCCGATGCTGCTGGCCTCCCAGATGCACGCTGACTTTGGCTGGATGATCCTGATTGGCCTGTGCGCCGCGATCCCGGGAATGATCATTGCCGGCCCGCTGTGGGGCAACTTCATTAGCCGTTACGTTGAGCTGCACATTCCGGATGACATCACCGAGCCGCATTTGGGCGAAGGCAAAATGCCGTCCTTTGGCTTCAGTCTGTCACTGATCCTGCTCCCGCTGGTCCTCGTGGGTCTGAAAACCATCGCAGCGCGTTTTGTGCCGGTGGGCTCTACCGCCTACGAATGGTTTGAGTTCATTGGTCACCCGTTTACGGCGATCCTGGTGGCATGTCTGGTGGCTATTTACGGCCTTGCGATGCGTCAGGGAATGCCGAAAGACCGCGTGATGGAGATCTGCGGTGCCGCGCTGCAGCCTGCGGGTATTATCCTGCTGGTGATTGGTGCCGGTGGCGTGTTCAAGCAGGTGCTGGTGGATTCTGGCGTGGGCCCGGCTCTGGGTGAAGCGCTGACCGGAATGGGCCTGCCGATTGCGGTAACCTGCTTCGTGCTGGCGGCGGCCGTGCGTATTATCCAGGGTTCCGCCACCGTGGCGTGTTTAACTGCGGTGGGTCTGGTAATGCCGGTGATTGAACAGCTGAACTACTCCGGTGCGCAGATGGCAGCGCTGTCTATCTGTATCGCGGGCGGTTCAATTGTGGTCTCTCACGTTAACGACGCTGGCTTCTGGCTGTTCGGTAAATTTACCGGCGCCACCGAAGCGCAAACCCTGAAAACCTGGACGCTGATGGAAACCATCCTCGGTACGACGGGTGCGATTGTCGGGATGATTGCCTTTACGTTGCTGAGCTGAATGCGGTGATTTAACCCGGCTCAAAAATAAGGCCCGGTAGCGTTAACGCTGACCGGGCCTTAATCTTTTCATCTTATGCAGAACATCAGGCCGGGAAAGGTGAAACCACCACCCGGCTTTTTTACATCATTCGCCCTGCGTCGCGCTCTCAATCGTCAAGCGCACATCTGACGTAATCAGCTCTGCCAGCATCTGGTAAACCTTCAGCGTCTCTTCTGGCTCGGCATCGCCCGTATCACTGATGAAGCCTTCATCACGCAGCGTCAGCACGAGGGAACTGAAGACCGCTTTGTCGAAGAATTCTGGTGCGTTAATGCCGTGCAGCACAGACAGGCGCTGTGCCAGCGTCCGGCTCTCTTTCTCCAGCGTACCGCGGTTGATCGACGGGTTCGCACTCAGCAGCCAGAACGTAATGGCGTAGCGCTGCAGCGTTTCGCGCGCACCGGCCGCCAGCAGCTGCAGGGTTCGGGAGCGTGACGGATTGATATGCAGCTCATCGTTGGCAACGGTGATCAGCCCCTGACGACGAAGTTCTTCCGTCAGTTTATCCAGCTCAACGGCCAGCTCATCTTTGCTCCAGCGCAGGAACAACTCCGCTTTCAGCATCGGGTAGAGCGTATCAACGTGACGCAATAGCTCCTGACGTGAAATGTGGCGATGCTGGGTAATGATAGCCGCCATCAGCGACGGCAGCATCAGCATATGCGCGATGTTGTTGCGATAGTACGTCATCAACACGGCCTGTTCGCGCGGCAGAATGATAATGTCGCCGATCGTATCCTTCTCGACTTCAAACTTGTTCATCTGCAACGCGTGATCGATGAGCTCGCTGGCGGTAGCCGCAGGAACCGTTGAATCAACCGAGTAAGGCACGTTGCGCATCATGTCCAGGTAGCAGTCCAGCTGCTCCGTGAGCTGTTCACGGGTCAGGGAGCGCTGACGAGAAGCCAGTAGCGCGGTACAGCACAGGTTCATGGCGTTAGCCGCCCCCGCGTTGTTAATACGCACCATCAGCTCGGATGCAATGCCGTTAACCGTTGGTGTCAGCCAGGCAGGACGAACCGCTTCGATAGGATCGATGGATTCGCGCCACTCCGGAACGTGATGGTTCAGGTACGTCATCAGCGGCATTGGCTCGCCAAAGTTCACGTAGCCCTGACCCAGGTTGCGTAACTTGCTCAGGCCGCGCAACATCTGCGGCAGGCTCTCTTTCTCTTTGGTTGCGCCACGCAGTTCTTTGGCATACGTACCCACTTCCATGACGTGCTCATAACCAATGTAGATAGGCACCAGCGTGATCGGACGGGTTCCGCCGCGCAGCATCGCCTGAATGGTCATCGACAGCGTGCCGGTCTTCGGATCAAGCAGACGTCCGGTACGGGAGCGACCACCCTCCACGAAGTACTCCACGGAATAGCCGCGGCTGAACAGTTCGCCCAGATACTCGCGGAACACGGTGGAGTAGAGCTTATTGCCCTTGAAGGTACGACGGATAAAGAAGGCGCCCAGGCGGCGGAAGATCGGGCCCGCTGGCCAGAAATTCAGGTTAATACCGGCCGCGATGTGCGGTGGTACCAGCCCCTGGTGATAGAGCACGTAGGAGAGAAGCAGGTAGTCCATGTGGCTGCGGTGGCAGGGGACATAGACAATTTCATGGCCATCATGCGCCAGCTGGCGTACACGCTCGGCGTTATGAACGTTGATGCCCTGATACAGGCGGTTCCAGGTAAAGCCGAGAATACGATCGGAAAGGCGAATCATCTCGTAAGAGAAGTTCGCGGCAATCTCTTCCATCAGCGCAATGGCGTTCTGCTGGGCTTTCTCATGCGAAATCTTCTTGCTACGCGCTTCGTCTTCAACGGCGCGGGCGATCGCTTTGGAGGCCAATAGTTTGTTGAACAGGTCCTGACGCGCCGGGAGTCGTGGCCCGACGGCCGCGAGGCGCTGACGGGCGAAGTGCATACGTGCTACGCGCGCCAGCTTCTGCGCGATGATCTTGTCGGTACCGTGCTCATCTGCCATTCGGCGCAGTGAAACGGAAGGGGAGAAGCGCACAAAGCTGTCGCGTCCCAGCCAGGAGACCGCGAAGAACTTCTGGATGCCGTTAAGCATACGCAGCGGCGGATTCTCTTCGCCTTTTTCACGGCCCGGACGGCGGCCAAACATCACCGATACCGGCACCATCTGCACATCCAAATCGGGATTGCTGCGGTGCAGGTCGAGATAGTCGTGGAACAGCTTAATGGACTCTTCTTTTGGCGTGTAATAGGTAAATACACGCGGCCCGCCATGAATGAACACGTAGCGCGGCAACAACGTGCCGTCGACTTCCAGCGGTTCAAGCGGGTCAGGTAAGTCATGCGCCAGACATTGGGCGCGAAGGGTCAGTAAGTCTGCCTTCGAGTTATAAGGCAAAACGTACATAATAGGACGCGACGTATCGAGCCCCAATTCCAGCGCGGGTTCTGCTGGGATAGACTTGCTTTTTACCAGGATGCTTAATGGTAAATTAAGTAATTTGTAGTAAATTCGTGGCCAGCCGGACATAAACGATGTAAAGCCTCTGGTTAATAATGCAATTGCGGCGCAAGGATAACAGAAAGCGCGCAAAATTTCTGTTGTTACCCGTCATACTTCAGGCTGTAGCGAAACGCGCTACAGTTCCTGTTACTGACGCTTTTTTTCATAAAAGGTTCTTTTAATGGCCAATAATACCACTGGGTTAACGCGTATCATCAAAGCCGCCGGCTATTCATGGAAAGGTTTCCGTGCAGCGTGGATCAACGAAGCCGCCTTTCGTCAGGAAGGTGTCGCCGCTATCATCGCGGTCATCATCGCCTGTTTCCTTGATGTCGATGCTATTACCCGCGTACTTCTCATCGGTTCCGTGCTTCTGGTGATGATAGTGGAAATTCTCAATAGCGCTATTGAGGCCGTTGTTGACCGTATTGGCTCAGAATTCCACGAGCTCTCCGGTCGCGCGAAAGACATGGGTTCTGCCGCTGTGCTGCTGGCGATTATCACTGCAGTCATTACCTGGGTCACGCTGCTTTGGTCACATTTCCGATGAGCCTCGAGGAATAATTAAGTCCCTGGTTTTTTGTGCAGTTTTTGGTTCCAAATTCACCTTTGACTGTATATACTCACAGCATAACTGTATATACACCCAGGGGGCGGAATGAAAGCATTAACGACCAGGCAGCAAGAGGTGTTTGATCTCATTCGGGATCATATCGGCCAGACGGGTATGCCACCCACGCGTGCGGAAATCGCTCAGCGTCTGGGCTTCCGTTCTCCGAATGCTGCCGAAGAACACCTGAAAGCGCTGGCACGTAAGGGCGTGATTGAAATTGTTTCAGGCGCGTCACGCGGTATCCGCCTGCTGGTGGAAGAAGAGACGGGCATTCCGCTGATAGGCCGTGTTGCTGCGGGTGAGCCGCTGCTGGCGCAGCAGCATATCGAAGGCCACTACCAGGTTGATCCTGGTATGTTCAAGCCGAGCGCAGATTTTCTGCTGCGCGTAAGCGGCATGTCGATGAAAGATATCGGCATTCTCGACGGCGATCTGCTGGCGGTACACAAAACGCAGGATGTGCGGAACGGCCAGGTGGTGGTCGCGCGCATTGATGACGAAGTGACCGTTAAGCGTCTGAAAAAGCAGGGTAACACCGTTCAGTTGCTGCCCGAAAACAGCGAGTTCTCTCCCATTGTGGTCGATCTCCGCGAACAGAGCTTCTCTATCGAAGGTCTGGCGGTCGGTGTGATTCGCAACGGTGAATGGCTGTAATCTCTTCCTGACAGGCTACGGTTCCGCTGTAGCCTGCCTTATTGACCACTCCCGGTGTTTCTCATGTCACTGCTGACGGCATCCGATAAGGCATTGTGGCGTCTTGCACTGCCGATGATTTTCTCCAATATCACCGTGCCCTTGCTGGGTCTGGTCGATACGGCCGTTATTGGGCATCTCGATTCCCCTGTCTATCTTGGCGGCGTGGCGATTGGCGCGACGGCAACCAGCTTCCTCTTTATGCTGCTGCTCTTTTTGCGCATGAGCACCACCGGACTCACGGCACAGGCGTATGGTGCAAAAGATCCGTTACGTCTGGCGCGGGCGCTGGTGCAGCCGCTGATTCTTGCGTTGGGCGCGGGCGCGTTAATCGTTTTACTCCGTGATCCCCTGATTGACCTTGCGCTCCATATCGTTGGCGGCAGTGAGGCGGTACTGGAGCAGGCGCGACGTTTTCTCGAAATCCGCTGGCTCAGTGCGCCCGCTTCGCTGGCAAATCTGGTTCTGCTGGGTTGGTTACTGGGCGTTCAGTATGCTCGTGCGCCAGTGATTCTGCTGGTCGTGGGAAACCTGCTCAACATCGTGCTGGATCTCTGGCTGGTGATGGGCCTCCATATGAACGTGCGGGGCGCGGCACTGGCGACGGCGATTGCTGAATACGGGACCTTTGTGATGGGGCTGTGGATGGTCTGGCGCGTGCTGGCGATGCGCGGGATCTCCCTCGCGCTGCTGAAAACCGCATGGCGCGGCAATATCCGTAAGCTGCTGGCGCTTAACCGTGACATCATGCTGCGCTCGCTGCTTCTGCAACTCTGCTTCGGCGCGCTGACGGTCTTCGGTGCACGGCTGGGGCCTGAAATCGTCGCGGTCAACGCGGTATTGATGACGCTGCTGACGTTTACCGCCTATGCGCTGGACGGCTTTGCCTACGCGGTTGAAGCACATTCAGGGCAGGCGTATGGAGCGCGTGAAAGCGGGCAGCTTCATGATGTCTGGCGGGCAGCCTGCCGTCAGTCAGGACTGGTAGCGCTGGTGTTTGCCGTGGTCTATGCCTGCTTCGGCGAACAGATTGTTGCCTTACTGACCTCTCTCCCTGCGCTGCGCGAACTGGCGAGCCACTATCTCATCTGGCAAGTCATCTTACCGGTGGTGGGTGTCTGGTGTTATCTGCTGGACGGCATGTTTATTGGTGCGACGCGCGGGGCGGAAATGCGTAACAGTATGGCCGTTGCGGCGGCGGGATTTGGCCTGACGCTGCTGACGCTTCCCTGGCTGGGTAATCACGGTTTGTGGTTGGCGCTTGCGGTCTTTCTCTCTCTGCGTGGCCTGTCGCTGGCTTTTATATGGCGCCGCCACTGGCAAAACAATACCTGGTTTCCTTCGCGTCACGATATATCGTGATGGTTAAAGATTCCGAATATGAAATCAACCGCCGAATCCTTAACTACAATAATTATCACGTCCAGCAGAAAAGAACGTAACGGACGTTACGACCCGACGCTTAACTAAGAGGACACGATGATGAATAAAGACGAAATCGGCGGCAACTGGAAGCAGTTCAAAGGTAAAGCGAAAGAACAGTGGGGTAAGCTGACGGATGACGATATGACCGTCATTGAAGGTAAGCGCGATCAGCTTGTCGGTAAAATTCAGGAACGTTACGGCTACGCGAAAGATCAGGCGGAAAACGAAGTCAAAGACTGGGAAACCCGCAACGATTACCGCTGGTAACGCTGAATAACCTACTGGGGCGGCTTTAGGCCGCCTTTTCTTTTGCTGCTAACGCGGCTTTTTTTTCACCAGAATAGAGTGGTCATGCTGACACTCATCCTGATGTCGACACGCTTCCACCTCGACACACGCTGAACACAGCCCGTGTGCTTCAATCACATTATGACGCAGGGCAAACCCCATTCTTGCCGCCAGCGTATGCATAATGTCTTCCACGCCTTCCGCAGCTTCTTCTTTCACTACGCCACAACGGTTGCAGATAAACATGGCCGACGTGTGGGTGGGCTGATCGAAAAGATGGCACAGTACATAGCTGTTTGTGGATTCCACTTTATGAACAAATCCTTGTTCCAGCAGGAAATCCAGCGCGCGATACACTGTCGGCGGTTTAGCCTGCGGCTCGCTTTCACGGAGCAGGTCGAGCAGGTCATAGGCGCTGATGGCACCCTGTTGTAGGCTCATCAGACGTAAGACTTCAAGGCGCTGCGGAGTCAGGCGCACATTGCGTTGCGCGCACAGCTTTTCGGCCTGCGCTAACAGCTCTTTTGTGGACTTATCCATTGAGCACCTCGGATGTTCTGGGACGTAAAACCCTCACTTTATCATGTTCTGGTAAAAACACCGATATCCGTCAGGCTGTGCTATACCTGACGCATCGCAAATCGGGAATATCATCATGAAAAAACCAGACTGTATTAAGCACTGGCGCGACATAGAAGGACCGGATGACGCCACCTACCCCGACAGTAATGAGCTCTTTTCTATCGGTGCACCGCTGGCCCGCAGCCTTGGCCTCCGACGTATCGGCATTCATCATGAGCGTTTATTGCCCGGGCGTCGGACATCCTATCCCCATGCAGAGAGTGACGAAGAAGAGTTTATCTACGTGCTTGAGGGCTATCCTGAAGCCTGGATTAATGGCTATTTGTGGAAACTTGAACCCGGCGACAGCGTGGGATTTCCTGCCGGAACTGGCGTCTGCCATACCTTTATCAACAACACGGATGAAGAGGTTCGGTTACTGGTGGTGGGCGAGGCCAACAAGAAGCACAACCGCATCTACTATCCGCTCAATCCGGTCTATGCCGCCACGCGGGAGGATCGCTGGGTTGACCATCCTCCGCAGTTTTTTGGCCCGCATGATGGAAAACCTGTGAAAAAATAATTTCCTCTTCTATAAATATTGAAGGCCGTCACAAATTACAACAGGCCGTAAAGGAATTTCACTTAGGGAAAGAAATAGCGGGTCTTTTGCTTCTTATTCACAGCAATAGTTCGTTCCTGTTTGGGTGATAACAGACAGGGGTTATCTAATAACAAACTATTACGGGCATACTGTGAAAAAACATTTTAAATTTTCGGTGGTTAGCATTGCTGTTTCCCTGTTTATGGCAAATCAGGCGGGAGCAGCCAATACCTGGACAGAATCACGTAGCGACGCCATGGGCGGGACGGGCGTAGCCGCTGGCAGTTATGGCAGCGGAGCGTTAATCAACCCCGCGCTGCTGGCAAAGGCAAAACCGGACGATGATGTGACGGTCATTTTGCCATCCGTTGGGGTGCAGGTGACGGATGAAGACAATCTTCAGGATGAGATTGATACCATCAACGACAAAATCAATCACTATAAGGATGTGGTTGATAACCTTACGCCTATTGAAGTCATCACCAATCCGTTAGGTTCGATCAACCAGTTCCAGGGCGCGGCCAAAGATCTTGCCGATGAACTGGACTATCTCAAGGGTAAAACTGCACGTGCAACGGCAGGGGCAGGACTTGCCGTGAGTATCCCTAACGATGTGCTTTCCGTGGCCTTTATGGCCAAAGGTTATGCTCATGGTCGGGTTAGCTCATCTATCGACCAGCAAGATATTGATTATCTGCGCAGTATTCAACGAAGCGATGTGGTTGCGGCCGGTGTTGCTCTGGATGCAGCGCTGAATGGCACGGATCAGATTACCAAAAACCTCAACTCAACGGCGTCTGGCCGTGCGGCGATTGTGTCCGACTACGGTATTGCGGTTGCCCGTCAGTTCGATCTCGGGGGCATCCCGGTTTCTGTTGGCGTCACGCCAAAACTGCAAAAAACCTGGATCTATAACTACACCACTTCCATCTACGATTACGACAGTAATAAGTGGAACGATAGCCGCTACCGTACAGACGATACGGGCTTTAACGTTGATGCTGGTATTGCCGCTGATTTTGGCGAAAACTGGACGGTCGGCCTGAGCGGGCAAAACCTGATGTCACGCGATATCGACAGCAAGGATATCCGCATCCGCAACGGGCGTACGGGAGAAGTGGTGAGCTATAAAGACACCTACCAGATCCGTCCGCTGGTCACCGCGGGCGCCGCCTGGCACAACGATCTTGTTACGCTGACCGCTGATGGCGATCTGACCGAAACCAAAGGTTTCAAGAGCGAAGATACGTCGCAGTATGTTGGGGTAGGTGCTGAAGTAACCCCGCTGAGCTGGCTGGCGGTACGCGCAGGTTATCGCGCTGACGTGAAGGGTAACGACAGCAACGTCTTTACCGGTGGTGTCGGCTTCGCGCCGTTCAACACCGTGCATGTTGACCTGATGGGCCTCTACGGTGAAGACGAAACCTGGGGCGCAGGGGCACAGCTAAGCATGACGTTCTAAAGTGCACCGGAGGCGCTGCGCCTCCGGCTTTTCTTTGTGCTATAGTAGCGCCCCTTTTCCACCAGATGCTTAAAACTTCGCCATGTTGTCAGAATACCAGACCGCTTTCCCAGCACACCGTTTCTCCATTGCGCCAATGCTCGACTGGACGGACAGACACTGCCGCTTCTTCCTGCGTCAGCTCTCCCACCATACGCTGCTGTACACCGAAATGGTGACCACTGGTGCAATCATTCACGGCAAGGGCGACTATCTGGCATACAGTGAAGAAGAGCATCCGGTTGCCTTGCAGCTGGGTGGCAGCGATCCGGCCGCGCTGGCGCAGTGTGCGAAGCTGGCGGAAGCGCGCGGCTATGACGAGATTAACCTCAACGTTGGCTGTCCTTCAGACCGTGTGCAAAACGGTATGTTCGGTGCGTGTCTGATGGGGAACGCGCAGCTGGTTGCCGACTGTATCAAGGCGATGCGTGATGTGGTCTCCATTCCCGTGACGGTCAAAACCCGTATCGGCATTGACGACCAGGACAGCTACGAATTCCTGTGCGATTTCATCAACACGGTGTCCGGCAAAGGCGAATGCGAGATGTTTATCATCCACGCCCGTAAAGCCTGGCTCTCCGGCCTGAGCCCGAAAGAGAACCGTGAGATCCCACCGCTGGACTATCCGCGCGTATATCAGCTTAAACGTGATTTCCCGCATCTGACGATGTCGATCAACGGCGGTATTAAGTCGCTTGAAGAAGCCAAATTGCACCTCGAACATATGGACGGCGTGATGGTCGGACGCGAGGCCTATCAGAACCCGGGCATTCTGGCGACGGTCGACCGTGAAATCTTTGGCGTTGACGGCGCCGATACCGATCCGGTTGCCGTCGTGCGCGCCATGTATCCTTACATTGAGCGCGAGCTGAGCAACGGCACGTATCTCGGCCACATTACCCGCCATATGTTGGGCCTGTTCCAGGGCATACCGGGGGCGCGGCAGTGGCGTCGTTACCTCAGTGAGAACGCACATAAAGCCGGTGCGGATATCGAGGTGCTGGAACATGCGCTGCGACTGGTCGCAGATAAGCGATAATTTTCGCTAAAAGATCGTCAAATTCACCACGCCCTGCATATCATTGCGGGGCGTTTTTCTTTAAGAACAATGGTTTAGTTTTGGCATGATTCTTGTAATACAGACTGTATTACTCGGGAATTCGTGGGAGAGCACCATGCTGGAACTACTTTTTGTCATTGGCTTTTTTGTCATGCTGTTAGCCACGGGCGTTTCGCTGCTCGGCATTCTCGCTGCGCTCGTCGTGGCGACGGTGGTGATGTTTATCGGCGGACTGTTTGCCCTGACCATCAAACTGCTGCCGTGGTTATTACTGGCCATTGCGGTGGTGTGGGCGATACGGGCGATTAAATCACCAAAACTGCCGACTTATCAGCGCAATAACCGCTTCCGTTACTAAGGTATTGAGGGGTTCGTCACATACTTGTAACTTTCCCGGCAGCATTACTTAGAACAGAATAGGATTTACTTATCGAATCTGTCACTATGGCTGCCGCTACAGAATTCATCGAGCTGTACCCTACATACAGCCGAACTAAAAAAAGAAAGGGCTTCCCACGGGAAGCCCAATTTCTTTTTGGGGCTCAGGGAATGAGTAAACTTGAACCCTGTGTCGCCCGGCTTTCCAGCACCTCATGCGCACGCTGCGCATCGGTCAGCGGATATTTCTGCGCATCCGCCACGTCCACCTTAATCACGCCGCTGGCGATCAGCGAGAATAGCTCGTTGCTGGCTTCCTCCAGTTCTTCCCGGTTGGTGATATAGCCCTGCAGGGAAGGGCGGGTCACGTAGAGCGAGCCTTTCTGATTCAGGATGCCAAGATTGACGCCAGTGACAGCGCCTGACGCATTCCCAAAGCTCACCATCAGCCCGCGACGTTGCAGGCAGTCCAGCGACGCCTCCCAGGTGTCTTTGCCCACCGAGTCATACACCACACGCACTTTTTTACCGCCAGTAATCTCTTTCAGGCGCTCGACGATGCTCTCTTCGCGATAGTTGATCACCTGCCACGCCCCCGCGTCCAGCGCACGCTGCGCTTTTTGGGCATTGCCCACGGTACCGATGAGTTTCGCGCCTAAGGCTTTCGCCCACTGGCAGGCAATCAGCCCCACGCCACCCGCTGCGGCATGAAAAAGAAACTGCTCGTCGGGTTTAATTTCATAGGTTTTGCGCAGCAGATAGTAAACCGTTAACCCCTTCAGGAACGAAGCGGCCGCCTGCTCGAAGGAGATTGCGCCAGGCAGCAGAGCGGCTTTATCCGCCGGAACGTTGTGGACGGAGCTGTAAGCGCCCAGCGCAGATTGCGCATACACCACGCGGTCGCCCTCTTTAATATGCTTAACCGCGCTGCCCACTTTAATGACGACACCGGCCGCCTCGGTGCCCAGACCACTCGGCATTGACGGAGGCGGGTAGAGACCGCCGCGAATATAGGTATCGATGTAGTTAATGCCGATAGCTTTGTTTTCAACCTGAATTTCGTTCTCGCCAGGCACTGCGGGGGTAAACTCCACCGCTTTCAGTACTTCCGGACCGCCGTGTTTCTGGAACTCAATGCGCGTTGCCATGCTCCCTCCGTAAGAAAAATATGGTAATCTTTCGACCCACTCTTTATCTCGGTAACTCCATTCACTATGGCAGGAAACAAACCCTTCAACAAACAGACTGAACCCCGCGAGCGTGATTTCCAGGTCGCAGGGTTAAAAGTCCCGCCGCACTCGATTGAAGCGGAACAGTCGGTGTTGGGCGGTTTAATGCTGGATAACGAACGCTGGGACGACGTCGCTGAGCGCGTGGTGTCTGAGGATTTCTACACCCGTCCGCACCGTCATATCTTTACCGAAATGGCGCGCCTGCAGGAGTCGGGCAGCCCGATTGACCTGATTACGCTCGCGGAATCGCTTGAGCGTCAGGGTCAGCTGGACAGCGTCGGCGGGTTTGCCTACCTGGCAGAACTGTCAAAAAACACGCCAAGCGCGGCGAACATCAGCGCTTATGCCGATATCGTGCGGGAGCGTGCCGTCGTCCGTGAAATGATATCGGTGGCGAACGAGATCGCCGAAGCCGGTTTTGATCCGCAGGGGCGCACCAGCGAAGACCTGCTCGACCTGGCGGAGTCCCGCGTCTTTAAAATCGCCGAAAGCCGTGCGAACAAAGACGAAGGGCCTAAAAACATTGCCGATGTGCTCGACGCGACCGTGGCGCGTATCGAGCAGTTGTTCCAGCAACCGCACGATGGTGTCACCGGGGTCAACACCGGTTATGACGACCTCAACAAAAAGACCGCCGGCCTGCAGCCGTCGGATCTGATTATCGTTGCGGCGCGTCCGTCGATGGGTAAAACGACATTTGCGATGAACCTCGTCGAAAACGCCGCAATGTTGCAGGATAAACCTGTACTCATCTTCAGTCTTGAGATGCCCTCCGAGCAGATTATGATGCGTTCTCTGGCATCGCTGTCGCGCGTGGACCAGACCCGTATCCGTACCGGCCAGCTCGATGATGAAGACTGGGCGCGTATCTCCGGCACGATGGGCATTCTGCTGGAAAAACGTAACATCTATATCGATGACTCCTCTGGCCTGACGCCGACGGAAGTGCGCTCCCGCGCGCGCCGTATCGCCCGCGAACACGGCGGTATCGGCCTCATCATGATCGACTACCTCCAGCTGATGCGCGTGCCGTCGCTCTCCGACAACCGTACGCTGGAAATTGCAGAGATTTCCCGCTCGCTCAAGGCGTTAGCCAAAGAGCTGCACGTGCCGGTGGTGGCGCTGTCGCAGCTGAACCGCTCCCTGGAACAACGTGCCGATAAACGCCCGGTCAACTCCGACCTGCGTGAATCCGGCTCCATCGAGCAGGATGCCGACTTAATCATGTTCATCTACCGTGATGAGGTTTATCACGAGAACAGCGACCTGAAAGGGATCGCCGAAATTATTATTGGTAAACAACGTAACGGCCCGATCGGGACGGTGCGTCTGACCTTTAACGGACAGTGGTCGCGTTTCGACAACTACGCCGGTCCTCAATATGATGATGAGTAATTTCTAAGGAATTCAAATGCAAGCGGCAACTGTAGTCATTAACCGCCGCGCTCTGCGACACAACCTGCAACGTTTGCGTGAACTGGCGCCCGCCAGCAAGCTCGTTGCAGTCGTGAAAGCGAACGCTTACGGACACGGTCTTCTTGAGACCGCGCGAACGCTCCCCGATGCCGACGCCTTTGGCGTCGCCCGTCTTGAAGAAGCTCTCCGCCTGCGTGCGGGGGGGATCACGCAACCCATTTTGCTGCTGGAAGGCTTTTTCGAAGCCACAGACTTGCCTACGATTGCTGACCAGCATCTGCACACGGCGGTACATAATGAAGAACAGCTGTCCGCGCTGGAAAACGCCGAGCTGAGTGAACCCGTTACCGTCTGGATGAAGCTCGACACGGGCATGCACCGTCTGGGCGTTCGCCCGGAAAATGCGGAGGCGTTTTATCAGCGTTTGTGCCGGTGCAAAAACGTGCGCCAGCCCGTGAACATCGTCAGCCATTTTGCGCGTGCCGATGAGCCTGAATGTGGGGCAACCGAGCAGCAGCTCGATATCTTTAACACCTTCTGCGAAGGCAAGCCGGGAATGCGCTCGATTGCGGCTTCCGGCGGGATCCTGCTGTGGCCGCAGTCGCACTTTGACTGGGCGCGCCCGGGCATTATTCTTTATGGCGTGTCGCCTCTGGAGAGCAAACCCTGGGGGCCGGACTTTGGCTTTAAGCCAGTGATGTCGCTGGTCTCGAATCTGATTGCCGTGCGTGAGCACAAAGCGGGCGAGCCGGTGGGCTATGGCGGCACCTGGATTAGCGAGCGCGACACGCGCCTTGGCGTGGTGGCGATGGGCTACGGAGATGGCTATCCGCGTGCTGCACCGACAGGTACACCGGTGCTGGTCAATGGTCGCGAGGTCAACATTGTCGGTCGCGTCGCGATGGACATGATTTGCGTGGACCTTGGACCCGACGCCCAGGATAAAGCAGGTGATGATGTGGTGATGTGGGGTGAGGGCCTGCCCGTTGAGCGCATTGCTGAAATCACGAAAGTGAGTGCTTACGAACTTATCACGCGCCTGACCTCCCGGGTGGCGATGAAATACCTTGACTGAACCGTCTGTGAAGTGAGGTTATTAACCTCACTTCAACTTTATTAACATCCTCTCGACCTTCTCCCACTTCCGGTTTATTGTTGAAACTCCTGCCTCATCGAATTCCGGAGAACCATCGCGTGTTTCAGAACGTTGACGCCTATGCCGGCGACCCTATTCTCTCCTTAATGGAGCGTTTCAAAGAAGATCCTCGCAGCGATAAAGTGAACCTCAGCATCGGTTTGTATTACAACGAAGAGGGTATTATTCCTCAGTTACAAGCCGTTGCCGAAGCCGAAGCGCGTCTGAATGCGGTCCCGCATGGAGCGTCGCTCTATCTGCCGATGGAAGGGCTCAATGCGTACCGCAATACCATTGCACCGCTGCTGTTTGGGGCCGATCATCCGGTACTTGCGCAAAAACGTGTGGCGACCATCCAGACGCTGGGTGGATCGGGCGCGCTGAAAGTCGGTGCTGATTTCCTGAAAAAATACTTCCCGGATTCCGGCGTGTGGGTCAGTGACCCGACGTGGGAAAACCACGTCGCAATTTTTGAGGGCGCAGGCTTTAATGTCGAGACTTATCCGTGGTTTGACAGCGAAACCAACGGCGTGCGCGTTGAAGCCCTGCTGGAAAAACTGAAAACGTTGCCGGCGCGCAGCATTGTGCTGCTGCATCCGTGCTGCCACAACCCAACGGGTGCGGACCTCACCAATGACCAGTGGGATGCCGTCATTGAGGTGCTCAAGGCTCGCAACCTGATTCCATTCCTCGACATCGCCTATCAGGGCTTTGGCGCCGGGATGGAAGACGATGCCTATGCTATCCGCGCCGTTGCGAGTGCCGGCCTGCCTGTGCTGGTGAGCAACTCTTTCTCGAAAATCTTCTCCCTGTATGGCGAACGCGTCGGCGGGCTATCCGTGGTCTGCGAAGATGCCGAAGCTGCCAGCCGCGTGCTGGGCCAGCTTAAAGCTACGGTGCGCCGTATCTACTCCAGCCCCCCGAACTTTGGTGCGCAGGTTGTGGCGACGGTACTCGGTGACGAACAGCTGAAAGCTAGCTGGCTTGCCGAAGTGGAATCCATGCGTAAGCGCATTCTGTCGATGCGTCAGGAGCTGGTCAACGTGCTGAAAGAGGCGGTACCGGGGCATAACTTTGATTATCTGATCAGGCAGCGCGGGATGTTCAGCTACACCGGTTTGAGCGCCGCGCAGGTCGACCGTCTGCGCGACGAGTTCGGCGTCTACCTGATTGCCAGCGGCCGCATGTGCGTCGCGGGTCTCAATGCCAGCAACGTTCATCGCGTGGCACAGGCATTTGCTGCGGTAATGTAAGTACTCACTATGGTTTCTCCCTCTCCCTGTGGGAGAGGGCCGGGGTGAGGGCATCAGGCTACTCAGGTCGATGTCTCGCTTTGTGATCGTCTTCTTTTTCTTCAGATTGATAATCAAAAACTCCTTTTCTTCACCTGCCGCTGGGGTTATGGTCGGATAGTTTTTTGACCATTCACTCAAAATAAAACGATAACGAACTGAATATTCAGGGGAAAATATGCGCAAGATCACACTGGCGCTCAGCGCCGCCTGCTTATTGTTCTCACTTAATAGTGCCGTCGTCGCGCGCGCTTCTGCGCCAACGCCGCTTTACACCGGCACTACCGCTGCCATTCTTGCCGAACAGGCTCCTATTCACTGGGTATCCTTGGCCCAAATCGAAAACAGTCTGATGGGCCGCCCGCCCATGGCCGTTGGCTTTGATATTGACGACACCGTTCTGTTCTCCAGCCCGGGATTCTGGCGCGGCAAAAAAATGTATTCGCCGGACAGCGAAGCGTATCTGAAGAACCCGGCGTTCTGGGAAAAGATGAATAACGGCTGGGACGATTACAGTATCCCGAAAGAGGTCGCCCGGGCGGTCATTGCCATGCATGTGAAGCGCGGCGACAGCATTTACTTCGTCACCGGTCGTAGTCAGACCAAAACAGAAACCGTCTCCAGAACCCTGCAGGATGATTTCCAGATCCCGGCTGCCAACATGAACCCGGTCATTTTTGCGGGTGACAAAGAAGGGCAAAACACCAAAACCCAGTGGCTGGAGAAGAAAAACATCAAAGTGTTCTATGGTGATTCGGATAACGACATTACCGCGGCGCAGGATACAGGAGCCAGAGCGATCAGGGTGTTACGCGCCTCTAACTCGACCTATCGACCGCTGCCGATGGCCGGAAAATTTGGCGAAGAGGTGATTGTTAACTCGGAGTATTAAGCGTCTGGCCGCGAGTTTGATTCTTTTTTAATCAAATCTCGCTGCGGCGGGTTTTACCTTTCGACTTCTTGCTGCACACTTAGAAAGGTTCATCTTTCTAAACGGAGCAGCACATGTGGTATCAACAGACCCTGACCTTAAGCGCTAAACCCCGCGGATTTCACCTGGTGACGGAGGAAGTCATCGGGCAAATCCGCGATTTGTCGCGCGTCAGAACGGGTTTACTGCATCTGCTGCTTCAACACACGTCAGCCTCCCTCACGCTTAATGAAAATTGCGATCCCACTGTCCGGTCTGATATGGAAAACCATTTTCTGAAGAGTGTCCCGGACAACGCCCCCTATGAGCACGATTATGAGGGCGCAGATGACATGCCTTCGCATATCAAATCTTCTCTGCTCGGGGTATCGCTGATGCTGCCGGTACACAACGGGCGGCTACTGCTGGGAACGTGGCAAGGGATCTGGCTGGGAGAACATCGCATTCACGGTGGTTCGCGTAAAATTATCGCAACGCTACAAGGGGAATAATGATGACAATTTCGGAGCTACTTCAGTACTGCATGAGTAAACCTGGCGCGGAGCAGAGCGTGCATAGCGACTGGAAAGCCACGCAGATAAAAGTGGGAGATGTGCTGTTTGCGATGGTGAAAGAGGTCGAAGGTCGCCCGGCCGCGTCGCTGAAAACCAGCCCGGAGCTGGCGGATTTGCTACGTCAGCAGCATGATGATGTGAGGCCGAGCAAACACCTGAATAAGGCGCACTGGAGCACGGTTTATCTGGATGGATCCCTGCCCGGCTCGCAAATTTACTATCTGGTGGATGCGTCTTATAAACAGGCCGTAGAGCTGCTGCCGGAAGCGACCCGACAACAACTCTCCGTCTGACATTACAGCAACGGTTTAAGGAAGCGCGCGGTGTGCGAGGCTTCGCACTCTGCAACGGTCTCCGGCGTACCGGAGACGAGGATTTCACCGCCGCCGCTGCCGCCTTCCGGGCCGAGATCGACAATCCAGTCCGCGGTTTTAATCACGTCCAGATTATGTTCGATGACCACAATCGTGTTGCCCTGATCGCGCAGCTGATGCAGCACGTCGAGCAACTGCTGGATATCCGCAAAGTGCAGACCGGTAGTCGGCTCATCCAGAATATACAGCGTCTGACCGGTGCCGCGTTTGGAGAGCTCACGCGCCAGCTTCACGCGCTGGGCTTCACCGCCCGACAGCGTAGTGGCGGACTGCCCCAGACGAATGTAGGTCAGACCGACGTCCATCAGGGTCTGCAGCTTACGCGCCAGCGCAGGGACGGCGTCAAAGAACTCGCGCGCCTCTTCGATGGTCATGTCCAGCACTTCGTGGATGGTCTTGCCTTTGTACTTAATTTCCAGCGTTTCGCGGTTATAGCGTTTACCTTTGCACTGGTCGCATGGGACGTAGATGTCCGGCAGGAAGTGCATTTCAACTTTAATGACGCCATCGCCCTGGCACGCTTCACAGCGGCCGCCGCGCACGTTAAAGCTGAACCGTCCCGGCGTGTAACCGCGTGAACGCGCTTCCGGCACGCCGGCGAACAGTTCACGTACGGGCGTGAAGACGCCGGTATAGGTCGCCGGGTTCGAGCGAGGGGTTCGGCCAATCGGGCTCTGGTCAATGTCGATAACCTTATCGAAATGTTCCAGCCCCTGAATGTCTCGGTACGGCGCGGGCTCGGCCAGCGTCGCACCGTTCAGCGCCGTCTGCGCAATCGGGAACAGGGTATCGTTAATCAGCGTCGATTTACCGGAACCGGACACGCCAGTGATGCAGGTAAACAGGCCAACCGGTAGCGTCAGCGTCACATCTTTCAGGTTGTTGCCGCGCGCGCCGGTCAGCTTCAGCACTTTTTCCGGATCTGCCGCTACGCGCTGTTTTGGCACCTCAATCTTACGCTTGCCGCTCATGTACTGGCCGGTCAGCGACTCGGGTACCGCCATAATGTCTTTCAGCGTCCCTTCCGCTACCACCTGACCGCCGTGTACGCCCGCGCCAGGACCAATGTCGATCACGTGATCCGCAGCGCGAATCGCGTCTTCGTCGTGCTCCACCACAATCACCGTGTTACCGAGGTTGCGCAGGTGGACCAACGTGCCGAGCAGACGTTCGTTGTCGCGCTGGTGCAGGCCGATTGACGGCTCATCCAGCACGTACATCACGCCCACCAGGCCTGCGCCAATCTGGCTGGCCAGGCGGATACGCTGGGCCTCACCGCCGGACAGCGTTTCTGCCGAGCGGGAAAGCGTCAGGTAGTTCAGACCCACGTTCACCAGGAACTTGAGACGATCGCCAATCTCCTTCAGCACTTTTTCAGCTATTTTCGCGCGCTGACCGGAGAGCTTCAGGTTGTTGAAGAAGTCCATCGCGTGGCCGATGCTCATGTCTGAGATGGTCGGCAGCGCCGTGTTTTCGACAAAGACATGACGCGCTTCGCGACGCAGACGCGTGCCTTCACAGGTGGCACAGGAGCGGTTGCTGATGAACTTCGCCAGCTCCTCGCGTACCGCGCTGGATTCGGTCTCTTTGTAGCGGCGCTCCATATTGTGCAGCACCCCTTCGAACGGGTGGCGACGCACGGAGGTATCACCGCGATCGTTCATGTATTTGAACTCGATGTTCTCTTTACCGGAACCGAACAGGATCACTTTGTGCACGTTCGGGCTCAGGCTGGCCCACGGGGCTTCCACGTCGAACTTATAGTGCTCCGCCAGCGATTTCAGCATCTGGAAGTAGTAAAAGTTACGCTTATCCCAGCCGCGAATGGCGCCGCCTGCCAGCGACAGCTCAGGGTTCTGGATCACGCGGTCCGGGTCGAAATACTGCTGTACGCCCAGGCCGTCGCAGGTTGGGCATGCGCCTGCCGGGTTGTTGAACGAGAACAGACGCGGTTCCAGCTCGCGCATGCTGTAGCCGCAAATCGGGCAGGCAAAGTTGGCGGAGAAGAGCAGCTCTTCCGCTTTCGGGTCGTCCATATCGGAAACAACGGCGGTACCACCGGAGAGTTCCAGCGCCGTTTCGAACGATTCCGCAAGACGCGTCGCGAGGTCTTCACGCACCTTAAAGCGATCGATCACCACCTCAATGGTGTGCTTTTTCTGCAGCTCCAGTTTTGGCGGATCCGACAGGTCGCACACTTCGCCGTCAATACGGGCGCGGATATAGCCCTGGCTTGCCAGGTTCTCCAGCGTTTTGGTGTGTTCGCCTTTACGCTCTTTAATAATTGGCGCCAGCAGCATCAGGCGTTTGCCTTCCGGCTGCGACAGCACGTTATCCACCATCTGGCTCACGGTCTGCGCCGCCAGCGGGACGTCGTGGTCCGGGCAGCGCGGCTCACCCACGCGCGCATACAGAAGACGCAGGTAGTCGTGAATTTCAGTAATGGTACCGACCGTTGAACGCGGGTTATGCGAAGTCGACTTCTGCTCGATGGAGATCGCAGGCGATAACCCTTCAATATGATCGACATCCGGTTTTTCCATCAGCGACAGGAACTGACGCGCGTACGCGGAGAGAGATTCAACGTAACGACGCTGTCCTTCGGCATACAAGGTGTCGAAAGCCAGTGAGGATTTGCCAGACCCCGAAAGCCCGGTCACGACGATGAGTTTGTCGCGAGGGATTATGAGGTTGATATTTTTGAGATTGTGGGTGCGGGCGCCCCGAACTTCGATCTTATCCATTCACCTTTCCCGGTTGAAACACGGATTGCCTGGTTTGTTTGAAGGACAAACGGCTGTCAGAAACGGCTAATTATGACACAATTTAACCTGTTTGAATATACAGTATTGGAATGCATTTTCTGATTCGCTGTGTAACAATGTCGAGTTCGCGTGAGATTTCGGAACCGACTACGCAACTATGCAAATTGCCGCGTGGAAATGGTACACTCGCGCGTTTACACTATTAAGAAACGTATTCAGGAGACACGAACATGGCCAGCAGAGGCGTAAACAAGGTGATTCTCGTCGGTAATCTGGGCCAGGACCCGGAAGTACGCTACATGCCGAGTGGTGGCGCAGTTGCCAACATTACGCTGGCTACTTCCGAATCCTGGCGTGATAAAGCGACCGGTGAGATGAAAGAGCAGACTGAATGGCACCGCGTGGTGCTGTTTGGCAAACTGGCAGAAGTTGCCGGTGAGTATCTGCGTAAAGGTTCTCAGGTCTATATCGAAGGCCAGCTGCGCACCCGCAAATGGACCGATCAGTCCGGCGCTGAGAAGTACACCACCGAAGTTGTGGTAAACGTTGGCGGTACCATGCAGATGCTGGGCGGCCGTCAGGGCGGTGGTGCACCAGCAGGTGGCGGTCAGCAGCAGCAGGGCGGTTGGGGTCAGCCTCAGCAGCCACAGGGCGGCAACCAGTTCAGCGGCGGCGCGCAGTCTCGTCCGCAGCAGCAGTCTGCTCCGGCACCGTCTAACGAGCCACCAATGGACTTCGACGACGACATCCCGTTCTGATCAACGGATGCTCAAACAAAAAACCCAGACATCGTCTGGGTTTTTTGTTTATACAGGAATCAGGTAATCACCATTGGCCAGTCTGGTGGCTGGTGGCTCATTGCCTCTACCATCACGACTTTAATATTTTCCCAGACAGCGGCAATATCCAGCAGGGTGATGCCCAACAGGCCCGTTGCGAACCAGCAAGCCGCGCCAAGTCCCAGCAGAGTGCTGATGACCGCAAGACCCGCGTAGTCAGATTTACGAAACTGAATGTTCAGCGTGCTGGCTAAAAACATCAGTACCGCGCTCAACAAAGGCCAGCGCAGGAGAACCATGCTGGTAGTAATGGTTGCCATAGAACCCATCCTCTACAAAACAGACGAACTGAATGAAACGGTGTTTCTCGTTACAGAATATGTGTGAACTATATCACATTTGTTGATTTATTCGCCAGCGTCTGAGCGTTCAAAATGGGGATTTTATTACGCAAAAAAGGCGATGGTGCCGGGTACCTGGGTCCCGATACCTGGCTGAGCGGACACACGATGGGCCAGCCACGTTGTTTTTATAAGTGGCACGTTATTTTTTGCTCATCCTGAAAATAATGTGGTAATAGCCGGGCATTTATAAAACATCGATTCTCTGTTGTGTTATCTTCAAACCCCACATGTGCGCTGGATAATTATTTCCCTTAATTGAAACGGAACGAATACTTACAGTTTAGCTTACGGGAAAATATTATCGTCATAACGAAATTTAAGATTTTTAATACTAAAAGTCAGTTGCTAACTTCGCATGATTCATGCAACGTAATCACCTGTTTAACAAAGCATCCGGCCTTCATTACTACAGGCGTACAACATGCAGGGATATAGGGCGGGAAATGAATCGTAGCGCGCGGCGCAAAATGCTCAGGGTAGTAGGGATCATCATGGTAGTTATGCTGCCGGTGATGCTTGCCCTATGGTTTGCCCAGCTAAGAGCCGTGTCGGAAACAAGCGCTCAGCTCCGTACATTTGCTGAACTGGCTTTAGACAAAACAGAACTGGTTATTCAACAAGTTGATCTGGCCCGGGACGAGGCCGAAAAATATCAGGGTAAACTTTGTACACCGGAACATCGCCAATATATGTTGAACGTTGTGCGTGGCCGCCTGTTTGTCGCTGATTTAATTTATGCAGAAGGTCAGAATTTTCTTTGTTCAACCGTTTTTACACCGGACCAACCTTACGCGATCCCGATTGCCAATTACACCCGTAAACCTGACATCGCTATCTATTATTTTCGCGACACGCCATTTTATACTGGCTATAAAATGACATATATGCAGCGTGGAAATTATGTCGTGGTGGTCAATCCGCTTTCTTACAGCGAAGTGATGTCTACCGATCATTCTCTCTCCTGGGGAGTGTACGACACGGTAACCAATGCATTCTTTTCCGTTAGCCAGAAAGCTAATCCTTCTTTATTAAATTCGATGATTCAGGATAAGGAATCGGTATTTCAAAAAGATAACCGTTTCTATACCGTCGTGAAATCACCGAAACGGCCTATTGCCGCTATCGTGTCGACGTCAAATAAGCGTTTTTACGAAACGCTCTACCATCAGGCGACGTTGACGCTGCCGCTGGGGATGATCTGCAGCATTATTATTTTGCTGGTATGGTCGCGGACGCACCGCGAGCTTAATTCGCCAGGGCGGTTGCTGCATCGGGCGTTGCACAAACGACAGCTTTGCCTGCACTATCAGCCGATTATTGATATCAAGAACAACCAGTGCGTGGGGGCAGAGGCGTTGTTGCGCTGGCCGGGTTTCAACGGGCAGGTGATGAGTCCGGCTGAGTTTATTCCGCTGGCTGAAAAAGAGGGAATGAGCGAGCGGATTACGGATTATGTCGTTGAGGAGGTATTCAGCGATCTGGGTCATTTCCTGGCTGAGCATCCGCATCTCTATATTTCAATTAACCTGTCGGCCACGGATTTCCACTCCTCGCGGCTGATCGCCATGATTTCTGACAAGGCGCGCCACTATGCCGTCCGTGCCCAGCAAATCAAAATCGAAGTGACGGAACGTGGGTTCATTGATGTGCCCAAAACCACTCCGGTGATTCAGGCTTTCCGGCAGGCGGGTTATGAAGTGGCGATCGATGATTTCGGGACCGGTTACTCGAACCTGCACAACCTCTATTCGCTGAACGTCGACATTCTGAAGATCGATAAATCGTTTATTGATACTCTAACGACCAACAGCACCAGCCACCTGATCGCCGAGCATATTATCGAGATGGCGCAAAGCCTGCGGCTTAAAACCATTGCGGAAGGGGTCGAAACGGCAGAGCAGGTGAGTTGGTTGCTGAAGCGTGGCGTCCAGTTCTGTCAGGGATGGCACTTCGCGAAAGCGATGCCGCCCCAGGAATTTATGACCTGGCAGCAGCAACCTTTGCACTATGGGTGATTAATTCAACTGGTGGCGATAGTCGCTCGGCGTACGGTCAAACTCGCGGCGAAACACGCGGGAAAAGGTTTGTTGCGACACATAGCCAAGATCCATCGCGATATCAAAAATTGGTCGCTGCGTTGAGCGTAACGCCTGCGCCGCCAGCAGCAATCTGCGCTGACGAATGTACTCTCCCAGGGTTTGATGCATAACCGTGCGGAACATTCTCTGTAAATACCATTTCGAATAGCCCGACTTTTTAGCGACCACATCAATGTTCAACGGTTGATCGATATGATCATCAATCCATTCAATAAGTGTCTGAATAATCTGCTGATGCGACATAAGGTTGCCCCTCTGTAGATACAACTTTCTTGGTTGATTCGTCGTTTTCTCTGCGGGGGAGTATAATTCCTCAAGTTAACTTGAGGTAAAGAGGTTTTATGGAAAAGAGATTGCCGCGTATTAAAGCGCTTTTAACCCCCGGCGAAGTGGCAAAGCGAAGCGGTGTTGCGGTATCGGCGCTCCACTTCTATGAAAGCAAAGGGTTAATTAAAAGCATCCGTAACGGCGGAAACCAGCGCCGCTATACCCGTGACGTTCTCCGTTATGTGGCGATTATCAAAATTGCGCAACGAATCGGCATTCCCCTGGCGACGATAGGTGAGGCGTTTGGGGTGTTGCCAGAGGGCCACACGCTGAGCCCGAAAGAGTGGAAAGAGCTCTCCTCCCAGTGGCGTGAAGAGCTGGACAGACGTATTCATACGCTGGTTGCGCTGCGCGATGAACTGGACGGTTGTATCGGCTGCGGCTGTCTGTCCCGTAGCGACTGCCCGTTGCGGAACCCTGGCGACAGGCTGGGCGAGCAGGGGACAGGGGCGCGGCTGCTGGAAGAAGATTGAGGTTGTGCGGCCTGTTTGCCGGGTGGCGCGTCGCTTACCCGGCCTACAACACCTGCGAACGTAGGCCGGGTAAGGCGCAGCCGCCACCCGGCATACACACGCACCCTATAAAGAACTAAAGCGCCACTAAGGGCGCTTTAGTTTTTCCCGGTCTTTGTCTTTCTCTCTATCCCGCTGGTTCACGGGAGGGTTTCCCCCGACATCAGCACCCCTCGTGTCGAGCTGGTTGGTGAGGTTCCGGATTGTGCTGACACTTTAATTCTATGCAAGATCGGTTTTTTCGCCAGCGTCTCTGACCGGTTTTTAGCCGAATTTTTTTCGCGGTGTTGTTCAATTTTCTATAGTTAAAAAGTATGAATCACAGGAGAAGACCATGCTCACGGTACATCACCTTAACCAGTCGCGCTCACATCGTGTGATCTGGGCGCTGGAAGAACTCGCCCTGCCTTATGAGATCGTTCACTACCAGCGCGAAAAGAACATGCTGGCGCCGGAGGCTCTCAAAAAGGTGCATCCGTTGGGCAAATCACCCATCATCGAAGATAACGGACTGATCCTCGCGGAATCGGGTGCCATTCTGGAGTACCTCCAGGAAACCTATGATGCCGAATCGCGCCTTAAGCCGTTAGATCCGGCGCATAAGGTGCAATACCGCTTCTGGCTGCATTACGCGGAAGGATCGCTGATGCCACTGCTGTTAATGAAGCTGGTTTTCAACAGCCTCGGCAAGCCGCCCGTGCCGCCAGGCATCCGACTCCTGGGCAAGGCGCTGGGTAAGGGGGTGCAGAAAGCGTATCTCAATCCCCAGCTGGAAACGCATGCGCGCTTTATTGACTCGCATCTCGCTCAAAACAGCTGGTTTGCCGGGGACGCGCTCAGCATGGCCGACATTCAGATGAGTTTCCCGATCTTTGCCCTGCTGGCGCGTGGGGGCATAGACAATCTGCCGCATATTGAGGCCTGGAAGCAAAAGGTCGACAACAGTCCCGGCTGGAAGCGAACCCTGGAACAGGGTGGGCCATTATCCATCCCGGGTGAGGATTAAATGTAAACAAATTGCGCATAGACGATAACGTTTGCGCATCCTCTGTTTATTTCTTCAGCGTCATAAGCGAATTTTAGCGAAAAACGATAAAGTTCAGTTGAAAAGGGCGGTGTTTAGGCTGGATAATCGTTTGCCTTAATTTGACCACCCGTTTTTAAGCGCGGAGCTAAACGTTTGCTTTTTTTGTGACGCCCTTTCGTCGCAAACGCAAGACAAGGATTTGACGTTTAGCTGGCAGTGGCGTCTCCACCACGCTTATGAACGTTCTATAAAAACTCTCAGGGGATGTTTTCTATGTCTACGCCATCTGCGCGTACCGGCGGTTCACTTGACGCCATGTTTAAAATTTCGGCTCGCGGCAGCACCGTGCGTCAGGAAGTTGTTGCCGGTCTGACAACGTTTCTGGCGATGGTTTACTCCGTCATCGTTGTGCCGGGCATGCTGGGTAAAGCGGGCTTCCCGCCAGCAGCTGTTTTTGTCGCGACCTGCCTGGTGGCCGGTGTGGGCTCCATTGTGATGGGGCTGTGGGCGAACCTGCCGCTGGCGATTGGTTGCGCCATCTCTTTGACCGCGTTCACCGCGTTCAGCCTGGTGCTGGGTCAGCAGATCAGCGTACCGGTCGCACTCGGCGCCGTGTTCCTGATGGGTGTGCTGTTCACCGTTATCTCTGCTACCGGCATTCGTAGCTGGATTTTGCGCAACCTGCCGCAGGGCGTGGCGCACGGCACCGGTATCGGCATCGGTCTGTTCCTGCTGCTGATTGCCGCTAACGGCGTGGGCCTGGTGATCAAGAACCCGCTGGACGGCCTGCCGGTGGCGCTGGGGCATTTCGCGAGCTTCCCGGTGATCATGTCGCTGATCGGTCTGGCGGTGATTATCGGTCTGGAAAAACTGAAAGTGCCGGGCGGCATTCTGCTGACCATTATCGGTGTATCCATTGTCGGCCTGATTTTCGATCCGAACGTCCACTTCTCCGGTATTTTCGCCATGCCGTCGCTGAGCGATGACAAGGGCAATTCTCTGATTGGCAGCCTGGATATCGTTGGTGCGCTTAACCCGGTAATCCTGCCAAGCGTGCTGGCGCTGGTGATGACCGCCGTGTTTGACGCAACCGGTACGATTCGCGCGGTGGCCGGTCAGGCTAACCTGCTGGATAAAGACGGTCAGATTATTGATGGCGGCAAAGCCCTGACGACTGACTCCCTGAGCAGCGTCTTCTCAGGACTGGTGGGCGCAGCGCCTGCGGCAGTGTATATCGAGTCCGCAGCGGGCACGGCAGCAGGCGGTAAAACCGGCCTGACGGCCATCACCGTCGGCGTGCTGTTCCTGCTGATCCTGTTCCTCTCTCCGCTCTCTTATCTGGTACCGGCTTACGCGACCGCGCCAGCGCTGATGTATGTCGGCCTGCTGATGCTGAGCAACGTGGCGAAGATCGACTTTGCGGATTTCGTGGATGCCATGTCTGGCCTGATTACCGCCGTGTTTATCGTGCTGACCTGTAACATCGTAACCGGCATCATGATCGGTTTCGCGTCGCTGGTCATTGGTCGTCTGGTCTCTGGTGAATGGCGCAAGCTGAACATCGGCACCGTGGTGATCGCCGTTGCGCTGGTGGCATTCTACGCGGGCGGCTGGGCCATCTAAGTTGTCCATTGATGCGAAAACGGGTGGCTCAGGCCGCCCGTTTTTATTTTCAGAGCTCATCCCGTTGCCTTTTGCGTTACTCTGAAGAAGATAGAATAAAAGGCACGACGCCTTCCGTAGTACATAAGTAACACAGCAAACAGGGAACGCATGGAAATCTTCTTCACAATACTCATCATGACCCTTGTGGTCTCATTATCCGGGGTGGTTACACGCGTACTGCCCTTTCAGGTCCCCCTGCCATTAATGCAAATTGCCATCGGCGCGCTGCTGGCGTGGCCGACGTTTGGCCTGCACGTGGAATTTGACCCCGAACTGTTCCTCGTGCTGTTTATTCCGCCACTGCTGTTTGCTGATGGCTGGAAAACGCCCACGCGCGAATTCCTTGAGCACGGGCGAGAGATCTTCGGCCTGGCGCTGGCGCTGGTTGTCGTCACCGTCGTCGGGATTGGCTTCCTGATTTACTGGGCCGTACCGGGTATCCCGTTAATCCCCGCCTTTGCGCTGGCCGCCGTGCTCTCGCCAACCGATGCCGTGGCGCTTTCCGGCATTGTGGGTGAAGGTCGTATTCCGAAGAAAATCATGGGGATTTTGCAGGGCGAGGCGCTGATGAATGACGCCTCTGGTCTGGTCGCCCTGAAGTTTGCCGTGGCGGTTGCCATGGGGACGATGGTCTTTACCATTGGCGGCGCGACGCTGGAATTCTTCAAAGTGGCGATTGGCGGTATCCTCGCGGGCTTTGTGGTGAGCTGGCTGTATGGTCGCTCCCTGCGCTTCCTCAGCCGCTGGGGCGGTGATGAACCCGCCACGCAAATAGTACTGCTGTTCCTGCTGCCGTTTGCCTCCTACCTGATTGCCGAACATATTGGCGTATCGGGCATTCTGGCGGCGGTAGCGGCAGGGATGACCATTACCCGCTCCGGCGTGATGCGCCGCGCGCCGCTGGCAATGCGTCTGCGTGCCAACAGCACCTGGGCGATGCTGGAATTTGTGTTTAACGGCATGGTATTCCTGCTGTTGGGCCTGCAACTGCCGGGCATTATGGAGTCCTCGCTGATTGCGGCAGAGGCCGATCCGAACGTTGAAGTCTGGATGCTGTTTACCGACATCGTGCTGATCTACATGGCACTGATGCTGGTGCGTTTTGGCTGGCTCTGGACGATGAAGAAATTCAGCGTGCGCTTCCTGACGAAAAAGCCGATGGAGTTTGGCTCCTGGACCACACGCGAGCTGCTGATTGCCTCTTTCGCTGGCGTGCGTGGGGCGATCACCCTTGCCGGTGTGCTCTCTATTCCGCTGCTGCTGCCGACGGGCGATGTCTTCCCGGCGCGCTACGAGCTGGTGTTCCTGGCGGCAGGCGTGATCCTCTTCTCGCTGTTCGTGGGCGTGGTGATGCTGCCGATTTTACTGCAGCACATTGACGCCGGGGATTCGACCCAACAGCATAAAGAGGAGCGTATTGCGCGTGCGGCTACCGCCGAAGTGGCGATAGTCGCTATTCAGAAAATGGAAGAGCGTCTGGCGGCGGATACAGACGAGAACATCGATAATCAGCTGCTGACGGAAGTGAGTTCCCGCGTGATTGGTAACCTGCGCCGTCGGGCTGACGGACGTAATGACGTGGAAAGCTCGCTGCAGGAGGAAAACCTGGAACGCCGGTTCCGCCTGGCGGCGCTGCGTTCAGAGCGTGCCGAGCTGTACCATCTGCGTGCCACGCGGCAGATCAGCAACGAGACGCTGCAAAAGCTGCTGCACGATCTGGATTTGCTGGAAGCGTTGTTGATAGAGAATCAGTAGCGCGCTTTTGCCCGGTGGCGCTGCGCTTACCGGCCTACATTCGAATCGTAGGCCGGGTAAGGCGAAGCCGCCACCCGGCACTATTCAGACTGCACCCAAAACCCCTTACAGCACTCCAGCCACGCCTGCGCGCTATGCGACAGATACACTCCTTCACGCCAGATCATCCCTAACTGCCAGTGCAGCTCGCTCTCCAGCGGGATCCAGCGCAGGGTGTTTTTATCCAGCCGCTCGCAAATTGGCTGCGGCAGAATGGCAATCCCCACGCCAGCCTGAACCATCGCGGCCAGAAAATCCCACTGACCGCTGCGCACCGCAATGCGTGGCTTCACATTATGTTGGTTAAACAGCGTCATCAGCTGGCGGCTTAAGGCGAAGTCTTCGTTGTAGATCAGCAACGGATGTTCGCCGAGCAGTTCGGGTTTCACCGAGTCAATTTGCAGCCAGTCACCGGAGCGCGGTACGAGCACGCACAGCGGATGGCTGAACAGCGGCAGCGTCGCCAGACCGCTCTCTTCCTCTACGGGGAGGGCCGTCATCGCCACATCCAGCTCGCCGTTCATCACGGCCTGCTGGACGGTCAGGCCGCCAAATTCAGAAATTTTTAGCTCAACGCCGGGGTAGCGCTGACGAAAGAGGCTAATCGGCCCGGCCATCATCATGCCGACCATCGGCGGAATGCCAAGACGTAATAGCCCTTTGGTAAGGTGGTTGATATCCGCAAGCTCAGCCTCAAGCTGGCGGAACTCAGCCAGAATCGCCAGCCCACGCTCGAAGACCACGCGCCCGGTATCCGTTAGCAGCAGCTTGCGTCCGTCACGAAGCAGCAGGGTACAGTTCAGCTCGTCCTCAAGGTTTTTCAGCATCTTGCTGATGGTCGGCTGGGTAACGAACAACTTCTCCGCTGCGCGGGTAAAACTTTGCTGGCGAACCACCTCGACAAAATAGCGCAGCGTTCTTATGTCCATGATTATTCCTCGAAACTATACCTTCGATGATTTTAATTCATTTCTGTCCCTGACGTGCGCTCACTATACTGGCGCCTCGTCTCAATTTTGAGGAAAACCCCCATGGCCGTGGCGTTAAGTCGTGTTACGCCTGCCGTTGTGCAACGACTCCAGGTACCGGTTCAGGTACTGCTCTATGCCGGACTGTTTGTTTTCGCGGAATATCTTGTCGACTGGCTGCACCTGCCTTTACCCGCCAACCTGGTCGGGATGGTGCTAATGCTAACGCTGATCCTCTGTCGCGCGTTGCCCCTTAGCTGGGTGCGAGCCGGCGCGCGCTGGCTGCTGGCGGAGATGCTGCTGTTCTTCGTGCCTGCGGTGGTCGCGGTGGTGAACTATGCCCAGCTGCTGATGGTCGACGGCTGGCGCATCTTCGCGGTTATCGCCCTGAGTACGCTGATGGTATTGGGCGCCACTGCCTGGGTGGTGGATAAAGTCTATCGCTTTGAAATCAGCAGGCAGAAGCATGACTAACGTTCAGATAAGCGTGCTGTGTCTGATTGCGACCATCGTAATCTACTTTGCCAACAAGCGTTTGTACCGCCGCTTTCGCGCGCTGCCGCTCATGCCGCTGGTGTTCACCCCCATCCTGCTGGTGCTCATGCTGGTCTTCGGCCATATTTCCTGGCAGAACTACATTGGGGAATCCCACTGGCTGCTGTGGCTGCTCGGCCCGGCAACTATCGCTTTTGCCGTACCCGTTTATGAAAACTTGGCCATTATCAAACGCCACTGGATGTCGCTCAGCGCGGGCGTCGTCACCGCGACGGTGGTGGCGGTCTGTAGCTCCGTCTGGCTGGCGCGGCTGTTTACCCTCTCCGATGAAATTCAGCGCAGCCTGGCCGTGCGCTCGGTGACCACGCCGTTTGCGCTGGCAGCGGCTAAACCGCTCGGCGGGCAGCCGGATCTGGTGGCGCTGTTTGTGGTCGTGACCGGCGTCTTTGGCATGGCGGTGGGCGATATGCTCTTTTTGCGGCTTTCTATTCGGGAGGGGATGGCGAAAGGGGCAGGGTTTGGCGCGGCGTCTCATGGCGCAGGTACGGCGCGTTCGTATGAGCTGGGTCAGCAGGAAGGCGTGGTGGCAAGTCTGGTGATGATGCTCTCTGGCGTGACGATGGTGCTAATCGCACCGCTGGTGGCATGGGTGATGTTTTAAACTCCCCGGCCTGAGAGACCGGGGAGAAAGGCTTAGTGTGCGCGGCCCTGTTCAACGCCAAGGCCGGTTTGGGAGCGAATAAACTGGGCGCGGAATTTCTCACGCTCCAGGTTACCTTCCGGCGAGTTGTCGGTGGCCGAGAAGACCCAGATACCAATAAACGCCACGGCAATCGAGAACAGCGCCGGATACTCATACGGGAAAATGGCGCTTTCGTGACCGAGGATCTGTACCCAGATGGTCGGACCCAGAATCATCAGGATCACCGCCGTCAGCAGCCCCAGCCAGCCGCCAATCATCGCCCCACGGGTGGTCAGTTTTGACCAGTACATGGAGAGCAGGATGATCGGGAAGTTACAGCTCGCCGCAATCGAGAAGGCCAGCCCCACCATAAAGGCGATGTTCTGCTTCTCGAACAGAATACCGAGCAAAATGGCGACCACACCCAGCACCAGCACGGTGATCTTAGAGACTTTCAGCTCGTCACGTTCGCTTGCCCCTTTACGGAACACGTTGGCGTAGAGGTCGTGCGAGACCGCAGAGGCACCTGCCAGCGTCAGTCCCGCTACTACGGCAAGGATGGTGGCGAAGGCCACGGCGGAGATAAAGCCGAGGAACAGGTTACCGCCCACCGCGTCGGCCAGATGCACCGCCGCCATGTTGTTGCCGCCAATCAGCGCACCCGCCGCGTCTTTAAACGCCGGGTTTGCCCCTACCAGCATGATCGCGCCAAAGCCGATGATAAAGGTCAGGATGTAGAAATAACCCATAAAGCCGGTGGCGTAGAAGACGCTCTTACGCGCTTCACGCGCATCGCTCACGGTGAAGAAACGCATCAGAATGTGTGGCAGGCCCGCGGTACCGAACATCAGGCCGAGACCGAGGGAGAGTGCGGATATCGGATCTTTCACCAGCCCGCCCGGGCTCATGATTGCCTCTCCTTTTGGATGAACCGCCATCGCTTCGGTAAACAGGTTATTGAAGCTGAACCCGACGTGCTTCATCACCATAAAGGCCATAAAGCTGGCGCCGAACAGCAGCAGGACCGCTTTGATAATCTGTACCCAGGTGGTCGCCAGCATGCCGCCGAACAGGACGTACATCACCATCAGGACGCCAACCAGTACCACGGCGATGTGGTAGTTCAGACCGAACAGCAGTTCGATCAATTTACCTGCCCCGACCATCTGCGCAATGAGGTATAGCGCGACCACCACCAGCGAACCGCAGGCTGAGAGGGTACGAATGGGCCCCTGTTTCAGGCGATAGGAGGCCACGTCAGCGAAGGTATAGCGCCCGAGGTTGCGCAAGCGCTCGGCAATGAGGAACAGGATGATCGGCCAGCCGACGAGGAAGCCCAGGGAGTAGATCAGGCCGTCGTAGCCGGAGGTATAAACCAGCGCGGAGATCCCGAGGAACGAGGCGGCAGACATAAAGTCGCCCGCTATCGCCAGCCCGTTCTGGAAACCGGTAATGTTGCCACCCGCGGTGTAATAATCATTACGGGAGCGCACGCGCTTCGACGCCCAGTAAGTGATGTACAGCGTCAGCAGGACGAAAATCAGGAACATCACAATCGCCTGCCAGTTAGTCGGCTGACGCTGAACGTCGCCGGTGATGGCATCCGCCGCGTGGGCGGCAAAAGGAAGTGTGGCGGCAAGCGCCGTCAGGATCCGCTTCATGATGCTTTTACCTCTTGCAGTACCGCTCTGTTGAGACGATCGAATTCACCGTTCGCGCGCCAGACGTACACGCCGGTCAGCAAGAAGGAGATCACAATCACGCCAATACCAATAGGAATGCCGCGCGTGACGCTGGTGCCCGCGTGCAGCGGGGTGCCCAGCCAGTGCGGAGCAAAGGCGATCAGCATAATAAAGCCGACGTAGATAATCAGCATGATGATAGAAAGGATGAAGGCAAACCGTTGCCGTTTTTCGACGAGCTCCCTGTAGTGCGCACTATTCTCTATCTGCTGACAAATATGGTCATTCATCACAGAGTCTCCAGAGGTTTGTAGGGTAGGTGTTTGTAGTTATTCCCTCTCCCTGTGGGAGAGGGTTAGGGTGAGGGGAGAAGGTGCGATCAGATGCCCTCACCCCGGCCCTCTCCCACAGGGAGAGGGAGAAAACATTTACGAAGGCATTGCGATGGACTGCTTCTCTTCGAGCAGTTTTTCCACCACGCCAGGATCCGCGAGCGTTGAGGTATCACCGAGGTTGCTGGTATCCCCCGCCGCGATTTTGCGCAGGATACGGCGCATAATCTTGCCGGAGCGGGTTTTCGGCAGCGAGTCGGTCCAGTGCAGCACGTCCGGCGTAGCAAGCGGGCCGATCTCCTTACGTACCCAGTTGCGCACCTCGGCGTACAGCTCGGGTGATGGCTCCTCGCCGTGGTTCAGCGTGACGTAAGCGTAAATCGCCTGGCCTTTGATGTTGTGCGGGATCCCGACAACGGCGGCTTCAGCAATTTTCGGATGCGACACCAGCGCCGATTCAATTTCAGCCGTCCCCAGACGGTGACCAGAAACGTTCAGCACGTCATCCACGCGACCGGTGATCCAGTAATAACCGTCTTCATCACGGCGCGCGCCGTCACCGCTGAAGTACATGTTTTTAAAGGTCGAGAAATAGGTCTGCTCAAAGCGTTCGTGGTCGCCGAACAGGGTACGCGCCTGGCCTGGCCACGAGTCGACGATCACCAGGTTGCCTTCGGTGGCCCCGTCCAGCGGGTTGCCCTCGTTATCCACCAGCGCAGGCTGTACGCCGAAGAATGGACGCGTGGCGGAACCGGCCTTCAGCTGTGTGGCGCCAGGCATAGGAGTGATCATGAAGCCGCCGGTTTCGGTCTGCCACCAGGTGTCCATCACCGGGCATTTTTCATTGCCGATTTTCTTCCAGTACCACTCCCAGGCTTCGGGGTTAATAGGTTCACCCACGGAACCGAGGATGCGCAACGAAGAGCGGTCAGTGCCTTCGATGGCCTTATCGCCTTCCGCCATTAACGCGCGGATCGCCGTTGGCGCGGTGTAGAGAATGTTGACCTGGTGCTTGTCGACTACCTGACACATACGCGCCGGGGTCGGCCAGTTTGGCACGCCCTCAAACATCAGCGTGGTGGCTCCGCAGGCCAGCGGGCCGTAGAGCAGGTAGCTATGCCCGGTCACCCAGCCCACGTCGGCGGTACACCAGTAGATGTCGCCCGGGTGGTAATCGAAGACATATTTAAAGGTCGTGGCCGCATAAACCAGATAACCGCCGGTGGTGTGCAGCACGCCTTTCGGTTTACCGGTTGAACCGGAGGTGTAAAGAATGAACAGCGGGTCTTCAGCATTCATCTCTTCCGGCTGATGCTGGTCACTCGCTTTCTCGATCAGGTCACTCCACCACAGGTCACGTCCCTCGTTCCAGTCGATCTTGCCGCCGGTACGCTTCAGCACGATAACGTTACTGACCGTTTTGACATTCGGGTTTTTCAGCGCTTCATCGACGTTTTTCTTCAGCGGGATACCGCGTCCGGCGCGCACGCCTTCATCGGCGGTGATCACCAGTTTTGAACTGGAATCGACAATACGGCCGGCAACGGCTTCCGGTGAGAACCCGCCGAAGATAACCGAGTGAATTGCGCCGATACGCGCGCAGGCCAGCATAGCAACCGCGGCTTCCGGCACCATTGGCATATAGATAGCGACCACATCGCCCTTTTTAATGCCTTTTTCCAGCAGGACGTTGGCGAAACGGCAGACGTCGCGATGCAGTTCTTTATAGGTAATGTGTTTGCTCTGTGAGGCATCATCGCCTTCCCAGATGATGGCGGTTTCATTCCCGCGTTCGGCAAGATGGCGATCCAGGCAGTTCGCCGCCAGGTTCAGCGTGCCATCTTCATACCATTTAATGGAGACGTTGCCGGGCGCAAAGGAGGTGTTTTTCACCTTCTGATAAGGTTTGATCCAGTCAAGGATGTGTCCCTGCTCGCCCCAGAAGGCGTCAGGGTGGGAAACTGATTGCTGATATTTCTCGTGGTACTGCTCCGGGGTGATCAGGCAACGGTCCGCAATGTTTGCGGGAATGTCGTGTTTATGTATTTGGCTCATGGCTTTTTTTCTCCTTGTAAGATGTTAATAATATGTCGCAAAAACGTTAATAGTAGGGGCTTTACAAGCTTTGTTTATTATTTGGGCTACAGATCACGCATTGTTTGAAGAGGTTGAAAAACGAGCGAATGAAACTTTGAAGGGAAATAATTCAGCCTGACGATTATTCGCATTTAGATTTAAAAAAGCGTTTTTATAACAAATGGTTATTTATCAGGATAATGACAAACTCGCGTTATACCGTCATTTTCCAGTGAAATGCGTCGTTCTTTAAGGCTTGCGCAACAGGTCGCGCAAATGATACTCATACGCCGCGTTAAAAAATCCCATAAACCAACGCAACACAATTCATACCCTTTCAGTATGTCTCCATATTCATGCAGTTTTGCTGGTGCGGAGATTTCATTGAGGAAGTCAGTTTCTATGAAAAACGTTAAAGTCAGCCTGGCCTGGCAGATCTTGCTAGCCCTTGTGCTGGGCATCTTGCTGGGCAGTTATCTCCACTATCATAGCGACAGCCGCGAATGGCTGATTGCCAACCTGCTCTCCCCGGCGGGCGATATCTTTATTCATTTGATCAAGATGATCGTGGTGCCGATTGTGATCTCGACGCTGGTGGTCGGCATTGCCGGGGTCGGTGACGCGAAACAGTTAGGCCGTATCGGTGCGAAAACCATTCTCTATTTCGAAGTGATCACTACGGTTGCGATTATTCTGGGGATTACCCTGGCAAACGTGTTCCAGCCAGGTTCCGGGATCGATATGTCGCAGCTGGCCACGGTGGATATTTCGAAATACCAAAGCACAACGGCGGAAGTGCAGAGCCATGCGCACGGCCTGATGGGCACGATCCTTTCACTGGTGCCGACCAATATCGTGGCATCGATGGCGAAAGGCGAGATGTTGCCGATCATCTTCTTCTCGGTGCTGTTTGGCCTGGGGCTCTCCTCGCTGCCTGCCACGCACCGTGAACCGCTGGTCACCGTCTTCCGCTCTATCTCCGAAACCATGTTCAAAGTGACCCACATGGTGATGCGCTACGCGCCGGTTGGGGTGTTCGCATTGATTGCGGTGACCGTGGCAAACTTCGGCTTTGCCTCCCTGTGGCCGCTGGCGAAGCTGGTGATCCTGGTGCACTTCGCCATCCTGTTCTTTGCGCTGGTGGTGCTGGGCATTGTGGCGCGCCTGTGCGGGCTGAGCATCTGGATCCTGATCCGTATCCTGAAAGATGAGTTGATTCTGGCGTACTCCACGGCAAGCTCTGAGAGCGTGCTGCCGCGCATTATTGAGAAGATGGAGGCTTACGGTGCGCCTGCCTCTATCACCAGCTTCGTGGTGCCGACCGGCTACTCTTTCAACCTGGACGGTTCAACGCTGTACCAGAGTATCGCCGCTATCTTTATTGCGCAGCTGTATGGCATTGACCTGTCGCTGTGGCAGGAGATCGTGCTGGTGCTGACCCTGATGGTGACGTCTAAAGGTATTGCAGGCGTACCGGGCGTTTCGTTCGTGGTGCTGCTGGCGACGCTGGGCAGCGTGGGTATTCCGCTGGAAGGTCTGGCGTTTATCGCCGGTGTCGACCGTATCCTCGACATGGCGCGTACGGCGCTGAACGTGGTGGGGAATGCCCTGGCGGTGCTGGTTATCGCCAAGTGGGAACACAAATTCGACCGTAAAAAAGCGCTGGCGTATGAACGCGAGGTGCTGGGGCGTTTTGATAAGACGGCCGATCGGTAACATCTTATGCCCGGTGGCGCTGCGCTTACCGGGCCTACGGGTTTTGTAGGCCGGATAAGGCGAAGCCGCCACCCGGCGCTTTACTCCCCGCTCAACGCATCAAACTCTTCACATCCCGTATCAAACCCTTCCGTACAGCTCAGGTTCAACCAGTAAAGCGCTTTCTGCTTATTCGGCGTGATAAACCCTTTCTCGCCCTGTCTGAACAGCATTCCCGCCCAGTACTCCGCATAGCCCGTTCGCGACAGGGTAGAACTTCGCTTGAACCACGACGCGGCCCGCACGTCATCCTGAGCCACCTCAACGCCGTTGGCATAGATCAGCCCCAGCAGCAGCTGCGCGTCTACCGCCGAATCGTTGTCGATATCTTCAGTCGCCGTTTGCAGGAGCTTAATGGCCTGGGGATAGTCGGTTTGACCGGCCTGAGTGTTGACCAGCACGCGCGCCAGCATGATCGCGCCGCGTTTGCTGCCTGCAATGTTTGCCTGCTGCGCCAGAGCCTTGGCCTGCGCGTAATCCCCCTGCGTAAAGTGAATTTGCGACAACAGCGCCATGGCATCGACATCGCCACCTTTTGCGGCTTTTTCGGCCCACCGCGCGGCCTGTGTGCGGTCCCCCGAGCTGAAGTAGGTATCAGCAAGATAATACTGGGCGCGGGCATCGCCCGCTTCCGCCTGCTTCAGATACTGGCTGCCTATCTCATCCGCGCAGGCGAACGAGGTTATAAAGAATAACAACAGAAAAATGGCTTTCATGGATTCTTATCTTCTGGGTACACGCCGCGCAGTATAATCGCGGTGGCGGAAATAAAAAAAGGGAGTGAATATATCACTCCCTTTGTTCATTAATTAATTACCCGCTTCAACCCATTGCGCTTTCACGCAGTCGGGCTTTCAGCTTGTTATATTCGTCAATCACATACTGTTCGGCAGCGTGTTGATCCGCAATGGGCTCCACGTTGACGGCACAATATTTATACTCCGGCGTTTTGGTTATCGGGCTTAAATTCTCCGTCACCAGTTCGTTACAGGCACCAATCCACCACTGGTAGGTCATATAGACCGCTCCTTTGTTGGGACGATCGCTCACCTGCGCACGGGTGATGATTCGCCCTTTGCGCGAGTTCACCCATACCAGCGCCTCATCCTCAATACCCAGGCGTTCCGCGTCGGCAGTGTTGATTTGCGCGTAGCCGGGTTCATCTGCCAGCGCGGCCAGCGCGGCGCAGTTCCCGGTCATTGAGCGACAGGAGTAGTGGCCTACTTCGCGCACGGTGGAGAGCACCATCGGATACTCGTCGGTGAGTTTATCTATAGGTGCGACCCAGTCGCAGGTGAAGAACTGCGCCAGCCCGTTCGGGGTGTCGAACGTCTCTTTAAAGAGGTATGACGTCCCCTGGTCGGCTTCCGACTCATCGCGGCATGGCCACTGGATATACCCCAGCTCACCCATTTTTTCATAGGTGGCACCGTAGAAGTCCGGGCACAGATGCCGCAACTCGTCCCAGATCTCCTGGGTGTTGTTGTAGTGCATCGGGTAGCCCATACGGGTGGCGATTTCGCTGATGATCTGCCAGTCGGTTTTCAGATCCCACTTCGGTTCGACCGCTTTGAAGAAGCGCTGGAAACCGCGGTCAGCCGCCGTGTAGACGCCTTCATGCTCACCCCATGACGTCGACGGTAAAATAACATCCGCCGCCGCCGCGGTTTTGGTCATGAAGATGTCCTGGACAATCACCAGCTCAAGATCCTCAAACCCTTTACGTACCGCAGAGAGTTCGGCATCGGTCTGGAGCGGATCTTCACCCATGATGTAGGCCGCACGCACTTCACCGTGCGCCGCACGGTGCGGCAGCTCGCTGATGCGATAGCCGGTGTGTTCCGGCAGGCTTTCGACCCCCCAGGCTTTCGCGAATTTCTCGCGGTTTTCCGGGAATTTGACGTACTGATATCCTGGATAGGTATCCGGCAGCGCGCCCATATCGCAGGCCCCCTGGACGTTATTCTGACCACGTACCGGGTTGACGCCGACGTGGGCCTTGCCCAGGTTACCCGTCAGCATGGCGAGGCTGGTCAACGAACGCACGGTTTCCACGCCCTGGTAGAACTGGGTCACGCCCATGCCCCACAGAATGGCGGCGGTTTTCGCCCCGGCGTACATGCGTGCGGCCTGGCGGATCTCCTGTGCGCTGACGCCGGTTATCGCTTCAACGGACTCTGGCGTATAGCCTTCGACAATTTTACGATACTCTTCAAAGCCTTCCGTGCGGCTGGCCACAAACGCCTGGTCGTACAGATTCTCCTCAATAATGACGTGCCCCATCGCATTCAACAGCGCAATATTCGAGCCGTTTTTCAATGCAATGTGCATATCTGCAATGCGCGCGGTTTCAATTTTGCGCGGATCGCAGACGATGATTTTCGCCCCGTTCTGTTTGGCGCGAATAACATGGTTCGCGACGATAGGGTGAGAATCCGCTGGGTTATAGCCGAAAATAAACACCAGATCGGTGTTGTCTATCTCGTTGATGGCATTACTCATTGCGCCGTTACCGACCGACTGGTGCAGACCTGCAACCGATGGGCCGTGTCAGACGCGAGCGCAGCAGTCGACGTTATTGGTTCCAATAACGGCGCGTGCGAATTTTTGCATCACATAGTTGGTTTCATTCCCAGTCCCGCGTGAGGAACCGGTCGTCTGAATCGCATCCGGGCCGTACTTGGCCTTGATGGCGCTGAGGCGCGTGGCGACGTAATCGAGCGCCTCGTTCCAGCTGACGGCTTCCAGCTTGCCACCGCGCTCGCGGCGGATCATAGGGGTTTTCAGGCGCGGGGTGAGGATTTGGGTATCATTGATAAAATCCCAGCCGTAATACCCTTTCAGACACAGCGTGCCCTGGTTGGTTTTCCCCTGTGCGGCCTCCGCCCGGACGATTTTGCCGTTATCGACCACCAGGTGGATCTTGCAACCTGAGGCACAATAAGGGCAAACCGTGACGACTTTTTTCATCAGTCTGCTCCAGTTAATCGAATCTTTCGCACCGACTAATGCAGCTTCTATGCCATGTTTTTAGTAGGGGTAATTGCGCGCTTTACGGCGTATTCCTGCCCACAACCCTGACGAAAAGCAGACCATCGTCAAAATTGACGTGTCGAATGGGCAGGGTATGTGACATGGGTTGAATTTCCATCACGGAAAACGCCCTTTCACTGGAGCTGACGGCAGAATGGTTCAGACTTAACATAATCCCCTGACGGAAGCATATGATGAAACCGGCGATTCTGGTGGTTGATGACGATTTGGCAGTGTGCGAACTGCTGCAGGATGTGCTGAGTGAACACGTCTTTGACGTGCTTGTCTGCCATAACGGCCAGGATGTGCCAGGCCGGGTACAACAGACGCCGGAGATCGCCCTTGTCCTGCTGGATATGATGCTGCCGGATATCAATGGGTTACAGGTTTTGCTGCAGTTGCAAAAGCAGCGTCCGGCGCTACCGGTGATCATGTTAACCGGGTTGGGCAGTGAATCCGACGTGGTAGTGGGGCTGGAGATGGGAGCCGACGACTATATTGGCAAACCGTTTAATCCGCGCGTGGTGGTTGCCCGGGTTAAAGCGGTCCTGCGTCGGACCGGCGTGCTGGCCGCAGAAACGCCGATGCCACGCGCAGCGGGGATAACCTTCGACAACTGGACGCTGGATACCTCCCGCTGTGAACTGATTGATCCGCAGCGTAACGTCGTGCCGTTGACCCAGGGTGAATATGGCCTGCTGCTGGCGCTTACGCAAAATGCCCGCCGGGTACTCAGCCGCGATCAACTGCTGGAACTCACCCACAGCGAAAGCACGGAGGTGTTTGACCGGACTATTGACGTGCTGATCATGCGTCTGCGCCGGAAAATCGAGGCCAATCCGCATCAGCCTGCACTCATTAAAACCATTCGTGGACTGGGGTATGTATTTGCCACCGATGTTAGCCGCCCCGAACAGGCGGCATAAGGTCTATGTTATCGCCGGAATAAGAAGGGCGGCAAAAATGGCGCTGATGCACAGGTACTTGAGGGCATAATAGGCTTTACGATTTCGTTTTTTAAGACGCTGTCCGCGTTCGCGCCCCGCATGAACATATTTAAAAATGCGATTAATGCCGCCAGTGCGGTCATTCTCATCATTGGGTGAGCTGGCTGCAGACATCAGCGTCGTCCCTACCCAATGGTTAACTGCCTGTGCCCAGCCCCACTTCATAGGACGCTCGATATCACAGAAAAGAATAATGCGCGTTTGATCGGTTTTATTTTCTGCCCAGTGAACGTAAGTCTCATCAAAAATGACGGCCTCGCCATCGCGCCAGCTATGGCGCTGCTGGTCCACTTCAATAAAGCAGCGATCGTCATTCGGGGTAGATAAGCCCAGATGATAGCGAACCGAGCCCGCGTAGGGATCGCGATGCTTGCCCAGCTTTGCCCCCGCAGGCAGTTCGGCAAACATCGCCGCCTTTACGCAAGGAATTTGACTCACCAGTTGCGTGGTCACCGGGCAAAGCGCTTGCGCAGAAGGGTGAGCGTCGGCGTACCATTTCAGATAAAAACGTTTCCAGCCGCGTTTAAAAAAGGTGTTAAAGCCAGCGTCGTTATTATTTTGCGCCGCCTTTATATGATCCTGTAAACGCACAGCCTCTTCACGAATAACCTGCCAGTTTTCCGTCAGCGTTTTTAATTCAGGGAAACGCTCTGTCTCAAAGAAAGCCTGCCTGGCGGGCAGGGAAGAGAACGCCGTCATAAACATATTGATGGGGGCCATGAACGTCGAATGGTCGAACAACTGACGAGACAGCGTCTGTTTTTCTTTCCCGCGTGAATGCGCGTAAATAACGCTAATAATGAAAATACCGATGATGATGGCTGCGAACATTTTTCCCTTGTCCTCTTTCTATCTCATTTCGGAAAAGCGTGCGGACAGAGTGCTGCCCACGCCGAATATGCCAGATGGAGAGAGTGTAGTTCGGGAATGTAAAATTCATAGAACTGTAATGAAAAATCGCAATTATTGTTAAATTAATTGCCCTCGCGAATAAAAGCCTGCAGCCCGGCCAGCGTTTTTTGCCACCCACTCTCCCCAAAGGGGAGAGGGTTTAGGCTGAGGGGTTACTTAACCGTCCATCCTTTATAGGTACCGACGTTCTTTTTATCGATCATCGTCACCGGGATCAGCACCGGTTCTTTCGGTGCCGGTTTACCCTGGAGAATGTCGTAGCCGATCTCGACCGCTTTTGCCGCCATCACCTGCGGATCTTGTGCCGGGGTTGCCACAAACAGGGAGTTTTCCCGCTTCAGCGCTTCTTCACCATCCGGGCTGCCATCCACGCCCACAATGAAGAATTCATTGCGCTGCGCCTGTTTTGCCGCCAGATCGGCGCCGATCGCGGTAGGATCGTTAATCGCGAATACGCCGTCGATCTTCGGATTGGCCGCCAGAAGAGAGGTCATGACTTCCAGACCGCCTTCACGGCTGCCTTTGGCGTTCTGGTTATCCGAGAGCACCTTGATATCCGGATGTTTTTTGAATTCCATCTGGCAACCTTCCACACGGTTTTGCACCGCTGAGACCGGTGGTCCGTTGATGATCACCACATTGCCTTTGCCTTTCAGGCGGTCGGTAATGTACTTACAGGCCATTTCGCCCGCCTGGGTGTTATTGGAGGTGATGGTCGCATCGGCACCTTCCGCCGCCACGTCAACCGCCACGACCACGATCCCGGCATCCTTCGCGCGTTTCACCGCCGGGCCGATCCCTTTGGAATCCGCGGCGTTGAGGATGATCATGTCCACTTTCGCGGCGATAAAGTTATCGATCTGCGCCACCTGCTGACCGAGATCGTAACCGCTGGAGACCAGCGTCACTTTGACGTTATCGCCCGCCAGCTTGCGCGCTTCCAGCTCGGCACCTTTGGTGATCTGCACAAAGAACGGATTGGCCAGGTCACCCACCGTCACGCCGATGGACTTCAGATCTTTCGCCTGCGCAAACGGCGTTGCGGCAAGCAGCGCGCCAGCACAGAGCGCGGTCACTAACGGTTTTAAACGCATATTGTATTCCTCGAAGCTGTAGGGTTTTGTTGTTATGCACTTTGATGGTGTCGGGTACGGTATTTGTCGATCAGCACCGCAATGATGATCACCGCCCCTTTGATCACCAGTTGCCAGAAGTAGGAGACGCCCATCAGCGTCATGCCGTTGTTGAGGGTGGCGATAATCAATGCCCCCACCAGCGTGCCGGTGATCGTGCCGATCCCGCCGACGAAGCTGGTACCGCCGAGGATCACCGCCGCAATCGCATCCAGCTCATAGCCGGTACCGAGGTTGCCGTTGGCGCTGTAAAGGCGTGAGGCGCTCATCACGCCACCAAGGCCGGAGAGCAGCCCGCTCATGCCGTAGACAAACAGCAGTACCATCCAGACCTTGATGCCCGTCAGGCGCGCCGCCTGCATGTTGCCGCCCACGGCGTAGATGTGAACGCCCAGCGTAGTGCGGCGCAGGATAAACCAGCAGATAGCAATGACCGCCAAAGCAATGACCACCAGCCATGGCACGGGACCGAGGTAGTTATTGCCGATCCACTCGAAGTTGATGTTCGAGTTGATCACCGTGGTGCCGTCTGCCAGCAGGTAGGCCGCGCCGCGCAGCGCCGTATAGGTACCGAGCGTGACGATAAACGGCGGTAGCCCGGCAAAGGCCACCAGCGCGCCGTTGAACAGCCCCAGCACCATGCCGAGCATCAGCGCCGCCGGAATAGAAAGTCCGGCGAATTCCGGGATCAGCGACACCACCATTGCCGCAACGGCGGTAGTACCGAGAATCGACCCCACGGAGAGGTCAATCCCACCGGTTAAGATGATGAAGGTCATCCCCGCAGCCAGCACGATGTTGATTGACGCCTGACGGGTGATGTTGAGCAGGTTGCTCTCGGTGAAGAAGTTAGGGGCGATAAAGCCAAATACCGCCACGATCAGAATTAAAATAGGTAAAATGCCGATCGTTTGCATCAGATCGCTCATCAGCATTTTTTTGGCGGAGGCGGATTTCGCCACCTGCTGCGGATGGGTTGGAGTTGTCATAATTACACCGCCTGATGATGTGTGTCGTCCACGCCGGTTGCCAGCGTCATGATGTTTTCCTGAGAGATATCGCGCCCGTGGAGTTCACCCGCAATGCTGCCTTCGCGCATCACGTATACCCGGTCACTCATGCCCACCACTTCCGGCAGTTCGCTGGAGATCATCAAAATCGCCACGCCCTTACGCGCCATCTGGTTCATGATGCGGTAGATCTCGCTTTTCGCGCCAACGTCCACGCCGCGGGTGGGTTCGTCCAGAATCAGAATGCGCGGGCCTATCGCCACCCAGCGCGAGATCAGCAGTTTTTGCTGATTACCGCCGGACAGTCCGCCCGCGCGTACCTGTGAATGAGGCACACGAATGTTGAGCAGGGCGATAGCGTCATCGGAAATGGACTGGGCTTTTTTGCGGTTCAGCATGCCGAAGGTGGCATCGCGTTCCAGCGTCGCCATCGTGATGTTCTCCTGCGCCGCCAGCTCCAGAAACAGCCCCTGCTCCTTACGGTTCTCGGTGAGAAAACCGATCCCGTTTTCAATGGCCGCGCGCGGGGAGTGGATCACCACCGGCTCGCCGTCCACCTCAATCATGCCGCCCGTGGCTTTGCGCACGCCGAAAATCAGCTGCGCCAGCTCGGAGCGTCCGGCACCGACCAGCCCGGCCAGCCCGACGATTTCGCCGGAACGGACCTGTAAACTGCACGGCCGCACTTTTTTACCGTCGGTAAGGTGGTGGACGTTCAGGCGCGGGCTGCCGAGAGGGATATCGCGCTCTTTGTTGAACAGATCGCTTAAGGGGCGGCCCACCATCATTTTCACCAGCTCGGAGGCGTTGAGCTTGTCGCGCGTCAGGCTGCCGACGTACTGCCCGTCACGCAGAACGCTGACGCGGTCAGAGAGTTCATACACTTCCGCCATGCGGTGGCTGATATAGATAATCGCCATGCCTTCATCGCGCAGGCGCAGAATCAGTTCAAACAGGCGGTGGGTTTCGCGGGAAGAGAGGGCAGCGGTGGGTTCGTCCATCACCAGAATGCGGCTGTTGCGGTGCAGCGCGCGGGCAATTTCCACCTGCTGCTGTTCGGCGATGGTCAGCTTCATCACCCGATCGGTGGCGCTGAACTGGGCGCCGAGGCGATCGATCACCGCCTGCGCCTGGGCGGCCATCTCTTTACGCTGAACCAGCCCGCCGCGCGACAGTTCGCTGCCGAGGAAAATGTTTTCCGCCACGGTCAGATTGGGGGCGAGCTGCATCTCCTGGTAAATCAAGGTAATGCCTGCGGCCAGGGCATCTTTCGGCCCTTTGATGTGAAACGGCTGTCCGTCGATCAGGATCTCACCGCGGGTGGCAGTGTAGGCACCTGCGAGGATTTTCATCAGCGTGCTTTTGCCCGCGCCATTTTCGCCCATCAGCGCGTGGATCTCACCGGGGAAAACCGTCAAATCCACGCCCTTGAGCGCGTGGAAATTGCCAAAGGTTTTGGCTATGCCGCGCATCTCTAAAACCGGGGTTCTGCTCATGGCGGATCTCCTGTGAATGTCGATATCTGCACTTCATCACAGGTGCGTAAATGCAAAATGTCAGAAGCTGTTCATATTTGTCATAGTTATGAATAGCTAACCGCCGTCACATTTCTCTTTTCCCTCTCCCCGTGGGTGAGGGCCAGGGTGAGGGCATCAGACCGCTAAGGAGCCTAAAGTGATGTCATCACGCCCCCCGTTTTTTACCAGTGCCCGCGGCCGCCTGCTGATGTTCAATCTGCTGGTTGTTGCGGTCACGCTGATGGTCAGCGGCGTGGCGGTGCTTGGCTTCCGTCATGCCAGCCAGATCCAGGAGCAGGTGCAGCAGCAAACGCTGGATGACATGACCGGCAGCATGAACCTCGCTCGCGATACGGCTAACGTGGCGACGGCGGCGGTGCGGCTGTCGCAGGTAGTCGGATCGCTGGAGTACAAAGGCGAGGCGGAGCGGTTAAAGCAGATGCAAACGGCATTGCGCCGCTCGCTGGAGCAGCTGGCCGATGCGCCGCTGGCGCAGCAGGAGCCGGCGCTGGTGGCGCGGATTATTCAGAGAAGCAATGAATTACAGCAAGGCGTGACGGGGATGCTGGAGCGCGGGCAGCGACGCCATCTGGAGCGTAACGCGCTGCTCAGTTCGCTCTACCAGAGCCAGAGTTACCTGCGTCATCTGCAGGACATCAACCGCCGTACTGGCAGCGATGTTCCGGATGCGCAGCTGCTGATGGAAATGGACAGGCTGATCGCCGCCGCCATCGAAACCCCTTCACCACGCGCCACGATACAGCAGCTGGATACGGTGACGGCGATGTTGCCCCAGCGCGCGACGCAGCCTGCGGTCAACGTTGTGCTGCCCGACTTAAACGCCGAGCTGCGTAAGCTTGCCCCGCTGTCGACGCAGCTGGCAGAGAGCGATCTGGCAATAAGCTGGTATATGTTCCACATCAAGGCGCTGGTGGCGATACTGAATAGCGATATCAATCAGTACGTTGAACAGGTCGCGCAAGCCTCCCGGCTTCGCACAGCCCAGAGCCATCACGAGCTGCAATCCATTAGCGTTTTTATCAGCATTTTCGCCGTGCTGGCGCTGATCATCACCGGATGCGCCTGCTGGTATATTTACCGTAACCTGGCCTCCAACCTGACGGCTATCTCCCGGGCCATGTCGCGCCTTGCCCGTGGCGAACAGGATGTCTCGGTGCCCGCATTGCAGCGGCGGGACGAGCTGGGCGAGCTGGCGCGCGCGTTTAACGTTTTTGCCCGCAACACTGCTTCACTTGAGCACACGACGCGTCTGCTGAAAGAGAAAACGACGCAGATGGAGATTGACCGCATCGAGCGTCAGGGACTGGAAGAAGCGTTGCTCCACAGCCAGAAGATGAAGGCTGTCGGACAGCTGACCGGCGGGCTGGCGCATGATTTTAATAATCTTCTGGCGGTGATCATCGGCAGTCTTGAGCTGACCGACCCCGAATCAAAAGACGCGCCGCGTATTACCCGGGCGCTGAAGGCGGCCGAACGCGGCGCCATGCTGACCCAGCGCCTGCTGGCATTTTCCCGCAAGCAATCCCTGACGCCCCATACCGTTGAGATGAAACCGCTGCTGGAGAACCTGCGGGAACTGATGCGCCACTCCTTGCCTGTCACCCTGACTCTGGAGATTGAAGCGCAAACCCCGGCATGGCCCGCATGGATAGACGTCGGCCAGCTGGAAAACGCGATTATCAACCTGGTGATGAACGCCCGCGATGCGATGGAAGGGCAAAGCGGCGTCATTAAAATTCGTACATGGAACCAGCGCGTGACCCGCAGCGACGGCCGCAGGCAGGATATGGTGGCGCTGGAGGTCATTGACCATGGTAGCGGTATGGCGCAGGAGGTGAAATCCCGGGTCTTTGAACCGTTCTTTACCACCAAACAGACCGGAAGTGGCAGCGGATTAGGGTTGTCGATGGTGTACGGTTTTGTGCGTCAGTCCGGGGGACGCGTGGAGATTGAAAGCGCGCCGGGGCAGGGCACCACCGTTCGGCTCCATCTGCCGCGCTCGACGTTTTCCACCGTGTCTGAAAGTGAGGCGCTCCCGGCTACCACCTCCCCGGATAGCGAGCGGCTGGTGCTGGTACTGGAAGATGAGGCGGATGTCCGCCAGACCCTGTGTGAGCAGCTGCATCAGCTAGGCTACCTGACACTCGAAGCGGAGAATGGCGAGCAGGCCCTGAGCATGCTGGAGGCATCGCCGGATATTGGCATGTTTATCAGCGACCTGATGCTGCCCGGAAGCCTCAGCGGAGCGGAGGTCATTAACCATGTGCGCAGTCATTATCCGCAGCTTCCGGTGCTGCTGATCAGCGGCCAGGATTTGCGGCCTACGCATAACCCTCAGCTGCCGGACGTTCAGCTACTGCGTAAGCCGTTTACCCGCGTACAGCTGGCACAGGCGCTGCGTAAGGTGATGGTAATTTGAGATTCCTCCGCTACTCCGGCACAGTCCCGTTGATTACCTTAACGCCAGTCCACCTGTGAGTCTGGCCTTATGAAACGTTACTTTTCCGCTCTGATATTGGGTCTGCTGTCACTCACCAGCCAGCTGGCCCACGCCGACGTGATTGATGATGCCATTGGCAACATTCAGCAGGCGATCAACGATGCTTATAACCCCGACAGCAGCCGTAATGACGACGACGATCGCTACGATCGCAGCCGTCAAAGCGACAGCCGTCAGTACGACGATCGCCGTCGGCAGCTCGAAGACAGACGCCGCCGTTTAGACGAGCGTCAACGTCAGTTAGATGACGACAGGCGCAGGCTGGAAGAGGATGAACGGCGGTTAGAAGACGATTACGATCGCGGCTAAAGCCTGGTGGCGCTTCGCTTACGCAGGCCTACAAAACCCTGGCCCGTAGGCCGGGTAAGGCGCAGCCGCCACCCGGCAAAACTCAGTCGAGTACCAGCACCATGCCGTCATACCCCGCTTCGATACCGTTCGGCAGCGGGTTGTTCATCATCCACACGTCAAACTGATGGCTGATGTGCGTCAGGATCACCTGCGGACAGCCAATCACCTCGTTTAACGCAACCACGGTGTTCAAATCACAATGGTTACGCGGCGGCTCGTCACGCGGTTCATGACTGCAGTCGATGATTATCGCCTGCGGCTGATTGTTGAGCAGAAACTTCACCGTTTTTTCCGGTAATCCCGCCGTGTCTGAAAGCCACGCCACGCGGCTGTGGGCGGATTCCAGCAGATAGCCAAACGTCAGCTTCGAATGGTTGAGGGGCAGCGGCGTCACCCGCAGTCCCTGTAGCTCAAACACCACAAACGGTTCGACCGTATGACTGAAATCCAGGATCCCCGGATGTTTGAACAGGTCGTCACACCCCGCGTCGTCCGGTGGGCCGTAGACCGGAATCGTTGCACCCACGCCCCAGCGCAGGGGAAACAGCCCCTGAACGTGATCCATATGATAGTGAGTGAGTAAAAACTGCTGAAAACTGCCCGCGGGCCAGTCCTCCATCAGGTGTGGAATACCGGCGTCCAGCAACGTGACCGCATCGTTGTATTTGACCACCGCACTGCAGGGACGACGGCGATAATTTTCCTGCAAACGCGCGCGTCTACACGCCGCGCAGTCGCAGCCAAAGACGGGCACCAGCTGGGCACCGCCGGTGCCGGTTAACGTTATGGTCAGACTCATCACTCACCTCTACAGCGGTTTGGTGAAGCGGAAATGGCTCTGCGTATACCCTTCACGAAGATAGAAACGGTGGGCGTCCACGCGCTTCACGCTGGTGGAAAGTTCGGTCAACTCCGCGCCAGCCTGTCGTGCAACGTCCTCTGCCCAGGCGAGCAACTGGCTACCCACCTTTAACCCGCGCGCTTGCGGCATGACCACCAGCTCCTGGATCTCGCCGATCCAGCGGGCGTGATGGAGGTGAAACTGCATGTGCAGACCGATCATGCCGATGACTTCCCCGTCCAGCTCGGCAAGCTGGTAGCGCATATTGTGATCCTGCAGATTAGCCAGATAGCCGGCATGAAACGCCTGGTGATCGAACTCTGCTTGCTTAAGTTCGCAGATGAGGGCATACACGCTCTGCGTATCATCAGCAGTGGCGGGGCGAAGCTGGCAGTCAGGCATGCTGTTTCTCCTTCTGACGGATAAGGGATAAAAAGGTCTCGACTGACTGTAGCAAACTTCCGTCGTTATTGAGGACATGGCAGCCTGAAGGGGTGTAGCGCGCCGCGCGCGCCAGCCGCTGGTCAATCTCACGCGCGTTTTCGCGCCCCCGGTTTTGCAGCCTGCTGCGCAGAACGTCCGGGGAAACCTGCAGGCAGATCGGCAGCAGGGCCGCTTCATATCGGGCTTTTGCCTGCGGCAGATGGGCGCGTGAGCCGTTGACCAGCACATCAAAACCCGCGTGCAGCCAGAGGTCGATCTCAATGCCGACGCCATAGTAGAAACCGTTAGCGTGCCAGCTCAGTGCCAGCAGGTTTTGCCCGGCGCGGGTGAAGAACTCCTGCTCGCTCAGGGCGATATGGTTTTCACTTCCGGCATTCGCCGCGCGGGTAATATAGCGGTGCGCCACCAGCAGCTGTGAATGTTCCCGCTGCCGCAGGGCAGACAGCAGGCTGTCCTTACCGGAGCCGGATGGCCCCATCAACCAGATAAGTCTTCCCATCAGAACACCCTTTTTCCCTGACGCCAGACGTGGTCGATATGAATATGCTCGCCTTTGCGGTGGGCCAGCACCAGATCTGCCCGTTTTCCTTCGGCAATCTCACCGCGATCCTGAAGATTGAGTGCGGCGGCCGGGTTTTTGGTCACCAGGCGAATGGCCTGCGGCAGCGTAAAACGGTTCTCCTCATCGTCCGCGACCCGGAATGCCGCATCCAGCAGGCTGGCGGGGTAGTAGTCAGACGAGAGGATATCCAGCAGGCCGAGCGAGGCGAGCTTGCTTGCCGCCACGTTGCCGGAGTGCGAGCCGCCGCGCACGATGTTCGGCGCGCCCATCAGCACGTTCATCCCGTGCTGACGTGACGCCTCTGCGGCTTCGAACGTAGTGGGAAATTCGGCGATCACGCTACCAAGCTGGTGGGATTCACGCACATGATCGTGCGTGGCATCGTCATGGCTTGCCAGCGCAATATTGCGGTCACGGCACATTGCGGCAATCCTGAGACGGTTCGGCTGCGACCACTGTGCAGCAAGCGCCAGCTGTTCTTCTTCGTAGCGCGCCATCTCGGCATCGTTGAGCGAGTATTTGCCCTGATAGTATTCACGATACTTCTCAATGTTGGCGAACTGACGCTGCCCCGGCGAGTGGTCCATCAGGGAGACCAGCGAGACAGGCTCGCGGCCCACCAGTTTTTCAAACAGCGGCAGGGTGGTGTGGTGCGGCAGTTCACAACGCAGATGCAGGCGGTGCTCGGCGCGGTTAAGGCCACGCTTTTGCGTCTCTTCCACGGCGTTAATCATCTTCTCCAGGTTTTCAAGCCTGTCGCCGCCGTCGCGCACGTCGCCAATCGCCACCGCGTCGAGCACGGTGGTAATACCGCTGGCGACCATCAGCGCGTCGTGGCTGCTCATCGCCGAATGGGCGGGCCAGTCCACCTTCGGGCGCGGGGTGAAAAATTTGTCGAGGTTGTCGGTATGCAGCTCAATGAGCCCCGGCAGCAGCCAGCCACCTTCGCCGTCCATCGCGTCAGGCGCGCGGCTCCGGGTTTCGGCAAACGCGCGGATGACGCCGTCCTGGATTTCAACCGAGCCATCCACGACCTCGTTTTCCAGCACCAGCCTGACGTTATTGATAATCATACGTTTGTCCCCATCGGGTGCAGTCTGTCCGCTACGCGCTCGCGCACGGCTTCATCGTGGAAGATCCCGACGATCGCCGCGCCGCGCGCTTTGGCCTGTTCGATCAGTTCCATCACCGCTGCGCTGTTTTTGCTATCGAGCGAAGCGGTGGGTTCATCCAGGAGTAAAATCGGGTAGTCGACAATAAAGCCGCGTGCGATGTTGACCCGCTGCTGCTCGCCACCGGAAAAGGTCGATGGAGCAAGGTGCCACAGACGCTCCGGCACGTTGAGGCGTGTTAGCAGGCTGGCGGCTTTGGCGGCACAGGTGTCACGCGGTACGCCGAGATCCAGCAGTGGCTGCATCACCACGTCCAGAGCGGAGATCCGCGGGATCACCCGCAGAAACTGGCTGACCCAGCCGATCGTTGAACGGCGCACTTCAAGTACCTTACGCGCGGGGGCCTGCACCAGATCCACCCACTCGTTGTTGTGGCGAATATGAATGTGGCCTTCGTCTGGCTGATAGTTGGCGTACAGGGAGCGCAGCAGGGTGGATTTTCCACTGCCGGAGTGGCCGTGCAGCACGACGCATTCGCCGTTGCCGACCTCTAACGACGCGTTTTGCAGGACGGGCAGCCGCACGCCGTTTTGCTGGTGGAGCACAAAGGTTTTACTGACGTTTTGTACGTGGATCATGTTGGCCTCGAGATTCGTTTTGCCGGGTGGCGGCTTCGCCTTACCCGGCCTACAGGCGCGGTGTTCGTAGGCCGGGTAAGCGCAGCGCCACCCGGGGACAGCGCCCTCAATTCTGCAATACGGACGACACCAGCAGCTGGGTGTACGGATGATGGGGATCGTCGAGCACGCGGTCGGTCAGCCCACTTTCCACCACCTGACCCTGCTTCATCACCAGCAGACGGTCCGCCAGCAGGCGTGCGACGCCCAAATCGTGGGTGACAATCACCACCGCCAGGTTCAACTCCACCACCAGGCCGCGCAGCAGATCGAGCAGGCGCGCCTGAACCGAGACATCCAGCCCGCCGGTGGGCTCATCCATAAATACCAGCTTCGGATGGGTGACCAGGTTGCGGGCGATCTGTAAACGCTGCTGCATGCCGCCGGAGAAAGTGGTGGGCAGGTCGTCGATACGCGAGGCGGGGATTTCAACCTCCTCCAGCCAGTGCTGCGCGGTGGCGCGGATGTGACCGTAGTGGCGCGCGCCGGTGGCCATCAGCCGTTCGCCGATGTTGCCTCCCGCTGAAACCTGGCGGCGCAGCCCGTCCATTGGGTGCTGATGCACTACGCCCCACTCGGTACGCAGCAGGCGACGGCGCTCGGCCTCGCTCATGCCATACAGCGACGTGCCCTCATATAAAATCTCACCGTTCTGCGGCGTCAGGCGCGCGGAGAGAGATTTGAGCAGCGTGGTTTTACCGGAGCCGGACTCGCCGACAATCCCCAGCACTTCGCCCGGCCACAGCTCGAACGACACGTCGCTGAAGCCTTTGCCCGGCGCGTATAGGTGAGTCAGGTTATTAACCGAAAGCAGCGGTTTCATTGGCTGTTCGCCTCGCTCTGTTGGCGGCAGAAATCGGTGTCGGAGCAGACGAACATCCGTTTGCCCGTGTCATCCAGCACCACTTCATCCAGATAGCTATGTTGGGATCCGCAGATGGCGCATGGCTCGTCCCACGCCTGCACCGTAAACGGGTGGTCATCAAAATCGAGACTCTCCACACGGGTGTAAGGCGGTACGGCATAGATGCGTTTTTCACGCCCGGCGCCAAAGAGTTGCAGGGCTGGCATCATGTCCATCTTCGGGTTATCGAATTTCGGGATTGGTGACGGGTCCATCACATAGCGCCCGTTGACCTTCACCGGGTAGGCGTAGGTGGTGGCGATATGGCCGAAGCGGGCGATGTCCTCGTAAAGCTTCACCTGCATCACGCCGTACTCTTCCAGCGCGTGCATGGTGCGGGTTTCGGTTTCCCGCGGCTCGATAAAGCGCAGCGGCTCCGGGATCGGCACCTGGAAAATCAGAATCTGATCTTCAGTCAGCGGGGTTTCCGGAATGCGGTGGCGGGTCTGGATCAGCGTTGCGTCTTCGGTTTTTTCAGTGGTCGCTACGCCGGTCACGCGCTTGAAGAAGTTGCGGATCGAAACGGCGTTGGTGGTGTCGTCTGCCCCCTGGTCGATGACCTTAAGCACGTCGGCTTCCCCGATCACGCTGGCGGTCAACTGAATACCGCCGGTGCCCCAGCCGTAGGGCATTGGCATCTCGCGGCCGCCGAACGGTACCTGGTAGCCCGGAATGGCAACCGCTTTGAGGATGGCGCGGCGGATCATGCGTTTGGTTTGCTCATCCAGATAGGCAAAGTTGTAGCCGCTTAAGTTAGCCATTGGCGCGCTCCCGTTGCAGACGTTTCAGCAGTTCCAGTTCGGCCTGGAAATCGACGTAGTGCGGCAGCTTGAGGTGCGAGACGAAACCGGCGGCCTCAACGTTGTCTGCATGGGCCAGCACGAACTCCTCATCCTGCGCCGGGCCGGCGATGTGCTCGCCGTAGTCCGGTGCCTGCAGGGCGCGGTCGACCAGCGCCATCGCCATGGCTTTGCGTTCGCTCAGGCCAAACACTAGGCCGTAGCCGCGGGTAAAGTGCGGGTCTTCATTCTCTGGCGCGACAAAGCCGTTAACCATTTCGCATTCGGTCATCAGCAGTTCGCCGACGTTCACCGCAAAACCCAGCTCTTCCGGCACAATTTCCACGTCGATATAGCCGCTGCGAATTTCGGCCGCAAACGGGTGGTTACGCCCATAGCCGCGCTGGGTGGAGTAGGCCAGCGCCAGCAGATACCCTTCGTCGCCGCGCATTAGCTGTTGCAGGCGCGAGGAGCGCGAGCACGGGAAAACTGGCGGCGTGCGGGTGATGTCATCCGGCGCGGTACCCGAATCTTCTTCCGCTTTCGCCAGCCCCTGGTTTGCCAGCAGGCTGAAGACGTGCGGGGACGGCTCCTGTTCGGCATCCGTGGTGCTGAGCCGTGGCGCTTCGCCGTTCGCCAGCAGGGTAAAATCCAGCAGGCGATGGGTGTAATCGTAGGTGGGGCCAAGCCGCTGGCCGCCGGGGATGTCTTTATAAACGGCAGAAATACGGCGCTCCAGGCGCATCTGCGCCGTATTCACCGGCTCGCTCGCCGTGAAGCGGGGAACCGTGGTGCGCCAGGCGCGCAGCAGAAAGATGGCTTCGACGTTATCGCCGCTGGCCTGCTTCAGCGCCAGCGCCGCCAGCTCGCGATCGGCGACGCCGCCTTCGGTCATCACCCGGTCAACGGCCAGGTTCAGCTGCTGCTCAATCTGGGCGACGCTCAGTTCGGGCAGTTTTTCATCGCCCCGTCGTCTGTGTTCCTGCAAGGCATGGGCGGCGGCGATCGCCTTTTCGCCCCCTTTAACGGCAACGTACATCAGCACACCTCCACGTGGGTGGTCCGCGGGATGGCGAGCAGACGCTCGCCGCAGGTAAGGATCAGGTCTATGCCCAGCGGGAACGGGTGCGGGCGTTCGGTCAGCTCATGAATGATGCACTCCGGCAGCTGCGGCGCAACCATGCGTTCATCGGCGATGCCTGCACCGGTCAGGCGGAGCATGCGGCCGCCGCTCAGGCTGGAGACCTGCAGAATCAGCGTGGCGCTGGTTTCCGGTGCAACGGCGCTGCCTTCGCTCAGGGCGTTGAGCTGCTCGTGGCTGATGTGTTCGTCGGCCACGGCAAAGACCGCCTGTCGCGGTTGCTCAACCAGCGGGGCACTGGTGTGAAAACGCAGATTCTGGCTGGCGATGTCATTAGATAAGGCGCCTGACAGCCACACCGGCGTGTCGTTGTCGGCAAGGGTCAGCAACACGCTGGTGGTCGCCAGATTGAGCGGCAGCCAGCCCTGTGAAAGCTGGTGCAGCGAGACAATCACCCCCGGCTCGCTCATGGCTTTCAGCAGGCGACGAAAACTTTGTTGGGCATCCTGGACGGCCAGGGTAAAAGCAGGTTGAAGCGTCATGCGTTGTCTCCGCGAACGAGCGTAAAGAAGTCGACCCGGCTGGTATTCACTTCGGCCTGACGTGCGGCAAGTCGTGCGGCGCGGTCAGCTTCCAGCGGGGCAATAAGGGTTTCCATTAACGTCTGAAAATGCGTTTGTTCCTGCAAAAGGGCGTCTATAACTGCGCAGCGCTCGGCGTGTGCTTTATCGCGTCCCAGCACGTAGCTGTAGCCCAGCGTGCCGCTGTTCAGGCGGATCGCGGCGCGGGTGAGGGGGGCGTCTCCCGCAAAAAAGCGCTGCCCGGTGCCGCCCATCCGGGCCTGGATCTGCACCAGGCCAATTTCCGGTGCGCGGATAGTGTCGTAGTCTGGCGTCAGGCTCAGGGCGTTCATGCGATCGCGCAGGGCAGCAGGCTGGCTGTGGGCCAGCACACGCATCCAGCGCTGTCGGGTGGCGGTATCGATGTGCATTCAGTGCTCCATAGTGAATTCGATCATGTCGGCACGGGTCAGGCTGACGGAGTATTCCGTCGCATTGACCTCGCCGTCACGGTGGTTGAGGGTGCGCACGCAGAGCAGCGGCGCCATATTGGGGATTTCGAGCACTTTGCTCTCTTTAGCCTGCGCGCGGCGGGCGCTGATACGCGTCTGGGTGCGCTTGAGGGCGATGCCCGTGGCATCCTGCAGAAAGTCGTGCAGGGAACCGCTGGAAAAGTTTTGCAGCACTGGCCAGAGGGCGAGGTCCGCGAAGTAGTGGTCAATCTGGCATACCGCTACGCCGTTGACGCGGCGCAACGTGCGCAGGTGGATGACGTTATCGCCTTCCTGAATGCCCAGCGCGTCCGCCACATGGCTGGAGGCCGGGCGCAGGACCGAGAGCTGCTTTTCGCTGGTGGGATGGCTGCCCTGATCCAGCAGGTTCTGACTAAAGCGCGCCTGGGCATTGAGCGGATAGTCGAACGGGCGCATCAGCACCAGCACGCCCACGCCCTGACGGCGTTGCACCCAGCCGCGCTCGACCAGTTGGTCAATGGCGCGGCGCAGGGTGTGGCGATTCACTTCATAGCGATCCGCAAGCTGCTGCTCGGCGGGCAGGTAGTCTCCGCAGCGGTAGTGCGTGCGCAGTTCCACTTCGAGCTTTGCCGCAATTTCTTGCCAACGGGTTGGGTAACTGGTCGGATGTCTGGATAAGTGCATAGAAAACAAAGCCTCGCTTCTCAGATGAAGTGCTTACGCAAACGTTGAGAGAGGAAATCCAGCAGGCTGACGGTGACGATGATGAGCACCATCAGGGCGCAGGTTTGCTGGAACTGGAAACCGCGAATCGCTTCCCACAGGGTGACGCCGATTCCGCCTGCACCGACCATGCCGACGACCGTGGCGGAGCGAACGTTGGACTCAAAGCGGTACAGCGAGTAGGAGATCAGTAGCGGCATCACCTGCGGCAGGACGCCGTAGAGGATCTCTTCGATTTTGTTGGCGCCGGTGGCGCGGATGCCTTCCACCGGGCCGGGCTCAATGGCTTCGACCGCTTCCGAGAGCAGCTTGGAGAGCACCCCGGTGGTGTGGATGAACAACGCCATGACGCCCGCGAACGGACCCAGACCTACGGCCACCACGAACAGCATCGCAAAGACCATTTCGTTAATCGCGCGGCAGGCGTCCATCAGGCGACGCATCGGCTGGTATACCCACCACGGCACGATGTTTTCCGCGCTCATCAGGCCAAACGGAATGGAGAGAATGACGGCAAGGGCGGTGCCCCAGACGGCAATTTGCAGGGTAATGGCCATTTCGCTGAGATAGTCCTGCCACTGGCTGAAATCCGGCGGGAAGAAGTCGGCGGCAAAGGTTGCCATGTTGCCGGAATCTTTGAAGAGCAGCAGGGGATCCATTTCTGCGCCCTTCCAGGAGATAACCAGCACCGCCAGCAGGATGGCCCAGCTTATGAGCGAGAACCAGCTGCGCTTTGGCGGCGGGAGGGTGATGGTTTGCATGTTGGCTCCTTGGGTTTTAATTCCCTCTCCCTTGAGGGAGAGGGTTAGGGTGAGGGGGAAATGTGCGCGCTGATGCCCTCACCCCGGCCCTCTCCCACGGGGAGAGGGGGAAAAGAAACTACTGCACCGCTTTATTTACGCTGGTCATGGCGCCGAGTGCCGCGGTCAGGCGGTCGAGGTCTTCAAGCTGAGCCTGAATTTCAGCGACTTTGCTGGTCTTCTCTTCTTCCTTGAGCCCTTTGTTGTCCTTGACGCCTTGCATCTGTTTAAACAGCGCGAGCTGACGAATCGGGACCAGCTGCAGGTCGCTTGACGGGCGGAACGGTGCCCAGCCCAGTTTCTCAAGAACCGCTTTCTCTTCCGGCGTTTTGCCGTAGTTCATAAAGAAGTCGTACACCTTGTCCTTGGTGCTTTCGGAGAGGTTTTTACGCCAGACGATCGGGTCGCCCGGGATCAGCGGCGATTTCCGGATCACCTTCAGTTCTTTCAGCTTGTCCGGCGCGGAGGTTTTCAGCTTGTCGAGGTTTTCGGTGTTGTTGGTGGCAACATCCACCTGCTTGTTCGCCACGGCCAGGGCGTTGGTTTCATGGCTGGCGTTGACGGTGCGTTTGAAGTCGCTGGCGGAGGCGTTGTTTTTCGCGAAGACGTAGTAGCCAGGGACGAGGAAGCCGGAGGTGGAGTTCGGGTCGCCGTTACCAAAGGTCAGCTCTTTGCGTTTAGCGAGCATGTCGTTGAGGTTGTTGATCGGGCTGTCTTTGTTCACGATCAGCACGCTCCAGTACCCCGGGGAGCCATCTGCCGCAACGGTCTGGGCAAAGACCTGGCCGTTGGCGCGGTCCACCGCTTCCATTGCGGAGAGGTTGCCGTACCAGGCGATGTCGACTTTATTAAAGCGCATTCCCTGGATAATCCCCGCGTAGTCCGGGGCGAAGAAGGCATTCACTTTGATCCCCAGTTTGGTTTCCATATCTTTCAGGAACGGTTCCCACTGAGGCTTCAGGTTCTGCTGTGATTCCGTCGAAATAATGCCGAAGTTCAGCGCTTTTTCCTGCTCTTCCGCATACGCCGGGCTTAACAGGGTGCTGATGCTGAACATGCTGGTAAAGGCCAGCGCGGCAACGGCTTTGTAGTTCATTTCCATTCCTCGTTATGGGGAGTTATGCAGCCTGCGCGCGCTCTTCGACGCGGTTTACGCTGCTGTAGAGATGATCAAAACGTTCGTTATCAAACTGGTGGCTTGCGCCGTCAAAGAACACATGGCCCTGACGCAGGGCGACAATGCGCTCGCAGTAGCGCAGGGCGTAATCCACCTGATGCAGCGTTACCACCACGGTAATGCCGTCGTTCTGGTTAATGTCGCGCAGGGTTTCCATCACGATGCGGGCGGATTCCGGGTCCAGCGAGGCGATAGGTTCATCGGCCAGAATGATTTTTGCTTTCTGCATCAGGGCGCGGGCGATGGCGACGCGCTGCTGTTGTCCACCGGACAGGGTGGAGACACGCTGGTGGGCCAGGTGTGCCATACCGACGCGAGTCAACGCCTGAAGAGCTTCCTGCTTCTGGGAAGGTGAGAACCAGCGCATGCAGGTGCGCCAGAACGGTGTGCTGCCGAGTGCGCCAATCAGCACGTTCTCCAGTACCGTCAGGCGATTGACCAGGTTGAACTGCTGGAAGATGTAGCCCGTCTGGGCACGGCTCTTGCGGATATCACTTGCCAGACGCCCGGCGCGCTGCACCGTGTTGCCCAGCAATTCGACGTGACTTTCCGGGGTTTTATCGCAGGTGATAAGACCGCTTAAATGGCGCAGAAGGGTGGATTTACCGGAGCCAGAAGGGCCGAGAAGCGCCACCATGTCGCCCTGCTGGACGGTCAGATCAACGGCATGCAGCGCCTTGTTGTGATTGAAGGTCTTGCTCAGTTTCTCGACGCGGATGACAGTTTGCATGTGCGGGGCCTCACGATAAATGTGGCCTCATGCTGGCGCATCAATGTGACATTTGGGTTAAGTCTGGGTTGCGGGAATTTGAAGAGTTGAGGGGAGTTTGATGACAGGCGGAGGCGGACCGCCCACCGCCAGAAAATTAGTGCTGCTGCTTAACGACGTTAATCATCCACGGTACGCCGTATTTATCGGTGACTTTACCGAAACCGTGCGCCCAGAAGGTCTCCTGCCACGCCATGTCGATATTGCCGCCAGCGGCGAGGTTGTCGAACCAGCGCTTGCCTTCTGACACATCCTGCGTGTCGAGCACCAGCGTGAACCCGGCGTACTGCGCGTTGCTGCCCAGCGGCTGCCCGTCGCTCATCATGATGTCGCTGCCCGCAATGCGGACGTTAGAGTGGGCGATAGCGGAATCAGGAAACTGCATGCCGGACGGACAGCCTTCTTCACTGCTGTCGCTTTTGGGCATTTCACCGAAAGTGATTTTATAGAGGAGTTCAGCGCCGACGGCCTGCTGATAAAAGACGGTTGCCTCTGCACAGTTGCCGGCGAAGGAGATGTAGGGACTTAACGGCATATTCTTTACCTCACGTAAGAAAAGCCCATTAAGTGTAGTTCTTTTTTTGTAGGCCAGATAAGCGTAGCGCATCCGGAAAAAGCGCCCGGCGGCGCTTCGGTTATCGGGCCTACAGGAGAAAAATCAGTTCTTTTTCACGAACTCAGATTTCAGTTTCATCGGACCGAAGCCGTCAATTTTGCAGTCGATATTATGATCGCCTTCAACCAGACGGATGTTCTTCACTTTGGTACCGATCTTCAGCATGGAAGAGCTGCCTTTGACTTTCAGATCTTTAACCACGGTGACGCTGTCGCCATCCGCCAGCAGGTTACCGTTCGCATCTTTTACGATCAGGGCATCTGCATCCTGTGCCGGTTCGGCATCATTCCATTCATGCGCACATTCCGGGCAGATGAACATGCCATTATCTTCATAGGTGTATTCAGAATTGCATTTCGGGCAGTGTGGGAGAGACATATCGGTATCCTCAAAAAAGTGTTAACACGCTGGAAAATGCCAGCTAAATGACGGCAGTGTGCCGAAAAAGGCGGCAAGTATAGCGCAAATCCACACGTTTGTCGGTGATATTCTGAATTTAAAAAAAAGCAAAAAATGTGTCGGGAGTGACACTTCCTGTCAGTCAGTTAAGCGATGCTAACGTCATTAACACGGTGGAAAGAGAAGTCGCTAAATATATCGAATATTTTATTGCGGCAAATTGCTACGCACCTTCATTTCGGATAAGGTGAAGCAACACATTGTTATTTATCTTTGGTCTTTGCTGCCATGCATTTCGTATGGTTGTGGCATAACCCGTTCTTTTAAGGTGGGTAAATAATGATGATATATCCTGAAGTTTCTTAAAAAGGGCTACGCTTTTTATCTTTTGGCTGTCAGGCCTTGAGGAGAGCTTTACACTCCATGCAAGGATAGCCATTTATTTCTGATTATCTTCAATCAGTTATATTCCGGTGAACATGTTTTCCACACGTGATCATATAAGCCTGAACATCATAATTAATACCAGTGGCTTAATAAAAGTAATAAATTTGCGTTAAGGAAAGGCTTTTATCATGCACACACAGACCATTTTTGAATTAAGCCAGGAAGCTGAGCGTTTGTTACAGCTTGCCCTGCAAAATCTTGATACCTTGAAGTCAATGCCGACAGCGATGCTGGAGAACACGACGGCCGCTATTACGGGTGAAAAGAACAACGTTCTGCCTTTGCATTTTAGTGCGCGGGGTGTCGAAGCGCAGCAGGCAATGCTGAATAATGAATTACGCAAAATAACACGTCTGGAAATGGTTCTGGCTATCGTTGGTACCATGAAAGCGGGGAAATCGACCACCATTAATGCCATTGTGGGGACCGAAGTGTTGCCTAATCGCAACCGCCCAATGACGGCGCTTCCTACCCTGATTCGTCATACGCCAGGCCAGAAAGAGCCGGTACTCCATTTCTCACATGTCTCGCCTATTGATGATTTGATCCAGCTGCTGCAGAAACAACTCTGCGATTACGATCGCGGGAAGCTGGCTCAGCATCTGGAAATTGATAAAGACATGAATACGCTGCTGGATCGCATTGAAAAAGGTGAAGCCTTTGAAAAGCATCATCTTGGAGCGCAGCCAATATTTCATTGCCTGAAAAGCCTCAATGACCTGGTCAGACTCTCTCAGGTGCTGGGCGTGGCGTTTCCGTTTTCAGAATACGCGGCCATTGAACACATTCCGGTCATTGAAGTGGAGTTCGTGCATCTTGCGGGTCTGGATGCCCACCTCGGGCAACTGACGCTGCTCGATACCCCTGGGCCTAATGAGGCCGGACAGCCGCATCTGCAAAAAATGCTGAGTGAGCAGTTAGCCCGCGCATCGGCGGTGCTGGCGGTAATGGATTATACCCAGCTTAAATCTATATCTGATGAAGAGGTCCGTCAGGCTATTTCGGTGGCGGGGAAATCCGTGCCTCTGTATGCCCTGGTGAATAAATTCGACCAGAAAGATCGCAATAGCGATGATGAAGAGCAGGTCCGGGCGATGATCTCCGGTACCTTAATGAAAGGCAATATTTCGCCTGGCCAGATCTACCCTGTCTCCTCCATGTGGGCGTATCTGGCGAACCGCGCTCGCTACGAGATGAATACCCACGGACAACTGCCGGATCATCAGGAGCAACCCTGGGTGCAGGATTTTGCCGAAGCCGCCCTCGGTCGCCGCTGGCGTACGGCGGACCTGGATGATATTGGCCATATCCGTCACGCCGCCGATTTGCTCTGGGAAGATTCGCTGTTTGAACAACCGATACGCAAACTGATTTACGCCGCCTATGCTAATGCCTCGTTATTTGCGTTGCGCTCGGCGTCCCATAAGCTGCTCAACTACGCACAAAATGCCCGGGAATATCTCGACTTCCGCTATCAGGGGCTGACGGTCGCCTTTGACGCGCTGGAACTGAATATTACGCGTCTGGAAGAGGACATGGCGATGATGCAGACGCGCCAGCGGGTGGTGAGCGATGAGGTGAAACATGAAGTTGAGCAGGCGCTGAATGCCACTGCGGACTTTATGGGGGCCCAAAAAACAGCGCTTCACCAGGCGATTGGTCACGTGTTCAGCGCTCGCAATATCCTTGATTTAGCCGGTAACGATCGGTTGAATCCTCGCGGTGACGAACCGCAAGAACTACAGCAGCTGGTACTGGATGACGAGGGGCAGGCACAGATTGCCCTGAGTAAAATCCGCTCCTCCTGCGAGCTTATCATGCTGGATGCGCAGACAAAGATCTGCCGGGAGCTGGCGTTACGCTTCGATCAACTGGAGTCTACGCTGGCGCGTTCCCTGAATGACGCCATGCGTCCCATCGAAACGCGTATTAAAGAGCATCTGAGCCATGCCGGCTTTCGGGCGCGGATTAGCTTCCCGGCTTTTCAGGCTAACCAGCTTAACGTCAATACGCAGGCGCTGTTTAACGATGCCATCGCGCAGGACAACCGCCCTGCAGGACAGCCATCAGGCGCGGGCAGCATGCGTGAGACCGTCTCTCGCTGGCTGAATAATCCGGGCTGGGGCTGGGATGAATATGTGGCGACCCGCACGCGCTATGTTATCGACATTGCGCAGCTACATGACAAATTTAAGCAACATATTGATCAGTTTTGTGAACATATACGTAAAGCTTTGTCCGCCCAGGTCGATGTCTCTGTTACGGCAGGAATGGCGACGTTCTTTGCAGAATTTTCGTTATACCTGACCGGGTTACAGGAAAGCTTGCGTGATAGCCTCGCAGTGCGTCAACAAAATGAGCATTCGACCCGAGCGCTCAGCCAGCTGTTGAAGCAAAGTATCACTACTGCGACGTGGATACAGGAAGATACCCGACTGTTACGCGATGATATTCAAACTCTATTCGCGGCAGAGCAACCATGACAACACAGCTACTGGACGGTCCCGGGCGGACGCTGGAGTGTATTCATCCTAAATTTATGGTCGATCTTGTGCAGGGCGTGGACGTTGCGCGTCATCCTCATTTGGGGCCGCAGCAGCTGCAGTTTCGTGAGCGCTTGACTCAGGAGATCATGACGCACACCCGGTTACGACCCTGGGCGATGGCCGGAATGCTGAATGAGAATGCTGCCCTGCGCCTCGGTCTGGCTGAAAAACTCGCCGGGATGCTTGACCCTGGCCATCTTGCGCTGACGCTGATGGCGGATAAATTGAATACACTTCGTCAGCAGGCTCACTTAAGGGCTCAGCCCTCTCCGGGCCTGCCTGAACAGTACGCTGAGCTCTCATCGCATTTTACCCAACGTGCCGTTTATAAAGAAAAGGCGCTAACTCAGCGTGGACTGACCGTCCAGGCGGGTGAGCACAGCGAGCAAATTTTCACTCGCTGGCGAGCCGGTCATTATGATGGCTGGTCGCTGGCCGGGCGTTGTTTCATTGTCCTGGAAGAGTTGCGTTGGGGGGCCTTCGGCGATGCTTGCCGTCTGGCGAAGGACGATGTGTCGGCCATGCTCAAGGATAATTTACGCAGTATGGCTGCCAATTATCTTGCTCAGGGTATCAATGCGTCTCCTGCGACGCGCCATTTCTATCATCAGTGGCTGACCACACCCGCTTCGGCGGGTTTAATCGATCATAAAGACATGCTGGGCTGGCTGGGTGACTGGTGTCAGGCGGATAAACACCCGGTGAGCTGGTCAGTTACGCAAAACTGGCAGACCGTTGCGCTGGGTATGCCGAGGCTGTGTTCGGCAAAACGTCTGGTGGAGGCGATGGTGGAGGAGATTTTTGGTTGAACCCCTCACCCCTCACTCTGGCCCTCTCCCCAGAGGGGAGAGGGGATGGTTTGGTGCGGTTTGTTAATGTTGAAGCTCTGCTGCCTTCCTTTCTACATCTTTCTCTTGCACGTTTCCGTAGCGTTTCGCATACAGTGCCGTGATGATCGGCACCAGAATCGCGGTAACAATCACGCTGGCAGCCACCAGTGCCGTTGCAGAAGCGGCTACCGGTTCGAAGGCCGGGTTAATCTGAGCAATAATCACCGGGTTTGCGACCGCAGCACCTGCGGCTGAAGAGGCGGCGACACCCGCCGTGCCGTTTCCGCCGCCAATCACGCGGTCGGCAATAATCAACGGAATACCGGTGATGATGATGACCGCAACCCCCAGCACAATACCCAGCAGGCCCGTATCAAGGATCACGTTCAGGTTGATGGTGTTGCCCAGCGCAAAACCAAAGAACGGGATGAGTACGGGTGTGGCTTTGCTGAAGAAATCGCGCAGATCGTGATCCAGATTCCCGAGGGCGAAACCGATCAGGAAGGGCAGGATCGCGCCAACAAAGTGGTGAGGCTCAAAAGAGGCCAGGCCAGCAGAACCCAGGATCAGCATCGTCATGAGCGGGCCGGACTCCAGAGACATCAGAACAAATGCCCCGGATTCTTCTTTCGTTCCGTACTGGTTCATCAGGCTGGCATACAACCCGCCGTTAGTCATATCCATCGCCGAGACAATTGCCAGGACCGATAAACCCGCGAAGAAACCGGTCTGAATTCCATTCTCCGGAATGAACATCGCGCATATCATGGCGACAACCCAGGCCACCGCTATTTTGGTTATGACCAGCGTACCGGATTTGCGTAATACGGTGCCTGTTGCCCGTAAATTAATGGATGCACCGATACAAAAGAACCAGACTGCCAGGATGGGGACGGTGCCTGTAATCATCCCTTTTGTGAAACCGCCAAAATAAGCCCCGGTTTCAGGCGCTAAGGTATTCAGAATAGCACCGAGTACCAGGGGGACCAGCATCATACCACCAGGAATACGTTCTATCGTGGCTTTAATCTTCATATACAACCCTCACAATGTTACCCCTCGTAGCGAGCGGCGGGCGCGAATAAAAAATCAATAAATTCAAAATGATGAAGGGTTTTCTTGATGACTTGTATTCGATAACCCCGCAACAAAATTCAGTAAGCGCTCTGGTTTTCTCTTGTCAGAAAACACTCATCGCTATGTTTCGGGAATTATCATGCGATCACTGGAATAATGATTCAATGAAAATAAAACAGTGTTTTAGTTATCTGTGTCACATATTGATTGTAAACTTTACGCCGCGTTCTGGCTGGATGGGGTTTATGTAAATCTCTTGTAAAAAAGCGGCTTTTTACGTCGCGATAAAAAGAAAAGGGGACAACATGAAAATGTTTCTCTGGGATGGGTTGAGAAAGTGCTTATTTGCGGAAATTGACAAAGACTGTCTTCACTTTACGCAGCATAAATATATGTGTGAAGTTGATCACAAATATAAACGCTGGTAGGGTAAAAAGGTCATTAACTGCCCTGGCAGGCGTCAACAGGTTCGGTTGTATCGACGATAAACGTCAATGTAAGTAAACCTGCTACGCTTGAATAAGGCGATTCGCATGGAGCGGATCCCAAGGTTCACAGCACCCACACTGGATTGTGAAACAGACAGGGCCGAGTCAACGAGGATAGCTATGCTGAGAAGGAAAAAGATTAAACCCATCACGCTTCGCGACGTCACTATTATTGACGACGCAAAATTGCGTAAGGCCATCACCGCAGCCTCGCTCGGTAATGCGATGGAATGGTTCGATTTTGGTGTCTATGGCTTTGTGGCCTACGCGTTAGGTAAAGTGTTTTTCCCCGGGGCTGACCCCAGCCTGCAGATGATTGCCGCACTGGGGACGTTCTCCGTTCCTTTCCTTATTCGCCCGCTGGGTGGTCTGTTCTTCGGTATGCTTGGTGATAAATACGGTCGCCAGAAGATCCTTGCTATCACCATTGTCATCATGTCGATCAGTACCTTCTGTATCGGCCTGATTCCGTCCTATGCCACGATCGGCATCTGGGCACCGATTCTGCTGCTGCTCTGTAAGATGGCGCAGGGTTTCTCCGTCGGTGGGGAATATACCGGTGCCTCGATCTTCGTCGCGGAGTATTCCCCGGACCGTAAGCGCGGTTTTATGGGGAGCTGGCTGGACTTCGGTTCGATTGCTGGGTTCGTGATGGGTGCGGGTGTCGTGGTGCTGATTTCAACCGTCGTCGGTGAAGAGAACTTCCTCGACTGGGGCTGGCGTATCCCGTTCTTCCTCGCGCTGCCGCTGGGGATCATCGGTCTGTATCTGCGTCATGCTCTTGAAGAGACTCCTGCGTTCCAGCAGCACGTCGATAAGCTGGAGCAGGGTGACCGCGAAGGGCTGCAGGATGGTCCGAAGGTGTCGTTCAAAGAGATTGCCACTAAGCACTGGCGCAGCCTGCTGGTCTGTATTGGTCTGGTGATTTCCACTAACGTCACTTATTACATGCTGCTGACCTACATGCCGAGTTATTTGTCGCATAATCTGCATTACTCTGAAGATCACGGTGTGCTGATTATTATCGCCATCATGGTGGGTATGCTGTTCGTGCAGCCGATTATGGGCCTGCTGAGTGACCGTTTTGGCCGTCGACCGTTCATTATTCTGGGAAGCGTGGCGCTGTTTGCCCTGGCAATCCCGGCCTTTATTCTGATCAACAGTAACGTGCTGGGGCTGATTTTTGCGGGTCTGCTGATGCTGGCGGTGATCCTGAACTGCTTCATCGGGGTGATGGCCTCAACGTTGCCTGCGATGTTCCCGACGCATATTCGTTACAGTGCGCTGGCGGCAGCCTTTAACATCTCGGTGCTGATTGCCGGTCTGACCCCGACGCTTGCCGCCTCGCTGGTGGAAAGCACGCAGAATCTGATGATGCCTGCTTATTACCTGATGGTGATCGCGGTGATTGGCTTGATTACCGGTATTACGATGAAGGAGACGGCGAACCGTCCACTGAAAGGGGCGACGCCTGCGGCATCGGATATTCAGGAAGCGAAAGAGATCCTGCGTGAGCACTACGATAATGTAGAGCAGAAGATTGAAGACATTGACGCAGAGATTGAAGAACTGCAGAAAAAACGCTCCCGACTGGTGGATCAGCATCCACGCATCAACGAGTAATAAAGAAACCCGCCAACGGCGGGTTTTCTTTTATTAGCATCCGGCAGCGATGTAGTCGCCATTGGCGCTGATGGGGATGACCGTCAGGAAGAGAACGGTCGCGAACAGGATCAGAACTATCCCGCCGGCTATTTTGACGGCTGGCACCAGCCATCTTAACGTACTATTTCCCCCGAAGCAGGCCACCGTGCGTTCACGGGCATAACGTACCGCCAGCGAGAGCCCCATAATCGAGAGTGCCGTTCCCAGGGACATTGTCATGACGGCAGCCATCCCCCAGGTGACAATGCCCAGCGCATTTGAAAACATCAGAATCATGATTGCCCCACTGCACGGGCGTGCGCCAATCGCCAGAATCACCCCCAGGCGAGTTTTCCAGTCTCCCTGCGTCAGGTCGGCACCCACGCCGTGATGGCCGCAGCCACAGTGTTCATTGTGCTGATGGAGGGGACTGATGGCTGAGATCGTCATTCTGCGCGGACGCAGGCTCTTTAATGCCTGATAAATGACGAACGCGCCGAATACACCAATCAGCACTGCGCTTATCTTCTCTACATACCAGCGACTGGTACTGATATCCCCTGAGGCGAGGTTAAACCCCACCGCCAGAATAAAGACAAACAGAATGGCGCTCACGCCCTGCATCAGGCTGCCAAGGAAAGGAACGACCCGGGCAGCCCGCTCGCTTTCCTTATTAGTGGTCAGATAGGTCGTCACAATGAATTTCCCGTGCCCCGGCCCGATGGCGTGCAGCACGCCATAAAGGAAGGCGCCTGTTAAGAGCCATAGTCCGCCGCTGTACTGGTGGTTATTCAGCTGCAGCAGATACATCACCAGATAACGGTGCAGGGTAATTTGAGTGGCAAGACACCACTGGATAAAGGCGCTCCAGTGCGTATGCAGGGTAAAACTGGCAAACAGAATAGCCAGCAGTATCACCCCTGCGGTAGGGAGACGCCAGTCGCGGGTGAGGCGTTGTGTGTTCATGAGGGAGTGCTCTGCCAGGAAGAATATTTGCCGCTAGTATAGTTGATCTTCCTTTTCAGTTCGCAGGATCGCATCGGGATCCTGATGATGTTGTGGATAAGTCTGTGTGTAAAAGGGTATAAGGCGGGGTTTTGCTGTGGAATGCAGCAGTCAGTCATTTTTCTGTCATTTAGCGGTTGCGGCCTGCGGAGAACTCCCTATAATGCGCCTCCATCGACACGGCAGATGTGAATCACTTCACAGACAACCCGGTCGGTTGAAGAGAAAAAATCCTGAAATAACGGGTTGACTCTGAAAGAGGAAAGCGTAATATACGCCACCTCGCAACGGTGAGCGAAAGCCGCGTTGCACTGCTCTTTAACAATTTATCAGACAATCTGTGTGGGCACTCAAAGTGACATGGATTCTTAACGTCCTCGGACGAAAAATGAATACCAAGTCTCTGAGTGAACATACGTAATTCATTACGAAGTTTAATTCACGAGCATCAAACTTAAATTGAAGAGTTTGATCATGGCTCAGATTGAACGCTGGCGGCAGGCCTAACACATGCAAGTCGAACGGTAGCACAGAGAGCTTGCTCTCGGGTGACGAGTGGCGGACGGGTGAGTAATGTCTGGGAAACTGCCTGATGGAGGGGGATAACTACTGGAAACGGTAGCTAATACCGCATAACGTCGCAAGACCAAAGAGGGGGACCTTCGGGCCTCTTGCCATCAGATGTGCCCAGATGGGATTAGCTAGTAGGTGGGGTAACGGCTCACCTAGGCGACGATCCCTAGCTGGTCTGAGAGGATGACCAGCCACACTGGAACTGAGACACGGTCCAGACTCCTACGGGAGGCAGCAGTGGGGAATATTGCACAATGGGCGCAAGCCTGATGCAGCCATGCCGCGTGTATGAAGAAGGCCTTCGGGTTGTAAAGTACTTTCAGCGGGGAGGAAGGTGTTGTGGTTAATAACCGCAGCAATTGACGTTACCCGCAGAAGAAGCACCGGCTAACTCCGTGCCAGCAGCCGCGGTAATACGGAGGGTGCAAGCGTTAATCGGAATTACTGGGCGTAAAGCGCACGCAGGCGGTCTGTCAAGTCGGATGTGAAATCCCCGGGCTCAACCTGGGAACTGCATTCGAAACTGGCAGGCTAGAGTCTTGTAGAGGGGGGTAGAATTCCAGGTGTAGCGGTGAAATGCGTAGAGATCTGGAGGAATACCGGTGGCGAAGGCGGCCCCCTGGACAAAGACTGACGCTCAGGTGCGAAAGCGTGGGGAGCAAACAGGATTAGATACCCTGGTAGTCCACGCCGTAAACGATGTCGACTTGGAGGTTGTGCCCTTGAGGCGTGGCTTCCGGAGCTAACGCGTTAAGTCGACCGCCTGGGGAGTACGGCCGCAAGGTTAAAACTCAAATGAATTGACGGGGGCCCGCACAAGCGGTGGAGCATGTGGTTTAATTCGATGCAACGCGAAGAACCTTACCTACTCTTGACATCCAGAGAACTTAGCAGAGATGCTTTGGTGCCTTCGGGAACTCTGAGACAGGTGCTGCATGGCTGTCGTCAGCTCGTGTTGTGAAATGTTGGGTTAAGTCCCGCAACGAGCGCAACCCTTATCCTTTGTTGCCAGCGGTTAGGCCGGGAACTCAAAGGAGACTGCCAGTGATAAACTGGAGGAAGGTGGGGATGACGTCAAGTCATCATGGCCCTTACGAGTAGGGCTACACACGTGCTACAATGGCGCATACAAAGAGAAGCGACCTCGCGAGAGCAAGCGGACCTCATAAAGTGCGTCGTAGTCCGGATTGGAGTCTGCAACTCGACTCCATGAAGTCGGAATCGCTAGTAATCGTAGATCAGAATGCTACGGTGAATACGTTCCCGGGCCTTGTACACACCGCCCGTCACACCATGGGAGTGGGTTGCAAAAGAAGTAGGTAGCTTAACCTTCGGGAGGGCGCTTACCACTTTGTGATTCATGACTGGGGTGAAGTCGTAACAAGGTAACCGTAGGGGAACCTGCGGTTGGATCACCTCCTTACCTTAAAGAACCTGCCTTTGCAGTGCTCACACAGATTGTCTGATGAATGATGAACTTCTGAATGTACTTTTGAGTGCATTAAGAAGTTTTGCTCTTTAAAAATCTGGATCAAGCTGAAAATTGAAACGACACACATGTTATGTGTGTTCGAGTCTCTCAAATTTTCGCAAACCGATGATGAATCGAAAGAAACATCTTCGGGTTGTGAGGTTAAGCGACTAAGCGTACACGGTGGATGCCCTGGCAGTCAGAGGCGATGAAGGACGTGCTAATCTGCGAAAAGCGCCGGCGAGGTGATATGAACCTTTGACCCGGCGATGTCCGAATGGGGAAACCCAGTGTGTTTCGACACACTATCGTTAACTGAATACATAGGTTAACGAGGCGAACCGGGGGAACTGAAACATCTAAGTACCCCGAGGAAAAGAAATCAACCGAGATTCCCCCAGTAGCGGCGAGCGAACGGGGAGCAGCCCGGAGTCTGAATCAGCTTGTGTGTTAGTGGAACGGTCTGGAAAGTCCGACGGTACAGGGTGATAGTCCCGTACACGAAAGCACACAGGTTGTGAACTCGAAGAGTAGGGCGGGACACGTGGTATCCTGTCTGAATATGGGGGGACCATCCTCCAAGGCTAAATACTCCTGACTGACCGATAGTGAACCAGTACCGTGAGGGAAAGGCGAAAAGAACCCCGGCGAGGGGAGTGAAAAAGAACCTGAAACCGTGTACGTACAAGCAGTGGGAGCCTCTTTATGGGGTGACTGCGTACCTTTTGTATAATGGGTCAGCGACTTATATTCTGTAGCAAGGTTAACCGTATAGGGGAGCCGAAGGGAAACCGAGTCTTAACTGGGCGTTAAGTTGCAGGGTATAGACCCGAAACCCGGTGATCTAGCCATGGGCAGGTTGAAGGTTGGGTAA
>NZ_KI973206.1:1604115-1638556 GCF_000534515.1 Enterobacter sp. MGH 37
TGGGCAGGTTGAAGGTTGGGTAACACTAACTGGAGGACCGAACCGACTAATGTTGAAAAATTAGCGGATGACCTGTGGCTGGGGGTGAAAGGCCAATCAAACCGGGAGATAGCTGGTTCTCCCCGAAAGCTATTTAGGTAGCGCCTCGTGAATTCATCTTCGGGGGTAGAGCACTGTTTCGGCTAGGGGGCCATCCCGGCTTACCAACCCGATGCAAACTACGAATACCGAAGAATGTTATCACGGGAGACACACGGCGGGTGCTAACGTCCGTCGTGAAGAGGGAAACAACCCAGACCGCCAGCTAAGGTCCCAAAGTCATGGTTAAGTGGGAAACGATGTGGGAAGGCACAGACAGCCAGGATGTTGGCTTAGAAGCAGCCATCATTTAAAGAAAGCGTAATAGCTCACTGGTCGAGTCGGCCTGCGCGGAAGATGTAACGGGGCTAAACCATGCACCGAAGCTGCGGCAGCGACGCTTATGCGTTGTTGGGTAGGGGAGCGTTCTGTAAGCCGTTGAAGGTGGCCTGTGAGGGTTGCTGGAGGTATCAGAAGTGCGAATGCTGACATAAGTAACGATAAAGCGGGTGAAAAGCCCGCTCGCCGGAAGACCAAGGGTTCCTGTCCAACGTTAATCGGGGCAGGGTGAGTCGACCCCTAAGGCGAGGCCGAAAGGCGTAGTCGATGGGAAACAGGTTAATATTCCTGTACTTGGTGTTACTGCGAAGGGGGGACGGAGAAGGCTATGTTAGCCGGGCGACGGTTGTCCCGGTTTAAGCATGTAGGCGGAGGTTCCAGGTAAATCCGGTACCTTATTAACGCTGAGGTGTGATGACGAGGCACTACGGTGCTGAAGTAACAAATGCCCTGCTTCCAGGAAAAGCCTCTAAGCATCAGGTAACACGAAATCGTACCCCAAACCGACACAGGTGGTCAGGTAGAGAATACCAAGGCGCTTGAGAGAACTCGGGTGAAGGAACTAGGCAAAATGGTGCCGTAACTTCGGGAGAAGGCACGCTGATATGTAGGTGAAGCCCCTGCGGGTGGAGCTGAAATCAGTCGAAGATACCAGCTGGCTGCAACTGTTTATTAAAAACACAGCACTGTGCAAACACGAAAGTGGACGTATACGGTGTGACGCCTGCCCGGTGCCGGAAGGTTAATTGATGGGGTTAGCGGCAACGCGAAGCTCTTGATCGAAGCCCCGGTAAACGGCGGCCGTAACTATAACGGTCCTAAGGTAGCGAAATTCCTTGTCGGGTAAGTTCCGACCTGCACGAATGGCGTAATGATGGCCAGGCTGTCTCCACCCGAGACTCAGTGAAATTGAACTCGCTGTGAAGATGCAGTGTACCCGCGGCAAGACGGAAAGACCCCGTGAACCTTTACTATAGCTTGACACTGAACACTGGTCCTTGATGTGTAGGATAGGTGGGAGGCTTTGAAGCGTGGACGCCAGTCTGCGTGGAGCCGCCCTTGAAATACCACCCTTTAATGGCTGGTGTTCTAACGTAGACCCGTGATCCGGGTTGCGGACAGTGTCTGGTGGGTAGTTTGACTGGGGCGGTCTCCTCCCAAAGAGTAACGGAGGAGCACGAAGGTTAGCTAATCCTGGTCGGACATCAGGAGGTTAGTGCAATGGCATAAGCTAGCTTGACTGCGAGAGTGACGGCTCGAGCAGGTGCGAAAGCAGGTCATAGTGATCCGGTGGTTCTGAATGGAAGGGCCATCGCTCAACGGATAAAAGGTACTCCGGGGATAACAGGCTGATACCGCCCAAGAGTTCATATCGACGGCGGTGTTTGGCACCTCGATGTCGGCTCATCACATCCTGGGGCTGAAGTAGGTCCCAAGGGTATGGCTGTTCGCCATTTAAAGTGGTACGCGAGCTGGGTTTAGAACGTCGTGAGACAGTTCGGTCCCTATCTGCCGTGGGCGCTGGAGAATTGAGGGGGGCTGCTCCTAGTACGAGAGGACCGGAGTGGACGCATCACTGGTGTTCGGGTTGTCATGCCAATGGCACTGCCCGGTAGCTAAATGCGGAAGAGATAAGTGCTGAAAGCATCTAAGCACGAAACTTGCCCCGAGATGAGTTCTCCCTGAGACTTTAAGTCTCCTGAAGGAACGTTGAAGACGACGACGTTGATAGGTCGGGTGTGTAAGCGCAGCGATGCGTTGAGCTAACCGATACTAATGAACCGTGAGGCTTAACCTTACAACGCCGAAGGTGTTTTGGCGGTGAGAGACGATTTTCAGCCTGATACAGATAACAGAATTTGCCTGGCGGCTTTAGCGCGGTGGTCCCACCTGACCCCATGCCGAACTCAGAAGTGAAACGCCGTAGCGCCGATGGTAGTGTGGGGTCTCCCCATGTGAGAGTAGGGAACTGCCAGGCATCAATCAAGAAGAACCCCGTACCGTAAGGTGCGGGGTTTTTTGCTTTTGGCTTTATTCCTCTCCTTGAAATTTTCCCGTAGGCCGGATAAGGCAAAGCCGCCATCCGGCAAAGCAGATTGCACGATCTCACCGGAAAGAGAAGCAAGAATATAAAAGAAGGGATTTATAAACGCAGAAAAGCAAAAACCCAGCCATAGGCTGGGTTCTTTAAATAGTGGTGCCCGGACTCGGAATCGAACCAAGGACACGGGGATTTTCAATCCCCTGCTCTACCGACTGAGCTATCCGGGCAACGGAGCGCATTAAACCGCAATCACGCCTTATCGTCAACATTATTTCGGGGAAAGCTGTTCAATTGCTTAACTTTACGGCAATCTGGCGGTTTACGCGCCGAAAAGACCAAATTTCGCTGATTCGCTTACGTCAACGCCCCGCCCATACGACACTGAGCAAAGCGAAGAATATCTTCCGCCAGGCGGTGCGCCGTATCCACATCGGCCTGGCTACGATTCACCAGCATGCGGCTCAGACAACCCTCCAGTATCAGCTCCATCTGCTTAGCGACCATTGCCGGGTCATCCACTTCAAGCGTTGTCAGTAGCTCGTGAGTGAAGTCATGCGCCGCACGCTTTTGCTGATCCGCCAGCTGATGTATTGGATGCCCGGGATCGGGATAAAATGTACAGGCGGCAATAAACAGGCAGCCCGGATAACGATTGTTACTGACACATTCAGTCAGGGCGGTGTAGCGAGCCAACAGCTTTTGCTCAGCCGTCAGTTCTTCATTAAGCATCAGCTGTCTGCGCCAGATATCCACCTGCTGACTAAGGTAGCGCAGCGCATCATAAAGCAGGGCCTCTTTATCCGGCCAGAAACGCGTTAACTCATCCAGAGGGTAATCGATACGGTCGGCTACCATCTCAAGCGTGGTGCTGGCGATCCCTTGAATCTCAAGTAATTGCAGGGCTTGTCCCAGTACGTCTTCACGTTGCACGGTTATCTCCTCCGCTATTCCCAACGGTATGTCCCGTCTAAAGTGTTGTTTACGGTTGGCGATTGCGCAAATGCGCGCTGAATGCCGTTGAATCCATAAACCCGGTTACACGCTGTTCTGGCTGCTCTTCCCCTTGTTCATTGAAGAATAAAATGGTTGGCAGCCCGAGTACGTTAAGGTGCTTAAGCAGAGTCTTATCCTGCTCATTGTTGGCCGTGACGTTTGCCTGAAGCAACACCGTCTCTTTCAGGGCGCTTTGTACCTGAGGATCGCTAAAGGTGTATTTTTCAAACTCTTTGCAGGCAACACACCAGTCAGCATAGAGATCGAGCATCACCGGTTTACCTTTTGCCTGAGCCAGGGCGCTATTGAGCTCATCGACATTGTTAATGCGGGTGAAGTCCAGATGCGCCTGCGTCTGACCCACCGGCGTGCCAAATGCCCAGTCCTGCAGCGGACGCACGCTGACCAGTGCAGCTGCCAGCAGCAGGATTTGCACAAGGCGCATCCATGGCTTTTTCGCCCCCAGGCTGACGATAAATGCCCAGGAGAAGAATGCGACGCCAAGCATCGCCCACAGACGCATTCCCCACTCGTCTCCGATGATGCGCTCCAGCAGGAACACCGGTAGCGCCAGAATGACAAAACCAAACGCGGTTTTCACCGTCTCCATCCACGGTCCGCTTTTCGGCAGCAGACGATTACCAAAGACCGTCACAAGAATGAGCGGCAGACCCATCCCCAGCGCATAAAGATACAGCGTTCCGCCACCGAGCCACATATTGCCGCTCTGGGCGATGTACAGCAGGATGGCGCTGAGCGGCGCAGTGGTGCAGGGTGAACAGATTAGCCCGGCAATTGCACCCATTGCGAACACGCCGCCTGCAGATCCTCCCTGCTGACGATTACTCATCAGCGTTAAGCGGGTTTGCAGCGAAGAGGGCAGTTGCAGAGTGAACAGGCCAAACATCGACAGCGCCAAAAGAATAAAGACAACTGACAGACCAATAAGCACGTAAGGATGCTGAAGCGCTGCCTGGAATTGCAATCCAGCGGCGGCGACCACGAGGCCGAGCGCCGTGTAGGTTAATGCCATGCCCTGGACATAAATAAAAGCCAGCAGCAGCGCCCGGGCGGTGGAAAGCCGTTGCTTACCGCCTAGCACAATCCCGGAGATCAGCGGGTACATGGGCAGTACACACGGCGTAAAGGCAATGCCAATACCAATCAGTAGCGCCCAAAACGCTGAGAAGGGAAGATCTGAAGTGGCTTCGCCTTCTCCCTTCACCCTGGCCCTCTCCCCCGAGGGGAGAGAGGAGGCAGTCGCTTTAACTTCAGTAAGCGGAACGACCTTCGTTTCAGGAGGATAGCAGAAGCCCGCGTCGGCACAGCCCTGATACGTCACGGTCAGCGTGGCGCCTTTATCCGCCTGATTCACCGTGACGGGGACGTTTAAGCGCTGACGATAGATTTCACTCTTACCGTAGAACTCGTCCTCGTGCCACTCGCCCGCGGGCATCTGCAATGCGCCGACGTTAGCCTTTGCGGACGTGATGCTGACCTGTTTGCGGTAAAGGTAGTAACCCTCTTTCACCTGCCAGGTCAGATTGAGATCGTGCTGGTTCTGCTGAAAATCGAAAACAAACGCCTGGTCGGCAGGAATAAAGTTTGAACGGCCGGGTGCGTCAAACAACCCGGCAAATACTGATGTGCTGCACAGCAGCAGGATCAGCGTAAGGAAGCGTTGAGCCATGTGAGATAGTCGTTATCGCCATGGAGCACTGGCAGCACCAGCAGCTCTGGAGTTTGGTAAGGATGATGAGACTTGAGGTAGTCGAGGAGCGCCTGCTGGTTCGCCCGGTTGGTTTTAAGCAACATCTGGACTTCGTACTCCTGCTCCAGTTTGCCTTCCCAGTAATAAAGGGAGGTTGCGCCGGGGAGGAGCGTTACGCAGGCTGCCCATTTTTCGGCCAGCACTTTGGCGGCGAGATCCTGGGCAGAGGCTTCATCAGGGGCGGTACACAGTACGACAACGGCATCAGGCGTGTTCACAAGTCGACCTCCTCATCACGAAAGTCTTCACTATATCACGCAAGACGATTGGTCATTAATGAATCGGGCCGCAGTGCGGCCCGATTTTAACTATTTTTACAACGGCTGAAGGTTTACAGCACAATGCCACCGATGATAAAGCCGAGGATGACGCAAAGCGTAATTGCTACCACGCCCGGGATCAGAAACGCGTGGTTGAACACGTATTTACCGATACGGGTAGAGCCAGTGTCATCCATTTCAACCGCTGCCAGCAGGGTTGGGTAGGTTGGCAGAACGAACAGTGCGGAAACGGCTGCGAAAGAGGCAATCGCCGTCAGCGGCGTTACGCCTAACATGAGTGCCGCAGGCATCAGCGCTTTGGTGGTTGCTGCCTGGGAGTAAAGCAGGGTCGCAGCAAAGAACAGCACGACCGCCAGCAGCCACGGGTAGTTGTGCAGCAGGTCGCCGGCTACGGTCTGGATATCGCTGATGTGCGCCTTCACGAAGGTATCGCCGAGCCATGCCACACCCAGTACACACACGCAGGCACTCATACCGGATTTAAAGGTACTGGCGTTCAGCACTTCGCTGGTGTCGATTTTACAGGTGATACTAATCAGCGTCGCGATAGTCAGCATGAACACCACAATCGCTTCGTTACGCGGCAGAACCGGGTTCTGAATCAGCCCCACGGTGTCACTGATGGCGGTTGCGTAGAACATCACTGCGACGATACCAATCAGGAACAGCAGTACGGAGCGCTTTGCGTGCGGCTTCAGTTCGAAGACCTGGCTACCGCGCAGTCTCACTTCACCTTTTGCCAGACGCTCCTGGTAAACCGGATCGTCTTTCAGTTCGGCACCGAGGAAGTTACACAGCACGGCAGTAATCATGACCGCAATCAGCGTCACCGGAATACAGATCGCCAGCAGCGTCAGGTAGCTCACGCCCATCGGCTCAAGGATACCGGCGAAGAAGACCACGGCGGCAGAGATCGGCGACGCGGTGATGGCAATCTGAGACGCAACGACGGCAATAGAGAGGGGACGAGACGGGCGAATCCCCTGTTCTTTTGCCACTTCGGTAATCACCGGCAGCGTGGAGAACGCCGTGTGGCCAGTTCCCGCGAGAATGGTCATAAACCAGGTGACCAGCGGGGCAAGGAAGGTAATGTATTTAGGATGGCGGCGCAGCATACGCTCCGCCAGACTCACCAGGTAGTCCATACCGCCTGCCACCTGCATAGCGGCGATAGCGGCAATAACTGCCATGATGATTTCGATAACGTCAAAGGGGATTGCGCCGGGTTTAATCTGAAAGATAAGGGTAAGAACGAGCACCCCGAGACCGCCGGCAAAACCGATGCCGATACCCCCGAGTCTTGCTCCCAAATAAATCGCCAACAAGACGATGACGAGTTCTGCTCCAAACATAAGGACCTGCCTTGCTTATTAACAAGTTGATATTGAATTGTTGTATTTTGGTAACGCCTAAAAAGAAAAAAGGCACGTCACAAGTGACGTGCCTTTAAAAGCCTAGCCTGAACGGTTACTGTTCGCTTTCATCGGTATATCGTTTCGCTTTATATGCCGGGTGCATCAGGTTCTGGGCGGAGAAGATATCGTCCAGCTCAGCCTCGGTCAACAGTCCGCGCTCCAGCACCACTTCACGCACGCTCTTACCGGTTTCGGCACAAATCTTACCGACGATGTCACCGTTATGGTGACCGATGAACGGGTTGAGGTAGGTGACGATCCCGATAGAGTTGTAAACGTAGCCTTCACACACTTCTTTATTTGCGGTAATGCCGTTAATGCATTTTTCCAGCAGGTTGTAGCAGGCGTTAGTCAGGATGTGGATAGATTCGAACATCGCCTGGCCAATCACAGGCTCCATTACGTTCAGCTGCAGCTGACCGGCCTCGGAGGCCATCGTCACGGTAGTGTCGTTACCGATGACTTTGAAGCAAACCTGGTTCACCACTTCTGGCACGACCGGGTTCACCTTAGCTGGCATGATGGACGAACCCGCCTGCAGTTCTGGCAGGTTGATTTCGTTCAGGCCAGCGCGCGGGCCGGAAGAGAGCAGGCGCAGGTCATTACAGATTTTGGACAGTTTCACCGCCAGACGTTTCAGTGCGCTGTGTACCATCACGTACGCGCCGCAGTCGGAGGTGGCTTCAATCAGGTCTTCCGCAGGCACGACCGGCAGGTTGGACACTTCAGCCAGCTTCTGAACCGCCAGCTGCTGATAGCCATCCGGGGTGTTCAGACGCGTACCGATGGCGGTTGCGCCCAGGTTCACTTCCAGCAGCAGCTCAGAGGTGCGCAGCAGGTTTTTGGTCTCTTCATTCAGCAGCACGTTAAATGCGTGGAATTCCTGGCCCAGCGTCATTGGCACTGCGTCCTGTAACTGGGTACGACCCATTTTCAGGATATCCTGGAACTCAACCGCTTTACGCTGGAAGCCATCGCCCAGTTGGTTGATGGCGTCCACCAGTTTCACCACGGAGGCATACACCGCGATACGGAAGCCGGTTGGGTAGGCGTCGTTGGTGGACTGGCATTTGTTAACGTGGTCGTTCGGGTTCAGGTACTGGTATTCACCTTTCTGATGACCCATCAGCTCCAGGCCGATGTTTGCCAGTACTTCGTTGGTATTCATGTTGACGGAGGTACCCGCGCCGCCCTGATAGACGTCAACCGGGAACTGGTCCATGCATTTGCCGTTGTTCAGCACTTCATCGCAGGCAGCGATAATCGCATTTGCCGCGCTTTTAGGAATGGTTTGCAGCTCTTTGTTGGCCAGCGCTGCGGCTTTCTTCACCATCACCATGCCACGGACAAACTCAGGGATGTCGCTGATTTTGCTGTTGCTGATGTAGAAGTTTTCAATCGCTCTCAGAGTGTGAACACCATAGTAGGCATCCGCTGGAACTTCCCTGGTACCCAACAAGTCTTCTTCGATACGAATGTTGTTTAACATGTGAACCTTCTTTTCAAGCTGCCGATGGATTGTACTAAACACACAGTATATATGTGGTTTTGAATATTTTCTGACCGACGATTATTCCCTCAATCAGCCAGATGCTCGAGATCATATGCTGATGATAGCGAATTGCCGTAAGCTGGATCACTTATTATCGAGCCGATTCCATGATAATTATTAATCTGTGAAATGTGTCACCGCTTTAATATTTCCAGAAAAAATATCCGTGCAAACCGATTGAATTTTCGCTAACTGCCACCATTTCATACAAACGCGCGTCGCGAACACATTCAGACAGGGGCCTGACGGCACCTGCCCTACAGGAGATGCCAGTGCGCTGGATACCATTTATTGCTTTCTTTCTCTATGTTTACATTGAGATTTCCATTTTTATCCAGGTTGCCCATGTACTGGGCGTCCTGCTGACGCTGGTTCTGGTGATTTTCACCTCCGTCATCGGCATGTCGCTGGTGCGTAACCAGGGTTTCAAAAATTTCCTGATAATGCAGCAGAAGATGGCTGCAGGCGAAAGCCCGGCAGAAGAGATGATCAAAAGCGTGTCGCTGATTATCGCGGGTCTGCTGCTTATTCTGCCTGGCTTCTTTACCGACTTCCTCGGCCTTTTGCTGCTTCTGCCGCCAGTGCAAAAACACCTGACCATGAAGCTGCTGCCGCATCTGCGTTTTAGCCGTATGCCGGGCGGTGGCTTCAGTACGGGCCCGGGCGATACGTTTGAAGGGGAGTATCAGCGTAAGGATGAACAGCACGACCGTTTAGACCACAAAGACGATCGGTGATTTTTTTGCCCGGTGGCGCATCGCTCACCGGGCCTGCGGGTTTTGCCGCTTCGGTAAAAACAGCCACAGCCCTGCCAGCATGACGATGGCATACACACTCTTCCATCCCACCATTGCCAGCAACAGCAGGCAAAGCACACCCCCGACGACCGCCAGTGCTTTATAACGGCCTTCCAGCAGACGACAGCCCGCCAGCATGCACAGCAGATAGATCATAATGAAAATGCCGTTGGCGTAGACGATCAGGGCATCCAGATTGATTTTCAGTACGTAAATACCCAGCGTACTCAACACGCAGCAGCCCAGCACGGTATTCAGTGCATTCACCGGAAGTTGACGTTTGGACAACTGCGCAAGACGGCTTTCAGGATTATAAAGCGCCTGCGACCACACCAGACGGGCAAAGCTCTGGATATAAATATTCAGGCTGGCAAAACAGGCGAGATAGCCAATCATACATGCGACCCACAGCGCTTTTACGCCAAACAGGTGTACCACTATGCCCGGCAGTGACGCGGCAGCCGCTTTATCCGCACCGAATGCGTTGAAGTGCAATACCAGCACGGTGCAGGCCCAGTAAACTGTTCCTGCCAGCAGCAGGCCAATCATCAGCGCGCGCGGAAAATCGCGCTCAGGCTGCTTAAATTCAGAGGCCAGATGGGCGAACGCTTCGAGACCCACAAAACACCAGAACATAACGGCAAGGGCGGCGAAAAGCTGTGAATGGTCAATGTTTGTCGCTGCCGGGAAGGGAATGTCCTTAATTGTGATATTGCCCGCCCACCAGACAGCCGCAACGAGCGCAACAATCAGTACCGCAACCAGCGTCTGCAGGTTTGCACTTGAGCTGGCGCCGCGTGAGCCCACCCACCAGACGATGGCCAGCGTACCCAGTTCAGCCAGCAGGAGCTGCTCGTTATGCCAGCCAAAAAGCGCCTGTCCAAAGCCGGTTGCAATATGCAATGCCGCAGGAAGACCCACCGGGATCACCGAGAGAAACAGCCAGCCGGTAACACGCTTCAGTCGCGGGCCAAACGCCAGCCCGACAAAGTGCGCCACACCGCCTGCGTCAGGGAAGTGCCGCCCGAGGATGGCAAACACAATGGCTATCGGAAACACCAGCACAATCAGCACCGGCCACGCCCACAGGCTGTTATTGCCTGCTACCAGCGCCGCCAGTGCGGGTACGGCAAATACGCCCGTACCTAACAAGGAGGTTGAGAGCAGGCCAACGCCCTGCGCCAGTCCCAACTCCTGTTTAAGTCCACTCATTGACATCGTCCTGCCAATACCAAAAGAGAGGGGATGGTAACACTTTCGCAAAATTTTTTTTCAACTCCCCCTTGAAGGGGGAAAAAGCTATCCCCATCTCTCAGGGCACTAGTCGGAAAACCGCATGCGGGCCGGCGTCATCCATAACTGATAATGACTTTCTCAAAGGAGAGCTATCAATGAGTATTCGTCCGTTACATGATCGTGTGATCGTCAAACGTAAAGAAGTTGAAACCAAGTCTGCTGGCGGCATCGTTCTGACCGGTTCTGCTGCAGCCAAATCAACGCGTGGCGAAATCATCGCTGTCGGTAAGGGCCGCATCCTGGAAAACGGAACTGTGCAGCCGCTGGACGTTAAAGTTGGTGACATCGTAATTTTCAACGATGGCTACGGCGTGAAATCCGAGAAGATCGACAATGAAGAAGTGTTGATCATGTCCGAGAGCGACATTCTGGCAATTGTTGAAGCGTAATTTACGCACGAGAATTTGAGGAAATAAGAACATGGCAGCTAAAGACGTAAAATTCGGTAACGACGCTCGTGTAAAAATGCTCCGCGGCGTAAACGTACTGGCCGATGCAGTTAAAGTGACCCTGGGCCCGAAAGGCCGTAACGTAGTGCTGGATAAATCCTTCGGCGCGCCAACCATCACCAAAGATGGTGTTTCTGTAGCACGTGAAATCGAACTGGAAGACAAGTTCGAAAACATGGGTGCGCAGATGGTGAAAGAAGTTGCCTCTAAAGCGAACGATGCTGCAGGTGACGGTACCACCACCGCGACCGTACTGGCGCAGGCTATCATCACTGAAGGTCTGAAAGCCGTTGCTGCGGGCATGAACCCAATGGATCTGAAACGTGGTATCGACAAAGCTGTCGCTTCCGCTGTTGAAGAGCTGAAAGCGCTGTCCGTACCGTGCTCTGACTCCAAAGCCATTGCTCAGGTAGGTACCATCTCCGCTAACTCCGACGAAACCGTAGGTAAACTGATCGCTGAAGCGATGGACAAAGTCGGTAAAGAAGGCGTTATCACCGTTGAAGACGGTACCGGTCTGGAAGACGAACTGGACGTGGTTGAAGGTATGCAGTTCGACCGCGGCTACCTGTCTCCATACTTCATCAACAAGCCAGAGACTGGCGCTGTTGAGCTGGAAAGCCCGTTCATCCTGCTGGCTGACAAGAAAATCTCCAACATCCGCGAAATGCTGCCAGTGCTGGAAGCCGTTGCGAAAGCAGGCAAACCGCTGGTTATCATCGCTGAAGATGTTGAAGGCGAAGCGCTGGCGACCCTGGTGGTTAACACCATGCGTGGCATCGTGAAAGTGGCTGCGGTTAAAGCACCTGGCTTCGGCGATCGTCGTAAAGCGATGCTGCAGGATATCGCTACCCTGACTGGCGGTACCGTTATCTCTGAAGAGATCGGTATGGAGCTGGAAAAAGCGACCCTGGAAGACCTGGGCCAGGCAAAACGCGTTGTGATCAACAAAGACACCACCACCATCATCGACGGTGTGGGTGAAGAAGCCGCTATTCAGGGCCGTGTTGGTCAGATCCGTAAGCAGATCGAAGAAGCAACCTCTGATTACGACCGTGAAAAACTGCAGGAGCGCGTAGCGAAACTGGCAGGCGGTGTCGCCGTTATCAAAGTCGGTGCTGCGACCGAAGTTGAAATGAAAGAGAAAAAAGCGCGCGTTGACGATGCCCTGCACGCGACCCGTGCTGCGGTAGAAGAAGGCGTGGTTGCTGGTGGTGGCGTTGCGCTGGTGCGTGTTGCCGCTAAACTGGCTGGCCTGACTGCACAGAACGAAGACCAGAACGTGGGTATCAAAGTTGCGCTGCGCGCAATGGAAGCGCCTCTGCGTCAGATCGTTTCTAACGCCGGTGAAGAGCCATCTGTGGTTGCGAACAACGTGAAAGCGGGCGAAGGTAACTACGGTTACAACGCGGCAACTGAAGAATACGGCAACATGATCGACTTCGGTATTCTGGACCCAACTAAAGTTACCCGTTCTGCTCTGCAGTATGCGGCATCTGTAGCTGGCCTGATGATCACTACCGAGTGCATGGTTACTGATATGCCTAAAGGCGACGCGCCTGACTTAGGTGCTGCTGGTATGGGCGGCATGGGTGGTATGGGCGGCATGATGTAATCATGTTGTTCTGAACCTCTCAGAACGAACCCCGGGCAGCGATGCCCGGGGTTTTTTATTGCCTGTCCAGCAGCTACTCAAAGGTGCCTTTCACGCACACAACACCTTCTCGCACCATCTGGCGGCCTTTCGCCCAGACCTCGTGGATTTTTAGATCGTCCGTCAACACCAGGAAATCGGCATCGCATCCGGGCGCGATCCGTCCTTTATGCTCCAGCCCGAGAAACTCCGCCACATTACGCGTAAATGGCAGAAGCGCCTCCTCCAGCGGCAGGTGATAGCGGCTGACCAACTGCTGAAGGGTTTCCGGAAGGGATTCGAACCCTGCCACGCCAATGCCTACCAGGTTGCCATTTGCGTCAAAATTCGGCTGGCTACCGTTACCGTCCGAGCTGAGCGTGAGACGGTTAAACGGCACCTGCGCTTCGCGGGCTGTCGCAATGGCGGTGGCGGCATCAATGGGTTCGCTGATGCTGGTGGTGATATCGATATAACCCCCTTCGCGAGCATAGTTTAGCGCGGCGAGGAAGAGCGCCTCACCGCGGTTAACGTGGGTGGGCAGCAGCTTCTTGCGGGGAACGTCAGCGTTATTCAGAATGTTAAGGAGCGGCTCCAGCAGCTTCGGGCTGTTGCCGAGGTGAAAAACGGAAATCCCCGCTTTGGCACCCAATAGCCCGCCGACGCGTGACTGGGCGGCCATGCTGGCGAGCCGATCGTCCGCTGGCGCGGAAGAGCGATGATCGGAAATCGCGCATTTCACACCAATGATTTTGTCGATCAGCGCCACATCTTTTTCAATACTGCCGGTAATCGTCGGAGAAGGCAGTCCGTACGCGCCCGTCAGCATCCACGCGCTGATCCCTTCATGCTCAAGCGCTCGTGTTTTTGCCAGCAGTGATTCAGGGTGTCGGGTGACGCCGTCGGTGCCCAGCAGGCCAACCACGGAGGTGATACCTGCTGCTACCAGCGCAGACAGCCGCACCTCCGGCGTGCGGGTGTGGGGCCCCGCTTCACCGCCGCCACCGATGAGATGCACGTGCTGATCGATAAATCCCGGGCAAATCACCGCTCCGGCGAGATCGGTTTCAGGACACGCCATCCGCGTTGTTGCATGCCCCGCTTTTTCGATCGCAACAATTTTTCCCCCAGCGATCAGCAGATCGCAATGTCCCCGATCCTCCGGGGCGTAGAGATGTGCGTTGCGGAAAAGATGGGGTTCCAGAACTGAAAAATCCATTTTTATCTCCTCAGAAGAGTAGCTGCATCACCCACATTGAGAGCAGGGCGTTAATGACGCAAACCGTAATAATGTGCGGGTAATATTTCGGATTCACGCCTGCGGTACCCAGGCAGCGGCCGGTATTTTGCACCGGATTGCCCATCAAATAGATGGCGGGCAGCAGGATGGTGGCATCGTGACCGTTGAGTGAGCCGGCGGCGACCAGACTGGCGCAGACCCCCACGCCGCCGCCCATACTCATCACCGAGGCCAGAAGGACCGTTGCCGCCGCGCCCGGAAGCCCCCAGAGCGCCATGACGGGCTCGCAAACATTGCCCACGATATCCAGCAGGCCCGTCACCTTCAGCGCCTGAATAATGACAAATGCCATGACCACGTTTGGCAGCAGGCTGGTGGTCGCGATGGTAAAGCCGCGACGGGCACCATCAATAAACATGTCCATGATATTTTTACGCGGCTGGGCGATCATTTTTTTCCTCCTGAATACGATGATCTTCCATACGGGCGATCCACAGTCGCAGGAAGTTAGCGCCAACAAATTTGAATACCAGAATGACGGCCAGCGGCGCGATCACCGGGACGGTAATAAACGTGAAAAGCGCGGCGCCGGAAGAAAAATAGTTGGTAATAATGGCGCTTCCGCTGGTCTGGAAGGTAGCGAAAATGGCGCGTTCATGGTCGGTAATTGCTCCGTCGTCGGTCAGCTCTTTGGTCATACCTGCCGCCGCATCGGTGTTTTGCAGGTTGGCGATAAGGGCCAGAGAGCAGATCCCCGGCACGCCAAGCAGCGGACGCAAAATAGGCGTCATCAGCTGTTGTGCGGCACGCAGTCCGCCCAGACCTTCGGTGACGGCAATGATCCCGAGCGATAAAATGACCGAGGGCGCCAGTTCAAGGGCAAATAAAAACCCGTCTTTCGCCCCCGTTCCGCCCGTGCCGCGAAACGTCAGGGCGCCGTTGACCGGTCCAAAGCTACCGTTTAAGACGGTAAAGTCCAGCACGCGCCACCATTCAGTACTTTTGGCGAAAAAACCGGAGAAAAATACGATGGTGAGTACAAACGCCAGATAGCCTACCCATGTCACTTTTTCCTCTCCTGAGGATGATGCACTCATGAAACCCCCTTTTTCATTGCGTACAAAAGTTGTACGTCGCACCACTACATACGATCGAGGGCTAAAACACGATATCCCAAAGGCTATTATCAGAATTCATTTAAGATGTCGGAGGAGTGCCTGGCGGAATCTGGCTCGCAGAAATGCTCGGCATTTTTCTTTTGGTCATCTTTTAGGTATAAGATTTAGACACGGACAACTACTGTCCAGCTTATTGAAAACGAGGAATAACATGCGCGTAAAAGTCTGTGCAGGGATTGTAGGGGCAGCATTGCTGCTGGCGGGTTGTAGCTCCAGCAATGAGCTGTCGGCGGCGGGCCAGGGTGTTCGCTTTGTGGAAGATAAGCCGGGTAGCGAATGCCAGCTGTTAGGCACGGCCACGGGCGAGCAAAGCAACTGGATGTCGGGACAGCATGGTGAAGAGGGCGGCTCTATGCGCGGTGCGGCGAATGCCCTGCGTAACCAGGCTGCGGCGATGGGCGGCAATGTGATTTACGGCGTGAGTAGCCCAACGCAGGGAATGCTCTCCAGCTTCGTGCCAACCGCCAGCCAGATGAGCGGCCAGGTCTACAAGTGCCCGAACTGAGTTAACGCGGTGATGGCGCTGCGCCCGGACCCTGTAGGGCAGGTAAGCGTAGCGCCACCTGCCTTTTAGTGCTGCCGCAGCTGCAAATCCAGCGGCGTCTTACTTGGCTCTCCGCCAATTTCGCGCGCCAGCTTGGGTACCATATAACCTGAAACCAGCGTTAACAGCTCGCGCATAATCTGTCGGGCTTCTTCATCGGTCACCATGAAGTGCGCCGCACCCTGCACGCGGTCCAGCACATGCAGGTAATAGGGCAAGACCCCCGCATCAAACAGGGCGTTGCTGAGGTCGGCCAGCACGCGGGCGCTATCATTTACCCCACGCAGCAGCACGCTCTGGTTTAGTAGCGTGACCCCCACTTGACGCAGGCGCGCCATGGCCGCGCGAAATGCATCGTCAATTTCATTCGCGTGGTTAATATGGTTCACCAGCAGCACCTGCAAGCGGGATTGCGCCAGGCGCGACACCAGTCCGTCAGTAATGCGTGCCGGAATGACAATCGGTAAACGGCTGTGAATACGCAGACGTTTGATGTGCGGGATGGCCTCAAGCTGGGTTAATAGCCAGTCCAGCTCATGATCTTTTGCCATCAGCGGGTCACCGCCGGAAAAAATAATCTCATCCAGCTCTGAATGGGCGGCGATATAGTCCAGCGCGACCTGCCAGTTGCGCTTATTTCCCTGGTTTTCGGCGTAAGGGAAGTGCCGACGGAAGCAATAACGGCAATTTACCGCGCAGCCGCCTTTGACCAGCAGCAGGGCGCGGTTGAGATACTTATGCAGTAAACCCGGTACCACACTGTTCTGCTCTTCCAGGGGATCGGTGCTGTACCCTGGTGCAGTAATGAACTCATCCTGCAAGGTAATGGTTTGTTTTAAAAGCGGATCGTCAGGATTGCCTTTCTCCATGCGCGCAACAAACGCGCGTGGAACGCGCAGGGCGAAAAGGCGCTTTGCCTCGCGGCCCGCAAGCAACTCTGGGTGCTGATCGAGGTCTAAAAGACGCAGCAATTCATCAGGACTGGTGATTACATCGGCAAGTTGCGATAACCAATCTTCTCTGGACGGGGTGTTTAGGGTTACAATATGCGCCATTTTGTGGCTTAGCTACCAGTTAACAAATTTAGAGGGCCTTATGGCAACGTACTATAGCAACGATTTTCGTGCTGGTCTTAAAATCATGATGGACGGCGAACCGTACGCGGTTGAAGCCAGCGAATTCGTTAAACCAGGTAAAGGCCAGGCATTCGCACGCGTTAAGCTGCGCCGCCTGCTGACCGGTACCCGCGTTGAGAAAACTTTCAAGTCTACCGACTCCGCTGAAGGCGCAGATGTTGTGGATATGAACCTGACTTACCTGTACAACGACGGTGAGTTCTGGCACTTCATGAACAACGAAACCTTCGAGCAGCTGTCTGCTGACGCGAAAGCGATTGGCGATAGCGAAAAATGGCTGCTGGATCAGGCTGAGTGCATCGTGACCCTGTGGAACGGTCAGCCTATCGCTGTTACTCCACCAAACTTTGTTGAGCTGGAAATCGTTGAAACCGATCCAGGTCTGAAAGGTGACACTGCCGGTACTGGCGGTAAACCAGCGACGCTGTCTACCGGTGCTGTGGTTAAAGTGCCACTGTTCGTACAGACTGGCGAAGTGATCAAAGTGGATACCCGCTCCGGCGAATACGTATCACGCGTGAAGTAATAGTCAGGGCGCAGCGCCCGCTGCGCCTGATTTTTGCAGGCAGGGATGATGAAACGTACCGTTAAAATTCTGCTTCTGTTAGCGCTCTCCAGTGCATTGCTTTCCGGCTGTAACACCACGCGCGGCATGGGGGAAGATATCCAGGATCTTGGGCATATCATTTCTCACGCGGCCAGCTAAGCTCGTCTAATTTTCCGAAAAATGCTTCCTTGTCCGTCAATCGGCGGGATCTTGTCTATTCTTAAGTTGCTATACACAAAACAACTTTGGCTATAAAAGGAAGATATTATGGTTAAGAAGACAATTGCAGCGATCTTTTCAGTCCTGGTACTTTCTTCAGTATTAACTGCCTGTAATACCACGCGTGGCGTTGGTCAGGATATTTCTGAAGGTGGTAGTGCAATCTCTGGTGCGGCAACAAAAGCACAGCAGTAATTAATTAACGGTACGGAACCAGAAGGGTTTCGTACCGTCAGTTTTCTGTACCCTGCGGAGATAAAAACGGGGAAAAGCGCGTGTCCATATGCAGCTTCATGCGGATATTTCGCTTGTAGGTATATACCGTTTTCCCATTGATACTCAGGTGAGCGGCAATTTTTTGATTGCTTGCGCCGTCCATCCACATTGTCAGCACTTTCTCCTCCTGGCGGGTCAGCAACGGCGTGGCCACTGTTGGTCTGTGCGTGTCTGAGCCCGAAATTAACGCTTCATTAATAACCGTGGCGAGTTCCTCAAGACGGGCATTTTTCATGAGTGAAGACCAGACCGGGAAGTTCTCCAGCCAGGCCGTCATGTCTCTGTCCTCTCCCGATTGCAACATAATAAAGGGGAGTTTTTCGCTGGCATTCAGTAAGGAAGAGAATTGCTGGAAATGGGGAGTATCCTGCCTGAAACCATGCAGGTCAGCGATAACCAGTGAGGGTTTCCATTGCAGAATGTGCTCTCTGGCGAGGAAAAGATTGTTCAGCCCGGTCACAACGTAATGTCCCGGGAATAAACCGGAATGATTGAGCCATGCTTCAAACCCCGCGCGGGTAAAGTGACAACGGTCAATCAAAAGTATTTTGAACATATTTTATTCGCAGTCGGCTAGTGGTTTGGCTTCCTGCCATCAGAAAGCACATCATCATAGAGAAGTCCGATGAGTAATAAATGCCTGAACTGCGCGCCTTACTGCGGCTATTTCTGGCCTTAAGGGGGTCAGCAGAAAATGATTGAAAAAAAATCGCACGTTAACCAAAATATGAGGCGTTATCTGCCTTGCGGGACGACCCGTAAGCGCTTTCTTCATCGGGGACGGCCCCAACTTATTTAAGTTAAGGAGCCTGAGATGTCCTGGATTATTCTTTTTATTGCCGGCCTGCTCGAAGTGGTATGGGCGATTGGTCTTAAGTACACCCACGGTTTTACCCGCCTGACGCCCAGCGTCATTACCGTTTCTGCGATGATTGTGAGTATTGTTCTGCTCTCATGGGCGATGCGTTCCCTGCCCGTGGGAACAGCCTATGCTGTCTGGACGGGGATTGGTGCCGTGGGGGCTGCAATTACCGGCATTCTGTTGCTGGGTGAGTCAGCGAGCCTGGCGCGTATCGCCAGCCTCGCCCTGATTGTGGCCGGTATCATTGGACTGAAGCTCAGCACCCATTAGTGGGGCTGTTTAACCCAGATGAGTTTCGACACATCAAACCCTTGCCGGGTCGCGACATCCAGCATCTGCTGTTTCATCTCCGACGAAATGGTTGGCGTGCGGGAAAGAATCCACAGATAGTTGCGATCCGGCCCGCAGACCAGTGCGTGACGGTACTCTCTGTCGAGCGCTATCACGTTATAGCCGCCATAGAAGGGGCCAATGAAAGAGACTTTGAGCGCGGCCCGTCGCGGGTCGCCGGTGAAGTATGCTTTCCCGACAGACTGCTGCCACATCTGCCGATCGGGGTTATAGCCCCGGTTGATAACCTGAATACCCCCATCCTCCATCGTGCTGTAATGTGCAGTCACCTTCTCTAAACCCTGTTCGAACCGATGGTCGAGGCGGGCGATTTCATACCATGTTCCGAGAAAGCGTTGTGCGTCAAAAGGCGTGACGACAGTGACACCAGGAGGTGGGGTAGGGGAACTGCAGGCAACCACTAAAAACGCGGCTGTCACCGCGGCGATAACAGGCAGAATGCGCATAGGAGTTTCCTTACTGTTTTTTGTTAAGTGTAGATGACAGCAGGGAAAATGCGGGAATTTTGCAGGCCGGGTGGGCGTTAGCACCACCCGGCAAGGTTTTACTGCAGAGCGCTCAGAATACGGTATGCCGCTTCCACGCGCGCCGGGTTCGGGTAGCTCTTGTTCGCCAGCATAACAATGCCGAGTTCCTTTTCAGGAATAAATGCGACATAGCTGCCGAATCCACCCGTCGAGCCTGTTTTATGTACCCATGATGCTTTTACTGGCGGAGCTGGAGGGTTCACTTCTGCCACCGGTAACGGTGCAAGAGCCACCTTGTTATCGCTGCCCTCCACGACGGTTTTGGCTTCTACCGGCCAGTTGAGCATCTCCCAGCCCAGACCCTGATACATGGCACCCACGCGCCAGTAGCGAGACTGTGCCAGGGCAATACCCTGTTTCAACGTTGAATCCGGAAGGGCGTCAGGGTTCATGTTGGCCTTCAGCCAGCTCGCCATATCCTGGATGTTGGTTTTGACACCATACGCTTCGGCATCCAGCATTCCCGGTGAAACGTGGATTGCTTTACCATCACGGTATCCCCAGGCGTAATGCGCCTCTTCTTCTTTCGGAACGTTAATCCATGTATGGTCCAGTTTGAGTGGCTTGAAGACCCGCTTCGTCATGGCCTGTTCAAAGCTCATGCCGGAGGGTTTAACCGCGAGGGCGCCAAAAAGCCCGATGCTGGCGTTCGCATAAAGACGCGTTGCGCCTGGTTTCCACTGCGGTTGCCAGTGTTGATAGAAACGCAGCAGGGAGGCGTTATCCGTGACCTCATCCGGCACCTGTAGCGGCAGGCCACCCGCGGTGTAGGTCGCCAGATCCAACATGCGAATACCCTGCCACTGCTTGCCTGTTAGCTCGGGCCAGTACTTTGTCACGGGGTCGCCCAGCGATATTTCTCCGCGCGCAATCGCATCGCCACCTAATACGCCGGTGAAGGTTTTACTTATAGAGCCCAGCTCAAACAGGGTTTGCGGGGTGACAGGTTTGTTCGCCGCAACATCGGCCTTTCCGAAGGTAAAGTAGTGCGGCTGACCCTGATAAATCACCGCTACCGCCATGCCCGGAATGGCTTGCGCTTTCATCAGGGGGGTAACGGTACGTTCCACCACGTCAGACAGCTGTTTCTCTGACATCGGCGCGGCGAGAACAGAGCAGGAGGTGCTGAGCAGCAGGGCACAGCAAAGGGATTTTGTCTTCATCAGTTTTCTTCCGTAATAGCGGTTCAAGGGAGTGTCCGGGCCCGTCAGACCTCAGTAGTCTGTTGGATTTGACTGTGGCTGACAAACGGTTAAATTTAGCATTAGCTGTTAATTTTTCTAACGGATGTAATGATGACCCGCAGCTATCTCCCGCTTAATTCGCTTCGCGCTTTCGAAGCGGCCGCCAGACACCTCAGTTTTACGCATGCCGCGATAGAGCTGAACGTGACCCACTCTGCCATCAGCCAGCACGTTAAAGCGCTGGAGCAGCATCTGAATTGTCAGCTGTTTGTCCGCGTTTCGCGCGGGCTGATGCTGACCACGGAAGGTGAAAACTTGCTGCCGGTGTTGAATGATTCATTCGATCGGATCGCCGGAATGCTGGATCGCTTTGCCAGTCATCGCGCCCAGGAGAAGCTAAAAGTGGGTGTGGTCGGCACCTTTGCTACCGGTGTTTTATTCTCGCAGCTCGCGGACTTTCGTCGCTGCTATCCGCATATCGATCTTCATCTTTCGACCCATAACAACCGCGTCGATCCCGCGGCGGAAGGGCTGGATTATACGATTCGCTACGGTGGCGGGGCGTGGCACGGCACTGAAGCGCAGTTCCTGTGTTCTGCACCGCTGTCCCCGCTTTGCTCACCCGATATTGCTCTCGGGCTCCAGTCTCCGGCCGACATTCTGAAGTTTACCCTGCTGCGCTCCTACCGACGCGACGAATGGTCGGCGTGGATGCAGGCGGCAGGTGAACATCCCCCGTCACCCACGCATCGGGTGATGGTCTTTGATTCGTCCGTGACCATGCTGGAAGCCGCGCAGGCAGGTGTGGGCATCGCCATAGCACCTGTGGATATGTTTACCCATCTGCTCAATAGCGAGCGTATCGTGCAGCCGTTTGCCACCCGGATTGACCTGGGGAGTTACTGGCTCACGCGATTACAGTCGAGGGCTGAAACCCCCGCAATGCATGAGTTTGCTCAATGGCTGGTGGGAAAAATGCAGAAATAAAAGGCCCGCCGGAGGGCGGGCCAGATGTATCAGATAGTGACCACGGCAATCAGCGTCACTACGGTCAGGATGGTCGCCAGACCGTAGAACACCCATTTACCGCTCGGTACATGGATTTTCAGGTCATGCATCGCATGGTGAGTACGGTGCAGGCCACACCACAGCGGCAGGACGATCATCAGGAAGATGAATACCCGACCAATAAAGCTGCTCGCAAACGCCAGCACGCGTTCGTAGCTCAGCGCATCGCCCGGGAATAACCCCAGCGGCAGCATAATCCCGACCAGCAGAATGATCACCGGCGCGATGATGGCGCTCCACATGCCGCCTGCGCCAAACAGGCCCCAGAAGACCGGCTCGTCTGAACGTTTTGGATTTGGATTAATCACAGTCGTCTCCTTACCAGAACAGTGCGACAAACAGAATGACCACAGTGACCAGGATCGTCACTCCCCATAGCCCTTTAATCACCGGCTCTGGCCCCATTTTCTCGCCTTTTACGATGATGTTTGCCGCTTTTGGCGCCAGTTCAAACCAGGTTTTGGTATGAAGCAGCGCTGCCGCGAGCACGATCAGGTTCAGAATTACGATGATGGGGTTTTGCAGGAAACCGACAAAGTTCGCCCAGGTTTCCGGCCCGTGCTTGAGGGCAAAAACGCCATACATCAGCTCAAGGCTGAACCAGACCGCCGGTACCGCCGTGCCTTCACGCAGCATGTAGAAGCGATAAAACGGCAGGTTTTTCCACCAGGTGGACGGCACTGGCCGCACATAGGCTTTGCGTTTAGTCGTCATCATGCACTCCTTAGCGTGGTTTCAGGGTAGCGATAAGAAAGTCTTTCGAGCTTTCCACTTTACCCTGCTGAATTGCGGCGGCAGGGTCGACATGCTTCGGACAGACTTCGGAGCAATAACCCACAAAGGTACAGGTCCAGACGCCGTTCTGGCTGTTAAGCTGCGCCATGCGTTCTTTTTTACCGTGGTCGCGGCTGTCTTCGTTATAGCGGTGCGCCAGGGTAATGGCGGCCGGGCCGATGAACTCAGGGTTCAGGCCAAACTGGGGACAAGCGGCGTAGCACAGGCCGCAGTTGATGCAGCCGGAGAACTGATGGTATTTCGCCATCTGCGCTGGCGTCTGGGTATTGGGTCCCTGATCAGGAGTACGCGGGTTGCCAATGATGTACGGCTTAATCGCTTCCAGACTTTCGATAAAGTGCGTCATATCGACCACCAGATCGCGCTCGATTGGGAAATTACCCAATGCTTCCACCTTGATGCCTTTGGTGTAATCGCGCAGGAAGGTTTTACATGCCAGCTTCGGCACTTTGTTGACCATCATGCCGCAGGAGCCGCAGATTGCCATGCGGCAGGACCAGCGGTAGCTCAGGTCCGGTGCCAGGTTATCTTTGATATAGCCGAGCGCATCCAGCAGGGAGGTTTGCTCGTCATAAGGCACTTCATAGAAAGCGCTGTGGGGGGCGGTATCCACTTCCGGATTGTAGCGCACCACTTCAACTTTCAGTTTTTGCATCTCAGCCATTCGCTTTCTCCTTCTTCTCGGCGGCTTCTGCTTCTGCGCCGTACACGCGTTTAGCCGGCGGCAGCGTGGTGATTTTCACGTCGCTGTAGTCCAGGCGCGTTGTGCCATCCGCATCGCGCCAGGCGAGAGTGTGTTTCAGGAAATTGACGTCGTCACGCTCGGTGCAGCCTTCGTCCAGACGCTGGTGTGCCCCACGCGACTCTTTACGCGCCAGCGCAGAGTGCGCCATACATTCCGCGACGTTCAGGCCGTGGCCCAGCTCAATGGTATAGAGCAGGTCGGTATTGAAGACGCTGGAGGTGTCGGTGATGCGCACGCGCTTGAAGCGCTCCTGCAGCTCCGCCAGCTTGTCGACGGTTTTCTGCATCAGCTCAGGGGTACGGTAGATACCGCAGCCTTCTTCCATCGACAGACCCATTTCATCGCGGATCTTCGACCAGTTCTCGTTACCTTCCTGGTTCACCAGGTCTTTCAGGCGTTTTTCAACGTCTGCGACCTGCGCATCCAGCGCGGCACCGTTAGCTTCGCCTGCGGTTGCGGCACGCTCCATTGCGCGTTCGCCCGCCATGCGGCCAAAGACCACCAGCTCTGCCAGCGAGTTAGATCCCAGACGGTTGGCGCCGTGCAGACCCACAGAGGAACATTCGCCCACCGCAAACAGGCCCTGAATACGGGTTTCGCACTGCTGATCGGTTTCGATACCGCCCATGGTGTAGTGTGCAGTTGGGCGAACCGGAATCGGCTCTTTCACCGGGTCGACGCCCACATAGGCTTTCGCCAGCTCACAGATAAACGGCAGACGTTCCAGCAGTTTCTTCTCGCCCAGGTGACGCAGGTCAAGGTAAACCACGTCGCCGCGCGGCGTTGAGATGGTGTTGCCTTTGCGCCACTCGTGCCAGAAGGCCTGAGAAACTTTGTCGCGCGGGCCGAGTTCCATGTATTTGTTCTTCGGCTCGCCAAGCGGCGTTTCCGGACCCATACCGTAATCCTGCAGATAGCGGTAGCCGTTTTTGTTGACCAGAATACCGCCTTCACCGCGGCAGCCTTCCGTCATCAAAATGCCGGACCCTGGCAGACCGGTTGGGTGATACTGCACAAACTCCATATCACGCAGCGGCACGCCGTGGCTGAGCGCCATGCCCATGCCGTCACCGGTAACGATGCCGCCGTTGGTGTTATAGCGGTACACGCGTCCCGCGCCGCCCGTTGCCATCACCACCGCGTTAGCGCGGATCTGAACGAGCGTGCCTTCCATCATGTTCATTGCCACCAGGCCGCGCGCATGCCCGTCATCAACCAGGATATCGAGGACGAAATGTTCATCAAAGCGCTGAATTTGTGGGAACTGAAGGGAGGTCTGGAACAGGGTATGCAACATGTGGAAGCCGGTCTTATCGGCGGCGAACCAGGTGCGTTCAATCTTCATTCCGCCGAAGCGGCGGACGTTGACGCTGCCGTCCGGACGGCGGCTCCACGGACATCCCCACTGCTCAAGCTGGGTCATCTCCGTTGGACAATGATGGACAAAGTAGTCAACGACATCCTGTTCGCAAAGCCAGTCGCCCCCTGCAACCGTGTCGTGGAAATGGTATTCAAAGCTGTCATGATCCTGCGCAACGGCGGCGGACCCTCCTTCTGCGGCAACAGTGTGGCTGCGCATCGGATAGACTTTTGAAATCAGTGCGATTTTAGCGTTTGGATTAGCCTGCGCTGCAGCAATCGCAGCACGTAATCCAGCCCCGCCAGCGCCAATTACGGCAAGATCGGCTTGAAAAGTTTGCACGACATTCCTCCAGATTTTTGTTATTTCGCAACGCGACAAACTAAAGGTAGTTCACCCGTCCAAAGGGACGATTGCGAAAGCGTTTCCACTGCTCCTTTATGGGTAAAAGAGTATAACCGTGTAGATGTCAGGGAAATTTGACGTGTTCGATTTTTTTGCTGTTCTGTGCGGTGATTTATCATGGTGATTGATGAATTACGTCACGAAATAATCAACCTAAATGAAATACGCTTTTTTACTGCGCAAAATTTGTCTCTGTCCCTGCTAACGAGTAGACTTCGTGCCCTTGTCTGAAATCGGAGAAAAACTCATGAGCGAAACGGCCACCTGGCAGCCGAGCGCATCCATCCCAAATCTGTTAAAACGCGCTGCAATTATGACGGAGATCCGCCGTTTCTTTGCCGACCGCGGCGTCCTGGAGGTGGAAACCCCGTGCATGAGTCAGGCAACGGTGACGGATATTCATCTGGTCCCGTTTGAAACCCGTTTTGTTGGTCCTGGCCACTCTCAGGGCATGAATCTGTATCTGATGACCAGCCCGGAATACCACATGAAACGCCTGCTGGCGGCGGGGTGTGGTCCGGTGTATCAGCTGTGCCGCAGTTTCCGAAATGAAGAGATGGGTCGTCACCATAACCCGGAATTCACCATGCTGGAGTGGTACCGCCCGCATTATGATATGTACCGCCTGATGAATGAGGTGGACGATCTGCTGCAGCAGGTACTGGAGTGTTCAGAAGCAGAAACGCTCTCTTATCAGCAGGCTTTCCAGCGCCATCTGGAAATCGATCCGCTGTCGGCGGACAAGGCTCAGCTGCGCGAAGTGGCGGCAAAACTGGATCTGAGCAACGTGGCGGATACCGAAGAGGATCGCGACACGCTGCTGCAACTGCTGTTCACTTTTGGTGTTGAACCACTGATTGGCAAAGATCGCCCGACCTTCGTTTACCATTTCCCGGCAAGCCAGGCGTCACTGGCGCAGATCAGCACCGAAGATCACCGCGTGGCGGAGCGTTTTGAGGTCTATTACAAAGGCATCGAGCTGGCGAACGGTTTCCACGAACTGACCGACGCGCGTGAACAGCAGCAGCGTTTTGAGCAGGATAACCGCAAGCGCGGCGCGCGTGGTCTGCCGCAGCAGCCAATTGATAACAACCTGCTGGAAGCGTTAAAAGCCGGTCTGCCGGACTGCTCAGGCGTAGCGCTGGGTGTTGACCGTCTGGTAATGCTGGCTCTTGGCGCAGAGCAACTGGGCGATGTGATTGCCTTTACGGTCGATCGCGCGTAAAGAATTGCCGGGTGGCGCTATTGCTTACCCGGCCTAAGCTTCTGGTGGAAATTATCCTTTCCATTTCGTCATGGCAACATTAAAAACTGCCATTTTCTGTGTACACGGGTCTTTTTCTTAAATTGCCTCGCATAGCCACAATATTTGTCTGGTCATCTGCTACCATCCGCGCAGTTTAATTCCTCTTCGGATGGTTATATGTCCCACTCACTCAAAAAAATGACCCTTACCGGGCTCATACTGATGATTTTTACGTCAGTTTTTGGCTTTGCTAACAGCCCGTCGGCTTTCTATCTGATGGGCTATAGCGCGACGCCGTTTTATATCGTTTCTGCTCTGTTCTTCTTTATCCCGTTTGCGCTAATGATGGCGGAGATGGGCTCGGCTTACCGAAAAGAAGAGGGCGGTATCTATTCGTGGATGAACAACAGTATCGGCCCGCGTTACGCGTTTATCGGGACGTTTATGTGGTTTTCATCCTACGTCGTGTGGATGGTCAGCACGGCGGCCAAAGTCTGGGTGCCGTTCTCCACGTTTCTTTTTGGTACGGATAAAACGCAGGTCTGGTCTCTGGCAGGGCTGAGCTCCACGCAGGTCGTCGGTATTCTGGCAGTCTTCTGGATGGTGATGGTCACGCTGGTGGCGTCGAAAGGTATCAACAAAATTGCCCGTATCACCGCGGTTGGTGGTATTTCAGTGATGTGTCTGAACCTGGTGCTGCTGCTGGTGAGTATCGCTATTCTGTGCCTGAACGGCGGGCATTTTGCGCAGGAGGTCAATTTTGTTTCATCCCCTAATCCGGGTTATCAGTCCGGGCTGGCTATGCTCTCCTTTGTGGTGTTTGCCATCTTCGCTTACGGTGGTATTGAAGCGGTAGGCGGGCTGGTCGACAAGACCGAGAACCCGGAAAAGAACTTCGCCAAAGGGATTATTTTTGCCGCTATCGTGATTTCCATCGGCTATTCACTGGCCATTTTCCTCTGGGGCGTCAGCACCAACTGGCAACAGGTGTTGAGCAATAACACCACTAACCTCGGTAACATTACCTATGTGCTAATGAAAAGCCTGGGGATGACCCTGGGGCAGGCGATGAACCTGAGCCCCGAGGCGGCATCGGTAATGGGAGTCTGGTTTGCGCGTATCACCGGCCTGTCGATGTTCCTCGCCTATACTGGCGCATTCTTCACGCTGATCTACTCGCCGCTGAAAGCGATCATTCAGGGTACGCCTAAAGCGCTGTGGCCAGCACGCATGACGCAGTTGAACACCGCAGGAATGCCAGCTAACGCTATGTGGATGCAGTGTCTGCTGGTCTGCATGTTCATCCTGCTGGTGTCTTTTGGTGGCGATACGGCGTCTGCGTTTTACAACAAGCTGACCCTGATGGCGAACGTGTCGATGACGCTGCCCTACCTGTTCCTGACCCTGGCGTTCCCGTTCTTCAAAGCGAAGCATGATCTTGAGCGTCCGTTTGTGATCTTCAAAACCCGCGCGGCAACGCTGCTGGCGACCACGGTGGTGGTGCTGGTCGTGGCGTTTGCCAACATCTTTACCGTTATACAGCCCGTGGTTGAGGCGAATGACTGGAACAGCGCGTTGTGGATGGTTGGTGGGCCGATCTTCTTCTCGCTGCTGGCGATGGGGATTTACGAGAATTACCGTCGACGCTCGCAGGCGTTCGTCACGGAAGTGGCATAGCGCTAAAATACCCCTCCCGAAAGGGAGGGGAGACAGTTACAAACTTCCTGCCGGGCGGGTTCTTGCCGCCGAGGTTAGGGTTTTACCCATCTTTCGTCCGTCCATACTTTCCAGACGCATCTGGAACGGTGGGAACGGCATATCAATTCCGTGCTCGCGGAAGCCCGCCAGAATCAGCTGGTGGATCTCGTGGCGAAGCGGCATTCGGTGCCCCATTTCGGCGGCGTAGATACGCAGCTCGAAAATCTGGATCCCCTGTTGTAAATCGACCAGGAACACTTCCGGTGCAGGGTTATCGAGCACCAGCGTGCAGCGTTCGGCAGCGGTATAGAGGATCTGCGTGACTTCTTCACTGTTAGCATCCGACGGTGCCGGCACTGTCAGCACCACACGCGTGACGGAGTCTGACAACGACCAGTTGATAAACTGCTCGGTGATAAACGCCTTGTTAGGCACGATGATCTCTTTACGGTCCCAGTCACTGATTGTGGTGGCGCGAGTGTTGATCTTCGTTACGCTACCGGTCAGATCGCGAATCGTCACCGTATCGCCTATACGAATCGGTTTTTCAAACAGGATGATCAGGCCGGACACAAAGTTGGCGAAAATCTCCTGCATGCCAAAACCCAGGCCAAACGTCAGCGCGGCGACCAGCCACTGCAGTTTAGACCACTCGATACCAATCATTGAGAAACCGACCATCCCACCAAAAAGCAATATCAGGTATTTGGTGATGGTGGTAATCGCATATCCCGTGCCGGGGGTTAAATCCAGATGCTGCAATAGCGCCAGCTCGAGCAGTGCCGGGAAGTTACGCACCAGTTGGGTGGTGATGATCAGCACCAGAATGGCAATCAGCACCGCACCCAGGGTAATCGGCTCCAGGCTTTCCACGCCCTGCACCGTGGACGTCACATCCCACAGAGAGATGTTCTCCAGGAAGCCAAACGCGGAATGAATTTCCGACCACAGGAAGATTACCGACAGGAGGGCTATCAGCATCAGGATGGAACGCACCAGCCGCAGGGACTGGGTACTGATGGCATCCAGATCCAGTTCGACCTCGTCCGCGTCTATCGTGCCTTCCGTGCTGTTAACATGGTTTGACTCTTCCTCACCTCGCGCACGTTGAGCGAGGATCTCCGCCCGGCGATGCTTGGCGCGGTCGAAGGCCAGACGACGGCGCTGGATCAGCATTCCGCGGCGGATAACGTGATACACCACCAGAAGCAGGAACCAGATCGCCACAGAGGTTTCCAGACGCGCCAGTAGCGCCTTCGAGGTAGCCAGATATCCCACTGCTGCAGCCAGCATTGCAATCAGAGGGGCACTGAGCAGCAGGTTCCAGAGCAGTCGGTTAAACATGTTGTCGCCGCTACCGGATTTATCCAGATAGAGCGGTATCCCCGCACGTTTCAGGCTGAGCGTGACAATGGCCAGCGCACCGCATATCAGCATAAAGCAGAGGCGGCCCAGCGAGCCTGAGAACTCGCGGTCATCGAGATTATCAAACATGATCAGCGCCATAATCAGCGGCACAATCAGCCCGATGCTCATCAGGTAGTAGCGCATGGCGCGCGCAACGCGGTTACGTGGCCAGCCAAAGTGGGCAATGAAAAGGCCATTTGGCCGCGCGAGGGTGGCGCAGATCATCACGACCCACAGCAGCGGTACCGTGGCGGTCACGCCATCGCCAATGGCAACGGCGAGTGGATAGGGCCAGGCTTCCCGTAGCCCGTAACCGAGCGTCATCCACAGCACCGGCAGCGGAGAGGCGACAAGTATCGACCAGAACACGGTGCGCAGCGTCAGCCAGAAATGGTCCTGAGTGACTTTCCCCACCCGTGCGCTGGAACGCTCCAGGAAACGGGTGAAATGCCTGCGTGAGTAAATGCTGAATCCCACCAGAATCAACGCGCCCAGCAGCGGGAAGATGGTCTCTTTGCTGGTCAGCATCATCACGCTGGCCTGTCCCAGTTGGCTGACGGTGTCCAGCGAAATCAGACGGCGCAAATCCTGCACGATCTCGATCGGCCATGAGAAGGTCATTGGACGCACGTCGGATGTCCAGAAAAGATAACGGTGCGTTGCCTCGTTGACCTCTTTCAGCGCATCTTCCAGCTGGCTGTTGGAAACCTTGAGCTTAGTCAGCTCCAGAATCAGCGTATCGCCGCCCTGCAGCAGGGAGTTCAGCAGTTCACGCTGGGTACGCAGCTGAGCTTCCAGAATCCGGTTTTGCTCGCTGGTCAGGGGCTGGCCATCCGCCTGTCGGATTTGGCGAATTTGCGGCTGCTTATTGAGTAGATCCTCAAAATGTAATCGCTGAACGCGTAGCTGGGCCATCTCGGTATCCAGCTGCTGCGGCTTCGGCATTTCCGGCAGACGCGCAACCTGGGCACGCAACGCCTCGCCCAGCAGGTTTGATGACCCAAGCCACTGGGACTGTTCGCGCAGGGTGTTGAGCGCCTGACGCACCTGCAGGGTTTGATTGGTCGCCTGACGTTGCTGTGAGGCAACCAGATCCATACGCTGCGCCTGCTGATTCAGTGCGGCAGAAAGCTCACGGTTGACCTTAAACTGATCGACGATGTCCGCTGGCAGGTTGGCACTGTTTTCCGCCAGCAGTTCGGTGCTTTCGAGAGCACGTTCGGCCTCGCGCTGGCGCTGGCTATTAAGCTGATTACGCAGGGCCTGAAGATACGCATCCAGCTGCTCGCTCTGCTTTTGTGCGAGTTCCGAGCGCATCCGCGACAGCTCCTGGCGGTTATTGGCGGACAGCTGCGCCAGTTCCAGTTCATCTACCAGGGCTTTCAGACGCGCCGATTCCGCCTGCAGACCAAGATTTTGTGCCTGCGCCTGCGGCGTGTTGCCAGTTTGCGTACCCACGCGGCGCTCAACTTCATTAAGCTGGCGACGGGCGTCGGTTTGCTGCTGCGGGAGCTGGCTGAGGGAGTCGGCAATTTCACGTGCACGCTCTTGCTCCTGCTGAGCCAGACGGCTCTTCTCCAGAAGCTGGCTGCTGACCTGCAGGATTTCCTGATTCAGGGCGTCCGTGGTCATGTTGGCTGGCACATCGCGCGGCTCATCACGCAGATTAGCCAGCTGCGCGCGCAATGTTTGCGATAGTTTGGGGAAGTTGTCGATAACTTGCTGATATTGCTGAGCGCGCTCAAGAGAGCCTTTCCGCTCTTCAAGCGCGTTCAGTGCGGACTGAAGCGACTCGACGGTCTCTGGCTGAGCGGGTTTGGCCGCTTTTGCCTGCTCCAGTTCCTGACTTATCTGTTTGGCGTCGGGGGCTGTCGCTGCGTACGCCCCCATGCTGAGGCACCAGGCCATCAGTAGAACGATAATCGGGCGCACGTCAGCGATCCTTCTGTTGTTAGCCTTCGTCTTTTTTGTCGTCAACCAGCGGGCTGGCGTCATGCTCGGCGTTGATCTCTTCTTGTGACAGCGGAGCAGGTTCTGCATCGGGTGTCACAAAAGTTTCGGTGGAGACTGCCAGCGGCTGGCCAAGTTTGGTCACCGACAGGCTTTCAAGCTGTTCAGCCAGCTTCACTTTGCCCGGCGCAAACAGGTTGATAACGGTAGAGCCCAGCTTGAAGCGCCCCATCTCCTGACCTTTCAGCAGGGCGACAGAGCCTTCCGCTTCACCGGCAGGCCACGTCCAGCGTTTGATGATACCTTCACGCGGAGGCGTGATGGTGCCAGCCCAGACGGTTTCAATACTGCCGACAATGGTCGCGCCCACCAGAATTTGCGCCATCGGGCCAAATTCAGTATCGAACAGGCAGATGACGCGTTCGTTACGGGCAAACAGGTTCGGTACGTTCTGCGCGGTCAGGTGGTTCACGGAGAAGAGATCGCCCGGAACGTAGATCATCTCACGCAGGATACCGTTACACGGCATGTGTACGCGGTGATAGTCGCGCGGCGACAGGTAGGTGGTCGCAAACGTACCGTTACGGAACAGGTCCGCCATCAGGTAGTTACCCGCCAGCAGCGCTTCCAGGCTGTAGTTATGGCCTTTCGCCTGCAGGATTTTGTCGTCTTCGATATTACCCAGCTGGCTGATCACGCCGTCAGCGGGCATCACCAGTACGTTAGGGTCGGTGTTCAGCGGACGCACTTCATCGCGCAGCGGGCGTACAAAAAACTCGTTGAAGGTACGGTAGCTGGCGGTGTCTGGCTTCTGTGCCTCTTTCATGTCGACCTTGTAATACTTCACAAAAAGGTCGATGACCAGTTTGGTCAGCCAGCCCGCGCGTTTGCTTGCGCCCCAGCCCGCCAGGCGAGTGAGCCACAGTTTTGGCAGAATGTATTGAAGCGAAAGTTTAAATGCGTTTAACAAGGTAGCCTCCAGGCCATTGTTTTGTCGTTCCTGATCCGGCGGTAAGCCGCCGGAACCTGAAAAAAGGGGACGATTTTAGCGATGCTTAGCTTAGTTGTCAGTTGTCAGAATCAGAAAAGTTTTTACGCGTTTTTACCTGATCCATGCTCTCAAGAATGCGGTGGTAATTCTCGAAGCGGGTCTCCGCAATCTCACCTTTTTCGACGGCTTCACGGATAGCGCAACCTGGGTCGTTATCGTGTTTACAGTCGCGGTACTTGCAAGCGCCTAAATAATCATGGAATTCGACAAATCCGTTGAAGATTTGTTCCGGTTCAAGATGCCACAAACCGAACTCGCGCACGCCCGGGGAGTCGATGACATCGCCCCCGTGCGGGAAGTGATACAGGCGTGATGCGGTGGTGGTGTGCTGGCCAAGACCCGAGACATCAGACACATCATTGGTAAGGATCGCCTGCTGGAGGCCAAGCAAATTGTTCAGCAGACTCGATTTGCCCACGCCGGACTGGCCCGCAAAGATGCTGATGCGATCGGTGAGCGCCTCTTCCAGCGGTTTCAGACCATCTTTGGTATGGCTTGAGACCATCAGGACGCGATAGCCAATATTGCGATAGATATCCATCTGCTCATTGACGAAGGCCATCCCGTCGTCGTCCAGCAGATCGATTTTGTTTAATACAATGATCGGCTCAACCTGCAGCGTTTCGCAGGCGACAAGGTAACGGTCGATAATGTTGAGCGAAAGCTCAGGTAAAATCGCCGAAACAATAACGATCTGGTTAATGTTGGCGGCAATCGGCTTCACGCCATCGTAGAAATCCGGGCGGGTGAGCACCGACGTGCGTTCATGCACGGCTTCAACGATACCTTTAACCGTGACCCCTTCAGCCGCCTCTTTACCCGGACGCCAGACCACGCGATCGCCGGTAACCAGTGAACGGATGGTGCGACGGATATTGCAGCGGTGAATATCCCCGTCGGCGGATTCCACATCGGCATGCATACCGAAACGGCTGATGACGACGCCTTCTGTCGCTTCACCAAACAGGTTATCGTCATAATCCGGCTTCTCCGAAGTGGTTTTAAGACGGCGCTGGTGGTTGGCGTTTACGCGGCGCTGCTGCCCTTTGGAGAGTTTATTTTTACTCAATCGCGCTGGCTCCTGGTCGCCCGTAAGGGGCAAAACCTCTATGATACACTCTAATTAATACTAGTTAACCTGCTACTGCCGGTTATGCGAGAAGGGTGGAAAATAACATGAGCGCGGATGAAAACAACCTGATTTGGATCGATCTCGAAATGACCGGGCTGGATCCCGAGCGCGATCGCATTATTGAGATTGCAACTCTGGTGACGGACGCCAACCTGAATATTCTGGCCGAAGGGCCGACGATTGCCGTGCATCAGTCCGACGATCAGCTGGCTTTGATGGATGAATGGAACGTGCGCACCCACACCGGTAGCGGCCTGGTGGATCGCGTGAAGGCCAGCACGTTGGGCGATCGCGAGGCAGAACTGGCGACGCTTGAGTTCCTGAAACAATGGGTTCCGGCAGGTAAATCGCCTATCTGTGGGAATAGCATTGGCCAGGATCGCCGTTTCCTGTTTAAGTACATGCCGGAGCTGGAGTCTTACTTCCACTACCGCTATCTGGATGTCAGTACCCTGAAAGAGCTGGCGCGCCGCTGGAAACCTGAAATCCTTGATGGGTTTAAAAAGCAGGGGACGCACCAGGCGATGGACGATATTCGTGAGTCTGTGGCAGAGCTTGCGTACTACCGCGAAAACTTTATTAAGCTGTGATTTTGAGATCCGGCGCCTTGCGTAGCCGGGTTTTTGTCGTTAAATTGTTCAGCTTGCCGATTTAATAAGCATTTGAACTGAATTTCGAAAAAATCGCTTTAAGGGGGGTTGCAGCTAAAAGGATTTCTCGTATAATGCGCCTCCCGTAACGACAGAGAATTACACGTTACGACAGCAACAAAAGCAGTACAGATTTGCGGGAATAGCTCAGTTGGTAGAGCACGACCTTGCCAAGGTCGGGGTCGCGAGTTCGAGTCTCGTTTCCCGCTCCAAAATTTGAAA
>NZ_KI973206.1:1638811-2151230 GCF_000534515.1 Enterobacter sp. MGH 37
CCCAAGCGGGAATAGCTCAGTTGGTAGAGCACGACCTTGCCAAGGTCGGGGTCGCGAGTTCGAGTCTCGTTTCCCGCTCCAAATTCTTCTTCATATTTAAAGTATCCACAGCGAAAAGAGTCGTTGGGGACGTTTTCTATTTCTTCTGAAATACTCTTGTGAACAGAGTTATCCACAGATTCCGTCTTTAATCCTGACTGTGCAGAAAGTTAGCAGGGTGAATAATATCCTTCCAAGTGATTGTATAAATTGAAGAAAATTTGATTTCAAAATGTTATTGAGATCACTTGACCTCTTCTCAAGCCCAGATGGCGCTTGAGTTTTTATTTTTATACACAGGCTGTGAATAGTTCACGCATCCCGCGTAAGTCCTTTTTCGATGACCCTGACCAGCCGCTGTTTTTTCGGAAGCTGCACCTCAACCACACAGGCATTACGCTTCTCAATCTGCTGCGCAATCGCCCATTCTATGTGTTCATCAAGAAGTGGGTGCTCACCTCTACGGCTTTCAAGAGCCTGAATGTTCGCTTCATCCCACGGGGCATTACCCAGCGCGACGGCGACATTACGCAGCCAGCGCAGATGACCGATACGACGAATGGCCGAGCCTTCCGTCACTTTCAGGAACCAGGCTTCGCTCCAGGCGAACAGTTCGATGAGTTGTGGCGCATGCAGCGCCTTACGCGGGCTGAAATCCTCTTCATCCGTAAGCTGCGAATAACGGTTCCACGGGCAGATCAGCTGGCAGTCATCGCAGCCGTATATGCGGTTGCCGATAAGTGGTCGAAACTCCTCCGGAATGGCCCCTTCCAGTTCGATAGTGAGATAGGAGATGCAGCGACGGGCATCAACGGTATAAGGCTCAACGATAGCCCCCGTCGGGCAGATGGTCATGCAGGCCACGCACCGGCCACAGCCTTCCTCCACCGGGCCGTCTATCGGTAACGGTAAATCAATCAGCAATTCGCCAAGGAAGAAGAACGATCCGGCGTCACGGCTAAGGATAAGTGAGTGCTTACCTGTCCAGCCAAGCCCGGCTTTTTCAGCGATCGGGCGCTCAAGAATAGGCGCGGAATCAACAAAGGGTCTAAAATTCAGCGAAACACAGTGCTGCTGAATAGTTTCCCCGAGTTTTTTTAAACGGTTACGCAGAAGCTTATGGTAATCACGCCCCAGGGCGTACCGGCTAACGTAACCCAGAGAGGGATTTTTTAGCGTGCGCGCAAAAGCCGCGTTGGCAGGCAGATAGTTCATGCGTACGCTGATGACGCGCAAGGTACCCGGTAAAAGCTCGTGTGGGCGGGCACGCATCATGCCGTGACGCGCCATCCACTCCATTTCGCCGTGGTATTGTTTGTCCAGCCAGGCCTGCAGTTTTGGCTCGCTGGCGGAGAGGTCGGTGTCGGTAATACCCACCTTCTGGAAGCCAAGCTCAGTACCCCACTGTTTTATTTTTTGCGCTAACTCATTGAGATCGAGGGGCTGTGACATGACGGACCATACAGTGAAGAAAAACCCCGCAAGTATACCACATTCCATCTGGCATGCGGATGACCTCCGGCGTGCCGAAAAAGAGGCTGCAGACAGCCTCGGGATCACCCTTAATGAACTGATGCAGCGTGCGGGAGAAGCAGCATTTACCGTTGCCCGCAGCGCCTGGCCGCAATCCACCCACTGGCTGATTTTGTGCGGACACGGCAATAACGGCGGGGACGGCTACGTCATTGCCCGTCTTGCGGTAGCTGCCGGTATTCGCGTTACGCTGCTGGCGCTGGAAAGTGATAAGCCCCTGCCAGAAGAGGCCAGCGCAGCGCGGGAGGCATGGCTGAATGCCGGCGGTGTGATTCATGCGCCTGATATCGTCTGGCCGGAGGATGTCGATCTGATTATTGATGGTCTGCTGGGTACCGGGCTGCGCAGTGCTCCCCGCGAGAATATTGCCGCGCTGATTGAACACGCCAACAGACATTGCGCCCCGGTAGTGGCGCTGGATATCCCTTCAGGCCTGAACGCGCAAACCGGCGCGACGCCTGGCGCCGTCATCCAGGCTGCGCACACCGTGACCTTCATTGCTTTGAAGCCGGGTCTGTTAACCGGTAAAGCACGGGATGTGGTCGGCGTATTACACCATAACGCGCTCGGGCTGGAGGGCTGGCTAGCCGGGCAGGAAATGCGCATCGCCCGTTTTGATGCATCGCAGCTGACTGAGTGGTTTCCGCCGCGCCGTCCGACATCCCATAAGGGCGACCACGGCAGGCTGGTGATTATTGGTGGCGATCGCGGTACGGCAGGGGCGATTCGCATGACCGGCGAGGCAGCATTACGCAGCGGTGCTGGTTTAGTGCGAATTCTCACTCGTATTGAGAACATTGCACCGATAATCACAGCCCGACCGGAGCTGATGGTGCATGAGCTTACGCCCCAGACGCTTGAGGAAAGCCTCGAATGGGCGGATGTCGTGGTCATTGGCCCAGGGCTTGGGCAACAGGGATGGGGTAAACAGGCCCTGCAAAAAGTCGAGAATTTTCGTAAACCGATGCTGTGGGATGCCGACGCGCTTAACCTTCTGGCAATAAACCCGGATAAGCGTCACAATCGCATCCTGACGCCACACCCCGGCGAAGCCGCGCGCCTGCTTAACTGCAGCGTCGCAGAAATTGAAAGCGATCGCTTACTTTCTGCTCAGCGTCTGGTAAAACGTTACGGAGGTGTTGCCGTTTTGAAAGGGGCAGGAACCGTCGTTGCCAGTGACGAGGCGCTGGGCATTATTGATGCCGGAAATGCGGGCATGGCGAGCGGCGGTATGGGCGACGTGCTTTCCGGTATCATCGGCGCATTGCTTGGACAGAAACTTCCCCTTTATGATGCAGCCTGTGCGGGCTGCGTGGCCCACGGTGTCGCGGCAGATAAACTGGCGGCGCGATATGGGACACGCGGTATGCTGGCCACCGATCTTTTTTGCACGCTACGGCGTGTTGTTAACCCGGATGTGATTGACGTAGAAAATGACTAATCGAGCGATTCCTTTACCTGATGAACAAGCCACTTTAGATCTCGGCAAGCGCGTGGCGCAGGCCTGTCAGGGGGCAACCGTCATTTATCTGTATGGTGATTTGGGGGCGGGTAAAACCACTTTCAGCCGGGGTTTTTTGCAGGCGTTAGGGCATAACGGGAATGTGAAAAGCCCAACCTACACGCTCGTCGAGCCGTACACCCTCGACAATCTCATGGTGTACCACTTTGATTTATATCGCCTTGCGGATCCTGAGGAGCTGGAATTTATGGGGATCCGTGATTATTTTGCCAATGATGCCATCTGCTTGGTGGAGTGGCCGCAACAAGGTGCGGGTGTGTTACCTGACCCGGATGTCGAAATTCACATAGATTACCAGGCACAAGGGCGTGAGGCTCGCATCAGTGCGGTTTCCTCATCAGGGTGTTCCTTACTGGCGCGTCTCGCCGGTTAAGCGTAGGGATGACGGGATGAAAAATCGCGTTAAAAGTTGGCTGTTGGCTGCTTCGGTGCTGCTGTGCGCGCAGGCCGGGGCGGCAAGCCTTTCGGATATTCAGGTGTCGAACGGCGAAAGCCAGGCCCGGATCACGTTTAGCTTTATGGGTGACCCTGAATACGCTTTTTCACAGCCAGACAGCCACAGCGTGGCGCTGGATATCAAACAGACCGGGGTGATTCAGGGGCTCCCGCTTCGGTTCAGCGGTAACAACCTGGTGAAAAGTATCCGCTCGGGTAACCCGCAGGACAGCCAGTCATTGCGCCTGGTGGTGGATCTCACCGAAAAGGGCAAAACGAAAGCGGTTAAGCAGCAAAACGGCGCGAACTATACGGTAGTTTTTACCATCAATGCCGACGTTCCGCCGCCGCCTCCGCCGCCACCGGTTGTCGCGAAACGCGTAGAGGAGCCTGTGTATACTCCGCGTCCATCGGAACCCGCGCGTAATCCGTTTAAATCGCAGAACGATCGCATTACCGCAGCAACCAGCAGCAATACGGTAACGCGTCCGGCGGCCAGTGCGCGCCGCGCGGTCAGCGGTGATAAAGTGATTATCGCCATTGATGCCGGACACGGTGGTCAGGATCCTGGTGCGATTGGCCCGGGCGGCACGCGGGAGAAAAACGTCACAATTGCCATTGCCCGCAAGCTGCGCGCGCTGCTGAATGACGATCCTATGTTTAAAGGCGTGTTGACCCGCGACGGCGACTATTTTATTTCCGTTATGGGGCGCTCGGACGTGGCGCGTAAGCAAAATGCCAATTTCCTGGTCTCTATTCATGCGGATGCTGCGCCAAACCGCAGTGCCACGGGCGCGTCTGTGTGGGTGCTGTCAAACCGCCGGGCAAACAGCGAGATGGCAAACTGGCTGGAAGAGCATGAGAAACAGTCAGAACTGCTGGGCGGTGCGGGTGATGTGCTGGCAAACAGTCAGTCAGACCCGTACCTCAGCCAGGCGGTACTGGATTTACAGTTCGGTCATTCCCAGCGCGTCGGGTATGATGTCGCCACTAACGTGTTGAATCAGCTGCAGGGCATCGGGGCATTGCACAAGCGTCGCCCGGAACATGCGAGCCTGGGCGTGCTGCGTTCGCCGGATATTCCGTCAATTCTGGTGGAGACCGGCTTTATCAGCAACAACGCCGAAGAGCGCCTGCTGGGAAGCGACAGCTATCAGCAGCAAATTGCCGAAGCGATTTATAACGGTCTGCGTAAATACTTTGACGCGCACCCGCTGCAGTCCGCGCCGTCGGGCGGAGCAGGCCTGGTGGCCAACGCTTCACTGCCGGGTGGGATGACCGCGACCAACTAAGGAGACATCATGCCGATTCAGGTTCTACCGCCGCAGCTTGCGAACCAAATCGCCGCCGGTGAGGTGGTGGAACGACCTGCATCGGTGGTGAAGGAACTGGTGGAAAACAGCCTCGATGCGGGAGCTACCCGCATTGATATTGATATCGAACGCGGCGGGGCGAAACTTATCCGCATTCGCGATAACGGCTGTGGGATAAAAAAAGACGAGCTGGCGCTGGCGCTGGCGCGTCATGCCACCAGTAAAATTGCCTCTCTGGACGATCTTGAAGCAATAATCAGCCTCGGCTTTCGCGGCGAGGCGCTCGCCAGTATTAGTTCGGTTTCCCGCCTGACGTTGACCTCTCGTACCGCTGAACAGCAGGAAGCCTGGCAGGCATACGCCGAAGGACGCGACATGGATGTGACGGTTAAACCCGCGGCGCATCCTGTCGGTACCACGCTGGAAGTGCTGGATCTGTTCTACAACACCCCCGCCCGACGCAAGTTTATGCGTACCGAAAAAACCGAATTCGGCCATATCGACGAGATCATTCGTCGTATCGCGCTGGCGCGTTTTGACGTCACCATTAATCTCAGCCATAACGGCAAGGTGATGCGCCAGTATCGCGCGGTGGCGGAAGGCGGGCAGAAAGAGCGCCGTTTAGGGGCTATCTGCGGAACGCTATTTCTGGAACAGGCGCTGGCGATAGAGTGGCAGCATGGCGATCTCGCTTTACGTGGCTGGGTGGCCGACCCGAACGCCAGCAGTGCGGCTTTCTCTGAAATTCAGTATTGCTACGTGAATGGCCGCATGATGCGCGACCGCCTCATTAACCACGCCATTCGTCAGGCCTGTGAAGACAAGCTTGGGGCCGATCAGCAACCGGCTTTTGTGCTTTATCTGGAGATCGACCCGCATCAGGTCGATGTTAACGTCCACCCCGCCAAGCATGAGGTGCGCTTCCATCAGTCACGTCTGGTGCATGATTTTATCTATCAGGGCGTGCTGAGCGTATTGCAACAGCAGGTTGAGCCTGCATTGCCGCTGGAAAAAGACGATTCCTCACCGCGTCCCATCCCGGAAAACCGTGTCGCTGCGGGCCGCAACCATTTTGCGCAGCCCGCTGTCGCGCGAGAGCCGGAAACGCCTCGATTCTCAACCGGTGCGAGCACGACGCGTCCGACGGGAGCAAACTATCCGAACGCTCAACCCGGCTATCAAAAGCAGCAGGGGGCGTTGTACCGTAAGTTGCTGGAAACGCCTGCTGTTGAGCGCAAAGATCACGTTGCAGTGGCGACACCGTCCCTTGAAGGACACAGCCAGAGTTTCGGGCGAGTGCTGACGATTATCGCACCGGATATGGCATTGCTAGAACGCGACGGCAAATTGCAGCTTCTGGCGTTACCGGTTGCCGAACGCTGGCTCAAACAGGCGCAACTGACGCCTGGGGAAAATGCGGCCTGTGCGCAGCCGTTATTGATCCCGGTTCGTCTGAAAATATCCGCTGAAGAAACACGGGTATTGCAGCGTACAGAGGCCCTACTGGCGCAAATGGGCATTGAAATGGTGCTCGAACCACAACATGTGACAATTCGCGCAGTGCCTTTACCCTTACGCCAACAAAATTTACAAAACTTGATTCCTGAACTGATAGGCTACCTGGCGCAGCAAACATCGTTTGAGGCCGCCAACACCGCGCAGTGGATCGCTCGCCATCTGGCCAGCGAACATACACCGTGGAGTATGGCGCAGGCGATTACCGTGCTGGCGGAGGTCGAACGCCTCTGCCCACAGCTGGTGAAAGCGCCGCCGGGTGGGTTATTACAACCTGTTGATTTGAAAACGGCGATGACTGCCCTCAAACATGACTGACGTAAGTAAGGCGAGCCTGCCAAAGGCAATTTTTTTAATGGGCCCAACGGCCTCCGGCAAAACGGCGTTAGCCATTGAGTTACGCAAAGTTTTGCCTGTAGAGTTGATTAGCGTTGATTCCGCCCTCATCTATCGGGGGATGGACATTGGTACGGCGAAGCCTGGCGCAGAAGAACTGCGTGCGGCACCGCACCGTTTGCTGGATATTCTCGACCCGGCAGAGGCTTACTCCGCAGCGGATTTCCGCCGGGATGCCTTAGCCGAGATGGCCGAGATTACGGCGGCGGGACGTATACCGCTGTTGGTTGGCGGCACCATGCTCTACTTTAAGGCGCTGCTGGAAGGATTATCACCTTTACCTTCCGCAGATCCTGACGTGAGAGCAAAGATTGAGCAACAGGCGGCAGAGCAGGGATGGGACGTGTTGCATAAGCAACTGGCAGAGATTGACCCGGTTGCGGCAGCGCGAATCCATCCAAATGATCCGCAAAGGCTTTCCCGGGCACTGGAAGTTTTTTTCATTTCGGGTAAAACTTTAACGGAACTGACGCAAACGTCAGGAGACGCTCTGCCGTATCAGGTGCATCAGTTCGCCATCGCCCCGGCGAGCCGTGAACTGCTCCATCAACGAATTGAGCAGCGTTTTCATCAGATGTTAGCTTCAGATTTTGAAGCAGAAGTGCGGGCGCTATTTGCCCGTGGAGATTTGCATACGGATATGCCTTCCGTTCGTTGTGTGGGATACCGCCAGATGTGGTCGTATCTTGAAGGTGAGATTTCATACGATGAAATGGTTTATCGAGGTGTTTGCGCCACGAGACAGTTAGCGAAGCGCCAGATCACCTGGTTGCGCGGTTGGGAGGGAGTTCACTGGTTAGACAGTGAAAAACCGCAACAGGCGTTAAACGAGGTGATTGAGGTTGTTGGTGATATCGCCCACTGAATGTGTACAATTGAGACGTATCGTGCGCAATTTTTCAGAATCGCAAGGTTCTAAGTACAAAACAAGCATATAAGGAAAAGATAGAATGGCTAAGGGGCAATCTTTACAAGATCCGTTCCTGAACGCATTGCGTCGGGAACGTGTTCCAGTTTCTATTTATTTGGTGAATGGTATTAAGCTGCAAGGTCAGATTGAGTCTTTCGATCAGTTTGTGATCCTGTTGAAAAACACGGTCAGTCAGATGGTCTACAAGCACGCTATCTCTACTGTTGTTCCGTCCCGTCCAGTCTCTCATCACAGCAATAACGCTGGCGGCGGCACTGGCAGTAACTACCATCATGGCAGCAACGCGCAGGGTTCTTCAACGCCAGCGCAGGACAGCGACGAAACCGAATAAGGTTTCAGCTGTTATCCACACGGGGAGCCAGGGATCCTGCGTTCCCCGCTGATCTTTTTAGAGAGGTTTACGCTTGTTTGACCGTTATGATGCCGGTGAGCAGGCGGTGCTGGTACACATCTATTTTTCGCAAGACAAAGATATGGAAGATCTCCAGGAGTTTGAATCTCTGGTCTCTTCCGCCGGTGTCGAAGCAATGCAGGTGATTACCGGTAGCCGTAAAGCGCCGCACCCAAAGTATTTTGTTGGTGAAGGTAAAGCAGTAGAAATTGCGGATGCCGTAAAAGCAACCGGCGCGTCAGTCGTGTTGTTTGATCATGCGCTGTCTCCAGCCCAGGAGCGCAACCTGGAAGCTCTCTGCGAATGCCGTGTGATCGACCGCACGGGATTGATTTTAGACATTTTTGCTCAGCGTGCACGTACCCATGAAGGGAAATTGCAGGTTGAGCTTGCACAGCTGCGCCATCTGGCGACGCGTCTGGTGCGTGGCTGGACCCACCTTGAAAGACAAAAAGGCGGGATCGGTTTGCGCGGTCCGGGTGAAACCCAGCTCGAAACCGACCGTCGTTTACTGCGTGGCCGTATTACCCAGATCCTCTCGCGTCTGGAACGTGTAGAGAAACAGCGTGAACAGGGGCGTCGGGCGCGAACCAAAGCTGACATCCCGACCGTGTCGCTGGTGGGTTATACCAACGCCGGTAAATCCACCCTGTTTAACCAGATAACCGAGGCCCAGGTTTATGCCGCAGACCAGCTGTTTGCGACCCTGGACCCTACGCTGCGTCGTATTGACGTAGCAGACGTGGGTGAAACGGTGCTGGCGGATACCGTAGGGTTTATCCGCCATTTGCCACACGATCTGGTGGCGGCGTTTAAAGCGACGTTGCAGGAGACGCGACAGGCGACCCTGCTGCTGCACGTGATTGATGCGGCTGACGTACGCGTGCAGGAGAACATCGACGCGGTGAACGTGGTGCTGGAAGAGATTGATGCCCACGAAATTCCCACGCTGTTGGTGATGAACAAGATCGATATGCTGGAGGATTTCGAACCGCGTATCGACCGAGATGAAGAGAACAAACCGATTCGGGTCTGGCTTTCTGCTCAGGCCGGTATTGGTGTGCCACTGCTTTTCCAGGCTTTGACAGAACGTCTTTCCGGTGAGGTAGCGCAGCACACGCTGCGCCTGCCGCCACAGGAAGGCAGGCTGCGCAGCCGGTTTTATCAGCTTCAGGCGATAGAAAAAGAGTGGATGGAGGATGACGGCAGCGTGGGGATGCAGGTGCGTATGCCGATCGTTGACTGGCGTCGCCTCTGTAAACAAGAACCTGCGCTGGCGGACTATATCGTCTGATCAGAAAGGGGAAGCCTGAAAAATTCGCCCTTGCATAACAAATATGGAGCATATACATGGCGTGGAATCAGCCCGGTAATAACGGACAAGACCGCGACCCGTGGGGAAGCAGCAATAATCAAGGCGGCAACTCTGGGGGAAATGGCAACAAAGGTGGTCGCGAGCAGGGGCCGCCGGATCTGGATGATATCTTCCGCAAGCTGAGCAAAAAGCTTGGTGGCCTGGGCGGAGGAAAAGGTTCTGGCTCAGGGGGTAATTCCACTCAGAGTCCGCGCCCGCCAATGGGTGGCCGCGTAGTGGGCATTGTGGCCGCTGCGGTGGTAATCATCTGGGCAGCCAGCGGGTTCTACACCATTAAAGAAGCAGAACGCGGCGTGGTCACCCGTTTCGGTAAGTTCAGCCATCTGGTTGAGCCGGGCCTGAACTGGAAGCCGACCTTCATTGACGACGTGACAGCGGTAAACGTGGAGTCCGTCCGTGAACTGGCCGCCTCTGGCGTGATGCTGACGTCTGATGAGAACGTGGTACGCGTTGAGATGAACGTCCAGTACCGCGTGACCGATCCTGAACGTTATCTGTTTAGCGTAACCAGCGCCGATGACAGCCTGCGTCAGGCGACTGACAGCGCCCTGCGTGGTGTGATTGGTAAATACACCATGGACCGCATTCTCACCGAAGGTCGTACCGTTATTCGTAGCGATACCCAGCGCGAGCTGGAGGAGACCATTCGTCCGTACAACATGGGTATCACCCTGCTGGACGTTAACTTCCAGGCTGCTCGTCCGCCGGAAGAGGTGAAGGCCGCATTTGATGATGCAATTGCTGCCCGTGAAAACGAACAGCAGTACATCCGTGAAGCGGAAGCGTACACCAACGAAGTTCAGCCACGTGCTAACGGTCAGGCGCAGCGTATTCTGGAAGAAGCACGCGCGTATAAGACGCAGACCATCCTGGAAGCACAGGGTGAAGTGGCTCGCTTCGCGAAGATTCTGCCGGAATATAAAGCAGCGCCAGAAATTACCCGTGAGCGTCTCTATATCGAGACCATGGAAAAAGTGCTGAGCCATACCCGCAAAGTGTTGGTTAACGACAGCAAAGGTGGAAACCTGATGGTGCTGCCGCTGGATCAGATGCTGAAGGGCGGTTCTGCACCGGCCGCGAAAGACACCAGCGGATCGAACAACCTGCTGCGTCTGCCGCCAGCGTCATCGGGCAGCGCCAGCGCGAACACAACGCCTTCTTCGAACGATGGTGACATTATGGACCAACGCCGTGCTAACGCGCAGCGTAACGACTACCAGCGTCAGGGGGAATAAGGATGCGTAAGTCAGTTATTGCGATCATCGTCATCGTACTGGTCGTGCTGTATACCTCGATCTTTGTGGTGAAAGAGGGCGAGCGTGGGATCAAGTTCCAGTTCAGCAGCGTCGTGCGTGACAGTGACAAACGTCCGGTGATTTACGAACCGGGCCTGCACTTCAAGGTGCCGTTCATTCAGTCAGTGAAAACACTGGATGCGCGTATCCAGACTATGGATAACCAGGCTGACCGTTTCGTGACCAAAGAGAAGAAAGACCTGATCGTTGATTCCTACATCAAATGGCGCATCAGCGATTTCAGCCGTTACTTCCTGGCAACCGGCGGTGGCGACGTTTCTCAGGCGGAAGTGCTGCTGAAACGTAAGTTCTCTGACCGTCTGCGTTCTGAAATTGGTCGTCTGGATGTGAAAGACATCGTGACCGACTCCCGCGGTCGTCTGACCCTGGAAGTGCGCGATGCGCTGAATTCCGGTACAGCGGGCACGGAAGACGAAGTGGAAACGCCAGCAGCGGATGACGCGATTGCGAAAGCAGCTGAACGAGTTCAGGCTGAAACCAACGGTAAAGTGCCGGTGATCAACCCGAACAGTATGGCTGCGCTGGGTATCGAAGTGGTTGACGTGCGTATCAAGCAGATCAACCTGCCAGCTGAAGTGTCCGAAGCGATCTACAACCGTATGCGCGCCGAGCGTGAAGCGGTAGCCCGTCGCCACCGTTCACAAGGCCAGGAAGAGGCTGAGAAGCTGCGTGCGGCAGCGGACTACGAAGTTACCAAGACGCTGGCGGAATCTGAGCGTCAGGGCCGTATTCTGCGCGGTGAAGGTGATGCGGAAGCGGCGAAGCTGTTCGCTGATGCCTTCAGCCAGGATCCCGACTTCTACGCCTTTATCCGTAGCCTGCGTGCTTACGAGAATAGCTTCCAGAGCAACCAGGATGTGATGGTGCTCAGCCCGGACAGCGATTTCTTCCGTTATATGAAGACGCCGACTAACGCAACACGATAAACTCTGGCACGTTTGAGTATTCAAACCACCGCTCCTTCCGGAGCGGTGGTTTTCTTTTATAAGGAATAAAAATGAATTCAACCATTTGGTTGGCGCTGGCCCTGGTGTTAGTGCTGGAAGGCCTGGGACCGATGCTTTATCCGCGTGCCTGGCGCCGCATGATCGCGACCATGAGCCAACTTCCGGATAATATTTTGCGCCGTTTCGGCGGTGGACTTGTGGTTGCTGGCATCGTTATCTACTACATGTTGAGGAAAACGATTGGCTGATCAAAAAGTGGTCGGATTTGGCGTATTTTGAGGTCAAAAAGTGCTGTATATCTGAAAAAGCGATGGTAGAATCCATTTTTAAGCAAACGGTGATTTTGAAAAAAATGGGTAACAACGTCGTCGTACTGGGCACCCAATGGGGTGACGAAGGTAAAGGGAAGATTGTTGATCTTCTGACTGAACGGGCTAAATATGTTGTACGCTACCAGGGCGGTCACAACGCAGGCCATACTCTCGTAATCAACGGTGAAAAAACCGTCCTCCATCTTATTCCATCAGGCATTCTTCGCGAAAACGTCACCAGCATCATCGGTAACGGCGTTGTGCTGTCTCCCGCTGCGCTGATGAAAGAGATGAAAGGTCTGGAAGACCGTGGTATCCCTGTTCGTGAGCGTCTGCTGCTCTCCGAAGCCTGCCCGCTGATCCTGGATTATCATGTGGCACTGGACGTCGCGCGTGAGAAAGCACGTGGTGCGAAAGCGATCGGTACGACCGGTCGTGGTATCGGCCCGGCTTATGAAGATAAAGTGGCACGTCGCGGTCTGCGCGTGGGCGATCTCTTCGACAAAGCCACCTTCGCTGAAAAACTGAAAGAAGTGATGGAATATCACAACTTCCAGCTGGTGAACTTCTACAAAGCTGACGCTGTTGACTACCAGAAAGTGCTGGATGACGTCATGGCGATTGCAGACATTCTGACCGGTATGGTTGTTGATGTGTCCGATCTGCTGGACCAGGCGCGCAAGCGTGGCGATTTCGTCATGTTCGAAGGTGCGCAGGGTACGCTGCTGGACATCGACCACGGTACCTATCCGTACGTAACCTCTTCTAACACCACCGCAGGTGGCGTGGCGACCGGCTCTGGCCTGGGTCCACGTTATGTGGATTACGTTCTGGGCATCATCAAAGCTTACTCCACGCGTGTGGGGGCAGGTCCATTCCCGACCGAGCTGTTCGATGAAACCGGCGAGTTCCTCTGCAAGCAGGGTAACGAGTTTGGCGCGACCACCGGTCGTCGTCGTCGTACCGGCTGGCTGGACGCGGTTGCTGTGCGTCGTGCCGTGCAGATCAACTCCCTGTCTGGCTTCTGCCTGACCAAGCTGGACGTGCTGGACGGCCTGAAAGAAGTGAAAATCTGCGTCGGCTACCGTATGCCAGACGGCCGTGAAGTGACCACAACTCCGCTGGCCGCTGACGACTGGGAAGGCATTGAGCCAATTTACGAAACCATGCCGGGCTGGTCTGAGACCACTTTCGGTGTGAAAGAGCGTAGTGGCCTGCCACAGGCGGCGCTGGATTACATCAAGCGTATTGAAGAACTGACCGAAGTGCCGATCGATATTATTTCTACCGGCCCGGATCGTACTGAAACGATGATCCTGCGCGACCCGTTCGACGCATAATCTTCGTGAATGCTGGCCTGCGGGGAAACTCGTAGGCCGGATAAGCGTAGCGCCATCCGGCGACCGCTCCTGGATCTCCGCTTTTTCGCCCCGTCTGTCAAATAAATTAGCCGCTATCTATCTGGCTGGTTTATCATCATTAATGAATATCTCTGCGGTTTGACCGCGTTTTCCCTTTTTCCTGAGGTTGATGTGCAGTTAACAAGTTTCACCGATTACGGCTTACGTGCGCTGATTTACATGGCGTCGTTACCCGATGGGAAGATGACCAGTATCTCTGAAGTGACGGAGGTATACGGCGTATCCCGTAATCATATGGTCAAAATAATCAATCAACTTAGTCGTGCCGGATACGTTGCTGCCGTCCGCGGGAAGAATGGGGGGATCCGTCTCGGTAAACCGGCGCAGAGTATTCGCATCGGGGATGTGGTACGCGAACTGGAGCCCTTGTCTCTGGTGAACTGCAGCAGTGAGTTTTGCCACATTACACCCGCTTGCCGCCTGAAACAGGCGCTTTCTAAGGCTGTGCAAAGTTTTCTCAAGGAACTGGATAACTACACGCTGGCCGATTTGGTTGAAGAGAATCAACCGCTTTATAAATTATTGCTGGTGGAATGAAGAAAATTTCCACCGGAGCTGACAACGGAGGAACCGACATGTCACAAGATCCTTTCCAGGAACGCGAAGCCGAAAAATACGCGAATCCTATCCCCAGCCGCGAGTTCATCATTGAACACTTAACAAAACGCGAAAAACCCGCCAATCGTGAAGAACTTGCCGTTGAATTAAATATTGAAGGTGAAGAGCAAATTGAAGCCCTTCGCCGTCGCCTGCGTGCCATGGAGCGCGACGGGCAACTGGTCTTTACCCGCCGCCAGTGCTACGCGCTGCCTGAACGCCTCGACTTGCTGAAAGGCACCGTGATTGGGCACCGTGATGGCTTTGGCTTCCTGCGCGTGGAAGGCCGCAAAGATGACCTGTATCTGTCATCTGAACAGATGAAAATGTGTATCCACGGCGACCAGATCCTGGCGCAGCCGCTGGGTGCTGACCGTAAAGGTCGCCGGGAAGCGCGCGTGGTGCGCGTACTGGTGCCAAAAACCAGCCAGATTGTTGGCCGTTACTTCACTGATGCGGGTGTGGGCTTTGTGGTGCCGGACGACAGCCGTCTGAGCTTTGACATCCTGATCCCGCCTGAAGAGGTGATGGGCGCACGCATGGGCTTTGTGGTTGTGGTAGAACTCACTCAGCGCCCAACGCGTCGCACCAAAGCGGTTGGTAAAATCGTGGAAGTCCTGGGCGATAACATGGGCACTGGCATGGCCGTTGATATGGCATTGCGCACCCATGAGATCCCCTACATCTGGCCGAAAGCGGTTGAAGATCAGATCGAAAGTCTTCGTGAAGAAGTGCCGGAAGAGTCCAAAGTGGGCCGCGTGGATCTGCGCTCCCTGCCGCTGGTCACCATTGATGGCGAAGATGCCCGCGACTTCGATGATGCCGTTTACTGTGAGAAAAAACGCGGTGGCGGATGGCGTCTGTGGGTGGCGATTGCGGACGTGAGCTACTATGTGCGTCCGCACACCCCGCTGGATAACGAAGCGCGCAGCCGTGGTACCTCGGTGTATTTCCCCTCTCAGGTAATACCGATGCTGCCGGAAGTGCTCTCTAACGGCCTGTGCTCCCTGAACCCGCAGGTTGATCGCCTCTGTATGGTGTGTGAGATGACCATCTCCACCAAAGGGCGCTTAACCGGCTACAAGTTCTATGAAGCGGTCATGAGTTCCCATGCGCGTCTGACCTATACCAAGGTCTGGCATATGCTGCAGGGCGACCAGGATCTGCGCGAACAATACGCGCCGCTGGTCAAACATATTGAAGAACTGCATAACCTCTACAAAACGCTGGATCAGGCACGCGAAGAGCGCGGCGGGATCTCGTTCGAGAGCGAAGAAGCGAAGTTTATCTTCAACGCAGAGCGTCGCATTGAGCGTATCGAGCAGACCCAGCGTAATGATGCGCACAAGCTGATCGAAGAGTGTATGATCCTGGCGAACATCTCGGCAGCGCGTTTCGTTGAGAAAGCCAAAGAGCCAGCGCTGTTCCGTATTCACGATAAGCCGTCAACGGAAGCCATCACCGCGTTCCGTTCAGTACTGGCGGAACTGGGTCTGGAGCTGCCTGGCGGCAACAAGCCTGAACCGCGCGATTACGCCGAGCTGCTGGAGTCCATTGGCGACCGTCCTGATGCAGAAATGCTGCAGACGATGCTGTTGCGTTCGATGAAGCAGGCGATTTACGATCCGGAAAACCGGGGACACTTCGGCCTGGCGTTGCAGTCTTACGCGCATTTCACCTCGCCGATCCGTCGCTATCCTGACCTCTCTCTGCACCGCGCGATCAAGTATCTGCTGGCGCAGGAGCAGGGCCATAAAGGGAACACTACCGAAACCGGCGGTTACCACTATTCGATGGAAGAGATGCTGCAGCTCGGTCAGCACTGTTCCATGACCGAGCGTCGTGCTGATGAAGCCACGCGCGACGTAGCGGACTGGCTGAAGTGTGACTTTATGCTGGACCAGGTGGGCAACGTCTTTAAAGGCGTGATTGCCAGCGTGACCGGCTTTGGTTTCTTCGTGCGTCTGGACGAGCTATTTATCGACGGTCTGGTGCACGTCTCCAGCCTGGATAACGACTACTACCGCTTCGACCAGGTTGGTCAGCGCCTGATTGGCGAATCGGGCGGTCAGACCTACCGTCTGGGCGACCGTGTGGAAGTGAAAGTTGAAGCCGTGAATATGGACGACCGTAAAATCGACTTCAGCCTCATCTCCAGCGAGCGTGCGCCGCGTAACGTCGGTAAAACCGAGCGTGAACGGGCGAAAAAAGGCGGAAACGGTAAACCGGGCGGCGGTAAACGTCGCCAGGCGGGTAAGAAGGTAAACTTCGAGCCAGACAGCGCGTTCCGCGGCGAGAAGAAGCAAAAGCCGAAGGCGGCAAAGAAAGACGCTCGCTCAGCGAAAAAACCTTCTGCGAAGACGCAGAAAATCGCTGCTGCCACCAAAGCAAAACGTGCAGCGAAGAAAAAACAGGCGGAGTAAGTTCCGCCCCTCACCCTGACCCTCTCCCCAGGGGGGAGAGGGGAAAGAACAGTCATAATGAGAACCATCAATGAGTGAAATGATTTACGGCATCCACGCGGTGCAGGCCCTTCTCGAGCGCGCACCGGAGCGTTTTCAGGAAGTGTTTATTCTGAAAGGGCGTGAAGACAAACGTCTGATGCCGCTGATCCACGCGCTGGAAGCGCAGGGCGTGGTGATCCAGCTGGCGAACCGTCAGTACCTGGATGAGAAAAGTGAAGGCGCGGTTCACCAGGGTATTATTGCCCGCGTGAAGCCGGGCCGTCAGTATCAGGAAAACGATCTGCCGGATCTTATTGCCGCACTGGATAACCCGTTCTTCCTGATCCTTGATGGCGTAACCGATCCACACAATCTCGGCGCATGCCTGCGTAGCGCGGATGCGGCAGGTGTGCATGCTGTGATTGTACCGAAAGATCGCTCCGCGCAGCTGAACGCGACGGCGAAGAAAGTGGCCTGCGGCGCAGCGGAAAACGTTCCGCTGATCCGCGTAACCAACCTGGCGCGTACCATGCGTCTGCTGCAGGAAGAGAATATCTGGATCGTCGGTACCGCGGGTGAGGCAGATCATACTCTGTACCAGAGCAAAATGACCGGACGTCTGGCGCTGGTGATGGGGGCGGAAGGTGAAGGTATGCGCCGTCTGACGCGCGAGCACTGCGACGAGCTGATCAGCATCCCAATGGCGGGCAGCGTGTCGTCCCTGAACGTATCTGTGGCGACGGGCATCTGCCTGTTTGAAGCGGTACGTCAGCGTAGCTGATTTTCGCCCGATGGCGCTTCGCTTACCGGGCCTGCGTTTTTGTAGGCCGGGTAAGGTGAAGCCGCCACCCGGCAAAACAACCTCACTCCTCTAACGACCGCAAATGGTCATCCTTTCGCAGCGTCATCAGCGCGAAAATACTCACCACCGCCGTTGCCATCACGTAATATGCCGGAATATCCAGGTTGCCCGTCTCTTTAATTAATCCGGTAATAATCAGTCCCGCACAGCCCGAGAAGATCGCGTTTGACAGGGAATACGCCAGCCCCAGGCCGGTATAACGCACGCGCGTCGGGAACATTTCAGACAGCATTGCCGGCCCTGGTCCTGCCAGCATCCCCACCAGACCGCCCGCAATTAACACCACCATCGCTTTAACGGCCAACGTGGCGGACTCAGCCTGCAACATTTTCAGCAGCGGCAGGGCGAGGATCAGCAGCAGGGTCGTGGCAATCATCATCACCGTGCGGCGGCCAATCTTGTCGCTCAGGATACCCGAGGGAATGATGGTCAGCGCAAAGCCGATATTCGAAATCACCGCTATCAGCAGTGCCTGATTAAACCCGGTGTGTAGCGCCGACTGGAGATAGGTCGGCATAATCACCAGGTAGGTATACCCTGCCGCCGACCAGACCATGACCCGGCAAATGCCCATCAGAATCGTTTTGAGCGTGGCGGAGGTGCTGGCCTGAGCCACAACCGGTTTTTCCTTCTGCTGCACAAAGCTCGGCGTCTCTTCCATACTCACACGCAGCCATAGCGCGACAGCCCCCATCGGCAGCGCAAGGAAGAATGGAATACGCCAGCCCCAGTCATGTAATGCCTCAGGCGTGAGAAGGGCGGAGAGCAGTGCCACAATCCCCGCGCCCGCTAGCAGCCCGAGCGCCACGGTAAAGGACTGCCACGCGCCATACAGACCGCGCTTGCCGCGTGGAGCGAACTCTGTCATCAACGAAACTGCACCACCGTACTCTCCGCCTGCGAACAATCCCTGCAAAATGCGCAGCAGCGTAACGATCAGCGGTGCGGCAATGCCTATGCTGGCGTAGACGGGCACAAGACCAATGGCTGTGGTGGCGAGCGTCATCAGTACCAGCACAATGATCAGCGTCGGTTTCCGGCCAATCCTGTCGCCGATGCGGCCAAATACCACCGCACCCAGGGGACGGAAGAAGAACGCGATAGCAAACGAGGCCCAGGTGAGGATCAGGCTGGTCAGTCCCGCTTCTCCCTCGAGCTGGAAGAAGTTCCTGGCAATCACGGTCGCCATAAAACCGTAGACCGCAAACTCATACCACTCGATGAAGTTACCAATGGAGCCTGCAATTAATGCTCGCTTGTGCGCATCCGGTTGCATAACGATCCTCACTGAAAGGGGTAAGAATAAATTATTCAACAAAAGCGAAGTGATGAAATAGTTTATTCTTATGTTCTGTGAGCTATTTCACGAATGATATCAGCGGGATCGCCAGCTTGTGACCCCCCTCCCATGCAGCGTGCACGCGGCCTGTCCATACTTATCCTCATTGCCACTGAAGGAGGGAGACAGCATGCACTGGCAGACCCATACCGTTTTCAATCAACCGGCACCGCTTTCCAACAGCAACCTTTTCCTCTCCGACTGCGCCCTGCGTGACGCGGTTTCCCGCGAGGGGGCCGAGTGGGATAGCGAGCTGCTCGCCAGTATCGGGCAGCAGTTAGGGACCGCAGAGTCGCTGGAGCTGGGCAGGCTGGCCAACGTCAACCCACCGGAGCTGTTACGCTACGACGCCACCGGAGAGCGGCTGGACGATCTTCGCTTTCACCCCGCCTGGCACCTCCTGATGCAGGGGCTCTGTGCCAACCGGGTACATAACCTGGCGTGGGAAGAGGAGGCGCGAAGAGGTTCCTTTGTGGCCAGAGCGGCACGGTTTGTTTTGCATGCGCAGGTTGAAGCCGGCACGCTTTGCCCCGTCACCATGACCTTCGCCGCCACGCCGCTGTTGCAACAGTCGCTACCTAAACCGTTTCATGCATGGTTAACGCCGCTGATGAGCGATCGCTACGATCCCCATCTCGTGCCGGGGGGGCAAAAACGCGGGCTGCTGATCGGCATGGGGATGACGGAAAAGCAGGGGGGATCCGATGTCCTGAGCAACACCACCAAAGCGGAAAAATGCAGCGACGGTAGCTACCGTCTGGTAGGCCATAAATGGTTTTTCTCCGTCCCGCAGAGTGATGCGCATCTGGTGCTGGCTCAGGCAAAAGGTGGATTATCCTGCTTTTTTGTCCCGCGCTTTTTACCTGACGGACAACGTAACGCCGTACGGCTGGAGCGCCTGAAGGACAAGCTCGGGAACCGCTCCAACGCGAGCAGCGAGGCGGAGTTTCTTGATGCCTCCGGCTGGCTGCTGGGGGAAGAAGGGGAAGGGGTACGGCAGATCCTCAAAATGGGCGGTCTGACGCGCTTCGACTGCGCGCTGGGCAGCCATGGTTTAATGCGCCGGGCACTGTCTGTGGCGTTGTACCACGCTCATCAGCGGCAAACCTTCGGTAAAAATCTCATCGATCAGCCGTTAATGCGTGAGGTCTTAAGCCGCATGGCGCTGATGCTGGAGGGGCAAACGGCACTGCTGTTCCGTCTCGCCCGCGCGTGGGATAAACGTGTGGATCCGCAAGAGGCGGCCTGGGCACGGCTGTTTACGCCGGCCGCGAAATTTAGCGTCTGCAAAGCGGGTATCCCGTTCGTGGCAGAGGCAATGGAGGTGTTGGGCGGCGTAGGGTACTGCGAGGAGAGTGAGCTTCCCCGCCTGTATCGCGAAATGCCGGTGAACAGTATCTGGGAAGGCTCAGGCAATATCATGTGCCTGGACGTGCTGCGCGTGCTGACGAAGCAGCCGGGGATCCACGACCTGCTGGCCGATGAGTTTGCGCAGGTCAAAGGGCAGGACAGACACTTTGACCGCAGCTGGCGCCAGCTTCAGCAAAAGCTGCGTAAACCACAGGAGGCGCAGGGGCGGGAGATCGCGCAGCAGCTTTTCTTGCTGGGGGCCGGGAGCCAGATGCTGCGGCACGCATCGCCGCCCGTGGCGCAGGCGTGGTGCCGCATGATGCTGGATACCCGTGGCGGTACGCTGATGAGCGAGCAGGTGCAAAGCGATTTGCTGCTGCGCGCCACGGGCAGGGTTGGCTAGCGTTTAAGCTGGAACAGACTGACCAGTTGGGTAAGATGTAAACCTTTCTCGCGCAGCGTGTGTGCGGTTTGTTCGCTGCGCGAGACGCGATCGGCGTTGATGTGTGACGCTTCACCAATGTGGGTCATGGCGAGATTCACCTGGCCAATCCCCGCGGATTGCTCGCGCGATGCATGGTTAATTTCGGTGACCAGCTGGCTGATGTTATCGATATGAACGATGATGGAATCCATAGCCAGACGCGTCTGTTCAGACAGCGCGTGACCTTCGCTCACTTTTCTCAGCGTATCGCCAATCAGCTGTTCTATCTCTTTCACCGCGTTGGCGCTCCGGCCCGCCAGCGCGCGAACTTCCTGGGCAACCACCGCAAAACCTTTTCCGTGCTCGCCTGCACGTGCCGCTTCTACCGCCGCATTCAGCGCCAGAATATTGGTCTGAAACGCGATGGACTCAATCACGCGGGTAATATCTTCGATACGTTTTGACGCTTCGCGAATGTCATCCATCGTGGCAACCGCATGGGTTACCGTTTCACCCCCCTCGTGAACCGCGCGTGAGGTTTCTCCCACCAGCTGCTGCGTTTGCTCCATGTTGGCGGCATTTTGCTGTACGGTCGCGGCCAGTTGCTCCATGCTGGCTGAGGTCTCCTCCACGCTGCTGGCCTGCTTGTTGATCTGCTCTGAGATCTCGCCGGTATCGGAGGCCAGCGCGTTAGTCCCCGTCTGGATCTCACCTGCAGCCTCGCGAACCTGCAGAACAATTTTTTGCAGCCCGCCGCCAATGCCGTTAATGGCGTCAATCAGCTGTCCGACCTCGTCCCGGCGCGTCACGGGCAGGCTGGAGCGAAGATCGCCGTCGGCATACTGCCGTGCAAGCTGGATCACATTGCGCAGCGGTTGCGTCAGCATACGGCGAATAAGGACCACGAACAGGCCTGCAAAGAGGACCGACAAGACCACACCGGCCAGCAGGAAGCGATCGCGCATGGCAGTGACGCTTGAAAGCAGCACTGACTTATCCACTTCGCCCACGATAGTCCAGTTCCAGCCGGGTAGCGGGGTATAGGCCATTTTCAGCGTCCGTCCGTCGTCACTTACGCGCTCCAGGGTGCCGGGTTTATCACCCAGAAGCTGCTGTTGTGTCGCGCTGTCCCACTTCGGCAGTTGTCCCTCTTCCGTGTTGTGGAACAGGTATTGCCCGCGTGTTTTGCCGTTGCTGCGATCCAGCACGAAGAAGTGACCGCTCTCGCCCAGGCGGCGGTTGAGGATTTTCTCGCGCATGACGTTCCAGGAGTGGCTAATGTCCACCCCGACAAAGACGATCGCAATGACCTGACCTTCGGCGTTTTTCACCGGCTGGTACTGGGTGATATAGCGTTTGCCAAACAGCAGCGCCAGGCCACGGTAGACATCACCTTTATTGGCGGCGGCAAAGGCTGGGCTGGAGGTATCCAGAACGGTCCCCATTGCCCGCTCGCCATTCTCTTTACGCAGGGAGGTGGCGACGCGAATAAAGTCGTTACCGCTGCGAACAAATAGCGTGGAGATGGCCCCCGTTCGGTTCAGGAAGTCGTCAGAAAAAGTGGTATTTTCATGGAGTTCCGTTTCCCCGCCTTTCAGCAGAGGAACATTGAGCCCGTTAATTGTCCGGGTCTGAAGCGTATCGACGCTAAATGGCTGGGGCAAAAATGTCGTAAACAGTCTGGTATAGCTTTCGACTTCTTCACTCAGGCTGGTGTTGAACATTTGCACCATATCGACCATACCGGTGGACTGGTTATGCAGGTCTTCTACCGCGAGGGCTTCAAGCTGCTGGCTGGCTTTTTGGCTGAGCAGGAAAGTGAAAAGCAGAAACAGCACGGCAACACTGACGCCCGTCAGCAGCGATAGCTTTGTCCCGAGGCCCGCACGGCGGAAAAGATTGATCATAAATTGCTCATCATTGAAAAGGTATGGTTCTTCAACGGCAGAGCGGGGATTACGTTTACTGAATTAGTGTAACAAAATGTTATTGAGTTGTTTTTATATGGTTTTGTAAAAGATAAAAAATTTGCAAAAACGAAAAGCCACTAAAAATAAGTGGCTTTTATCAGGAAGGTGCTTAGACGTAGAGAATGGCCTGTACCCGCCAGTGGTCGACATGGTTATCTTCCTGCATCTGGATGATGCGATACCATGAGGCACCCTGTTCATCGGCTTTTAATGCCACGATACGTTCAACATCTTGCGGGCTCCCCGAAATGTTATTGACGGAGATGTGGCCTATTTCATTCAGACCTGTTACGCAATCCGCGCTGGCAAATTCTGCTGACTGCGCGGTGGTGCTCACCAGGCCTGCTGAGAGCAACAGAGAGGTCAAAGCAAGAGTTCGTTTCATCGTCAGCTCCATTTCACATATCTCCGGTATCCGCCGGGCAATCCTTCGCGAATAAACTCCTTTCCATTGACGCGGGCATGGAGTTTATTGTGGACAGGAAAATGTCTATGGACGCAAAGCAGTGTAAATGTCGTTCAAAGGAAAACCATTACTGACGGTATAAAATGGCCTGTGAATACCACTGCCCCGTAATGATGGTTTCATCGACCATGATAATGACGTAATAATCTGCTTTGGCGGCGACGGCTTGTGCCTTTATTGCCTCTTCTGCGTCATCCGGAGAACCGCGAACCAGCGCGGAGACGGTGCCCATTCGTTGTAATCCTTCTGTCTGATTACGACGAATCTCCTGCGGGTGATCGGCAACCGGAGGAGCGGGTTGCGGCGTTCCCTGCAGTGCGCTACAGCCACTGAGAAGAAGCACCAGCAATAAAGCTGCAAACCTGTGCATAACCATATCTCTTTTCCTGATAGCCATAGTGTAGTTGTCTGCGAATTTCGTTTTGGGGGAATGTTCCCGAAGTGTTATCTGGGGCGTAATTTTCGAATGAAAATAGCCTGAAACCGTAACCCAGTTCTCAACATTATGAATCATTCATTCGTACGGGGTCGACAATGATTGAAATTGAAATACGCCGTCTCGGCGACCATGAAATTTTACACGCCACGCCGACGGGGAAACGTGATAAACCGCTGCCAGTTGTGGTTTTTTATCATGGATTTACCTCGTCAAAGCTGGTTTACAGTTATTTTGCGGTGGCGCTGGCGCAGGCCGGTTTTCGTGTCGTCATGCCGGATGCCCCCGATCACGGTGTGCGCTTTACGGGGGATGAACAGGCGCGGCTTGGTCAGTTCTGGCCCATTCTGCACGGCAGTCTGACCGAGTTTTCCGGGCTGCGCGATGCGCTTTATGACGCAGGGCTGGTGGCCGATAACCGGCTGGCGGTTGCCGGGGCCTCGATGGGCGGCATGACGGCGCTGGGGATTATGACGCATCATCCTGAAGTGAGATCCGTCGCCTGTCTGATGGGCTCCGGCTACTTTACGTCGTTGGCGAAGACGCTTTTTCCCCCGCAAGATTTGACGGAAATGACGGCGAGGCTGGCTGACTGGGAAGTGACTCGCGCACTGCCGCGCGTGGCCGATCGTCCGCTTCTGCTGTGGCACGGTGACGCAGATGACGTGGTACCGCCTGACGGCACCTTTCGCCTGCAGCAGGCGCTAAAGCGTGAAGGACTGGACGGCAATCTGACCTGTTTGTGGGAATCGGGCGTCCGCCACCGCATTACGCCAGCGGCGCTGGAGGCCACGGTGGCGTTTTTCCGCCAGCACCTTTAAACCCGCAGGATTTTAACGCCCTGATCTTCCAGTTTCTGGAGGATCTCGGGGTTAGCCCCTTTGCCGGTGATCACCATGTCGATCTGCTCTGCGCGGCTAAATAGCATGCCTGCGCGTTCACCGACTTTACTGCTGTCGACCAGCACGACGAGTTTGCCCACAACGTTCAGCATGTTTTGTTCGGCCATCGCAGTCAGCATATCGGTTTTATATAAACCGTCTGCAGTCAGGCCTTTGCCGCTGGTAAACATCCAGTGCCCGGCGTAAAGACTGTTTTCACTGTCCTGGGGACTAAGGGTGATGGACTGGCTCTTATTGTACTGGCCGCCCATGATCACCACGCTGTCATGCTCCTGGTCGATAAGATAGTTGGCGAGCGGTAGGTAGTTGGTGATGATCTGCACCGGCTTGCCGCACATCTCGCGGCCCAGCAAAAATGCCGTAGACCCGCAGTTGATGACGACGCTCTCACCCGGGTTCACCAGCTGTGAGGCGGCTCTGGCGATCCGCACCTTTTCATCGTGATTCTGCGCCTGATGGATATTCATTGGCGACCAGCGTGGACGCTGCTGGCTGATGGCTTCTGCACCGTTGCGGACTTTTTTCAGTTTGCCGCTCTCATCCAGCTTGTTAATGTCCCGCCGCGCGGTGGCGGGGGAGATGCCTAAACGTTCGATCACTTTCTCGACGGTGATAAACCCTGTTTGCGCCAGGAGTTCCAGTAAAATTTGATGCCGTTGCGCTTCCGTCATGAGCTATTCCGATAAGAATTGATTTGAAAAGATGATATTTGAAATAGCGTGAAATTACTAAAATAAATATGAAATCGCCAGACTCAGGGTCTGGCGATGTGGCCGGATAATCAGAGGAAGGACTTAAACGGCAGGTCTGGCTCAATAGTAAAGCAATCATCGAAACCGCGTGGGTAGTGGTACTCAAGATTGTCTTTATCCAGCGGCCAGGTGAACTTGCCGCCTACCTGCCAGATAAATGGCTTGAATCCGTACTTCAGGCGGTCTTTTTTCATCTCCCACAGCACGCGAATTTCCTGCGGATCGGCCTGGAAGTTTGACCAGATGTCGTGGTGGAACGGAATCACGACCTTAGTGTTCAGCGCCTCCGCCATACGCAGCATATCGGCGCTGGTCATCTTGTCGGTAATGCCGCGAGGGTTCTCGCCGTAGGAGCCCAGCGCCACGTCAATCTGATGCTCATTACCGTGCTTCGCGTAGTAGTTGGAGTAGTGTGAGTCGCCGCTGTGGTACAGGGAACCGCCAGGGGTTTTGAACAGGTAGTTGACGGCGCGCTCGTCCATGCCGTCCGGCAGAACGCCTGCGGCTTTCTGGTCAGCCGGCAGCGTAATCAGTGCGGTACGGTCAAAGGCATCCAGGGCGTGAATTTCAATGTCTTTGATTTTCACCACGTCGCCCGGTTTCATCACGATGCAGCGCTCTTTTGGCACGCCCCAGCCAATCCAGAGATCCACGCAGGTCTGCGGCCCGATAAACGGCACGTCGTCCGCGCAGTTTTGCATTACTGCCGCCGCCACGTTCACGTCAATATGATCGTTGTGATCGTGGGTGGAGAGCACGGCATCGATTTGGCGAATGGCAAAAGGATCGAGCACAAACGGCGTGGTACGCAGGTTCGGTTGCAGTTTTTCCACGCCGGCCATGCGCTGCATCTGGTGGCCTTTTTTCATCAACGGATTGCCGTGACTCTGTTTGCCTGTGCCGCACCAGAAATCGACGCAAATATTGGCGCCACCCTCGGATTTCAGCCAGATACCGGTGCAGCCCAGCCACCACATGGCAAAAGTACCAGGAGCAACCTGTTCCTGTTCGATCTCTTCGTTCAGCCAGCTACCCCACTCCGGGAAGGTGCTCAGAATCCATGATTCACGGGTGATGGTGTTCACTTTACTCATCGTTTTGACTCCTGGTTTTAATCAAAAGTAATCATATGGTGATTTGTTGTGATTAACTCTGGCACCATTTGACGTGCTTTGCAATGACAAAAGTGCGTAATTTTAACTGTGCGATATCACAGATACTTCGCTTTATCCTTGTTAGACTATCCGCTGTTAATGATTAATTGCATGAATTATAAAGAATAATTCATTTTGTTTGTGCGGTAGTGAAAATCATTACTAACACCATGGAAATAATTTGCGTGATGCGTCACAAATAATCAAATTCAATCTTGTGATGATTATTTGTGATTACTAGAGTGATGACACCAACCACACAGGGATTGCCCCTCGTGTTCTCATTTCTGGAGAGAGTTATGGAGATCCTCTACAACGTCTTTACCGTTTTCTTCAATCAGGTAATGACCAACGCCCCGCTGCTGCTGGGTATCGTGACGTGCCTGGGTTACATCCTGCTGCGTAAAAGCGTCAGCGTGATCATCAAAGGCACGATTAAGACCATTATCGGTTTTATGCTGTTGCAGGCGGGGTCAGGCATCCTGACCAGCACGTTTAAGCCAGTCGTCGCCAAAATGGCGGAGGTCTACGGTATAAACGGTGCAATTTCCGATACTTATGCCTCAATGATGGCCACGATTGACCGCATGGGTGACGCCTACAGCTGGGTGGGTTACGCGGTTCTGCTCGCGCTGGCGCTGAACATTATCTACGTGTTGCTGCGTCGCATTACCGGTATTCGCACCATCATGCTTACCGGTCACATCATGTTCCAGCAGGCGGGTCTGATCGCGGTTTCTCTCTATATCTTCGGTTACCCAATGTGGACCACGATTATCTGCACCGCGGTGCTGGTCTCGCTCTATTGGGGCATCACTTCCAACATGATGTACAAGCCGACCCAGGAAGTGACCGACGGCTGTGGCTTCTCCATCGGCCATCAGCAGCAGTTTGCGGCCTGGGTTGCCTATAAAGTTGCGCCATACCTGGGGAAAAAAGAGGAGAGCGTTGAAGACCTCAAGATGCCCGGTTGGCTGAATATCTTCCATGACAACATCGTCTCGACGGCGATTGTGATGACCCTTTTCTTCGGCGCCATTCTGCTCTCCTTTGGCATTGACGTTGTGCAGGCGATGGCGGGCAAAACGCACTGGACGATTTATATCCTGCAGACCGGTTTCTCCTTCGCGGTGGCCATTTTCATCATCACCCAGGGCGTGCGTATGTTCGTCGCCGAGCTCTCTGAAGCCTTCAACGGCATCTCTCAGCGCCTGATCCCGGGAGCCGTTCTGGCAATTGACTGTGCGGCCATCTATAGCTTCGCGCCAAACGCCGTCGTCTGGGGCTTTATGTGGGGCACCATCGGCCAGCTGATTGCGGTGGGTATCCTGGTGGCCTGCGGCTCCTCAATCCTGATTATTCCTGGCTTTATCCCGATGTTCTTCTCCAACGCCACCATCGGCGTTTTTGCTAACCACTTCGGCGGCTGGCGTGCAGCGCTCAAGATCTGCCTGGTGATGGGGATGGTGGAAATCTTCGGTTGCGTGTGGGCGGTCAAGCTCACCGGTATGAGCGCCTGGATGGGCATGGCGGACTGGTCAATCCTGGCGCCGCCGATGATGCAGGGCTTTGCGTCCGTCGGGCTGGTCTTTATGGCCGTCATCATCCTGATTGCACTGGCTTATATGTTCTTCGCTGGCCGTTCGCTGCGAGCAGAAGAAGATGCAGAAAAACAAACAGCAGAAGTTTCTGCTCACTAAGGAGTTTCGATTATGACCGTACGTATCCTGGCTGTGTGTGGCAATGGGCAAGGCAGCTCCATGATCATGAAGATGAAAGTGGACCAGTTTTTAACCCAGTCAAACATCGACCACACGGTAAACAGCTGCGCAGTGGGTGAATACAAAAGTGAGCTGAACGGCGCAGACATCATTATCGCGTCAACTCACATTGCCGGCGAGATTAGCGTGTCGGGCAACAAATATGTGGTGGGCGTGCGCAACATGCTGTCGCCTGCGGATTTCGGACCAAAACTGCTGGAAGTGATCAAAGAACACTTCCCACAAGACGTGAAGTAAGGACCCGACATGAAACTACGAGATTCGCTGGCAGAGAATGACTCCATCCTTTTGCAGGCTGACGCCAGCACCTGGCAGGAAGCGGTGAAGCTGAGCGTGGATCTGCTGGTTAAGGCGGACGTTGTCGAGCCGCGTTATTACCAGGCCATTCTGGATGGCGTGGCGCAGCACGGCCCCTATTTTGTGATTGCCCCGGGGCTGGCTATGCCGCACGGCCGCCCGGAAGAGGGCGTGAAGAAAACCGGCTTTGCGCTGGTCACGCTGAAAACGCCCCTGGTCTTCAACCATGAAGATAACGACCCGGTCGATATTCTGATCACCATGGCGGCCGTCGATGCCAATACCCACCAGGAGGTGGGCATCATGCAGATCGTCAATCTGTTTGATGATGAAGCCAATTTTGACCGTTTACGCGCCTGCCGTACCGCGCAGGAAGTGCTGGATTTAATTGATAACGCCACTGCGGCGGCCGTTTAAGAGGAATTGAACATGTCATTACCAATGTTGCAGGTTGCGCTGGATAACCAGACGCTGTCCGATGCTTATGAAACCACCCGCCTGATCGCCGAAGAGGTAGACATCATTGAAGTGGGTACCATTCTGTGCGTGGGCGAAGGCGTTCGCGCCGTTCGTGACCTGAAGGCGCTCTACCCGCACAAAATCGTACTGGCTGATGCCAAAATCGCTGACGCGGGCAAAATCCTCTCCCGCATGTGTTTTGAAGCCAACGCCGACTGGGTCACCGTGATCTGCTGCGCGGATATCAATACCGCCAAAGGCGCGCTGGACGTGGCAAAAGAGTTTAACGGCGACGTGCAGATTGAACTGACCGGTTTCTGGACCTGGGAGCAGGCACAGGCGTGGCGCGATGCGGGGATCCAGCAGGTGGTATACCACCGCAGCCGTGATGCGCAGGCTGCTGGCGTGGCGTGGGGCGAGGCGGACATCAGCGCGATTAAACGTCTGGCCGAAATGGGCTTCAAAGTGACCGTGACCGGTGGCCTGGCGCTGGAAGATCTGCCGCTGTTCAAGGGTATCCCGATTCACGTCTTTATTGCGGGTCGTAGCATCCGTGACGCGGCGTCTCCGGTGGAAGCAGCGCGTCAGTTCAAACGCTCAATCGCTCAGCTTTGGGGCTAAGGAGCGGGTATGTTGTCAAAACAGGTTCCGCTTGGCATCTATGAAAAGGCACTCCCTGCGGGGGAGTGCTGGCTGGCGCGGTTACAGCTGGCGAAGCAGCTGGGTTTCGATTTTGTCGAAATGTCAGTGGATGAGACGGATGAACGCCTCTCTCGCCTCGACTGGAGCCGCGAGCAGCGTCTGGCGCTGGTGAGCGCCATCGCTGAAACGGGCGTGCGCGTGCCGTCCATGTGCCTGAGCGCTCACCGTCGTTTTCCCCTCGGCAGCGAAGATGATGCCGTGCGGGCGCAGGGGCTGGAGATCATGCGCAAAGCCATTCGCTTTGCTCAGGATGTCGGTATCCGTGTGATCCAGCTGGCGGGTTATGACGTTTACTATCAGGAAGCCAACGATGAAACGCGCCGTCGTTTCCGTGACGGTCTGAAAGAGAGCGTTGAAATGGCAAGCCGCGCGCAGGTGACGCTGGCGATGGAGATCATGGACTACCCGTTAATGAACTCCATCAGCAAGGCACTGGGCTACGCGCACTATCTGAATAACCCGTGGTTCCAACTCTATCCGGATATCGGCAACCTGTCGGCATGGGATAACGACGTGCAGATGGAGCTGCAGGCGGGCATCGGGCATATCGTGGCGGTGCACGTCAAAGATACCCGTCCTGGCGTGTTTAAAAACGTACCGTTCGGCTCCGGGGTGGTGGAGTTCGAACGATGCTTCGAGACGCTCAAGCAGACAGGGTATTGCGGGCCTTACCTGATTGAGATGTGGAGCGAGACGTCTGACGACCCGGCAGCGGAAGTGGCAAACGCGCGGGACTGGGTGCGCGAGCGTATGGCGCGAGCAGGTTTGCTGGAGGTGGAACATGCTTAAGCTTAAACAGCAGGTCTTTGAAGCCAATATGGATTTGCCGCGCTATGGCCTGGTAACGTTCACCTGGGGTAACGTCAGCGCGATTGACCGAGAGCGCGGCCTCATCGTCATTAAACCCAGCGGAGTGGCGTATGAGACCATGAAGGTCGACGATATGGTTGTCGTGGACCTTGAAGGAAACGTCGTAGAGGGACAGTGGCGTCCTTCTTCGGATACCGCTACCCATCTGGCGCTTTATAGACGTTATCCCTCCCTCGGCGGGGTAGTGCATACCCACTCAACCCATGCCACCGCCTGGGCACAGGCTGGGCTTGCCATCCCGGCGCTGGGCACGACGCACGCGGATTACTTCTTCGGGGATATTCCCTGCACGCGCGCGTTAACGCAGGCCGAGGTGGAAGGCGAGTACGAGCTCAACACCGGCAAGGTGATTATCGAAACGCTGGGTGAGGCAGAACCGCTGCATACGCCGGGAATTGTGGTGTACCAGCACGGTCCGTTCTCCTGGGGTAAAGATGCTCACGACGCGGTGCATAATGCTGTGGTGATGGAAGAGGTGGCCAAAATGGCGTGGATTGCCCGCGACATTAATCCACAGCTTCAGGGGATTGATGATTACCTGATGAACAAGCATTTCATGCGCAAGCACGGCCCGAATGCCTATTACGGGCAGAAGTAAATAAGTGCTCTGGAATACCGAAAAACAGTTGTAACCGGTGGTATTTCAGAGCCATTTACAAAAAAAAAGCCCCCGGGCAGGGGGCAACGTAAACTATGGCTATGTTCTCGTTGTTGGCTTTCCTGGTGCTAGCGTTAAAGCGTTATCGGTAAATGTCTGCACTGGCGTGCATATTGCCGTTGCTGCCGGGCTCACGGATTAACATCACGTGGTAATAGGTTGCGCCCTGGGCATCGGTCTCTTCATTTAGTGCCTGATCTGCTTCGCTTTCAGTGGCGAAATTATGATTGATATAGATTACGCCTAAGCTTTGCACATCATCCATGTTCCTGGCCTGCCGGCCGTCTATTTTGATGGCTGACATCGCGTTTGCACTGAGCAAAAGCGCAGCCATAATGGCTAATGCGATTTTTTTCATGATATGCGCTCCACGACTGCGTGCTGTGAGAGAGGGGATACTCCTTCTTTAATTCAGGTGTTCTCTGATTAAAGTGTAATCATTCATACGGCGGGGATGCGTGACCATTTCTGATGCTGTTGTTCAAAAAAACAACGCTTCCTGGTGTGTTCAATTTTAAATCACCCACTTAGACCCGCTTTACGCTTTGTGCGAATTATTTGTGCAATCAGCTTGAGTTTCCAGGGGCGCGCAAGTATTATGACGCGTCAATTTTTCAGCCGACCTTTAACACGTTCCTTGCCTCCCCGGGCCTCGGCTGACCCAGACAGGAGGCTGAATAATCCGTAAGGAGCAATTCGATGCGTCATTACGAAATCGTTTTTATGGTCCATCCTGACCAGAGCGAACAGGTTCCGGGTATGATCGAGCGTTACTCTGCTGCCATCACTGGTGCAGAAGGTACGATCCACCGTCTGGAAGACTGGGGCCGCCGTCAGCTGGCTTACCCGATCAACAAACTGCACAAAGCACACTACGTTCTGATGAACGTTGAAGCGCCGCAGGAAGTGATCGATGAGCTGGAAACTACCTTCCGCTTCAACGATGCCGTTATCCGCAGCATGGTTATGCGTACCAAAAACGCAGTTACCGAAGCATCTCCGATGGTTAAAGCGAAAGACGAGCGCCGTGAGCGTCGCGATGATTTCGCAAACGAAACCGCAGATGATTCTGATGCTGGGGATTCTGAAGAGTAATTTCTGATGACCAACCGTCTGGCGTTGTCCGGCATCGTATGCAGGGCTCCCCTTCGAAAGGTCAGTCCATCAGGAATTCCGCATTGCCAGTTCGTGCTTGAGCATCGTTCTGTGCAAGAGGAAGCCGGGTTTCACCGGCAGGCGTGGTGCCAAATGCCCGTTATTATTAGCGGACACGAAAACCAGGCCATTACTCACAGTTTAACGGTCGGTAGCGCAGTAATCGTTCAGGGGTTCATCTCTTGCCACAAGGCAAAGAACGGCCTGAGCAAAATGGTTCTGCATGCCGAGCAGATTGATTTGATAGATTCTGGAGACTAGCCATATGGCACGTTATTTCCGTCGTCGCAAGTTCTGCCGTTTCACCGCGGAAGGCGTTCAAGAGATCGACTATAAAGATATCGCAACGCTGAAAAACTACATCACCGAAAGCGGTAAGATTGTCCCAAGCCGTATCACCGGTACTCGTGCAAAATATCAGCGTCAGCTGGCTCGCGCTATCAAACGCGCTCGCTACCTGTCCCTGCTGCCGTACACTGATCGTCATCAGTAATCGGGCACGGTCCATTAATACGACTTTAAGAGGATAAGGTAATGCAAGTTATTCTGCTTGATAAAGTAGCAAACCTGGGCAGCCTGGGTGATCAGGTAAACGTTAAAGCGGGTTACGCTCGTAACTTCCTGGTTCCACAGGGTAAAGCTGTTCCAGCTACTAAGAAAAACGTAGAGTTTTTCGAAGCACGTCGTGCTGAACTGGAAGCCAAACTGGCTGACGTTCTGGCGGCTGCTAACGCTCGCGCTGAAGCAATCAACGCACTGGGCACCGTTACCATCGCGTCTAAAGCTGGCGACGAAGGTAAACTGTTCGGTTCCATCGGTACCCGCGATATCGCTGATGCAGTGACTGCAGCAGGCGTTAAAGTGGCTAAGAGCGAAGTTCGCATGCCGAACGGCGTTCTGCGTACCACTGGTGAGCACGAAGTTGACTTCCAGGTTCACAGCGAAGTGTTCGCTAAACTGGTTGTTAACGTTGTAGCTGAGTAATTTTTTACTCTGCTCACGTTGAAACGCCGGCCTTGTGCCGGCGTTTTGCTTTTTAAAGAACCAGGTCTTTAACGCGCCCGGACAAAACTGCCGTCCGGCTGGCGGGTAAACAGCACCTGCTGACCATTTCCTGTATCAATCGTTAAGCCTGTCACCACACCGCTGGCATTCTGGCGAATCTGTACCATCTGACCATTCTGCAGGTTACTGAGCGGCTTACCCGCACCTTCCACTTTTGCCATGGCATACACGTCAGTCGGCGGCAGGTTGTGATCGCGGAAAAGCTGCGCCAGGGTTTTACCCGGCTCGACGCGATAGGAGCGCCACTGCTGCTCAATGCCCCTAGGCTGCTGAGCCTGCTGCTCTACCGGGGCGGAGGTTTGAGCCTGATCTTCCTGGACGGGTTCCGGTTCAACCGGCGCGACCTGACCCGGATCGTTCGAAGGGGTCACCAGCTGCGTTTGCATCGGCTGTGCATCAGGCTGCGGCCGCGTTTGCGACTGAATATCCAGTTGTGCATTGCGGGTGACAGGGGCGGTATCGACATCATCACCGCCGGAAGGAAGCAGGAAGCCTACGATCACCATCAGCGCACCAATGATAATCCCTCTGCGATGCAGGGGAGGCAGCGGGTCCATAATGCGAAAATTGTCCGGCGCCTGCCAGATTTTCGCCAGGGTAGGTTTCAGTTCAAATCGCCCGGGCATGGCTCTCCTCCTGCTCCGCGTCTTTTTTATCCTGTGCATCGAAGTATAGTTTGCTAACTGCCTGAACGGCGTAGCAAACCCGACATCCGTGACATCAGTTCGGGATTAATCCTGGTTGTCTCTATTGTTTCTGTTTCGTCGCGGTTTGTCACCTTAACTTCAGACAAAGTTTTACCCATAAGGGCATGGCTGCTATGCTGCCCGCTACTTTAAATGTGATGGAAGGAAAACCCATGACCACCCCGACTTTTGACACTATCGAAGCGCAGGCAAGTTACGGTATCGGCTTGCAGGTAGGACAGCAGCTGAGCGAATCCGGCCTGGAAGGTCTGTTACCAGAAGCGCTGGTGGCGGGTATCGCTGACGCGCTGGAAGGTAAACAGCCCGCTGTTCCGGTTGACGTTGTACACCGCGCACTGCGTGAAATTCATGAACGTGCTGACGCTGTGCGTCGCGCGCGTTTCGAAGAGATGGCGGCCGAAGGCGTGAAATATCTGGAAGAGAACCGTGAGCGTGAAGGCGTGAACAGCACCGAGTCTGGCCTGCAGTTCCGCGTGATCAACCAGGGCGACGGCGCAATCCCGGCACGTACCGACCACGTTCGCGTACATTATACCGGTAAACTGATCGACGGCACCGTGTTTGACAGCTCCGTGGCGCGTGGCGAACCGGCAGAATTCCCGGTCAACGGCGTGATCGCAGGCTGGATTGAAGCGCTGACCCTGATGCCAGTTGGCTCCAAATGGGAACTGACTATTCCGCACAACCTGGCTTACGGCGAGCGTGGTGCTGGCGCATCCATCCCGCCATTCAGCACCCTGGTATTTGAAGTCGAGCTGCTGGAAATCCTGTAATCGACTTTTCTTATTTCCTCTCTCCGTTCGGGGAGAGGAAAATAGTGATAAAACCTATAGTTACGACGTTATCAATATTTTATCTTGCAAACGAAACTTTTGCGTGTATTTTTGTGAGCTGTTTCGCGCTGTATGAGTGATATGACACTCACTTTCAACATATTATTAACATAATATCTAAATCATAGTATTCATCCCGCCGATTCTTACCTAATATCGATAAGCCCTTACAAGGGGAACGTCATCTTTTGACGTATTTAAAGGCCAGAAGAGCCTTAACAACACAGACAGGCATAAACAGGAAAAATTACATGGTAGATCAGGTCAAAGTCGCCGCTGCAGAAGAGGCGACGTCTGAACAGTCGCTACGGCGCAATCTCACAAACCGTCATATTCAGCTTATCGCCATAGGTGGGGCCATCGGGACCGGGCTGTTTATGGGGTCAGGCAAAACCATCAGTCTTGCCGGGCCGTCGATCATCTTCGTTTATATGATCATTGGTTTCATGCTGTTCTTCGTGATGCGGGCAATGGGTGAATTGCTGCTCTCGAACCTCGAATACAAATCCTTCAGCGACTTCGCGTCTGACCTGCTCGGTCCATGGGCAGGCTATTTCACCGGCTGGACCTACTGGTTCTGCTGGGTTGTTACCGGTATGGCGGACGTCGTGGCGATTACCGCCTACGCACAGTTCTGGTTCCCGGGACTGTCAGACTGGGTGGCCTCGCTGGCGGTTATCGCTTTGCTGCTGAGCCTCAACCTCGCCACCGTAAAAATGTTCGGTGAGATGGAGTTCTGGTTCGCGATGATCAAGATTGTCGCTATCGTGGGGCTGATTGTTGTGGGCCTGGTGATGGTACTGACGCACTTCCAGTCGCCAACCGGCGTACAGGCGTCATTTACCCATCTGTGGAATGACGGCGGCTGGTTCCCGAAAGGCATCAGCGGCTTCTTTGCCGGCTTCCAGATTGCGGTGTTCGCGTTTGTGGGCATTGAGCTGGTGGGAACCACGGCGGCCGAAACTAAAGATCCCGAGAAGTCTCTCCCGCGCGCCATTAACTCGATTCCGGTTCGTATCATCATGTTCTACGTCTTTGCGCTGATCATCATTATGTCCGTGACGCCGTGGAGCTCCGTGGTGCCGAGCAAGAGCCCGTTCGTTGAACTGTTTGTGCTGGTAGGGCTGCCCGCTGCGGCAAGCCTGATTAACTTCGTCGTGCTGACCTCTGCGGCGTCGTCCGCGAACAGCGGCGTGTTCTCAACCAGCCGTATGCTGTTTGGTCTGGCGCAGGAGGGCGTGGCGCCGAGCGCCTTTGCGAAACTGTCTAAGCGTGCGGTACCGGCGAAAGGGCTGACTTTCTCCTGCATGTGCCTGCTGGGCGGCGTGGTCATGCTCTACGTGAACCCAAGCGTGATTGGCGCGTTCACCATGATCACCACGGTCTCTGCAATCCTGTTTATGTTCGTCTGGACCATTATCCTCTGCTCGTACCTGGTGTACCGCAAACAGCGTCCACACCTGCATGAGAAGTCGATCTACAAGATGCCGCTGGGCAAGCTGATGTGCTGGGTGTGCATGGCGTTCTTCGTGTTCGTGCTGGTGCTGCTGACGCTGGAAGATGATACCCGTCAGGCGCTGATTGTTACGCCGCTGTGGTTTATCGCGCTGGGGCTGGGCTGGGTGTTTATCGGTAAGAAACGTATGGCTGGCATGCGTTAAGCATGTTGCCGGGTGGCGCTGACGCTTACCCGGCCTACGTTCGAGGACGTTGTAGGCCCGGTAAGCGCTAGCGCTACCGGGCTTTTTTATTTATCAGCTAATGCCCGCGGGAACAACACGTTGTTCTCAAGACTGATGTGTTCCATCAGGTCATCGATCATCTCGTTAATGCCGTTGTACATCGCTTTCCAGGTGGTGCACGCCTCTGGCGGCGGTGTGACGTTGTGGGTGGTGTGTTTGATCACTTCCAGCAGTTCGCCCGCATCATCATGCTCGCTTTCCATCACGCTAATCGGACCCATTGCCTGGCTGCCCATTCCCTGTTTAATCATCGGGAAGAGGATCTGTTCTTCTTTCATCATGTGGCTGGAAAGCTCTTCGTGCAGCATGGTCAGATATTTCGCCAGACCGCGGGGTACGGAAGGTTTGTCAGCATGTACGCGCTCGACTTTGGTCGCCTGCAGGATCAGCTCCGGCAGTTGCTCCCGGTGGCGATCGTGGTAACGCACAATAATGTGGTCGATGATTTCTGCGAGCGGGGCGGTACGCCAGTCTTTATCAACAGGCTGTTCGGCCAGTTGCGCCAGCTCTGCTTCAATCACCTCCACATCCAGCTCCTTACGTGAGGCCGCTCGCGCGAGGGTTTGCTTACCGCCGCAGCAGTAATCCATATCGTATTTACGGAACAGCGCAGAAGCGCGAGGGATGGAGAGCGCCAGCTCGCCGAGGGGTTGGTCGCGAAAGGCCATAGCAGTTACCTCGTCATCAAGAATATAAGGTGCATTTTAAATGCATCTTTATGGCGGCGCTATAACCCTTTAGAGGGAAGGGTAAAAGTGAGACGTAAGTCACAAAAAATTATCCGGGTTAACGCCCTGAATGGACTCAGGAAAGTGGTTTAGAAAGTTTTTAAAGGTGGAGAAACAGTAAACAACCCGCCTTGCCTGCCGATATATCCACGTCAGACAAACCTGCATATAACAAAGGCAACGTATGTTTAAACGTATAAAAGTTATTACTCTTCTTATTTCGGTGCTGCTTGTACTCGGCATCATGCAAGTGATTTCCGCGGGGATCTTTATCAACGCGCTGAACAACGATAAAGACAATTTCACCGTGTCGCAGCTCTCCAGCAAGAATGTGGCGGAGTTTACCGATGCGTGGATCAGCCTGAACCAGGCGCGCGTGACGCTGAACCGTGGGATGCTGCGTCTGCAAAGCAGCATGGCCTCTCAGATTAACGGCGGACAGCTGAACGAGCTGGTTAACACGGCGAAAAACCTGCTCGCAGATGCCCAGGTTCATTACGATAAATACTACGCGCTGCCAGAAACGCCGGGCCTGGATGAAAAACTGGCCGATCGGCTGGAAGAGCAGTACCGCACATACTCCGCCACGTTGACGCAAATGAACGTGCTGCTGAGCCAGGGCAATCTGGAAGACATGTTCAAGCAGAACGCTGAGCAAAAACAGACTGCGATGCAGGCGGTTTATCGCGAGTGGCGCGAAGCACAGGCAACGCTTACCGATAAAGGCATCCAGGACAATGAAAGCGACTACAAACGCATTCTGTGGATCCTCTCTGCGGTAATGCTGCTGGTCATTGTGGTGATTATTTCCAGCTGGATCGCCATGCGACGCGTGCTGCTGCTGCCTCTGGAAGAGGTGATCAACCATATTCGCGCCATTGCGGCAGGGGATTTAACCCAGCCGATTCAGGCTGACGGTAAGAACGAAATGGCGATCCTGGCGCGCAACGTGCAGGAGATGCAGACCTCGCTGGCGAACACCGTTGGCGTGGTGCGTGAAGGTGCCGACACCATCTACACCGGAGCCGGTGAAATTTCTGCCGGGAGTAACGACCTTTCTTCCCGTACTGAGCAGCAGGCGGCTTCCCTGGAAGAAACGGCAGCCAGCATGGAACAGCTGACGGCCACCGTGAAGCAGAACGCCGATAACGCCCGTCAGGCTTCCCGTCTGGCACTGGATGCCTCCTCAACGGCGAAGAAGGGCGGGAACGTGGTGGAAGGTGTCGTGCGCACGATGGACGAAATCGCCACCAGTTCCAGTAAAATTGCGCAAATTACCAACGTAATCGACGGTATTGCTTTCCAGACCAACATTCTGGCGTTGAACGCGGCGGTAGAGGCTGCGCGTGCAGGTGAACAGGGCCGTGGCTTTGCGGTGGTCGCAGGGGAAGTACGTACCCTCGCCCAGCGCAGTGCTCAGGCGGCGAAAGAGATCAAAGCGCTGATCGACGATTCCGGCGAGCGCGTGAACGCCGGCTCGCAGCTGGTTAACGAAGCCGGGGCGACGATGGCGGAGATCGTCAATGCGGTCACCCGCGTGACGGACATTATGGGCGAGATCGCCTCAGCCTCTGACGAGCAGAGCCGCGGTATCGACCAGGTGGGCCAGGCGGTGGCTGAAATGGATCGCGTGACCCAGCAGAACGCCTCGCTGGTCGAGGAATCTGCGGCCGCGGCGGCCGCGCTGGAAGATCAGGCTGCACGCCTGAATGACGCGGTGGCGGTGTTTAAAATTACCCGTAATCAGGCGGTCAAAGCCGCGCCGGTGAAAACCTACGTGCCGAAAGCGCAGCCCGCAGCGAGCGTGCCTGAAGCGAACTGGGAAACGTTTTAACCTGGTGCCGGGTGGCGCTGACGCTTACCCGGCCTACAAAATCGCTCCGTGTAGGCCGGGTAAGGCGTAGCCGCCACCCGGCAAAAATCACACTTCTGATGCTGACACAACCCTCGGTTTTTCCGGCTTCGCTCTCACCGCCATCACCACCCCAACGACCAGCAACACAATCCCACAGGCCGTTAATACAGGCGGTACGCTCTGGCGCATCAGGAAGGTATAAAGCAGCCCGGCCAGGGTTTCGAAAACAATCAGCGGCCCCAGGATCACCGTTGGCAGTTTCTGGCTGGCAATGTTCCAGCACAGCGCGCCCACCCAGGAACACAGCACTGCAATCGCCACCATCAGGGCAACAAATACCCACGGTCTGGGTCCGAAGGGTTGGGCGAAATCGGGCTGTTGATGGCCTAACCAGAGGCACGCTCCAACATATCCCAGCAGTGAAACGGGCAACGTAACCAGGGCCTGAGCCGTCGCCCACATCATCGGATGCTTGTCCGGGTTCTCACGCAGCCAGCGTGCATTGCGCAGGGCATACCATGCCCAACACGCCACGGAAACGAACGCCAGCAGAATGCCGGAGCCGTAACGCCACAGATCAAAGTCCTCCAGCCCATGACGCAGCTCGGCAATATTGACGCATATTAGCCCTACGGCGGTACACAACAGCGCAGGCACCATTTTTGGCCACGCCAGTTTGCCATCGCGGTGGCTATAGAGCAGGTTAGCAAAGATGGGGATGACAACCGGCAGTGTGCCGATAATCATGGTCGAGACCGGGGCCCCGGTGCGTTGAATGGCACTCGCCAGGCAAACGTAATAGATGAGGTTGCCCATCATGGTCAGCGCCAGCGCGGTGCGCCAGTCCTGACGGCTAAGCTGACGCAGGCGCGCGCGTCCCAGCCATGCCAGAGGTAAGGCTATCAGCCCCAGCGCCAGATAACGTCCGGTCGACTGCAGTATTGCCGGGTATTCGGGCACGATCAGCGGGCCAACAAAAATCAGCCCCCACATCATCCCTGCCAGCAGGGCATACAACACGCCACTAATCATTTTTCCATCCCTATTGCTTCACGTTGCGCTCAGTGTAGGAGGGGCAAATGCGCGCGTATTGTATGAGATTGCGCATTAGCGCCGGGTGACCTGCTTCTGGTAGCGCACGGGCGTAATGCCGTAGCGGCGGGTAAATGCCCGGGTCAAATGTGACTGGTCGGTCAGCCCGGTCGCCGCAGCGACCTCAGCTGCGGGCATGCCATGGGTGAGGAACGCTTTGGCGCGCCACAGGCGGATAGCCATCAGCATCTGGTGCGGCGTAACGTGGAAATGGGCTTTGAACTGGCGCTGAAAATGATACGGACTGAGCGAAACGACGTTGGCCAGCTCATCCAGCGTCAGGGAGTGCATATAGTTGTCATGCAGATACTCACGCACACGTTCGAAGCGGTGCGCACCTTCCTGAACCACCGGCGCGTGATGGGCCAGGGGCTGAAAGGTCTCAATCAGATCCAGCAATAATCCTTTTTGCGCCAGCGGATCGTCCGTATGCCACAGGCCATAGATGAGCCTGCCGATTTGCTGCGAGCGCTGGGGGTCAAAACGGGTCACCTCGCTGAACCACCAGTGCCGGAGGCCGGTTACCTCTTCCAGCAGGTCAGGTTCGATGTAAACCATCCGGTAGCGCCAGCCGCCTTCGGTGGCGGATTCCCCGGTGTGGATCTCGTCCGGGTTCATGGTAACGACGGATTTCTCCGGCGCGAGGTGCTGGGTACCGCGATAGCGAAAACGTTCGGCACCGGTTTCAATCGTGCCGATCCCGAAGGCTTCATGGGTGTGAGGCTCAAAGGCGTAGCGGGAAATATGCGCGTGATAGAGTTCGATGCCCGGCACCTGCGCCAGATGGCGAAAGCGCGCGCTGTCTCTCTCATCAATGAACTGTTCCGGTACGCCTTGCACGTTGAGCCTCCTCGTGGTCATCGCTTCATTATCAGAGATGACCCGAGGGGATGCCACAAAAAATAACCAATCTGTAACAATTACAGAATGGCTTTAATGCTCTCCGCCAGCGGCGTGGTCGGGCGGCCGATCAGTGTGCTCAGGGTATGGCTGTCGTCAAACAGGCCGCCTTTGGATGCACCCACGTCGGAGTCCGCGAGCATATCCGCCAGCCCCGCAGGCAGACCCACCCCCTTCAGCGCGGCGGCAAAATCGGCTTCGCTGAGATTCTGATAGGTCACCGGCTTCCCGCTCTGTTTGCTGAGTTCAGCCGCCAGCTCGCTCAGCGTCCAGCCGTGGTCGCCAGCCAGTTCATATACCTTGCCAGCATGACCCTCTTCAGCGATCACTTTGGCTGCGGCGGCGGCGTAGTCTGCACGGGTGGCAGAGGCAATTTTGCCTTCGCCTGCCGCACCTATAAACACGCCATGCTCAATCGCCGGTGGCGCGCTTGCCAGATAGTTTTCGGTATACCAGCCATTGCGCAGCAGGGCATAAGGAATGCCGGACGCCGCCAGCGCTTTCTCCGTCTCGACGTGTTCAACGTGCAGGCCCAGCGGGGAGCGATCCGCATGCAGCAGGCTGGTGTAGGCGATGAATTTCACGCCAGCGGCTTTGGCGGCGTTAATGACGTTCTGATGTTGGGTTGCACGCTGGCCGACTTCGCTGGAGGAGATCAGCAGCAGCTTATGCACGCCGCTCAGCGCGGCGGTGAAGGCGGCTTCGTTCGTGTAATCCGCCTGACGAACTACAATTCCCTGCTGGCTTAAGGCGTCGGCTTTCGCCGGGTTACGGACAATGGCGACAATCTCGTTTGCCGGAACCGTTTTCAGCAGTTCTTCAATAACGTATTGGCCAAGCTGGCCGGTAGCGCCGGTAATCGCAATCATGATGAATCTCCTTCGTGTTTGTCTGGTGTTATGGCACACTAGCACCATAGCTAACTTTTAGTAAGTACGTACAAAAAGGTAAGTATGAAAACAACGATACCGACACTCAGCGAACAAATGCGCGATGGCAACCTCTTTGCGGAACAGTGTCCTTCCCGGGAGGTGCTCAAACACGTTACCAGCCGCTGGGGCGTGCTGATTCTGCTGGCCCTGCGTCAGGGAACGCATCGCTTCAGCGATCTGCGCCGCAAAATGGGCGGGGTAAGCGAAAAGATGCTGTCCCAGTCGCTTCAGGCGCTGGAGCAGGACGGGTTTGTCGATCGCGTGTCATATCCGGTTGTGCCGCCGCACGTAGAGTATAGCCTGACGCCGATGGGGATTGAGGTCAGTGAGAAAGTGGCTGCGCTGGCGGACTGGATTGAGGTGAATACGCCGAAGGTGATGGCGAATCGGGACGATCGGGCGGCGTGACATGCCGGGTGGCGGCTTCGCCTTACCCGGCCTACCCGATCTCGTAGGTCGGGTAAGCGAAGCGCCACCCGACACAATCACCGCGACTTGCTTAGGTCAACCTGATAAATCGCGAAGCCAATATCATCGGTCGCCACCTTCTTCATCGGATACTGCGCCTTATCCTTAATGAACGCGGCGGCCTTATCGGACGGTGACGTTTCAAAGCGGATATCCAGTTTCGTATCGCTGTGGATCGGTGCCAGGCGCCAGTTGTTATCCACGGCCGGGTGAATTTCGCCCGCCTTCTTCGACTCAGCACTGATCCACGCCGCCAGTACCGAGCGGTTTTCGTCCGGTGAAGCAAAGGCGATGTGGTTATCTCCCGTACCGGCAAACTTACCGCCATAGGCGCGGTAGTTATTGGTTACCACCAGGAAGGTGGCATTCGGATCGATCGCCTTACCGTTGAAGGTCAGGTTTTTGATGCGCTCGGCCTGCGGGTTAATGGCCTGGCACTCGCCGTCATATTTCGCGGGTTGGGTAACGTCAATCTGATAATTCACGCCATCGATCACGTCAAAGTTATAGGTTCGGAAGCCATCCCAGTTAATCAGCGACTGCGGTTTACTGCTCTTCGGATCGATCTGGTTAAACTGTCCGGCAGAGCACTCCAGCCATTCCTTCACTTCTTTACCCGTCGCTTTCACCACCACCAGCGTGTTCGGATAGAGATAGAGATCGGCGGCGTTACGGAACGTCAGCTGGCCTTTCTCAACTTCGACATAGCTTGCCGGGTCGTTCTTACGCCCGCCAACTTTGAATGGCGCAGCGGCAGACAGCACCGGCAGTTTTGCCAGATCCGGATCGCCCTGAACAAAGTGTTCGGCATAGGCCTTCTGCGCCATGTTGACGACCTGAACGGTTGGGTCATCCTGCACCAGCGCCAGGAAGCTATACATATTATCGGCGGATTGGCCGATCGGCTTGCTGACGAATTCGCGGGTGGCGTCGTGATCGTGCTTCAGCACGTCGACCAGTTTTTTATCTTCAGCGGCCAGTGATTTTTTAGCCGCAGCGTCGTAAATCGGACGCGCCTCTGCTTTTGACTGAGTGACCTTCCAGCTGCCGCCGTCGTTATTGAGTACCAGATCCACCACCCCAAGGTGGTCGCCCCACATGCCCGGCATCACCGATGGCACGCCATTGAGCGTCCCTTTCTCGATGTCTGCGCCCTTAATGCTGGCAAAGTCCTTACCCGGGAAGACCGCGTGGGCGTGGCCGAACAGGATCGCATCGACGCCCGGGACTTCACTCAGATAATAAACGGAGTTTTCCGCCATGGCCTGATACGGGTCGGCGGAGAGTCCCGAGTGCGCAACCACCACCACCAGATCGGCCCCTTTTTCGCGCATTTCCGGCACGTATTTGCGCGCAGTTTCGGTAATATCGTTAACGGTCACTTTACCGTCGAGGTTGGCTTTATCCCAGGTCATGATTTGCGGCGGCACGAAGCCGATATAGCCGATTTTAAGCGTCTGTTTTTTACCGTCCCGATCGACAACCTCGGTCTCTTTAATCAGATAGGGGGTAAAGAGCGGCTTCTGCGTCTTAACGTCGATGATGTTGGCGTTAACGTAGGGGAATTTTGCGCCAGCCAGCGCATCGTGCAGGTACTTCAGGCCGTAGTTAAATTCGTGGTTGCCCAGGTTGCCGACGGCATAATCCAGCGTATTCATCGCCTTATAAACGGGATGGATCTCGCCTTTCTTTAGCCCCTTCGCGGCCATGTAATCCCCGAGTGGACTACCCTGAATAAGATCGCCGTTGTCCACCAGCACGCTATTTTTCACTTCACCGCGCGCGGCATCGATCAAACTTGCCGTGCGGACCAGACCGAATTTTTCGGTAGGGGTATCTTTGTAGTAATCGAAGTCCATTATGTTGCTGTGCAGATCGGTCGTTTCCAGAATACGCAGATCTACCGTCGCCGCCTGCACGCTCGCTGCAATCAGCGTCGCCAGAAGCGTTGCACTAAACTTAATCATCAGAGGAGTCCTTTTTTCGATCCATGCCACAAAAGAGTATGTATCTATAGCGTGTTGCTTACAGAAATGTGAATCCTGACAGAAAAAAGCGTACTGAAACCGGAATTGCTTCACAGATAGCGGAATTGTTCACATTACGATATAACTAAAACAATGAGTTAACCTCACTGCGTTAACAAAGAGGTGGAGAATGCTAGATAAAATTTGTCAACTCGCACGGGATGCGGGGGATGCCATCATGCAAGTGTATGACGGTGCAAAACCGATGGAGGTCGTCAGTAAAGCGGACGACTCCCCGGTCACGGCGGCGGATATCGCTGCGCATAAGGTCATTATGAACGGTTTACAGGCGCTGACGCCGGACATCCCCGTTCTGTCTGAAGAAGCGCCGCAGAGCTGGGATGAACGCCAGCACTGGCAGCGCTACTGGCTGGTCGATCCGCTGGACGGTACCAAAGAGTTCATCAAGCGCAACGGGGAGTTCACCGTTAATATCGCCCTGATTGAAAAGGGAAAGGCGGTGCTCGGCGTGGTTTACGCCCCGGTGATGAAGGTGATGTACAGCGCGGCGGAAGGTAAAGCCTGGAAGGAGGAGTGCGGCGTTCGTAAGCAGATCCAGGTGCGCGATGCGCGCCCACCGCTGGTGGTGATTAGCCGCTCGCACAGCGACAGTGAACTGCAGGAGTACCTGCAGCAGCTGGGGGAACACCAGACGACGTCGATTGGTTCATCGCTGAAATTCTGCCTGGTGGCGGAAGGACAGGCGCAGCTTTATCCGCGCTTTGGGCCGACTAACGTCTGGGATACGGCGGCAGGGCACGCGGTTGCTGCGGCCGCCGGGGCGCATGTTCATGACTGGCAGGGCAAGCCGCTGGACTATACCCCGCGTGAATCCTTCCTCAACCCCGGCTTCCGCGTCTCGATTTATTGAGCCAACAGCTTGTGCAGCAGGGCGACGACCTGCTGCACCTCTTCCTGGGTCAACGCGCCGTCTTTCACCCACTGGACGCGACCTTCCTTATCCAGCACGATAATCGCGGAACTCTCTTCCTCCAGCTGCCAGGCCTTACGGGTGACTCCGTTGCTGTCGACGATAAACTGCGACCACGGATAGAGCTTCTTATTACTCTCAAGGCTTGAACGCACAAACATCCCGGAGCCGGGAATCGCGTCATCGGTGTTCACAATCGTGGTGGTCTGGTAGCGATCGTGCGGGAATTTTGCGGCCTTGATCGCTTCCACCAGGTTGGCATTTTTCTCTTTTGCAGATGTACGACCGGCAATATGTTGTACAACTCTCACTTTGCCTGCGAGCTGCGCGCTATTCCAAGCTTTATAGCTAAACTTATCATTGTCGAGAATCAATTCTCCCCGGTCAGCAATGCCGACTGGCGGGACACGTTGTCCTTTTTCAATGTTGTGAGCGCAAGCCCACAGGGGCAGCAGCAGACAAGCTGCTGCAAGGATGTTACGTAGGGTCATGGCGTTTCCTTATTGTTTGCAGGTGATCCGACCACTTGGTCTTACGCTTTTAATGATAAGTGCGATCAATGTGGTTTTCCCGCAATCCCAATGCCAGTTTGCGGGTGAACGCACATATCCATGAAAAAACGACGGCTTATACTGCTCTCAGTCACGCTTTGCAAAGATTATTCTGAATAATTGTAATCAAACGGTAAATAAACTTATGCACACTGGGTAACACCGTAGTTCTGGTCTATAGTCATTGGGCATCAAAATTTGCGCTCAGGACAGTCGGGCTGATTGTGGCACCGCAAGAGCGTATGATTCGCAGGAGATACAAGAATGAAAATTTTCCAACGCTACAACCCGCTTCAAGTGGCGAAGTACGTGAAGATCCTGTTCCGTGGACGGTTGTACATCAAGGATGTTGGCGCTTTTGAATTTGATAAGGGCAAGATCCTTATCCCAAAAGTGAAGGACAAACAGCACCTGTCTGTGATGTCCGAAGTCAACCGTCAGGTTATGCGTCTGCAAACTGAGATGGCTTAACCAACGTGCTATGCAGTAGTTAAAAAGACGGCTCCCAATGGGAGCCGTTGATGTATATGGGTCTTACGCCGACACCTTATCTTCTGCGTCAGGCATCCGCGGCACCAGCACGGTCGGTTTGTTGTCGATGCGCGTCACCAGCAGCTGGTCGATGCGGTAGTTATCAATGTCCACCACCTCAAACTTGTAGCCGGAGAACTTCACCGAATCGGTACGTTTCGGGATTTTGCGCAGCATAAACATCATAAAGCCGCCGATGGTTTCGTAATTACCGGACTGCGGGAACTCGTCGATGTCCAGCACGCGCATGACGTCTTCAATCGGTGTACCGCCATCAATCAGCCACGAGTTATCGTCACGCTGAACAATCTGCTCCTCCAGCCCCTGGCCCACCAGGTCGCCCATCAGCGTGGTCATCACGTCGTTCAGCGTAATGATCCCCACCACCAGCGCGTATTCGTTCATGATGACGGCGAAGTCTTCCCCGGCGGTTTTGAAACTTTCCAGCGCTTCCGAGAGCGTCAGGGTGTCTGGCACGATCAGGGTGTTGCGGATCTGCACGCCGCTGTTGAGCGCCAGGCTCTGGTTTGCCAGCACGCGGTTGAGCAGGTCTTTGGAGTCGACGTAACCGATGATGTGGTCGATATCTTCATTACAGACCAGGAACTTAGAGTGCGGATGCTGTGCCACTTTGTTCTTCAGGCTCTGCTCATCCTCATGCAAATCGAACCAGATAATGCTTTCACGGCCCGTCATGGAAGAGGGCACGGTACGGGATTCCAGTTCGAATACGTTCTCAATGAGTTCGTGTTCCTGCTTACGCAGCACCCCGGCCAGCGCGCCAGCTTCCACCACCGCATAGATGTCGTCAGAGGTGATGTCGTCTTTACGCACCATGGGCAGCTTGAAGATGCGGAAAATCACGTTTGCCAGGCCGTTGAAGAACCATACCAGCGGACGGAACACGAACAGGCAGAAGCGCATCGGGTTGATGATACGCAAAGCCACAGCTTCTGGCGCAATCATACCGATGCGTTTCGGGGTCAGGTCAGCGAAGAGGATGAACATGCCGGTAACCAGCGTGAAGGAGAGAATAAAGCTCAACTGCTCGGCCAGTTCGGCGGACATGTACTGCACAAACAGGCTGTAAAACGCCGGCGAAAACGCTGCATCGCCCACGATACCGCCGAGAATGGCGACCGCGTTCAGGCCAATCTGCACCACGGTGAAGAAGGTGCCGGGGTTCTCCTGCATTTTGAGAATGCGGGAGGCGTTGATGTTGCCTTCATCAGCAAGCAGCTTCAGTTTGATTTTACGGGAGGCGGCCAGCGAAATCTCCGATATCGAGAAAAATGCACTGACGGCAATCAGACAAAGTATTACTAAAATACTGTTTAACATAGTTTATCCGGCTTCTCGCCAGATCCTCAGAAGGGGAATTGATACCATTTGTGTGAAAACACGTAGAACGTCAGCCCGTAGCGTTGAGCTGATTATTTCAGCGGGTAGTATAGCGTAAAGAGATGTAAATCTGCCAGAGGTCACATTTTGGCATAAAAACAGACCGGACAGTGGAGTGCTGACCGGTCTGTGCGGTTATTTCACGGGAGATAAATGGGCGCTTCCCACCGTCTGTCGTGTGGCGTCGCCTCCCCACACCTGGTCATACTCGTATCCGGTTAACTGCTTGATGATCACCCGAGTCCTGGCGTCGCAGTCGCGGTAATCTCCGCCCAGTTTCCGTCGGGCAATCTCCTTGAGGAGCAACTTATGCGTCTCGCGGGTGAGCTTAAACTTGTAGGTAGTGAAGAAACTCACCGCCAGAAGCGCCGCGGTGGCAAAAATCATCAGGCCGATAATGGCCCCCAGCGCGCTTTCCGGTTGTGCGCCACTGCCTTTCACGAAACCGGACTCCTGCAGCACCAGACCAATAATCATGATGGCAATAGCCACGGTACTTTTGCGGGTCAGGACCATCACACCGGCAAAAATCCCTTCGCGTCGCTGCTGCGTCACCATCTCGTCGATATCCGGAATGAAGCTGTAGATATTCCACGGAATGTAGTAAAGGCCGGAGCGGGCGGCACCCAGCAAGATAAAGACCGCCGAGAACAGCAGCGTCGGCACCTGCGTTTCGGTAAGGTAGACCGTAAACAGGAATACCAGCACGCAGAAAATACAGCCGTAGGAGAGGCGGAGCGCGGCGGAAGGAGTCACATTCAGCCGGTTCAGCAACAGCATAAACCCGTATGTGCCCGGCACCGAGGCGAAGGCCGCAATGCTCAGCCAGCCAGATACCGCTGCCGCATCCTGGCTCAGGCAATACACGACATAATAGGTAAAGACCGAACCGAATACGTCCATCGCCGTAAACGAAAAGATATAAATAATGATATGCAGCCGGAACGCGCGAATGCGGAATGAAGAAAAGAGATCCAGAACCAGATATTTCAGGTGATTGAGTATCCCGCTGCTGCGCTGGTTATCCACTTTAAAATCGGACTCTTGCTGCACATCTTTGGCTTCCCAGGTGGTGTACCAGGTAATAAATACCGCAATGCAAAATACGCAGGAAAATATCAGCCCGGTAAGGGTATAGGTAAACGGATTATCTTTACCCGTGAACTGCATAATGACGCCGGGGACGGAAACCGCAAGAAACCCCCCGAGCTGAGAGCAGATCATGCGCACGCCGGAAAGGCGGCTACGCTCTTCATAGCGGTTTGTCATTTCCGCTGCCAGCGTTTCCCACGGGACCAGCACCATCGCCGACAGCAGTTCAATCGAGAGATAGGTGCCCAGATAGTACCAGTAGCCCATGTCCGTCATCCACAGCAGGGCATACAAAAACATGAGCGGTGAGCTGAGTAATAAAAAGAAGCGGCGGCGGCCAAATTTACGTCCGAGCCAGGTATCACCGAAATTATCGGTGACGTATCCCATAATGGGGCTGAGGAGTGCGTCAATAACGCGGGCAATGGCGAATATTGAACCCGCTTCAATCACTGAGAGTCCGCAATAGGTGGTGTAAAAAAAGAGCAGCCAGGTGCCGATAATGGCAAAAGCGCCCCCGCCAAACAGATCGGTTACGCCGTAGCCAAGCGCTACGCCGTAACCAACTCTACGTTCAGTTGGTTTGACCATAATAATATCCAGTGTAGGGTAATGATTAACCTGTGTTTCAGGTCGTTTTTTTATTTACTGCTGGACGACACATTACGTTCTAATTATTGATATCTATCCATTTTCTTAATTGAGATGAGCGATAAAGGGCCTCCACAAGGGTGAGTGATTTCCCGGCAGCATGGATATCGGTGTAGTCCGTTTCCGGGTGATGAATGGCATGATAAAAACGGCGGATCGCCTGCTGGTGTCCCAGCCCCCAGTAGCTTTTGACCGAGCCGTCAGGAGAATCATCGGTTGCCAGCTTGCGACGTTCGCCCGGGGTAATGCGCCAGAGCACATTGTCATTGAGCAGCAGCGAACCCCGTTCGCAATGGATCTCAAGCCAGAGGGGGGAATCCGTGGTATTGCAGTTGCTGGCATAAAACAGGCCACGCGCGCCGTTAGCAAAGTGCAGCGTCGCCATTGCGCTGTCCTCCCCTTCGGTTACGTCCGCCAGCTCACCGCTCTCCACCACGCCTTTCAGGCGCGTGACCCCGCCAGCGAACCACTGCATCAGGTCGAGGGTATGGATCGCCTGGTTGATCAGCAGACTGCCGCCTTCCGTTGCCAGCCGTCCACGCCACGGACTTTCGGTGTAATAGGCGCCCGACCGCGACCACGTCAGCACCGCTTTCATGCCGAGCATCTTCCCCAGCCCGCCCTCGCTTAACTCCTGTCGGATGCGCAGGCTGGTGGGATTGAGCCGGTTCTGATAGCAAACGCCGAGCAGGCCCGGCGCCTGCTCGACTGCCTGGACGATATCGCCGAATTCACTGCTGTTCATCCCCACCGGTTTTTCGCAGAACACATGCTTCCCGGCGGCGAGCGCCGCCAGAATCATACGTTTATGCTCGAAATGCGGCGTACAGATATGGACCACGTCGATGGCATCATCCAGCAGCATTTCCTGGTAATCCTGATAAAAACGGCACTGATAGGCCATCGCCAGCGTCAGTCCTTTAACGCTGTCGATATCCACCAGCGCGCGCAGCGCGACGTTGGGGATCTGGCGTAATGCATTCACATGGCAGCGGTGAATCGCGCCGGCACCGATAACCGCTGTGTTCAGGATCGTCATCGTTGCCTCCCGTTATGCCGTCGCGTTGGCCAGCATCTGAGCCTTTACGCAAAGCTCCGCCGCCTTGAAGGCGTGCGCCTGCGTCATGGCGTTTTCGGTCCGGTGCAGGCAGTCGAGGATCAGTTCACCAAAGAACGGGAACCCGACCTGCCCGGCGACGGGATAACGGAATTCTCCCTCCTTGTTCACCAGGTAAACCACATCCTGCTCGCCGCGGGTTAAATCGACATATTTGCGGATTTCGATATAGCCTTCGGTGCCGAGCAGGGTCAGACGACCGTCGCCCCACGTTGACAGCCCGTCTGGCGTAAACCAGTCGCAGCGGAAATAGCCGCTGGCACCGTTTTCCCCTTTCAGCATCGCGTCGCCGAAATCTTCGAAGGCGGGATACTGCGGGTGTTTAACGTTGCGAACCTGGCTTGCCACCACCGAGGCGTCGCTGTTGCCGGTATAAAAAAGGAACTGCTCAATCTGATGGCTCCCGATATCGCAGAGAATGCCGCCGAAGTCGCGACGATCGTAGAACCACTCCGGACGACCGGTCCCTTCCCGGTGCGGACCGGTTCCCAGGGTTTGCACGACGCGGCCAATCGCGCCCTGCTGCACCAGTTGTCCGGCAAAGACCGCGCTCTCTACGTGCAGACGCTCGCTGTAATACACCGCGTATTTCTTCCCGGTTTGCGCCACCATTGCTTTGGCATCGGCCAGCTGTTCAAGGGTGGTGAGCGGCGCTTTATCCGTGAAATAGTCCTTACCTGCGGCCATCGCTTTCAGCCCCAGCGCACAGCGCCCGGACGGGATGGCCGCACCCGCCACCAGGCGCACCTCGTCGTCGTTGAGTATCACGTCCAGCGACGCCGCCACGTGGGCCTGCGGATATTGCTGGATGAATTTATCCACTTTCGCCGGGTCGGGGTCGTACACCCATTTCAGCGTGGCGCCGGCTTCAATCAGGCCGTTGCACATGCCGTAAATATGACCGTGGTCGAGTGCGGCAGCGGCAAAAACAAATTCACCTTCCCGGACAACCGGCTGCGGTTTACCTACCGGGGCGTAGTTCATTCCGTCTTTCTTGTTCATGATGACATTCCTCGATCCAGATCTTTTCCCAGGGGGATGGCACCGACTTCGCTGAAGTTGGCCACGCTTGCGGACTTCTCATAAAAACGGGGGGCGAGGGCGTTCGTCCCGCCGGTACGGTAAAACGGGTCATCGCGCTGAATCGGCAGCGGGACGACGGTGCGGGTAATGGCTGATTTATAAATTGCGGTAATCAGTTCGAGGGAACGCTTGCCCTGCAGGCCATCCACTAACGGTGCCGTGCCGTGCTCAATGGCATAAAGCAGGTCGTTAATCTGCCCGTTGTGTAGCGTCCATTCGAGTTTGCGGGTGTCGTGAAAAACCGCGTTGAGTTGCGCTTCTCGCGGCAGATCGTGGCTTTCCTGTGGGAAGCCGTTATCGGCGCTGACGCTGGCAAAGGCCTGCCACGGCGCGGAGATACGCGCTTTATCGCCCTGAATGATGATTTTCTGATCTTCCCCGTGGTGCACCACCGAGGCGGTAAGCTGCGTGAGCGCGCCGTTCGGGTATTTGAAGATCGCGGCGCTGAGGTCTTCCACCTCGGCATTGTCGTGCGCCACGTTGGTCATCATTGCCACGACCTCCGACGGGAAGCCGAGCATCCACTGGATGGCGTCGATATGATGTACCGCGTGGTTAAGCGTGCAGCCACCTCCCTCTTTTTCCCAGGTGCCACGCCACCATAGGTCGTAATAGCAGTGTCCGCGCCACCAGAACGAATCCACCTGCGCATGGCAGATTTTTCCCGCGAGGCCGGAATCCAGTGCGGCTTTTAAGCGCCAGAAAGCATCGGTAAAGCGGTTCTGAGCGATGATGGAGAGCGTTTTACCGCTGGCCTGCTGTGCGGCGATCATCGCGTCGCACTCTTCCAGCGAGGCGGCCATCGGTTTTTCGCACAGCACATGGCACCCCGCGCGCAGGGCATCAATGCTGATCTCCGCGTGAACATAGGGCGGCGTACAGACATCGACGATGTCCACATCGGGCTCTGACGCCAGCATCTGCTGGTGGCTTGCGTACACGCGGGCATCCGTCAGGCCGTAGCGTGCTTTTTTCTCGTGGGCTTTTTCCGGGTAGATATCGACCAGCGCGACGATCCGGCAACGCTGACCAAACTGCAAATAGCCCTGAATATGGTTATGCGAGATATTCCCTGTTCCCACGATAGCGACATTTAACATCGTGTTTCTCCGCTGTTACCAGGTGCCAGAGGCGTCCAGCGTGATGCTGGCGGTCTCTTTAGCTACTGAGGTGCTAATACGCTGCTGAAGCAGGCGCAGATACTGTTTCTCGTTGAGCGGCAGGTCGACCCAGTCGTCTGTCCAGGTGGAGAGGTGCATGGCGTTGGAAAGCGTAAGCCCGCGGATCCCTTCCAGACCCGGTGCAATCAGCGGCTCGCCGCGCAAAATGGCGGCAGAGAAATTGGCGGTAATAACGTGATGTTCGCTGCATTCCGGGGCGACGGGGATGGAGACCTCCCAGCATTCGGGTTCACCAAAACCGTTTTGCCAGCGGGCATTGAAGGCGGTTTCGGATTCACGTAACCGCCAGTAGCGCAGTTTCCCCTCTTCGACGACCACCTTGCCGCGGTCGCCAACGATTTCCAGGCGGTTGGTCCCCGGTGTTTCCGCGACGGTAGTGATAAACACGCCCGTCGCGCCATTGGCGTACTCCGCATAGGCGGTGACCTCGTCTTCCACTTCGATATCGCGATGTTTGCCGAACTGGCAAAACGCGCGCAGACGGACCGGCATTCCGACCAGCCACTGCCAGAGATCGAGCTGATGCGGATCCTGGTTGAGCAAGACGCCGCCACCTTCCCCTTTCCAGGTGGCGCGCCAGCCGCCGGAGTTGTAGTAGCTCTGCGAGCGATACCAGTTGGTGATGATCCAGTTGGAGCGGCGGATCTCGCCCAGCTCGCCGCTGTCGATAAGGTCTTTTACCTTCTGATAAAGCGGGTTCGGGCGCTGGTTGTACATGATGCCAAACACCACGTCGCACTCCCGGGCGCAGGCGTTCATCTCCTGCACCTGCGCCGTGTATACCCCCGCCGGTTTTTCACACAGGGTATGAATGCCGTTGCGCATCGCCAGCATCGACAGGCGCGGATGCTCGTAGTGCGGCGTCGCGACAATCACCGCGTCGATAAGCCCGCTCTGGATCATCTCCTGGGCGTCACTGAACACGGGGAGATTGCCGACCAGCTGGCGAATGGCCGGGTGCTTTTCCGGTGCATTATCGCAAACCGCCGCCAGGCACGCGTCGCTGACCGTACCCGCCAGTAAATAGCGCGCGTGGACCGTGCCGATATTACCTATTCCAATAATGCCAAAACGTACCTTATCCATGTCACACCTTAATTTCTGTTGAAAAGAAGTGATGACCGGAAAATAGGAAAGGCGAGCCGCAGCGACAATGTGTTTTTGTGAGAATACTCGCAAGGTGATTAAGTAATCTCCAGGCTTTCTGAAATTTGGTTTTAAAATCAAAAGGCTGTTTCTGCAAATATTTGCAAAAACTGAATGAGAGCGAGGTCACACTATGCCGGGCAGGTTAAAAATGGAGGAGATTGCGGCCCTGACGGGCTATTCCGTCAGTACGGTATCTCGGGTATTAAGCGGCAAATCGTATACCAGCGATAAAGCCCGGGAGGCGATCGTTCGTACTGCCAGAGAATTAGGCGTACTGGAGTCCATGGCGAGCGGCAGACTGTTAATTAACGGTATCGCTGTTTTTGCGCCAGAAAGAACCTTTCAGGGACGCGGCGATATTTTTTATCTGGAAGTCACAAAAGGGATTACTGAAGCCTGCGCGCGACACAATGTGTGGGTGAGCTGCTGTGGATTAGAAGAACAGCACGCCGACGTGAAATTATTTATGGAAAAGGCCAGCCAGAAGAATATTAACGCGATAATTATTATTGGGACTGATGATTCCACCATATTTAAACTGGCGAGCACGTTAAATAAGCCCTGCGTGTTAATTAATTCCGTTGACCGGGATCGGGAGCTGGATGCCGTGTCACCCGATCACCGGGCGATTGGGTTTACCGCCATGCAGTATCTTTTTGAGCAGGGACATCGGCGTGTGCTCACGCTCACCTGCCTGCGGCGAGAAACGCTTTACGCGCGTCTGGACGGCATTAAAGAGGCGTACCGCCATTTTCACGTGGGCTTTGATCCCCAGCGTGATTTGCTCGTGACGGAGTGGTTTACCGCCGAAGAGGCTGAGCGGGCTCTGGATGCGTGGCTGATGAGCCATGATAGATCGCAGTGGCCGGAGGTGATTTTCCCGAACAGCACCAGCATGGTGGAAGGGGTGGTCAGGGCGTTAACCCGACACGGGCTGCGCGTTCCGGAAGATATTTCACTGATAACGACCGATTTTGCATGGAACCTGGCGCACCGTCTGGAAAAACCGGTCACGGGCGTGACGGTGCCCTGTCGGGAGCTGGGGATTGAAGCCGTTCACCTGCTGCAAACGCGGCTTAACCGACCGCAGGCGCCGGTCTTTAACCTGCTGTTGCAGGGAAAAGTGATGGATTACGGCTCGGTCTGTAATGCAACGCGCCACGCGGCTCGCGTGGCGCTGGAACGGTGATCAGGCCAGTTGAGGCGGCAGGCAGATGCCGATGCCTCCGATACCGCAGTAGCCGTATGGGTTTTTGTGCAGGTACTGCTGATGATCGTCCTCGGCATAGTAGAACGGTTTCGCGGTGGTGATTTCGGTTGTCACGTCACGCGTATCGCCCGCTTCCCGCATGGCCTGCTGGAAACGCTCAAGGCTGGCGCGGGCGGCAGCATCCTGCTCAGGCGTGAGCGGATAAATGGCCGAGCGGTACTGTGTGCCGTGGTCGTTGCCCTGACGCATACCCTGCGCCGGATCGTGGTTTTCCCAGAAAACCTGCAGAAGCTGCTCGTAGCGAATCACCGCAGGGTCGTACACCACGCGAACCGCTTCCGCATGGCCGGTCTCGCCGGAGCAGACTTCGCGGTAGGTTGGGTTAGGCGTGTAGCCGCCGGTGTAGCCAGCAGCGGTGCTGTATACGCCGGGCAGCTGCCAGAAGAGGCGCTCAACGCCCCAGAAGCAGCCCATGGCGAACAGGGCGATCTCCATTCCATCCGGCACGTTAGTCATCGAATGGCCATTCACGGCGTGTAAAGTTGCCACTGGCATAGGGGTGTTGCGTCCCGGTAATGCATCAGCTTGTGAAACCAGATGCTTTTTGTCGAATAAACTCACGATGGGGCCTCCCGGGGTGCGATGTTTCGGTTAAGGTTGTCACGACGCGTTTAATTGAACACAATAAATGCGCTGAATGAGTCTAGATTTAATCATAAGAAATATTTGGGTGTTACACCCATTTTCAACCCGTGATGTGGGTTTTTGGCTAACAGGCCGTATTTTGCCGCGGAGCGGCACTGCATTTGCTTCCAGGGTGGAAACAGGGATATTCAGGAGAAAACGTGACAAAAATCCGCCAGTTATGTTTGGTCAGTGTGTTGCTGACAAGCGGGGTTGCCAGCGCGGCGAATGTCCGTTTGCAGGTTGAGGGGCTTTCCGGAGCGCTGGAAAAAAACGTGCGTGCGCAGCTGTCGACCATCGAGAGTGATGAGGTGACGCCGGACCGGCGTTTTCGCGCGCGCGTGGATGACGCGATCCGTGAAGGGCTGAAAGCGCTGGGTTATTACGAACCCACCATTGATTTCGATCTCCGTCCGCCGCCAAAGAAGGGGCGTCAGGTGCTTATTGCCCGCGTCTCGGCGGGGGAGCCGGTACGGATTGGCGGCACGAACGTCGTCCTGCGCGGCGGGGCGCGTACCGACCGGGATTACCTGGATCTGCTCAGCACGCGGCCGAAGATCGGCACCGTGCTTAACCATGGCGATTACGACCATTTCAAAAAAGAGCTGACGAGCGTTTCCCTGCGTAAGGGCTACTTTGACAGCCAGTTCAACAAAAGCCAGCTGGGCATCGCGCTGGCGCGACGCCAGGCCTTCTGGGACATCGACTACGACAGCGGGGAGCGCTACCGCTTTGGCGACGTGACGTTTGAAGGTTCGCAAATTCGTGAAGAGTACCTGCAAAACCTCGTGCCGTTTAAAAAAGGCGATTACTACCAGTCGAGCGACCTGGCGGAGCTAAACCGTCGTCTCTCCGCCACCGGCTGGTTTAACTCGGTGGTTGTCGCGCCGGAATTTGATAAGTCTCGCAAAACCAAGGTGTTGCCGCTGCATGGCGTTGTCTCGCCGCGCACCGAGAACACCATTGAGACCGGTGTTGGCTATTCGACCGACGTCGGCCCGCGCGTGAAGGCCACCTGGAAAAAGCCGTGGATGAACTCATACGGCCACAGCCTGACGACCAGCGCCAGTATCTCTGCACCGGAGCAGCAGCTTGATTTCAGCTATAAAATGCCGCTGCTGAAAAATCCGCTTGAGCAGTACTATCTGGTCCAGGGGGGCTTTAAGCGCACCGACCTGAACGATACAGAGTCCGATTCCACCACGCTTGCGGTATCCCGCTACTGGGATCTCTCCAGCGGCTGGCAGCGCGCCATTAACCTGCGCTGGAGCCTGGACCACTTTACCCAGGCCAACGTCACCAACACCACCATGCTGCTCTATCCTGGGGTGATGATCAGCCGCACCCGCTCGCGCGGCGGCCTGATGCCAACCTGGGGGGATTCCCAGCGTTACTCCATCGATTACTCCAACACGATGTGGGGTTCTGACGTGGATTTCTCGGTGATTCAGGCGCAAAACGTCTGGATCCGCACGCTGTATGACAAACACCGCTTTGTCATGCGCGGCAACCTCGGCTGGATTGAAACCGGCGATTTCGACAAAGTCCCGCCGGACCTGCGTTTCTTCGCCGGGGGCGACCGCAGCATCCGCGGCTACAAATACAAATCTATCGCGCCTAAAGACGATGACGGCAAGCTGATCGGGGCCTCCAAGCTGGCCACTGGCTCGCTGGAGTACCAGTACAACGTCAGCGGAAAATGGTGGGGTGCCATGTTCGTTGATGGCGGCGAGGCGGTGAGCGATATCCGCCGCAGCGACTTTAAAACTGGCGCAGGTGTAGGCGTGCGCTGGCAGTCACCGGTCGGGCCCATCAAGCTTGATTTCGCCGTTCCGGTCGGCGACAAAGAAGAACATGGATTACAGTTTTACATCGGTCTGGGGCCTGAATTATGAGTTTATGGAAGAAAATAAGCCTCGGGGTGCTGATTTTTATCGTGCTGCTGCTCGGTACGGTGGCGTTTCTGGTGGGGACGACGACCGGGCTGCATCTGCTGTTTAACGCGGCGAACCGCTGGGTGCCGGGGCTGGAGATAGGTCAGGTGACCGGCGGCTGGCGCGACCTGCGTCTGAAGAACATCCGCTATGAGCAGCCGGGCGTGGCGGTAAATGCCGGGGAATTTCACCTCGCGGTGAAGCTGGGCTGTCTGCGTGACAGCAAGCTGTGCGTTAATGATCTGTCGCTAAAAGACGTTAACGTGGCGATAGATTCGAAGAAAATGCCTCCGTCTGCGCCGGTGGAAGAAGAGGATAGCGGCCCGCTGAATCTCTCCACGCCGTACCCGATTGCGCTCTATCGGGTGGCGCTCGATAACGTCAATATTAAAATCGACGACACCACCGTTTCCGTCATGGATTTCACCTCCGGCCTGCGCTGGCAGGAGAAAAACCTGACCCTGACGCCAACCTCACTGCAGGGCTTGCTGATCGCGCTGCCGAAAGTGGCCGAGGTGGCGCAGGAAGAGATCGTCGAGCCGAAGATCCAGAATCCGCAGCCGGAAGAAAAGCCGCTGGGTGAAACGCTAAAGGATCTCTTCTCGAAGCCTGTTCTGCCGGAAATGACTGACGTTCATCTGCCGCTGAACCTCAATATTGAGGAGTTCAAAGGTGAGCAGCTACGCCTGACCGGCGATACCGACCTGACCGTCTACAACATGCTGCTGAAAGTCAGCAGCATTGACGGCAACATGAAGCTCGACGCGCTGGATATCGACACCAACCAGGGGTCGGTGAATGCGTCTGGTAACGCCCTGCTGCGCGACAACTGGCCGGTGGATATCACGCTGAACAGCGCGCTCAACATCGACCCGCTGAAGGGCGAAAAAGTGAAGGTCAAAGTGGGTGGGGCGCTGCGCGATAAGCTGGACGTCGGGGTCAATCTCTCCGGCCCGGTGGACATGGTTCTGCGCGCGCAGACTCAGCTGGCGGAAGCCGGGCTGCCGCTCAATCTTGAGGTCGTCAGCAAGCAGCTTTACTGGCCGTTTACCGGCGAAAAACAGTTCCAGGCCGATGACCTGAAGCTGAAGCTGAGCGGCAAGATGACTGACTACACGCTCTCGTTCCACACGGCGGTGAAGGGACAGGGCGTACCGCCCGCGAACATCACGCTGGATGCGAAGGGCAACGAACAGCAGGTCAACCTCGACAAGCTGACCGTCGCGGCGCTGGAAGGGAAAACGGAGCTGACCGCGCTGCTCGACTGGCAGCAGGCGATCAGCTGGCGGGGCGAACTGAAGCTGACGGGTATCAACACCGCCAAAGAGGTGCCGGACTGGCCGTCGAAGCTGGACGGGCTGATCAAAACGCGCGGTAGCCTGTACGGCGGTACGTGGCAGATGGACGTGCCGGAGATCAAGCTCACCGGTAACGTCAAGCAGAACAAGGTGAATGTTGAAGGCTCGGTGAAAGGCAACAGCTACCTGCAGTGGGTGATCCCGGGTCTGCACGTCGCGCTGGGGCGCAACACGGCGGATATCAAAGGCGAGCTGGGGGTAAAAGATCTCAATCTTGATGCCACCATCGACGCGCCGAACCTGGATAACGCCCTGCCGGGCCTGGGCGGAACGGCGAAAGGGTTAGTGAAAGTGCGCGGTACGGTCGACGCGCCACAGCTCCTTGCGGATATCACCGCCAATAATCTGCGCTGGCAGGAACTGAGCGTTGCTCGCGTCCGCGTGGAAGGAGATGTGAAATCCACCGATCAGATCGGCGGTAACCTGAACCTGCGCGTGGAGCGCATTTCTCAGCCGGACGTGAACATTAACCTGGTCACCCTGGACGCCAAAGGGAACGAAAAACAGCATGACCTCCAGCTACGCGTGCAGGGTGAGCCGGTTTCCGGGCAGCTTCACCTGACCGGCAGCTTCGACCGCAAAGCGGAGCGCTGGAAAGGGACGCTGGACAATACCCGTTTCAACACGCCGGTGGGGCCGCTGGCGTTGTCACGTTCTCTCTCGCTGGACTACCGTAATGCTGAACAAAAGATCGCTATTGGGCCGCACTGCTGGATCAACCCGAATGCAGAGCTGTGCGTGCCGCAGACCATCGATGCGGGCGCGGCAGGGCACGCGCAGGTAAACCTCAACCGCTTTGATCTGGCGATGCTGAAACCGTTTATGCCGGACACCACGCAGGCCAGCGGCGTCTTCAGCGGGAAAGCCGATGTCGCCTGGGATACGACCAAAGAGGGGCTGCCGCAGGGTAGCGTCACGCTTTCGGGCCGTAACGTGAAGGTGACGCAGGAGGTGAATGATGCGTCGCTCCCGGTGGCATTCGATACCCTCAACCTGAGCGCAGACCTGCATAACAACCGTGCTGAGCTGGGGTGGCTGATCCGTCTTACTAACAACGGTCAGCTTGACGGACAGGTACAAATTACCGATCCGCAAGGACGGCGTAATCTGGGCGGCAACGTCAATATCCGTAACTTCAACCTGGCGATGGTGAACCCGATATTCGCCCGCGGGGAGAAAGCCGAGGGTATGCTGAACGCCAACCTGCGTCTGGGCGGCAACGCGCAAAGCCCGCAGCTATTCGGTCAGATGCGCCTCAGCGGCGTGGACATCGACGGCAACTTTATGCCGTTTGATATGCAGCCCAGCCAGATTGCGATGAACTTCAACGGCATGAGCTCGACCCTGAGCGGTTCGGTGTTAACGCAGCAGGGGCAAATCAACCTGAGCGGTGACGCGGACTGGAGCCAGCTCGATAACTGGCGTGCCCGCATCGCGGCCAAAGGCAGCAAGGTGCGCATTACCGTACCGCCAATGGTGCGCCTGGATGTCTCGCCGGATGTGGTCTTTGAGGCGACGCCAAGCCTCTTCACCCTGGACGGGCGCGTCGACGTGCCGTGGGCGCGTATTGTGGTTCACGAGGTTCCGGAAAGCGCCGTCGGTGTCTCAAGTGATGAAGTTATGCTCAATGAAAATCTGAAACCTGTCGAACAGAAGAGCGCTGGCATACCGATTAATAGTAACCTTATCGTACACGTGGGGAATAACGTGCGGTTGGATGCGTTTGGGCTGAAGGCGAGGCTCACGGGCGATCTGAAAGTGGCCCAGGATAAACAAGGGCTTGGCCTGAACGGGCAGATCAATATTCCTGAAGGGCGTTTCCATGCCTATGGTCAGGATCTGATTGTGCGTAAGGGCGAGCTGCTGTTCTCCGGTCCACCGGATCAGCCTCTGTTGAACATCGAAGCGATTCGTAACCCTGAAGCGACGGAAAACGACGTCATTGCAGGCGTACGCGTCACCGGCTCTGCCGACGAACCGAAGGCGGAGATCTTCTCTGACCCGGCGATGTCGCAGCAGGAAGCCCTCTCTTACCTGCTGCGTGGACAGGGTCTGGACAGCGGTCAGAGCGACAGTGCGGCGATGACCTCAATGTTAGTCGGCCTGGGGGTTGCACAAAGTGGGCAGGTTGTGGGTAAAATCGGCGAGACGTTCGGCGTAAGCAATCTGGCGCTGGACACCCAGGGCGTGGGTGACTCCTCGCAGGTGGTGGTCAGTGGCTATGTACTGCCGGGTCTGCAGGTAAAATACGGTGTGGGGATCTTTGACTCACTGGCAACACTCACGCTACGCTATCGCCTGATGCCTAAGCTATATCTGGAAGCAGTGTCCGGCGTAGACCAGGCACTTGATCTGCTCTATCAGTTTGAGTTTTAGCAATGCGAATATTTGTCTACGGCAGTTTACGAACCAAGCAAGGCAACAGTCACTGGATGACCAATGCCCTGCTGCTGGGGAATTACAATATCGAAAATTACCAGTTGTACAGCCTGGGCCACTATCCAGGCGCGGTTCCCGGCGAAGGAACAGTACAGGGTGAAGTTTATCGTATTGATAATGCTACACTTGCCGAACTTGATGCCTTGCGCACCAGGGGCGGTGAATACGCTCGCCAGTTGATCCAGACGCCGTACGGAAGTGCGTGGATGTATGTCTACCAGCGTCCGGTCGATGGGTTAACGCGGATTGTAAGCGGTAACTGGTTAGACAGAGACCAGTACTGAAAAACGACAACGCCACCGGAAGGTGGCGTTGTTTTTTGTGCGGCGGCTCGCAGCCCACAGTGAAATTTCCTCCTGCTTTCTTTTTTCCTTCGAGCGTTATTCCTAATCCTTTCATCACTTACGTTATCCGGTGGCGTTCATTGCTGATGAAGGGTAAAACATCATCCGCACCATAATGAGTTATACTATGTATAACTCTGGAGGTGTCGATGCGTATAACCATTAAGAAATGGGGAAACAGTGCCGGTATGGTCATTCCTGGCGTAGTAATGAAAGAACTTGGCCTAAAACCAGGTCAGAGTATGGAGGCTCAGGTGACAAATAATCAGTTAGTGCTTACACCGGTGAGTAAACAGTACTCGCTTGAAGAGTTGTTGGCGCAGTGTGATATGTCAGCCCCGGAAATTAACGAACAGGACGTATGGGGCACGTCAGGTCCCATAGGTGACGAAGTATGGTGAAGCGACCTTGTTTTGAACGAGGTGATATCGTTCTCGTCGGCTTCGATCCTGCAAATGGTCATGAACAAAAGGGCGCAGGCAGGCCCGCTTTAGTGCTATCCGTTAGCGCGTTCAACCAGCTGGGAATGACGCTGGTTGCGCCTGTTACACAGGGGGGAAATTTTGCCCGCTATGCGGGTTTCAGTGTGCCGCTGTCTTGTGAAGAAGGGAATATTCTGGGCGTCATTCTGGTAAACCAAATCCGAATGATGGATTTGGGCGCGCGTCTGGCAAAACGAATAGGCGTGGCATCAGATGAAACCGTAGAAGATGCGCTTTTAAGGCTACAGGCCATCCTGAGTTAAGCCAGGGCTTATCACTCAGGTATACGGTAGATACAAAAAAGCCCCGACTCGCGGGGCCTTCATTATCAGCGTAAGAATTACTTCTTAGCCGCGCGCTCGAAAGAGGCGATGATTTCTGCTTTCGCCGCTTCTGCGTTGTCCCAGCCGTCAACTTTAACCCACTTGCCTTTTTCGAGGTCTTTGTAGTGCTCGAAGAAGTGAGTGATCTGCGCTTTCAGCAGTTCTGGCAGGTCGTTCACATCTTTAATGTGATCGTACTCTTTGCTCAGCTTGGTGTGCGGTACTGCAACCAGCTTCGCATCTTCACCGGATTCGTCGGTCATTTTCAGCACGCCAACTGGACGGCAGCGAATGACTGCGCCTGGCTGCAGCGGGTATGGCGTTGGGACCAGTACGTCAACCGGGTCACCGTCCAGAGACAGGGTGTGGTTGATGTAACCGTAGTTGCATGGATAGAACATCGCGGTAGACATGAAACGGTCTACGAACAGGGCGCCGCTCTCTTTGTCCACTTCGTATTTGATCGGATCTGCGTTTGCCGGGATTTCGATAACTACGTAGATGTCTTCTGGCAGTTCTTTACCCGCTGGGACGTTGAGTAAGCTCATGTCGGTGTCCTTTAAAATGGATGGTAAACAAGTGGCAGGTATTATAGCCAACTCACGCTGAATGTCTCCGCCTGTTTTCGCATTCTCTCCCCGCCAGCACCACTTTTCAGACCGATTCCATGACAGAAAAATCCATAAACTCAGCCGCATTTTTAATGGTGAAATGAAAGCGATTACAAACTTGTGATTAACGTTTTATTCACTTTTCCGAAGTGTGATGTAACGCAATTCGTTACATATTTCATTGGCTATAGTCATTTCGCAGAACATCTTTTAACCAACAATAAACACCCCTACGAGGACGCTCATATGTGGAAGCGCTTACTTCTTGTCACAGCAGTTTCGGCAGCCATGTCGTCTATGGCGATGGCCGCCCCTTTAACCGTAGGTTTTTCGCAAGTTGGCTCTGAATCCGGCTGGCGTGCGGCAGAAACCAACGTTGCGAAAAGCGAGGCTCAGAAACGCGGCATCACGCTGAAAATCGCCGATGGTCAGCAAAAGCAGGAAAACCAGATCAAAGCCGTGCGCTCATTTATTGCTCAGGGCGTGGATGCCATCTTTATCGCGCCAGTGGTGGCGACCGGCTGGGAACCGGTTCTGAAAGAAGCCAAAGATGCTGAGATTCCGGTCTTCCTGCTCGATCGTTCCATCGACGTTAAAGACAAATCTCTCTATATGACCACCGTGACGGCCAACAACGTGCTTGAAGGGCAATTAATTGGCGACTGGCTGGTAAAACAGGTCGACGGCAAGCCGTGTAACGTCGTTGAACTGCAGGGCACCGTGGGGGCGAGCGTGGCTATCGACCGTAAGAAGGGTTTTGCTGAGGCCATCGCGAAAGCGCCAAACATCAAGATTATCCGCTCTCAGTCCGGCGACTTTACCCGCAGTAAAGGTAAAGAGGTCATGGAGAGCTTCATTAAAGCGGAAAACAACGGCAAGAACATCTGCATGGTTTACGCCCATAACGATGACATGGTGATTGGTGCGATTCAGGCGATTAAAGAAGCGGGCCTGAAGCCGGGCAAAGATATCCTCACCGGCTCTATCGACGGTGTGCCGGATATCTACAAAGCGATGATCGACGGCGAAGCCAATGCCAGCGTAGAACTGACGCCAAATATGGCGGGTCCGGCATTTGATGCGCTGGAGAAATTCAAGAAAGACGGCACGATGCCTGAGAAGGTGACCGTCACCAAGTCCACGCTCTACCTGCCGGATACGGCGAAAGAAGAGTTAGAGAAGAAGAAAAACATGGGCTACTAAGACCCGTGCCCCTCACCCCAGCCCTCTCCCCTGAGGGGAGAGGGAGAAAGGCAGGGCGGAGCTGGATATTAACAATTGGCACGAACAATCCCCTCTCCCCTCCGGGGAGAGGGTCAGGGTGAGGGGGAACCATGACCACTGAACAGCACCAGGAAATCCTCCGCACAGAGGGCTTAAGCAAATTTTTCCCGGGTGTAAAAGCGCTGGATAACGTTGATTTCAGCCTGCGGCGCGGTGAAATTATGGCGCTGCTGGGCGAGAACGGCGCGGGAAAATCGACGCTGATTAAATCTCTGACCGGCGTTTATCACGCCGATCGCGGCACCATCTGGCTGGAAGGCAACGCCATTTCGCCAAAAAATACCGCCCATGCTCAACAGCTTGGGATTGGGACGGTCTACCAGGAAGTGAACCTGCTGCCAAATATGTCGGTGGCGGATAACCTGTTTATTGGTCGTGAACCAAGACGTTTTGGCCTGCTGCGGCGCAAAGAGATGGAAGCGCGGGCGACGAAACTGATGGAATCCTACGGCTTCTCCCTCGACGTTCGCGAGCCGCTGAACCGGTTTTCCGTCGCGATGCAGCAGATCGTCGCCATTTGCCGCGCGATCGATCTCTCCGCGAAGGTGCTGATCCTCGACGAACCTACTGCCAGCCTCGATACCCAGGAAGTCGAGATGCTCTTTACCCTGATGCGCCAGCTGCGCGATCAGGGCGTCAGCCTGATCTTCGTCACACACTTCCTCGATCAGGTGTATGAAGTGAGCGATCGCATTACCGTACTGCGTAACGGCAGCTTTGTCGGCTGCCGTGAAACCCGCGAGCTGCCGCAGATTGATCTGGTCAAAATGATGCTGGGCCGTGAGCTGGAGACCAATGCGCTCCAGCGCGCAGGGCGCACGCTGCTGAGCGAAAAACCGGTGGCCGCGTTCAGCGATTACGGCAAAAAAGGGATCATCTCACCGTTTAACCTCGAAGTGCGCCCCGGCGAAATTGTCGGGCTGGCGGGGCTGCTAGGGTCAGGCCGGACCGAAACCGCCGAGGTGATCTTCGGCATCAAGCCTGCGGACAGCGGTACCGCGTTGATCAAAGGTAAACCGCAAACCCTGCGATCGCCGCATCAGGCCTCCTGTCTGGGAGTGGGGTTCTGCCCGGAAGACAGGAAAACGGACGGCATTATTGCCGCCGCCTCGGTGCGGGAAAATATCATTCTGGCGCTACAGGCGCAGCGCGGATGGCTGCGTCCAATTCCGCGTAAAGAGCAAAACGCCATTGCCGAGCGCTTTATTCGCCAGCTGGGTATTCGTACGCCGAGCGCGGAACAGCCGATCGAATTTCTCTCCGGCGGTAACCAGCAGAAAGTGCTGCTGTCACGCTGGCTGCTGACCAAACCGCAGTTCCTGATCCTGGATGAACCCACCCGCGGCATTGACGTTGGCGCGCACGCCGAAATTATCCGGCTTATCGAAACGCTGTGTGCCGACGGGCTGGCGCTGCTGGTCATTTCGTCCGAGCTGGAAGAGCTGGTGGGGTATGCCGATCGCGTGATCATCATGCGCGATCGCAAACAGGTGGCTGAGATCCCGCTGGATAAGCTGTCCGTTCCGGCGATCATGAATGCCATCGCGGCATAAGGAGTGAATTGTGATGTCCCGTTCGCTTTCGCAAACCGGTGAGTCAAAGCGCCGCTTTAACTGGCCAACCGGCACGCCGCAAATCGCAGCGCTGCTGGTGGTGTTACTGGTGGATAGCCTTGTCGCACCGCATTTCTTCCAGATTATTGTTCAGGATGGTCGCCTGTTTGGCAGCCCGATCGATATTTTAAACCGTGCCGCGCCCGTCGCGCTGCTGGCGATTGGTATGACGCTGGTGATAGCCACCGGCGGGATTGACCTCTCCGTCGGCGCAGTGATGGCTATTGCCGGGGCTACCGCAGCCTCCATGACCGTGGCGGGCCATAGCCTGCCGGTGGTACTGCTGGCGGCATTGGGAACCGGCGTGCTGGCCGGACTGTGGAACGGCATTCTGGTGGCGGTACTAAAAATTCAGCCTTTCGTCGCCACCCTTATTTTGATGGTGGCCGGGCGCGGGGTGGCGCAGCTGATCACCTCCGGACAGATAGTCACCTTTAACTCCCCGAGTCTGGCGTGGATCGGCAGCGGCAATTTCCTGTTCTTTCCAACACCGGTGATCGTGGCTCTGGTCACATTAGTGGTGTTCTGGCTTTTCACCCGCAAAACAGCGCTCGGCATGTTTATTGAAGCGGTGGGGATCAACATTCGTGCGGCACGAAATGCCGGGGTCAATACGCGGCTGATGGTGATGCTGACCTACGTGCTGAGCGGCGTTTGCGCCGCCATTGCCGGGGTGATTGTCGCGGCCGATATCCGCGGGGCCGATGCCAACAATGCCGGGCTCTGGCTGGAGCTGGATGCCATCCTCGCGGTGGTGATTGGCGGCGGATCGTTGATGGGCGGGCGCTTTAACCTGCTGCTCTCGGTCATTGGCGCACTGATCATTCAGGGCATGAACACCGGGATCCTGCTCTCCGGTTTTCAGCCGGAACTCAACCAGGTGGTAAAAGCGGTGGTCGTACTCTGCGTGCTGATCGTCCAGTCACCGCGCTTTGTCAGCATCATTAAGGGGATCCGTGGCCATGATAAAACGTAATTTACCGTTAATGATCACGCTGGGCGTGTTTGTGCTGGGGTATCTCTACTGTCTGACCCAGTTCCCCGGTTTTGCCTCAACGCGCGTGATTTGCAACATCCTGACCGATAACGCCTTTTTAGGCATCATCGCCGTCGGGATGACCTTTGTGATCCTCTCCGGTGGGATCGATCTCTCCGTTGGCTCGGTGATCGCGTTTACCGGCGTGTTCCTCGCCAAAGCGATCGGTTTCTGGGGGATCTCCCCTCTGGTAGCGTTTCCGCTGGTGCTGGCGATGGGCTGTGCGTTTGGCGCCTTTATGGGGCTACTGATCGACGCGCTAAAAATTCCCGCTTTTATTATTACCCTCGCCGGGATGTTCTTCCTGCGCGGCGTGAGTTACCTGGTATCGGAAGAGTCCATCCCGATTAACCACCCGGTGTACGACACGCTCTCCAGCCTGGCGTGGAAAATCCCCGGCGGTGGTCGTCTGAGCGCGATGGGGTTATTGATGCTGGGCGTGGTGGTGGTGGGTATCTTCCTTGCCCACCGTACCCGGTTCGGTAATCAGGTTTACGCCATTGGCGGGAACGCCACGTCGGCAAACCTGATGGGGATCTCGACCCGCAGCACGACCATCCGCATCTATATGCTCTCAACCGGCCTGGCAACGCTGGCGGGTATTGTCTTCTCGGTGTATACCCAGGCGGGCTATGCCCTTGCAGGCGTAGGCGTGGAGCTGGACGCGATTGCCTCTGTGGTCATTGGCGGCACGCTGCTCAGCGGCGGAGTGGGGACGGTGCTGGGAACGCTGTTCGGCGTAGCGATCCAGGGGCTGATCCAGACCTATATCAACTTTGACGGCACGCTCAGTTCCTGGTGGACCAAGATCGCCATCGGCATTCTGCTGTTTATATTTATTGCCCTGCAGCGCGGTCTGACGGTGCTGTGGGAGAACCGTCAAAGCTCGCCTGTTACTCGCGTAAACACCTCGGTAACAGAGCGATAACACGCTGAATTTGCTTAAAGTCTAAACATTTTCCGGTAGCGGCCGATAACCTTTTTTTCTGTCCAGAAATATCTCGCTACCGGAAATAATATCATGCTTAAAACGCTATCGATTCGTACCGGCTTGCTCTCTTTACTGGCCGTTATGACCCTTCTGCTGCTGATTGTCAGCGGCATTGGCATTTATGCCCTCACACAGAGTTCTTCTTCACTGCAGCGCATTAATCACCTTCAGGGTGAGCAGATGGTGCAGCTAAATACCGGCTATACGCTGATTCTGCGCGCGCGCAATGAGGCGGGCCAGGCCGTCCGGATGATGGAAATCGGCATGCTCGATGATGCGGCCAAATCGGTCAAAAACATCAATCAGGAAATCGCCGTGGCTCAGAAAACGCTGAAAGGCGTGATCGACGGCGGTGTGGCTGACGAGCAGGGGCAAAAGTTGCTGGATAACGTGGCAACCAGTCTGGCGACGTATAACCAGCAGGGCATCAACCCGATGCTAAAAACCCTGAATGACCAGAGCGCGGACAGTTATTACGACCTGCTGGAGAATACGCTGATCCCCGTGGCGAAACAGTTTGATAACGATATGCAGGCGTTTCAGACATGGAGCGAAGCGCGAGGGAAGGCGGAAGTCACTGCCGTACAGGCGAGCAAAACCCGCGTGCTGATCCTGATTATTGTCGCCGCGCTGCTGACGGCTGGCATCATCGTGCTTGCCTGGCTGGTGCTGCGCCATATGCTGCTTAAGCCGCTCTCTGCTTCCATTGCTCAGCTGGAGAATGTGGCGGCGGGCGATTTAACCCACACGCTGAATGCCCCGGCGAGCCAGGAATTTAACCGCCTTAACGCGGCGATAGAGGTGATGCGTCAGTCGCTGATGCACTCGGTGATGCGGGTACGCGATGCCAGCTCGCAAATCGACACCGGCAGCCGTGAGCTGACGGCGGGCAACCGGGATCTTGCCGAGCGTACAGAATCCACCGCCACCTCGCTGGAGCAGACCGCTGCCAGTATGGAACAGATTACCGCCACGGTGAAACTCAACGCCGATAATGCCGAGCAGGCGCACCAGCTGGCGAAATCGGTTTCTGATACCGCCGATCACGGCAGCGAAATGGTCTGCTACGTGATTGAAAAAATGCGTGATATCTCCGGCAGTTCAGCGCGTATTGCTGACATCCTGAGCGTGATCGATGGCATTGCCTTCCAGACCAATATTCTGGCGCTTAACGCCTCCGTGGAAGCGGCGCGCGCCGGCGAGCAGGGGCGCGGGTTCGCCGTCGTGGCGGGTGAAGTGCGTAACCTTGCCAGCCGCAGCGCCGACGCGGCGAAAGAGATCCGATCCCTTATCAGCGATTCGCAGACCCACGTTAACGAGGGCAGCGAGCTGGCCCAGCAGGCGGGTGAAACGATGGATGAGATTGCCACCGAAGTGCTGCGCATGACCAAACTGATGCGCGAGATTGCGACCGCGTCTCAGGAGCAGAGCCGCGGCATTGAGCAGGTGAATATTGCGGTGAATCAGATGGACGAAACGGCGCAGCAGAATGCGGCGCTGGTGCAGCAATCCTCCGCCGCGACCCGCTCTCTGGAAGAGCAGTCGCGTCAGCTGATGGAGGCCATGTCATCATTTAAATTGACGGCTCAGACTGCGGCATAATATTTCCCAACCCCGGTACGTTCTGTGCCGGGGATTTATTTCGCCCTGAATTAATGGCCGCAATATTATCGTGAATATCGCCCATTAATATTTCCAGTGAGTGGGTTAACGCTAAGGCTTTTTCAGTTGGCTCAAGGTATAAACCTTTGCGGAAAAATAATGGCTCATCAAACAGTTGATTAAAACGCTTCAGGGCCAGGCTCACCGCAGGACGTGACATCTCCAGGCGCACAGAGGCCTTTGCCATGCTGCCGCAGCGGACGACTTCAATAAATACAGGAATAAGGTTTAAATCAATGCCGGTATTCGCCCGGGAATAATTTTTCATTGCGATGCTGCTCCACGAAATATCTGTCAAACTGTTATGGAAATAATGCAGGAGCAATGGCGAATATTAAAGCGTGTTTTTTATAAACACTTATACGGTAAAAGATATAAATGTGTTGGGGAGCCAGACGGGCTCCCCGGGAGTGAGAGATTACGCGTCCGGATACTCGCGGATAAAGCGCTCAACGTCTTCAACCATGTGGTTGTTGCCGACGAAGAAGGAACGACGCTGGTGGAGGCTTTCCGGCACGATGTCCAGAATACGCTCTTTACCGTCGCTCGCCTTGCCGCCCGCCTGTTCGGCCAGGAACGCCATTGGGTTGCATTCGTACAGCAGGCGCAGCTTTCCGTCAGGGTGGCTGGCGGTACTTGGGTAGAGGTAGATACCGCCTTTCAGCAGGTTACGGTGGAAATCCGCGACCAGCGAGCCAATATAGCGGGAGGTGTACGGGCGCTGAGTCGCTTTATCTTCTTCCTGACAGAATTTGATGTACTTCTTCACGCCGTTCGGGAATCGGATGTAGTTGCCTTCGTTGATGGAGTAGGTGTTGCCCTTCTCCGGGAAGCGCATACGTTCCTGGCTCAGACAGAAGACGCCCAGCGATGGATCGTAGGTAAAGGCGTGAACGCCACACCCGGTGGTGTACACCAGCATGGTGGAGGAGCCATAGACGACGTAACCGGCAGCCACCTGATTACTGCCCGGCTGCAGGAAATCCTCCTCGGTCACCGGCGTGCCAACAGGCGTGACGCGGCGGTAGATGGAGAAAATGGTACCGACAGAAACGTTAACGTCGATGTTGGAGGAACCGTCGAGCGGATCCATCAGTACAACGTATTTCGCGTGTTCACACCCTTCGAAAACAACAATTTCATCTTCTTCTTCGGAGGCGATACCCGCAACGATGTCGCGCGCGCGCAGTGCAGCTTTCAGTTTTTCATTTGCGAACAGATCGAGTTTCTGTTGAACCTCGCCCTGAACGTTCTCGGCACCGCTGGCACCCAGGATATCGACCAGACCGGCCTTGTTGATATCACGATGGATGATCTTAGCGCCCAGCTTTATTGCCGACAGCAAAGCAGTGAGTTCACCCGTAGCATGAGAGAACTCGTGCTGCTTTTCGACAATAAATTCACCTAACGTTTTCATAACACTTTCCCTGCATCTTTGTGAGTAGAGCGATTGTATGTTCACTAAAACGACTAAAGCCCAACAATCTTAACAAATATTCAAATAGTAGCGCAGAGGTGAATCGCGCCAGCAACATACGGATTTACCTGAAATGCGTTTCACAGCCGCTAACATGTGAGTAAAATGTGCGCCACATTGAAGAAGGATAGTGACGTATGCGCATTCATATATTGGGGATTTGTGGCACTTTCATGGGCGGGCTGGCAATGCTGGCGCGCTCGCTGGGCCATGAAGTGACAGGTTCGGACGCCAATGTGTATCCGCCGATGAGCACGCTTCTGGAGAAGCAGGGTATCTCTCTGATTCAGGGCTACGATGCCAGCCAGCTGGATCCCGAGCCGGATCTGGTCATTATTGGCAACGCCATGACCCGCGGCAATCCGTGCGTTGAAGCGGTGCTGGAGCGCAATATTCCGTTCATGTCCGGCCCGCAGTGGCTGCATGATTTCGTCCTGAGTGACCGCTGGGTGGTTGCCGTTGCGGGTACCCACGGCAAAACCACCACCGCCGGCATGGCGACCTGGATCCTCGAAGCCTGTGGCTACAAGCCGGGCTTTGTGATCGGCGGCGTGCCGGGTAACTTCGACGTTTCTGCGCGTCTGGGCGATAGCCCATTCTTTGTCATTGAAGCGGATGAATACGACTGCGCGTTCTTCGACAAACGCTCCAAGTTTGTCCATTACTGCCCGCGCACGCTGATCCTCAACAACCTTGAGTTCGATCACGCGGATATTTTTGACGACCTGAAAGCGATTCAGAAGCAGTTCCACCACCTGGTGCGCATCGTGCCGGGGCAGGGCCGTATCATCCTGCCGGAGAATGACATTAACCTGAAGCAGACTCTGGCGATGGGCTGCTGGAGCGAGCAGGAGCTGGTGGGCGAGCAGGGTCACTGGCAGGCGAAGAAACTCAACGCGGATGCCTCCGAGTGGGAAGTGTTGCTCGACGGCGAAAAAGTGGGTGAGGTGAAGTGGGGCCTGGTGGGCGAACACAACATGCACAACGGCCTGATGGCGATTGCAGCTGCGCGTCATGTCGGCGTTCTGCCTGCGGATGCCGCCAATGCGCTGGGCACGTTTATCAATGCCCGCCGCCGTCTGGAACTGCGCGGTGAAGCGAATGGCGTGACGGTGTATGACGATTTTGCACACCACCCAACGGCTATTCTGGCGACGCTTGCCGCGTTGCGTGGCAAGGTCGGCGGCACCGCGCGCATTCTGGCCGTGCTGGAACCGCGCTCGAACACCATGAAAATGGGCATCTGCAAAGACGATCTGGCCCCGTCGTTAGGCCGTGCCGATGAAGTCTTCCTCCTGCAGCCGCAGCATATTCCGTGGCAGGTGGCGGAAGTGGCCGATGCGTGCATTCAGCCTGCCCACTGGAGTGCGGATGTGGATGCGCTCGCGGATATGGTGGTCAAAGCCGCACAGCCTGGCGACCATATTCTGGTGATGAGCAACGGCGGGTTTGGTGGGATCCATCAGAAGCTGCTGGACGGTCTGGCGAAAAAGGCCGAGGCCGCAGAGTAAAAAAAAGCCCGGTGGCGCTAGCGCTTACCGGGCCTGGATTTTGCACGACCTTGTAGGCCGGATAAGGCGTTTACGCCGCCATCCGGCGCAAAACCGCACAGATTACCCTTCGTTCTCAGACAGCTCGCGCAGATACTGGAAAATCAGACGCGCAGACTTCGGCGGTTTATTCCCTTCTTTCTCTTTCTTCGCGTTGCGGATCAAAGAGCGCAGCTGCTGACGGTCGGCATTCGGCCACAGGTTCAGCACTTCCGGTACCGCATCATCGCCCTGTTCAATCAGACGATCGCGGATCTGCTCCAGCTTATGGAACAGCGCAACCTGCTGGTTGTGGCGGTTTTTCAGTTTATCCAGCGCCTGGCGGATCGGATCTACGTCGCGCTGACGCAGCATTTTCCCGATAAGCTGAAGCTGGCGACGACGGCCTTCTTTTTTGATTTTCTGTGCCAGTTCAATGGCATCACGCAGATCCTGGTCGAGCGGGATTTTGTCCAGCGCGTTTTTACCCAGTTCTACCATTTCTGCGCCAAGCTGTTTTAACTCTTCGGCGTCGCGTTTAATTTCACTTTTACTGACCCAGATGATCTCATCATCTTCGTCTTCGATGTCATCACCGGGAACGTCGTCGAGCCAGTCTTCGGGCTGCTTAGTCATGTCAGGCTCCTTAAAAAAAGAGGCTAATGTTACCAGTTAAGACGCGCACTGAAAAACGGTTCTCTGTTAGACTTCATTTAACTCTCTCTTACAGTATGGCATTTGCGATGAAAGTAACCTCACAAGTTGAAGCGCAGCGTAAGATTCTGGAAGAAGCCGTCTCCACCGCGCTGATGCTTGCTTCAGAAAAATCAGATGGCGCCGAAGTGGCGGTCAGCAAAACCACCGGTATCAGCGTGAGCACCCGCTATGGCGAAGTGGAGAACGTAGAATTCAATAGCGATGGCGCGCTTGGGATCACGGTGTATCACCAGAATCGCAAAGGCAGCGCGTCGTCTACCGATCTCAGCCCGGATGCCATTGCCCGCACGGTGCAGGCGGCGCTGGATATCGCCCGATACACCTCGCCGGATCCTTACGCCGGCGTGGCTGATAAAGAGCTGCTGGCCTTTGACGCGCCGGATCTTGATCTCTTCCACCCGGCAGAAGTCACCCCGGATGAAGCCATCGAGCTGGCCGCGCGTGCCGAGCAGGCTTCCCTGCAGGCCGACAAGCGCATCACCAATACCGAAGGCGGCAGCTTCAATAGCCACTACGGCATCAAAGTTTTCGGCAACAGCCACGGCATGCTGCAGGGCTACTGCTCCACCCGTCACTCGCTCTCCAGCTGCGTCATCGCCGAAGAGAACGGTGACATGGAGCGTGACTACGCCTACACCATTGGCCGCGCGCTGGGGGATTTGCAGTCGCCGGAGTGGGTGGGCAAAGAGTGTGCCGAACGCACGCTGTCTCGCCTGTCGCCGCGTAAACTCTCTACCATGAAAGCCCCGGTGATTTTTGCCAATGAAGTGGCAACCGGTCTGTTTGGTCATCTGGTGGGCGCTATCGCCGGTGGCTCCGTTTACCGTAAATCCACCTTCCTGCTCGACTCGCTGGGCAAGCAGATCCTGCCGGAATGGCTGACCATTGAAGAACACCCGCATCTGCTGAAAGGGTTGGCCTCTACGCCGTTCGACAGCGAAGGGGTGCGCACGGAACGCCGCGATATCGTTAAGGACGGCATTCTGACCCAGTGGCTGCTGACCAACTACTCCGCGCGCAAGCTGGGGCTGAAAAGTACTGGCCACGCGGGCGGCATCCATAACTGGCGTATTGCCGGGCAGGGCCTGAACTTTGAGCAGATGCTGAAAGAGATGGGCACCGGTCTGGTGGTAACTGAACTGATGGGCCAGGGCGTCAGCGGCATCACCGGAGACTATTCTCGCGGGGCGGCGGGCTTCTGGGTCGAAAACGGTGAAATTCAGTATCCGGTGGGCGAAATCACCATCGCCGGCAACCTGAAGGACATGTGGCGCAACATCGTTACGGTCGGTAACGATATTGAAACACGTAGCAATATACAGTGTGGTTCTGTACTGCTGCCCGAGATGAAAATTGCGGGTCAATAAAGATAGCGTTTTGTTAATAATAAAAAAGGAAGTGAGCAATGCGTAAACATCTGTTAGCGATCGTCGCGGCTTCAACGCTGGTTCTTGGCTCTTCTGCGTTTGCTGCCGATCTTGAAGAAGACATGGGCATCCTCGGGCAAAACCTGAAGGTGGTGCAAAAGACGGACAATGCGGCGGAAATGAAAGACGCCCTGACCAAAATGCGTGAAGCGGCGCTGGACGCCCAAAAAGCGACACCGCCGAAGCTGGAAAGCAAAGCGGCTGACAGCGCAGAGATGAAAGACTATCGCCACGGCTTTGACTTGCTGGTCGGCCAGATTGACGGCGCGCTGAAGCTGGCCAACGAAGGCAAAGTCAAAGAAGCCCAGGCGGCGGCCGAGCAGTTCGTGACGACCCGCAACACGTATCACAAGAAATACCGTTAACCGATCGCGCATCGGACCAACACCCAACGGGAGCCAGTGGCTCCCGTTTTTTTTGCGTGGTGATAAGTAAACCCTATCGCCATCACATTTTTGCATTACCACGCCTGAACGTTTTCGTTGCCTCTGTCCGCCTTTGACCGCTGGAATCAGTGATATTCATCACGTAAATGCATTGATTTGACCGCATTCACCGTATTTATGTGGCACAGATCACTGCCGCGGCTTGCCTTTCCACTTCGAAGTGGAAAACAACTCGCTACAAACCCTTCCTCCCCACCGTTAGTTTTATTCCAGAGCCATTAACGGGGTAAGACGAGTGATTAACGGAGCGGTAATGAACGACGTTGGGGAACAGGCGGTGCAAACAGAACAGCTCGCGAACACCATGCTACAGCAGGTCTATGCCCTGCTGGCCCGGCACAACATCATCCCCAACGCAGTACAGGAGCAAATGCTCACCTCCCACGTTCGCGCCATGGCGCACCGGTCCGTGACCGGCGAGCCGCTGCCGGAGGTTGAAGCAGAGCTGTTTGACGAAATTTCACCGGATTCAATGCGGCTTGCCCGTGAAGTGGTGGCGCAGTTTGGCAACCTTCCTGATGAAGAGGCCTGGCTGCTCTCCGTTCACTTTGAAGTCGCGAAAGACAACCTTTAAGGAGCAACACATGGAACAGATTACAGTCGTGATTGGCGATCGCCTGGGTAAAGGTCAGAAAGTGGCGGCCGGGGTGGAAAAAGCAGGTGGACGCGCGGTGGTTGTGCCGGGCATGGCAGCGGATATGAAGCTCGGCGACGTAATGAAAGCGGAAAACGCCACCTTCGGCATCTCCTTCTGCGGCAGCGGCGGCGCGGGCGCGATTACCGCGCAAACCAAGTATGGCTACAAAGCCAAATACGGCATGCGTTCGGTGGATGAAGGCGTCACCGCCATCAACGAAGGCTGCAACGTGCTGGGCTTTGGCTTTATGGACAAAGAAGAGCTGGGCGAGCGTCTGGTGCAGGCGTGGCAGAAGAAACACGGCGCATAAGCATGAAAGAACAGTTCACAACCACGGTGAGAGTGAAGGGGAAGGGCGACGCCAAAGCGCGCGCCTTTGCCGACGCGCTCAACCACGTTCAGGCCGCGGTGATGAAAGCCTCACCGCATATCTTACTGCGTATTGAGCCACAGGATGTGCAGGTCGTTCAGGCGCAAGAAGCGGTGCGTAAAGAAGCGTTTCTGTTCTTCTTTTTGCGCCGGGAAAGACGCACCTACAGCGTGGAGCTGGATGTGACCGTCAACGTGACCGCCATCAATCTCGATCGGGTGGACTTCGTCACGCAACGCTGATTATTCATAAAAGGGCAGACTGATGTTCTTAATTATATTAATAAAATCGCTCATTATCGGCGGCCTGGTAGGCGTCGGTGTTGGGGCCGGGGCTGCACGCATGTTTCATGCGCCTACCACTCAGGGTATGGGCGCGTTTCGTACGTTGGGGGAACTGAACTCCTGCGAAGGAGATCCCGCTTCTCACTTCTCCTTTGGGTTAGGTTTCTTCTTTAACGCCTGGGCCTCTTCCGTGGCCGCGGGTGCTTTCACACAGGACGTTGACCACCGCATCATCCCGAACTGGGGCGCGGCGGCACTGATGATCAAAAACCGTAACGTCGGCGAAACGCTGCACGATCCGCGCAAAATGGCGATTGCCTGTGGCGTGATCGGCATGATCGTCGTGACTTTCCTTAACCTGACGGCCTCCTCCGTACCGGCTGCGCTTCAGGTCACCGCCGTGAAGGTGCTGGTGCCCGCTGCGAACCTGCTGGTCAACACCGTGATGCCGGTGATCTTCTGGCTGGCGGCCATCGACGCCGGTAAAAAATCGGGCTTCTGGGCCACCATCTTTGGCGGCGCGGCACAGCTGATCATGGGTAACGCCGTACCGGGCCTGGTGCTGGGGATCCTGATCGGTAAAGGCGTTGAAGAGAGCGGCTGGAACCACGTCACCAAAGTGATGATGGCGGCGATCGTTCTGCTCTTCGTGCTGAGCGGCTTCTTCCGCGGCTTCGACATGAAGATGATCGAATCCTTCCATCTGACCGTGCCGAACTGGCTCGACATGATCCACAACTCGCTCAGCGGTAAATAACAGGAGCCTCGACATGGAACAGAATAAAGGTTTTTGGTATGCCGACTGGTCGTTCCCGATCTTCGTTGGCCTGCTCTCCTCCGGCGTGTTCGCCGGGACGCACATGTACTACCTCTACGGCATCGGCGCGTTTAACGAAGTGGCCTTCGTGGCGATGCTGAAAGCGGGGATTGATACCGGGGTCTACGGTGCGGTGGCGGCATTCGGCGCAAGCTTCCTGTTCGCCCGCATCATTGAAGGCTCACTGGTGGGTATTCTCGACATCGGCGGTGCGATTCAGACCGGCGTCGGGCTCGGCGTGCCGGCGCTGCTGTTGGGGGCGGGGATCATGTTCCCGGTGACCAACTTTATTGCCTCGCTGATTACCGGCCTGGTGATTGGCCTGGCGATTGGCTACGTCATCATCCTGGCGCGTAAGTTCACCATCAACCAGAGCAACTCCACCTACGGGGCTGACGTGATGATGGGCGCGGGTAACGCCTCAGGCCGCTTCCTCGGGCCGTTGATTATCCTCAGCGCCATGACCGCCTCTATTCCTATCGGCGTCGGTTCGCTGGTGGGCGCGCTGCTGTTCTACATCTGGCAGAAGCCGATCACCGGTGGCGCCATCCTCGGTGCAATGATTTTGGGCTGGCTGTTCCCGGTCGCCCTTTAATACCCGCGGGCGCTCAGGCGCCCGCCTTATCAGGAGAACCCCATGTTTGATTTACTCCTGCGCCGCGCGCGCCTCGCCGACGATACCCTGACCGATATCGCCATTCAGGATGGGAAAATCGCCGCGCTGGGCGACATTGACGCTCCCGCCCGTAAAACGGTTGAGCTGAACGGTGATGTGTTCGTCAGCGCAGGCTGGATTGACTCTCACGTCCACTGCTACCCGAACTCGCCGATTTATCACGACGAGCCGGACAGCGTAGGCATTGCCACGGGCGTCACCACCGTGGTGGATGCCGGCAGTACCGGGGCAGATGACGTGGATGATTTCTATGAAATTACCCGCAAAGCCGCCACCGAGGTGTTTGCCCTGCTGAACATCTCCCGCGTCGGGCTGATTGCCCAGAACGAACTGGCCAATATGGCGAATATTGATGCCGATGCCGTAAAGCAGGCAATAAAACGCCACCCTGATTTTATCGTCGGCCTGAAAGCGCGCATGAGCAGCAGCGTGGTCGGTGAAAACGGCATTACGCCACTGGAGCGCGCGAAAGCCATCCAGAGCGAGAACGGCGATCTGCCGCTGATGGTGCACATCGGCAACAACCCGCCGAACCTCGACGAGATTGCCGAACTGCTCAGTTCCGGCGACATCATCACCCACTGCTACAACGGCAAACCCAACCGTATTTTGACGCCCTCCGGCGAGCTGCGCGCCTCCATCACCTCCGCCCTGAAGCGCGGCGTGCGTCTGGACGTGGGGCACGGTACGGCGAGCTTCAGCTTTGAGGTGGCGAAACGCGCCATCGCGATGGGCATTCTGCCGCACACCATCAGCTCGGATATCTACTGCCGTAACCGGATTAACGGACCGGTCGGGTCGCTTGCAAGCGTGATGTCGAAGTTTCTCGCCATCGGCATGTCTTTGCCGCAGGTCATTGACTGCGTCACCGCCAACGCCGCGGACGGTCTGCGCCTGACGCGTAAAGGCCGCATCCAGCCCGGCCTCGACGCCGACCTGACGCTGTTCACGATTAAACGCCAGCCAACGGTGCTGACGGATGCCGAAAACGACAGCCTGCAGGCTGAACATATTCTGGTGCCGCTTGCCGCGATCCGCGCGGGCAAGGGCTACATGACCGAACAAGGGAGCACGGAACATGCCTTCGATTTATGAGAAGTACCACTTAAAGCAAGTTATCAACACCTCGGGCCGCATGACGGCGCTGGGCGTTTCCACGCCGCGCCCGGAAGTGGTGCAGGCGGCAATGGACGGCATGAATCACTATTTTGAGATGAAGGATCTGGTCAACAAAACCGGGGAATACATCGCGAAGCTTCTTGATGTGGAGGGCGCGACGGTGGTCTCCTGCGCGTCGGCGGGCATTGCCCAGTCCGTAGCGGCAGTGCTGGTCAAAGACAGCGACTGGCTGCTGGAAAACCTGCACGTGACCCCGATTGCGAACAACGAGATTGTCCTGCCGAAAGGCCACAACGTTAACTTTGGCGCGCCGGTGGGCACCATGGTCGCGCTGGGCGGCGGAAAACTGGTCGAAGCGGGCTATGCCAACGAATGTTCCGCCGATCAGCTGGCGGCGGCGATCACCCCGCGCACGGCGGCGATCCTCTATATCAAATCTCACCACTGCGTGCAGAAAAGCATGCTCAGCGTCGAGCAGGCGGCAGTAGTCGCACGTAAACACGATCTGCCGCTGATCGTCGATGCCGCAGCGGAAGAAGATCTGCATGTTTACGACCGTTCCGGCGCGGATCTGGTGATCTACAGCGGTGCGAAGGCGATCGAAGGGCCAACCAGCGGGCTGGTGATCGGCAAAACCCAGTACATTGAGTGGGTGAAACGCCAGACGGCAGGTATTGGCCGCGCGATGAAGGTGGGTAAAGAGGGCATTCTCGGCCTGACCTGCGCCATCGAACACTACCTCACGGCAACCAAAGAGAGCGGTGCCGAGATGGTGGCGAAGATGACGCCGTTTATCGACGCGCTTAACACCCTGCACGGCGTCACCGCGCGCGTAGTCTGGGACAGCGCCGGGCGCGATATTGCCCGCACCGAGATTAAATTTGACGAAGCGACCACCGGCGTGGGCACCGGTGACCTGGTGAATAAGCTCAAGCAGGGTGAATACGCCATCTATTTCCGTGGCTACAAGGCCAACGAAGGGATTATCGAAGCGGACGTGCGCAGCGTAAATGCTGACCAGCTGAACATCGTGTACCGCCGCATTAGCGAAGTGTTAGGACAGGAGAAAAAGGCATGAAACTGACCCCCAATTTTTATCGTGACCGCGTCTGCCTGAACGTGCTGGCAGGTTCGAAAGCTAATGCCAGCGCCATTTACGAGGCGGCGGAAGGCCATGTGCTGGTGGGCGTGCTCTCCAAAAATTACCCGGACGTGGCAAGCGCAGTGGCGGATATGCGCGAGTACGCGGCGCTGATTGATAACGCGCTTTCCGTGGGACTGGGCGCGGGCGACCCGAACCAGTCGGCGATGGTCAGTGAAATCTCCCGTCAGGTACAGCCGCAGCACGTCAACCAGGTCTTTACCGGCGTGGCGACCAGCCGCGCGCTGCTGGGGCAGAACGACTCTGTGGTGAACGGTCTGGTCTCACCGACCGGCACCGTCGGTATGGTGAAAATTTCCACCGGTCCGCTGAGCAGCACGGCACCGGACGGTATCGTCCCGGTGGAAACCGCGATTGCCCTGCTGAAAGATTTTGGCGGCAGCTCGATCAAATACTTCCCGATGGGCGGCCTTAAGTGCCGTGACGAATACCAGGCGGTAGCGGAAGCCTGCGCCCGTCACGACTTCTGGCTGGAACCGACCGGTGGGATCGATCTGGAAAACTTTGAGGCGATCCTGCAGATCGCCCTCGACGCGGGCGTGAGCAAGATCATCCCGCATATCTATAGCTCGATTATCGACAAGGCCAGCGGTGATACGCGTCCGGAAGATGTGCGTACGCTGCTTGAGATGACGAAGAAACTGGTTAAGTCATAACACCCAAAGGAGCCACCATGCACACCCGTAACCTGCTTGTTGCTTCACTCTCTTTGCTTGCTACCGCCGCCGTCGCGCAAACCCAGTATGCCTGGGTCGGCACCTACAACCCCAACGGCGAAGGGCTGTACCGTTTTAACGTTGACGCGCAAACCGGCGCGCTCGGCAACAAAACGCTGGTGAGCAAACTGCCGAACGCCGCGCAGTTGGCCGTCTCACACGACGGCAAAACGCTCTATCTGGCAAGCGAAGTGGAGCAGGGCGTGGTGCAGGCGCTGCGGGTGGAAGATAACGGCGAGCTGAGCGAGTTGAATCAGGTGGCCTCCGGCGGCGCGGGGCCGGTTTATCTTTCGCTGACGCCGAATGGCCAGCACCTGCTGGTGGCCAACTACGTCAGCGGATCGATTGCCGTTTTGCCGGTCAAAGCAGACGGCAGCCTGGGAGATGCCACGGATAAACATCAGGATCAGGGCGAACCGGGTGCAGCAAAACCAGAAGCCGCTGTAGAGGGCAGTTTTGCTATCAGCGATCACAACGGTCCTCATGCGCACATGATCGCCGCCGATCCGAGCGGGAAGTACGTATTTTCGACCGATCTGGGGTTAGATCGCATCTATCAGTACCGTTTTGACGATCGAAGCGGAAAGCTGACCCCCAACGATCCGCCGTTTATCAGCGCCTCCTCGAAAGGGGCTGGACCTCGCCATTTCGTCTTTACGCCGAAAGGGGATGCCCTGTGGCTGATTAACGAAGAGGCCTCAACGCTCACCCATTATACCGTGAATGCCAACGGCACCTTGAAAGCGGGTAAAACACTCTCTGCCCTGCCAAAAGGGTACAAAGGCACCAGTTTTGCTGCCGGGCTGGCGTTAAGCGCCGACGGTAAACAGCTGTATGTGGCTAACCGTTTGCATAACAGCATTGGGCACTTTACCGTAACAGCAGAAGGCACGCTGAGGCATCAGGATGACGTGTGGACGCGTGGCGACTACCCGCGCACCCTGACGCTCGATAAACAAGGACGTTGGCTGTACGTTATGAACCAGCGCAGCGATAACATTACCCGTTTTCGCGTGGCGCAGGATGGGAAGTTGAGCTTCGAGCCAGACTATACGCCGGTCGGCAGCCCATCCCAGATGGTCATTTCACCCTAAGCCGTAAGAGGACAACGACGTGCGATTTCCGAACCAACGTTTAGCGCAACTTTTCGATCTGTTGCAAAACGAGACGCTGCCGCAGGACGAGCTGGCGCAGCGGCTGTCGGTCTCCACGCGAACCGTCCGTGCTGACATCACCGCCCTGAACGCGCTGCTGGCGAGCCACGGGGCGCAGTTTATTCTGAGCCGTGGAAATGGCTATCAGCTTAAAATTGACGACGCCGCGCGTTATCAGCAGCTCCAGGCCTCCCATCCGCGCGCGCTGCGTATTCCCCGTACGGGCGCGGAGCGCGTGCATTATCTGGTGGTGCGTTTTCTGACGTCGGCGTTTTCGCTTAAGCTGGAGGACCTTGCGGACGAGTGGTTTGTCAGCCGCGCCACGCTGCAAAGCGACATGGCGGAAGTGCGCGAGTGTTTTCATCGCTATAACCTGACGCTGGAAACCCGTCCACGCCATGGCATGAAGCTGTTTGGCAGCGAAATGTCGGTTCGCGCCTGCCTGACCGATCTGCTCTGGGAGCTGGCGCAGCAGGACAGCCTGAACCCGCTGGTGACGGACGTCGCGCTCAATGCGGGCGTGGCGGAAAAGATGGTGCCAGTGCTGCACGACGCGCTGACGCGTCACCACATTCGCCTGACGGACGAAGGGGAGTTGTTCCTGCGCCTGTACTGCGCGGTATCGGTGCGACGCATCAGCGAAGGCTATCCGCTGCCGGAATTCCATGCGGAGGGTGTGGAGGAGAACGTGCGGGAAGCGGCGAAAGATATTGCCGTGGCCATTCAGGAACTGGCGGGCAAAGCGCTTGCACCCTCGGAGGAGAACTGGCTCTGCGTGCACATCGCTGCGCGGCAGATCCAGGAGATCGCCCCAAGCGCCATTAACGCCGATGACGAAGAGGCGCTGGTGAACTACATCCTGCGCTACATCAACACCCACTACAACTACAACCTGCTCAGCGACGCGCAGCTGCACGCGGATCTGCTCACGCACATCAAGACGATGATCACCCGCGTGCGGTATCAAATCATGATCCCCAATCCGCTGCTGGATAACATCAAGCAGCACTACCCGATGGCCTGGGACATGACCCTGGCGGCGGTATCGAACTGGGGCAAATACACGCCGTATGCGATCAGCGAAAACGAAATTGGTTTCCTGGTGCTGCACATTGGCGTCGGGCTGGAGCGTCACTACAACATTGGCTACCAGCGCCAGCCGCGCGTGCTGCTGGTCTGTGACGCCGGTAATGCGATGGTGCGTATGATTGAGGCGGTACTCCAGCGTAAATACCCGCAGATTGAGGTCACGCGCACGCTCACGCTGCGCGAGTACGAGCAGGTGGAATCGCTCAGCGAGGACTTTGTTATCGCCACCGCGCGCGTCAGTGAAAAAGCAAAACCGGTAGTGATGATCGCACCGTTTCCGACTGATTATCAGCTGGAGCAGATTGGCAAGCTGGTGCTGGTAGACCGCACCCGCCCGTGGATGCTGGATAAATACTTCGACGCCGCCCATTTCCGCATCATCGACGCGCCGATTGACCAGCAAACGCTGTTCCGCGAGCTGTGCGAACAGCTTGAAGGTGAGGGGTTTGTGGGGACGGCGTTTCTGGAGTCGGTGGTTGAACGTGAAGCCATCGTCAGCACCATGCTCGGTGACGGCATTGCGCTTCCGCACTCCCTCGGTCTGCTTGCCCAGAAAACCGTGGTCTACACCGTACTCGCCCCGCAGGGGATTGCGTGGGGTGACGAAACCGCGCACGTGATTTTCCTGCTCGCCATCAGCAAAAGCGAGTATGAAGAGGCGATGGCGATCTACGATATCTTTGTCACCTTCCTGCGCGAGCGCGCCATGGCGCGGCTCTGTAGCTGCGGCGATTTTGCCGAGTTTAAAACGGTGGCGATGGAGAGTTTGAGTCGGTTTTGAGAGGCGTTATCCAGAATTCGATGTAATGCGAATGTAATGCTAAACTGCATTACACATTCAATTCTACTGGAGGCATAATGGCCACGCTGAACGTCCGTCTGGATGACAAACTCAAAAATGAGGCTTATGCCGTGCTGGAAAAACTCAATATCACGCCAACGGAAGCTGTGCGTTTACTGTTTCAGTATGTCGCGGAAACGGGACGCATGCCGGTGAAAACGGTCACCATTAGCGACAGTGAAGATGAACTGATACAGACAGTCCGGGAGCGACTGGCTAATCCGCAAAAGGGAATCAAGGTCAGTCTGGATGACTTATGAACTGGTATTTGACCCGAGGGCGTTAAAGGAGTGGAGCAAGCTGGGCGATACCGTAATCAGCCGTTTATCATGACGCAAACAAACGGCTTTAGCGATTACCGCAAATGATGCACAACCTGGTTACTGCTGCCGCGCCAGATCAGCGCGGGGTCTTTTAAATCCTGAACGAACTTGCCGTCGACCAGCACGTTAATCAACTCCACCACTTCCATCTGAGCCGCATTCAGTTCATCCAGCCTGTAACCCGTCCAGACCCAGATATCCTTTCCTGCGCACTCGCGGCGAATGCGTTTTATCAGTTTCAGGATCTCCGGCACGTTTTGCGGGTGAAGAGGATCGCCGCCAGAGAGCGAAATTCCCTGTCGTTTGATGCGCGTATCGTTGAGATCGTTAATGATCCGGTCTGCCATTTCCGCGGTAAACGGCATACCGGAATTTAAGCGCCAGGTGCTTTTGTTATAGCAACCCGGGCACTCGTGGACGCAGCCTGACACGAACAGGGTGCAGCGGGTGCCGGGTCCGTTGACGATATCAACGGGGTAGTATTGATGGTAATTCATAGCGTTAACCTGATGCCCTCACCCCGGCCCTCTCCCACAGGGAGAGGGAGAAAACCGGAACCGGGCTCAACAATATGCTCGATCGGTTCCCTCTCCCTTGAGGGAGAGGGGTAGGGTGAGGGGGAGAACCCAGCGCAGAACTTACCCGATCTGCCCATTCCCCAGATGCTTCACGCGGCGTTTCACCTCTTCCTGCTTACCGGCGTTAAACGGACGCGCATCCGGGCTACCGAGATAGCCGCACACGCGGCGGGTTACCGACACGCGTGCCGCGTCGTGGTTACCGCATTTCGGGCAGGTAAAGCCTTTGCTGGTACACTCGAACTCACCGGTAAAGCCACACTCGTAGCATTCGTCGATGGGCGTGTTGGTGCCGTAATACGGCACATGCTGATAGCTGTAATCCCACACGTCTTCCAGCGCCTTCAGGTTGTGCTGAATGTTCGGGTACTCGCCGTAGCAGATGAAGCCGCCGTTGGCGATCGGCGGATACGCCGCTTCAAAGTCGATCTTGTCGTACGGGTTTACCTTCTTCTCCACGTCGAGGTGGAAGCTGTTGGTGTAGTAACCTTTATCGGTCACGCCTTCCACGATGCCGAACTCGGCGGTGTCCAGACGGCAGAAGCGGTCGCACAGGTTCTCGCTTGGGGTACTGTACAGGCTGAAACCGTAGCCGGTTTCCTCTTTCCACTGGTCCACGGCATCGCGCAGGCGCTGAACAATCGCCACGCCTTTTTCACGCAGCGCGTCGCTGTCATACATATGCGTGCCGCCAGACAGGGCATTGATGGTTTCATGGATGCCGATATAGCCCAGCGAAATCGACGCGCGGCCGTTTTTGAAGATCTCAGAGACGTCATCGTCCGCTTTCAGGCGCACGCCGCAGGCCCCTTCCATATAGAGGATAGGCGCCACGCGGGCTTTTACCCCTTCAAGGCGGGCGATACGGGTCATCAGCGCCTTGCGCGCCAGCTGCAGGCGTTCATCCAGCAGTGTCCAGAATTCAGCTTCATTGCCTTTGGCCTCCAGCGCGATGCGCGGCAGGTTCAGGCTGATGACGCCGAGGTTGTTACGCCCGTCGTGGATCTGCTCGCCGTTTTCATCTTCGTAAACGCCGAGGAAGCTGCGGCAACCCATTGGCGTTTTAAATGAACCGGTTACTTTTACGACCTGATCGTAGTTCAGAATATCCGGGTACATGCGCTTGCTCGCGCACTCCAGCGCCAGCTGTTTGATGTCGTAATTCGGATCGCCAACTTTGTGGTTCAGCCCGTCGCGGATGGCGAATACCAGTTTCGGGAACACCGCCGTTTTGCGGTTTTTGCCGAGGCCGGAGATACGGTTGCGCAGGATGGACTGCTGGATCAGACGCGATTCCCAGCTGGTGCCCAGGCCAAAACCGAAGGTCACAAACGGCGTCTGGCCGTTGGCGGTATGCAGGGTATTCACCTCATACTCCAGCGACTGGAACGCGTCATAGCACTCTTTCTCGGTGCGCGAGTGTGCATAACCGTCGGCGTCCGGGATCTGCCACTCTTCGGCCGTTTTGCGGTGCTTGTTGAAGCTTGCGGTCACAAACGGGGCCAGCACTTCGTCAATGCGGTTAATGGTGGTGCCGCCGTAAATGTGGCTGGCGACCTGGGCGATAATCTGTGCCGTGACCGCAGTGGCGGTGGAGATGGATTTTGGCGGTTCAATCTCGGCGTTACCCATTTTAAACCCGTGGGTCAGCATGCCTTTCAGGTCGATCAGCATACAGTTGAACATCGGGAAGAACGGTGAATAGTCGAGATCGTGATAGTGGATCTCACCGCGCTCGTGCGCTGAGACCACATCGCGCGGCAGCAGGTGCTGACGGGCATAGTGTTTGGCGACGATACCGGCCAGCAGATCGCGCTGGGTGGGGATCACTTTACTGTCTTTGTTGGCGTTTTCATTGAGCAGGGCAGAGTTGGTCTGCTCTACCAGGCCACGGATCTCCTGGTTCAGGCGGCCGCGCTTTTCACGCTGCACGTCACGATCGTGGCGGTACTCAATGTAGGCGCGGGCCAGCTGCTTGTAGGGGCCCGCCATCAGCTGATTTTCAACCGCGGTCTGGATCTCGTTGATATCAACCTGGCTGCGTTCATTCATCTGGCTGCTAACGACTTCTGCGACGGTGGCGCAGTAATCTGCGTCATCGACTCCCGCTGCTTTAGCTGCACGCAGAATGGCTTCCTGGATGCGCTCTGATTTAAACGGCACTTTACAGCCATCACGTTTCATCACATGCGGTGTCATGATCACTCCATTTTTAAAAACAGTTTATCCACAGAGGTGGAGAAGTATTCACCGGGCGCATTCCCCGCCAGGCCAAAGACTTCCCGCGTTCCCGGCTCGTGTTATCCACAATTCCGGCCAGCGTAAGCGCCGTCTTGTTGTTGGAATAGTAGACGATTAATACAACATGTTGGGTCGGCGTGCATTTTAAGTGCTACATATAGTGATTTGCATCAAACTTGTTTGCGATTTATTTGATGCAGAACAAAGTAAAAAGACGAGAGTACAAACGGCGGGCGCTTCAGCGATTGTAAAGACCAGAAGGAAAAATCTGATTAATTATTCAACAAAAACAAGCGCTCAGCACGGTCTGTACTGAGCGCTACGTGATTAATGGATGCCGCGCACCCAGCTTAAACCTGCCTGTAAAAAGGCGGCGATAGCGACAGTGCCCAGCACCAGTGGGATGAGAAGGGAACGCGCGGGCACCGCATCCTCAATGTGCGGTTCTTCCGTACTCAGGGCAGACAGCGCCTCTTCCCGGGTGCGTGCCGCCAGAAGCTGCTCACGCACACGGTCTTCCGTCAACAGGCTGGTTAGCGTCGTGAGCAGCTGCATATGCGTGCTGCCTGCTTCTGCAGGGGGAATGGCGAGCAGGAAGACCATTCTGACCTCTTCATCCCCCTCCAGCCCCGGCCAGCGTATCGGGTCGTCAAAGAGCGCCAGACAAAACGCCGCCTGATGCACCGTCTCGGTTTTACCGTGTGGAACGGCAAGTGCTTCGCCCAGGGCCGTGGGACCTTCACTTTCACGCTGTAAAACGCTCTGGATAAATGTCTCTTGATCGCCGATGACGTTTCGCCTGACGAGCGGTTCGGCGAGCCAGCGGATCAGCGCTTCAGGCGCACGGTGCGGCGGGTTGATAAAAACCAAATCGGGGTGCGTCAATGCAAGCAAGTTCATATTAAGCCTCTAACAAAAAATCGCAGGTCGCGGAAGGGTGGATCGCCGTGACCGGCTGCACGGGCTCTTCCAGATAGTTGATCTGAGGAAGCCCCGCGAGATCTGCTGGAACGGGAACCGGCTGCGTGCCAGCGTTAAACACGCGGATGACCGTGCCATGCGACTGTTGGGCATGGGGCAGGGCAGACAGAATAAGCGGCTCCGGTAGGGTCAACAGCGAGAAGTGTGCCGGAAGCTGGCGTTCGGGCAGGCGCAACGAAAAGCGCTCAAGGCGATGATCGAGCGTGTGCAGCGTTTGCCGTTGATAGGTAAACGGCTGCCCGGTCGCGAGATTTTCCAGCTGGCGTAGCGTCAGATGATCGGCACTGTCGGCCAGCGCGACGCTGAATGAAAAGTGCAACGGCTTCAGCAACTGGGCATCGGGGGTCTCAACCACCGTATTATTAATCCCGGATGCCCGACCCGGTCGCCAGTCAAGGTCGTTTCGTCCGAGCACACCCGTTGACTTAAACAGCGTCAGGGCAATCACTGCCGGTTCGTCCCCGAGGATCTGAAACTCCTTCATGCCGCGGCTATTCACCACCAGCGCTTTGCCTTCTTCTGCGACAGCGATAATACCCTCGCTGGTTTCGATATCCACGGGCAGCTCGCGATAGCGTTCCTGCCAGTTTTCATCGTTATACCCCGTTTCGCGTTGGATGATCGCAAAGGGCTGTGAGGCGATAGCGTGATGCGTGTGAATATCGCTGTTGATCAGCAAGCGCAGCCGGTGATCGCAGTGGCTGTTTTCCAGCGCACCGTCGACATACAGGTTCGGATCGTCATGGCGCAATTCACACGCCAGACGCAGGCATAACGGTTTTCTGACTGCATCCTGATGTCCGGCGAGATCCGGCGGCAGAAGCAGCGTCGCCTCAATAATCAGCTTTTCGACAAGAGGCGTTTTCAGGCAATCAATGAGTGTGAAATGGGAACAGCGCGTTGGCGTATCGCCTGCAAGCGGGGAGAAATCGTAGCTGTCGCCCGCATCCGCGCAGTCTTCGAGGGTAAAGAACGCGGGGATGCATCTACCCGTGTGTTTGTCCTCAAGGGTAAGCGTTCCGGCGTCCAGCATCAGCCGATAATGCGCATTTTCTATTTCGCGGCCCTTTTTCTGTTCAGGCTGTCGTAACGGCGCAGGGTTATTCTCAACGTTCACGGTGAGATAGCCAACCGACGGCAGAACCGGCGTCTGGACAGCAATGTGCCAGCGGAAATAGGGAGGAAGGGGCATTTCACACTCGCCTTCGGCAGTGAGGGAGATCGCCGTTCCGCCGGGTAAAATGTCTCTTTTCAGGACGTCGAAGCGCACGGGCTGCCCCTGATACGTCAGCGCGATATGTTCAGCCCGGCTATACAGCGTGGTTTTAACCACGCGCCGCATTGGGGTGGTCAGCGGATTGAAGATCAGCAGGTCCCCTTCCTGAGCACAGGCAGCGGCCAGCGTTTTTACCACCAGATTCCACAGGCTGTGACACAGCTGCTCGGTTTGTTCCAGCCGATGCAGAATGTCGCGATTGGTCGCATCGCTATTACAGCCGCCGATAGAGTCGTGGGCGTGGCTTCGCAAAAGCGTCTTCCAGAGGGTATCGACCACAGAGAGATTGACCGGTAGCCCCTGATGCCGCGCCATGGCAATCGTCGGCTCCAGCTGTCGCAGGATAAACTGCTCAATCTCATCATTTTTCTTTTTAATGTCGTAGCGCACGGAGCCGATCGTTTTATGGATGCGGGTGTAGCGTGGCGATTTCAGCTCGCCTTCCCAGCATTCAAACTGCTCACGCTGCGCGCGCAGGATGTCCACGTAACGCTCCAGCGAACTGATGGTGTACCAATCCTGGTTGGGAGAGTGTTTGCTGGCGACCTGCAGGATAGTCGGCAGCGCCGGGTCGATGCTGACCTGATCGCCGCCGCATGGCAGGAGCAGGTCATCGATACCGGCCCGTGAACGCAGCAAATCGACTATCGGGTAGATTTTCCCCTGCAGATGGCTGGCTTGCGAAGTGATATTTTTAGCCGCGCCATACCCGAGCGCCATCGCGCAGGCGATGACGCTCGCCCCTGACGGCGCGCGCCAGATAAACTGGCTGCGTTTGGCCTGCCGGTCGTGATCGATACCGCGCCAGAAGACGATGTTATCGATATTGCAGCCCTGCAAAATCGTCGGCATCTGCGCATTGTGGCCGAAGGTATCCGGCAGATAACCGACCTGCATCGCATGTCCCAGCGTTCGGGCGGCGAAGATGCCGTACTTCAGGTTGCGGATAATGGATTCGCCATGCACGTTGTAGGTGTCCGTCTGGGTATACCACGGCCCGACGAAAATCCTTTTTTCTCTGACCAGCTTTTCCAGCCTGGCGCGATAATCGGGATTGATCGCAAGAAAGTCCTCCACGACCGCCATCTGCCCGTCAAGGTGATAGCAGGCATAAGCCGGGTTCTGCTCCAGCGTGTTGATAACATCCGCAAAGTTGTATGACGCCAGCACCATGCTGTCCTGACGGGTGAAATACCACTCCTGATCCCAGTGCGTGTGGGCAATAACGTGGATCTGACTCATGATGTTTCCCTCACCTGACGTTCTTTGGGCTGACATAAAGCACGCCCAGGGCGCAAATCAGTGCGCCAATAAAGACGCTCGCCAGATAGCCCGCCACATTGGTCGCCAGCGGCCAGCCCCAGATGGCGGGCAAAGGCAGCGTCTGCTTCACGCCGAGTGCAATCGCCACCAGCGCACCGGCGACGGCACCGGTCATGAACACCGGGATCAGGCGTGGGTTTTTCAGGATGAACGGGATAGCGCCTTCTGAGATCCCGATTACGCCCAGCAATAACGAGGTGCTGCCAACGGTTTTTTCTTCCCGGCTGAAGACATCCGGCAGACCAAAGCGGCCGTTGAGGAATGCGGCAAAACCGACGCCAATGGAGGGGATCACGATAGAGAGTTCGCGGGCGGTTAAATCAAACGTCTCGCTCATGCCATTCAGGCCGAGCGCGACCGAGCCTGCCGCCTTATTGACCGGACCACCAAGGTCGAAAGCGGTGCCCGCGGCGATCATTGCGGAATAGAACCCGCGACCGGTGTCGCCTGCCGAGGTAAAAAAGACCACCATCAGCTGATTAAGCGAGCCAAAAATCGGGTTAATCAGATATTCCATGACCATCACCAGCGTAATGCCGGTGATCAGCGGGACGATTAGCATGGTTTTAATGGTGGTGAGCTGCTGGCGGACATGAATCGAATCGTTGAGCCAGCGCACCAGATAGCCCACAAAGAAGCCAATCCCAATCGCGCCAAAAAAGCCGGAGGGCATAAAGCCCTCGATATCAAAGAAGCGCTTGTAGACTTCGTCTGACATGATGCCGCCGATAAGCCCGGGGATCAGCGCCGGTTTTCCGGCAATGGCAAACGCCAGATACATGGCGAAGACCGGATACATGAACTTGATGGTCATAAAGCCCACTTTATCCAGCACGCTGAACGGCGAATGTTCAATGTTAATAAACTGGCCGGTAATTTTGGCCGTTGCCATCATCAGCCCACCCATGACCACGACCGGTAACATATAGCTGATGGCCGCCATGATATGGCCAATAAATATCTGGTAAGCCGAACGCCGGAGATCGTCCTCGTCTTCATCTGCCACCGCGGTCGCATTTTTTTCCATTGCCAGCGCCTGACGCAGATAGCGGTCGGTGTGCTTGATCAGCTCTTGTGTTCGTGTCTGAAGGTGAGGAATGTCATCAAAACGTTCGGCATCCTGAATGGGGACGTCGGTTGCCAGAATAATGGCGGTGGCAGAAGCAATATCCTGCTTTGTTAAGCGATTTTTAACACCGTCGCTACCCTGCGTTTCGACCTTTACCTCAATGTTATGCGCTTTAGCCCATGCGATAATTTTATTCGCGGCCATAAACGTGTGTGCAATGCCTGTCGGGCAGGCCGTTACCGCGACAACTTTTTGTTTCGTCATTGTCATAATTCCCTGGATGTGAAAACAGGGAAAGTATAAAGAGAAGCCAAAACAGTTTTTAATGTTTGCTAATACTTATTACGTATCGTCATACGCGGGCTTGCAATATGTGAAGCGCCTTCCAGAGGATATTTTTCGGCTGTGGTAAAATCATGTCAGGATTAAACAGGGTGTAATATATGAATTCATTTCAGGGAAGTGAGCGTTTGATATTTGAATACATTCAGCATCACGCTACTCATATTTCAACTATATCGGCAAAAGAGATTGCCCGTGATACTTTTACCACGACAACCTCCGTTAATCGCGTGTGTAAGAAAATGGGCTATAAGAGCTATACAGAGCTTCGGTATCGTTTTTTACGCGATCATTTTACCCCTGCGCCTGTAAACCCTGACGTGGGGCCGCAGGCGGAGGAGATTGTGGTGGAGATGTCCAGGTTGCTGACCCATTCCAGCCATATTTTTCTCTATGCACGGGGCGCATCACTCACCAGCCTCAACTACCTGTCGCGTTTTTTATCTCTGGCGAGCCTGCCGCATCTTATTCTCAACGATATGCACCAGCTGACGCGGGTATCGAAGGGAACGCTGGTGTTGATCAGTAAATCCGGAGAGACGCAGTCGTTAATTGAAATGGCGCGTAACGCGCTGCGCAAAGGATTAAAGATTATTGCGATCACGCGCGAGGGGTCTACGCTGGCCGCGCTCTCTTCCCTATGCTGGCCGTTGTTGATTGATATCAACGCGGTATCGTTATATCAGCGGGAAGGGCAGCTGGAACTGTTAAGTGCGGTAGACCGTATCGGCTGCAGGCTGCTGCAGCACGATACGGTGTAGTCAGGTCGTCAGAGCTGCTTCACTATCCCCAGACGGACGGCATAATCATTTTCATGGTTGCCGTCATCGTTGATATAGGTTTTATCCAGTGAAACCAGTTCGACGTAAGGCGTCCAGCCATCGTCGAGCTTGTAGTTGAAGGCGACGGTATGTTCCCAGTAGGTATCATCCCCGGTTCCCTGATCGACACCATCCTGCCAGCGGAAGCGTGGGTTGTAGGACATCCCGAATTTGCCAATGTTATACGCGAACCAGATGTCGAACTGGTGTGACTGGCGGCGGGTATACCCGCTGCCGTCGAGTTCTTTGTCGCTGTGCGCGTCATTGACGGTATTATAGCGATAACGGGCGGCGAGATTCAGACCGTTATCAAACGCTTTCCAGCCCTGAATGAAGGGGCGGTAATGGGTATTGCTGGCGGTGAAAACCGTCACCATGCCCGGCGCTACGGCAAAGCCGTTTCCAAGATCGAAGCGCCAGCGCGTTTCAATCTCTTGTGCCGCCTCCGTTAAGCCTTTTTCGTCTGGGTTATATCGGTCGGTATCGCCAAAAAAGGTATCATTGTGGTTTTGTGCGGCTTCAACGGAGAAGTAAAAACCATTCTCCGCCTGATGCATGACCTTAATACGGGAATCATTGACGTCTGAGTTTGTGTTGTGACCAAAACGAAGGTCGACGGATGTATTTCCGCACCATCCCTGTGTGCTTAATAATAGTGCGCTAATACACGTTGCTTTAATAATTCTCTTTTTCATAATGTCCTGCCGAGGTTATTTGATTGGCAGGGCTATTTTTATTTTCGGCACGCCACGATGTAAAAGTTATCGTCGTACATTTAGCGTATCGCTAAACATAAAAAAAAAAGAGATACAGCATGCTGTATCTCCTGATAGTTATTCCTGCACCCACCAGATAGCTTCAAACGGGCGCAAGAGCAGCGTGTCGGGACGGGTGGGGACATCATCATAGTTGCTGAGTGCGACCCGCCATGCGCCCTGTACCGGCTCCGGTTGCCACTGCTGACGCTCGCGGCTCAGGTTCGCCACCACCTTCAGCGTCTGCCCCTGCCACTGACGGCGATAACACCACAGGGAAGGATGGTCCGGGAGCAGATCCTCGTAGTCGCCCCACGTGAGCAGCGGCAGCGTTTTGCGCAGGCGAATCAGCGACTGGTAGGTGTAAAACACCGAGTCCTGGTCGTCCAGTGCCGCGCGGGCGTTCACGGTTTCGTAGTTATCGCAGACGCCAATCCACGGCTCGCCCTCGCTAAAGCCGGCATTGTGCGAGGCGTCCCACTGCATCGGCGTGCGGCCGTTATCGCGGGATTTGCTTGCCAGAATCGCCAGCAGTTCGTCAGGATCGCGACCGTTTGCCCGCATTTCGGCGAACATATTCAGGCTTTCCACGTCGCGATAATCGGTGATGCGGCTGAAGTGCGGGTTGGTCATCCCCAGCTCCTCGCCCTGATAAATGTACGGCGTGCCCTGCATACCGTGCAGCACCATGCCCAGCATTTTCGCTGCGGCCACGCGGTGTTCCCCTTCGTCGCCAAAGCGTGAAACGATGCGCGGCTGATCGTGGTTACACCAGAACAGCGCGTTCCAGGCTTTGTTGTGCATCCCCTGCTGCCAGTGGCGGAAGAGGGTTTTCAGCGCGACAAAGTCCGGTTTCGCCTTCGTCCATTTTTCACCGCCCGGGTAATCCACCTTCAGGTGATGGAAGTTAAAGGTCATCGACAGCTCGCGCCCGTCGAGCGAGGCATACTGCTGGCAATTCTCCAGCGAGGTCGAGGACATTTCGCCCACCGTCATCAGGTTGCGCGGGGTAAAGACGTCGCGGCTCATCTCCTGAAGATATTCGTGGATGCGCGGCCCGTCCGTGTAGAAGCGGCGACCGTCGCCCGTTTCGTCATTCGGGAAATCCTGATCTTTTGAAATCAGGTTAATGACGTCCAGACGTAAGCCGTCCACGCCGCGATCGGCCCAGAACTCGCATACCTTTTTCAGCTCGGCGCGCACCTCCGGGTTTTCCCAGTTGAGATCCGCCTGCTCCGGCGCGAAGAGGTGCAGGTAATACTGCTCGCTCTCGGCGTGCCAGCGCCAGGCGTTGCCGCCAAACTTGGAGCGCCAGTTGTTAGGCAGTTGCTCCGGCGTACCGTCGCGCCAGATGTAGAACTGGCGGTACGGGCTTTCCTTATTCAGTGATTCCCGGAACCAGGCGTGCTGGGTTGACGTGTGGTTGAACACCATATCCAGCACGATGCGAATACCGCGTTGATGCGCCCCGGCGACCAGTTCGTCAAAATCATCCAGCGTACCGTACGCCGGGTCGATGGCGATGTAATTCGCCACGTCATAGCCGTTATCCACCTGCGGTGAGATATAAAACGGCGTCAGCCAGATGGCGTCAATGCCGAGGGTTTTCAGGTAGTCCAGCCGCGCGGTCACGCCGCGTAAATCGCCGGTGCCACTGCCGGTCGTGTCCTGAAAACTCTTTGGATAGATCTGATAGATGACGCCGTTCTGCCACCAGTGAGGAAGGGTATTCATAATGCGTTCCTGCAAATGCGAAGGGGCGCAACTGCGCCCCGAAAGATGAAGTTAAACAATCTGCAGCGCGCCCTGACGGAACTTACGCTGATAAACCACGGTGGTGAGCGCCATTGGGACGATAATCGCAATCGCCATTGCCAGGGCAAACACCTGCCAGTAAGCGGGCTGGATGGAGAGAATGCCCGGCAGACCGCCCACGCCAATCCCGTTCGCCATCACGCCGTTCAGACCACACACCAGGCCTGCCAGACCGGAACCGATCATCGCGCAGAGCATCGGGAAGCGGTATTTCAGGTTGATACCGTACATCGCCGGTTCGGTGACGCCGAGGTAGGCGGAGATCGCGGCCGGAACGGAGATCTCGCGCTCGTTGTGCTTACGGCTGACGATGATGATGCCGGTCACCGCAGACGCCTGCGCAATGTTAGACAGGGCGATAATCGGCCAGACCGGCGTGCCGCCGAGGCTCTGGATCATCTGCATATCAATGGCCAGCGTGGTCTGGTGTACACCGGTGATCACCAGCGGGGCGTACAGGAAGCCAAACAGCGCGGCGCCAATCGGTGCGAAGCTGCCGGTCATCAGGTGGCGCACCGCGAAGGCCACGCCGTCGCCGATCATGCGGCCAAACGGACCGATAAACGCATGTGCCAGGAAGACGGCCAGAATCAGCGAGCAGACCGGAACGACCACCAGATAAAGATAATCCGGTACGATGCGCTTCAGGCGTGTCTCAATAAAGCCCAGCATCAGCCCCGCCAGCAGGGCCGGGATAACCTGCGCCTGATAGCCCACTTTGGCGATGGTGAACAGACCGAAGTTCCACACTTCAGGCACCTGCTGACCAAGTAAGTAAGCGTTCATTAACTGCGGAGAGACCAGCGTGACGCCCAGCACGATACCGAGAATTGGCGTACCGCCCATTTTGCGCACCGCGGACCAGCAAATCCCGACCGGCAGATAGAAGAAGATCGCTTCACCAATCAGCCACAGGAAGTCGTAAACGGTTTTCAGCGCCGGATACATCTGCGCCAGCGTTTTGCCGTCGCTCATCGGCACATCACCGATGACGTTACGGAAACCGAGAATTAAGCCGCCGCTGATCAGCGCCGGCAGCAGCGGGAAGAAGATCTCCGCGAAGTGGGAAATCAGCTGCTCGTGCCACTTCATATTCTGGCGTGCAGCCTTCTTGGCCTGCTCTTTATCCGCCGAGCTGTGCCCGGTGGTTGCCAGCAGAGCCTGATAGTAATCGCCCACTTCGGTACCAATGACCACCTGGAACTGCCCGGCGTTGGTGAAGCAGCCTTTAACCATTTTAAGTTCTTCAATCGCCTTCGGGTTCGCTTTGGCCGGATCGTTCAGCACGAAGCGCAGGCGGGTAATGCAATGGCTAACGGTTGCGATGTTTTCGCGGCCGCCGACCAGGACGATCAGTTGATCAATATCTGCTTGTTTGACTTTACTCATCATGAAACCTCATGACAGATGGTGAGGGGTGTAATGACCTGAGCGCAAGCCTACTCTTTCAGCGTGACGGCGAAAATGGGAACGTTCCCGAAATCGGGCGAAGATCACAATAAACGCTTCAGGGGGGCTATGAAAGATGAGCGGGAATCACGATCTGCCGCGGCTCGCTCCGCCCGTTGATCTGCTCGATCAGCTGCGCGGCGGCCTGTCTGCCGGACTCGGCATAACCCGGATCGACGGTGATGATCTCCGGGTGCAGAAACTTCATCAGCGGCGTGCTGCCGACGCTCGCCACCTGCAGGCTGTCGATGCGCTGCTCCTGAAGGTATTTGCTGGCTCCCAGCGCCAGCGTATCCGTGGCGCACACCAGCGCGGTTGTCTGCGGGGTCAGGACACTGGCAACCTGCTCGTAGCCTTGCTTCATGCCCAGACCCGGCAGGGAGGCGACGGCCGGGAGGTTGTGCTTTTTGCAAAACGCCAGATAGGCCTCATGGCGACGCTTGCCGGTGGTGACGTCGGTGTGGGGTACGCCGAGGAAGCTGATATGGCGATGGCCTTTATCGTACAAACGCTGCATCAGGGTGATAATCGCCCCCTCGTCGTCATAACAGACAGAGGCAAAACCGTGGGCGTCGCGCGCCATCATGACCAGTGAGGGCTGCCAGGGTTTTAGCATCTCGTCTTTAATGCCGCTAAAGCCGAACAGCACCACGCCGTCAATGTTGCGTCGCTGGAGCATGCCCAGATGCTCTTCAACCAGCTGCGGCGAGAACTGGCTCTCCATCATGATGGGGTCATATCCCTGCTCGTAAAAGGCGGGCAGCATGGTCTGCACGGCAAGGTTCTCCGAGAGCGAATCCAGACGAGAGACAATAATCGCGACCACTTTGTCACTCTGCCCGCGCATAGCGCGCGCGGAGCGGGAAGGGGAAAAGCCGTGCTGATTCATCACCGCCTCGACGCGCTCGCGTGTGCGTTCGCTGACACCGCTTTCGTTATTCAGCACCCGTGAGACGGTCGATTTCCCCACGCCGCTTAAACGCGCGATGTCTTTAATGGTAAGGCGGTTCTGCATGCTGTTTTCCCTGTAACAACGACAAAATGATCAATTGAGCCTAATGCTATAGCGCGATTTCGCTATGGGCAAAGTCTGGTTTACGTTCGGTTTATTTGCAGGGGGGTATAATACCGCCCGAATCGTCACAAAGGGTACGCTTAAATCCTTATACTGCGCGGCGACACCCTGTTTTTACTTACCGGAGGCTCCATGGATCCCGATCCCACACCTCTCCTGAACGGGAGAACACGTTCTTTCCGGTAAGCCAGCTTTTGCTGTCTCACCGGTGATGTGAGGCAGCAACGTCCCAAACGTTCCTGCTTGAAAAATTGAGTGCCTGACAGGTACGGCTTTGCCACGCCTGAAGGGAATGCTGCGTCCGCCGTTGCGGATGCGGAGGAATGACTATGTTTAAAAATATCACCCGGCAGCTGCAGGCCCTGCTGAGCCGCCACCTGCCACATCGTCTTATTCAGCGCGACCCGCTGCCCAATGCAAAAAACATCGCGGGTGCAGCGATTCCCGCTTCCCTGACCGAACGCTGCCTGAACGTGGCGGCAATGGATGAGAACGAAGTCTGGCGCGCCTTTGGCGGCCACCCGGAAGGGCTGAACGCGACGGAAGTGGACAAAATCCGCGCCGTGCACGGCGATAACCAAATTCCGGCGCAAAAACCGTCTCCGTGGTGGGTGCACCTGTGGCTCTGCTACCGCAACCCCTTCAACCTGCTGCTGACCGTGCTCGGCATCATCTCCTACGCGACGGAAGATCTCTTTGCCGCTGGGGTGATTGCCCTGATGGTGGGGATTTCCACGCTGCTGAACTTTATTCAGGAAGCCCGCTCCACCAAAGCGGCGGACGCCCTGAAAGCGATGGTCAGCAACACCGCGACCGTCTCGCGCGTAATTAACGACCTCGGCGAAAACGCCTGGGTGGAGCTGCCCATTGACCAGCTGGTGCCGGGTGACCTGGTTAAGCTGGCCGCGGGGGACATGATTCCTGCGGATTTACGCATCATTCAGGCGCGGGATCTGTTTGTCGCCCAGGCCTCCCTGACCGGGGAATCCCTGCCCGTTGAAAAGGTGGCGCGCAGCCGTGATCCGCAGCAGATGAACCCGCTTGAGTGCGACACCCTGTGCTTTATGGGAACCACGGTCGTCAGCGGTACGGCGCAGGCGATTGTCACCGCGACCGGGGGCAACACCTGGTTTGGTCAGCTTGCCGGACGCGTCAGCGAGCAGGAGAGCGAGCCGAATGCCTTCCAGAAAGGGATTGGCCGCGTCAGCATGCTGCTGATCCGCTTTATGATGGTGATGACGCCGATTGTGCTGTTGATCAACGGCTACACCAAGGGCGACTGGTGGGAGGCGGCGCTGTTTGCCCTCTCCGTGGCCGTTGGCTTAACGCCGGAAATGCTGCCGATGATTGTCACCTCCACGCTGGCGCGTGGGGCGGTGAAGCTCTCGAAACAGAAAGTGATCGTCAAGCACCTCGACGCTATCCAGAACTTTGGCGCGATGGACATTCTCTGCACCGACAAAACCGGCACCCTGACGCAGGATAAAATCGTGCTGGAGAACCACACCGATATCGCCGGTAAAACCAGCGAACGCGTTCTGCACAGCGCGTGGCTGAACAGCCATTACCAGACCGGGCTGAAGAACCTGCTCGACGTGGCGGTGCTGGAAGGGGTCGATGAGGAAGCCGCCCGCACGCTCTCCGGTCGCTGGCAGAAGGTGGATGAGATCCCGTTCGACTTTGAACGCCGCCGCATGTCGGTGGTGGTGAGCGAGCAGCCGGACGTGCACCAGCTGATCTGCAAAGGCGCGCTGCAGGAGATCCTGAATGTGTCGACGCAGGTGCGCCATAACGGTGAGATCGTACCGCTGGACGACACCATGCTGCGCCGCATCAGGCGCGTTACCGACAACCTGAACCGTCAGGGGCTGCGCGTGGTGGCGGTAGCCAGCAAGTTTCTGCCCGCGCGCGAGGGGGACTATCAGCGTATCGACGAATCCGATTTGATCCTCGAGGGTTACATCGCATTCCTCGATCCGCCGAAAGAGACCACCGCGCCTGCGCTCAAAGCGCTGAAGGCGAGCGGTATCACCGTTAAAATCCTCACCGGCGACAGCGAGCTGGTGGCCGCGAAAGTGTGTCACGAAGTCGGGCTGGATGCGGGCGAGGTGGTCGTGGGCAGCGACATTGAGCACCTGTCCGACGACGAGCTGGCGAAGCTGGCGCAGCACACCACGCTGTTTGCCCGCCTGACACCGATGCACAAAGAGCGCATTGTTACCCTGCTGCGTCGTGAAGGGCACGTTGTGGGCTTTATGGGTGACGGCATCAACGATGCGCCCGCCCTGCGTGCCGCGGATATTGGCATCTCCGTGGACGGCGCGGTGGATATTGCCCGCGAAGCGGCGGATATTATCCTGCTGGAAAAAAGCCTGATGGTGCTGGAGGAGGGCGTTATCGAAGGGCGTCGCACCTTCGCCAACATGCTCAAGTACATCAAAATGACTGCCAGCTCCAACTTCGGTAACGTGTTCAGCGTCCTGGTGGCCAGCGCGTTTCTGCCGTTCCTGCCGATGCTGCCGCTGCACCTGCTGATCCAGAACCTGATGTACGACGTGTCCCAGGTAGCGATCCCGTTTGATAACGTCGACGACGAGCAGATCCAGAAGCCGCAGCGCTGGAACCCGTCCGATCTGGGGCGCTTTATGCTGTTCTTTGGGCCGATCAGCTCCATCTTCGACATCCTGACCTTCTGCCTGATGTGGTTTGTGTTCCATGCCAACACGCCGGAACATCAGACGTTGTTCCAGTCCGGCTGGTTCGTGGTGGGTCTGCTGTCGCAAACGCTGATTGTGCATATGATCCGTACGCGCCGCATTCCGTTCATCCAGAGCCGTGCCGCATGGCCGCTGATTGTGATGACGGGCATTGTGATGGCGCTCGGCATCGCGCTGCCGTTCTCGCCGCTGGCAAGTTACCTGCAGCTTCAGGCGCTGCCGCTGAGCTACTTCCCGTGGCTGGTGGCGATCCTCGCGGGCTACATGGTGCTGACGCAGATGGTGAAAGGGTTTTATGCGCGTCGGTATGGGTGGCAGTGATTTTTTGCCGGGTGGCGGCTTCGCCTTACCCGGCCTACTCCCGTCACGTAGGCCCGGTAAGCGCAGCGCCACCGGGCAATAGCTTTCTTCCCAAATTCAACAACCTGTGATCGCCGTCGGCGCATTCGCTTGACGACAATTTGTACGCATGTTAACAGAATGTTTTGCCTTTATTTGGCCCGTCAGATAAGGAACATTCATGTTACGGTACAGTCTCTTAACCGCCGGGCTGCTGCTCGGCGCCTCTGCCTTTGCCGCCCCGGCAGGGGATCTCCCGTTAATGCCCTGGCCTGAGAAGGTGGAACGCCCGACCACGCAGGGTGCACTGGTGCTCACCAGCCAACTTTCCGTGACCGTCAGCGGCGACGATCTTGGCGACGCGGTCAACCGCCTGCGTCAGCGTATCGCCCTGCAAACCGGCTGGACGCTACAGCCGCAGGCTGAGCAACCGGACAAACCGACCATTCGCATCGCCATCGCCAAAAAGGTGAAGCCACAGCCGCTGCCGGACAGCGATGAAAGCTATAAGCTAACGGTGGATGCCAACGGTGTGAACATCTCCGCCAACACCCGCTTCGGCGCGCTGCGGGCGATGGAAACGCTGCTTCAGCTGGTGCAAAACGGCGCGGAAAACACGTCGCTGCCGTGGGTGACCATTGAAGACGCGCCGCGCTTCCCGTGGCGAGGGCTGCTGCTCGACTCGGCGCGCCATTTCATTCCCGTCGCGGATATCAAACGCCAGATTGACGGCATGGCGGCCGCAAAGCTTAACGTCCTGCACTGGCACTTAACCGACGATCAGGGCTGGCGCTTCAGCTCGAAGCGTTACCCGAAGCTGACGCAGCTTGCCAGCGACGGGCTGTTCTATACCCCTGAGCAGATGCGCGAGATTGTTCGCTATGCCACCGAGCGCGGCATCCGCGTGGTGCCGGAGATCGACATGCCGGGCCACGCCTCGGCGATTGCTGTGGCCTACCCAGAGCTGATGAGCGCGCCGGGGCCCTACAAAATGGAGCGCAACTGGGGCGTGCTGAAGCCGGTGCTTGATCCGACCAAAGAGGCCACATACGCCTTTGCTGACGCGATGGTCAGCGAACTGGCGGCAATCTTCCCGGATCCGTATCTGCACATCGGCGGGGATGAGGTGGACGACAGCCAGTGGAAAGCGAACGCCGCGATCCAGACGTTCATGCGCGACAACACACTGGCGGACAGCCACGCGCTGCAGGCCTATTTCAACCGCAAGCTGGAGACGATCCTCGAGAAACATCATCGGCAGATGGTCGGCTGGGATGAGATCTATCATCCTGACTTACCGAAAAGCATTCTGATCCAGTCCTGGCAGGGGCAGGACGCGCTGGGTAAGGTGGCGCAAACAGGCTACAAGGGCATTCTTTCGACCGGTTTCTACCTCGATCAACCCCAGTCCACCGCCTATCACTACCGCAATGAAATCGTTCCCCAGGGGCTGAATGGCGTGGACGTGATAGCAGACACCGACAGCGCCCAGAGCTGGGCCTTCTCCATGCCGCGTCTGAAAGGCAAGCCAGTCGAGGGGAGTTTTACCCTGGTGAAAGGGGACGCCGGCTGGCGCGGTTTTATTGATTTTGCCGGGAAATCCCGCCGTGCGGTGCAGGATATTGCGTGGCGCGACGACAATCAGGTGACGTTTACCGTTGACACCTGGATGGGCGAAACGCGCCCGGTCGTCTCCGTCGATAACGACAAGCTCACTGGTTACTTCCTGGTGGGCAATACCCGATATCCAATTAGCGGTACCCGTCTGGACGAGGTGCCGAAAGGGATCCCACCGGTAGTGCCGGACGTGGCGAATCAGGCTAATTTGCTCGGCGGAGAAGCCGCGCTGTGGGCGGAAAACGTGGTCGCACCGGTGCTGGATATCCGCCTGTGGCCGCGGACGTTTGCGGTGGCGGAGCGGTTATGGTCCGCGCAGGACGTCAATGATGTCGACAACATGTATACCCGCCTGCAGGCGATGGACAGCTGGTCGACGGTGTCGGTTGGCCTGCAGCAGCATACCCAGCAGCAGGTGCAATTCACGCGGCTCGCGAATAATGCCGACACGTTGCCGCTGCAAATCCTCGCGCAGGCGCTTGAACCGGCCCAGTATTACACCCGTCAGCACCTCAAGTTCCAGGCGGGAAACTATCACCAGTTTGAGCCGCTTAACCGCCTCGCGGATGCGCTGAATGGGGAAAGCATCACCGTGCGTCAGATGAACAAATGGGCGGACCGTCTGGTGAGCGATGCGGAAGACACGGAAAGCGCCGACGCGCTGCGCCACGTCTTTAATCGCTGGCAGAGCAACACCAGCGACGCGCTGGCGCTGAGCGAAAACAGCTATCAGCTGAAGGCGATTAAACCGGTGATCCTGGAGGTGGATAAGCTTGCCGCAATTGGCCTGAGGCTGACGGATCTGGTGGCGCGACAGGGCACGCTGGATGACAAAGAGATCGCCTCGATTCAACGCGAGCTGGATAACGCGGCGAAGGTGCAGGACGAAGTGGTGATTGCGGCGGTGTATCCGCTGGAGACGCTGCTCAGGGCGACGCGAAACCAGTAACATAAGCGCCCGGTGGCGCTACGCTTACCGGGCCTACGTGACGTGTAGGCCCGGCAAACGAAGTGCCGCCGGGCGTAAAGGCAACTCAGTTCTTCAATATCCACGCCTCTTTCCAGTCTGAACCCACGCCGGGCTCGAACTGGGTAGAGGTCGAACTGTACTGCTTGCAGTACCCGCTGTACGGGAATGGCTTGCACTCGTAGGTCTTACCGTCTTTGGGCTGCAACACCACGGTGCCCGCCTTATAAGAGGCAAGATTATCCGGGAAGATAAAATCAGATTTACCGGTATCGCCGGAGGTTGCTTCACCTTCGAGCATCATATCCAGCACGTCCTGCGCGAACAGGGTGCCGGCTTTATTGGTGGCGTAGTATTTCAGCATGTGGTGCCCTGGCGTGACGTTTGTCAGGTTCATGGTCACATCCTGGTTGCTGTTATTCATATCCTGCTTCAGATAACCTTTTTCCGCTCCGGGATGGTTCAATACGTGTGCTTCAAGGTTCACGTCACCCTGCGTATTGACGTGGAATGTCACCGTCGCTGCACCGTGAGTCACTTTGCTGTAATGCAGGTCAGTCACGGCAATGGATTCATTAACCACCGCTTTTTGCTCTTCATAAGAGATAGCCACTGACTTCAGCGTACTGCCTTCTTTTACGAAGACGCTGTTTGCGCCGTGAACCGGGCTAACGTCTCCGCTTTCATCCTTCACGCCGACGCGCACGTCGTGATGAGCGCTGTTAATTTTTTGCGCCAGATCGTAGGCCCACTGGTTGGCATCTCCCTGTTGAGCCGAGGCGATAGTCAGCTCGGTGGCCATGGAGGCGATTTCGCCGTTGGCATCGAAGAAGCGAGCAATCACTTTATCGCCCACGTTGAGGTTGTTACCTGCAACCTGGCCGCTCAGCGTTTTGCTCCAGACGGAGGCGGCGGCCGGGGTTTCATCCGGCGTGACGTTGCCGCCGTTACCGAAGTCCACGTCGATGGCCTGATAGAAACTGTTGGGCGTATCGGCAATTTCCCACACGCCGTAAATCACCTGATAACCGGTACGTTCCGGCACGTTACAGTTCATCGATTGGGTCATTGCTGGCGCCTGGCCGTTGCCGTTTACCGTACAAAACGGCGTTAAGTCGAACTGGTCGCGGGTCAGCGGCTTATTCGGGTTCCAGTTTTGTTTGGTGATGTAATAGCGCCAGTTGGTGGTTTTGTGCGGCGCGGTGTGATGCCAGACAAACTGATGTACCCCGGCGGTCATCGGCGTTTTGGTCCAGGCATTCTGGCTTTGCTTATCAAGCTGCGAGTAGTTGGCAATCCCGGCGCTGGCGAGTTCGCCATCCGGCGGCAGGCTCCCTGACGGGAAACCGGAGGCACGTTCTACGCTCTGGGGTTCATATTCCACCAGACCGCAGTCAATGTTTTGTCCCTGTTTACACATATAAGCGCGGCTGGCAGGGGATTCGATATAGCCATGTGCCAGCGCAGAAGAGGCTACCGTAAGAGTGGCCATAGCCAACGCAATTCTGGAGATTTTCATTTTTGTCCGAAGCGGGAATGTATAAAGGTGTGCGAGTGTATTTATTCCCGGACCGCGTCGTCATCGTATTACGAAGGTAAAAATAGCCAAATAAAAAAGGCAGCCGAAGCTGCCCTGGTTTGCCTGAAATTGATTAGCGGCGCACGGCGATCGCTTCGATTTCAATTTTGACGTCTTTTGGCAGACGCGCCACTTCAACGCAGGAGCGCGCCGGGAAGGTCGCGTTGTGTTCGGTAAAGAATGCTTCGTAAGTGGCGTTAACGGTCGCGAAATCGTTCAGATCTTTCACGAACACGGTCGTTTTCACGATGTCGCCCACTTTCAGACCGGCAGATTCAACGATAGCCTGCACGTTTTCCAGCGACTGACGCGCCTGTGCCGCTACGTCGGCTGGCACTTCACCGGTTTTTGGGTTCACCGGGATCTGGCCCGAGGTGATGATCATGCTGCCCAGATCAACGCCCTGAACGTACGGGCCGATAGCCGCGGGTGCATTTTCCGTCGCGAGTACTTTGGTCATGATTTCTCCAGAATAACAGCTGATTAAATGTTCCCGGCCATTATAGGGAGGCCGGGATCCTTTACCAACCTCAATTAGTTGGCCAGCACCACATAATGAGAAAACTCTTTTTCGCAGTATTTGCATTTGAGTGCGATGTCATCAGCGCGTTTTTTCACTGCAAAACTGGATGAAACCGGCTCAGCATGACTGATGCAGTTGCTGTTCGGACAGACCAGCACGCTCTCGATGCGATCCGGCAGGCCAGGATGGGATTTGCCGACCACTTCATACTCGTCGATGCGGTTGACGGTGGCATCCGGTGCGTACAGCGACAGCTGGTTGACCTGCTCGTCGGTCAGGAAGGTATTCTCGATTTTGATCAAGTCCTTGCGGCCCATCTCGCCCGACGGCAGGTTCAGGCCAATGGTGATGCGCTGATCGGTCTCGGTCAGTTTGAACAGCGTCAGCAGCTTAAAGCCCACCTGCGCAGGGATGTGGTCAATCACGGTGCCACGTTTGATGGCTTCAACCTGGAGTTTGTTATCGTGTGTCATGGTCGTCTCCCCTTACAGAGCTAAATCGCGATTCAGAACCAGTGCCAGTAACGCCTGGCGGGCGAAGATACCGTTCCCGGCCTGCTGGAAGTACCAGGCGTGCGGCGTTTTATCCACGTCTGTGGTGATCTCATCGATGCGCGGCAGCGGGTGCAGCACCTTCATGTTGTCGCGCGCGCCGTCGAGGTCGCTGGCGCGCAGCACAAACTGCGCCTTCACGTTGGCGTACTCGGAAGGATCCAGACGCTCTTTCTGCACGCGGGTCATGTAGAGAATATCCACGTGGCTCATCACCTCTTCGATGCTGGCGTGCAGGCTCCACGCAATGCCTTTTTCGTCCAGCATATCGAGAATGTATTGCGGCATCGCCAGCGCGTCTGGGGCGATGAAGAAGAAGCGGTTGCCGTTAAATTTCGCCAGCGCCTGGGTCAGGGAGTGGACGGTGCGGCCATATTTCAGGTCGCCGACCATGGCGATGTTCAGGTTCTCCAGCGTGCCCTGCGTCTCCTGAATGGTGAACAGATCCAGCAGGGTCTGCGTCGGATGCTGGTTAGCACCGTCCCCGGCGTTCAGTACCGGGATGCCGCCGGAAAACTCGGTCGCCAGGCGCGCCGCGCCCTCCTGCGGGTGGCGCATCACAATCGCGTCTACGTAGGTGCTGATCACTGAAATGGTATCCGCCAGGGTCTCGCCTTTTTTACCCAGCGACGTGTTGCTGCTGTCTGAGAAGCCCACCACGCTCGCGCCCAGGCGGTGCATGGAGGTCTCAAAGGAGAGGCGGGTGCGGGTCGAGGCTTCAAAGAAGCAGCTCGCAATCACCTTGTGCTTCAGCAGCTCCGGTTGCGGATTGGCCTTCAGTTTTGCCGCGGTTTCCAGAACCAGTTCCAGCTCTTCGCGGCTGAGGTCGTTTATGGAAATGATGTGTTTTTGATAAAGCGGATTCATGTTTATCTCCTGACGCCGGGCAAAAAAAAGCCCCTCAAATGAGGGGCTCTGGGAATAGATTAAGCAACGGGAAGAAAAACGGCAGGCCAGCGTCTGATTTCAGACGCGGTAAGACGTTATGTCGTACACGCTTGACCATGCTTCCTCCCGGCAAATTGTCGGGCATTATACGCAGCTCGCTTTGCGGATCAAGCGATTTAATGCACGCTTTACTCAATGCAAACGGTTCTTTGTGAATATTAATGCGTTCTGAGTAAATAATTAATTTGCTTATGCACCAGCGCGGTGCGCTTCACCACCCGAGGGGCGACCCAGACGATACTGCTTCCGGCCACCACGCCTAAAATTTCCGGTAACTGGTGATAATCCAGGATACGCGCCACCGCGCGGCCATATCCGGCAACGGTATGGATAAGGATAAATTCGCTATTGTGCTCAACGCTCACCACCATTTCGGACACGGTGCGCGCGGCATCAGGAGCGGGGCGCAGCTGGGGATTCAGCGAATAAATCTTTAGCCCTTTGGCATTTCGAATTTTTATGACACCGAGCAACTTGAGCAGACGTGAAACGGTGGACTGGCTGATGGTCTCAAAACCCCGCTCCTGTAAGTCGCGGCGGATCTCCTCCTGAGAGAGATAGCCCTTTTCCGCGATCAGACGCTGGCAGACCGTTAGCTGTAGTTGCTCTTTGGGAGAGTACTCTTCGTAATCCATCTTAGTTCCCATATCAGTTCCCGAAATAACCGGTGACACCGCACCGATCCACAGGCCGGATAAGCGCAGCGCCATCCGGCAAATTACAACAACGCCCCCAGACTTAACGCCACCATAATCACCACCGTTAAAATCCCCAGCAGCGGCGCGACCCATTTCAGATAGCGCACGTAAGGCACGCGGGCGATAGCCAGCCCGCCCATTACGACGGCAGAGGTGGGAGTGATCAGGTTAACGATACCGGACGCCGACTGGTAAGCCGTAACTACCAGGTCGCGGTTGACGTTAGCGAAATCGGCAAGAGGCGCCATGATCGGCATCGTCAGAACGGCCAGGCCGGACGAAGAAGGCACAAGAAACGACAGCACCACCTCCAGCCAGTACATCACGTTGATGAACGCCACCGTCGATAAGCCGGTAACCATTCCCTCGGCGCTGTGCAAAATGGTGTGGGTAATCATGCCCTTATCCATGATCACTACGATACCGCGCGCGATACCGATAATCAGCGCGACGCCCAGCAAATCTCGCGCGCCGTTGATAAAGGTGGAGGTCAGTTCCTCTTCGCTCATGCGGGCGATCAGGCCGACGATTATTGCACTGGCGAGAAACACCGCTGAGATCTCCGCCATCCACCAGCCGAGCACCGCCACGCCGTAGATCATGACCGCGAAGGCAAGGGCGAAAATCACCAGGATGATTTTGCGCACCGGGGTGAATTCCAGCGACTGTTCGCCCTTGTTGCCGAGGAAGTGGGCGAGGTTCTCCTCCTGTTTGTCCGCAACGATGGAGAGAGAGGGATCCTTGCGCACTTTGCGGGCATAGCGCATCACCCACGCCACGCAGATGATCCACCCGATGACCAGCAGCGCGACGCGCAGGGCGATACCGCTGGTGAAGGGGATCCCGGCGGCGTTGGCGGCGATCACCGTCGCGAACGGGTTAATGGTGGAGCCAAGCGTGCCGATCCCGGCGCCGAGCAGCACGGTGGAGGCGGCTACCACCGGGTCGAAACGTGCGGCCAGCATCACCGGAACCAGCAGGGTATAGAACGGCAGGGACTCTTCGGCCATGCCGTAAATGGTGCCGCCTGCGGCAAACAGCGCCATCAGGATCGGGATCATCCACTCTTCGCGACCGCGCAACCGGGTGGTGACGCGTTCGATCCCGGCGTCAATGGCCCCGGTTTTGGTGACGATCCCGAGGAATCCCCCGATGATCAGTATAAACAGCGCAACGTCGATCGCCCCGGCCTGGCCGGACTCGGGATCGTACAACCCGGCAATCGGGGCCATCAGCACGGAAACCAGTCCCTGCGGATGGGCCGCTACGTGCGCATAGGTTCCGGCAACCGGCACGTCCTTGCCGAGCGCCTCGTTCATGGCCATGTGATACTGCCCGGCCGGAACAATCCACGTCAGGACGGCAACGACGGCAATCAGAAAAAAGAGAATGGTGTATGCGGAGGGAAATTTGAACTTGCCCATGATGTTCTCCTGAAACCCGGCGCACCCCGCGGCACGCCGGGCGGTGATTAGTCGCCGAGTGTCGCCACCATGACCGCTTTAATGGTATGCATGCGGTTTTCTGCTTCATCAAAGACGATAGAGTTCGGGGATTCGAAGACCTCTTCCGTCACCTCCAGCCCTTTCAGGCCATAGGCCATTTCGATTTCGCGGCCCACTTTGGTGTGCTCGTTGTGAAACGCCGGCAGGCAGTGCATGAACTTGACGTTCGGGTTGCCGGTGGCTTTCATGACGTCCGCGTTAATTTGATACGGCTTCATCAGGCTGACGCGTTCGGCCCACGCCTCTTTCGGCTCGCCCATGGAGACCCACACGTCGGTGTAGAGGAAATCCGTCCCGCGCACGCCTTCTTCCACGTCGTCGGTCAGGGTGATGCGCGCGCCCGTTTCTTTCGCGATGGCACGGCACTGCTCAACCAGACCCGCTTCCGGCCAGAAGGATTTCGGTGCCACCAGGCGGATGTCCATCCCCATTTTGGCCGCGCCGACCATCAGGGAGTTGCCCATGTTGTTGCGTGCGTCGCCGAGATAAGCAAAGCTTAGCTCCGGCAGGGTTTTGCTCGGGGCGTGCTCCAGCATGGTCATCAGATCGGCGAGGATCTGCGTCGGATGGAATTCGTCGGTCAGGCCGTTCCACACCGGTACGCCCGCGTATTCACCCAGCTCTTCAACAATCGCCTGGCCGTAGCCGCGGTATTCGATACCGTCATACATACGCCCCAACACGCGGGCGGTGTCTTTCATCGACTCTTTATGGCCGATCTGCGATCCGCTTGGGCCGAGATAGGTCACCTGCGCACCCTGGTCAAACGCGCCCACTTCGAAGGCGCAGCGGGTGCGGGTGGAGGTTTTTTCAAAGATCAGGGCGATGTTTTTGCCGACCAGGGTTTGCTTTTCGCGTCCGGCTTTTTTGGCCGCTTTCAGCTCGATGGCGAGGTCGATCAGGTACTGGATCTCCGCCGGGGTGTAGTCCAGCAGTTTCAGGAAGTTGCGGTTTTTCAGGTTGATGGTCATATGGGAAATCCTTTTTAAATGTATGTTCAGTTACGAATCAACGTGCCTTTCTCGCCCGCCAGAATCTCTGCCCCATCGGCCAGCGCGCCGATTCCGGCAATGCCGTTGCAGGCTTCAACAAACTCGCGGCAGGCGGCCACTTTCGGCCCCATCGATCCGGCGTCAAACTGCATGCCTCTGAGCAGTTCTGGCGTCACCTGCGCCAGCGGGCGCTGGGTCGGTTTTCCCCAGTCGAGGTACACCGCGTCGGCATCGGTGAGGATCAGCAGGGCGTCGGCCTCAATCTGGCGCGCCAGCAGGGCGGCGGAGAGGTCTTTATCGATCACCGCCTCAATGCCGTGATAGCCGTTGGCGTTTTCCACCACCGGCACGCCGCCGCCGCCGTTGCAGATCACCAGGTGGTCGCGCTGGATCAGCGCCGTGATGGCGTCGCTCTCGACGATGCGTTTCGGCTGCGGTGACGGCACCACGCGACGGAAGTAGCTGCCGTCGGCCTTAAACACCCAGCCTTTTTCCGCGGCCAGCGTTTTTGCCTGGGCTTCGCTGTACACCGGGCCGATGTATTTGGTCGGGTTGCTGAACGCCGGGTCGGCGGCGTCCACTTCCACTTGCGTAAGCAGGACGCTCACCTCACGCTGCGGCAGGTTGTTTTTCAGCGCCTGCTGGAGCATGTAGCCGATCATCCCCTGGCTTTCGGCACCAAGAACGTCCAGTGGGTAAGGGGTCACTTTGTCGTAGGCGCTGTTCTGCAGCGCCAGCAGCCCGACCTGTGGACCGTTGCCGTGGACCAGCACCACGCGCCACTGCGCCGTGAGCCCGGCGATGGTGCGGGCGGCCTGCTCAATGTTCTGGCGCTGGATCTCGGCTTCCAGCGGCTCGCCGCGCTTCAGCAGCGCGTTGCCGCCAAGGGCCACAACCAGAGTGGGTTTTCGTTCCATGATGGCTCCTTTAAATTCCGTCGCGTTCCAGTGGGCAGCTCATGCAGCGTGCGCCGCCGCGGCCGCGTCCCAGCTCATCGCCCGGGATGGGCAGCACGGTGATGCCGGCTTTGTCGTACTTCTCGTTAGTCCAGACGTTGCGCTCGTAGCCAATCACCACGCCGGGACGGATGGTCAGAACGTTGTTGGCGTCGTTCCACTGTTCGCGTTCGGCTTCAAAGGCGTCGCCGCCGGTGGTGATCAGGCGCACCTGGTTAATGCCGAGCGCTTTCTCGATGGCGTGCAGCAGGTCGGTTTCCTGGGTACGTTGCAGACCGCCGCGCCCGTCCGGGGTGAGCGTCCAGCACTGGGCGTCTTTGCGCACCACTTCCGGGTAGACGGAGAAAGTGTCCACGTCGATGTGGGTCATCACGGTGTCGAGGTGCATGCAGGAGCGATGTTTTGGCAGCTCAACGGCGATCACGCGCTCGGCCTGGCGGTGTTTGAACAGGCTGTTGGCGAGGAACTCCACGCCCTGCGGCGTCGTGCGTTCGGACATGCCGATCAATACCGCCCCGCGACCAATCACTAATACGTCGCCGCCTTCCAGGGTAGCGTGGTCGTAATTAATATTTTCGTCGCCGAAATACTTAATAAAATCGCCGTCGGCAAATGCCGGATGCCAGCGATATATTGCCCGAAGGTTATTGGTTTCACGCTGACGGGCGGGTTTAGCCATCGGGTTAATGGACACGCCGTTATAAATCCAGCAGGAAGTGTCGCGGGTAAATAAATGGTTCGGCAGCGGCTTCATAATAAAGTCATTGGCCGTGTGGGTATCTACCACCATATTTTTGATGGCCGCCGGAATTTCGCCGTAGGTTAATCCGCCGCTTAATCTGCGCGCCAGTTCACGGTGCGGCATGTCCGCCAGCCAGCCGCGCACGTCGCCCGCAAAGGTAGGTCCGAGGCGATAGTCCGAGATTTGCGTCTCCAGCAGCCAGGCTTTCGCTTCAGTAATATCAAGCGTTTGTGTCAGGAGGTCGGTTAACAGCAGGACTTCCACACCCTGCTCGCGCAGCGTGTTTGCGAAGATATCATGCTCTTCACCCGCCCGTTCAACCGAGAGCACATCATCGAAAAGCAGTTCCTGACAATTCGATGGCGTTAAACGTTTCAGACTTAAATTTGGGCGGTGCAGCATAACGCTACGCAATTGACCAATTTCAGAACCGACGTAATGCTTTTCCATAATTATTCCTTTAACTGTTTTTCAGAATAAAAAGGGCATGCGCCATGTGATGTGTTTAATTTCATGGCGGCTAAGCTCAATTGATTTCGTGGTTCATACTAGGCGGTTAAATAATCATTATTGTGATGCAGTTCACGCGAAAATGGATATTAAGGTGTTTGTTTTCATTTGCATGATTCGCATCAGATAATGATTAATTTCATATTATTGATACGTGAATAGCTAAGCAGCATTCGGTGGCAATATTTGTATTTGTTATTATTTTGTAGAATTTAATGTTTCGAAATAATTAGTTATATCATTGATTTTAAAAGTTAAAATTTGGTGTCTGGAATAGCTATGCAATAATGGCAGTTAACTATTTTTGACTTAAGGAAAATCCATAAATAATTATGGGGTTATAAAGGAAATTATTAAAGTGATAAAATGTGATACGGCAGCAGGTTTTGTGATTTACGCTTTCGATTCAGGAGGTTATGTTGGCGCTATGACGCGCGCGAAATGAGGTTATGCATAACCGCTGCATAATTGCCTGTGTGTGATTAACAGTGAATTAACACCTTTCCCGATAAACATGCGCTCGCGCAAAGGTCACAGAAAAAGGACTGGTATGGCAGCGCGAACTCTCGTATAAAAGACAAAAATGAAACGTTGTTTTACATTGAGGGTTTTCTCATGATCATCGGCAACATCCACCATCTCCAGCCCTGGCTGCCTGACGAACTGCGCCAGGCCATTGACTATATAAAGCGCCACGTCACCGACGCCACGCCGCCCGGCAAGCATGATATCGATGGCAACACTCTGTTTTATCTGGTCTCGGAAGACATGACTCAGCCGTTTGCTGAACGCCGCGCCGAGTTTCATGCGCGCTATCTGGACATCCAGATCGTGATGAAGGGTCAGGAAGGGATGACCTTCAGCACCCTGCCGCACGGTACGCCGGATACCGACTGGCTGGCGGACAAAGACATCGCGTTCCTGCCGGAAGGCGAGCAGGAGAAAACCGTGGTGCTGAGCGAAGGGGATTTTGTGGTGTTCTGGCCTGGCGAAGTCCATAAGCCGCTGTGCGCGGTGGGGGCGCCTGCCAGGGTGCGAAAAGTCGTGGTGAAAATGCTGATTGAATAACTCCATTAACCCCGGTAGGGAGTAAAAGTCCCCTCTCCCTGTGGGAGAGGGTTAGGGTGAGGGCAACAGACCGCACCCTTTAATCTGTGATCCAGCTTAAATTTCCCGCACTCCCTCCTCATCTCCCATTTACCTGCGCTTTTTCTGCGTCATAGTATGATCGTTAAATTAATGAACGCTGTTCTATAATGTAGAACAAAATGATTCAGCAAGGAGATCTCATGCCGCAGCCTGTGTTGTTTACGGGAATCATTCCCCCTGTCTCCACCATTTTTACCGCCGATGGCCAGCTCGATAAGCATGGCACCGCCGCGCTGATCGACGATCTGATCGCCGCAGGCGTTGATGGCCTGTTCTTCCTTGGCAGCGGCGGCGAATTCTCCCAGCTCAACGCCGAAGAGCGTAAAACCATTGCCCGATTTGCTATCGATCATGTCGATCGTCGCGTGCCGGTTCTGATCGGCACCGGCGGCACCAACGCCCGGGAAACCATTGAACTGAGCCAGCACGCGCAGCAGGCGGGCGCGGACGGCATCGTGGTCATCAACCCCTACTACTGGAAAGTCTCGGAAGCGAACCTGATTCGCTATTTCGAACAGGTGGCCGACAGCGTCACGCTGCCGGTGATGCTCTATAACTTCCCGGCGCTGACCGGGCAGGATCTCACGCCAGCGCTGGTGAAAACCCTCGCCGACTCGCGCAGCAACATCGTAGGCATTAAAGACACCATCGACTCCGTCGCCCATCTGCGCAGCATGATCCACACCGTCAAAGCGGCCCACCCGCACTTCACCGTGCTGTGTGGCTACGACGACCATCTGTTTAATACCCTGCTGCTCGGCGGCGACGGGGCGATTTCGGCGAGCGGCAACTTTGCGCCGCAGGTGTCGGTAAATCTTCTGAAAGCCTGGCGCGATAAGGACGTGGCGAAAGCGGCTGAGTATCATCAGACCTTGCTGCAAATCCCGCAGCTGTATCAGCTGGATACGCCGTTCGTGAACGTCATTAAAGAGGCGATTGTACTTTGCGGCCGCCCGATCTCCACGCACGTGCTGCCGCCCGCTTCACCGCTGGACGAGCCGCGCAAAGCGCAGCTGAAATCCCTGCTGCAACAGCTCAAGCTCTGCTGAGCCGGAAGATAACCATGACCATCGAGAAAATTTTCACCCCACAGGACGATGCGTTTTATGCGGTGATCACCCACGCGGCGGGGCCGCAGGGCGCGCTGCCGCTGACCCCGCAAATGCTGATGGAATCCCCCAGCGGCAACCTGTTCGGCATGACGCAAAACGCCGGGATGGGCTGGGACGCCAACAGGCTGACCGGCAAAGAGGTGCTGATCATCGGTACCCAGGGCGGCATCCGCGCCGGGGACGGACGCCCGGTTGCGCTGGGCTACCACACCGGGCACTGGGAAATTGGCATGCAGATGCAGGCGGCGGCGAAGGAGATCACCCGCAACGGTGGGATCCCGTTCGCGGCCTTCGTCAGCGACCCGTGCGACGGGCGCTCTCAGGGCACGCACGGCATGTTCGACTCCCTGCCGTACCGCAACGACGCGGCGATCGTATTTCGTCGTCTGATCCGCTCCCTGCCGACGCGCCGGGCGGTGATCGGCGTGGCAACCTGCGATAAAGGGCTGCCTGCGACCATGATCGCGCTGGCCGCCATGCACGATCTGCCGACCATTCTGGTGCCGGGCGGCGCGACGCTGCCGCCGACCGTGGGTGAAGATGCGGGCAAGGTGCAGACCATTGGCGCGCGCTTTGCCAACCACGAGCTGTCGTTGCAGGAGGCCGCCGAGCTGGGCTGTCGCGCCTGCGCGTCGCCGGGCGGCGGGTGTCAGTTTCTCGGCACGGCGGGCACCTCTCAGGTGGTCGCGGAAGCGCTGGGTCTGGCACTGCCTCACTCCGCGCTGGCACCGTCCGGGCAGGCGGTGTGGCTCGAGATCGCCCGCCAGTCGGCGCGGGCGGTGAGCGAGCTGGATAACCGCGGCATCACCACGCGCGATATCCTTACCGATAAGGCCATCGAAAACGCCATGGTGCTCCACGCGGCGTTCGGCGGTTCCACCAATTTACTGCTGCACATACCGGCCATCGCCCACGCGGCGGGCTGCACCCTTCCTGACGTCGCGCACTGGACGCGCATCAACCGTAAAGTTCCGCGCCTGGTAAGCGTGCTGCCCAACGGTCCGGACTACCATCCGACCGTGCGCGCGTTCCTGGCAGGCGGCGTGCCGGAGGTGATGCTCCACCTGCGCGATCTCGGCCTGCTGCATCTGGATGCCATGACCGTGACCGGCCAGACGGTGGGCGAGAACCTCGACTGGTGGCAGGCCTCGGAACGTCGGGCGCGCTTCCGTCAGTGCCTGCGCGAGCAGGACGGCGTCGATCCGGATGACGTGATCCTGCCGCCCGAGAAGGCCAAAGCGAAAGGGCTGACCTCAACGGTCTGCTTCCCGACGGGCAACATTGCGCCGGAAGGATCGGTGATCAAGGCCACGGCGATCGACCCGTCGGTGGTCGGTGACGATGGCGTTTACCGCCACACCGGCCGGGCGCGGGTGTTTGTCTCAGAAGCGCAGGCGATTAAGGCCATCAAGCGGGAAGAGATTCAGCAGGGCGATATCATGGTGGTTATCGGCGGCGGGCCGTCCGGCACCGGCATGGAAGAGACCTACCAGCTCACCTCCGCGCTGAAGCATATCTCGTGGGGCAAAACGGTGTCGCTGATTACCGATGCGCGCTTCTCGGGCGTGTCGACGGGCGCCTGCTTCGGGCACGTGTCGCCGGAGGCGCTGGCGGGCGGGCCGATCGGCAAATTGCGCGATAACGACATCATTGAGATTGCCGTGGATCGTATGACCCTGACGGGCAGCGTGAACTTTATCGGCACGGCGGACACCCCGCTGACGCCGGAAGAGGGCGCGCGCGAGCTGGCACGGCGGCAGACGCATCCGGACCTGCACGCCCACGACTTTTTGCCGGACGATACGCGGCTATGGGCAGCATTGCAGTCGGTGAGCGGTGGCACCTGGAAAGGCTGTATTTATGACACCGATAAAATTATTGAGGTAATTAACGCCGGTAAAAAAGCGCTCGGCATTTAATTATTTCCAGGAAAAAACGTCTGCGGAAAATATTCCGCGGACGGTTTTCGCGTTTCTGTAATTTATTAATTTAAACAATCATTTGCGATATATCGTTGGCGTCACAAAAGCAAAATAACATAATTCAGAAATAAGATATGACCATTGCTGGTTAATTGAACAGCTCATTACACTCCATTAACACGATATTGTTATTCAGCACACGACATAAGGGTGTAATTCTGATGACGCAATTAACCATGAAAGACAAAATTGGCTACGGGCTGGGTGACACCGCCTGCGGCTTCGTCTGGCAGGCCACAATGTTTCTGCTGGCCTATTTCTATACCGACGTCTTCGGCCTGTCAGCGGGCATTATGGGCACGCTGTTTTTGGTCTCCCGCGTGCTCGACGCCGTCACCGACCCGCTGATGGGGCTGCTGGTTGACCGCACCCGCACGCGGCACGGCCAGTTCCGCCCGTTCCTGCTGTGGGGCGCGATTCCGTTCGGCATCGTCTGCGTACTGACCTTCTACACGCCGGACTTCTCGGCGCAGGGCAAAATCATCTACGCCTGCGTGACCTACATTCTCCTGACCCTGGTCTACACCTTCGTTAACGTGCCGTACTGCGCCATGCCGGGCGTCATCACCGCTGACCCGAAAGAGCGTCACGCCCTGCAATCCTGGCGTTTCTTCCTGGCGGCGGCGGGTTCGCTCGCCATCAGCGGCATTGCCCTGCCGCTGGTGAGCATCATCGGCAAAGGGGACGAGCAGGTGGGCTATTTCGGCGCCATGTGCGTGCTGGGGCTGAGCGGCGTGGTGCTGCTCTACGTCTGCTTCTTTACCACCAAAGAGCGTTACACCTTTGAGGTGCAGCCGGGCTCGTCGGTGGCAAAAGATCTCAGGCTGCTGTTCGGCAACGGCCAGTGGCGCATTATGTGTGCCTTTAAGATGATGGCGACCTGTTCCAACGTGGTGCGCGGCGGGGCGACCCTCTACTTCGTCAAATACGTGATGGATCACCCGGAGCTGGCGACCCAGTTTTTACTCTATGGCAGCCTCGCCACCATGTTCGGCTCGCTCTGCTCCTCCCGCCTGCTGGGCCGCTTTGACCGCGTCACCGCCTTCAAGTGGATCATCGTCGCCTACTCGCTGATCAGCCTGCTGATTTTCGTCACCCCGGCGGAGCATATCGCCCTGATTTTCGCCCTCAACATTCTGTTCCTGTTCGTCTTTAACACCACCACGCCGCTCCAGTGGCTCATGGCCTCTGACGTGGTGGATTACGAGGAGAGCCGCAACGGGCGCCGCCTCGACGGGCTGGTGTTCTCCACCTACCTGTTCAGCCTGAAGATTGGCCTGGCGATTGGCGGGGCGGTAGTGGGCTGGATCCTGGCGTACGTCAACTACTCCGCCAGCAGCAGCGTGCAGCCGGTTGAGGTGCTGACCACCATCAAAATTCTGTTCTGCGTGGTGCCGGTAGTGCTCTACGCGGGCATGTTCATCATGCTGTCGTTCTACAAACTCACCGACGCCCGCGTGGAGGCCATCAGCCAGCAGCTGATCAAGCACCGCGCGGCCCAGGGTGAAGCCGTTCCCGACGCCGCGACAGCCGCATCTCATTAACCGGAGGCACTATGGAAATCACGAACCCCATTCTGACCGGATTCAACCCGGACCCGTCCCTCTGCCGCCAGGGCGAGGACTACTACATCGCCACCTCGACCTTCGAGTGGTTTCCGGGCGTGCGTATCTACCACTCCCGCGACCTGAAAAACTGGTCGCTGGTCAGCACCCCGCTGGACCGCGTGTCGATGCTGGACATGAAGGGCAACCCGGACTCCGGCGGCATCTGGGCGCCGTGCCTGAGCTACGCCGACGGCAAATTCTGGCTGCTCTATACCGACGTGAAAATCGTCGACTCGCCGTGGAAAAACGGCCGCAATTTCCTCGTCACCGCGCCGTCCATTGAGGGGCCGTGGAGCGAGCCGATCCCGATGGGCAACGGCGGGTTCGACCCGTCCCTGTTCCACGACGACGATGGCCGCAAATATTACCTTTACCGCCCGTGGGGGCCGCGCCACCACAGCAACCCGCACAACACCATCGTGATGCAGGAGTTCGATCCGCAGACCGGCACCCTCTCGCCGGAGCGTAAGACGCTGTTTACCGGCACGCCGCTCTGCTACACCGAAGGTGCGCACCTGTATCGCCACGCAGGATGGTACTACCTGATGGTTGCCGAAGGCGGCACCAGCTACGAACACGCCGTCGTGGTGCTGCGTTCAAAAACGATCGACGGGCCGTACGAGCTGCACCCGGACGTGACGATGATGACCAGCTGGCACCTGCCGGAGAACCCGCTGCAGAAGAGCGGCCACGGTTCGCTGCTGCAGACCCACACGGGGGAATGGTATATGGCCTACCTCACCAGCCGCCCGCTGCGCCTGCCCGGCGTGCCGCTGCTGGCCTCCGGCGGGCGCGGCTACTGCCCGCTGGGGCGCGAGACCGGCATCGCCCGTATTGAGTGGCGCGACGGCTGGCCGTATGTCGAAGGTGGTAAGCACGCGTAGCTGACCGTGAAAGGTCCGCAGATTGCCGAGCAGCCCGCTGCCGTTCAGCACAGCTGGCGGGACGATTTTGACGCCAGTTCGCTTGACCCGGAGCTGCAAACCCTGCGCATTCCGTTCGACGACACCCTCGGCTCGCTCACCGCGCGCCCCGGCTATTTACGGCTCTACGGCAACGACTCGCTTAACTCGACCTTCACCCAGTCGACCGTGGCGCGCCGCTGGCAGCACTTCACCTTCCGGGCGGAGACGCGGATGCAGTTCTCGCCGGTCCACTTCCAGCAGAGCGCGGGGCTGACCTGCTACTACAACAGCAAAAACTGGAGCTACTGCTTTGTGGACTACGAGGAGGGGCAGGGGAGAACCATAAAGGTGATCCAGCTCGACCACAACGTGCCGTCATGGCCGCTGCACGAGCAGCCGATTCCGGTGCCGGAGAGTGCGCAGAGCGTCTGGCTGCGCGTCGATGTGGATACGCTGGTCTATCGCTACAGCTACTCGTTCGACGGCGAGACGTGGCACACCGTGCCGGTAACCTATGAGGCGTGGAAACTGTCGGACGACTACATCGGCGGGCGCGGCTTCTTCACCGGCGCATTCGTGGGGCTGCACTGCGAGGACATCAGCGGTGACGGCTGCCACGCGGACTTCGACTACTTTACCTACGAGCCGCTGTAGCGGCTCAGGCCGGGTAGCCCAGCGCGCGTGAGAGCTGGAGCCCGGCCTGCTGAAGCTGCTCGCGGAAATTAGCCAGCTCGGCGTCGTCCACGCGCGAGGTCAACGTCGACAGGCTCAGGGCGGCAATCACGCGTGACTCGTGGTTCCACACCGGCACCGCCACGCAGCGCACGCCCTGCTCGTTCTCTTCGCTGTCCAGGGCGTAGCCTTGTTCGCGGGTTTTTTTCAGCGCATCCACCAACGCTTCGCGGGTGGCAAGAGTAGAAGGGGTAAAGGTGGTGTACTGATAGCCCTCCAGCAGGGCGTTCAGCTCGGCCTCGCCCAGCCAGGCAATCAACACCTTGCCGATGGCGGTGGCATGAACCGGCAGGCGACGGCCAATGCGCGAATAGGCGATGGCGGCCAGCTTGCCTTCAATCTTCTCGATATAGACCCCTTCACGCCCGTCCAGGATCCCCAGATGGGTGGTCTGCCCGGTCCGCCGGGAAAGATCCATCAGCCAGCCTTTTGCCTTCTGACGAATATCCATTGAGCCCACGACGAAATGACCGCGCTCGACCAGCTTCATGCCGAGGCGATATTTACCGTTCTCCGGGTTCTGATCGATATAGCCGTGAAGCTGCAGGGTTTTCAGCAGCGAATGGAGGGTACTTTTGCTCAGCCCCATCAGTTTGCTGATGTCGGTGATCTTAAGCTCGGTGGCCTGCTCGTTGAACAGGTCGAGGATCTGCAACGCACGTTCAACAGACTGAATAATCGGCATAATGCTGGCATGTCCACGCTGGAATTAAGGCGAAAACGTACCTTTTTTGGGGTGAAAAATCAATTGAGCAGGCCTGATTTGCCCGGCGGCGCTTCGCTTGCACGGGCCTACGGGTTTTGTAGGCCGGGTAAGCGCAGCGTCACCCGGCAAGAAGAGCGCACCGAATAAAAATGTGGGAGAGAGGATCACTCCCCAAGCGTCGCCACCATCACCGCCTTAATCGTATGCATCCGGTTTTCTGCCTGGTCGAACACGATGCTCGCCGCCGACTCAAACACCTCGTCCGTCACCTCCATCCCGCCGTGCAGATCGAACTCCTTCGCCATCTGCTTGCCGAGCGTGGTCTGGTCGTCATGGAACGCCGGCAGACAGTGCAGGAACTTGACGTTCGGGTTGCCGGTCAGCGCCATCATCTGCGCGTTCACCTGATACCCGCGCAGCAGCGCAATCCGCTCCGCCCACTTCTCTTTGGCTTCGCCCATCGACACCCACACGTCGGTATAGATAAAGTCCGCGCCCTTCACGCCGGCCGCCACGTCTTCCGTCAGGGTGATTTTGCCGCCGTGCTTCTCTGCCAGCGCGCTGCACTCCGCTACCAGGCTCTCTTCCGGCCAGCAGGCTTTCGGGGCCACCAGACGCAGATCCAGCCCGGTCAGCGCCGCCGCTTCCAGCATCGAGTTGCCCATGTTGTTGCGCGCATCGCCCGCGTAGACCAGCGTCATCTCGTTAAACGCTTTGCCCGGCAGGTGCTCCTGCATGGTCAGCAGGTCCGCCAGCAGCTGCGTCGGGTGAAACTCGTTGGTCAGGCCGTTCCACACCGGCACGCCCGCATATTGTGCCAGCGTTTCGACCACGTCCTGGCCGTGGCCGCGATACTGAATGCCGTCGTACATCCGCCCGAGCACCCGTGCGGTGTCCTTAATTGACTCTTTATGCCCAATCTGGCTGCCGCTCGGCCCTAAATAAGTGACGCGTGCGCCCTGGTCAAATGCGGCAACTTCGAAAGAGCATCGTGTACGGGTCGAGTCTTTTTCGAAGATGAGCGCGATGTTTTTACCAGTAAGCTTTTGTACTTCCTTGCCCTTTTTTTTATCGGCTTTGAGCTGTGCGGCAAGAGTCAGCAGAGAAGTGAACTGTGCAGGGGTAAAGTCGAGCAATTTCAGAAAGTGTTTCTTGTACAAATCGGACATTTTATCCTCGCCTGGCGAACGCCACTTATTGAATTAAAATTCACTTTATATGTGTAATTATTCATTTGCAACCCCGTTTCACAATTCTTTCTTACAAAGGTGGAGGCAAACCCGTCCGTGTGTGAAAATAGAAGTATCTGCCGCACTTTAAAGAGGATTGAGCCATGGCAAACCCGGAACACCTGGAAGAGCAACGCGAAGAGACGCGTCTGATTATTGAAGAGCTGCTGGAAGACGGTAGCGATCCGGACGCGCTGTACACCATCGAGCACCATTTCTCTGCGGATGATTTCGACGCGCTGGAAAAAATGGCGGTGGAAGCCTTCAAGCTGGGTTACGAAGTGACCGAGCCGGAAGAGCTGGAAGTGGAAGAGGGCGACACCGTCATCTGCTGCGACATCCTGAGCGAGGGCGCGCTGAAGGCGGAGCTTATCGACGCGCAGGTGGAACAGCTGATGAACCTGGCCGAGAAGTTTGAGGTGGAGTACGACGGCTGGGGCACCTACTTCGAAGATCCGAACGGTGAAGACGGCGAAGAAGGCGACGACGAAGATTACGTCGACGAAGACGACGACGGCGTGCGTCACTAAGCGTTTCAGGCGGTGGCGCGCGCCACCGCTTTTTCAAGGCAGAACCATGGATTACCCGCAGATACTCGCCCCCGTACTCAACTTCCTTCAGTGCCCGACCCCGCAAGCATGGATTGATAAAGCCCGCGACCCGGCAAATCTGCCGCTGCTGCTCACCGACCACATGGTGTGCGAGCTCAAGGCCGCCCAGACCGCGCTATTACTGGTTCGTAAATACGTCGCCGACGAAAGCGGTGCCGACGCGCTGCTCGACTGGCTCAAACCCTACGAACTGTTCACCTTCCGCGACGGCCCGGAGCCGGACTTTATTGCCCTGCACAAGCAGATTGGCAAAAGCGTGATGCCCAAAACCGACGACCCGTGGGGCCAGGCGCTCATCGACAGCATGGTGCTGCTGATTAAAGAGGAGCTGCACCACTTCTGGCAGGTGCGCGAGGCGATGCTGGCCCGCGACATTCCGTACGTCAAAATCACCGCCAGCCGCTACGCCAAAGGGATGCTTAAAGAAGTGCGCACCCACGAACCCCTGACGCTGATCGACAAACTCATCTGCGGCGCCTACATCGAAGCCCGCTCCTGCGAACGCTTCGCCGCGCTGGCCCCGTTCCTCGAGGACGACCTGCAAAAGTTTTATCTCTCGCTGCTGCGCTCGGAAGCGCGCCACTATCAGGACTACCTGACGCTGGCCCAACAGGTGAGCGACGACGATATCTCACCGCGCATACAGCATTTTGGCGAAATTGAAGCCACACTTATCTCGACACCGGACCACGAGTTTCGCTTCCACAGCGGCGTGCCGGTGTAAACCGGCATAACGCAAGGATAAGGATGCGAGATGAATAAAACGTGGACCCGTATTGTGATTGTCGTCGTCGCGGCCGCCGCCGTGGCGTTCTGGGTGTTCTTCGACAGGCAGCGCGCGCCGGAACAGCAGATGGATGCTGCCCTTAACGCGATGCCCGCCTGGCAGGTGATTAAGGAGCAGGAGCCTGCGCTGCATCAGCGTATTCTCGACCAGATGGCCGCCCTGCAAAAAGCGGGCGAGCCGGAGCAGCAGATTATCGACACCATCCAGCCGCAGATCCTGCATCTGCAGATGTCGCGCCTGCAAAACGCCCCGGACGCCAACGTGGTGAACTACATGACCATCAACATGGAGCAGACCGCCGCCATCCAGAAGGTGAGCGACGACGCCTGCTTCCGCTTCCTCTACCCGATGGTGAAGGGCGGCGTGAACCCGATGCGCATGCTGGATAAAGACCTGATGGCGCGGCGCATGCAGGCCGACGCCGATATGATGCGCGCGGCCTACGGCAAAAACCGCCACACCGTGACCCCGGCCGAGCGCGAGGCGGCTGTCGAGGATGTGCGGCCGATTATGAAGCAACTTGCCGATAAGTACGGCGAGGACATCCAGCTGCTGCAGATGCCGGAGAAGGCGGCGGGCAAAGAAAAGCTCTCATGCGATATGGTGCAGGAGATGTGGGCGAAGGTGCTGGCGCTGCCGGAGCAGAAGGCGGCAGGGGTGATTCGGCTGGCGGTATCTGAGCTGGAGTGACCAAGGGCGCTGGTTTTTTGGGCACTTAGCGCGGGTTTCGCGCGTCGTCGCTTGCATGGCGGCGCGCGACAGGTATAATCCACAACGTTTCCGCATCCCCTTCAGTGCCGAAGTGGCGAAATCGGTAGACGCAGTTGATTCAAAATCAACCGTAGAAATACGTGCCGGTTCGAGTCCGGCCTTCGGCACCAAAAGATGCAAATCAAAGTCGCTTAAGGGCGGCTTTTTTTGTGTCTGAAACCCGTGGAACATGAGGGATGTGTAATACTAAAGGTTGATCATTAATGGCAGTGCTTTAATTTTCGTTCTAGGTACTAAAAAACAAAAAAATAAATAGTTGTGTGTTGCATATAAGAAAGTAAAAATTAAAATCTTTAAATTTAATATCTAACTATAGCTGATGATATCTATCTATGAAGCAATAGAATAGGAGGTTAGTTAACATGGCAGGATATTAATCACTTAGCGTCATAAGCCTGATTTTTAAATAATTAATGATTAATTCCAGTGCGTCATTAGGAGAAATAAACAATAATTCCAATTCCAATTCCAATTCCAATTCCAATTCCAATTCCAATTCCAATTCCAATTCCAATTCCAATTCCAATTCCAATTGCAATGAAAGCGAATATCTAACAATTTTCCGAATGGAGCTTATAGTCCATAGTTAACAGTTAATATTAAGACAATAAAAATAAGCGCACGTTTAACTGTAAAGAACATTTTTATAGATTTTGATTTTAGTTTTTATGATTTATATCTTTTTACTTTAAAAGAGAACAATAATTGATAGTGAAATAGTGAAATAGTGATATGGAAAATAAGTGTTCTGAGCCTGATATTGCTTCCATTCAGGCTCGAGTTTTTATTTTATTCAGCAATTAGTAGATAGACTAAACGTGTCAGGATGAGCGGCTATGCCATGGTCTAAAAAAGAACATAATTGTTGCGCTAAAGCCTTTGCTAAGATTGGTGGCACAGCATTGCCTATCTGCTGATATTGAGAATCCTTAACTCCATAGAATACAAAACTGTCTGGGAAAGTTTGTAAGCGAGCGGCTTCACGGATACTCAATGCTCGATCATGAATGGGATGAATCCACATTGATTTCCTAACATTAACTACTGTCCCGGAAGGCTCATTATATTTGAGTCGTAAATAGATTGTATTTTGTGTTCGTGAGCTATCAGAATAAGTAGTCTTAAGTTCTAATGGCAAATCATGGAAATTACAGCCCTGCTGAATCTTTTTAAATCGTTCTAAGGCATGTGGTGTCGTTTCGGTAGAAACATGATTATAAAGGATTTTTGAATTACGAAGCTGTTGTCCTAACTCGCTAATAGGTTCTTCAATAACTGGAAGCTCAATTCCGATACTACCATCTTTAACAGTGGTAGCAACTTTAATATTATCTATGTCCTTTATGGCATCTTTAACAGTCCTGAATTGTTTTTCAGAGAAACGACCTTCCGGTAAGCTAATGCTTTTTGCAATGCATTTTTTTATTCCCATAATAACAAAGCGCATACGCTTTTGTGGGGCGCCGAAATGAGCTGCAGACAAAACACCTTTGGTGATGTTATAACCGCTATCTACAGAACCAAGTATTGACTCAACATAATCAACAACTGCCATAGACGTCACAATAGCGGTTAAGCCATTTTTTATAGAATATTCTTTTACAACAATATTATTACAATGAATCTCCATGGCTTTAGACAACATTCTTTGGATCATAACAACTGGTTCAATTGTTGTGCATAAAAGATTTGTATGCTTAATTTCATTGGTATTATTGAAATACTGATTTATGACCATCCCTGCAAGAAAATTATAGTGAACAATAGGGTCGTGCAAACTGGTTTTTTTCTCATTTATCAGTTTTTCTGCTAGAGAAAGTAATTTTTTTTTATGTTTTTCTAAAGCTAATTTCAGCTTGTCTTGGTTTTTTCTGACTTTATAAATAACGTTAAAAGTAAAATAATCTTTTTCATTCCATAAATATTTTTCTATTTTTTCTTTGTAGCGCACTACATCTATAGCCCCGTCAAAAAGGAATGGCTTATCAAGTAATGAGATCTCAGCAGTCTCCGTCTCGATATTATATTTCTTTATGATATGTTGATCATTCTCATCAACATAAAACCGATGGACTTTCGATTGCAGAAGGCTAACGTTTTCCATAACAAAGGCTTTTGGATGTAAATTGAGAACAGCCTGAACGAATTTTTTCACAAGCGAATTATTCTGACTGATCGCATGATTTTTTTGGCGGTTTGCGCTTGAAAATCCTTGGCAAGGTGGTCCTCCGATCACAACATCGACTTGACCAAGTTCTGCTTTAATTGTATCTGAAAGAGCATATTCAACGTCGCTATACATAACCACGTTGTTACCGTGGTTATGTTGATAAGTTTGCCGCGCACTAGCATTCAACTCGAATGCTGCTTTAACCGAGAATCTCCCAGTCTGCAGAAAACCATAGCTGAGTCCGCCAGCACCAGCGAACAAATCTACTATGCTGTATTTCGATGTTGATGTAACTTGTTCGCTCATAAACGAGTCCAAATTTTCCTAATGACTTTAACTGTATGAAACATAAATAGTTGAGCATATAAAATGCGGTTACCTAATTTTCTCACCTTTGCGTCTTCTTTTCAATGAATTTATCGATGGTTAGAAATTATATTCATATTTACTGGCTGTATCGGTAATTTATTTCGAAATCTTAGTCATTCAGTTCTGTTAAGCAACTTTCCATTTCGTCAGAAAGGTCATAAGGAATGCTCAAAACACTCCTCCAGCATTCTTCCCGCTTACACCATTGAGTAACGTTTTCTACACCGCGTGATGCATCAGTGAGCTTGTAGTAAACGATTTCAGATAACTCGATTAAAGCTTTCTCAATAGGATGAGGTATGGATTGTCTTGCCCAGATAGCAATTAAATCAAGCTCATGAGTCTTGAATTTTTTTTGTATTAATTTGTGCAGGAAAGCAATTGTGTATGTAATAATATTAGCGCGGTATCCTTGTGAGTACCATCCTTGATGTGGTATCATTTTCTCCATATATTTAAACATTAGAATTAAAGCGACTGTTTCCTGGAAATATTTATTATCTAACTTTGCAACCTCCTTTTGGTTACTCCATTCCTTAGTCATTTTATCAGCGAATTTCGTAAAATTTGTTTGTGCACCACGACTGACTATATATGGAAAGCCTGCCCAGGTATTGCGCACCTTAGCAAGATCGGTTTTAGTAATTAATTGGTTTTTGGGGTTCTGTAGGAGGAATGTTTTTTTCTCCGTCCGAGTTAAACGCATTTGTTTTTGAAGATACTGCCCTCTTGCCCTTTCATAAAACCACTTTGTATCAAATTGGGCATTTTCATTTGCTCTTGCATAAAGGCGTTGTGAGCATCGCTCCATCCAAATATGAAATGGATGTGTTGAAAAGAAGTCTGCATCGCTTACCTTATTTTGACTATTGGATGAGCGAGAAATATCCTGAATAAGTTGTGTGGCTTTGTCCTCCGAAATTTGTTCAATTACCGTGAGTTTCATTTGAACAAACACTTCGCTTAAATCATGTTTGTCTTTATGTCGTGTATTTGAGAGAGATGCAGTGGTTTGCCCTCCATTGATTATTTGAAAATCATTCGCAAGTACTAGCCGTTGCCCTTCTTGAGTTTTCTCAATTAAGACATTCATTGCAGTAGCTGAAATTCCATTGTTATATGCAAAAAATCTTTCTGGAGTTTCGATTATTGTGGAACGTATTTTTTTATTAACTGCGACTTTAGTAGATAAAAATGAGCGAACGTTTCCCTCCAAAAGCAGGCTACCATACTGGTCATATACATCAGCTAAAACTTCTCCAGGTATAATACAAAGATAACTTTTGAAATCTTTTGTCGATGTCTCACTTGCATTTAGGCAGGGAATTCCATTTGGCGTATACTCTTTAAAGTTAATCTCAACTACATGCCTGCCTGAATCAGACGCACACATATTGAATAAACGTTCAATGTCCCAAATTTCACACTCAGTAGGAATTCCATTAATAGTATCAGATTCAATTTTTTTTATGTTTGTTCTTATTACTGAATTTGAAAAAATAAGTAAGCGATATTTACGTATTTCATTTTTGTTTTCTTTAATAAGATCAGCCAAGTCCCAACATGGTCTGCTCATTTCTAAGCTATGACTGAAAAAGTTATTTTGTGCTTCGTATACGAAGTTCATTATAAGATTTTGTAACTGTTTTGCTTTTTTTTTCGATAGAAGCTGTTCACTCTGAGAACCATCATAATCCGCGATTATAAGATTCATTGTTTTATCGAATTCATCATATGCATAACCATCAATACGTAGTTTCCTGTTATGCTTACCAAGACCTTCAAAATAACAGGCTGAGAAATCAGGCAAAAACTCACCCTCTTGTAAATAATTCGCGAAAGTAGACACAAAAGTAGCACATGTTCCATCCCCTGTTACAGCTGCACTGACTTTTATTTCTTCTAAAAAATCTATCCTAAATTCATTGGCGTCCATTTTTTATCCTTTTAGGAATTTGCTTAATGCTGGTAAACTTAGCTCATAACTGAGTGAAACTATTTCGTTTGGTATTGTGCTTTTTAAAATTCTAGGAAATGACTTATCAACTGTAAATCTTTCCATTTTAGAGAAGTAATATTTTGTATCTGAGTATTCTTGTATGTCTATATAGCCGTAATGGGTAAGTTTTTGGTGAAATAATTCAAATGCATCTTTGTGTGATAAGAGTTTTTCCCTTATCCGGTAAACGACGTCATTCAGTGATATCGCGTCTGCTTTATTTGAAACTACTCTATCAATTCTCATGATTACAAGTTCCCCAGTTTCAATACAATCTAATTGTTCTAAAGAAGAAATCGTAACGGTTGATGATGATATACCTGTTGCCTTTATTTCATACCATCCTTCTGCGTACATAAAATCTTGATCGCCTGCCTCGGCACCTGCCCAGCCATTAACTGCATATAGCTTAGAATCACAATTCTGCATGTAATATTCTAAGAATAATAATTCTCCTAAAAGTCCCTTGCGTATATGTTCCTCCATGAGTCCATTTTTTTGTGACTCCAGTAATCTAGTCCATTGTCGATAACGATTTATAACTAGAGCTAAAGAGTCATGTTCATTTTGTGCCGCACTTGAATATTCAATAATATCGCAACATAAAATTGCAAAAACATCTTGTTGAGCGTCATTTACTAACTCAAAGGTCAACAGCCAACGATTGTCACTCTCTCTATGACGACGACTAACAATCAATGATTTTGAAGATTCGATCGCTTCGATATCAGCATTGCATAATAATAATAAAGTTCTTTGGCTAATTGATTGATAACCAATATGCCACTCAAGAGGGTGCATTATATTAATCTGTAAAAAACCACCCTGTTTATAATCTATATCGTCCCATTGCTGTGAAAGTAATTCAGGTGTTAATTTCATTCGTCGTTTCCCTCATCTTCAATGAAATCATTATAGTCGCGCAGCTCAATTGGGTTGACCATATAATTAGCTGTTTTTTCTTTTCCATTTGCTGGGATGCCAATCCCTAAAGCAAAGAGATAGTCAGGGACTTTTATATTGCCTTCAATTTGACTTCTTGCTTTGTCAACTTCAATTACATGCAATATTAAAATAGGGTTTCGTGGTATGCATAAATATGCTTTGTCTGGGATATATTGGGCCTTAGGGTTATCGGTCCGAAATTTTATTTCGACTGATTTCTTTTGTTCTTCGGTCAAGCCAATTTTGGTTGCGCCACCGGCCCCCACACGCACTTTGGTTCCACTAATGCAGATTTGTGAGCCTGCAGCTTTAACTGTACGTGATTCTGGTTGAATCAAAATTTCTTGATTACCATAATTTAATGGATAAAAATGAGACCCACTACCTTGGGCGATGTGCACATCCCATTTTTCTAAATTTGAATCATCCCTTATGAAATCCGCAAGGGCAGCTCCTTGGAAATTAAGTTGCCAAGGATGAGTTTTAAAGTCTCGAAGTAGTTGTTCAACTTCGTCTTTATGTACATCCTTCCAGAAAAACTTCTCATCTTTCCTGGTAACCCTAACCCCATTCTCTGGCAACCTATTGATAAAATCTTTAAAAGTTTCCTCATTAATATTTAAGGACATTGTATCTGACTTCAATCGGGGAGTCTCAAGTAAACGTCCAGATACTGTTATTGGACGCTTCACGAAGGTCGCTGCTCTCATTTTGTTTTTCGCAGTAACTATAAGTGATGCAGGATCTTGACGAACTTTTAAACCAAAATCCATCGGTGTAAGATTTGCATTTTTCATACGTGCGACTTCTTGTTTTAACTCTTCGGCCGCTGCGGTTATGTATCCATACCAATCAATTGCTTCTGAGCTAATCCAAATCTTGAATAAATCATCATAATTAGGACGGTATCCAAACCATCTCCCCATTTGTAATAATGTATCATACATAATAGAACGACGATAAAAGTAACTAACGCATAATCCTTCGAGGGTTAATCCTCGAGATAAACTATTACCTCCAACCGCAATGACACGTAGCCCATCGTCTTTGTGATTAAAATAATCAAGTCCGGTTGAGCCGCTTTTTTGATTAACGGATCTTACGTCAATTGGTGCCACAGCTTTATAAAGATATTTACTTAAGAATTCATACCATGGCAGTGGATGTTTGGACGTGCCTGCTTTAAAAGCTAGCTCGTGTTTTTCCCACACTGTTTTAAGATAAGCGATGCTGGATATACCTTCGCTTTCTTCTTCAGACAAATTTGCATAGTTTTGTAAGTCAGAGCGTATCTTTATTATCCATTCCCCAGCCAAATCACGAATTTGATTTTGAATATTTGTGAAGCGACTAGTGTGAATCATCATGGAATGATGCTTGTTGGAATCTCCTCTTATATCGCGAATAGCAGTGGCTAGCAAAAAATAGGCCATTGCTTCTATCATGCTTGGCGGTAATGCTGTGACATGATGTTCTTTTTTATGATTAAAGGGAAAGAAATCATCCATTTCAGATGAATATATCGGTTCAAGAGCGGTTTTATATTTTGCAGGATACTGTTCATTCCCACCAAATATATTCTCTGCACCAATATAGTTTGTTGGAGGAGATAGCGTATAAATAAAATCACGCGGGAATAAATCATCGCCTGTCATCTCGTCAGCACTTTCAGGATCGATGAATATATTTGCATACGGTGTTGCTGTAATACCTAGGTAAGATGCCTGACGGAAAAGTTTCAACAAACTGCGTATCGCTTTATTAATTGCTGTAGGATCTTTTTCCGAATCATTTGTATTTACGGATGCATTATCAGCTTCATCATCAATCAGAAGTAATGACTTCGCAATTAAACCATTTGCATCAGCATTGTTACTTTTTAACCATCTATTTAGATTTGCAAGGATGCTTTTGTTTTTTTTGATGACAAACAAGACTGTATTATTAACACTTTGTAACGACAGGCTCATTTGACGTAATATATTTTTATCAAAATCTTTTATAACTGACGTGAATGATTCTATTCTTTTTTTATGCCCATGCTTACCGACACCAACTGGTATATTTTCAATATCCCTCTTAGGATTTAAAAGGTATTCACTTTTTCTTCCTGAGAACTCTTCATCAAGACGTTCTTGTGTTTGTTGACGAAGGTTTTCCATAGTACCCGCAAGGATAATTATTACATTATAACCCGTATCTGCAGCTTTATTACATATGGCAGTATAGTTGGCTGTTTTACCCGACTGTACATCTCCAATAACTAATCCTCTTCTTTGAAATGGCTCAGCATTTTTAGGATCACCTAGTAAATCAACAATCTCATCTGAGACACGATCAAGGCTACCTGTAACACGAGAATTCCAGCCTTTAGCCTCCTCTAGGTATGTTTTATAACGTTTCCAGAAATAGAAATCTAAACTAGCTCGCCTCGCTGGTAGCCACGATTTATGTTCTTGATTTTCATCAGTAATTGCTGTGCCTAAATCCATCTCAACAACGATTTTTTCTTCAAGTCTCCGCCTGAGCTTATCGAATTCATCATCACTAACAGGATATAAAGGTGCCATTAATTTTCTCAGTTTAGCAGCGATATCTGAAAATTGAGCTTCTGTTGGAGGGGTATTAGGGTATTCTTTGTTTGTACTGGAAGATATTATGCCTTCCAATTGTTCCATGTTACTTGCTGACATTTCAATGTTCCCCTTTATAATGTTCGATTAAATGAGGGTAGTGCATAAACGGTTCTGTAATGGTTAGCTGCTCTAACATATCATTTTTTGCTTTCCGTGTTGAAAATTGTTCAAGTAAACCTTTTATCATTAACTCAATCTCTTTGTCGATTAACTCAGATTCGTTTTTAATTTGTTTATCAGATGTTAAATCAAGATATAATTGATTGAATGGTATGCTGGATTCAATGGATTTTAGCAGCCCATCAAGATTTTTCTTTATTTTTTGTGAATCATTGAGAAATGTTTTTACTAACGGGTGGTTGCGATTTATCTTATAGAAATAACCATCGTTTTTCCCTTTGAAACGTTGCCAAATATGTACTATTGAATCGTTTGTTTCTCTTTTTCCTCGGAATTCCCATGTTCTTTTACTTTTTTCAGCAAGCCCTTGAATTATAGGCGCGAGGTTGTTACGAACGACCTCAGGTGGCATTGCTTTTGACTTTTTAATATCTAAAGTCCACATTGTGTCTAATTCGTTTGGAATATCAATTTGTACACGAGCTAATTTAGAGCATTCCCCTTGGCGCATCATCCTAAACCAAGTACCCCATATTAATAATCGTTTGTTTCTGTAAACATAAAAACCTTGGTTTTTTCTGAGACCATCTTTTCCACCAAGAGTCTCAATTTCGTTTTTGGTTAAATCTGAAATATGTGGAAGCAAATATGGACGAATAACTATTTTTGAATCTTCACATTGTAATGATTCGTCTGACATAATCTGAGTGTTTCGATGAGATAAAAATGGGTCTAAATAATTAATGGCGGTATTATTCATCCTAATGTTTATTTTTTTTAGACCCGACTCCCCGCTTAGGTAACGATGAAACACTAAGGATAGATGATTCCGAATGTCGTCCATTTTTTTGCCCATTGAACATTCAAAATTAAGCTCTCCTACATTAAGTCTATCCAGGTTTTGCCACACAACCAAGGTGCCGGACTTAATTTCTTTTAGCTTTTCAATGCGTGGAATTTTATTTATTTCATCATCGGATTCAAGAATTAAAAGAGACCAATCTTGAGTTTCAATTACATGGTCAATATCCCAGCGCCTTGCCTCTATATGTTTTCCCTGCTTCGTTGCCACTGTTAGGGTCCTGCACTGAGAAAGTGACGCTGTTTTCAAACCAAGCCCGAAACGTCCCAGATCATTTGCAGTGCGTTTGACGTTTGGATTTTGACTCCCATAACGCATAGCAGCATCTAGCTCCTGCGCATCCATTCCGCAACCATTATCCATTATAGCAATGTATGAATTTCCAGTCGGGAAGAAGAAAATATCAATCCAAGAGGCCTGTGCGGAGATACTGTTGTCAATGATATCGGCTACAGCGGCTTCTAAAGTATAGCCAATGGCTCGAGTTGATTCGATCAAAGTTGGTGCATATGGTGGCAAAGATATGCTCTTCATGTCAGACCCCAATGAAAAGATTCCAAAAAGGATTTTTTACGATAATAGGCTGATTTGCAAATATAAATTATCAATTGTTTGACCATGTTAGCACCAAACATTTTGAATGCTGATTATTCATATGTCGTAAAAGGTATTGAAGTCTTTATCCCTACAGAGAAGCTTGATGGACAGTGCTCCTCATACACTTTGCATAGAATATTAAGCTACTTGGGTCATAGAGCATTTTGCTTTGGATATATCAAAAACTAGCCCTTTTTTTACTCACCCCTTAAACACCTCTCTCCGATGCCACTCCACAAAACCCTCTCCCGGATGATTCCCTTTTACTAAAGGCAACGCAATCTGCTTCCCGACAAAATCCCAAAACAACAGCCCAACAACCCCATTCCCATTCACCGCCTCAGACACCAGCACCCGCATACTCTCATCTAGTCCAATCGATCCCTTATCAAACGCCTTATGATGAATCGCACACAGCGCCAGTCCGTTCGGGATCTCACACGGCCCGCCAAACTGCTTCCATTTAATATGCGCGGCTTCAAGTCCTACAGAGGCGTTATCATGTCGCATGTTAAACCCGCAGATTGCGCACTCGTAGTTATAAGCTCGCAGAACCTGCTGGCGGAACAGCGGATCGCGAACCTTACGGATTTGCTGAATATTAAAGCCCATCTCATCCGCGATCTCTTCCTGAATGCTCTCAGGAAAGTGCGCTTCGAGGATCTGCTGCGCGAGCGAGCCGATCAGGTTTTTGTTCTTACCCAGGAGCGCAAAGTGTTCTTCATCAAAACCTCCGGCGACCTTCTGTTCTACAAGTTCTTTAACAGGCGGTTGCTTACTGCCAGTGGTCGAACAGAACTCAGTGTTCTGAAGATCCCAAAATCCGTCCCCTTTGAGTCGCCAGAAGGGCATATTTGGGTAATGTGCCTTCCGCTGTGGGCCAAAGCGTTCTAACAGGCTAAGCAGCTGCTCGTGAACCTCGGTTCCGTAATCAAACAGTCGCGCATGTCCCTGCTGATAGTTCGCCAGCACGTACAGAAGCAATAAAGGCTTATGCGGCGCACGCTGCTCGCCTTTTCGCCAGATGGTGATGTCGGCAATTGCCTGTTCGAGAGTTTTGCTGGAAGCCATCGCGTTACGGAAGAAGGTAAATAATTGCGATGATGCTCGCAAAACCCAGACCAATCAACCCACAACCAACAAAAACATGACCTTACCGCAAAGAACTCTATTTCCTGAATCCCCCTCGCAAATTCCAAATTTACCCCACACCAAACTGCTGTATTTATATTCAGTCCTGTATAATGAGCACCAGAAATTACGCCGAACGGCAAAGGAAGTATCAAGGAATATTTAAAGAGAGAATTCGCGATATGAAGGTGCTGCAACACCCCCATACCGCTAACCACAACCAACTAGAATGGAGTTGAAAATGGCTGCGACGAATTTTAAGCCAGAGTTTACTGTTTGCAAAACAGAATCAGACGCTTTCACCGGCATGATTGAAAACCGCGAGCTGGTACGCAAAAACAGCGCCCGCCGCCTTCACGGCAACCCGCCCAACGCGGCACCCATTCATCCCCGAGCGGAAACGCCGCAGGACAGTGCCGCCTGCTGCGAACTGTATGCGCGCATAGACATGAAATACCTTCTGCTGGGCGGCGACTGGTTAACCCGTTCGGGCTTTATCAACGGTATGCCCGTAAAAATTCGCGTCATGAAAGACTGCATTGTGATCACGCCACAACATACAAGAGAATTATGGGGATGCCTGGAAGGCATGAGTGTGGTGAATATAAATAAGCAGAAAGTCGCGCAGTGGTTAAAAACGTTTCCGGGCGCGTTAAATGACACCGGCGATATTCCGGTCATTAAGCGCAACGCTTGATAAATATCCCGGCCCTGTGCCGGGATTATTATTTAAGCCGTCCTCAAAACACCGGCACCCCCAACCCAACCTTCACCTCCCTCAACGTCCCTTGCGTCACCCCCTGCGCCCGTTCGGTCCCGCGCTTCAGCATCGCCATCAGTTCCCCCTTATCTCGCATAAACATCGCCCTCCGCTCCCGCATCGGCGCAATCAGCTCCTGCAAACACCCCTCCAGCTCGTTCTTGCACGCCCGGTCACCCAGCCCGCCCGTCTGATAGTGCGCCTTCATCGCCGCCACTTTCTCCTTGTCCGGGTGAAACGCGTCGAGATACGTAAACACCACGTTCCCCTCAATCTGCCCCGGGTCGCTCACCTTCAGGTGGTTGGGGTCGGTGTACATCGCGCTGACCGCACGATGAATGGTCTCTTCGCTGGCCGAAAGGTGCAGCGTGTTGCCGAGCGATTTCGACATCTTGGCGCTGCCGTCGATGCCGGGCAGGCGGCTGGTGTCACTCAGCAACGCCTTACAGTGGCGCAGCACCGGGGCGGGAAGCAGGCTGTTCATCTTGTGCACAATCTCGTTGGTCTGCTCAATCATCGGCAGCTGGTCGTCGCCGACGGGCACGCACTCGGCCTTAAACGCCGTGATGTCCGCCGCCTGGCTGATGGGGTAGGCCATAAACCCGACCGGCAGCGAGCGGGCAAAGCCCTTCTGCGCAATCTCGTTTTTCACCGTCGGGTTACGCTCAACGCGGGCGACGGTGACGATGTTCATATACAGCATCGTCAGCTCGGCGAGGGCGGGCAGGGCGGACTGCAGGCAGATGGTAGTCAGGTTCGGGTCGATGCCCGCGGCGAGGTAGTCGGCCAGCACTTCGGGGATGTTGTCGCGGATTTTTTGCGGGTTGCTGCCGTTGTCGGTCAGCCCCTGCAGGTCGGCAATCAGCACAAACTGGCTGTGAGTCTGCTGGAGCGCCACGCGCTGGCGCAGCGATCCGACGAAGTGGCCGAGGTGCAGCGGGCCGGTTGGGCGGTCGCCGGTGAGGATGGTTGGTGCGTTCATAAAGACTCCTTAATGTGCAGTTGCCGAAAGGGGTCTTAGATGTGAGAAAGCCGCCTTTCGGCGGCTATCTGAAAATGGGGAAAACAACTCCGAGCCGCCTTTAAGAAGGCAGCCACCAGCGGTTTACGGTGAGCACGGCGTGGTTTATGTTCATCTCTTTACCGTATCACGTCCGGCGCGAAAAACAAAAGGGCTCATTATGATGCAATCATTCAATCACCTGACCCTCGCGGTCAGCGACCTGCAAAAAAGCATCACCTTCTGGCACGAGCTGCTGGGGCTGACGCTCCACGCCCGCTGGAATACCGGGGCCTATCTCACCTGCGGCGATCTGTGGGTCTGCCTGTCGTACGACGAGGCGCGCCAGTATGTGCCGCCGCAGGAGAGCGACTACACCCACTACGCGTTTACCGTGGCGGAGGCGGATTTTGAACCGTTCTCAAACAAGCTGGAGCAGGCGGGCGTCACCGTCTGGAAGCAGAACAAAAGCGAGGGGGCGTCATTCTATTTTCTCGACCCGGACGGGCACAAGCTGGAGCTGCACGTGGGCAGCCTCGCCGCGCGGCTGGCGGCGTGTCGCGAGAAGCCCTATGCGGGCATGGTGTTTACCTCAGACGAGGCTTGAGGCGCGCACCTTCAGCCTGCCCGCCAGCGTCACGTGCGTGGCGGCATCTTCCTGATTGCACAGGTACTCCACCGCCAGCCGTCCCAGCTCGCTGTAGGGCAGCTGGATACTGGTCAGCGGCGGAGTGAGCTGCTCGGAGATCTTCTGGTCGTCGTAGCCCGCCAGCAGCATGTCCTGCGGGATGCGCACGCCGTTCACCGCCAGCGCCTGATAGCAGCCAATCGCCAGCCAGTCGCTGGCGCAGAAGATGGCGTCCGGGCGCTCGGCCAGTTCCAGCAGGGACGTGGTGGCGGTAAAGGACTCGCTGAACTGCCAGTTGGTCTGGCGCACCAGGCCGTCGTCACACGCGAGTCCGGCCTGCTGTAATGCCGCCTGGTAGCCCGCGAGACGCTGGCGGGAGGCCTCCATCCAGCTCTCCCCGGTAATGTGGGCGATGCGCGTCGCCCCGCAGGCAATCAGGTGTTTAGTGACCTGAAAAGCGTTGGCGTAGTCGTCCGGAATAAACGACGGCAGCAGCGGCGAGCCGGGGTCGCGCTGGTTGAGCAGCACCAGCGGGATGCGGGTGCAGTCCTCGAAGGCCGTCATGTCCACCAGCGTGGTGACCGGAGACGCGAGAATAATCCCGATGCAGTTGCGCTTCTCCAGCTGGCGGATGATGTTCAGCGCCAACTCGATGTCGTCGCCGTAGTCGTAAACGGTGAGCAGGGTCTCGTTGCGCCACGCCGCTTCCCGCGCCTGGCTGATGGCGTCAATAAACGGGTCGAAGCTCTGCATGGAGCTGACCAGCAGGGCGATCTCTTCCTGGTTGCGCGGGGCGTGAACGGCGGGGAGGCGGTCGTAGCCGAGCTCGGTGGCGACGTTTATCACCCGCTGGCGGGTGTCGTCGCTGAGCTTGATGTTGCGGGACTGGTTAAGCACCAGCGATACCGTCGCCTGCGACACCCCTGCCGCCCGCGCAATATCGTTCATCGTCACTTTCGGTTTTCGCTTCATCCGTCCTCTCCCTTTCGCGAATTCGCATCATACCCTAACCGCGCGCTTACGCGCCGTCGATCACGTTTCTCATTTATCGAAGCGCGAACTTTGTGAAGGCCGTCGCTTTTCGGCGTGCCGTGATTTGCGCATTTAACCCGCAGCTAATATTTATTAGCTAAATATTATCAGTAAGAGGACGCGTAATGAAAGAGCAGTGGAGCAGGGAGCAGGCACAGGCGTGGTACGAACAAAAGGGCTGGCTGTGCGGGTTTAACTATTTGCCGTCGACGGCGGTGAACTGGACCGATATCTGGCAGGAAGAGACCTTCGATGCCGAGACCATCGACCGCGAACTGGGCTGGGCGGCGGAGGCGGGCTACAACACCCTGCGCATCAACCTGCCGTTTATCGTCTGGGAGCATGACCGCGACGGGCTGATGGCGCGCATCGACCGGTTTTTGACCATAGCCGACGGCCGCGGGTTCAGCACCATGCTGACCCTGATGGACGACTGTGGCTTCTCCGGCGACGAGCCGTACCTCGGCCCGCAAAAGCCGCCCGTACCGGGCAAGCACAACAGCCAGGCGGCGGCGAGCCCGGGGCGGGATAAGGTGTGCGATCCCGACTGCTGGCCGCAGGTTGAGCGCTATATCCGCGACGTTGTCCGCCAGTTCCGCGCGGACAAGCGCGTGCTGCTGTGGGATCTCTATAACGAGCCGGGTAACCGCGGCATTTTCGCGACGGGCACGCAGGAGGTGCAGTACGACGCGAAGCTGGAGATCTGCGCCCATGAACTGATGAAGCTGGCGTTCCGGTGGGTGCGTGAGGAGAACCCGACCCAGCCGCTCACCGTCTGCGCCTGGCGTCTGCCGCCGGAAGAGGAGGGCGAAACGTTCTTCCAGCATCCGCTGGACCAGACAGCGCTGGCGCTCTCGGACGTGGTGAGCTTCCACGCCTACACCCATACCGGGCGCATGACGGCGATAATCCAGCAGCTGCAAACGCTCGGTCGTCCGCTGTTCTGCACCGAATGGCTGGCGCGCCACGTGGGCAGCACCATCGAAGAGCAGCTCCCGCTGATGTATGCGGCGAAGGTCGCGCCGTACCAGTGGGGGCTGGTGCGCGGCAAAACCCAGACGTGGCTGCCGTGGCCGGTGGTGATGAAGGAGTCCACGGACTACTGCCGCCTCTGGTTCCACGACGTGTTTGAGGAAAACGGCATTCCGTTCTCACGCCGTGAAATCGCCCTGATGCAGCAGCTGCGCAAGATCGCCCCGAAGGCGCAGGACTAATAATATCGACCCGGCGGTCCACCGCCGGGCAACCAGGCAGGCATATAACAATGGCAATGACAATGAAAATACCGTCTCGCGAGTTGTGGTCTTATTTTGGTTATGGTTTAGGTCAGTGTTTTAGCTTTGGTTTAGTGGGTTCGTTTATTAACTATTTTTACACCGACGTGCTGGGCATTTCGGCGCTGGCGGCGAGTACCATTTTCCTGATTGCCCGCGCGTGGGACGCTGTTCACGATCCGCTGTTTGCCAGCATTATGGACACCATTAACAGCCGGTTCGGCAAGTTTCGCCACTTTTTGCTGATCGCCCCTTTGTTGATCACCGGCGTCACGCTGCTGTCGTTCTATAAAATTGAAGCGGACATGACCACCAAAATCCTCTACGCCGGGGTGACCTACATCCTGTGGGGGACGCTGTATGCCATCTCCGATATTCCGTTCTGGTCGATGTCGTCGGTGATGACCAACGACTCCGCCCAGCGCACCCGCGCGGTGACGGCGGCGATGCTCGGGGTGAACGCCGGGATTGCCTGCGCTAATATCTTCTTCCCGAAGCTGGCGGCGTTTTTCGCCCAGTACAGTAACGACAAAGGTTACTTTATGGCGGCGCTGGTGATGATGCTGGTGGGGCTGCCGCTGATGCTTAACGGCTTTATGCAGATCAAAGAGCGCGTGCCGCCGAGCCCGGAAAAGGTGACCATCCGCGATACCTTCCACAACCTGCGTCAGAACAAGCCGCTGTTTATCGTCCTGCTGTCGTTCTTCTTCTGCGTGTTCCATAACGTGGCGGGCGGGCTGTATATCTACTTCTTTATCAACAACCTGGGCGACGGCAGCCTGCAGATGGCGATTGGCGTGATGGGGATTGTCGCGGCAGTGCTGTGCCTGGTCGCCCCGATGCTGACGCGCCGGATGCAGAAGCGGAAGTTATTTATGATCCTCTGCGGGCTGGACGTGGCGGTGCGCGTGGTGATGTGGTTTGTCGGGTATCAGCAGGTGACGATGCTGTTTATCCTGCTCGGCCTGAGCACCCTGTTTGTGATGATGACCAACATCCTCACCTCGTCGATGATTGCCGACACCATCGAGTACGCGGAGTACCACACCCACAAGCGCTGCGCGGCGATCACCTTCTCCGGGCAGACCTTTACCGGCAAGATGTCGGTGGCGGTGGGCGGCGGGTTAATCGGCGTGTTCCTGACGATGATCGGCTACGTGCCGCAGGCGCAGATCCAGAGTGAAGGCGTGTTGTCGGGGCTGTTCTTCGGGATTTGCCTGCTGCCGGCGATAGGGTCGCTGATCCGAATGGGCTTTATGTCGCGCTTTACCTTTACCGAGGAGAAGCATGCGGAGATTTGTCGGCTGCTGGCAGAGCGGAACGCGTCTGCGAAAGCGCCGGGTGGCGGCTGCGCCTTACCCGGCCTACAGAAAATTACAGCGACTTCACAAACGCCAGCAGATCTTCGTTGAGCTGGTCCTGGTGGGTCAGCGCAAAGCCGTGCGGCGCGTTGTCGTACACCTTCAGCGTGGCGTTTTTGATCATCTCTGCCGCCAGCTTGCCGGTGCTTTCAAACGGCACGATCTGGTCGTTGCTGCCGTGAATCACCAGCGTCGGCACGTCGATTTTCGCCATATCCGGGCGGAAGTCGGTTTCGCCGAACGCGGTCACGCAGTCGATGGTGCCTTTCAGCGATGCCAGCAGGGCAATGTTCAGCGTCTGGGTCATGGCACCGGCAGAAACGGTTTGTCCGGCGTTGGTACCGTAGAACGGGGTGGCGAAGTCGCTGATGAACTGGGCGCGATCTTTACGCAGTCCGTCGCGAATGCCGTCGAATACGCTTTGATCTACACCCTGCGGGAAGGAGTCGGATTTACCGAAGATCGGCGTGACCGCGCCCAGCAGCGCCAGACCGGCGACGCGTGAGCTGCCGTAGTTATTGATGTAACGGGTCACGTCGCCGCCGCCCATGGAGAAGCCCACCAGCGTCACGTCGCGCAGATCCAGGGTGGTGATCAGGTCATTGATGTCGGACGCAAAGGTGTCGTAGTCGTAACCGTTCCACGGCTGATCCGAGCGGCCAAACCCGCGACGGTCAAAGGCGATGGCACGGAAGCCGCGCTCGGCCAGGTAGTTCAGCTGGCTGTCCCACATGTCGCCGTCCAGCGGCCAGCCGTGGCTGAAGAGAACCGGTTTACCCGCGCCACAGTCTTTGTAGTAAATCTGCGTGCCGTCTTTTGCCTTAAACGTTGCCATAGTGTGTTCCTGTACAGGTGATGGTTATGGTTATACCGGCGCGACCAGGTAGCGAATAGCCGGTGAGGTTGTGCCCTGATGAAAAGCCAGAACGCGGCTCTGCAGCAGGAGGTCATTCATGGTGTGGCGCTCCTGCTGGCGCAGATGCTCAATCCACGAGCCCATCAGGAAGGTCTCGATAAACAGACCGGGGCGCTCGATATCTTCATACACCGCCCAGCTCATCGCCCCGGCGCGGCGGCGCACCCGGCGCAGCTCGTGGACCGCCTCCAGGAAGGCTTTGGCGTGTTGCGGGTCGATGAGGTACTCGTGCGAGACCAGCACCGGGCCGCGTTCGTTCGGCAGGTCAATCTCTACGCCGTCCAGCGGCTGACCGCTCAGGTCGAGGTTCAGGTCCGGATCTTTCTCCAGCTTCCAGCGGAACACCGTCGCGCTCGCCAGCACCATCCCCAGCGTGGCGACAACCAGCGAGGTTGGGGTACCGAACCGGGAGGCGATCTGCCCCCAGAGGGCGCTGCCTGCGGTCATCGAGCCGAAGAACACCGTCAGATACACCGCCAGCGCGCGGGCCTTCACCCAGCGGGCGGCGCTGCGCTGCGCGCCGAGATTGAGGGTGGAGAGCACCGCAATCCACGCGAAGCCAGTGAAAAACTCAAACAGGTTAAGCAGCCAGACGTGGCGCACAAACGCCAGCGCCAGCATGGTGAGGGCAAAGGTCAGGCTGGCGGCCACCATCAGGCGGTCGGCATTCAGCCGCTGGCGCAGGCGCGGCAGCAGAATCGCACCGGCAATCGCCCCCAGGCCAATGCACGCCAGCATTACGCCGTAGCCCGCCGGGCCTAAGCCCAGCTCGCGGCGCGCCACCAGCGGCAGTAACGCCCAGCCTGCGCTGCCGAAAACGAAGAAGGCCACGGTGCGCACCAGCACGTTGCGCAGCACCGGCGCGGCGTGCACGTAGCGAATGCCGGATCGCACCGCCGAGAAGAAATGCTCCGGCGGCAGACGCTGCACGGTCGGGGCCTGACGCCAGCGCCACAGTACCCACGCCACGCCGACCACGGACAGCGCGTTCAGGGCAAACACCATCCACGGCCCGGCGAGCGACAGCAGAAAACCACCCAGCGCGGGGCCAATCGCCCGGCTGATGTTTACCCCGAGCGAGTTCAGCGCCACGGCGGCACCCAGCTCGGGCTTGCTCACCAGGTCCGGCACCACGGCCTGAAACGGCGGCGAGCTCATCGCCGCGCCGACGCTCAGCAGAAACGTCGCCACCAGCAGAACGGCGGGGGTGACGTGTCCGGTGAAGGAGAGCACCGTCAGCCCGGCGGCGGCGATAAACACCCACAGCTGGGAGAAGAGCAGGTATTTACGTCGGTCGACGATATCCGCCATTACCCCGGACGGCAGGGCGAAGAGGAACATCGGCAGGCTGCTGGCCGCCTGCACTAGCGCGATGTCCAGCGGATCGGCGCTCAGGGTCAGCATGCTCCAGTTGATGCCGACGTCGCTCATCCATGAGCCGACGTTAGAGACCACCGTGGCGATCCACAGCATCCTGAACACCGGCTGGCTTAGCGGCTGCCAGGGCGAAACCGTTGATGTGTGCGTCGTCTCGACGTGTGCGTCGCGAACGTCGTTAACCTGGGTCATGCGAACCTCTCCGCTGCCTTACGCTGCAATCGCCACTGGCCCGGGCCGGTGAGGGCAAGGGTGGTAAAGATAATCAGCAACAGCCAGCCAAACTGCCCTTCGGCAATCGACCAGTTCGGGTGCACCGCCAGCATCGCCACCAGCAGCACGGCGATAATCGGCAGGCACGCCAGGCGGGTATACACGCCCGCAATGATAAACAGTGGGCAAATTACCTCGGCGACGATGGCCGGGATCAGGCTGGCATAGGGCCCGAAGCCGAACGGATCTTCAATACGCGTCAGCTCTTCACTGAAGTGCAGCACCTTTGGCAGGCCGTGCACGTACAGCAGCAGCAGGCTGCCGGTCAGGCGCAGGAAGAACAGCCCCAGGTCAACCCGGGGCGGAGCAAGCGTGTTTTTCATCAGAATGCAAAGCAGCTGCAGCCCAGCGCCCCCCAGAAAGCGTTATCGTCGGACACCGGCATTTCTGACGTGCGGGCAAAATCATGCTGGTGGCTGTGGACCCCGCACGGGCCGCTGCAGTGGTGAACGGCGCTCATGCCCACGCGTGCGGCCTGCGGCGGCGCGCTGCGGTAGTGGCCCGGTACTTTCACGACCGGGGACCAGTCGGGCAGAACCGGAATGGCGGGCGGCGCGAGCGGGCCAAAGGTGCCTGCCGCGTAGACGATATCGCCGTTGACCACCGTCAGGACGGACTCGATGCCCTTGATCTCCTCTTCCGGCACGCGGAAGTAGTCTTTGCTGAGTACGGCCAGGTCGGCGAGCTGGCCGACCTTGATCTGCCCCTTCTGATTCTGCTCGCTGGAGAACCACGCGCTGCCCTGGGTCCAGAGCATCAGGGCGGTATCGCGATCCAGACGGGCGCTGTGGTCGTACATCTGCATCCCGCCGACGGTACGGCCGGAGACCAGCCAGTAGAGCGCGGTCCACGGGTTGTAGCTCGCCACGCGGGTGGCGTCGGTGCCTAAGCCCACCGGTACCCCGGTCTCCAGCATTTTCGCCACCGGCGGTGTATGGCGGGTGGCTTCGATACCGTAACGTTCGGCAAAGTACTCGCCCTGGAAGGCCATACGGTGCTGGACGGCAATGCCGCCCCCGAGCGCTTTGATGCGGTCGATGTTGGCCTGGGTGACGGTTTCCGCATGGTCAAAGAACCAGTGCAGGCCGTTGAACGGAATGTCGCGGTTCACCTTCTCGAAGACGTCCAGCATGCGGCTGATGGATTCGTTATAGGTGGCGTGCAGGCGGAACGGCCAGCGGTGCTCCACCAGATGGCGCACCACGCGCTCCAGCTCGTCCTCCATGCCCGGCGCGAGATCCGGGCGGGGTTCGAGGAAATCTTCAAAATCGGCGGCGGAGAAGACCAGCATCTCGCCCGCGCCGTTATGGCGGAAGAAGTCGCTTCCCTGGCCCGGCGTGAGCATGTCGGTCCATTTCTCAAAGTCCTCCAGCTCGTGGCCCGGACGCTGGGTAAACAGGTTGTAGGCGATGCGGATGGTCATCTGCTTTTTCTCGTGCAGCTCGGCAATCACCTCGTAATCTTCCGGGTAGTTCTGGAAGCCGCCGCCCGCGTCGATGGCGCTGGTCAGCCCCAGACGGTTCAGCTCGCGCATGAACTGACGGGTGGAGTTAACCTGCTGCTCCAGCGGCAGCTTCGGTCCTTTGGCCAGCGTGGCGTAGAGGATCATGGCGTTCGGGCGCGCAATCAGCATCCCGGTTGGGTTGCCGTTGGCGTCACGCTGGATCTCGCCGCCCGGCGGGTTCGGCGTGTCTTTGGTATAGCCGACCACCTTCAGCGCGGCGCGGTTGAGCAGGGCGCGGTCGTAGAGGTGCAGGATGAAAACCGGGGTGTCCGGGGCGGCGGCGTTGATCTCGTCCAGCGTCGGCATGCGGCGTTCGGCAAACTGGAACTCGGTCCAGCCGCCCACCACGCGTACCCACTGCGGCGACGGGGTGCGCAGGGCCTGCTCTTTCAGCATCCGCAGGGCATCTGCCAGCGACGGCACGCCTTCCCAGCGCAGCTCGAGGTTGTAGTTCAGCCCGCCGCGAATGAGGTGCAGGTGTGAATCGTTCAGCCCGGGGATGGCGGTGTGGCCTTTCAAATCGACCACTTTCGTACCGTCGCAGTGATGTTGCATCACCTCAGCGACGGTACCCACTTCCAGAAATTTTCCATCGCGCACGGCAACGGCTTCCGCGATGGGGTTCTCGCGATCGACGGTATGAAACTGGCCATTAACCAGAATGAGATCGGCTTTACCGAGGGTAACCATAACTGCTCCTGACTGAGAGGGGAATGGTCAGGATTATGGGAACCGGTTTCGGCAAAGATCCAGTTATACAATAGGATAGGTATACCAAAGTATAACTATACCTAAGGTTAACTATACGAAGAGATAATTACGCCCAGGGGCGATAAACCGCAGGATGAGCGTGACTTTATCGCCGTGCGCTCACGGCGATTTCACCCTTAACCACTGGAAAATGCTATGACCTCTTCAAAGCTCGAAGTGTTAACCCCTGCGAACTGTCAGATTATCTTTATCGATCACCAGCCTCAGATGGCGTTTGGCGTGCAGTCTATTGACCGCCAGGTGCTGAAAAATAACACCGTGGCGCTGGCGAAAGCGGCGAAAGTCTTCAATATCCCGACCATCATCACCACCGTAGAGACCGAAAGCTTCTCCGGTAACACCTATCCGGAACTGCTGGACGTGTTCCCGGGCCAGGACATTCTGGAGCGTACCTCCATGAACTCCTGGGACGACCAGAAAGTGCGTGACGCGCTGAAGGCCAACGGCAAGAAGAAAGTCGTGGTAGCAGGTCTGTGGACCGAAGTGTGCAACAACAGCTTTGCCCTGTGCGCGATGCTGGAAGGCGATTATGAAATTTATATGGTGGCGGATGCCTCCGGCGGCACGTCAAAAGAAGCCCACGACTTCGCGATGCAGCGCATGATCCAGGCGGGCGTGATCCCGGTGACCTGGCAGCAGGTCATGCTGGAGTGGCAGCGCGACTGGGCGCGTAAAGAGACCTACACCGCGGTAATGGATATCGTGCGCGAGCACTCCGGCGCGTACGGCATGGGCGTCGATTACGCATACACCATGGTGCACAAAGCGCCGTCTCGCCAGAAGAGCGAGCACCGCACCTTAGCGCCGGTCCCGGCTCGCTAAGCCCTGTCGGCGGGCTGGCCCCTCATCCGGCTCGCCGCTGCTTTTTTCTCTGGAGTTCACAATGAGTACTGGGCTGATATCCCTTGCGGCAGGCGTGTTGATTGGCCTGATGTATGCCGTGCTGAAGGTGCGCTCCCCCGCGCCGCCCGCTCTGGCGCTGATTGGCCTGCTGGGGATGCTGGCGGGTGAACAGGCGACGCGGCATCTGTTATCCCGCGACAGTGCGCCTGCACAGGTCACCGTTCCGGCAGCACCGCAGACAGGAGCATCGTCATGAAAGCATGGATCATTTCGCTGGTGTGCGGCGTGGTAGCTGGGGTAATTTACGCTCTGCTCGACGTCCATTCGCCGGCACCGCCGGTTGTCGCCCTGCTTGGCCTGTTTGGCATGCTGGTGGGGGAACAGCTCATCCCGGTGGGACGGCGCTTAATGAGTCGCGAACCGCTGACCCTCGCCTGGTTTCGTCACGAATGCGTACCGAAAATCAGCGGCACGGCGCCCCCGGCGCCCGCGAAGGACACGCGCGACGTTTAATGATTTGTGAGAGGAAAGACCGCATGACGCTGCCGTGGCGCATTGCCATCATTGATGACGAACGTTCCGTCCGCAGCGGGTTGAGTAATCTCCTGGAGTCGGAAGGGTATTCGACCGATACGTTTGATTCGGCTGAGGGGTTCCTGAGCCATCCTCTCGCGCTGTCCGGCGCGGCGCTGGTGATCACCGATATCAAGCTGCGAGGCATGAGCGGCCTTGAGCTGTTCGACAAGCTGCGGCTGCTGGCCGTACCGCCTCCTCCTGTACTCTTTATCTCCGGTCATGCTGATGAAAATATGCAGCGGTACGCCCTCAGTCTGGGCGCCGCTGCATTTTTGCGTAAGCCGATTAACATCGATATTCTGCTGGATCATATTCAGCGGGAGCTGGCCCGCCGACAATAAGGATCGCGGATGAACGAAAACGAGCAGCCTGCATTCTGGCCCGCCCAGGGAAATCTTCATCAGGGGCGGGTTTTTGTCCTTAAAGAGGATGTGATTTTTACCGTGCTGGCGCAGGAGGGCGGCATCGCCTGGATGAACGCACGTCATCCCCATTCCGGCGGCTCCTTCATCATTGCCACCGCGGTGAGTGACGAAGAGGAAGAGCGGGCCACCCGGCTGCTGAAAAACGAGTTTGCGCTGCGCGACGTGCTCCAGGACAGCTGGGCCATTCGCGCCGTCGCCTCTACCCAGTATCGGGGGCGTTTCGCGCTGGTTTACGCCCCGTTTTCGTTTGAGCTGCTGGCGCGACGCGCGGGCAGGGCGATCTCCGGGATTGCGCGCTTTATCGAGCTGGCGATCCAGATCTGCGTCCCCCTGCGCCAGATGCATCTGCAAAACCTGATCCACGGCGATATCAAACCCGGCAGTATTTTTGTTTATCACGATGCCACCTGCCGTCTGGGCAGCTTTGGTCTCTCCTGCCGTTTTTCCGATGCCTTCTCGCAGACCCGTCTTACCGTTTCAGGCGGTACCCCCGCCTGGATGTCGCCGGAACATACCACCCGCACCCGGCGCCCCGTCGACAGCCGCAGCGATCTCTACAGCCTCGGCATGGTGCTGTATGAACTTCTGACCGGACGCCTGCCGTTTGAACTGGGCGCGGACGATCAGACCAACTGGGCGCACTACCATATTGCCTCGGAGCCGCTGGCCCCGGACGTGATACGCCCGGACGTGCCGGGAATGCTCTCGACCATCCTCCTCAAGCTGCTGGAAAAGCATCCTGATAACCGTTATCAGACGGTGGACGGACTGATTGCCGACCTGCGACGCTGCCAGGCGACGTTGACCGGTGAGGGCGAGATCGCCCCCTTTACTCCCGGTCAGCAGGATCGCACCCCGGCGATCCATCTGGCGGATTCCCTGTTCGCGACGCATCCGCAGGCGAATGACGTCATTGCCGCGTTTGAGCGAGTCGGGCAGAGCCGGGTGCCAGAGCTGGTGACGATCGGCGGACCGTCAGGGATCGGGAAATCCTCGATCATCGCGACGGCGCTTAAAACGCTGCAGCAGCGTACGGTGCTGCTGGCGGTAGGCAAGGTGGACCAGTTTTCGCCGTCACTGCCTTACGGCGTGCTAAGTTCCGCGTTTCGCACCCTGACGTTGCACCTGCTGGGGCTGCCCGCAGACGACGTGGCGAAGTGGAAAATCCGCCTCTCGCGCGCGCTGGAGGGCCACGAGGCGCTCGCCGTCAGTCTTGTGCCTGAACTGGGGCTGCTGCTTGAGAGCAAACCGCGCTTCTCGCCGGATACGTTTTCCATTGATGCCCGGGCGCGCTTCAGCCATATGGTGCTGGCGCTGGTCAAAACCTTTGCCTCTCAGGGCTGCCCGCTGGTGCTGGTGCTTGACGATCTTCAGTGGAGCGACGCCGCCAGCCTGCATACGCTCAAATACCTGCTGGTGAACAGCGGGGCAATCCCGCTGCTGGTGGTTGTTGCTCACCGGGATATCTGTTCGTTATCCGATGCCACCTTACAAGCGCTGCTGACGAGTCTTCCGGAAGCGGCGCTAAACGCGAGCGAAATTGTCCCTCAGGCGCTGTCCGTGAAAGCGGTAGCGCGCTGGCTGGCGACGCTGTTTCGAACCCGCAGCACGGCGACGTCTGACCTCGCCACGCTGATCCATGAAAAAACCGGGGGCAACCCGCTCTTTGTGCATGAGTTTTTCCGCCGCATTGTCGATGACGGGCTGGTGGTGCATAACAAATATCAGGATAAGTGGCACTACGATCTGCAGGCGATCCGCGCCCGGCATTACACCGAAAACGTCGTCACCCTGGTGCTGGAGCAGCTCGAAGAGTTGCCCGACGAGACGCGTCGCCTGCTGGGGAGTTTTGCTTGCCTCGGCGGCAAGGGCGAGATGGAGATGATATGCCGCGTTGTCGGCATGTCGATGGCGGAAATGCGCTATGCGCTCCATCCGGCGGTCATGGCGCAGCTCATCGTGCTGACGGAAAAAGAGTACGCCTTCACCCACGACAGGGTGCAGGAAGCCGCCTTCGCGCTGCTGGATCCGCATGAGAAAAGCCACCTTCATCTGACCACCGCCAGCCTGCTGGCCGATGCCGCGCGGCAGGCTGCGGGAAACGAACTGCTTTTCCGCGCCGTTCACCATGTTACGGCCGCACTGGACAGCATTCAGCCCGCTCCGCAGCGGCAGATGTTCCGCGAGCTGAGCCTGCTGGCCGCGCGCCGGGCGAAACGCACGGGCGATTATCTTTCGGCACTGAGCTACATCCAGACGGCGAGAGCGCTGGGCAATGCCGGGGTGGTGTCAGACTTTGTGCTGGATATTGAAGAGGCGGGCTGCGAGTTTGCGCTCGGCCATCTGGAGCGGACCCGCGAGCTGTGCGATGCGATCCTGGGCTGCCCCGGCGGGCTGACCGAAAAAGCGCTGGCGGCCAACCTGCTGGTGGAAGTCTATATTCGCCAGTCGGATAGCCGTCTGGCGCTGGAGGCGGCGCTCTGCTGGCTGGGTATTTTTGGTATTCAGATCGGCCGCCATCCGGAAGATGCCGACTGCGATGCTGCCTGGAAAGACTTCTGTAACCGCACGGGCGACGCGCCGCAAAGCCGCTATGCCCAGCTCTCGCGGATGGAAAATCCGGAAACGGAAGCGGTAATGAACCTGCTCTACAGCGCCAGCATTTGCGCCAGCTTCATCTGTCCGCGTCTGCACTTTTTGCTGCTCTGCCGCATGATGCACCTGACCCTCGACCACGGCATCACCGGCGCCTCCACCACGGCGATGGCCTGGTTTGGCGTGTTGATCGGCCACCGCTACGCCGAGTATCGCCTCGGGTTCCAGTACGGCACGCTGGCCCGCGAGCTGGTCAATCGCCACGGCTATGATGCGTATGAAGCGAAAACCCTGCTGCCGCTCGATCAGCTCAGCGTCTGGACCCAGCCGCTGTCGTTCACCATTGAGTGCGCAAAAGCCTGCTTCACCGCGGCGGTAACCCACGGTGATATGACGATGGCCTGCTTCGCGGCCTGCCACCAGGCCATTAACTTCCTCTCTCGGGGCGATCATCTCGACGGGGTGCTGACCAGCATCGATCGCGGCCTGGCCTTTGTGCGGAAAACCCACTTCCAGGACGTTGAGACCATTTTGATGGTTCAGCGTGGCTACGTTGAGTTTTTACGCACGCCGGTGATCGGCACCTGGACCGCCTCGCAGGTGCTGCCGGAGGCGCTGCTGCCTGCTTCGCCAGAGCAGGCTCCGGAACAGACGTCGACCATGCTGTTCTGGTACTGGCTCTATCGCGGTATGGCGCACTTTACCTGCGGCGAATTTGCCGATGCGCAGGCGGATCTTGAGATGGCGGGCTGGTACGCGTGGTCTGCGCCTGGCCATATCCATCTGCTGGATTACCATCTCTACAGCGCCCTGGCGCTTTCCCGCCAGCTAACGCCGGAGACGTTCTCGGCGAATCATCGACGCAGTATTCACGCGCACTACGACAAAATTGCCCTCTGGGCGCGCATTAATCCGGGGACGTTTGCGGATAAAGAAGCGCTGATTTACGCCGAAATCGTGCGTCTGGACGGCATGAACAGCATTGCGCTTGAGCAGTATGAGAAAGCGGTCCGGCTGTCACGCGAGGGCGGCTTTAATCCGATTAACGCCCTGGCGCACGAGCTGGCGGGTCGCTTTGCGCTGTCCTGCGGTTACCCGACCGCGTCAGATGCGCATTTTCGCGGCGCCATTGCCGCCTGGGGCCGTGCCGGGGCACAGGCTAAGGTGCGCCAGCTGGAGCAGGATTTCCCACATCTGCTGGCCTCCGGACAGGCCAGCGCCTATGACACGGTGGCGTTTGCCCAGAATGAAGTGATCCGCGATCTGCAGAGCGTGATCAAAGCCTCACGCGCCCTGTCGGAAGAGATCAACCTTGAGCGGCTTATCGAAAACCTGATGACGCTGCTGCTCGAACGTGCCGGGGCGCAGCGCGGCCTGCTGCTTCGCGTGAGCGATAACCTGATTCCGGAGATCGAAGCCAGCGCGTGGACCAGCACCGAGGGCGTGCGGGTGCGGATCCTGAAGGACGTACCGGTAGCCACCGACATGCCGCTGTCGGTCCTGGCGGCGGTGATCCGCACCGGACAGGAGATCCGCACCGGTAAACCGGAGGAGTTCCATCCCTTCAGCCAGGATCCCTACCTGGTGACCTCGGGGGCGGCCGTGATGTGCGTTCCGATGTTCAAACAGGCGCGGCTGGTGGGGGTGCTCTATCTGGAAAACCGCCTGATGCCGGAGGTCTTCACCGCCGAGCACTCTCGCGTGGTGAGCCTGCTGGGGGCGCAGGCTGCGGTCTCTCTGGAGACGGCGCGGCTGTACGCGGAACTGCTGGCGGAGAACATCCAGCGCCGACGCGTGGAAAAAGAGCTGCGCGCCAGCCAGAACTCGCTGATGCTGGGTGAGCAGATCAGCCACACCGGGAGCTGGCGCTGGGAGCTGGAACAGGATCTGATGTTTATGTCCGAAGAGTACGCCCGTATTCTCGGCCTGCCCGAGCAGCAAAAGATGATCTCCATGGCGGAGTTTTTGACCTTCGTCCATGAGGATGATTACGCCCGCATCAGCGCCATCGTCACCCAGAGCGTGCGCGAGGGGCTCTCTATGCGCGCGGAATTTCGTATTAAGCGTACCGACGGTTCCACGCGCTATATCCTCGGGATTGGCGATCCGGTGGGCGTGGGCAGTGAGGTGAACGAGTATTACGGCATCATTACCGATATCACCAGTCAGCGCGCCGCGGAGGATGCCATGCGGGTGGCGCAGGCGGAACTGGCGCGGGTGTCGCGTGCCACCACGGTCGGTCAGTTAACCTCTTCCATCGCCCACGAGATCAACCAGCCGCTGATGTCGATCGTCTCTAACGCCGGGGCAAGCCTGCGCTGGCTTAACCGTGAACCCGCCCGGCTGGATAAAGTGCGGGAAGGGCTGGAGGAGATCGCCGCGGAAGGCGCCCGGGCGGGGGAGATCATCCGCAGCATTCAGTCCCTGACGCGCAAGCAGGATCCGACCTTCGCGCGTATCGATCTCCACTATCTGATCCACCACATTATTACCCTTTCCCGCAGCGAGCTGGAGCAGCGACACATTAGCGTGGATTATCTGTTAAACGCCGGTGACAGCTTTATCACCGGGGACAGCGTGCAGATCCAGCAGGTGCTGCTGAATCTGGTGATGAACGCCGTTGAGGCCATGGCGGAGGTTAACGATCGCCCCTGCATCATCACCCTCAGCACCGGCAACGCCGACGGGAACGTTATCGTCGAGATCGCCGATACCGGCAGCGGCATTGAGCCCGAGCGGCTGGAGAAGATTTTTGACTCGTTCTATTCCACCAAGGCGCAGGGAATGGGGATGGGGCTGACCATCAGCGCCAGCATCATTGAGCGACACAGAGGAAAACTGAGCGCGCGCCGCCGGGAGCCACACGGCACGGTGTTTGCGTTTGTGTTACCGCTTGCCGGGCAGACAGGGGAGTAGTTAATCCGCAGGCTGGCTGTGGGTCAGGCGCTCAACGGCCCTGACCAGCTCCGCCACGGAGCGCACCTGCATTTTTTCCATTACGCGACGGCGATGCACTTTCACCGTGATCTCACTGACGCCAAGCTCGGCGGCAATTTGCTTGTTCAGCATCCCGCTTATCGCCAGTGTTAACACCTCATGTTCCCGTGGCGTAAGGGACATGTGGCGCTGCTTCAGGGCGTAGTGCTCTTTGTTGCGCACGGCGTTGTTTTCCGCCAGCTGGAGCGCAGACTGAATGGCGTCGATCAGCGCGGTGGATTCAACGGGCTTGGTGAGAAATTCGTACGCGCCGCCTTTAATGGCGCGCACCGACATCGGGATAGTGCCGTGGCCGGTGAGAAAAATAATCGGGATGTCGCGCCCGCTGTCCTTGAGGGCGTCCGCTACGTCAAAACCTGAAATGGCGGGCATTTGCATATCGAGGATCACACACGAGGGCAGATCCTCAAAACGGTGCTGAAGAAACGCCTCTGCTGATGAAAACCCCATGGCGTCTAAATCCGCTGATTCCAGCAGGCCGAGAACGGACTGCCTGACCGCGTCATCGTCGTCAACCACATACACAATGTGTTCCATTCACTGCCCCGGTGCTGAGTTAACTGTCGAGAAAATATACACGTCCCGTCACGTAAGAGACTGTTTCTGCTGACTTTCATCTTAACACATTAAATATCATTATCATTTAACAATATGATAACCGTATGAAGAGGAAGTATAGCGAACGGTTGTCGACTGGCGTGCCGTTTGCCTGCGCACGTTTCATCATCGTTCTCGCGATCTGTCTCTGAGGACTTTACCCCGTAAAACAGGCTACACTCTGGTTTTGAGCGCGACAAGCTGAGGAAACAACAATGCTCTACACACTGAAAGAAAGCGACAAGGATAAGGCGGAAGGGTCAAACGGCGCGGGCGCTCTGCAGCAAAAACTGCTGGAATCCCGTTCGATTGTGATCTCCGGGGAGATCAACCAGGAGCTGGCGCAGAAGGTGATCACCCAGATGATCCTGCTGCAAAGCGTCAGCAACGATCCGATCAAGCTGTATATCAACAGCCAGGGCGGCCACGTGGAAGCGGGTGACACCATCCACGACTTTATCAAATTCATCCGTCCGGAAGTGCACGTCATCGGTACCGGTTGGGTGGCGAGCGCGGGGATCACCATCTTCCTGGCGGCGAAAAAAGAGCACCGTTATTCCCTGCCTAATACCCGCTTTATGATCCACCAGCCGCTGGGCGGCGTGCGCGGTCAGGCAACGGATATTGAGATCGAAGCGCGCGAGATCATCCGTATGCTGGATCGCGTGAACAAGCTGATCGCTGACGCCACCGGCCAGCCGCTGGAGAAAGTGAAAAAAGACACCGACCGTAACTTCTGGATGTCGCCGGCAGAAGCGCTGGACTACGGCATTGTGGGCAAGCTGATTACCCACTATGACGAACTGAAGCTGGACTAAGTTTTAGCGCCGTATTGCGTCGGGTGACGGCAATGCCTTACCCGACCTACGCGAGCTGGTTTGACCCATGACAAGTTCCCCCTCCACCGTCTCCCCTATAATCGCGCCTGTTTCCCCTCTCACTGGTGCTACCCATGGCGTATCAACTGAACCTGAACTGGCCGGAATTTCTCGAAAAATACTGGCAAAAACAACCCGTAGTGCTGAAAAATGCCTTCCCGAATTTTGTCGATCCGATTACCCCGGACGAGCTGGCAGGTCTGGCGATGGAGCCGGAAGTTGACAGTCGTCTGGTGAGCCACGCTAACGGCAAATGGCAGGCCAGTAATGGTCCGTTTGAACACTTTGACGATCTGGGCGAAACGGGCTGGTCGCTGCTGGCGCAGGCGGTGAACCACTGGCATATGCCCGCGGCGGAACTGGTGCGTCCGTTCCGCGTTCTGCCGGACTGGCGACTTGACGATCTGATGATCTCCTTCTCCGTGCCGGGCGGCGGCGTGGGTCCGCATATCGATCAGTACGATGTGTTTATCATTCAGGGGATGGGCAGCCGCCGCTGGCGCGTGGGTGACAAGCTGCCGATGCGTCAGTTCTGCCCACATCCGGCACTGCTGCATGTCGATCCGTTTGAGCCGATCATCGACGAAGATCTTGCGCCGGGCGATATCCTCTACATTCCACCAGGATTCCCGCACGACGGCTTCACCCACGAAACGGCGCTTAACTACTCCGTCGGTTTCCGCGGGCCGAACGGTCGCGATCTGATCAGCAGCTTCGCCGATTACGCGCTGGAAAACGATCTGGGCGGCGAGCACTATAGCGATCCGGATCTGACCTGTCGTGAACACCCGGGCCGCGTGGAGCAGTACGAGCTCGATCGCATTCGTCAGATGATGATCGAGATGATCAGCAAGCCGGATGATTTCACGAAATGGTTCGGCAGCTTTGTCTCGACGCCGCGCCACGAGCTGGATATTGCCGCCGCCGAGCCACCGTATGTGCCGGAAGAGGTGCTGGATGCGCTTCAGGGCGGCGAAACGCTGTCTCGCCTGAGCGGCCTGCGCGTGCTGAATATTAACGGCAGCTTCTTCATTAACAGCGAACAGCTTGAGACGGTCGATGCGAAGGCCGCGGATGCGCTGTGCCGCTACACCGAACTCGGCCAGGCCGAGCTGGGCGATGCGCTGAAAAACCCGGCGTTTGTTGAAGAGCTCACCGGGCTGATTAACCAGGGGTACTGGTACTTCGACGAGTAGTGCGGCACGGTTTTCTCCCTCTCCCTGTGGGAGAGGGTCGGGGTGAGGGCATCAGGCCGCACTAGCCCTCCTCCATCGCAATCACAATCGCTTCACCCATCTTCTTCAATGCCTCGCGATTTTTGTCCGTCGGCGGCAGCGCCACGTTGATGCGCAGGCAGTTGCGGTACTTCCCTGAAGCGGAAAACAGCGACCCGGCTGCGGCCTGGATCTTCAGCCGACACAGCTGCTTGCTGACGCACACCATATCCACCTTCTCCGGCAGCTCAACCCACAGCAGGAAGCTGCCCTGCGGGCGGGTCACGCAAATCCCTGCCGGAAAATACTGCCGAACCCAGCAGGTATAGGTTTCCATATTCTGCTGATAAATCTGGCGCATACGGCGGACGTGGCGATGGTAATGGCCGTCGCGAATAAACGCCGCCACCGCCATCTGCGTGCCCGGTACGTTAAACCCGCCCGCGGCGTATTTCATGTGCATCACCCGGTCGTAATAGCGTCCCGGCACAATCCAGCCCACGCGCAGACCCGGTGCCACGGTTTTGGTAAACGAGCTGCAGAGGATCACCCGGCCGTCGATATCCATCGAATGAATGGTTCGCGGACGCGGGTACTCCGCCGCCAGCTCGCCGTAGATATCATCTTCAACAATCACAATGTCGTGCCGCTGGGCGAGGGCTAAGACCTGCTTTTTCCGCGCTTCCGGCATGATAAACCCGAGCGGGTTATTGCAGTTGGGCACCAGGATCACCGCTTTGATCGGCCACTGCTCCAGCGCCAGCTCAAGCGCCTCAATGCTGATCCCGGTTTCCGGGTCGGTGGGAATTTCAATCGCCTTGATGTTAAACCCGCGCAACATCTGCATGGTGCCGTGAAACGACGGCGACTCCACCGCCACGATATCCCCCGGTTGACATACCGAGAGCAGGGCAATCGACAGCGCGCCGTGGCAGCCGTTGGTGATGACAATCTCGTTCGCTGCCACGGTGGAGCCGCCGTCCAGCATCAGGCGGGCGATCTGCTCGCGCAGCTCCAGGCGCCCGTCGAGCACGTCATAGCTCAGCATCTCACCCGGATTATGCTGCGCGATGCGGCTCATCTCGCGCCACAGGGGCTTCAGGCTCGGCTGGTTAATGTCCGGCGAACCGCCGCCAAAAGAGATCATCTCTTTGTCAGCGCGGGCGTCCAGCAGCATCATCACCTCATCCCACTGGGTGACGTCCACGGGGCGCTGCACCGGGCGCGTCATCGCCGGGACGGGAGGCTGGGCTTTACGCTGCGAAACAAAATAGCCGGAGCGCGGCTGGGGCGTAATCAGCTGGAGGTTTTCAAGGATCTGATAAGCCTGCTGTATGGTGCTGATGCTCACGCCGTGCTCCTGGCTCAGCGTGCGCACCGACGGCAGACGTTCACCGCTGCGATACAGCCCTTGTTCAATGCGTTCTGCCAGGAGATTGGCCAGATGTTGATAGCGCGTCATGCTGTATCCTTTGTTTTCACCATACAGATTGTAAAACCAGTACAGATTGCCGTAAAAAATGCCATGCAGATACCGTTTTAGCGGATCTGTATGGTAAACAAAAGGTGTTTTTGCATCTGTATTGCACAGGCGGATTTCCAGGATGATAACCCCACAGGCACAGTGAGGAGAGCATCATGGAATTTTTCGAGAACCGTTCTAAAAGACCGTTTATCGTGTTTGTCTGGATCGCGAAAACGCTGCGTAACTGGTATCGCATCAACCGTACCCGCCGCATCCTGAGCCAGATGAGCGATGAGCAGCTCAAAGACGTGGGTTTATCCCGCAATGATATTTAAACCGTAGGCCGGGTCAGGCGCAGCCGCCACCCGGCGATGTTCAACTCAACAGGGCAAGCGTCTGCCGTTTCGGCCTTTCCAGCAACGCCACCGCCTCCTGGTACGTCCGCACGTTGTTGTAGCCCATCACCAGCCCGTAGCGTTTTCCCGACCCGCGATACCATTCGGAGAGCGCGTTGACCTGCAGCTGCTGTTCCTGCCAGCAGCGCGCCACTTCCCGGTCACAACTTCCTTTGGTCAGAAACGCCACGATATGCATCCCGCCGTCGTTCTGCTCGGTGAAAAACAGATCGCCATAGACCTCGCGCAGGGCGGCAATCATCCAGTCGCGGCGGGTCTGATACAGCGCGCGCATCTTTTTCAGGTGACGGAAAAAATGGCCTTCGTTGAGAAATGCGGTGAGGATCTTTTGCGTCAGCACCGGCTGGCCGCTGGTGGTAATGTCCGCACAGTCGGTAAACGCCCCGACGGTGCTGGCGGGCATCACCACGTATCCCATGCGCAGCGACGGCATGATGGTTTTGCTGAAGGTGCCCATAAAAATTACCCGGTCGTGCTGGTCGAGGCTTTTCAGCGACGGCAACACCTTGCGGGTGTAATGAAACTCGCCATCGTAATCGTCTTCGATGATCCACGCCTCGTTCTGGCTGGCCCAGTCGAGCAGCTGCTGTTTACGCGGCAGGGAGAGCGTCACCGCCAGCGGGCTCTGGTGCGACGGGGTGACGAGGGCAAAACGGGCGTCGCGATGGTGGCGGAGGAGGTATTCCGTGTCCATGCCGCAGCGATCGACCGGCACCGTGTGCAGACGCGGCACGATCCGCTTCAGGAGCTGCTGGCCCATAAAATAACCCGGATCTTCGAACACCACCTTGTCGCTGCGGCTGGCGAGCGTGTCGAGGATCAGGCGCAGGCTGCCGCTGTAGCCGCTGGTGATGAGCACCTGCCCGGCGGTGCAGGACAAGCCACGCGAGATATTGAGATAGCTGGCGATGGCCTGGCGCAGCGGGTACCAGCCCAGAACGGGCGGGTTAAGCATCTCCTCCTGACGCATGGCGCGCGTCGCCTGGCCTGCCAGCAGCAGCCATTTTTTGTACGGAAAGCTGTCGAGGGATGGGATGCCAGGGCGCAGAAACCCTGCCCGCTCGCGCTGGCTGATAAGCGATGCCGGAAGCGTACCGGTAGGCTGTTCCGTTGGGGCAGGACGCTCCGGCAACAGTAAGTCCGGGTTGACCCGCGTGCCGCGCGCGCCCTGGCTAACCAGATACCCTTCGCCCGTCAGAATGGCATACGCCGTTTCGACCGTTTTACGCGCCACCTTCAGCTCTTCGGCCAGCACGCGGATGGCGGGCACTTTGTCGCCCGGCTTGAGCACGCCGCGCGTAATGTTGTCGCGATAGCGGGAGTAGATCTCGTGATAGCCCGGCTTCATGTCCTACCTCATTTCACGCTTTTTGTGTCTTTTTACTATGTCATGAACGGCGTAGATTTGCCTCATCGCATCACCGATGCCGCACAAAAAAAGAGGAAAGACCATGAGCACTCGCGTCAACCACCATAAAGTTACACCTGCCCTCGCTAACGCACTGTCTGCCCTGAGCATGGAGGTGGCGAAAACCTCCATCGACCCGGCGCTGAAGCACCTGATCGACATTCGTGTGTCGCAGCTGAACGGCTGTACCTTTTGTCTGGATATGCATTCGAAAGAGGCCAAAATTGCCGGCGAACGCGAGCTGCGCCTGTACCATCTGGCGGCCTGGCGTGAATCCCCGCTGTTCAGCGCCCGCGAAAAAGCCGCGCTGGCCTTTACCGAAGCGCTGACGCAGATTGGCGTGCATGGCGTGAGCGATGCCCTTTACCGCAGCGTGGCGGAGCACTTCTCGGACGTTGAGATTTCAGAGCTGAACTTCGCCATCGTGGCGATTAACGCCTGGAACCGTCTGGGAATTACCTCCCGCATGGCGCCAGGCTCGCTGGATGCGGCTTACGGGTTGAATAAAGCTAACCTGGAATAATGCCGCGCTCGCGGATCATCGCCATCAGCGCCCGTAACCCTGGCGGGACGTGGCGATGACCAGGATAGTAAAGGCGCAGCCCGGCAAACGGCTGCGTCCAGTCGTTTAGCACGCTCACCAGTTCCCCGCTCTCAAGCTCTTCCTGGATATAGAGTTCCGGCAAAAATCCCACGCCTAACCCCGCTTTTACGGCGCGGATCGAGGCGAAAAGATCGGACGTCGCAAAGCGCGGCGGCACGGCAAGCGCGTACGTTTCCCCCCGACGGGCCAGTTCCCAGCGGTAGATCCCGCCGTGAGCCATACGCATGCCGATCCCCTGATGTTGCAGCAGATCGTCCGGCGTTTGCGGAATGCCGTGACGTGCGAAGTAATCTGGCGTGGCGGTGACGAGCTGGCGGATCTCCCCTGTCAGCGGTACGGCGATCATGTCCTGCGGGATGGACTCTTCGAGGCGGATCCCCGCGTCGTAACCCTCGGCGACGATGTCGATCATGCGTGCTTCACTGACGATCTCCACGCGCATTTTCGGGTAGCGGATCATAAAGTCGATCAGCAGTTGGTCGAGAAAAAGCGAGCCGATATGGTTCGGCACGTTCAGACGCAGCGTTCCGGCAGGTTCCCCGGTGTCGCTGTGGATCTCCTCACCCGCGAGGCGGATTTCCTGCAAGGCCGGCCCCACGCGCGCCACGTAGCGCTGCCCGGCGTCCGTAAGCGCCACGCTGCGGGTGGTGCGGTTAAAGAGGCGAGTCTCAAGGCGGCTCTCCAGCCCGGCGATGGCATTGCTCACCGCCGTCGCGGACATCCCGAGCTCCTGCGCCGCGCCGCGAAAACTGCCGCGCCGCACCACGGCCATCACCACTTCCAGCTCTGTCAGACCTGAACGATGCATTGATTATCCTGAAAATCGAAACAACCCTTGCAGCATAGCGTGGATTATCGCAACGGAGAAGCCGTGCCAGACTGTGCTCACACAGCCTGAGGAGGTTTATATGCACCAGATCGAACAGATTTTTATTAACGGCGAGTTTGTTACCCCGCACGGCACCGAATGGTTTGATTTGTATAACCCGGCGACGGCGCAGGTTATTGGTCAGGTTCGTCTGGCGGATGAGGTTGACGCCGGACGCGCTATCGCGGCGGCGAAGGCGGCGTTTCCGGCGTGGTCAAAGACCACAAAGCCGGAACGCATCGCGGCGCTAAAACGCATGCACGCCGCCGTGGTCGCTCGCCACGACGATCTGCTGGAAGCGATCGTTGAAGAGTATGGTGCGCCCGCCTCGCGTTCCGCCTGGATGGCCCGCTATCCGGCGGAGGTGATTGCCCAGGCCGTTGAGGCGCTGGAGGCGTTTGAGTTCGAGACAACCGCGGGGGCCGCGACGGTACAGATGACGCCCCTTGGCGTGGCCGGGCTGATCACGCCGTGGAACAGCGACGCGGGTTTTATCTGCGGCAAGCTGGCGGTCGCGCTGGCGGCAGGCTGTACGGCAGTGATTAAGCCGAGCGAAATGAGCGCCCTGCAAACCCGGATTGTCACCGAAGCGTTGCGCGATGCTGCTTTGCCGCCGGGCGTGTTTAACATTGTCACTGGGCGCGGTGAAACCGTCGGGGACACCATCAGCCGCCATCCGGACGTGGCGAAAATCTCGTTTACCGGCTCGACGAATACCGGCAAGGCCATTCTGCGTAACGCGGCGGAAAGCTTTAAGCGCGTGACGCTGGAGCTGGGCGGTAAATCGCCGACGATCCTGCTGGATGATGTGGACTTAGCGCAGGCGATCCCGCTGGTGATTCAGGCCGGGTTTATGAACAGCGGGCAGGCGTGCGTGGCGGGAACGCGCATTCTGGTACCGCAGTCGCGTAAAGCGGAAATCGAAACCGCGCTGGCGCAGGCCGTGGCGGCGGTGAAATCCGGTGACCCGCGCGACAGTGCCACGGACGTCGGCCCGATGGTCAGCGAGAAGCAGTGGCTGCGGGTGCAGGGGTATATTCGTCAGGGGCTCGATGGGGGCGCACGGCTGCTGGCAGGAGGCGAAGGGCGACCAGCGGACATGCAGGACGGCTGGTTTGTACGCCCGACGCTGTTTGCTGACGTGAATAATGGCATGGTGATTGCCCGCGACGAGATTTTTGGCCCGGTGTTGTGCATCATTCCCTATCAGGACGAAGCGGAGGCTATCTCGATTGCCAATGACACCGAGTACGGCCTGAGCGCGATGGTGCTGGGTGGGGATGTGGACCGCGCCCGCCGCGTGGCGCAGCAGATTGTCTCCGGGCGCGTGCTGGTGAATACGCTTGCCCATGAGCCGAAAGCGCCGTTTGGCGGGTTTAAGCACTCCGGCGTGGGGCGCGAGATGGGTGAGTGGGGGATTCGGGCGTTTATGGAGCCGAGGTCGATCCTGGGCTAAAACCTGCCCGGTGGCGCTGCGCTTACCGGGCCTACAGGCGCTCGTAGGCCGGATAAGCGCAGCGCCATCCGGCAAAAACACTTCGTCAGTCGCCGAAGTATGAAGTTAATTTTCTCTGCATTCTCTCCTCACTATCACAACGGAGAGACACTTATGATCGCAGTCCTTTTCGAAGCCAAAGCGGAGCCTCATCATCAGGCCCGCTACCTGCAACTCGCCGCCGAACTCAAACATTTGCTGGCCGACATTGATGGTTTTATTGATATCGAACGCTTTCAGAGTTTGACCACCGACGGCAAAATCCTGTCCCTTTCCTGGTGGCGGGATGAAGAGGCCATCCGCAGCTGGAAGCAAAACGTCTTTCACCAGGCGGCGCAGGCCGAAGGGCGGGGATCCATTTTTGCGTACTATCGCATTCGCGTGGCACAGGTCGTGCGGGAATACAGTTCCGAAAACGGAGGGCAGGCGAATGTATGACGTTCACGTGATTTTCAGCGACATGCCCGGCGAGCTGGCGCGCTTTGGACAACTGTTAGGCCGTCACGGCGTGGGGCTGGAGGGGGGCGGCGTATTTGGTACCGATGCCCATTTCCTGGTGGAGGACGGAGAAAAAGCCTGCCGCGTGCTGATGGAGGCCGGATTTACCGTTCAGGCGGTGCGCAAGCCGGTTATCAGAAAACTCAGGCAGGAGCGGCCAGGCGAGTTAGGTGACATCGCGGCGGTGCTGGCGGCACGCGGTGTGTCTATTCTTTCCCAGTACAGCGACCATGCGAATCACCTTATTCTGCTGACGGATGATGATAAGCTGGCCGCAGAGATCACCGAACCCTGGGCGCCCCATGTTAAAAACGAACCAGCCTCCTGAGAACAGCGCGGCACTGGAACAGGCCATTGCGGCGGTGGCGGCGGCAATGGCCGATCCCTCGCGCGTGAAGATGCTCTGCGCGCTGATGGACGGGCGGGCGTGGACCGCTACCGAACTCAGCACTGCGGCAGATGTTGCGCCGTCGACCGCCAGCGGGCATCTCGCCCGGCTGGTGGAGGGAAAGTTGATTACGTGTTTATCGCAAGGGCGGCACCGCTATTATCGCCTTGCCGGGCACGACGTCGCGGCGCTGGTCGAGCAGATGATGGGGCTCTCCTGGAGCCGCATTACGCCGCCGGAAACGTCTGCGCCAAAAGCCCTGCGTGAAGCCCGCACCTGCTATAACCATCTTGCCGGAACGGTGGCGGTTCAGATCTATGATTTTATGCAGGCGGAAGGCTGGCTGGAGGATGACGGTTCCGCGCTCACCCTGTATGGCCGTGAGCAGTTTCTGAAACTCGGCATTCCATTAAATGCTCATCCCCATCGCAAGGCCTGCTGCGCCTGCCTCGACTGGAGTGAGCGACGGTTTCATCTTGGGGGAGACGCTGGCACGGCGCTGCTAACTTATCTGGAGAGTAAAGGCTGGATCCAGCGGGTGATGGGGTACAGGGAGGTGGTGGTGACGGCGTCGGGGAAAAGTGCCATTACCCGACATTTTAGCTTTAGCCGTTAAATTCCACTGCGGGCTGATGCCCTCACCGCGGCCCTCTCCCACAGGGAGAGGGAGAACGTCGTTTTCGCAATTCCTGCGCTTTCGTCCCTCGTTTCTTGATACTTACCCTGATAACTATTATCTTGACTGCGTGTGACGAGAGGGACTCCCTATGAGTGAAGAAGAACTGTTTAGCCGCAGGCCGATGGGTATGCGGATGGCGATGATCGTGCGTCAGTGGCGTGCGGTGATCGACGATGCCATTCTCGATACCGGGTTAACCCAGTCGAGCTGGACGGTGATGATGCAGCTTTTTCAACTTGGGGATAACGTCTCAATGAGTGAGCTGGCGGAGGTGCAGGGCATTGAACTGCCGCCGCTTATGCGCACGCTCACACAGCTGGAAAAACAGGGTTACCTGCTGCGCACCACATCGCCTTATGACAAGCGCATCCGGCTTCTGACGCTGACGCCTGAGGGAAAAGCCATTTTAAAAAGGCTTACTCAGGTGATTGAGACCTATCAGGCGCGGGTATCGCAAAATATCGCGCCGGAACATATCGAGATCTTCAGCGCCACCCTGAATCAAATCGCCTGTAATTTGCGGACAATCCGCGAAGAAGACAACAAGACCGAAAAATAATGACCCCTGAACAAAAGTTTGCCCGCTGGGTAAGGGTGAGTATTGCCTCTTTCCTGCTGATGTTTATCTATTTTGTCGTCGCGGATATCTGGATCCCGCTGACGCCGGACTCCACCGTGATGCGCGTGGTGACGCCGGTTTCTCCGCGTGTCTCCGGCTATGTGGCGGCCGTGCATGTGCACAACAACAGCCAGGTGAAGCGGGGCGATCTGCTGTTTGAACTCGACGACACGCCGTTTCGCAATAAAGTGGAAGCGGCGCAAATCGCGCTGGAGCAGGCTCGTCTTTCCAACCAGCAGCTGGACGCGCAGATCGCCGCCGCGCAGGCCAGCCTGAAAACCGCCGTGCTGACCGCGCGTAACGATAAAGTGACCTTCGAACGTTATCAGAAGCTGAGCACGTTACAGAACGTCTCGCAGGCGGATCTGGATAAAGTCCGGACCACCTGGCAGAGCAGCGAGCAGTCCGTCAGCACCATTCAGGCTAATATCCAGAACCTGCGTATTCAGCGCGGCGAGCGGGATGAACACCGCAACGTCACGCTGCAAAAATACCGCAACGCGCTGGATGAGGCGGAGCTGAATCTCGGCTGGACGAAGGTGTATGCTCAGGCAGACGGCACGGTCAGTAACCTGCAGTTAAGCCCCGGTTTTTATGCCTCCTCAGGCGCAGCGGCGCTAGCGCTGGTGAACAACCAGACCGATATCGTGGCCGATTTCCGCGAGAAAAGCCTGCGCCATACCCATCAGGGCACCGATGCCGCGGTGGTGTTTGACGCCTTTCCGGGACGCGTCTTCCGCGCCCACGTGACCAGCAGCGACGCGGGGATCCTCGCGGGTCAGGAGGCGGTGAACGGTCAGCTCTCCGAGCCGGAAACCTCGAACCGCTGGGTGCGTGACGCCCAACGCATGCGCATTCACGTCATGCTGGACGAGGCGCTGCCGAAGCCACTGCCGACCGGCGCGCGGGCGACTGTCCAGCTCTATAACAGTGAAGGGCCGTTTGCGCGCTTCTTCTCCGGGATGCAGATCCATCTGGTGAGCCTGCTGCATTATGTCTATTAATACGCTGGCGCGGGTGTTCACCCCGCACGGTAACATCGTCTACACGGCAAACGACTTTCGCCAGACTTTGCGCATCGTCTTTGCAGGGATGATTGCGCTGAGCATTTCCAGTTTCTACAACACCAGCTACGGCGTGTTTTTTGTGGTCTACCCGATCATGCTGCTCTCGCTGGTGCCGGTCTTCAACCGCCATGTGGCGAAGCAGTTTATCTTCAGTGCATCGCTGAACTGCGTTGAAATGGTGATTATCATCGGCTATCTGTCGCAATGGCCGGTCATCATGACGCTGGTGGTGTTTGCCCTGTACGTCATGCGTTTTCGCTTTATGAGCAAAGGGCCGCTGTTCCTGTTCGGGTCGATGGGCGTAGTGTGCCAGAGCGTGATGCTCAATTTTATGAGCTACCCCACCACCAACTGGCACACACTGCTGTTTTCCAACATCGAAGCGAGCGTGATGGCGGTGTGCCTGAGTGCGCTGATGAACTATCTCCTGCCGGACGTTGAACCCCGCAAGCCGCCGCCATTGATTGAGAAAGACGATGCCCGCGTGCGCCATGAGTCGCTGCTCTCCGGCACCGTCGCGACGCTGATTTTCGTCGTTTTTCAAATCAGTGACTTAAGCGATTCCCTCTCGGCGCTGATGGCCGGGATTTTGATCCTGTTCCCGATGCACTATCGTGGCGCGGTGATGAGCTCCATCTGGCGCGTGGTCGGCGTGGTATTGGGCTGTCTTTATATCCTGGTTGTCCAGCTCATCCTCTACGACCACAGTAGCCATATGCTGCTCATGATGCCGCTGATTGGCCTTGGGCTGGCGTTTGGCGCACGTCTGCATGTGATGGAGAAAGTAGGCGCAGGCGTAGGATTTTCCAGTATTACCACCATTGGCATTATGTTCGGGCAGAACATGCACCCTGACAGCGACCTGGTGTTCAGCGATCTTTATCGCATCACCTCCGTCACGTTTTCGCTGGTGGCGACGCTGACGATGGTCTTTCTGGTGCATTTGATCCTGAATCGCTTCGAGGCGACGCGCTATATCATCGCGCCGCCCAAAGCGGATTAATGTCCCAGCACGACAGGCAGATGCGAGAGTAAAAACAGGATCAGGCCAATCGTCCCGCCCACCAGCGTACCGTTGACGCGGATAAACTGCAGATCTTTGCCGATATTCAGCTCGATCTGGCGGGACATGTCTTTAGCATCCCAGCTTTTCACCGTGTCGCTGATGTGGCGGGTCAGGAACGCGGCGAAATCCGGCGCGACGCGGTGCGCGGCCTGCTCCAGATGCTCGTTCAGCGACGCCCGCAGGCTGGCATCGTTTGTCAGCGTTTCGCCAAACCACAGCCCGGCGTTGGCGATGCGCTGCTTCACGCGCGAGTCTTCACTTTGCATATCCGCCTTCAGCCACTGGCGCAGATCGGCCCACATTTCCCCCAGATAGCGGTTAAACGCCTCGTCATTTTTCAGGTAGTGCTTGATGTTGTCGGCTTTCGCCGCCATTTCCGGATCGTTTTTCAGGTTGTCGATAAGCTTCAGCGTGGCCCGGTCGAACGCCTGACGGATCTGGTGCGTGCGGTCGTGGCTGATATCGTCCAGCAACGTGTTCACCGCATTCGATACCATCTCTGCACTCTGATCGCCCAGCCACTCGGTGGGCAATACCATCGCTTTGCGGGGATGCTCGGTCTTCAGCCAGTGGACGATCTGGTCAGAGATAAATTCCCGCGTGCTGTCGCGCTGAATCAGGGTAATCAGGCGGTTGATGATGGCATCGAGCAGCACCTGGTGGCGGTTGTTTTTGGTCATGCTCTCCAGCATCACGGCGCTGGTTTCGGTGAAATCGACCTTATCGATGGCCTTATGCACCGCGCGTTTGAGCATCCGCTGAATGCGCCCGTCGTCGGTCAACTCAAGGAACCCGCTCATCACCTGCATCAGATGCAGCCCAACGCGCTGGGCGTTGTCAGGCTTGCTGAACCAGGCACCGATCATGTGCGCGGGTTCATAGCGGCGGATTAACGCTACCAGGGACTGGGTGTCCAGAAACTTCTCCTGCACAAACTGGCCAAGATTGTCGCCGATACGGTCTTTATTGCGCGGGATAATCGCGGTATGGCGCGCGATAAACGGAATGGGGACCCGGCGAAACAGCGCAACGACGGCGAACCAGTCCGCCAGTGCGCCGACCATCGCCGCCTCGGCAATCGCCTTTACCCCGCGCACCCAGAAAGTCTGCGGCAGGAACAGAGTGAAGATAAACGCCGCGGCGGCAATCAGCAGCAGCGACAGCGCGAGAAGCTTAGCGCGTTTGAGTTCAGCTATTTTTTCCATGGGTTAAGGATAGAGGGAGACGGGAAGAAAATGCAAAAATCGCCACAGCACCCACCCGCCAAACCCCATCAGCACCACGCCCGCCGTGCGTTCAATCCACCAGAGCGCACGGCTGAGCTTCTGTTGCACTGCTCGCAACCCCATAAGCGATACCAGCGCCAGATCCCACACCAGCACCACCATCACCATCCAGACGCCGCAGGTTGCCTGCTGAAGCAGCGTGACGTCTGGCCCCAGTAACGCCGTCATCAGCGCCAGATAGAACAGCGCGTTCTTCGGATTAAGCAGTGCCGAGCCGAGCCCCAGCAGGATTTGCTTACGCAATGCGGGAAGCCGCTGATGAGTTTCATTCAGCGCCAGCGTCTGCGGTCGGCTGCGCACCAGGTGCGAGCCAATCCACAGCAGGTACAGCGCCCCGGACAGTTCGATTAGCGTAAACAGCCACGTAAACTGGCGCAGGGCGCTCCAGCCGACAATCACCAGAACAATATAGAGCGCATTACCCGCGGCGATGCCGAGGCACAGCCCGGCGCTGCCGCGCAGTCGGTAGCGCGCAGCGTAGCCCACAAGCAAGAAGAAATCCGGACCCGGGCTTAACAGCGCAACAAAATGCGCCAGCGCCAGGGCGAGAAAAGCGGAAGGGAAGAACAGTTCCATAGTGACCTCATAGCCGTAACTGAGATCACCTTACGGTGTTACGTATCCTGATTATTGTCTGATATTGATCGTCCTGTGGCGTACTGGCGCGGCGTAGCGGCGCTATAGCGAACGAAGGTCTTATGGAAATGGCTCTGATCGGCAAACCCACTCTGGTAGCTCACGTCGGCAATATCATCCCCGGCGCGCAGCCGTGCTTTGGCGTATTCCACGCGGGAGATATTAAGGAAGCTGGCTGGCGTCAGCCCGGTGTCCTGCCGGAAGGTACGAATCAGCGTCTCCTTGCGTAGCGAGAAGCGTTGAGCCAGTTCATCAAGTGAAGGCGGTGCAGCCAGATCGGCAAGAAGTGCCTGCTGAATATGCTGGCTGGTTGAACGCAGCGCATCAGGGTTATCCGCACGGTGGGGAAGGGCAGAAAGCAGCCTGTCCACGGATGCAGGCGACATTGTCTCAACAATATCAAGGAAGTGCTTAAAGAACGTAGCTTTACGGATCACCTGGAGTGCCAGAGGACGATCGGTGTCGATATAGAGCATATGGTAGCTGCGCGCTTGCCCGGCGATGGGGTTGCAGCTGTGCGGCGCATAAGCCGGGATCACAATCAGATCCCCGGGATGAAGGATGTACTCCCTGTCATGGCACACGCAGCAGGTCTGGCCTTCCACGATCGCGCCAATAGAGAGTTGAGGATGACAATGACGTTTGTAGGCCTGCATGCTCTGCCATGTGCTGCGCAGCTCAAGGCCTGAGGCGCGGTGAAAAGTCTGGAGGATGTGTCGGGTATCGGTCATGGGAACTCCTTCTGGACGTTTTTTATACCACGTCAGGGAACCGTCTGGCAGCGCTTCATTAGGAACCGTCCGGATATACCCAACTTTACGTCCATAGCCAGTCATGTTGACTACCCTTAATACCCTAAGCGGTAAAACATGGAGATTCGATATGGCTTATCAGACAGTAAATCCTGCCACTAACCAGCTCATCAAAGAATACCCCTCACATACCGACGCGGATATTGAAGCGGCCCTGAAGGCGGCTGATGCGCTTTACCATTCTGACTGGGCGAAAGGCGACATCAACCAGCGTCTCCCGGTGTTGCATAAGCTTGCCGACCTGATCGACGAGCGCGTGGACGATCTGGCGAAAATCGCCAGTCAGGAGATGGGTAAGCTCATCGAGCAGAGCCGCGGCGAGGTGAAGCTGTGCGCACAAATCGCGCGCTACTACGCCGACAACGCGAAGCAGTTCCTGGCGCCGGTGAAGTATCCTTCTGAACTTGGGGAAGCGTGGGTGGAGCATCACCCCATCGGTGTACTGATGGCCGTTGAGCCGTGGAACTTCCCGTACTACCAACTGATGCGCGTTCTGGCGCCGAACCTGGCGGCGGGGAACCCGGTCATCGCCAAACACGCCAGCATTGTACCGCACTGCGCTGAGACCTTTGCCCATCTGGTACGCGAGGCGGGTGCGCCGGAAGGGGCGTGGACCAACCTGTTTATCTCGTCCGATCAGGTGGCGAACATCATCGCTGACGATCGCGTCCAGGGTGCCGCGCTGACCGGTTCCGAAAAAGCCGGTAGCGTCGTGGCCGCACAGGCGGCGAAGCACATCAAGAAATCCACGCTGGAATTGGGCGGTAACGACGTCTTCGTGGTGCTGGATGACGCCGACCTCGAAAAAGCGGTGAAGACGGGGGTCAGTGCGCGCCTCAACAACGCCGGGCAGGTCTGTACCGCGGCGAAGCGCTTTATCCTGCATGAAAAGATTGCGGATGCCTTCCTGACTAAATTCACCGAGGCGTTTAAGCAGGTGAAAATCGGCGATCCGCTGGACGAAAGCACCACGCTGGGACCGCTCTCGTCTAAAGATGCGCTGGAAACGCTGACCAAACAGGTTAACGAGGCGGTGAAAAACGGTGCGACGCTGCACTATGGCGGTAAACCTGTTCAGCGTGACGGCAGCTTCTTCGAGCCGACGATTCTGACGAATATCTCTCGCGACAACCCGGCGTATTTCGAGGAGTTCTTCGGTCCGGTGGCCCAGATGTATGTGGTGAAAAACGACGACGAGGCCGTCGCCCTGGCGAACGATTCACACTATGGCCTGGGTGGGGCGGTATTCAGTCAGGATATCGAGCGCGCGAAGAAAATGGCGTCGCGGATTGAGACCGGGATGGTGTACATCAACTGGCTCACCGATACCGCGCCAGAGCTGCCGTTCGGCGGCGTGAAGCGCTCCGGTTATGGACGCGAGCTGTCGGATCTGGGGATAAAAGAGTTTGTGAACCAGAAGCTGGTGGTGGTGCGTAAGTAACGTCATCGCCTTTCTTGCCGGGTGGCGCTGCGCTTACCCGGCCTACAAAACCCGTAGGCCCGTGCAAGCGTAGCGCCGCCGGGCGAAACGCGCAATACAGCCTTAGAAGGACACACCACCGCCCACGTATGCGCCGTCAATCAGCGTGTGGCCAGGGCGACCGTCTTTGCCATCAACGCTCACGTGGCGGTAACCCACTTTCAGGGTCAGCGGCGTGACAGGTGTCCAGCTTACGCCGCCGTTGGCTTCCACGTAGTTTTTCACGCTGTTGTTCAGGCCTTCAGGCGCAACGTAACCTTCGCCATAGACATGGATGCTGTCAGTCAGCGCAACGTTTACGCCGCCACCAATCGGGAACGCCACGCCGTTATCGCCTTTTTTCGGGCCGATGTAGATCGCCTTCGCGCCTGCGTTCAGCATGACCGGGCCCACTTCCAGGTTGTAGCCTGCGCCTACGCCACCGGTCTGGGTACCGTCATCGGTGTTTTTGAGCCAGTTGCTTTCGGCGTACAGGCCGGATGAGGATTTGCCCATTTCCAGATTGAGGTTAGTAAAGTTTTTACCCTGCTCAACGCTACCGCCCATGGCCAGTGCGGAACCAGAGAGGGCGGTCAGTGCAGAAAGAAGAAGGATATTCAGTTTTTTCATGTTTCGTGCCTCATCATCAAATTAATCTGGAGGCACCATAACAAGCGACGTTTATGACTGCAAATGTGATACAAGTCGCTGTTTTATGCTGGTTTTGTTAAATTTAATTTATTTAATGTTGCGTTTTTGTTTGGTTGAACGGGAGTCAACGCGTGATTTTCAGGCGTTTAGAAACCGTTTAGTTTTTTGACTAAACATAAACTGAACGAGGACGGGATAGTGACTGGAGGTGTAATAATGGAGGCTCCAGAAATTTCCAAAAATATTTCAAAAATCACATAAAACAACAAAGATTTACACTTATGGTGGTGAAAACACGTCCTCTCGCGCAGGCGCCTTTCCCTGCGATGTCATTTTTCTGACACGTTTGTTTATTACGTTGTTGGCTTCATTTACTGGATGCTAACAATATGAAAAGAAAAATCATTCCTGTGCTGGTTGGTTGTGCGCTCTCTTTCTCTGGCCTGGCGGCACAGCCCACGGCTGAACGCTATGTCGTCAGCTTTCCTGAAGGCTCACACGTCAACTACAGCGGCGCGTTCGCCAGCGCATTTCCGAACGGACTCCCGGTGGGTATTGGCTCTGGCCTGCTGTTTACGGGTAAGCAGGGCGATGCCCTGACCTTTGCAACCGTGACCGATCGCGGTCCAAACGCCGATGCGCCAAAAATGGGTAAAAATGAAGCCAAAATTTTTGTCACGCCGGATTTCGCGCCGCTGCTGATGACCATCCGCGTGCAGAACGGTAAAGCAGAAGCGACGGATGCCCGCCCGCTGCATGACGATAAAGGCGAGATTAACGGTCTGCAGCTGCAAAGCGGCGTGATTGGATCCACCAATGAGGTGGCGTTTAGCGACACTCTCAAGACGCTGAAGGGTGACAACCGCGGGCTGGATACGGAAGGCATCACGCCGGATGGCAAAGGCGGCTACTGGCTGTGCGACGAGTATGGCCCGTTTCTGATTAACGTCGACAGTAAAGGGAAAATCCTGGCGATCCACGGCCCGCAGACGGCGGAAGGGGAAAAGTCGATCGCGGGCGGTCTGCCAAACGTTATCAAATGGCGTCAACCGAACCGGGGCTTTGAAGGCCTGACCCGTATGCCGGACGGGCGCATTATCGCCGCGGTACAAAGTACGCTGGATATCGACGGTAAAAGCAAAAAGCAGGCGCTGTTTACGCGTCTCGTGAGCTTCGACCCGGCGACCGGCAAAACAGCGATGTACGGCTACCCTATCGACAGCGCGGCCTACAGCAAAAACAGTGATGCCAAAATCGGCGACATCGTGGCGCTTGATGACCAGCATATCCTGCTGATTGAGCAGGGCAGCGATAAAAATGACGGGATGCGTAACCTTATCTACAAGGTGGACCTCAGCAAGGCGAGCGACCTGAGCGCCTTTGACAAGCCGGGCGAGTACCCGGAGTTTGATGATGAGAAAACCCTGAAGCAGCGCGGCATTACCCTTGCGGCAAAAACGCAGGTCGTTGATTTGCGCGCGCTGGGCTGGCAGCAGGAGAAAGCTGAAGGGCTGGCGCTGATCGACAGCAAACGGCTTGCCGTGGCGAACGATAATGACTTTGGCGTGAAGGTGGCGATGCAAAATCCGGTCGAGGGCAAGAAGCTCAAGGATTATCGGGTGAACGCGGAAGGCAAGCTGACGCTGGATGATAAACCGGTTGAAACCACGCTTAGCGTGAAGCCGCTGAAGAAGCCTGAGTCGGATAGTGAGCTGTGGATTGTGACGCTGCCGGAGGCGTTGAAATAAGTTTAGGCACCCCTCAACCTTCCCCTCTCCCCACGGGGGAGAGGGGAAGCAGGGCGGTTATTTTTTCAGATCTGCAAACGCCGCGCGAATCTCTTCCTCCGGCAGCTGTATGCCAATAAATACCATTACGCTACGCGGCGCTTCATCGCCCCACGGGCGATCCCAGTCGGCGCTGTATAAGCGCTGCACGCCCTGGAACAGCAGGCGGTTCGGTTCGCCGTCGATCCACAGCATCCCTTTGTAGCGCAGCAGTTTGTCGGCAAATGACAGCAGCAGGTTCTCCATCACGCGGGAGACCTCGCTGATATCCACCGGGTAATCCAGCTCCACCACAATCGACGTCACGTCGTTTTGCTTGTCTCCCATAAAGTGGAAACGCGGTTTCGTGGTGACGTTCTCTTCCAGCATAAAGCCGTTGGTGTTGAACAGCTGTGAGAGGTCGATATCGCCGTGCGTCACGGTGTAAATCGGCGCGCGGGAGTTAATGCGGGTCAGACGTTCACGCAGTTTCTCGCTGTCACCCGCCACGTCGGTTTTGGTCAGCAGGATGCGGTCAGCGTAGCCCACCTGAGACTGGGCGATGGTGAACTGATTCATCTGATCGTTGGCGTGAACCGCATCGACCAGGGCGATGACGCCGTCCAGCAGGTAGCGCTGGCAAAGAATGTCATGGGAGAAAAAGGTCTGAATAATCGGGCCGGGGTCGGCCATGCCGGTGCATTCAATCACCAGACGGTCGAAGTCGATTTCACCGCGATCGCGGCTGTCGAGCAGATCCAGCAGGGCGTCTTCCAGCTCGTTTGAGCGGGTACAGCAGATGCAGCCGTTGGTCAGGGTTTTGATCTGCGTGGCGCGATCGCCAATCAATTGATCGTCCACGGAGACTTCGCCGAATTCGTTTTCGATGACGGCGATCCTGAAGCCGTGCTGCTCGTTCAGGATGTGGCGCAGCAGGGTGGTTTTACCGGCGCCGAGGAAACCGGTCAGCAGGGTGACGGCAATCGGGGTCATGTTCTCTCCTTTAGCAGCAGCGGACGCCGCCTTCTCCACTTCCACCGTAGCGTGCTTCCTGACGCTCGCGGAAGAATTCAGTGTAGGTCATGTACGGTTTATCCGGATGGTTGGTCTTCATATGCTCAACGTAGTTGTCATAGTCCGGAATACCAATCAGCATTTTTGCCGCCTGACCGAGGTATTTTTTCGCTTCGCCTAAGTTACCAAACATAATGCATCCTGATAAGACAAAGCCCGGTGGCGCTACGCTTACCGGGCCTACAGTACCGTTGTAGGGCGGGTCAGCGTAGCGCCACCCGCCATTTTTTTAATGGTGTGAAGAGGTCTTCACGCCGCCTTCCGGCACCGGCACGTACGGCGTTTCTTTATCCGTACGGCCTTCGGCGTTACGCACTTTCAGCCAGGTTTTGATACCGTAGAAAATGATGCTGTACACCACCACCAGGAACAGAATGCTCAGACCTGCGTTGGTGTAGTTGTTCACCACGATATGGTTCATGTTGGCAATCTGCTGCGCGGTCAGATCTGCGCCGCCTGCGGCAATCTTCTCTTTGTACTGGTTCGCCATGAAGAAGAAGCCTTCCAGCTGCGGGTTGGTGCTGAACAGCTTCAGGCCCAGCGCCCAGGTAGTGCAGAGCAGCAGCCACAGTGCAGGAATGACGGTCACCCAGATGTATTTGGTGCGTTTCATTTTCACCAGTACGACGGTGCCAAGTACCAGAGCCACAGCGGCCAGCATCTGGTTAGAGATACCGAACAGCGGCCACAGGCTCTTCACGCCGCCGAGTGGATCAACCACGCCCTGATACAGCAGGTAACCCCACAGGCCTACGCAACCCGCAGTGCCGAGCACACCCGCCACCAGAGAGTCGGTTTTCTTCAGGAACGGCACGAAGTTACCCAGCAGGTCCTGCAGCATGAAGCGGCCCGCACGGGTACCGGCATCCAGCGCGGTGAGGATAAACAGCGCTTCAAACAGAATACCGAAGTGGTACCAGAAGCCCATGTCTGCCCACGGCAGCACTTTATGGAACACATGTGCGATACCGACAGCCAGCGTCGGTGCGCCACCTGCGCGGTTCAGCACGGACGGTTCGCCGATGTCTTTCGCGGTCTGCATGATCTGCTCAGGGGAGATCACGAAGCCCCAGGAGCTGACGGTCGCTGCCGCGTGGGCGCTGGCATCCTTCAGTTGGGCCATGATCAGCGCGGTATTTTCGCCGCCCATCTCATGCAGGTTTGGCATGGTGATGCCCAGACCCGCAGGCGGGGTGTTCATTGCGAAGTACAGGCCCGGTTCGATGATAGACGCCGCAACCAGCGCCATGATCGCCACGAAGGATTCCATCAGCATCGCGCCGTAACCGATAAAGCGCGCGTCGGTTTCGTTGGCCATCAGCTTCGGCGTGGTGCCGGAGGAGATCAGCGCGTGGAAGCCAGACACGGCACCACAGGCGATGGTGATAAACAGGAACGGGAACAGCGCGCCTTTCCACAGTGGACCGGTGCCGTCAATGTACTGAGTCACCGCCGGCATTTTCAGCTCAGGGTTGATGATCACAATCCCGATAGCCAGCCCGACGATAACCCCGATTTTCAGGAAGGTCGCGAGGTAATCACGTGGTGCCAGAATCAGCCATACCGGCAGCAGGGCGGATACAAACGCGTAACCAATCAGCGCGAAGGTGATGGTGGTGTCCTTAAAGGTCAGCGCCGGGCCCCAGTACGGGTCATGCGCAATGACGCCGCCAAAGTAGATAGAGGCAACCAGCAGCACGATACCAATCACGGAGACTTCGCCCACGCGCCCCGGGCGCAGGAAGCGCATGTAAATGCCCATGAACAGCGCAATCGGTACGGTAGAGCAGACGGTAAACACGCCCCACGGACTTTCGGCCAGCGCTTTTACGACGATCAGCGCCAGCACCGCGAGGATAATGATCATAATCAGGAAACAACCGAACAGGGCAATGGTGCCCGGCACGCGACCCATCTCTTCTTTGATCATCTCACCCAGCGACGAACCGTTACGGCGTGAGGAGATAAACAGCACCATAAAGTCCTGCACCGCGCCCGCGAGCACCACGCCCGCCAGCAGCCAGAGCGTACCCGGCAGGTAGCCCATCTGCGCGGCCAGTACCGGGCCGACCAGCGGGCCAGCGCCTGCAATGGCGGCAAAGTGGTGACCAAACAGCACGTAGCGGTTGGTTGGCACGTAGTTCAGGCCGTCATTGTTAATGACCGCCGGCGTGGCGCGCGTTGGGTCGAGCTTCATGACCTTCTGCGCGATGTATAAGCTGTAGTAGCGATAAGCCACAAGATAGACGGAAACGGACGCGACGACGATCCACAGGGCGCTGACGTGTTCGCCCCGGCGTAATGCGACAACCGCCAGACAGAAAGCACCGAGGATCCCGAGTAAGGCCCAGGGCACGTGCTTAAGTAGTTTTTTAGTATCCATAGTAAGACCTGGTTTTTTATGTAAAGAAAAAAGGGTCAAGGTTCGTTGTGAGGAGGTATTGAGTAATGCTGGAGCGATCGTGCCAGATCCTCGCGCGTGTAAAGGTGGGTAAATGAATGAGTGGTTGAAAGTGACGGGTGAGCGGTCAAAGGAAGCGGCGAGTGGTTAAGGCTCGCCGCCGCTGGAGGAAATTATGTGATTGAGATCACGTGGTTATCCGGGCTGCGCGCCATCGCCAGATAGTTTTCCAGCGTTTTAACCAGTTTCTCCTTCAGCCAGTTCGGCTCCAGGATTTGAATATTCGGCAGCCAGTAGAACAGCAGCGGCAGGATCTGGTTCTCGTGTGCCGCCCGGCAGCGCAGCGTGATACCGCCGCGTTGTTCTTCCAGCAGCTCTTGTTCCGGCAGAAGATCCCGGCGCAGGAAGTAATGTGAAATATTATCTTTAATGAATATTTTCACTGTGAAAGTATCTTCAGACACCCACGGATCGAGGCTTTTTTCCAGGAGCGCGCGGACATTCTCTTCAGGGGTAAAAAGGGTTTTCTGAATATCAAACCAGCGAATCTGACTCAATGAAAAGGATTTAAGCCGACTATTTTCGGTAGCTTGTAAATACCATATATTTTTTTTGTTAATGAGTTTATAGGGATTAATCAGGCGGGTTTTACCCTTATAAACGATCTGGCAAACATTATGGTTCTTAATAGATTTCTCAATTTTCGCTAAATGACGGCTGATATCACGTTGTACCGTGTGCTCTGCGTCGTTACCAAGGATAAGAATATGATTTTCGTCAACGCGTGTTTCCAGCTTTTGCCAGAATTCCGTATTTCTTTCAGGGAAAAAGTTATCTGCATTCAGGAAGTTAGCCAGTGTGAGATGTAACCCTTGTCCGCCGGGAGATTGTGCGGAATGGATCAGCCGATATAGCCCGTTACCGGTATGTTCAACGATAGGAGAGAGCGCATTTAAATCCCGGTAGACGGTACGCTCGGTAATTTTAAATTTGGTCATTAGCGCACTGCGGTTTACCACACCGTTTAAATGTAGCTCAACCAGAATATCGACCAGACGTTCAGCCGAGCGGCTCCGCGTCGTTTTAGCCATAAGGTCATCCTGTATATTAGGTATGCGCTGAATGAAGCGGGAAGCACTGACCAGAGATGTCAGTATTCAGGCACAGAAAATTTATCTTATGGTTGTATAACGGCGTGATTTAGCGGAAACCTTAGGAGTTTTTGCAGAAAGTGGCGCTGGCCGAAAAAAAGGCCAGCGCGCGGGAGAATTACGCGGTGGCTTCCACCTCCATCATGACCGGGTGGAAACGGCGTTTGAAGTAGATCAGGCCGTGTCCTGCATCACTCAGAATGATATTTTTAATTTCAACAAGATACACCAGATGCGTGCCGATGGTTTGCACCTGGCTTATCTCGCCTTCAAGGCTGGCCAGCGCACCTTTCAGCATCGGCTGCGCCAGCGGACCTTTCTGCCAGCAGGAGAGGGCAAAGCGCTCCTCCATTGTCATACCGGTCATCCCGGCGAAGTGGCGAGCCATGATCTCCTGCTCGTGGTTCAGCACGTTTATGCACAGTCTGCCGTTGCCCTGGAATACCGGGTTCATGGCGCTGTTGGCGTTGATGCACACCATGACCGACGGCGGCGTGTCCGTAACCGAACAGACTGCGGTGGCGGTAATGCCGCAGCGGCCTGCTTCCCCCTCGGTGGTGACGACATTGACTGCGGCCGACAGGCTGGCCATCGCGTCGCGAAAACGCAGGCGTTCTTCTGATTGCATTGAAACCTCCCGCTGCGCTATTTCAGCAGCTTATCCAGCATGTTGATATCGCTGTTGTTGTGCAGGTGCGGCACCGTCCAGCCGTGTTGGTCGTATTCGGACATACAGCGGTCGACCATCGCCATCATTTTGTCCATGTTGCCGGAGCTCTGCGCCTGGCGCAGACACTGCAGGCGAATTTCATCCTGGCTACCGGAGTAGTTGATCTCATACAGCTCGTGACGGCCGCCAAACTCGCTGCCAATGGCATCCCACATCAGTTTCAAAATCTTGATGCGTTCGACGTGATCCATGCCGTTGGAGCCGCGCACGTATTTCGCCAGATACTGGTCAATCTGTGGGTTATTCAGGTCCCGCGCGCTGGACGGCAGATAGATCAACCCGCTGGTGACGTTACGTTCGATAATATTCTTAATCTTCGCGTAGGCCATCGGGGCCATCACGCGGTAGGTCTGTAGCGCCGCGTGGTCCGGCAGATACGCGCCATTGACCCACGGCGTGGCTTCAGAGCACATTGAGTCGCTCAGCGCCCAGAACATATTGCGCCAGGCCACCACCTCGCCGAGATCCGCCTGTACGCCGCGGAATTCAAGGGTGCCGGTACACTCCAGCGATTTTTTCAACAGGGCGGTGATGAAGTCGAGCTTCACTGCCAGGCGCACGCATGCCTGTAGCGGATACATCCGCGCAAAGCCACCTTCCATCGTCCAGCGACGACAGCGGTCGAAATCGCGGTAGATCAGCACGTTTTCCCACGGGATCAGCACATGATCCATCACCAGGATCGCGTCGTTCTCATCAAAGCGGCTGGAGAGCGGGTAGTCATACGGGGAGCCGGTTGCGCCAGCCACCATCTCGTAAGAGGCACGGGAGATGAGCTTGACGCCTTCGGCATCCATCGGTGCGACGAACATCAGCGCAAAGTCCGGGTTTTCGCCCATCACCTGCGCGGAGCCGAAGCCGATCATGTTGTAGTGGGTCAGCGCCGAGTTGGTTGCCACCACTTTCGCCCCGCTGACAACGATCCCGGCGTCGGTCTCTTTCTCCAGTTTGATGTAGACGTCTTTCACCTCATCCGCCGGTTTGTGGCGGTCGATAGGCGGGTTAACGATGGCGTGGTTGAAATACAGGCCGGTTTCCTGAATGCGGGTGTACCAGCTGCGGGCGTTCTGCTCGAACTGACCGTAGAAGGCCGGGTTGGCACCGAGTGCGCAGCCGAACGCGGCCTTATAGTCCGGCGTACGCCCCATCCAGCCGTAGCTGAGGCGTGACCATTCGGCGATAGCGTCGCGCTGCTGGCGCAGGTCGTCGGCGCTTTTCGCCACGCGGAAGAACTTGTGGGTGTAACCGCCGCTGCCGGTGTCGGTGCCCCAGCACAGCGTGTCCTGCATGTCCGGCTTGTGCAGGGCGTCGTACATCTGCGCGATGGAGGCTGCCGCATTACGAAACGCCGGATGGGTGGTGACGTCTTTGACGCGCTCGCCGTAGATATAAATCTCACGCCCGTCCTGCAGGCTTTTTAAATACTCTTCACCGGTTAACGGACGTTTGGCATCGGCGCGGAAATCTTCAGGCTTCATAGGGACCTCGTATCGGAATGGTGATGTTAAATTTATGTTTTGTTTTTGTTGTTTAATTGAAGCCTGAGAGGGGCGGAACGTGAAGGGACGATTGGGACAACGGCGGGTACTTTTCGGGGGGGATGTGGATTTGTGATCTGTGCGGCTTTTCGGCGGGTGGCGCTGCGCTTACCCGCCCTACGAACCGTGATGCGTTCAGGAAACCGGTACTTTCTGCGCCCGATATGCGCTTGGCGAGCACCCCACTAAGCGGTTAAAAAAGCGGGCGAAATAGGCCGGATCTTTAAACCCCAGCTGCCAGGCAATCTCGCTGACCGCGCTGTCGGAAAATAGCAGCAGCCGTCTGGCTTCCCGCAGCTGTCGGTCGAAGATCAACCGCTTCGGCGGGCGGTTGGCGAAGCGGCGACAGATATCGGTTAGCCGGGATTCGGTCAGGTGCAGTTCGCTGGCATATTCCGGCACTGTCCAGTGCTGGTGGTAGTGCGTGTCGATCAGTTGGGTAAAGCGCTGGAACAGCTTCAGCTCGCCGCGCATACCGCCTGAAGCGTGATCGTCGAGCTTCGCGTTGCGCAGCAGCAGAGTGAATACGGCCTGCGCCAGCAGAACCAGCGTATGCTCGCGGCCCGGCAGCTGTTCCATGGACTCCCGGGCTATCAGCTGCCAGTAGTGTTTCAGCGCCGCCAGTTCATCAGGCTTGTCGGCCAGCGACAGGCAGATCCCCGGCAGACCAAACGCTTCCCGCGTGCCGGGGTAGAGCACCTCCAGCAGCGGCCAGATTAGATCCTCGCGCACCGTCAGCACGTGCCCGTCGCTGTCGGATTCGGTAATAAACGCGTGCGGCACCGACGGCGGCGTGAGAACGAAAAGCGGGGCCTGCACCGAGTAACGGTGATCGTCGAGCTGGAGTTCAATCTGCCCGGTATCCAGAAAGTGCATCTGAAAATACTGGTCGTGACGATGCGCCTGCATGTCGCGGCCAAAAAAGGCCGCCATGCGGGCGAACGACTGATAGTGCACATCGTCGGTGCCCAGACTTTCGTCGTACTCCTTGCTGATATCAATGTTGGCGATAGGGCTCTGGCACATGATCGTTCCTCTGTTGATCCCGCTGCGTCATCGGAATGCGCGTCAGCACCAGCGCGCCGACCACCAGTAGCCCGGCCACGAACCACAGCCCGGAGCTGAAGCTGCCGGTCGCGTCGCGCAGAATGCCGATCAGCAGCGGGCTAACGGCAGAACCCACGTTGCCGATGGCGTTGATCACCGCCAGCGCCACCGCGCGGGACTGCAGGCTAATCACCCGATCTGGCGTGGTCCAGAATATCGCCATGGCGGTAAATGATCCGGTTGAGGCCATGATGATGCCAAGCAGCTGGATCAGGCTGTGATCGGTGGCGGAGGCCAGCATCCATCCCGCCGCCGCGAACAGGTACGGCAGGATGGTGTGCTTTTTTCGCTCTTTCAGCCTGTCGGATCGGCGGCTCCACCAGATCATCCCGAGGATGGTGCAAAACTGCGGGATCGCCGCCAGCAGGCCAATGACGATATTGCTGCTGCCGGTGTTAAAGCTCTGCAGGATCTGCGGCGTCCAGATGTTGATCGCGCTCAGCGTGTTGGTCAGGCAGAAGTAGGCCAGCGTATAGAGCAGCACGGCGGGCGTCAGCACTTCTCGCAGCGTCGAGCGCGGCGTGACGGCGCGGGCAATGGCGACCTCCTGCTCGCGGGCGATCATGGTTTTCAGCGCCTGCTTTTCGTCCTCATCCAGCCAGGTGGCCTGATCCGGCGTGTCGTTAAGGTAGAACCAGGTTACTACCCCGAGCACTACTGACGGCAGCCCTTCCAGCAGGAACAGCCACTGCCAGCCCTTCAGGTTCCACAGCCCGTCCATCGCCAGAATGTACCCGGAGAGGATTGAACCGAGCATCATGGTGACCGGCATGGCGATCATAAACAGCGCGTTGGCGCGGGCGCGGTGATAGGCCGGGAACCACCATGTGAGATAGACCAGGATCCCCGGCAGGAAACCGGCTTCGGCAATGCCAACCAGCATGCGCAGGACGTAAAGGGTTTCAGGGCTGGTGGCGAACATGGTGCAGGTGGAGGCGATGCCCCACACCACCATGATCCCGGCGATCCAGCGCCGCGCGCCGATCTTCGCCAGCATGATGTTGCTTGGGATCCCGCACAGCACATAGGTGACGTAAAACAGGGTTGCGGCCAGGCCAAACATGGTGGAGGTAAGGCCGAGATCTTTACCCATCGTCAGTCCGGCAAAGCCGATGTTGATGCGGTCGAGAAACGAGAAAACAAACAGGATAAAGAGAAACACGATTAAACGTCGGAACAGCTTGTTAATGGCGCGTTGTTCAACAGCTTTATTATCATGGGTTTGCAGGGTAGAGGTCGTCATGGTGCGCTCCAGATCTTACGTTTAGTAGACGGATTTATTGTTATTAACTGACGTAACCGGTTGTTCGATAAAGCGTGCAGCCAGCGCTTCCGCACCGCGGGCGAGCAGGGTGGTGTCGACGCCGACGGCGACAAATAGCGCGCCGAGGTCGAGATAGCGTTTTGCCAGCGCCTCGTTTGCCATCAGGATGCCGGGGGCTTTGCCCGCGCTCAGGATCTGCGCGATCGCCTGCTCGATAGCGGCCTGGACCTCCGGGTGCTGCGGATTACCGGCAAAGCCCATGTCGGCGCTGAGATCGGCCGGGCCGATAAACACGCCGTCGACGCCTTCCACGTCGAGGATCTGCGGCAGGTTTTTCAGCGCCTCACGGGTTTCGATTTGCACCAGTACGCACATGGCGTCGTTAGCCTGCTGCAGATAGTCCGGAATGCGGTTCCAGCGCGACGCTCTTGCCAGCGCGCTGCCGACGCCGCGAATGCCCGCCGGTGGGTAGCGGGTGGCACGTACCGCCAGCCGCGCTTCCTCGGCGTTTTGCACCATCGGCACCAGCAGAGTTTGTGCGCCGACGTCCAGCAGCTGTTTGATCTGCACCGGATCGTTCCACGACGGGCGCACCACCGGCTGGCTCGGATAAGGGGCGATGGCCTGCAATTGGGTTAAGACGGTTTGCACGCTGTTCGGGGCGTGCTCGCCGTCGATCAGCAGCCAGTCGAAGCCTGCCCCGGCCAGCAGTTCGGCGCTGTAGCTGCTGGTGAGCCCCAGCCATAAGCCGATTTGTGGACGGCCCGCTTTCAGCGCCGCTTTGAATGCATTCTGCATGATTGTCTCCTTACACAAAGCGGCAGCTGATGGAGCCCATGTTGCCGTAGTCAACGTGGAAAGTGTCGCCTCTGCTGGCGGGCACCGGGCGGGTAAACGAGCCGCCGAGGATGATCTGCCCCGGCTCAAGCTGCACGTCGTACGGCGCCAGCTTGTTCGCCAGCCACGCCACGCCGTTCGCCGGGTGGTTAAGCACGCCAGCGGCCACGCCGGTCTCTTCGATCACGCCGTTGCGGTAGAGCAGGGCGGAGATCCAGCGCAGATCCAGCGCGTCGGGCTTAATCGGGCGACCGCCGAGGATCACCCCTGCGTTGGCAGCGTTATCGGAGATGGTGTCGAACACCTTGCGCGGGCGCTGGGTTTCCGGGTCAACGTTGTGGCAGCGGGCGTCGATCAGCTCCAGCGCGGGAATGACGTAATCCGTGGCGTTGTAGACGTCGAAGATCGTGCAGTTCGGGCCGCGTAGCGGTTTTGCCAGCACGAACGCCAGCTCTACTTCGATGCGCGGGACGATAAAGCGATCGACGGGGATGTCGCTGCCGTCGTGGAAAAACATGTCGTCCAGCAGCGCGCCGTAGTCCGGCTCGCTGATCTGCGAGCTGGCCTGCATCGCTTTGGAGGTGAGGCCGATCTTGTGACCCTTCAGCACGCGGCCTTCGGCGATTTTCAGGCTTACCCATTCGCGCTGAACGGCGTAGGCGTCGTCAATGGTGATCTCCGGGTAGTCCAGCGAGATCGCGCGGATCTGCTCCCGGGTTTGTTCCGCCTGATGCAGGCGGTGGGCGATCAGGGTATGGGTGTGTTTATCGAGCATGGCGATATCCTGTTGTATTGTTTTCTCCCTCTCCCCGTGGGAGAGGGCCGGGGTGAGGGCATCAGGCCGCTGAGATTTCCCTCACCCTAACCCTCTCCCAAAGGGAGAGGGGACAGATCGAGCGGTATTACTTAAACAACGCGTGCACGTTGTTTTGTTTGTAATTGAGCGTCGGGTGCAGTTCGTCCAGCTCGAACGACAGCGCCAGATAGCGGGCAGCCATCAACGCCGCAAAGTGCGCTTTGATAAGCCCAAACAGCATTTCCCCTACGGCTTCCCGACTTTCCAGGCTGCGCCCGGAACCGATCTTCAGCGTCATATGCACAAAGGCGTAATCCTGCTTACCGTCGGCCATCTGCCAGGTATCCAGCCAGTGGGCGCGGCTGCGGATACCGCCGATCGGGAAGATGCCCGTGGCGGCCAGCGCCTCGTTCACTTTGGCGAACAACCCCGGCAGGTCTGCCTGCTCGCGGATGTTGTCGGTACATTCAGCAATAAAGTGCGGCATGGTGGCTCCTCACGCGGGCAGGGGGAAAACGGCGTTAACCTGGCCGGTGCCGGAGCTGGCGAACAACTCGGTGAGAAACTCCACCTTGCCGTCGTATTTGTCCCAGCCGAGCATGCCCAGCAGCATCACCGTGTCATGCATATTGCCTTCGCCGTAGCAGTAGTCGGCGTATTCCGGCAGCATGCTGCAGAATTCTTTGAACTGCCCCTCGCGCCACAGCTTCACCACGCGCTCGTCCATCTGGCGGTCAAACTCGCGGGTATAGCTGTTCATCCCTTCTTCCGCGCGCTGGTCGTCGATAAAGCGGTGCGACAGTGAGCCGCTGGCGAGCACCGCTACGGTGCCGTCGTATTTTTTGATGGCGCTGACGATGGCCTCACCGAGTTTGCGGCTGTCGGCGAAGTCGTGAACGGTGCAGAACGCCGAGATAGAGACCACTTTGAAGTGTTTATCCGGGTTCATGTAACGCATCGGCACCAGCGTGCCGTACTCCAGCTTCAGGCTCGGGATGTTGTGCGCCTTGGCGCGCACGCCGAGCTTCACCGCCTCGTCGGCAATCAGCTGGCCGAGCGCCGGGTTGCCGTCGTAGTCGTAAGTCATGTCGCGGATAAAGTGCGGCAGTTCGTTGCTGGTGTAGACGCCTGAAAAATGGTCCGCACAGTTGATGTGGTATGCGCTGTTCACCAGCCAGTGGGTATCGAAGACGATGATGGTGTCCACGCCCAGCTCGCGGCAGCGCTTGCCGATCTCTTTATGCCCGTCGATGGCGCCCTGACGGCAGCCGTGGTTTTTCCCCGGCAGCTCGGAGAGATACATTGACGGGACGTGGGTGATTTTTGCCGCTAACGCTAATGTACCCATGATCAGATCCCCCATTTTGGAATCGGATGGTCGCCCATGGAGATGCAGACGTTCTTCATCTCCGCAAACACCTCGAAGCTGTACTCGCCGCCTTCGCGCCCGGTGCCGGAGGCCTTCACGCCGCCAAACGGCTGGCGCAGGTCGCGCACGTTCTGGGTATTGACGAACACCATGCCCGCTTCGATATTGCGCGCCAGGCGCAGCACTTTGCTGACGTCCTGGGTCCAGATGTACGACGCCAGACCGTACTCCACGTCGTTCGCCAGGCGCAGACCTTCCGCTTCATCCTTAAACGGCAGCAGGCAGGCCACCGGCCCGAAGATCTCCTCCTGCGCCACGCGCATGCGGTTGTCGACGTCCGCCAGTACGGTCGGGCGCAGGAAGTTGCCGCCTTTCAGATGTGCAGGCAGGTCGGTCGGTTTGTCCGGGCCGCCCGCCAGCAGGGTCGCGCCCTCTTCAATGCCGAGGCGAATATAGCCAGAGACTTTCTCCCAGTGTGACTTACTGATGAGTGCCCCAATCTGGGTGGTCGGATCGGTCGGGTCGCCCACGCGCAGACGGTTGGCACGCTCCGCAAAGCGTTTGACGAACTCCGGGTAGATGCTCTGCTGGATGAAGATGCGCGAGCCCGCGGTGCAGCGCTCGCCGTTGATGGAGAAGATGGTGAACAGGGCGGCATCCAGCGCGCGCTCGATGTCCGCGTCTTCAAAAATCAGCACCGGGGATTTGCCGCCCAGCTCCATGGAATACTTCTTCAGCCCGGCGTTTTTCATAATATTGCGCCCGGTGGCCGTGCCGCCGGTAAAGGAGACGGCTCGCACGTCGTGATGACGCACCAGCGCATCGCCTGCCGTCGCGCCGTAGCCCTGCACCACGTTGAGTACACCCGCCGGAATGCCCGCCTCCAGCGCCAGCTCGCCCAGACGGTCCGCGGTCAGCGGGGAGAGTTCAGACATTTTCAGTACCGCGGTATTACCCAGCGCCAGGCACGGGGCGACCTTCCAGGTGGCGGTCATGAACGGCACGTTCCACGGTGACACCAGCGCGCAGACGCCCACCGGCTGCACCAGGGTGTAGTTGAGCATTTTGTCGTCAACCGGGTAGGTTTTGCCGTTCATCTGCTGGCACACCTCGGCGAAAAACTCGAAGTTGTGCGAGGCGCGCGGGATCAGCACGTTTTTAGTCTGGTGGATCGGCAGGCCGGTGTCGGCGGTCTCCATAGCGGCGATCTCGGGCACGTTCTGGTCGATCAGATCGCCCAGACGACGCATCAGCCGCGCGCGTTCCTTCATCGGCAGGTTGGCCCATTTTGGAAACGCCTCTTTCGCGGCGGCTACGGCCTGATGGATTTCGGCTTCACCGCCGGAAGCCACTTCGGCCAGCACCTCGCCGGAGGCCGGATTGGTGGTGTGGAAATAGTCGCTTCCCGCCACGTTTTTGCCGTTGATCCAATGGTTAATTTTTTTCATTTTGCCGTCTCCTCACTCACAATTCGGTTTACCAGGCGTCCCACGCCTTCCACTTCCACCACCACTTCATCCCCCGGCACCACGTCGGACAGCCCCTTCGGCGTGCCGGTGGCAATCATGTCGCCCGGTTGCAGGGTCATAAAATCGCTCAGGTAGGCAATCAGGAACGGGATGCTGAAAATCAGATCCGCCGTCGTGCCAAGCTGTCGCAGTTCGCCGTTAACGAAGGTGCGCAGGGCGAGGTTGTGCGGGTCGGGAATGGCTTCTTTTGGCACGATGTTTGGGGAAATGGGGGTCAGCCCGTCGCGGCTTTTCACCCGCAGGTTTGGGCGGTAGTAGTTCTCGAGATAGTCGCGGATGGCGTAGTCGTTGCAGACCGTATAGCCCGCAACAACGTCCATCGCCTCGGCTTCACTCACCTTGCGGGCGGTTTTGCCGATGACCACCACCAGCTCCGCTTCGTAGTGCATGTAGTCGATGTTGTTCGGGCGCACCGAGGTCTGGTCGTCACCGTTGAAAGTGTTCGGCGCTTTGATAAACACCAGCGGCTCGGTGGGGGGCTTGAAGTCCAGCTCGCTGGCGTGGTCGGCGTAGTTTAGGCCAAGGGCGAACAGCGTGGCGTGCGGGGGCGTGCGGTGAGCGATAGCGACGTCGCGTTCGTCCACCACCGGGTTTTCCAGCGGCGGAAAACCTTTTGCCAGAATGCGTACCCGGTCTCCAGGGCGGATCTCGACGCGGCTGTGCGGGGTGCCGAGCAATATCGCATCGCCGGGATTAAGGGTCGCGAACTCACTCAGGGCGCTCAGCAGCTGCGCGGCGTTGCGATGCAAATCGGCCGTATTCCAGTGGTCCGCCTCGCGGCCGTTAATCTCGGTGATGAGGGTCAGGTTATCCACGTTATCAACGTTGACCAGCTCGCCCAGCGGGCAGAATCCGTCCCGGCATTTCGCCTTGATCGCCGGGCGGTAGAAGCTCTCTTCCGGCAGACTCACCTCGTTGGCCAGCGCATATCCGGCAATGTACGCCGCCGCGTCTTCCTCGCGCACCTTGCTGGCCGTTTTGCCCACCACCAGCGCGACAGTCGCGCCGCTTAGCACCGTTTCACCCTGCGGGAAGGGAATGGGATCGCCTGCGCGGATCACGGTGTTATGCGGTTTGATAAACCACACTGCCGTTTTCGGCGGCGTGTTGTAGGGGGCTTTTTCAAACGCCTCAGCCCAGGCATCGCGCTGGCTTTGATGATTCAACGCGACGGCAAAAACGGTACCTTTCATTCACCTGCTCCTCACCCCGGCAGTCCGGGTTATGATTTCATTAATATGTTAATGATCTGGTTTTATGCTTTTGCTGTTTATTTCGCAATCAGAAGTGAAAAATTTGTGATATGAATAACAATAAATTTACATATTGATTTTTATTTTGATTAAAATCAGTCTGTTAACAAAATTGGCGGGTTTCTGTTAGACTTTTTGGCAGAAAACGTATTGTTTATAAAAACATCTTTTATAAATTGTTTACTTGTTAATGAAGGGCGGGGAGAGGCTATGCATGATTCATTAACCATCGCGCTGCTGCAGGCGCGGGAAGCGGCGATGTCGTACTTCCGACCCATTGTGAAGCGACATAACCTGACCGAGCAGCAGTGGCGGATTGTGCGCGTGCTGGCGGAACATCCGTCGATGGATTTTCACGATCTGGCGTTTCGCACCTGCATTTTGCGTCCCAGCCTGACCGGCATTCTGACGCGCATGGAGCGCGACGGCCTGGTGCTGCGCTTAAAGCCAGTGAACGACCAGCGCAAGCTGTACGTGTCGCTGACCAATGCTGGCAATGCGCTGTATGAGCACGCCCAGGCGCAGGTGGAAGAGGCGTACCAGCAGATTGAGGCGGAATACACGCCGGAGAAGATGAAACAGCTGACGACGCTGCTGGAAGAGTTTATTGAACTCGGAAACCGGCATAACGCAGCGCGGGAAGAAGAGTAAAAACCACAAATTCCAGGATGATTTTCGTAAAGTTTTCCCTTTCCAGGCCGAAAATTCTGTATCTGTCTGAGGAAAGAGAAAACATGTTAAACCGTATCAAGATTGTCACCAGTTTAATGCTGGTTTTAGCTATATTTGGCCTGTTACAACTCACATCCGGTGGTCTTTTCTTCAATGCCCTTAAGCATGACAAAGAGAATTTCACCGTCCTGCAAACCATTCGCCAGCAACAATCCACGCTGAATGCCAGCTGGGTGGCGTTGCTGCAAACCCGTAATACCCTGAACCGCGCGGGTATTCGCTACATGATGGATCAGAGCAATATCGGCAGCGGCGCGACCGTTAACGATCTGATGCAAATCGCGTCCACGTCGCTGAAGCAGGCGGAAAAAAACTGGGCCGCCTACGAGGCCCTGCCGCGCGATCCGCGTCAAAGCGATGCGGATGCCATGGAGATCAAGCGTAACTACGATATCTACCACGGTGCGCTGGCGGAGCTGATTCAGCTGCTGGGTGCGGGCAAAATCAACGCCTTCTTCGATCAGCCGACCCAGAGCTACCAGGATGGTTTTGAGAAGCAGTATGTCAGCTACCTGCAGCAGAACGACAAGCTGTATCAAATGGCGGTTGAAGACAGCAAGAGCTCCTTCAGCCAGGCCATCTGGGTGCTGATTAGCGTGCTGCTTGCCGTGCTGGTGGTGATCGTGGCCGTCTGGTTGGGTATCAAGCAGGCGCTGATTTCGCCGCTGACGCGCCTCATCGACAACATTCGCCATATCGCCAGCGGCGATCTGGTGAAGCGCATTGAAGTGGAGGGCTCCAACGAGATGGGCGAACTGGCCGATTCTCTGCGTCATATGCAGAGTGAGCTGGTACGGACCGTTGGCGACGTGCGTAATGGCGCGAATGCTATCTACAGCGGCGCGAGCGAAATCGCGATGGGCAATAACGACCTCTCTTCCCGTACAGAACAGCAGGCTGCGTCCCTGGAAGAGACTGCTGCCAGCATGGAGCAGCTGACGGCGACCGTGAAGCAGAACGCCGAAAACGCCCGTCAGGCGAGCCATCTGGCGCTGAGCGCGTCCGAGACCGCGCAGAAAGGCGGTAAAGTGGTGGACAACGTGGTGCAGACCATGCGCGATATCGCCGGTAGTTCGCAGAAGATCGCCGACATTATTAGCGTGATCGACGGGATTGCTTTCCAGACCAACATCCTGGCACTGAACGCGGCGGTAGAAGCGGCGCGCGCAGGCGAGCAGGGCCGTGGTTTTGCGGTGGTGGCAGGTGAAGTGCGTAACCTGGCCCAGCGCAGCGCCCAGGCAGCACGTGAAATCAAGAGCCTGATTGAAGACTCTGTGGGTCGCGTGGAAGTCGGTTCAACGCTGGTAGAAAGCGCCGGTGAAACCATGGGCGAGATCGTGAATGCGGTAACCCGCGTTACGGATATCATGGGCGAAATCGCCTCGGCTTCTGACGAGCAGAGCCGCGGTATCGACCAGGTAGGTCTGGCGGTCGCCGAGATGGATCGCGTGACCCAGCAGAACGCCTCGCTGGTGGAAGAGTCTGCCGCAGCGGCGGCGGCGCTGGAAGAGCAGGCGAGCCGCCTGACCCAGGCTGTCGCGGTGTTCCGCATTCAGCAGGAGCAGATGAAAGCGCGCGAGTTCGCTTCGGCGAAAAGCGTTGCTACCCCGGTGATGTCGCGTAAAGCGGCAACCGCTGATGCGGGGGATAACTGGGAAACGTTCTGATCGTGCATGTTGTGCCGGGTGGCGGCTTCGCCTTACCCGGCCTACGGTTCAGGGTTTTGTAGGCCCGGTCAGCGCAGCGCCACCGGGCGATATCAAAGCGGCAGACGCATAGCGCAGCGGGAGTCAAACGCTAAGCCGTGCGCTGTCTCATCTTCCCTTTTCTGACGCAGTTCAGGCGTGAGTTCAGTGACGTAGTCAAACCCCAGCCGCGCATAGAACGGCGCATTCCACGGTACGTCGCGGAATGTCGTCAACGTCAGCGACGACAGCCCCCCTTCACGGGCATGGTCAGCCACAGCGTTAATGAGCTGCCGACCAATCCCCTTTCCCTGCCAGTCCAGATGCACTGAAAGTTCGACAATAAACAGCGATGTCACGTGCGCCTCTGCGAGGATAAACCCAACGGGATGGTCGTTCGCCAGCGCCAGCCAGCTTAGCCCCCGTTCGGCATAGTTGAGATGCTCTTCAGTTGAAATCACCTCACCCCCGGCAAGCCAGGCGAGAGGGGGGATTTCACGAAAACGCTCGCCCGCCGCGCGTTCAATGGCGGGCAGGGTGGCAGCATCGCTGAAGGTGGTAGGGCGAATGCGAATGTTCATGGCGGGAAGTATAGCCTGACCCGCCGGTATTATTCTGTGCAGACCAGCACCGGCGAGTAAAAATTGCTGATAACCAGTGCATCATGCGGCGTGCGCTCTATCGCCAGGAGCCTTTTTTTCCCCTGGGTCAGGCCCGCGACGTATTTCTCAAATACGCCCGGCGGCATGGCGTCATGGCCAAAATGCTCCACTTTTTGAATAACGATCTCATACAGTTCCCCTTCCACGTGGCGCCATTTAAACATCTCCTGACGGGACACTTCCCAGTGGTTTGGGGCATTCTCCACGTTACCGTTTAGCGTGATGTACCCGGTTTTGTTGGGGTGAAACTGCATGATGACCTCCCCGTCAAACGTGAAATCGTGGCTGTCACGTTTGTCGGAGAAGGTCAGGTATCCATTGCAGGCCACCGACAGCGGTGGCGTGTAGAAATACCACGCCAGTGCAGCGCCGGTAATCATCAGATTAAGGGCCAGAATGAGCCAGATTTTTGTGTGTTTCATATCACCACTCGTAATAGTAAAGCGTACGACAGGCGCTCGCTTGCCCCTGCGTGAGCGAGCATTGGGAGAGCACCAGTCGTCCCTCGTGGCCGTAGAAAAGCGTTCGCTGAATGTGCATGTAGAAAATTGAATTTTCCAGGCACGGAAGGTGACCGTCCTGCTGAAGGCTTTGCGCCAGCGCAGCCGCCCGCTCGTGAAACACATCCGCCAGCGGCGTAAAGGTATAGACCGGACAGTTCCCGATATGGGTCAGCAGATGAATGTCCTTCTGCCGGGTTTCGGGTTTGATAGCCGTTATCCAAAGGCACAGCGCAACGACCGCCAGCGTAAGCGCCCCCCAGAGCAGCCGCTCCGGTCGGGCGGGTACTGCAGTTTTCGCCGTTTCGGCGGCCGGTGTTTCTTCCTCCAGGGCTGTTACCGTGACGTCTGCGCTGAGCATAAAGCCCGTCCTGGGGACGGTGACGATAAACAGCACGTCGGGAAGCAGGCTGGTCAGCATTTTGCGCAAGATGCTGATGTACTGGTTTAACGAATTGTTAGACCCCTGGAGCCCACGCCGATCCCAGACGTCATGCAGGAAGGTCTCCCGCTCGACCACGTTCCCATGATGCTGCACCAGCAGCTTCATAATGCTATTGGCTGTGCAGGTGAGGATCTGCGCATCCTCAGGCGGCACATTGATAAGAGAAACAGAACCGTCCTCGTCGTTGTAGACGATGGCGTCAGCAAGCAGGTATTTCATAAGTTGTTGTAAAACAGACAGAGATAACGAATAAAAAAGAAAAGGTTTACGCCTTGTATGCAGAGCAGGTGGCTATTTTAACGCCATTGTTACCGATAACATTGATCCAGACAGGATTTTGGTCTGTTTAATAAGTCAGCGTGATTATCACGTCATCAATAAATTCCCCTGTACCGCTCAGGGGCTGAGCGGGGACTTCCCCGTAAACGGTGAAGTTCTGGGTGCCGCCAGCGGGATGGGTGACATGCAGCGCATCGCCGCTGTGCAGATCGCCCCAGCTTTGCGTGGCACCCGCATCCTGCCAGAGCCTGTAGCGCAGGCACTGACCCTCATCGTTACACAGCTGCCGCTGATTCCCGATGGCATGGTTGCCGTTGCCCATGCCAAGCGTGAACGCTGTACCGGCCGGACAGCGCGTGGTAAGGGTTGCGGTGGAACGCGTCGGGCGCAGCGTGGCGGTACTGTTCAGGGTGCCGAAGTTAAGCGGGGTGACGCGTTCTATGTAGCAGCCCTGGCTGATTTCGGCCTGCGCATTGGTACCGCCCTGCACCTGCTCCCCCTCCGCAGAGCCATCCGAGCAGTTTTGCAGTGCATCCTGACGGCTAGCGCTGTGCCAGGCGATGCGCAGATTCATGTTGTAGTTGTAATAGTGGTACGCCGGAAGTTGGTTTTGCCCTGCCGGGACGGTGGCGATAAGCGGAAAGCTCCCGCTGATGTTGGCATTGCTGTCGGCGGTCAGAGTCTGCTGAATGAGTTCCCCGCTGCTGGCGGGACCGAGTTCCTGAGCGCGCGCGTCGCCGTTAAGCAGGCGGAAAAGCAGGGTGTACTGTTTACCCTCCGAATCTCCCGGTGAGACCATCTGAAAGGGCGGTGCGTCGATACTGCTCAGACAGACGTTGATATATTCCGTCGTGCCGTTGTTGTCAGCCTGACAGCTAAATTTAACTTCGGTGTTGGTCGACGCGGCATTGCCCGCCACGACATTGCCAAAGTTGATGACGGCAGGTGATGTTATCCAGCATGCGGCGGCCATCGCCTTCAAGGACACCGCAAGCAGCAGCAAGAACGGTGCTTTTAATGACACTGTTGTTCTCCAATATTCTGTATGGGTGACGCAGTACGGGGGGCCGGAAGCCTGACCCGGCACTCACCCTCACCGGTTTTTACCACCAGCTCACCTGGCAGAGGCGGGTCTTCAAGCCAGATAAAACCGTCACGCCCCACAATGGTGGCACCGCGTGGCGTTGAGACAATGCTGCCGAGCGGGAGCGGATTATGGTGGAGGTCCACCAGTCGGGCCTGAACTGTGACGGCGTGATGGACGTTAAAATCGACTTTTACCGCGCCGCCGTTGCCCGGTCTGGCCTGCATGTCGGTGACGGGGGCAATCACGTCGGCAGGCAGATCCAGCGGATTGATGCTGACTTTGCTGGCGTGGTAACGCGGCAGGTCGGTCAGCAGCAGATACCCTTTCTCGTCGGTTTCGCCTGCCGGGCGGTTTTCCAGCATCACCGGCACATGTCCGACACCGTGCGTGGAGACCAGCGCCAGGCTTTGTTGGCTGTAGCGCAGCGTGTGCAGGCTGCCATCCAGCAGCGTCAGGCTACCCTCGGCTGAGGCATAGTTAGCGCCCTGCGCCATCCCAACGTGCCACTCACCTGCGTGGCCCAGATAGCCCACGTCCGCATAGGTTTCCCGGTGCTCGCCAAAGCCTCGCCCCAGCTGCCATGACCAGCCGCCGACCTGATCGTCCGGCTGATGGCGATAATCCATGCGCGGCATATCGCGGCTGGCCTGAACGGAGAGGGTATCCTCACGCCCTAACGGGATCGAAAGCATCAGCTGAACGTGGCTCGACGCATCCGTAAACGAGCGGGTGTAGCTCAGCGTGGTGGAAATATGCGCCGGCAGCGAGGCGGACCAGGAGGCGTTGAGATAGCGTTGTTTGGTGCCCTGAATGTTTTGCTGTACCCAGCCCGCACCGAAGGTACCTGAATGGGGTATCGACTGGCTGACCCAAACGCTATCGCTGCGTCTGACGGGGAGGGTACCGCTCATGCGGGCGTTATCGGCAAATGTGGCATCGGTACGAACGGTACTGGCAGAGATCCCCGTCCCGCGACCGTTCCATTGCCAGCCAAGGCCCCACTGTTTTCCCTGACCGTAGGGGCTGTCGCTGATGGCGACATGCTGGCTGATAATCCCTGTCCCGGGCGAGATCAGCCAGTCGACCCCTGTCCCGACATTGCGCAGTTTACTCTGCTGCTCCGTGTGCAGCGCCAGCGTCAGCTGGTTATTCACCCCGTAGCGCCACCCTGCGTCGAGCATGGGCGAGGCGGCATAGTCATTGGATCGCAGGGCGTAGTTTTGTCGCATCCAGCCGATATCCAGCGAGCCGCTGCTGAGTCCTTCCGCCAGCATCCCCGGCGCACCGTAGAGATCGAGCTGTACGGTACGACGCTGACCGTTGATGTCGGTAATGACCACCTGGGCCTGCCCGCTTCCGGTAAATGAGGGCAGGGTATCCAGCAGAAAATCGCCCGGCGTGACGCGCTGGCTGCTCTGCTTAAGCCCGTCGATGTACAGATCGACCGTAGAAGGCAGAACCGCCGTGTCGCTGTAACGGCTACGCGGTTCGGTGTTGAGCTGCGGATTGAGCTCAAAATTACGCGCCCAGTGCAGCCCGCCAAAGCGTACCTGTCGGCTCCAGCGGGCGCCCGTGGTGATGTTGTCGCCCAGCGCCAGGCTCGTGAGCGAGTCCGTGTTGTCCCACTGCCAGCGGGTTTCAAGGCGTGTGTGGCGGGGCCGACCTGCGCTGTTTTCCTCACCGGCATGGCTCGAAAAGCTGCTGCTGAACGTCCCGGGAAGCGCCCCGGATGCGGTGAGCGACGTTTGCGCGTTAAGCTGGCGTTTCCCCTCTGCGCCGCTGCCATAAAGCGCATACCCCAGCGTCAACACGCTGATGGGCTGCGCCTCAGGATAGCGATACTGCGGCGTCGGCCTCCCGACAGACAGATGCTGTTGGCCCTCAAGCGCCTTTGCGTCGGCGGTAATGGAGACCTGCTGAGCATGCAAATCGAGACTGACTTTCAGACCCGGCAGGGACGTCAGCGCGACCCACTCGTTGGCGTTATCCGGGGCGCGAAGCCCCAGTTTTTTGAGGTCGCGGTGGTCCATCCACAGCGCATCTCCCACTACCCGGCAGGCCCACAGATCCCCGCGCGGGTCGTGGTTCACGGTGATTGCCAGCCATTGCAGGGTATCGGCGGCGGGTTCAGTCCGGGCTGACAGCATCAGCGGTAGCCAAAACAGGAGCGCGAGAAGCAAGCGGGCGCAGGGGTATCTGGCTGGCATGGTGGTCGTCATTGAGATAGGCGCGCAACGCGCTGAACGTGTGGCGCGAAGTGTGCTTTAGCGTTATAAGCGCGGTCTGTCCCGGCAGAACATAGCCCGCCAGCCCTTTCAACGACCCGACGACCTGACCGGTGGCCGTCAGAACCTGCAGGTGGCTCAGGCGGATATGGCTGTTTCCGGCGTTATAGCAGCGGATCGTTCCCGGGGTGTCCGCCTGTTCGCAGCTCAGGGCATCGCGGCTGACGGGCATATTCTGGTTTCCGGCAATGAAGACAGGAATAGAGTAGCGAAGCAGAAAGTGTATCGCGTTGGGATTGGCCGCACGGGACGTTGCATCCGGTAGCTCATCAATGACCAGCCGGTAACTTTGCTCCTGTTCACGGATCCCTGGCTGCATCACGATTATGCGCACCAGCTGCTGCTGGCCCGGCGCCAGTGAGGTCATCGCCGGGCTGCTGACCACCTCGTCGGTGGCCGTTAATACATCTTTACCGTTTTGCTGGGTCCATTCGTAAACCCGTATCTGCGCATGGATGGCCGCTTTACCGCTGTTAGTGAGGTAGACCGCCGAGGCGCTTTGCCCGCTCTGGAGGTCGAGCGTCACTGGGGCCACCTGAAGCGTGGCGGCCATCGCGTAGCGAGACAGCAGCGCCAGCATCATGAACCACAGAATGAAGCAGGGGAGAAAACGACGCATGATCAATACACCAGATTCAACGTGACATCATCGCTATAGGCGCCAGCCTGCGCGGTCATCAGGGCACCTGCGTCAATCACGCCATACAGCGTCTCTTGCTGTTCCATGCCGTTGCCGGTGTCGGTGAGTCCATCGGTGCTGGTAATTTGCGTCTGTTTGCCCTCATCGGCAAAAAGTTTCCAGGCAATCTTCTGTGCGCCCGTTTCACCGTTTTCTGGCTTCAGCCAGAAGGTGCCGTTGTCACTGCTATCGTTGCTGGTAGCAGAGAGCGTGAACGGCGTCCCGTTGGTACAGACGATATCGACCTGCGTTTTGGCTTGAATTTCGCTTGATTCGTCCGAGCCGTGGCGCGAGAAATTGAGGTCGTTGGCTTTGAGCGTGCAGGACTTCACCACCTCAAGTGAAACGTGCATCGTCGCGCTTGTGGTGCTGTCTGCGGCGATTGCAGCAGCAGGAAGCAGGAGAACGGAACAACATACAACAACAGGGATAATTCTCATGATCGTATTTCCTGACGTGAATAACAGTGCAATTACAAAGAAGAGGGGAGCGCGTCCAGCAGGCAGAGTTTTTGATGGAATTCCGCCAGGTTCTGGCAGCAAAATTTGTTCATCGCGTTACGTTTGTGGGTGTAGATCGTTTTAGGTGACTTATTAAGGATTTGCGCAATACGTATCGGGCTGAATCCTTTATGGAACAGCATGCAAACCCGCATCTCCTGACAGGTGAGCGTGGCGGTATTCTCGAAAGAGAAGCTTGTGTCGCTAAAACAGAGGCTTAGCTGCGCGAGAGACACATTGTCCGCAACCACTCTGACCCGCGCGTTGTGTAGCCAGGCGTTAATGTCGTTGACCCGGGCCGCGTCCGTCAATAACAGCCAGTTTCCCCCGACGTGCGTATTGAGCAGCAGTGTCTGCAGACGCATAAGCCCTTGTGGATTAACGTTGTTAATCCAGTAAACCTCAGGACGGGGTGATACGGCTGTCGACAGGATCGAATTCAGGCCAAGCCATAAAAAAGCGTTGCTGCTCAGAACGATAACCTGATAGCCGGCATTTGCGATGAAAGGCGTCATTTTAGACCCCACAGATAACCCTGGCCGTAATCGGCCGCGCTCGCCCGGGCCAGTGCGAAATCGCCCGCCGTTTCGATGCCTTCAATAAGGACTTTACTGGCGACACGCTTGCATTGACGGGTGAGATGCAGAAACTTCGCCTGCTCTGTGCGCCCGCTCCAGAAAGTATGTTTGTCAATTTTGACGCCACAGAAGCGGATCTGGCTGGCAAGCAGTTCGGGAAGAATGGCTTCACAGACATCATCAGCCCACACTTCAATTCCCCAAAGATGAAGTGTCGCAATGCAGTTTCGCAGGACCCGGCTTTGCGTATCATCGAGTTGTACCATCGTATGGAGATCGGTCACTTCGATAGCAAGCCTCTCCGGACAGGGTGTTGCTTCTTTTAGCCTGTCGAGGAAGTCCGTTTCCAGCAGCAAATCTGATGTCGCGTTGAGATAATATTTGTCGCCCTCTTCGCAAAACATGGCATGGCGAAGCTGCGCAAAGAAAAGTTGTTTACGCTGCGTCGAAGGCATGGCGTCAAAATAGTCTTCGAGATTGACGTGGGGCTTTGCCGTGGACAATACCTCCCAGGCAATCACATGTTCACTGCGCAGTGCCCGGATGGATTCGAACTTATAGCCGGTTAGCATGATAAAAGTGTGTCACTCTCCGTCGTTACTTTAGGAGTTACACATTTTATAGAATGGTGTTTTTGCGGGATATTTATAAATAAAAATGACTTATATATGGTGTTTTTATCTTATTTATAATCAATTTATAGATTTATTTATTTTTATAAGCACCCGGCAGGGACGCCGGGTGCTCAGGCATTAACCTTGTCTGCTGACAATTTTGATTTCGACCATGCCAATCCCGAGCTCGCGCGGTGAGTGGCCAAGAATATTTCCTTCATTGGTGGACTGCGGGTCTGGCGGCACAATCACCAGGGTATTGCTGCGCGATGGGTTGGCAAAATGCAGAGTGTGCGTGCTGACATCATTCCCAAGCGTCAGCGTCTGCTCCTCATCGCCCACGCGCACCGGCACTGGCTTATTCGCGTTAGGTCCATACGCTCTGGCTGTGATCACCAGGTCAAATTGCTCCGGCAGGGGATGGGTGTACTCAATTTTCACTTCGTTACCCAACTGCGCGTTTGACCAGCGTCCCCACGACTCCGGACGAGAGATGCCGCTAAACTGCTTCACTTCTTCAGGCGCGCCGGCCACGTTGAAGATGAAGCTGTCTGCTTTATAGCGAATGTCGTTGTCGACGATTTTCAGCATGTCGATGTTGTGCTGATAGCGTGTGGTATCAATCACCGTATCTTTAAAGGCGGTTTTGCCTTTCCACTGGGCTTTGTCCACATGCTGCACGGTTTGCTCCCCGCCAAGCTGCCCCTGAGAGACGCACCAGTCGGTCGACAGCGCCAGCGGCTGTGACCAGAGCTGACCCATTTTGTAACACCTGTCGATCCAGACAAAGTTATCGCGTGGGGCGAAATCGGCCAGCTGGAAACGCAGCGGTGCGGAATATTCACTTTCCGGTAGCGGTTCAACGCGACTGTCCGACACCCGTACCAGCAGCGGCAGACGGAAGTTACTGCCAGAGAAGGCAATCGTGTTTTTCTCCCGATCGATGGTGAAGTCTTTCATCTCTTTCGGGAAGTTCCACAGCCGGATGATGTCGGGCTTCCAGGCGAGGATTTTCTCCTTCATGTTGAGGAACACTTCCGACAGGGATTGCCCGGACAGCGTGCTGCGACCCAGGCCAATAAAGTTGTCGCCACCCAGAATGTCCAGCACGGTTGCGCCGTTATCCATGGAGTTGCGTTTGGTGGCGATCACCTCTTGTTGCGGCTGGTCGCCGCGCAGAACGAAGAACAGGTTGCTGCGATCCTGCTTGTTGAGCTGATCCCAGGCGCTGTTTTTCATCGCCAGATGGTCAGACGAGACGACGATGACGGTGTTTTTAAAATACGGCGAGGCTTTGATTTTCTCGACCAGCGCGGCGATATGCTCCTGGCTACAGGTCACGGCGCTGAAGGAGGCGTTGCTTTTGCCGTCCACGTCATAGCGTTTGCGTTTACAGGTGCGCGAGACGAAACCATCCGGATGGTGCGTATCTACCGTCAGCGCGAAGAGGGAAAAACGCTTCCCGGCGCGGGAAAGCGCCTCGAATTTCTTCCAGGTTTCGTCCAGTACGGTATCGTCATAGAAACCCCAGTCGTTGCGGTAGGTCGGGTCGGCAACCGTCGTCTTTAACTCTTCTGAGCCGTACAGGTGATCAAAACCGTGGGATTTCAGGAACACATCTTTTCCGGCAAAGCGCAGGTTTGCACCCTGCACGAAGTAGTTTTCGTAACCGGAGTTTTTCAGTATATCGCCCAGGCAAATATTCTGCGGGAAGAACGTCGACATCGAGGCTGAAGCGTTACCTTCAAAAGGTGCGAACAGCGGGATACCGCACTGGGAAGCCACCATCCCGGCGATAGTGTAATCCGTGCCGGGCAACTGCATGGTGTGGCTGAAATCGAGACCTTCATCTTTCAGCGCCCCCAGATCCGGGGTCAGGTTCGGGAACGCAGTGTTGTCGAAGTAGGTGCGCTCAAGGCTTTCACCGTAGATATAGACCAGGTTGAGTTTCGGGTTGGCGATCGTTTTCGATGGCTCTTTGTAGTACGCCACAAAGTCTGGATCGCCGTCACGCGACTGAGATTTCACCAGTTCGGTGATCTGATGAAACGCCGGGCTGGCGTCGACGGAGGCTAACGCCAGGAAAAGCGCCAGCAGGCTGTAACCATGATGGTGAGGAAGATGACGACGGCGACGCAGCACCCAGGCGAGTGCGCCAAAAATGGTTACCAGCGCCACAACCAGGCCCAGCCCCGGAAGAATGTACTTGCCCACTCCCGCGCCCGTCAGGCTGTTCGTCAGGGTATAAAGTACCGCATCGTTGATCCCGTCACCGGTGAAGTAATCGCTGGCGTATAAGGTAATGTTTAAAATAATAAAAAAGCCGAGTACGACCAGTGTGGCGATAAACCACCAGGTGTTACGGCCGGCTTTCCAGGCATAAACGCCCACAGAAGCCAGAAAAAGGACAAGAGACATGAATTCTGACAACAGCATATCCTCATGACGCCAGGTGCTTCGCTGGCTAACTGTTTATTTTTTGGGTTATACAATGTAATGGCGATGTCGTTTAGCTGCAATTTTAGTGTCACGAAAGTGTGCTGTTGTTAGGATTTGGTTTAGAAAATCGTTTTTATGAAGAAGGTCGCATCCTGACAAACGGACGCTGAGACGGTGGCAGGTTGGAAAAACGCTCGTTTCACGCCGCGATGCAAGACTATCGCATTAAACGCGGCGTGTTGTGGCAGAAAATGGGGGAAATCAGGAGATGAAATTAACGCCTTGTTTCAACACCAGATCGCAGGCTTTGGTTTTCACCTGTTTCGCCAGAGAAGAGTTGCCGAGGGTGCTCAGGTTAAGTTGCTGACCGTTTTGTGCGTTAAGCAGACCCTGAATGCCATCCATATAGCTGGTATCCGCTTTTTGCTCCTGAGTATCGAGACCCAGTTTACCCAGCACCTGGTTTTTCACGTTTTGCGCGTCGGTCACCGAGGCCAGTTTTTGCTTCGCGCAATATTCCAGAATCCCCGCCGCGTTGTTCATCGTGCCCGCGCTCAGGCTTTGGGAGCTGTTGCTTAGCAGGCTGGTGAGGGAAGAGGCGGAGAGCCCACCCTGAGTGCTGCTGCTCTCTTTGGTCAGCTCGTTTGCTGCGCTTGAGAGGGACTCCTGCCAGGACGCCGCTTGCGCTGCGCCGGTAACCAGCAGCGCGCCTAAAAAGGTGCTGATAAGGATCTGTTTTTTCATAATGGCTTTCTCAAAAAGGTCCGTTTTGGGCCGGAAGGGGTTCCAGTATATACCTGTGTCCCGCTGGCGATTCCTGGAACTGTCTTAATACTCTTTGCCGGTAACGCGGCTGCGGTAACTGTCCCAGTCGAAGATGACATACAGACTGTTACCCAGCTTCATACGGTCCATGACGCGTTCGCCCAGTAAGCGGGTCATCTCGTCGATGTTGTGGTTTGTGAGCATGCCGGTGGGGCGTTTGGAGGAAGAACGACGATCGACAATCTGATTGATGATGACCTTTTCATAACGGGATTCCGTCTGAACGCCAATCTCGTCGATGACCAGTAAATCGACATTACTCAGATCGTTAAGCAGCTGTTCTTCGCTGGTTTCGCGGTTGCTAAAGGTGTCTTTCATGGCGGACATGATATCGGCCACGGTGATAATGAGCACCGATTTACCGCGCAGAAGCAGTTCGTTACAGATGGCCGCGGCAAGATGGTTCTTCCCGGTGCCCGGTTTACCGCTAAAAATGAAGCTGGCGATATTACCGTCAAATTCATCCACGTACTGACGTGCGGCGGCGAGCGCGTTCATCTGCCCGCTGGTTTCAACTTTATAGTTATCAAACGAGCAGTTCTGATGCAGAGGGCGAATACCTGAGCGGTTAAACGTGCGCTGCATTTTCATCGCCCGGTTTTCGCGGGCGAGCGCGGCGGCACGGATTTTTCCTTGCTCTTTTTGCCACGCCAGCAGTTCTTCCCCCGTCGTGAAAGCGGGCTTCACGTTGGCTGGCATCATTTTTTGCAGACGTTTCATCAGGTCACCGACGTTCTTCATTTCGCACCTCTGAATCCACTGGGGATCTGTTTATCCGGTTCTGAAAACGCGTTGATATCGCGTTTTGGCTGGCCGTTATTGCTGGCGCGGGTAATCTGCAGATGACGCGCGAGCTTTTGCTGCCACTGAATATGGGTGAAAACTTTACCCTCTGCCTGCCACCAGGCCGTAAAGGCGGCGAGCTCTTCCGCGGTGGCCGGTTGGGTTAACGCAATGCCCCACAGCGCGGCCTGCCGTTGAAAATCGGCGTCGGGCTGCCAGCCCGCATAAAGGGCAAATTTGCCCATCGGAACGGTCACCAGGGCGTTAACCGGTTCATCAAACAACTGGTTATCCAGCGTGACATCGCTCGCCGGGCGGGATAATTGCGCTTCAGTCTCCAGAAGCTGTGCCAGACGTTCCGGCGTGATTGCGTAAAACGCCGGCGCGTTATCGGCAAAAACCGCAACCGTGCCGCCTTCGGCGTGAGTCAACACACCGCGTGGGTCGCGCATAAAGGCATCAATGCCAGCAATGCTGGTGGTCAGAATTCTGGAGGACATAACGCTTACTCTACTGATAACGACGGGCGTGATAAGGGCTTATGGTAGCACAGAGAGGGGGAAGGGAAGGAGGGGATTTCCCCGGTGGCGCTGCGCGTACCGGGGCTACAGTCATAGACCTGATAAGCACAGCGCCATCAGGCATTTATCACGCGATGATATTCAGAGTCACATCGATGTTGCCGCGGGTCGCGTTAGAGTAAGGGCAAACAATGTGCGCCGCATCGACCAGTTTTTTGGCTTCCGCCTGATCCATCCCTTCAACGTGGATGTTCAGTTTTGCTTCGATACCAAAACCGGTTGGCAACGGACCAATACCCACTTCACCTTCAATAAAGGCTTCTTTAGGCAGGGCAAATTTGTCGCGAGCCGCGACAAACTTCATTGCGCCCAGGAAGCAGGCGGAGTAGCCAGCAGCAAACAGCTGCTCAGGGTTAGTCACTTCACCCCCCATGCCGCCCATCTCTTTTGGCACGCCCAGTTTGACATCCAGAACGCCATCGGAAGAGGTCGCGCGGCCGTCACGGCCCCCGGTGGCTTTTGCTTTGGCGGTATAAACAACTTTTTCTAAAGACATGGCAGGTTCCTCATCTTACTTTTATGTGTGCTATTAAATAGCGTGCGATATACATGGGTAAATAAATACGCGTAAAGTATAGCGTCACGCGCGTTGAATCTGTTGTCGCAAAACTTCCAGCTGCTGCTTGAGTGACAGCATGGTCTCGGTATCACACTGTGCCGCGCATCCCACCGCATGAGGGATCCCTGCGGCCTGCTGCTGTAGGTGACGTCCTGCATCAGTCAGGGTGACAGCGACCTGACGTTCGTCTTTACGCGAGCGGTGACGGTTGATGAGACCGGCGCTTTCCAGACGCTTCAGCAGCGGCGTCAGCGTTGCGGAATCAAGGAACAGCCGTTCACCGATGTCTGATACCGTCACGTCATCCTGCTCCCACAGCACCAGCATCACCAGATATTGCGGGTAAGTCAGGTTTAGCGGTGCCAGCAACTGCCGGTACAGCTTGTTAAGCGCCAGATTTGCCGAATAGAGGGCAAAGCAGAGCTGGTTATCCAGCAGGAGCGCAGAGGTTGTGTCGTTCGTTTTCGCGTTCATGAGATGAATATAGATAGTGTGCGATTTAATTGCAAGCAATTTTATGGGCAGGTATACCGCAGCGCCACCTGAACGGCCATTTTACGGTAGTGCTGGCGCTGAGCCCGCTCGTCGGCACCCTCTTCAAACAGCAGAGTGAAGGTGTAGCTGTTGGCGACGTAGTGAAAGCTGAAGCTGCTTATCAGGCGGTGGAGATCGCGGGCGTCAACCGTCTGGCTGAACAGCAGTTTCTCTTTGCCGCGACGCAGGATCTCTTCCAGCAGGTCGAGCGCGCTGCGGTTAACCTGGCGCAGATAATTCGACTGCTGCATAAAGCGGCCACGCTGCATGTTTTCCATGCAGATGATACGGATGTAATCCGGATGGTCAGCATGATAGTCAAAGGTGGTTTCAACCAGGTGGACCAGCGCTTCGACGGGGGGCATATCCGCCAGGCTAAGCGCTTTTTCGCTGGCGCGAATTTCGGTGTAAACGTGTTCCAGCACCAGCAGATAAAGATTTTCTTTATTCTTAAAATGGTAAACCACCATGCGTTTGGTGGTGCCCGCTTTCTCCGCGATCTGCTCCATGCGGGCGCCGTTCAGTCCGTATTCGGCAAACAGCGCAATAGCGCTCTGAAAAATTTTCTCTTTCAGGCTGGACTCTTCGTTGTGCTCGGGGTGTTCGCTGCCAGGGTTAGCCACATCCTTTCCTTATTTTCACCAAACGGACCAGAAAGATTATCTCCACGGCAGCGAAATAACACAAATATCAAACGCGCGGGCGTTTGCGGTACAGCCACAATCCGGGGATCGACAGCCCGATAGAGAGCGCACCGACAATGGACGACGCTTTAAGAAAGTTGCTCAGAAGAAGGATCATCTGCGGCTCGGTGTAGCCAAAATGGCTGATTTTCACCGCTGAAATCATTGCCGTATACGCCGATATGCCAGGAAACATCGGGATCACGGCGGCGACGGTGAAGACTTTAGGATGCGCCAGATACCAGCGCGACCATTGAATGCCGATGCTACCGACCAGCATAGAGGCCATAAATGTCGACCATTCGATATTAAAACCCGCCGCCATCATGGCCATCCGCGAGCCGTGACCAATCGCCCCCAACAGCGCACACCACGGCAGAGCACGTTGCGGAACGTTAAAGACCATCGCAAAGCCGACGGCAGGAATGGCGGCCAGGATCATATCCTGTGCCAGTGCCAGCAGAAAATCTATCACGCCCATCCGCGTAACCCCCAGAGAGTCATAGCCATGACCACGCCGATACAGGTTGCCAGCGTCAGCAGGCTGGCGATGGCCCAGCGTGCCAGACCGGTATTAATGTGCCCTTTAAACATATCGGCAACGGCGTTGATTAACGGAAAGCCCGGCACCAGCAAAAGCACGCTGGCCGCCATGGCAATCGTCGGGGTGTTGGCGAACTGCGGCAGGCGCAGCAGCAGGCCTGAAACGGTAGTGGCGACAAACGCGGTAATGCAAAAGTTAATTTGCGGGTGCAACTGCCGATGGGTCAGCAACTGGCGTACATACATGGCGATACTACTGGCGAAAAAGGTGACCAGTGCGCCATCCCAGCCGCCTTTATTGAGCTTACAGAAACAGGCGCATGAGAGCCCGACCATCAGCACGACAAGCCAGCGCGGATAACGTAACGGTTTGATTTGGTTGAACCGTTTTTCAATCTCTTTGAGATCGAGAAGCTTATGCTCCGCAAGGATGACGATATGCTGCACTTCGGTCACAACGTGCATGTTAATGCCACGGTCCTGGTTTTTACGGGTGGAGGTCAGGCACTGACCGTCCTTGATCGTGGTTAGCACAATGGCGTTGGAAGAGATGGCGCTTTCCACGCTGTCCATCCCCAGCGCCAGCCCCAGCCGGGTTGAAAGTTCCTCAACCAGCGCGCTTTCCGCGCCGTGCTGGAGCAGAAAAAGACCGCACTGAATACAGAGCCGCGTGATAGCACGCTGCGTTGACCGTTCTGCCTGCATGTCGTGTCCTGAAGAGAAGGTGAAGAGTAGCCGCGTGGCCCGTTGTGCCTACTTTTAGCACAAAATGCAGTGGCAGTTGCTGTGGGTCAGATCAAGGTTTATGCAAACAGTTGCAGCCTGGCTGACGAAAGACGTTGGGATCAATTTATCAATTCGGTGAATTATTGGTTTGGAAATATAGAATATTTGTATTTAGTTATTCTAATTTTATATTGTCGATATTTTAATGATTGTCGAATTAAATTTATTGTCGCTTTGTGAGATATTAGTGCAGTTTTAGGCATTTCTTAAACTTAAAACATTTCTCATCTTCTGCTTGTATTAATCAGTTTTACACTCAGGGACGAAAATACGTATAACTTGATGCGTTTTAACGTTACTTATCAAATGAAAATGGACACGGAGGGTCTATGTTGTCATTGCACGGTAAGCATGGCGTTGTCATTAGCCGGATACCCGTAATGCAAAATGGGTTAGGGGATGTGGTGACACGTCATTTTCCCGATTTTGAATTGACCTATTGCCGCTCACTGCAGGAGTTGACCCTGCTTCAGTTACGCCGCGCAGATGTGATTATTGCCGATGTTTCAGGCGAATACAGGAACCCGCGGGGTGCGCTCGAAGAGTATTACCGCTTATTGAATCAGTACAGGGATATCCACTGGATCTTTTTGGTTTCCCGGCCATTTTATCCTATTGCTGTTGAGCTGCTTATGCGCCCGGAAACCACGTTGCTTTCTGATATGGAACCTATCGAAGGTGTCGTGAACGCTATCCGGGCAGGAAGTGAACGCGCAGAGCGGATTAGCCAGACGTTATTAACTCCCGAATCTCAGGAAGGCGAAGAGGAAGACGAACACGTCATTGCGCTTACAAATTCTGAGCGCAAGGTACTTCGTCTGTTAGGTAAAGGGTGGGGGATTAACCAAATCGCTACGTTGCTTAAGAAGAGCAATAAAACGATCAGTGCGCAGAAAAACAGTGCGATGCGAAGGCTGTCATTACGGAGTAATGCCGATATGTACGCCTGGATCAACAGTACACAGGGAATGAGAGAGCTGAATCTCATGTCAGCCTATGGAGAGTTCGAGGAATGGAAAAAACCGATTCAACACGACATATCGCCATCATCGAAAATTGCACGATGAGTGCCATTGGGCTGCAGCATCTTTTTGCGCAGTCCGAACTCAGTCAATATCAGCTGCACCTGTTCAATGATTTCGATGGCTTTAAGAAGGCGCTTTATCACGTTAATTTTTTCTCGCTGATCTATTCCCTTTCCGATGCGCGAGAAGCGCGTCGTAACTGCCTGGCGCACCTGAGGGATCTCGCGTTTACGCATAGCCATATTCAGCGCATTATACTGGTATCTGATGAGATGGAGGCGCGGCTGATTAGCCATCTTTCCCCTTCTCGTCTTCACGGTGTGGTCAGTAAATCAGTGACGCTTGAACACCTGCGGAAAGAATTCATGGTGCTATTGAGCGAAACGCTGCGCATAAACGACAATATGCTTAATCACTGGTACTGCAGCCAGAACCGGATGTTAAGCCCGACGGAGAGGGCAATATTGCGTTATATGTCGTGCGGCTATTCCATCCCAGAAATCGCGGCGCAGCTTAAGCGCAATATCAAGACTATCCGCGCACATAAGTTTAATGCGATGGTGAAGCTGGGGGTGAATTCTGACGTCGGGTTGCTCGATGCCGCGGATATTCTTACGCATTTGCCGGTAAGAGAAACGCGTAGTGTGGGGTTAAACAAACCGACATTTTTGTAACCTGTCTTTTGCGCCAGAGATCTTCTGGCGCATCAATCAGATGCACACATCGACCCACTTTGCGGATGTCAGCTCTGCCATTCTGTCCGGAGAAATACGCACAGCACTATGGATTGCGCCAGCGGCAGGAAGCACTTCCGCGTACTGTTTTAGAGAGATATCACAGTAAACCGCGAGCGGGTTTTCCAGCCCGAACGGGCAGACGCCGCCAACGGGATGGCCCGTCACGGTGACCACTTCATCACTGCTGAGCATGCGCGCTTTTGCGCCAAAGGTGTCTTTCAGTTTTTTGTTATCCAGACGCGCATCACCCTTCGCAACGACCAGTATCACCTCATTTTTAACCTTCAAAGATAAGGTTTTGGCGATTTGTCCCGGTTCCACACGATGGGCGGCAGCAGCCAGCGCAACGGTAGCCGTACTCTGGCTAAGTTCTATAACTTCTATCTCCGGCGCGTTGTCGGCAAAAAACTGCTGTACGGACTGCAAACTCATTATTTCCTCCTGACAAATAACCTGCGTAATCTGTCATAAGAATTTATGCTCTGTAAATATCTCTTAAGTAACAAATATCCCGGATGGCTGATTTCTGGATCCCCTTCACAATCACAGAAACCGGTTACAGTAACCGGTTGCAGAGCGTGATGCGTAGATTAATACTGAGTATGTAACGTCCCCTGTATCCAATAATAAGAGCCAATTATGAAACCATTTCGTCTGAGCAGTACCGCGGGTACACAAGCCAGCAAGGTTGTGAAGCTGAGTTATGGAACAACGTGCGGCGCGAGCGCGTCCGTTATAAACGTCTGACAGGAGAGCTGCCATGTCTGCCAACCATGCTGCGTTTAATCTGATATTCCGTTTCGTTGAAAATTACGTTAGCCCGATTGCCGGGCGCATCTCTTCTCAACGTCATGTGATGGCTATCCGTGATGGCTTCATCTCCGCGATGCCGTTTATGATTGTGGGTTCATTTTTATTAGTGTTCGCTTACCCGCCGTTTTCGCCTGATACCACCTGGGGTTTCGCACGCACCTGGCTGGATATGGCGAAACAATTTGAAGGCCAGATCCTCACGCCGTTTGATATGACGATGGGGATTATGTCCATTTATATCTGTGCGGCCATTGCCTATAACCTGGGCAAACACTATGTCAAAACGCACCAGCTCGATCCGTTTATGTGTGCCATGCTGTCGCTCATGGCATTTTTGCTGGTCGCGGCACCGAAAACCAAAGGCACACTTCCTGTCGATAGCCTCGGTGGAACCGGTATTTTCACCGCCATTCTGGTCGCGATTTACTGCGTTGAGATGATGCGTTTCCTCAAGGCGCATAACATCGGTATTCGCCTGCCAGACCAGGTACCTCCGATGATCAAAAACTCCTTTGACCTGCTGATCCCGGTGCTGGTGGTGGTGTTAACGCTCTATCCGCTGAGCCTGGTGATTCAGTCTCAGTTTGACATGCTGATCCCGCAGGCGATTATGTCGATCTTTAAACCCCTGGTTTCCGCGGCAGACTCACTGCCTGCGATTCTGCTGGCGGTACTGATTGGGCATTTGCTGTGGTTCGCCGGGATCCACGGCGCGGCCATTGTCTCCGGGATGCTGCAGATGTTCTGGCTGACAAACCTTGGGGCCAACCAGACCGCACTGGCCGCCGGTCAGCCTTTGCCACATATTTTTATGGAAGCCTTCTGGACGTTCTTCATCGTGATCGGTGGGTCGGGCGCGACGATGGGGCTGGTGATTTGCTATCTGCGTAGCCGCTCGGCGCATTTACGTTCTATCGGGCGTTTGAGCGTGGTACCCAGCTTCTTTAACATCAACGAACCCGTTATCTTCGGCACGCCGATTGTGATGAATCCGGTGTTCTTTATACCGTTCCTGCTGGCCCCCATGGTTAACGCCGTCCTGGCCTGGGCCGCGATGACCTTTGATTTGATAGGCCGCGTCATTTCCGTCGTACCCTGGACAGCACCGGCGCCGATAGGCGCAGCATGGGCCCTGGGCTGGGATTTCCGTGCAGCTATTCTGGTTGTCGTTCTGGCCTGCGTATCGGCCATCATCTACTACCCGTTCTTTAAAGTTTACGAGAAACAACTGCTGGAGCAGGAAGCTGAAGAAGCGCAGCGTAATACGGAAGAGGATAATCAGCAGGTGGCCTAGGTAAAAGCAAAACGGCAACTTTCAGGTTGCCGTTTTTAGTGTTTGTTCCCTCTCCCCGTGGGAGAGGGGCAGGGTGAGGGCATCAGGCCGCACCCAATTACTTCAGCGTACAATCCCCGCACTGCTTAACGTCCGGCAGGCGATAGCGCTGGCAGCAGGTGCGGCGCACCAGGAGTCCGTCACGGAGTACAACGGTACGAAAGAGCGGGTTATCGCGGCCGTCTGAAAGCTGTTTTGCAAAGAAACAGGACTGACGCAGTGCATCAACGTTCTCATCACCAAGCAGCGGTTTCATTTCCGTTAAATACCAGTGGATTAAATATCCGGTATTACTCCAGATAAGCTTTCCGTTGATCTCCCTCGTCGCTTCAAGCGCATCCACCACCGGGATCAAGGCCTGAATGACAAGTTGCTCCAGTCGTTCCTGGGCAGAGAGGTGTGCCGCGTTCAGGTCCTCGTGCAGATCGATCCAGAAACAGGCCGCTCGACCGGTTTCGTGGAACTCGACATGGAAATGTTCCGGGGAGAGCGCCAGCATGCTTTTCTGGGTTAACACCGCCAGCATGAGCGGAGGTACCATCAGCCCGATATACCATTGCGCCCACAGGGAAAGCAAAGGCTTATTTTCTCGCGTCAGGGTCGGCTGATTGCGATAGATATGGTCGGAATAGGTGGCAAGGAGTGACTGCAGCGTAGAGGGTTGTCGCCACTCCGCGAGGGTCATGGCGTGGTGCGGGGGCGCTTCATCAAGCCGGATAAAGTCCAGCAGGTGAGCGCGTGTTTCCGCAATCTTATCCCGTATGGCATCCGCAAGCGACGCATTCCCGTTGGTGAGGGGCGCTCGCCAGAGAAGGGGTTCAACAATGTGTGCGGTATGCGTAGCCATAGTTGAGATAGGAATCTAAATGATAATGATTGCCAATCCTAACTATTGCTTATACCAATGGCAAGACTTTTGTCCTGATTCAACGCCGACCCGTCTACGCGGTTTGCAGCTCTTCGCTCAGAAGAATGTTGTTACGTCCAAGATGCTTTGCTTCATAGAGCGCTCTGTCTGCTCTCTCCAGCGCGCCTTCGACATCTTCATTTTCAAAAATGGCAATACCGATGCTGATGGTAACATTGGTGGCGACGCTTTCGTTGAAGAGATGCGGAATTTTCAAATCGTAGACTTTCTGCCGGATCCGCTCTGCCGTATGACGGGCGTGTTCAAGTGAAATATTCGTCAGCAGCACCATAAACTCTTCCCCGCCGAAACGCGCCACAATGTCACGCGAACGCACGGCGTCGCGGATTGCTGCAGAAACACGTTTCAGGGCCTGGTCACCCATCATATGGCCGTAGTGGTCGTTATAGGCTTTGAAGTGGTCGATATCCATCAGCAGAACAAAGTGTTCACCGTTTTCCACCGCTGGCAGGTTCTCCAGGCGGCTCTGAAGGCCGCGCCGATTATAGAGGCCGGTAAGCGGATCCATCATACTGAGATCGGTAAGGGTTTCCCGTTCTTCCAGCAGCCGGGAAAGCAGTTCCTGCGCAAAGCGATCGTTGCGTTTTTGCAAAATGTTATGAATAGCGATGGCCACCACAGGAAGTGCGAAAGAATAGGTCATTCTCAGCCACATCTCTGGATTGCTTAACCACAGACAGACAATAAACGCGGGGAGTGAATGCAGAGTAAATGCTTTGATATTACTGGCGAATGCCAGCGTTCCGATAAAAAGCACCGTTAATAGGGCGATTAACAAATACGTCGCCTGGTTATGGGTAATTAGCGAAAATTTCGAATCAATTTGCCATGCCCACAAAATACCGAAGATCCCTGAAACAAAAGGAATATTTATCTTTCGCGCACACTTTTTCCAGTGCCAGACGAACAGGCCGGTGCTGATGGAAAAAATAGCAATCAGCGGGGCGGAAAACACGCGCACGGAATAGAGCGGATTTGTTACCGAGAACACCGCTGAGGTTGCATTCAGAAATAAAAATAAACGTAACGATAATTGATATTTTCGTTGAACCAAAGACCGCCAGGATTGTGATGTCATAGTCGTGCGTTTTTATTAAAATTTAATTAAAACAGATAAATAGGCGTTGTTTCGCAATAAAATATGCAAAAAACTCAAAGAGTAATTATAAGAAAAACTTTATGTGTAGTTAACAGGTGAGCAATTTATCACCTTAGGCTATTCCTGTCATTCTACATAGCGGTAAAGGTCGAACTTTTTTGATTGTCTGCGCTGACAAATGATAATCTTTATCATATGATATTGTTTATCATTATCGTTATGAAAGGGCGATGCATGTTGAACAGGGTGCTGGGAAGTGCATGGGGGGTACTGCTGCCGGGCGTCGTGCTTGGCGGTTTGATGTTCGCCGATCTCTCCATTGATGTCTGGAAGACCATTCTTGTGTCGGGATTGCTGGTGACTTCATGCATGATCTGGCATAAGCAACTACGTCACTTTGTTTTACTGCCATCCGGTATGGCACTGATCGGTGGAATTCTGGTAATACTGATGAGTTTGAAATAACAGGGAAAAATAAGAGGTACAACAGAAGGGATGCAAGATAATTGGTGCGAGGGGGGGGACTCGAACCCCCACATCCGTAAGGACACTAACACCTGAAGCTAGCGCGTCTACCAATTCCGCCACCTTCGCACAGTTATCTTACTGGTTTGATATCGCCTCGTTGGTGCGAGGGGGGGGACTCGAACCCCCACATCCTAAGGACACTAACACCTGAAGCTAGCGCGTCTACCAATTCCGCCACCTTCGCCCAGTGCGAGCAATATCAACGTGATTTATGGTGCGAGGGGGGGGACTCGAACCCCCACATCCGTAAGGACACTAACACCTGAAGCTAGCGCGTCTACCAATTCCGCCACCTTCGCATACCATCGATACTGTAAAAGTATCGTAACCACGGAGGCGCATTCTAGATGTTTTCAGCTTTACGTCAACAGAAAAGTGCGCACGATTTATTGATCGCTGCAAAAATGGTCGGGAGCGAGGTGCCTGTTTGCCGGATAGCGCATGCGCTTATCTGGCAAACAGAACGGGAGATTACTTTTTGGCCTGACGCGTCATCACGGTGCGATACACCTTAAAACGGCCGGTCTGGGCGATCACTTCGTGGAAGCCAAAGGTTTCATCCAGCACTTTCGGATACGCCAGGAAGGCGTTCGCGACGATACGCAGTTCACCGCCGCTGTTGAGGTGACGGGTCGCACCACGAATCAGCGCTTGCGCCGCTTCGAGGCTGGTCTCCATACCGTCGTGGAACGGCGGGTTAGAGATGATCATGTCAAAGCGGCCGGTCACGTCAGAGAAGACGTTGCTGGCAATAACATCGCCTTCAATGCCGTTTGCGGCAAGCGTTGCACGGCTGGCTTCTACCGCCGGGGCGCTCACATCACACAGGGTTAAACGGACTTTAGGCGAATGGCTGGCAAGCACCGTTGAAAGTACGCCCGCGCCGCAGCCCACGTCCAGCACTTTGCCTTTGGTGTGTGGTGTCAGGGTAGAAAGCAGCAGCTTACTGCCGGTATCCAGCGCATCACGGCTGAACACGCCCGGCAGGGTTTTGATGGTCAGGCCGTCAAGCTGATACTCGTCCCAGTAGGTGTTAGCATCGAATTCTGTCTGTTTTTCCAGACGACCATGGTACAGACCGCAGCGACGCGCACTGTCGACTTTATTCAGTGGCGCATAGCCTTCCAGCATCTGTTCAGCACTGCGCACGCCGCTGCGGTTCTCACCGACAACGAAAATGTCGCAACCCACCGGCAGCAGGGAGAGCAGGTTCATCAGCTGAAACTGGGCTTCCGGCTTGTTCTTCGGCCAGTAGTAGATCAGCGTATCGCAGTCAGCAATATCGCGCTGCTCCGCCACCAGGCTAAAGCGCGCGCGCTCGCCCATCTGACGGCTCAGCACCTGCCAGTGGTGGTAGTATTGGGTATGGGCACGGCTTTCAGCACAGTCGAAACGCGCAGGCAGATCATCCTGCATATCTCCGGCAAACAGAATACGGCTTTCTTCGAAATCATCACTGTGACGCAGCAAGACTTCACTTGCCGGGGTAAATGCAGACATGAATTGTTCCTCAATAAACTCAGGCGGGGATTATAGTAGGTAGATGGCGCACTTTCGACACATTTGCTATATTTGCGCGCCTGAGAGACAGGAGTTTTCGCTATGACATCCCGACGAGACTGGCAGTTGCAGCAGCTGGGCATCACCCAGTGGGCCTTGCGTCGCCCGACGGCGTTGCAGGGCGAAATCGCTATCTCCATCCCGGCGCACGTCAGGCTGGTGATGGTGGCGGAAGAACTGCCTGCCCTGAATGAACCCCTGATTGGTGATGTCCTTCGCAGCCTGAAGCTGACTTCCGACCAGGTTTTACAGCTGACGCCGGAACGGGTGGCAATGCTTCCTCCTGAGAGTCGGTGTAACAGCTGGCGCATCGGAGAGACGACCGACATCTCTCTTCAGGGGAGTCAGATCTGCTCGCCAGCGCTGGACGAACTGAAAGCCAACCCAAAAGCGCGCAGCGCGCTATGGCAACAAATCTGCGAATATGAACACGATTTCTTCCCTCACGACGCCTGACCTGACCACCGCGTTCGCGATTGAAACACGCGCCCACGCGTTTCCGTGGAGCGAAAAAACGTTCGCCAGCAACCAGGGCGATCGGTACCTCAACTACCGGCTGGACGTTGACGGCACTATGGCGGCGTTTGCCATAACGCAGGTCGTCCTTGATGAGGCGACGCTGTTTAACATCGCGGTTGACCCTGCGTTTCAGCGCCGGGGACTGGGAAGAGAACTGCTTGAGCATCTCATTCGTGAGCTCGAAACCCGTGACGTTTTTACCCTCTGGCTGGAGGTGCGCGCGTCGAATGTCGCCGCCATCGCGCTCTATGAAGGCTTAGGCTTTAACGAGGCGACAATCCGCCGTAACTACTACCCCACCGCAGAGGGACGTGAAGACGCCATTATTATGGCTCTGCCAATTGGATAACAAAGATAAGGTTGTAACGATGAAATGGGACTGGATTTTCTTTGATGCCGACGAAACGCTGTTTACCTTTGACGCGTTCGGCGGCCTACAGCGGATGTTTCTCGACTATAGCGTGACCTTCACCGCTGAAGATTTTCAGGACTATCAGGCGGTGAACAAGCCGCTGTGGGTGGATTATCAGAACGGCGCCATCACCGCGTTACAACTCCAGCACCAGCGTTTTGACGCGTGGGCGGAACGCTTAAACGTCAGTCCGGGCTCGCTGAACGAAGCTTTTCTCAATGCGATGGCAGAGATTTGCTCCCCACTGCCGGGCGCGGTTTCCCTGCTGGATTCTCTCAAAGGTAAAGCGAAGCTTGGGATCATCACCAACGGCTTTACCGCGCTGCAGCAGATCCGCCTTGAACGCACCGGCCTGCGCGATCATTTTGACGCGCTGGTGATCTCCGAAGAGGTGGGTGTGCCGAAGCCGGATCCGCGAATTTTTGATTATGCCCTGGCGCAAGCCGGAAATCCTGACCGCGACCGCGTGCTGATGGTAGGGGATACCGCAGAGTCTGATATTCTGGGGGGTATGAACTCCGGTCTGTCGACTGTCTGGCTGAATGCGCATGGCCGCGTGAAGCCTGAAGGCATTGAGCCGACCTGGACCGTCACGTCGTTGAACGAACTGGAGCACCTCCTGTGTAAACAATGATTGCCTGCCCCCCATTGATGGGTAAAATAGCCGCAATTTTGTATTCCATGACGCGTGGCGTGCTGCCGCGCTTATAAAAGAAGATTTAATTATGACGTTGTCTCCTTATCTGCAAGAGGTGGCCAAGCGCCGTACTTTTGCCATTATCTCTCACCCCCACGAATCACCCCTCATTAAGTAAAATAAAAACCTGTCAGATTTTTCAAATTCCTTTCACAAATCACCTGCCATTCCTGCCGTATCAACGATTCATTACTTTATTTCGCTTTAATTCCTTTCAATTGATCACGCTTTAATGCGATTGCTTTTAGCAAAATTCTGTACATGTGCTTGTACATAATGTACAAACCGAAGATGATTTTTTAAGTTTGTACAAGGTGGTTTATGGCGCTGTCTGATACATGGTTGCGTTCGGTCGCAGGGAAGGAACGCGAAAAAGTAATGGTAAAATCCGATCGTGATGGCCTGTCTGTCAGAGTGTCACCGAAAGGACGTGTTGTGTTTCAATATCGTTATCAGTGGGCCGGGAAAGGCGAGCGTATCGATATTGGCTCTTATCCTGCTACCGGGCTCAAAGAGGCTCGCGATGAAGTGATCCGGTTGCGTGGTGAGCTGGAAGCTAACCGAAATCCCAAGTTAGTCAGGATGGCTGAAAAACGGCGTGCTACAGGCGCGTTAACCGTTGAATCGGTGATCAGGGCTTGGTATGACACCTACTGTCTGAAAAATAAGAAGGGTGCGGAACAAATTCTCAGGTCCTTCGAAATTCACCTATTCCCCAAAATTGGCAATTTGCCGCATGATATTGCCAGCCTTCACGACTGGCTGGAGGTTCTGGAGCCAATCAGCGATCGATTGCCTGGAATAGCTGACAGGCTACTGGTGAATGCAAAGCAGGCTCACGTATGGGCTTTCAAAAGAAAGCTGGTGGAGAATCGGCCTTTATCCGATATAACCAGCAAAGATATGGACATCAAAAAAGGTCAGGGTGAAAGATTCCTGAGCCATGAAGAAATCAAGATCCTATACGGTGCCGTTGATGGCTCCCGCTTAGTTCCCAAATACAGAGTCTTTATTAAGCTGCTGCTGCACTTTGGTTGTCGGCCTGCTGAGCTGATTGGAGCCAGAGTGAGTGATTTCGATCTAATCAGCAAGGTATGGACGGTTCCAGCTGAGCGGCATAAAACAGGAGCGGTAACTGGGAAGCCACTCAAGCGCCCAATTATCGGGCCAGTCGAAGAGTTAGTGAAGTATGCCATTTCCATGAATAATGGCTCAGTTATGGTATTCACGAAAGAGAATAGCCGGGAGCCGGTTGGCAGATCGTCATTGCAGTCATTGCCATATAACCTGACGAAATATGCTTGGCGGCGGCTGGGGTATCAGTTCCCACATTGGTCTCTGTACGATTTGAGAAGAACGGCTAGAACAAATTTTTCTGATCTGACAGAGCCACACGTTGCTGAAATAATGCTCGGCCATAAACTGCCAGGTGTCTGGCAAGTTTATGACAAGAGCGATTATATGGAAGAACAACGCAAAGCCTATCAGGCGTGGTGGGATCGGGTGGAATCTCTCGTTACTGGATAACTCCGGCGAACCTGTGAATTTTATGTGCCGCCCATTTGTTTGGGCAGGATTTTATATCCGGGTCCGGGAACTCGGGGCGGTACTTCTGGCCGGTTTTACCGTTGATGCTGTTCCAGCGCAGCACCGTTGACACCGAAACTCCGCAGTAATCGGCCACCTGTTTTGTTGTCATTAAATCGCTCATATGTACCTCACACCATACTCAAGCCACGGCAGTGACACCATACTTCAAACATGCGCTTAACCACTTCCCGGCAGTAAAGCCCCTGAATATCCCTCGGCAGGTCGTAGCGGCTTCCGTGTCGCTGGCGGACCCACATTTCAAAAATTTCGTGCATCTTTATGTTCTCCCGAACCTTTTGTCACCCAGGCCTCGTCCATTCACTCTTTTCACATGACCATTACCCCAGACATTCGGAGCGTTAATTCTTGATGGTGTTTTGGAATAATTCTCCTGCAGGACTGCTGTTACCATCCACCCGATTGCATCCTCACTTCGTGATTTGCTGGCCGAAACACCACGCTTTCTGTAGCTTTCCATTAAGAAATCAGCCTCATCAGAGGTAAGATGTTCATGTTTGAATTCACTAAAAATCTCGGCCATCATTTCACCTCCACACCGATCCCGGCGGTCACACAAGCCCGTTCAATCGCGTCTTTGACCCAGCGACGGTATGTTTCTGGGTGGAACACCTGGCTTTTACCCGTACCACTCCAGAATGCTTTTGAGCTGGTATCTGGCAGGGTGATGGTCAACTGTTTACCAATGGTGACATCGCTACCCACCCGCACCCATTTTCCATAAGTCTGTGACTCAAGACGTTGCAATAATTCCCCTATGCTCAGTGGCGCGATAAGCTGCTGGCGCAATCGCTCGATCTCCGCCGCCATGTAGTAGCCTGTTTTGCTCCAGTTATTCATAATGTCGTCTGTATAACCGGCACCTAATACGGCCATATATTCCGCATCGCGAAAATCTGTGCTGCCGTTAGTGATCGCTATGTGGCAAGCACTTTCCGGGGTTTCATGCCAATGAAGCAGTACCACGGGGTTGGTAATTTTGTTCATTGTGCAGTCTCCTTTTCGGCCTCAATAATGCTGTCGGCCATCATCATTAGTGAGCCGGCCAAGTCGTCGTAATCGGTCCATGCGCTACTTTCAAAGAACTGCGCAGCGAGTACCGGAGCGAGCTGGCAGACCAAATGCTGACGGTAGGTCATACCGAAGGGTGTTGCGTTACTGGGGCATGGGTATGCAGGTTGTTGGCCTTTACTCATCGTTTCGCCTCCCGCTGCACTGTCTTGTAGGCCCGCAGCGCATCACGGGTTTTCCCTGAGATATGCGTTTTCATGAAGAAGCTACCGCGCCGTTCGCTGACTACACCAGGTACCAGAAACAGGGTGGTATCGACCAGCCTGTTATGTTTCCGGAACTCAAAAATAGTGCTGGTAATTATCACTGCTGCCAATGCGCCGTAATCGTTAAACTCGATTTTCATTAGCGTACTCCGATCGGTTTTTCTGCTTGCAATTCTTCGCGTTCTTTAACGTAGCGGTCATGCATGGCATCCCATTTCTTGCACCACCTTTCCATTTCACGTTTACGTGCCAGAATGCGGCGTAGGCGACGGATGCAACGCTGGTGGGCCATGAAATACTCATGGGTTACGCCACCGCGTTGCCAGCAATTCAGTTCCGGATTCAGTGGATGGACGGCCAGCACATCAGGATGCCTGCATTGAAAACCTGAGGCTTCAAACGCCCAGGTCGTCATAAAAAACGCCAGATAGCGGATCGCAGTGTCACGGCTAAAGCACTTCTTGATACGTCCATGGCGTTGAGCCACGAACAACGGACCAACGGGCGTGTCGTGTTTCTTTAAGGCCAGGTCAATCACGCTGGCGGTGCGGTTGTCGATCATCTGCTTATTTCTCCCGAATAACGTTCATGACTCATTACTTCCCAGCTCCGGCCATCGTCTTTCGATAACAGCCTCCAGCGTGGGTTAACTTTCAGGCTGAGGTAGCCAGTACGACGCATGCGTCGTGCATATATGCGCTTACGCCGATATCGCTGCAGAACCTGCATCGCCTGCAGGTGTACCCGCTCAGGAATTCGGATTGCTGTCAGTGCCACTGGCTCCGCCCTCCGTTATGCCTTCAGGCGGAATAACCATCCAGCCAGTCTGTCGGGCCAGCGCCAGAAATCCTGATAAAGTGTTGATATGCTCGGCTTCACGCAGTGGGTAATCGCAAATCTGGCGACCTTCTTTGATGTGAACCACCACTCGCCCGGTAAATTCCGGGGAGACATGCAGATCTACATTCAGCAATGGAAGTGGAATTAGCTTTCCGCGATGTAATATTGACTGCTGGTTAGCTTGCATTTTGTGCTCTCCGTTTTTTCATTGCTTCTTCCGCCAGTGTTTCAATCAGTGCATCCATGAAATACACGGCATCAAGCGTTAATTTGCTTTTCCCGAGGCAATCAGCGTAATGACCGGAAATAATTGATTCTGCTTCGGTACGTTTATGAGTGTCGTAAATCATTTCTTCGAAAAGCTTTATCAGTGCCTTCGTCAATAATTCTTCGGTTAACTCGACCGGAAACAGCGTGCCGTTATCAAGCTTCGCCATCTGGATGTTTCCACCCGTCCTACGCATAACAGAATCAAGCTTTGCCTGAACAAGATGACGGCGGCGAATTTCAATTAGTTTTTTCACGTCGTTCAAACTCCGAATCCATCCATGTAGAAACCTGAGCCGATAAATCGAGGCAGAGGCCTGATAGGGAAATTATTTGCTCAATATCCATATCAATAATGTTTGAGTTGATTAGTTCCATTAAGTGATAAAGGTTATCGGCTGTATTTTTAGCGGTTTCGATTGAACTATCTTTGTTAAGCATAATCAGACTCCGTAAGCTTTACGCATGAAAAGGTCAGATATATGGCGGTACTCCTCGCCATAGTCCATAAAGAAAAGACATGCCGTTTTGTATGCCGCTTTATCTTTGATGAATGTCATTTTTAAAATCATCCTGTTTTCAGGTTGCAGGAAGCCACACCAGTTAAGGCGTAATTAAATTTATTGTGTTATTTAATTAAGTTTTTCTTGGATGCTTTTTAATTCATTGCAAGATTTAGACTCGTAGTCACGAATCGTATCGGCCAAATATGTTTCTTGTCGTTCATTATCTTCATCAGTGAAATATTGCTCACAATAAACGGCAGTAAGTGCCTCTAACTTTCTTGCCGTAATAGCAACATCAAAGAAAAGATCGTCAATGTCGCCTATCGTTGAGCGGGCATCAGCTAGCAGTGTCATAACACGATAAAGACCTTCGCCAGTCTGTTTATCATGCTCGCCATTTTCGAAAATATCAGTGATGATTTTCTCTGCTTGGTCGATTGCGTTGTTTGTTGAGATATTAATCATTTGCTTTCCCTCATTCCGCTGTGATAGTGAGATTCATTTGAAATCTTATTAGTCACCATGGCTAAGTCAGCTAATTCAGCAATGACACCCGACAAGGAATTAATTTTGTCATTACTTTCTTTTGAGCCTTCGCTCATTTCCATAATTTTTAAGCTAATAAAATTTATTGCTTCAAGTAATGAAGTCGTTTTGTTTTCTGCCTCACTGGCGAGTTCAGTTACATTAATGTCTCTGGTTAAGTCAATTTCGATTAACTGGATAATGCTATTCACGCTCATAATGTACCTCATTGATCGCTCTGATAGGTACATTATGTACCTTAAAGGTACACTGTCAAGCATAAAAAAACCTGCAATTGCAGGTTTCTTAATTTATTTTATGGTTTGTTTCTGTATCTTCTTGGTTTTCCTGAAAATATAACAGTTCCAATGATTGAACAGTTTCCATCAATTTTTATATATGGCTCAGGCCAATTTTGATTGAGTGCCTTGAGGTACCTACTGCCACCATCTTCTATAAGTCTTTTGAAAGTCGTTTCACCGCTATCATGCATCAAGGCAACTACATCATCACCATGAACAGAAGGTACCTCAGGATCAACAAATATCATATCTCCCGGGCGGTATTCCTCAATCATAGAATCACCTATAACCCTGAGGATATAAGTCATCGGCCCACATGGCACAGGGCATGGATAGGTTTCAGTGCTGTACAAATCAACCTCTTGTTCATCCACCTTTGTCCACGCGCCAGCTTGTACCCACGAGATGACGGGGACCATCCGAATATTTCTATTAGTATCTGAAACATCTGGATTTTTTGCAACATTCGTTGTTTGGTGCTCTTGATCTAGCCATCCAAGAGGCAAGTCGAAACATTTTTCAATGTGTCTTGCCATAGCATCACCAATGTTTTTGGTTGCACCATCGCTCATAAACCGACTGGTTTGAGTAGGCTCACGATCGATCATGTTGGCAAAAAATGAGTTTCCACCAACACCATCTCGTAATTTTCTGGCGTTTAGACGCCTGATTTCATGAACAGTTTTCATACGGTTATTCTCTCAGGTTGTATCCGTGCGGTACAAGTTCCTTTACGGTTCATTATTTTGATGTAATATGTACCACGGAGGTACATCGAATGAAAGCGTACTGGAACTCATTAACCAAAGAGCAGCAGACCCATCTAGCTGAAAGTGTTGGCTCCACGCGGGACTATTTACGCTTAGTTTTTAACGGGCATAAAAACGCAGGATTCAACCTCGCAATACGGCTTGAGCAAGAGACTGCTGGGGTGATTACAAGATCAGAACTGCGCCCAGATATTTATCAATCCTCCGCGAACAAGTTTGGAGCGTGACATGTCACCGGAAGAATTTATCAAAAAGCACATCACGGATGCGCTGGTAGGTGAAGGCTTTCCGGCGGAGATCGCCAGGGGGGGGGGCTGAATATGGCGCTGATTATTATCGGCGCTGTTCTCAGGCCAGCCGGAAGGGAAGCATGTTCGCTGATTGTCTTTTCCGTGCCCGGCAGTGGGCCCTTGGACAGACAACACTGGCTGAACGTAGCGCAGGAAAGAAGCGCGTCTCCCGTAAGGGACAGAACAGTCTGTTTTAACCGGAGGCGATATGTACACGGATTATGTGCAGGTTGAAATGCCATCGCGTTACAGCCAGGCAGACGCAGCATGGATACAACAGCAACTACTGGGTTTACCTCCATCCCTGAGGCGAAAAGTCTCGCTGAAGTATGCAGAGGTTTACGAAATCACGTTTGACGCTGAACCCGTGTCATACCGCAAGGAGAACCGGGCAAGGCATGAAGCCAATGTGAGGCTTCGCCGGTTCGTTGAAACACACGGCCGTGCAATTCAGGGGTATACGGCTCTGCCACCCCTGGTTGGAACGCAACACCGCACCAAATGATGCCGGGCTTAAAGGTGTCCGGTTGCAGTCTGACTTAAAGGTGTCAGCTGCTGGTGGGATGGTAGCTCCCGATTGCCTTTTACTGTCTCATTGTACTCTTTTGCTAGTACATGAATAAGGGAGAGGTAAGAGGGGGGTAAGGGGGGAGATCGGAGAGGGATGGGAATAGGCCTTTTCCAGAAGGCAGCTCCATTGGTTAGGTAGGTGCAGATCTCAGAGACAGAGCCCAAAAATGCCGCTGTACTAGCAATGTAGTACGCATCTGGTCGGGTATGAAATCGGGAAAGGTTTTTCCTGGAAGAGTGAAATGTAGAGGGGTTGATAATGTTGAACATCACACCGAATTTTGCACAGGAACGCGCACTCAATATGCTGCGCCGTGACTGGAAGGCATACGAATCTTTCATGATGTATATGCCGACCGGCAGCGGCAAAACTGGTCTGGCTGCTTTCGTTGCTGCTGGTCTGGTAAGTCGTGGTATGCGCGTTCTGTTTGTCGCCCCTTATACCATCCTGATTAACCAGACGGCGCAGCGCTTTGCTCAGTATGGCCTACCGGAAGACCAGATCAGCTTTATCTGGCGTGACCATCCGAACTATGACCCGAGCCTGCAGATTCAGATCGCCAGCGCTGACACGCTGATCCGCCGCGAATTTCCTCAGGATATCGATCTGCTGATTGTTGATGAAGCCCACCTGCGCAAGCGTCGCATTCTGAAAGAGATTGAACGGATAACCACAAAAACCAAAGCGAAGGTTATTGGCCTGTCCGGAACCCCGTTTTCACCCTTCCTGGGGAATTACTACCAGCGTCTGATTAAACCGACCACCATCGGAGAACTTATCCAGCGCGGCGATCTGAGTAATTACGAATTTTTCGCGCCAACTAAACCGGATCTGAAAGGCGTTAAGACAAAAGCCTCGATGGAGTATGGCAGCGACTACGACGAAGCACAGCTGGCGGAGATTATGTGCGGCTCCGATCTGGTGGGTGATATTGTCGATAACTGGCTGCGTAATGGCCGTGACCTGCCGACGGTGGCGTTCTGCGTCAATAAGGCCCACGCCAATTACGTCACTATGCAGTTCAACAAAGCCGGTGTTAACGCCGAAGTCATGGTCGCTGAAACGCCGCACGAAGAACGACAGCTGGTGATCCACCGTTTTGAGACGGGCGCTACAAAAATCATCGTCAGCGTCGGCGTACTGGTGGCGGGCTTCGACAGTGACGTTCGTTGCATCATTTACGCCCGACCTACAAAAAGCGAAATTCGCTGGCTTCAGGCGCTGGGCCGTGGTCTGCGAACTGCCCCGGGGAAAGATGCCTGCCTTATCTTCGATCACAGCGGTACCGTGCATCGCCTGGGATTTCCTGACGCCATCGAGTACAACGATCTTCCCTCCAAAAACGACGGGATGAAAGAAGCCGCAGCTCGCAAATCCGAAGAACGGGAGGAAAAACTCCCGAAGGAATGCCCGGAGTGTCATTTCATGAAGCCTGCAGGTGTCTACGTCTGCCCGAAATGCGGATTTAAACCGCTGGTCGGCGAGGATGTGGAAACCGATACGCAACGCAATATCAAAAAGCTCAGCAAGGGCGAAAAGGTTTACACCAAATCGGACAAACAGTCCTGGTGGAGCCAGATCAAATTCTATCAGCGCCAGCGCACTTCGATGGGGAAACCCATCAGCGATGGCTGGTGTGCGCATACATTCCGCGAAAAGTTCAATGAATGGCCCAACGGGCTGAGCGATTTTCCGATGGAGATTACCCCGGAGGTAAATAACTACATCAGGCACAAACTCATCAAATTTGCGAAGGGGCGGGAGAAGGCCGATAGCAAGGCGGGTGAGCCCGCCGACAGTCCGGCCACCACAAGCCGGATTATCAGCGCAAAACAAAAGGTTGAAAACATTCGTAGTATGCTGGGGAGAAGAACAGCGTGAAGACAGCAGAAGCGGCAAAAGGCCGCTGGACGGAAATTCTTGAACATTACGGCTTGCCGCCGATAACAGGGAAAAATCACTACAAGGGAGAATGTCCGGTATGCGGCGCACGCAGCAAGTTTCGCATTGACGACCGCGACGGCGCCGGGACGTGGATCTGCGTATGTGGCAGCGGCGACGGCATGAAACTACTCTCCCTCACGCAAACCGGGAAGACTTTCTCAGCACTCTGCGCGGAGGTGGATCAGCTCATTGGCAATGACTACCGCCGGGAGAAAATCCCGGCCAACAGCTCGGCGGCGAAGATACGCCAGCGCGCCATCAGTAAATTCGCGAAGCTGCTGCCCTTGCGCGGTACCAACGGGGAAGGTTATTTGCGCCAGCGCGGGATCAACAAATTACCCTCTGAGGCGATCCGGTTCTGCGAAAAGCAGCGCCATGCAGGCAGGATTTATCATGCTCTCTATGCTCTTGCCACCGATGATAAAGGTGAGCTGTGCTATCTCCACCGGACCTTGCTCGAAGGGGATCGGAAAGCGCCGCTGGGCGAAAGCGCCAAACGGCAAAAATCCCTGCAGGAAGACAACTACCTCGAATACGCCCGCTCGGTTGCCATTCGCATGTTTCCCGTGTCCTCAACGCTGGGGATCGCAGAGGGGATCGAAACTGCGCTCTCCTGCTATCAGATTTATGGCGTGAATACCTGGGCGGTCATGAACAGCAATTTCATGAAAAAATTCCGGGTGCCGGCAGGGGTAAAACATCTGATCGTTTTCGCTGACATGGACAAGCATTCTGCCACTGGTCAGGCGGCGGCGTTTGAGTGCGCCCACGCCAATCTGCTGGCGAAAAATGACCTTGTGAAAGTCAGCGTACGCTGGCCGGACAACGGTGACTTTAACGATATGCTCATGAATGGCGATGAGGTTCGTGAGCTGGTCTTCTACAAGAAAAAGGTGGCCGCATGATTAATTTGACGAGAGAAGACGAGCAAACAATCTGTGAATATATTCGTGCCGCCCACAGTGGTTATACCGGCCCTGTTTTCATTGACATCAACAGGCTGTCTCAATTGCACATGTCCCGTAGCCGATTGATTGTTGCAGCGTGCATTTACCGCCAGAGTGGCAGTTGGAGTTTTTTGGGTAGTGTGGATTCTGAGGGGAAAGAATAATGCGTGATATTCAGATGGTACTTGAGCGTTGGGGGGCGTGGGCGGCCAGCGGTGGCACCAATATCGGCTACCCTCGCATAGCCGCAGGTTTATCCCGGTTGCTGCCCGCCAGCAGAGCAGGCAGGCCATCGTGCTGTGATGATGACGGAATGTACATCAATGAGGCCATGATCCGTCTCAGAAAACACGATGAGTACCTTTGTTCACTTCTGGAATGGCATTACATCGACAGCATGACGTTACGTGCCATGGCAACGAAACTTGGCATTTCCCACAACCATGTATCGGTTCGACTTCAGGCTGCCGAGAGCTTTATTCAGGGCTCTCTTTGCACCCTCGACATTAAGCTAGAAATGGACAGGGAGTGCCAAAAGGAATATATCCTGCCGCCGAAACTGAAAGGGGTTGTGTAATTACAAAAACCGCTTTAATCTGTTAAGAGTGGTCACTTCGACACAACGCTTAATAATCGAGCCCTGCCAGAAATGGTGGGGCTTTGTCGTTTCTGGAGCCTGCATGTCTCAACAAATTACTGAGCAATTGGTTTTTCGTCCTGCCAGTGAAAAATTGACGCAGGAGCTCGACGGTAAATGGGTTCTTCTGCTTAACCCCTGCGATGGCTGGCATATTGCCCACGTACTGGCATTCGAAGAAGATGGTGAAGTTTACCATGTCGGTGCGTACGAGTTTGCTGGTGGCGAGTTCGAGCCGCATGAGTTCTATGTTGCCTGGGCGTTGCTTCCAGATTCAATAAATCTGTCTAATCATTTTGAAGACCAGCGGTTGCCCCCTGAAATACGAGAGGCGCGCTGGCGCGAATGGGTAGATAAAATTAAGTAGCGCATGCATGAATACATTCATCATTTGTGCATCCGGCCCGTCTCTCAATAAATCAGATTGCGAACTGATCTCCGGATCGGGGCTGCCGGTTATTGCTGTTAACTCCACCTGGCGAGCCGTGCCTGATTGTGAATACATTTACGCGGGTGATCTGCGCTGGTGGGATGCAAACATCGATGTTCTGCCGTCCTCCGCCTCTCGCTGGACCTGTAATTACCGGGCTCATAAACGCTATGGGCTAAATCTGTTTGATACAGATACCCGGTGGGCCTTCAACTCCGGGCAGCGCTCAATTCTGTTTGCTGCCAGCCTGGGGGCGAAAAACATCATCCTGTTAGGGTTTGACTGCTCCATTAATGGCGGCAGTCACTGGCATGGTGATCACGTCGGGCTGGATAACCCTACAGCAGAGAGCGTTACACGATGGCGCGGGGAGTTTGCCAGTACCGCCAGAGCGCTGACCGGTAAGGTGAATATCATCAACAGTAGCCGCCAGACAGCGCTTAAGTGCTTCCGGCGTCTCGGCCTCAATGAGGCTTTACGCGAGGTAGCATGTTAAACGTTCCTCTATTCATTGAAGGCATGCTGGGTATGGGTGACAACATCTACCAGCGCGCTTTCGTTAAGCAGTTGCCCGCCGGTAGTTATATCCGGACTGCCTGGCCTGAACTGTATGAAGATTTACCCGTTCTGCCCGTTCGCAGTTTTACAACGCTCCGGACGCAGCGCAAAAACGAATACCGGACGCAGGCCGCTTTTCACCTGCCGCCAGATATGCGCCAGACAAAACGAATTTTCTACGGTCCGGATCATCTACGGCGCGGTTCAATATTTGACGCGATGCGCCAGCAGTTTGGCACCGAGCCGTCAGAACTTGATTTGCCGTCTTACGGACCCGCTGAATTTACGTCGGAAAAGCCGATCGCGGTAATTCGTCCGGCAACTGTTCGCAGCGAGTGGCGCAGTGACTCCCGTAATCCTGATCCGGATTACCTGCTGCAGGCATCCCGGCTACTGAGAAAGCATTTCTGCGTAATCAGTGTGGCTGACCTGCAGGAGGGGGAGGAGTGGGCCGTCGGTGAACTTCCCGAAGCAGATCTGCGCATGCACTCCGGCCAGCTCAACTTCAAATCGCTGATGCGCCTGATTGAGCATGCCGCCGTGGTGGTTACGCCGGTGGGCTGGGCACTTCCTGCTGCAATTGCCTATAAAACGCCGGTGTACGTTGTCGCTGGTGGGCGAGGTGGTCACAACGCCCCAGAAATCGTAACCGATCGGGCGATGGACCTTTCTCGTGTTGGCTGGGCAATTCCCGACAATTACTGCCGCTGTGAAGCATGGGATCACCACTGCGACAAGCGGATTTCAAATTTCTCCGATAAATTCGAGGCCTGGCTCCATGAAGTCGTTTTATCAGGAACTGGAAAACGGGCTGGTATTTTTACCGGAGCTGGGGATCGGACGTTACCCGGTTCCGTTATCACGCCCGTATGACGAGCAGTATTTCGAGAAGTATCAGCAGCTGGCCGACACCGAAACGGGCAGAGCTTTAACGCAATCCCGTATTGAGCTGGTGGAGCGCCATTTTCACGGCCCTGTTCTCGACGTTGGTATCGGTGCCGGTCAGTTCGTCTCTACCCGACCGGGAACGCTTGGGTATGACGTTAATCCGGCTGGTATTGCCTGGCTGAACGAGCGGGGCGCATTCGCAGATCTCTACGCCAATAAGTGGCGAGCACTGACGATGTGGGATGTACTGGAACACATCGACGAGCCGGAGCTGGCGGTACAGCAGGCCAGTGAATACGTGTTCGTGTCGATCCCGATTTTCACTGATGCCGGAGACATTCTCCGATCCCATCATTTCAGAAAGAACGAGCACATCTGGTATTTCACTGATGAAGGTATCAGGCGCTGGTTTGCAGAGCAGGGCTTCACCTGCGCAGAGCAAAACACAATCGAATGTCAGTTAGGGCGTAAAGGCGTAGCCTCGTACGCTTTCCGTAGAATTTAACTTTTTCCCTTCACACACAGCACCCCGAGTCCGGAGGTGTGGAATGCACAGAACTATGCCTGACAAAATCGCATCGATAGCGGGGTACTGTACATCCGGCGGCCTCATTTGCTGGGGTGGCATAGCAAAATGGATACATGACCTTGACTGGAACCTTGTCGCAGTCGTCGGCGGCTTCGTTATTGGCTTGCTGACTTTCTTTGTTAACTTTTACTTCAAACGCCGTCAGACAAAAGCCTATGAGGCAGCGCTGGCGCGTGGCTATGTTACCCCTCCACCGCAGGACAACTAATCATGGCATCAATGAAAAGCAAGCTCAGCGCGGCCATGCTTGGGCTATTGGCTGCTGGTGCCACTGCGCCGGTGCTCATGAGTCAGTTTCAGGATGAAAAAGAAGGCACCAGCCTGGTTGCTTATCCTGATGCTGGTGGCATGTGGACGATTTGCGGCGGTGTGACTCGCGTTGACGGCAAACCCGTGGTTAAGGGTATGCAGCTGACGCGCCAGCAATGCGACAAAATCGACAAGGCAGAACAGGCAAAAGCTTTGGCCTGGGTGGAAAAAAACGTTCGAGTTCCGCTGACCGAGCCACAAAAAGTCGGTATAGCGTCCTTCTGCCCCTGGAACATCGGCCCCGGAAAATGCCTGCCGTCAACGTTCTGGAAAAAGCTCAATGCTGGTGATCGGTCCGGTGCATGCGCAGAGATAAAACGATGGACCTATGACGGAGGTCGCGATTGTCGTATCCGCTCGAACAATTGTTACGGGCAGGTTCTACGCCGTGACCAGGAGTCCGAACTGGCGTGCTGGGGGCTTGATAAATGACCCTGAAAACTTGGTTGCTTCTTGGCGTTGAGTTGCTGCTGTCAGGAATCATTATTTTTGTGCTGCTGGGGCAGGTTAGCGAACAGCGTGGCAGGGCAGAAAAAGCAGAGCAAGAGGTCGATGGTCAGCGGCAGGTGATAGCCACTCAGGCTTTTAACATCAATCGTTTCAATCAGATTGCCGACTATACCAACCGGAACAATTCACTGATTGATGCCAGCTCCGATAACACGGTTATCGAATACCGGGAGATCCTCCGCCGTGAAAAAACTTGTGATCTGCCTGTTCCTGCTAATGTCGCTGGTGGGCTGCTCGAATACACGCACCGTCTACGTGCCAGCGCAATGCACACCGATTCCGGGGACGCTGACGCAGCCGGTGATAGCGCCACTACCCCCAGCACGCTGACGTATTGCCAGGCTGTTCTCTGGATCAAGCCGCTGCTGGCCGCTATCGAAAAAGCGAATAACCAGCTGGCGGGCATTCGCCAAATCGAGCATGACCGGCAGTGATGTTTATTCCCTTATGCGGATAAGTAACCATATATCCCTTTAAGGGGATAAAGAGATTAATATGATGAAAAAAATAACTGTCACGGTATCGGGTATTTCTCCATTTGTAATGGAAGTGGACTATCGCCCGGAAAAAAGTGAACTAGGTAATATTCTACGCGCTCTTTCATGCGCAACTGAAATTGTTTCAAGAGAGGCGGTGAAAATCGGCGAGGAAATACCAGTGGATATACTTCGTGAAACTGAATCATCCTTTCATTTAACAGATTGTGAACCTGCCGAAACCGGGAAAACCGTTTATGAGGCAGTTTTTGAACTGAATGATGGTAAAAAAATACTCGGCTATTCGGATCAAGACCAACCAGTGGCGAACGGAGATTATTATCACTGTGCAGCTACCAAAGACATGAAAGGGCGAGTTATCGTAGTGGCTAAATATGTCACTAATTTCCGTTTTACTCCTCTTTAAAGCTGATATTACAGAAGCCCTTCACTGAGGGGCTTCGATAATGTTTTTTGAGTGAGGATTGTTCAGCATGGCTTCGATAAAAGAATCCACTGATGCCAATGGACAATCAAAATATTACGTCCACTGGAAGGATGAAAAATCCGGTCATGGACGCCGCCGCATTTTTAAGAATATTGATGATGCCGCACATCTTTTCTGGCAAAAACAGAATATCGAGCTGGATTGTCGAACTGCCAGCTGGACCGGAATAGACCATTCCTGGACTTTCCGAAAGTTAATTCTGTTTTATCTGGGGTATCAGGCCGGCAAGTTGGAAAAAAATATCATACGGCTGTCGTCATATACGAAATGCCGTCATGATCTTCTCGCTGTAGACGGGCCGATACTGGAAAAAAATATTCTCCATATCAGCCATCGTGATATCGGTGATTCGGTTCGCACCGGCTGCCATCGCTGGATTCGTTCGGCTTTCTTCCTGCTGGTGGAAAAACGGCTCATCACTTTTAACCCTGTTGACCGTCCCGCGCGCCGGAAGCGTCGACCCATCACCATACCGCCATCATCATCGGTCAGGGAGCTACTGAATAACGCGCCAGTTCGTGAGCGTATCGCGTGCTGGCTCGGGATTTGTGGCCTGCGAATCGGTGAGGCTCTGGCGGTTACGTATAACGACGTGTCAGCCGACTGGATCGACATCCGGGGGCATGTTGTTGACGGCGTTATACATGAGGGGCTGAAAAGAGGAGTGGAGCGCCGGGTACGGATGCCGCGTGAGCTTTTCGCGTTGCTGGATAAAAGTAAACTCGGTACCTCTGAGCCTCTTATCTGCAACCAGTTTACCGGCGCATGCCTCGCTACCAGCTACGGCACTCAGGGGGTTCTCGTCAGAACCCTGAACGACTATGGCATTAAGCGATTCCATCATCTTCGCCACTTTGCTGTATCTCGCCTGGCAAACAAAGGCGTCGATATTCTGAAGGTTTCCCGACTGATTGGGCATTCGAACATCAAAACCACAATGGACGTTTACGGCCACCTGTTCGGTGAAGTGGTGGAGATGGATTTGGATTGAGTTATCCACATAGTGGAAATATTAGGGCGATCCACTATCTCCCCATTCTGCGCGGCCTCCGGGCATCAAATCGCAGTTTTTACGGAAAATGGATAACTCCGCATTTTTTGACGTTTTTAATTCCGCACTTAAACCCAGCAGGCTTGCGGCCCCGGAGCAGATTTTTTCTCAGAATTATTCCGCACGCAAAATGCGGAAAAATAATTTTGAACAAAATATAAACAGCACTCGATTTCAGGTAAGCGTATGGCCCGTAAAAATAGCTTTAAGAAGGCCTACGTCGGTATCGTTATTGATATGGCTCTGGCCCGTAACAAGATCTCAAACCGTATGGTTGCCCAGCGACTGCAAATTGACGAGGCGACTATCCGCAACTGGCGCAAGGAACATGCCGACTTTAATCGTGCCTTTACCGAGGCTCGCGAAGTTCTTATGGAAAAGATCAACAGCGTTGCAGGTAAAAGCCTGGACGTTCGTAAGCGAAAGATTGTCACTAAATCCTCGGATGGGCTGAAAACAACCGTCGAGGATGTTTTGCCCACCCACAATGATGTTGCGGTGTTTGCCAAAGCTCTTGGCCTCGGCCGCAGTGTTTATGGGGAAGAAGACCGTCAGCGTGATGTGCTTCGTGAGGTGATGAAGCATAAGGTAGACGGTAAATACACCGCACTGCAGGCGGCGCAGCTGCTTGAGGCTGAGGGGATAAAAGTTCCGGCAACCCTGCTTATGGAGCTGGGAGCACCGAAAATTTTCGAATCGTTCAACAATATGGACGAGGCAGCCAAAGCCGACGCGGCGAACCTGACCCCGCAGGAAGCAGCAGATATCTACAAAAAATACCTGGGCTGAAAATTGCAAAAACAGGCGTTTTGAACCGTAAAAACGCTATGCATTTTTTGACCCGTTTTATGCACGTTTTATTCATCCCGATTTGACCACTTTTCTGTTCAAAACAGAGGCTTCACGCCGTTTGCGTGATGGGTGCTGTTGCGCCAGTGCGGGTAACGACCATTATGTTAAATCGGGGCGTTTTTGAGGAATTTTTCTGTGCCGATCCCGTTCCCCTTTGACTTCCGCAAACCGGACTATACCGCCGTGTTTGAGTGGAGAATGGAGAGGCTGGAGCGGATCAGGAAAGCGCCTGAAATGCTTCCGGCACTCCGTGAGTTTTACCGCACTAACCCGGCCCAGTTCATCATCGACTGGGGCATGACGACAGACCCGCGTAACCTCGATTATGGCCTGCCTGCGACCATCCCGTTTTTGCTGTTCCCCCGCCAGGAGGAATGGATTAACTGGATCATGGACAGGCGCGGAAATCGTGAAAACGGGCTCACAGAGAAAAGCCGTGAAATGGGGCTGAGCTGGACCTCTGTCGGCCTTGCATGCTCCCTGTGTCTGTTTAACAAAGATATGGTGATTGGTTTTGGTAGCCGTAAAGAGATGTACGTGGATTCCACGAGCGACCCAAAATCACTTTTCTGGAAAGCAAGAAAATTTATTGAACTGCTCCCGGTAGAGTTTCGCGGTGGCTGGAATGAAAAAAAACACTCCAGATTCATGGAGGTGGAATTTCCGGAATCAGGGGCGATCATCAAGGGAGAGGCTGGCGATAACATTGGTCGTGGTGACCGTACCACGCTTTATTTCGTGGATGAGTCGGCATTCCTCAAACGGCCATTACTCATCGATGCTGCGCTCTCTCAGACGACCCGCTGCCGTATAGACCTCTCATCCGTCAACGGCATGAATAACCCGTTTGCCCGTAAGCGCCACAGCGGAAATATCCCTGTGTTTACGTTCCACTGGCGCAGCGACCCGCGCAAGGATGATGAGTGGTACCGCAACGAATGTCTGAAAATTGATGATCCGATTATCGTTGCTCAGGAACTGGACCTGAACTACAGCGCTTCCACAGAGGGGATTCTCATTCCTTCTGAATGGGTGCAGGCTGCCGTCGACGCGCATATCAAACTGGGTATTCAGCCCAGCGGCCAGCGCCTCGGTGCAATGGATATCGCAGACGAGGGGAAAGACAAAAACGGCTTTTCTTGCCGCTATGGCTTCCTTCTGCAGAACGTTCACGAATGGTCTGGCATTGGCAGCGACATATACGCTTCTGTCGTTAAATCGTTTGGGTACTGTGACGATTACGGTCTGGATGAGTTCCGTTTCGATGAGGACGGTCTGGGTGCTGGTGCACGTGGCGATGCTCGCGTGATAAACGAGCTCAGGCAGGCTGAAGGCCGGGGAACAATCACAGCTACGCCTTTCCGTGGTAGCGGTAGCGTATTCGATCCAGAAGATGAAGCCGTTCCTGGTGATAACGGTAAAGCGGCGCGCCTGAATAAAGACTTCTTCGCGAACGCGAAAGCACAGAGCTGGTGGCATCTTCGCAAGCTGTTTCGTAACACCTTCCGCGCGCTGAACGGGATGGACTACAACCCCGACGAAATAATTTCGATAAGCAGCGAGATAGAAAATATTGACCGCCTGCTGATGGAGCTTTCACAGCCTACGTGGTCGAAAAACGCCGTCGGTAAAATCCTCGTGGATAAACAGCCGGAAGGTACAAAATCGCCGAACCTCGCCGACGCCGTGATGATTAACTACGCGCCGATGGATTCCTCTCTTGATAATTGGGCCAAACTGGCCGGAGCGTGACATGTCCCGTAAGAAACGCCAGAACGGCGCACAAAAGCCCGTTGCGACAGCTGACGGGTACAACAATTTCACGGCCAAACTTGGCAGCGACACCAGAAACATACAGACGGGCGGAATGTACATGCCCGGGTACATCAGCCGTAACAGGGTGATGCTGGAGTTTGCGTATCGTTCATCGTTCCTCGTTGGTGCCGGTGTGGATGCGATGGCCGATGATATGACCCGCAAGGGGATTAACATCAGCTCAAAGCTGAAACCCGGACAAAAGGGCAAGCTCGAAACCTTCTGGGATGAGCTCGCTATATGGGATGGGCTTAACGATAACCTCAAATGGTCACGGTTGTACGGTGGCGCAGTGCTGGTGGTCCTGCTTGAAGGGCAGGATATGTCCTCCCCGCTGAAACTTGATCGCATCAAAGAGGGGCAGTTTAAGGGCGTGATGAGCCTTGACCGCTGGATGGTTAACCCGAGTTATTACGATCTCGTTACCGATTACGGTCCCGATTTTGGGAAACCGAAATATTACAAGGTAATCACGAACCAGCAGGGGATTCCCCCCTGGAAGATCCACCATAGCCGCGTTATCCGCATGGAGGGCGATACGCTACCTTTCCAGCAGGCCCAGACGGAAAACGGCTGGGGGATGTCTGTTGTGGAGCGTATTTTCGAGCGTATCGAGGCGTTTGATACTGCGACGGTCGGCACCACACAGCTGATCCACAAAGCGCATCTGCGAACATACAGCATTGACGACCTGCGCAAGATTCTTGCTGCAGGAGGCGACCTTGAAAAGGCGCTGATGAAGCACCTGGACATGATACGTCAGTTCCAGACCATCGAAGGCATGACCATCATGGATGGTAAGGATAAGTTCGAAACCCACAGCTATACATTTGCGGGTATCGCTGATGTCCTTCTGCGCTTTGCTGAGCAGGTTTCCGGCGCGACGGGAATTCCTCTCGTCCGTCTGTTCGGGCAGTCCCCTGCAGGTTTCAACACCGGCGACGGCGATCTGGAAAACTACTACAGCCGGGTTAACTCGCTGCAGGAGAGACGCTTACGCCGACATATCCGCTGGCTGCTCGATATCTCCTGGCGCTCTCTGTTCGGTGAACCACTGCCTGACGATTTTACATTCGAGTTTAACAAGCTCTGGGAGATGTCAGACGTGGACCGCGCAACGATGGCGAACAATGTGGTTACTGCACTCGGTACCGCCGTTCGTGACCTCGGAATGCCTCCGGCAGCCGCGCTTAACGACCTCAGGAACATTTCTGATGTGATTGGGATCGGTGGTTCTATCACTGACGAGGACATAGAAGATGCGAAGGCCCAGTGGGAGGAGGATGAACCTAAAACCATCCCTCCGCCGTCGTTCGGAGATCCAGTATCGAAAAAGCCTGTTGGCGATAGCAAACCAGATAGGGCAGATCGTCGATGGTACCTACGATGGTTCACAGGCTAGCGCTGACAGCATTTCGAAAACGCTGGTGGACTATTCCGAGGTAATCAGCGACTGGGCAGAGCAGGTCGGGAGAAGGATGTTTGCCCAGGTCGAGCAGGAGGAATGGAATCAGTGGAAATCGGTATCAGAGGAAATCGGCGCTGGCCTGCGCGATGTGGTGGGTAATACCCCCGTTGGGCAGGTGGCGCAGGATATCGTGTACCGCCAGATTCAGCTGATGAAGTCCCTGCCGCTGGAAGCAGCCGATCGCGTGATGGACATACAACAGCGCGCAATGCAGGCGGTTATCACTGGTGAACGTCCGGACGAGCTCTACGAGATGATCATGGCCTCCGGTGACGTGGCCGCCAGCAGGGCGCAGCTGATTGCCCGTACAGAGATTGGACGAGCTACCGGCGCGCTGACGCAGGCCAGAGCCCTTTCGGTTGGATCAGAGGGCTACTGGTGGCGTATCGAGGGGGCCGGAACGCGCGATTCTCACCGCAAGATGAAAGATAAATTTGTACGCTGGGATAACCCGCCGACGCTGGACGGTATGACCGGACACGCCGGATGTTTGCCGAACTGCAAATGCTGGCCTGAAGTACAGATTCCTGCACCGAGAAAATGAAAAATACGGCTTTGAGCATTCATTTCATGCGAACTGCAATACCCGCGAAATGTTATGAAAATGTTGTATTCGAAAAGGCCGATTTTCAGCCCAGTTAATCGCTACTTTTACGGCTTAAAGGGGACATTTTAATCGAGTCCATTTTCGTCGGTGCGGGTAAGAACCCTTATGTTAAATAGCCCGTTATATTGAACATTTATCCCACTCCACAAGGTCGCTCATGAGCGGCCTTTTTTGTTGCCCGAAGAGGTGAAAATGAAAAAGGTTTGTATCGATGCTAAGCGAGCTGGCGACCGCCGGGTTATCGAAATGTCTATAGGCAGCGTCACCGCTGTTTATCGTTGTGTCGGTGAACTGTCTCAACTGAAGGCTACCGGTCGGGGAAATGTCCGTCAGATAAAGGCGCTTCTCCGCGAGTTCGTACGTAACTCAGACCCCGCGATTATTTAGCGAGGCACCATGAAATATTTCTTCACCACACGCCTGGGCGAAACGCGCTATCTGCAGGCGGACGGCTCGCTGCTGTGTAAAGACGTGCCGATCGCACGCACAGGGACGCAGGTCTATTTGCCCGAGGAAATCGACCTCGAACCGGACGGCACCGGCACGGTGACCGTCTGGCGAACTGAAGACGAGGTGTTTTCCCCGGAGACGATGGCGAGCTTTGAGGGCGTAGCCGTCACGCTGGGGCATCCTGAGGACAGCCTGGGCAACATCGTTTTCGTGAACCCTTCTAACTTTGCAGAGCTGGCGCACGGACACATTCAGAACGTCCGGCGCGGCACCGGCGATAAATCGGATCTGCTCATTGCTGACGTGCTGATTAAACGGCAGGAAGCAATCGACGCGGTTAATTCTGGCCTGACCGATGTCAGCTGTGGCTATGACGCGCAGTACAAGCAGCTGGCACCCGGAAAAGGCAAGCAATACCAAATCACAGGTAACCACCTCGCAGTCGGCATTGACCGGGGGCGTGCTGGTGGCCGCTGTGCAATCGGGGATTCCATCCCATCAACAACAAAGGAGAAGCCTGTAATGTCATGGCTTAAAAAACTGGCTCAGGCCATTAAGACGAAAGATGAGGATGCGCTGGCAAAACTCATCGACGAAGCGCCGGATATGCCGTCTGATGGCATGCCTTCAATCCCCGGTTCCTCTATCACCATCAACATTCCTTCACAGGCCACCGCCTTGCCTGAAGGCAATCGCACCACTACGGACGAAGGCGATCCGAACAAAGACAAAACCGGCACGGGCGATGAAGAAATTCCGGCCTGGGCGAAAGCGTTGCTGGTTCGTCTGGAAAAGCTGGAGGGTAAAACCACCGACGGCGAGCCGGACCCGGGCAACATGACCACCGACGAAGACGAAGAAGAAAACCGCAAAGTGACGGGTGATGCAGCCTTTAAGCGCAACCTGATTGCCGATGCGGAAATTATCTGCCCTGGCTTCCAGCCTGCAGGTGATAAAAGCCTGAAACGTCAGGTGCTGAATCACGCAATGCGCACCGGTGACAGCCTGAAATCGTTCGGCGTGGATGATTTCTACAAAGCGCCAAAGGCTACGGTTGACGCGGTGTTTACTGCCGCTGTGGCGTTGCATAAGGCAAAAAACCAGCTGATCCCGCTGAACAACTTTTCACGCACCACAGACAGCGCAATCAGCACTAAGCACCTTTCCCCGGCAGAACTGAACAAGGTCAACGCCGAATTCTGGGCAAAAAACAAATAAGGTAAATCATCATGGCAGGTACTGCATATTTAACGCGCATGCCCCTGGGCATTGCCGGGGGCGTTACCCGTCCTCGTGATCTCACCATCGAGCCGGTAAACCTGGACCATTCAAAGCTGTTCGCGTCCTACGGTCTGGCGGGTAAATACGTGAACGATAAATTCGTTCCGCTGGAGTCTGGCGACACCATCAGCAAAGTGAAAGGGATTCTGGTTCGTCCGTTCCCGATTACCTCCGCTCTTGATCTGGCTTATATCGGTGTGACCGCCAATCAGGTCGGCGACAACCTTAAACGCGGTTATATCTGCGTGTTGGCGACCGCCGGCAATGCGACGACCGCCAAGAAAGGCGATCCGGTTTACGTTCGCGTGGCTGGTGGCACCACCCAAAGCCCGATTGGCTCCTTTGTGCTGTCTCCGGACTCCACCGCATCAAATACACCTCAGCTGCCAAATGCAGAGGTCATGGGGCCGGGTGAAGCCGACGGCCGTATTGAAATCGCGTATAACATCTGAGGGAATAATTAATGTTTACATTTGACAGAGCGACCATCGACTCCACCGGCGCGTTTCTCATCGGCGAACTGGAGCGTATGGATCAGTCGCTGAACATGCCTCTGGTTTCTTACAAATGGTCACGCGACATGCCGCTGCGCAGCGACGTTTCTATCGCTGATGAAGTGTCATCCTTCACGAATACCAATTTCGTCGGTGTTGGCGGTCCGAACCCTAACGGTAAAAATTGGATCGGTAAAAAGGCCACCGCCATACCTGGTATCGAACTCGACATTCAGCCTACCCGTAACAATCTCACCCTGTGGGGACAGGAAATCAGCTGGACGGTACCGGAGCTTATTTCTGCCCAGAAACTGGGCCGCCCGGTTGATGTCCAGAAATACGAAGGCATGAAGCTTAAATGGAACATGGACACCGACGAACAGGTTTATATCGGTGATAGCGAGCTCGGCGTTGCTGGCCTGCTGAACCTGCCGGATGTAACTCCTGTTGCTGCAGCTGCAGCGTGGACCGCAACTACCGATCCGGATGTGATTGTTCAGGATATCAACCTGGTGCTGTCTGATGGCTGGGTTCGTTCTGGTTATGCGGTCTGCCCGGCGAAAATCGGCCTGGCTCCGGAGTTGTTCGGCCTGCTGGCGAGCAAAAAGGTTTCCTCTGCAGGGAATATCTCTGTGCTGGAATACGTGAAGATTAACACTATCGCGTTCCAGGAAAACGGCACGCCACTGGAGATCGTATCCATCAAGTGGGCCTCCAAGCGTGGCGCTGGTGGCGCGCATCGTATCGTTGCTTACACCCAGGACGAAAAATACGTTCGCTTCCCAATGGTTCCTCTGCTGAACACGCCACTGGAGTATCGCGGCCTGCAGCAGTTGACCACTTACTACGGCAAGCTGGGCCAGGTGGAAACCCCGTATTCCAATACGATCTCTTATCTGGACGTTCCGGCGTCTTAACCTGAAACAGGCGGGGAAACCCGCCTTTTTTATGGAGCAAAAACATGAAATACGTTGTTTCCGGTGGCGCGACTCTCAGCTTTGCCGACGGTTCTAAATTTGAGCTGTCTCAGGGCATCCACGACAGTTCTTCTTTCCCGAAAGAAGTTAAGGACCACTGGGCCTTTAAAGCCTATGCGCGCCCGATTGACGAAGCCGACCTGGCGAACGAGCAGAGCACTGAAGACCTTACCGCGAGCCTTGTTCTCCTGGCCGAGGAAAATAACACCCTGAAAGCGCAGCTGGCTGAGCATGAAAAAACCATCACCACGCTGGGGAATGAAAACACAGACCTGAAAGCGCAGCTGGCAGCCGCTCAGGCACCAGCAGGCGGTAAACCTGCCGACAGCACGGACAAAACCGATAACACCGGCGGGGACGCGAAAAATGCCAAAAAACAGCAGGCTTCCGACTAACGAGCAGTTCCGCACCGACTTTCCCGAGTTCGCCGATAAAACCCGCTACCCTGACCCCTCAGTGAATTTCTATCTGGGGCAGGCCGATTCGCTTCTGAATCAGGACGTACAGGGCGATCAGTTCGTCTACCTGGCCGAACTATTCACGGCTCACTATACGGAGCTGCGCGGCCGCACGCTGGCCGCCGCTGCCGCTGGTGGTGTGAACAGCAACGGCGCGGCAGGTGTCGTGTCCTCTAAGTCAGTGGATAAGGTTTCAGTGAGCTATGACGTGTCCGGGGTAATCAATCCGGATGCCGGTTTCTGGAACAGCACCGCCTACGGGCGCGAGTTCTACTGGTGGTGGTCGATGTTCGGCGCTGGTGGCAGGCAGCTGCTATGAAAAGCGGGTTAACGGTTCGTGCTGATAACGCCGTGGCTGTTCTGGAATCCCTCCGCCAGCTATCCGGAATGGATGTGCTGGTGGGAATACCTGAGGACAAGGCGGGGCGTGAGGATGGCTCTCCGATTAATAACGCGGAACTGGGCTACCTCCACTCGACGGGCGCAACGGTGGAAATCGACGGTACAACGGTCACGCTCCCCCCGCGTCCTTTTCTGGATATGGGGATCGAGGATTCAAAACCCAGAACCACTGCACACCTCAAGGCAGCGGCAACCGCCGCGCTGGAGGGGCAAGCTGAAGCGGCAATGCGTGAGCTGGAAAGCGCCGGGCAGATTGCCCGTGACGCTGCAAAAGCCGTTATCGGTGCTGGCGACCGGCTGCACCCGCTTTCTGAGAAAACCCTCGAACGCAGAAGGGCCGAGGGCATTCCCGGCGATAAGCCGCTGTATGCACATGGTTACCTGCTGCGCTCAATTAACTACGTCGTGAGGAAAAAATAATGCCTCTTCTCGATGTGAGCGATGTTCTTCTCGATCCCGACTTCATGGACACCAGCCTGGTGTGTCACCGTCAGGTTCAGACGGCGGATGAGGACAATTTCACGAAAAACACCGCTCAGGATATCCCGTTCTCTGGCGTGGTGACGGTTGACCGCTCTCTGGAAGCCAGGCGAATGGAGGCAGGCCAGAACATCAGCGGCGCGATCCTCATCGTGACACAGTTCAGATTAACCCAGGGCCAGCCCGGTTCAGACAGATCCCCGCGTCTGGATGCCGATATCGTCACCTACAGCGGCCGCGACTACCGCGTGACGTTCGTTGACCCGTACACCCGTTACGGTGCTGGATTCGTCCAGGCACATTGTGAGCTGGTGGACTTTAACGGAGGGACGCCAGTTGAGTAACGACAGCACCGCGCGCGGTTATCTTACGCCTGTCGGGGCTCTCCCCCAGTATGACGAGGCGCTGGAGCGTGAAATCAGTCGGTGGATTCGTGGTGTTTCTGGCTTGCCGGCTGCGCTTGTTTTTCCCCGATGGACTGACCCGCAGCCGCAGATCCCCAACAACGGGGTGACGTGGTGCGGCTTCGGTATTACTACCGTTCCCCAGCCGTTAAGCCAGTCCGATGTTCAGGTTTCGGAAGAACAGTCCGAGCAATGGACATGGGAACAAGTGACGGTAATTTGCTGCTTCTATGGCCCTCAGGGGGCCAACACGGCATCAACTTTCCGCGCGGGGATATTCGTCGAGCAAAACAACGCTGAGCTGAACCGCTCGGGGCTTTCGCTGGTGGATGCCGGGACTATCTACAACCTGCCAGAGCTCATTAACAAACAGTGGGTGAGGCGATACGACCTCACCATTACTCTTTCCCGCAAGAACATTCGTACCTACAACGTCCGGACGCTGCAAGATGCGCCCGTCTCATTTTTCGGAGACTAAATTATGCCGCAGGGATTACCTGTATCAAACGTCGTCAATGTCGACGTGATCATTGGGCCGCGTGCGGCTACTGGTCGAAACTTCGGTTCGCTGCTCATTCTCGGGAGCTCAACGGTTATCCCGGTCACTGAGCGCCTTCGCCTTTATTCTTCTGTAGAGGATATCGGCTCTGATTTCGGCGTGGATAGCCCGGAATATGAAGCTGCTACCGTGTATTTCTCGCAATCACCGAAACCTCAGCAGGTCTATGTCGGCCGCTGGGCGAAAACGCTGGCATCGGCTGAAAGCGGTTCGACGGAAACGCTGCTGCAGGCCGTGAACGCCGTACTGAATTACACGAGCTGGTACGGTCTGGCCGTAGCCGATGATGAAGGCATCGACGATGCCGACTGGCTGAGCGTGGCCGCCGCGATCGAGGCTTCCAGCCTCAGTCGTATTCTGGCGATTACCATCCAGGACCCGGAAGCGGTTAACACGACCTCCACAACCGATCTGGCCTATAAGCTGAAGACGGCAAAATATAGCCGCACCTTCGTGCAGTATTCCACCAGCAGCAAGTACGCCGCGCTGTCTGCGTTTTGCCGCGCGTTTACGGTGAATTTCAACGGCAGCAATACCACCATTACCCTGAAATTCAAGCAGGAGCCGGGGATCACGTATGAAACCCTGACCACCAATCAGGCGGCGGCGCTGGATGCCAAAAACTGTAACGTCTACGTGTATTACGAGAACGATACGGCAATCCTTCAGCAGGGCGTCATGTCCAGCGGCGATTTCTTCGATGAGCGCCACGGGCTCGACTGGCTGCAGAACTACGTACAGACCAACCTGTATAACCTGCTCTACACCAGCACAACCAAAGTCCCACAGACTGATGCGGGTGTGACGCGCCTCCTTTCCAATGTTGAGAAATCAATGGATCAGTCGGTAACGAACGGGCTGGTGGCGGCTGGTGTCTGGAACGGTGGCCCTATCGGACAGCTGGATTCCGGCGATACGCTGACAAAAGGCTATTACGTCTACGCGCAGCCGATTTCCGAGCAGGCGCAGGCAGATCGTGAAGCACGTAAGGCACCGGTTATTCAGGTGGCCTGTAAGCTGGCTGGCGCGGTTCATTTCGCTGATGTTCAGATCAACGTCGTTCGCTAAGGAGAACATGAATGGCTACTTATTCTTTTATGGACGTCACGGCGTCCCTCTCCGGTCCTACCGGCGAGATTGATCTGGGCTACGGTTCCGCCAGTTCAGAGGAAGGGATCACCGTTGCAATGGGCGGCCCCAAAAACACCATGACCATCGGTGCTGACGGCGAAGTGATGCACAGCCTGCACGCGGACAAAAGCGGCACGGTGACCATCAACCTGCTGAAAACCTCACCGACGAACAAAAAGCTGTCGCTGGCGTACAACGCCCAGAGTCAGTCCTCAGGCACCTGGGGGAACAACGTCATTGTGATCCGTAACAAGGTGAGCGGTGACATCATCACGGCGCGCAGCGTGGCGTTCCAGAAACAGCCGGATAACGCCAACGCTAAAACCGGTAATACGATGCCCTGGGTGTTTGACTGCGGCAAAATCGACCAGGTTCTCGGAGAGTTTTAACAGATGGAATGCTCAATCAAAGGCCACGATTACCGCGTGGCAAAACTCAGCGTTTTTGACCAGCTGAAAGTGACCCGCAAACTGCTGCCGGTGCTGGCGGGCATGATGTCAGATTTCGGGAGCATTCGCTCCCTTCTGCCTGCTGATGGCAAAATCGACAACGTGAAATTCGATAAACTACAACCGGTGTTTGAAACCCTGCTGCCGTGTATCGCTGAAAAACTGTCTTCCCTGACCGAAGAAGACACCAACGCGATTATTCATCCGTGCCTGGCCGTGGTATCACGCAAGCACATGGACGGATGGACGCCGGTATTCAACAGCGGTCAGCTGATGTTCGATGATATCGACCTGCTGACCATGCTGCAGCTGGTGGCGCGGGTGGTCGCCGATTCACTGGGAAATTTTTTGCCCGTGAGCCCTACCAGCGCGACGCCGGGCCAGCCTCAGGGTTAACCCTCAACAGCCTGCCTGACGGGCTGTCTTATCTCCTTGACCCGGTTGACGCCGGGTTAATCCCTTATTACGCGCTGAAGGATGGATCAGTTGATCTGTGCGATATCGCGCTGATGAATGACCACCTGGCCGTTAAGGCTGACAACCAGCGCCGTATAGAGAAATGGAGAGAGGATAATGAACGCTGAGACTATTAAAGATTTCCTCGTCTCGCTCGGTTTCGATATCGACGAAGCAGGCGCGGAAAAGTTCGATTCAGTCCTCGCCGGCACGACCGCAAACGCCATCAAAATGGGGTTGGCCGTCGAAGGTGCCGCGCTTACCGTGGTGGCCTTTACGGCTAAGATCGCCTCCGGTCTGGATAATCTCTACTGGGCGTCACAGCGCACCGGCGCGACGGTTCAGGGGATTCAGTCTATTGGCTATGCGGTTTCGCAGGTGGGCGGCAGCGTGGACGCGGCGCGCTCCTCTCTGGAAAGCCTCTCCCGGTTTGTTCGTAACAATCCCGGTGCGGAAGGCTTCCTGAATCGCCTGGGCGTTCAGACCCGTGACGCCAGCGGTAACATGCGCGACATGGCCGCTATCTTTACGGGCGTCGGCCAGAAGCTCAGCAGCATGCCGTACTACCGGGCTAACCAGTATGCGCAGATGCTGGGCATTGACGAAAATACCCTCATGGCGATGCGCCGGGGTGTTGGCGGTTTCTCCGGGCAGTACAGCGCAATGGCGAAGGCTATCGGCTTCAATGCTGACGAGGCCGCCAGAAGCTCCAACAAATTCATGACCTCCCTGCGCGAGTTCGGCGCGATGGCAGGCATGGCCCGTGACAAAATCGGCTCTAATCTTGCTGGTGGTCTGGCGGGTTCGCTGGACACGCTGCGCCGCCACATCCTCGATAACTTCCCGCGCATCGAGCAGACCCTGACTAAAGCCATAAAGGGCATTCTGGCGCTCGGTGACATCATCGGGCGGCTTTTCTTCAGGCTTATTGAGGGAACATCCAGCCTTATCACCTGGTGGCAATCGCTGGATAAGCAAACTCGGGAGCTGATCTCGCTGTTTGGCGCGCTGACGATTGCGCTGCGTATTCTGAACAGTACGTTCTGGATGTCGCCGATTGGCCTCATTACCGCGCTGGCAGCGGGGATTGCCCTTCTGTGGGAGGACTATCAGACCTGGAAGGAGGGCGGCGACAGCCTTATCGACTGGGGCAAGTGGAAACCGGAAGTCGACGCCGCGCTGAAGATGGTTCGTGACCTTAAAACGACCGTTAACGACCTTGCGAAAGCGCTGGCGAAACTGCTCAATATTGACCCCAAATCATGGTCCCTGAAGTGGGATTTCAGCAACTTCATCGACCAGATGGGCGAGTTCAGCAAAATGCTGAATATGATCGCCGACCTGCTCAACGCCATTAAAGATGGCCGCTGGGCTGATGCCGCCAGCATCGGCAAACAGATGCTCAATCAGGGCAGTGAAAATCCGCCAGCGATGCCGATGGTAACAGACAGCGCCAACGGTACCGCCGACTGGATTAAAGAGCACTGGGGATTCGATCCTCGCAGTGTGGGCCGAACGGTGCGCGGCTGGTTTGGTTATGGTGAGCCTGAACAGCTCGGCCAGTCAGTCAAGCGGCCACAGCCAACCGAAGCGGGCTCTGAGCTGCTGGGATGGATGCAGCCCATGCTAACCAACCTGGAGCAGCTCTATCGGCTTCCGGAAGGTTTGCTGCGCAGTGTGGCCATAACGGAATCGGGCGGTAATCAGTTTGCTGTTTCAGGTGCTGGCGCTAAAGGGCTGTTTCAGTTTATGGACGGTACCGCGCGTGATATGGGACTGCGCGGGAACGACGTATTCAATCCTGAAAAGGCCGCTCAGGCAGCCGCTAAATATCTCTCACAGCTGCTGAAAGCTAACGGTGGTGACCTGAGCAAGGCGCTGGCCTCATACAACTGGGGGATCGGGAACGTGCAGAAGCACGGAATGGCCCTGATGCCGCAGGAAACCCGCAACTACATTCCTAAGGTCTTGAGTAACATGCCCGGGAAGGGGGCGCAGGTACAGCAGCAGAACACCTATCACATTTACGGTGGTGGTGATCCGCACTCAGTGGGGAATCAGGTAGAACGCCGACAGCAGTCTGCAAATGCTCAGCTCATGCGCAGCAATCAAACGAAGGTGGGCTAATGGATTTTCTCTCAACGCTCTTTCAACAGCAGACCCGAAAAATCGGGATGATCGTCCCCAGCGTGGTGGTTTCTGAGAAGCATACCGATACGCTGGAGATAACTGAGCACCCTGTCGAGGTCGGGGCCGCCAGCGCCGACCATGCCTACAAAAAACCGTCTGAAGTGGTGATGGAGGTCGGTTTCGCTGGTGGCGGATCGTTGCTGGATTTTGCCAGTAACCTGACGGCCACCAGTCTGCTCGGGCTGAGTCCCCAGCAGACGTATCAGGAAATACTTGACCTGCAGGCGAGCCGTATTCCTTTCGATGTGGTGACCGGCAAACGGCTGTACAGCAACATGCTGATCCGCGCGCTGGAAGTGACGACAGATAAGACAACCGAAAACGTCCTGTCCGCCGTTCTCACCCTGAGGGAGGTTCTTATCTCGCAGACGCAGCAGATCACCGTCGCGGATAAAACCAACATGAAGGACGGGGCCAGCACGTCGGCGGTACTGAATACCGGCACCAAAACCACAAAGCCGCCAAATACCTCGCTGCTAAAAAGCATCAAGGGTAACGCGGCGTCATTACTGGGGCTCGGCTAATGGCAATTCAGGAAATCCCGCTGACAGCGGATAACCAGCAATTCAGCATCATCCTGGCAGGCACCACCTGGCGGATTAGCATCACCTGGCGCGCTCTGTACTGGATTATGGACCTGCAGAATGACAGAGGGGAGCCGGTAATCTCCGGCATTCCTCTCGTCACGGGGGCTGACCTGCTGGCGCAGTACGGCTATATGGGGCTCGGCTTTAAGCTGGTGGTGGTCTGTGACGACAGCACACAGGATTATCCGACGAAAACCGACCTGGGCGGCCGCAGTCATTTACTGGTATCAACGGAGTAAGCATGTCGCAGAACTGGATGAGACATTTCGAGCTACAGCTCGTGGACGAGAACGGGCAGGGTATTGAGCTCAGCGATTTTAAAGTGACCTTCACGATCGACTGGTTCAACATCAGCAGCGCGTCCCGGGTAGGGACCATCAAAATTTATAACCTGTCTGCTGATACCTCCAACCGGATCACCGGTAAAGAGTTTTCGAAAGTGCGGCTGATTGCCGGTTACGACGGAATCGCGCCGGAGGTGTCGGCAAGCGACGTCGGGACCGTGCGGGAAGTTGACGCGGCGGACGTGGGCCAGAGTGATGGCCGCAACTACGGTCTGATTTTTAGCGGCGAAATTCGCTACTCGGTCACAGGAAAAGACAGCCCCATTGATTCCTACGTCCTGATTCAGGCAGCCGATACAGATCTGGCCTTTGCCACCAGCATAACCTCGCAGACGCTGGCAGCCGGTTACACGGTCGCAGACGTGAACCGCGCGCTGATGAAAGACTTCGAGGCCAAAGGCGCGACCGAAGGACTGACGCCTGAAATGCCTGCTACAGTATTCCCCCGGGGCCGGGTGCTGTTCGGCATGACACGGCATCTTATGGATAACGTGGCCGGACAATGTGGCGCAACATGGCAGTTCGTGGACGGCCAGCGGCAGATGGTGGCGAATAACGAGTATGTTCACGACGCGATTGTGCTCAACAGCGCCACCGGACTTATTGGTATGCCGCAGCAGACCATCGGCAACGGCGTAAACGTCCGCGCGCTGATAAACCCGAATATCCGGGTTAACGGGCTCATTCAACTGGATCAGGCTTCCGTTTATCGCACCGCGCTGTCGAACAACGATATCGCGATGGCTGGTGGCCGCATCACCGACCAGAATACAGACGGCAATATCACGCTCAGCGGTACCACCGCGCAGCCTGCCAGCATCGCAACGGATGGCGTTTATATTGTGCGCGGGATTATGTACACTGGCGACACAAGGGGCCAGGCGTGGTACATGGATATGATGTGCGAAGCGCGTGGCGCGGCGGATCTTGTTTCCTCATCAGCGAGGGAAAGAGGGCTTTAATGAAACGGTTCTGTTTGGCGTTAGTTATGATGGTTACTGCTCCGGCGATGGCTGCAATTCAGTGCGGTAATTACACAATGACCGGTGACGGAATGACTGTTATTAACGGTGAAACGGTCACATCACAGAAGATAAAATTTCTGGGAAAAGATGGTGACTACTCAAACATGAAAATGGACATGGGCCTGATGCCTTCCCGAGATGGTAACAATTACGGCTTTGAGTTTGTGAAGCGTAACGGAAAAGCTTTCCTGAATGTCCAACTGCTGCAGAACAGCATGGACGCGCCGAGAATCATCGGATCTTTCCCGTGTAAAAAAGTAGCCGGCTAAACCTAAAGCCATTCATATAGACCCGCCGCCCGGCGGGTTTTTGCTTTCTGGAGCCTACAAAATGGCAGTATCTGACCAGACCCGCAGCGGCGACCTTGCCGAAACATTCAAATCTGAGCGGGAAACCACAAAGAACCAGATCCGCGTCGCTTTGCCTGGCATCGTTCAGTCGTTCGATCCCGGCGCGGTGACGGCGGTTGTGCAGCCTGCTATCCGTTCGGTTGAAACGGATAACGACGGGAACCGCATTACCAAAAATTACCCGCTGCTGGTGGATGTGCCGGTGATATTTCCGCGCGGCGGCGGCTGCACGTTAACTTTCCCGGTGAAAGCCGGCGATGAATGCCTGGTGATTTTTGCCGATCGCTGCATCGATTTCTGGTGGCAGAACGGCGGGGTACAGGAGCCTGTCGACGACCGGGTGCATGATTTATCGGATGCGTTCTGTATCGTCGGACCGCAGTCGCAGGCGCAGAAAATCAGCGGTATCAGCACTAGCGCGGTTGAGTTGCGTAGCGACGATGGCGGAACCAAACTGAGCATTAATCCTTCAAGTGGGGCGATAGCCGGTACCGCGCCGGGAGGTTTCAACCTCAACGGCCTGAAAATTCTACCTGACGGCCGCCTGCAGCTGGTGGATGGATCCATCGTTGATAAGCATACGCATGGCGGCGTTGAAAGCGGCGGCAGCGATACAAAACCTCTGGGAGGGTAATTATGCGATACCGACGTGAGGACGACGACGGCGATTACACTTTTGGCAGCGGCGATGATACCTGGCTGATTAACTCACCGGAGGCCGTCGCGCAGGCTGTGAAAACGCGATTCGAATTGTGGTATGGGCAGTGGTTTCTCGACACCACAGAGGGGACACCGTGGATTCAGTCCGTACTCGGTAAGCAGAAGCCGGAAACCTACAACCTGGCGATCCGTAAGCGCATCCTCGAAACGCGGGGCGTTAAATCCATTCTCTCTTTCAATACGACAGTGAACACGACGACGCGCCGCGTCCAGTTCTTCGCTGAGATCGACACTATCTACGGAACAACGACAGTAACCAGCGAGGCATAAATGGCCCTCAATTTGGACACACTCGGCTTATCGGCAACGGTAACCGCTGAGGGGATCAGCGCGCCTGATTACCAGACGATACTCGATACCCTGACGAGCTATTTTCAGCAGATTTATGGCAGTGACGCTTATCTGGAGCCGGACAGCAAAGACGGCCAGATGGTGGCTCTGGTGGCGCTGGCTATTCACGATGCCAATAACACGGCCATTACTGTTTACAACTGTTTCTCACCTGCTACGGGTTACGGCGCAGCGCTGACCAGTAACGTGAAAATTAACGGTATCGCGCGCAAAGGGGCGACGAACTCCACCGTGGATTTGCTGCTCACCGGCACCGCAGGGACAACTATCACGAACGGTACCGTGAAAGACACCAATAACGTGATCTGGCGTCTTCCTGCCTCGGTGGTTATTGGTGTCGACGGTACGGTGACGGTAACGGCCACCTGTTCCAACAGTGGGGCAGTTGCCGCGCTGGCTGGAACTATAACAACTATCAACACCCCGACCCGTGGCTGGACATCTGTGACCAATCCAGCGGCGGCCACCGTTGGCGCACCGACTGAAACCGACGCAGAGCTGCGCATCAGGCAGGGGCAGAGCGTAGCGCTACCCTCTATCACTCCGTTTGAAGGCGTCGATGGTGCGATCGCCAACGTTGCAGGCGTGACACGTCACAAGCTCTACGAAAACGATACAGGAGCGACTGATAGCAACGGCTTACCGGACCACTCTATTTCCGCCATCGTCGATGGCGGTGATCTGACTGAAATCGCCCAGGCCATCCGGGGTAATAAGGGGCAGGGAGTATCAACGTATGGGACAACAGCCGTCACGGTACCCGACAAATACGGGAATCCCCATGTGATTCGCTTCTCACGGTCAACGGATGTTCCGATTTACGGGCATATCACACTCAAAGCCTTTACGGGCTACACGTCGCAAATTGGCGTGCAGATTCAGCAGGCCGTCGCGGATTACATCAACGGGCTGACGATCGGTGATTCTGTTCTGCTGAGCCGCATTTACTCCCCGGCGAACCTCGGCGTGGTGAGTGGTGGCAGTGCACGCTATTACGACATTCAGGAGCTGCTGATTGGAAAATCTGCGGGAACTGTAGCGGCGGCGAATATCAATATTGCCTACAACGAATCAGCGTCATGTAAGCCCGAAAACATTGTTCTAACGGTGACGTCATGAGCAAGTACACAGACTTAATCACTAACTACCACGCCACCAGACCGAAATACTTTGATCACATCGACCTGAGCACCCGGCCGCTGATTGACATCACATCAGCCACTCGGGGGCTGGTTAGCGCGTTTGACATCGACACAGCTGTAGGCGTCCAGCTTGATACCCTCGGGCTCTGGATCGGACGTAGCCGCATAATCAGCCAGCCGATTACAGGTGTTTATTTCAGTTGGGACACCGACGGGCTTGGATATGACCAAGGTGTGTGGCAAGGGCCGTATGACCCTGATTCCGGTTATACCTCGCTGAGTGATGACACCTACCGAATCATTCTGAAAGCAAAAATCGCTATCAACAACTGGGACGGCCGCAACGATTCCCTGCCGCCCATTCTTGACGCTGCGACTGCAGGCTCTGGCCTGAAGATGCAGATCGTCGACAACCAGGACATGACGATTTCGGTCTGGGTTTTTCCCGAGACTGATATTTCTGATGTGTCTCTCGAACTGATCGCCGCTATCAAACAGGGCTACCTGACTGTAAAAGCTGCTGGCGTCTGGGCCGGTGATGTTGAAACGCCTTCGATAGAAACACCATCCGAGGGCTCTAAATTCTTTGGGTTTGATTTGGACAATGAATACATCGGCGGGTTCGATGTAGGAGCATGGGGGAAACTACTTTAATGGCAACAAATAACTTCAAACCTTTCGCTACAGGCGCGGGCGCAAACGTCATGTCGCAAGCAGACTGGGAAGCCTTAACCGCACTACTTACAGGATTTCAGTCCGGTAAAGCTGCGAGTGCGCAGGTGAATAAAGCCCTTCGCCAGGGAACGGTGATGGCAAGCGTTATCGGACAATTCATCGCAGACAGTACCGGCCAGGACGTTCTTGATAACGGAAACACATCCGTAGTTCTGACCAATTTTCTCAATGCCCTGAAAGCCAATACAAATGGTCGTCTGCTGAACGTTCGTACTTTCACTGCGAGTGGAACGTATACACCAACAGCGGGCACGAAGAAAATCAGGGTTCGCATCGTTGGTGGAGGCGGGGCTGGTGGTGGTGCTGCCGCCTCTACCTCATCCGGGACATTAGCCGCGGGTCATGGCGGCTCTGCGGGAACTTATGGTGAAACGGGCCTGATTGATGTCAGTTCTTTATCTTCAGTTGCGGTTACCGTTGGATCAGCTGGCACCAGTTCAGCTGGCGGGAACGGTACATCCGGTGGAGCATCATCATTCGGTACATTTATATCCGCGCCTGGTGGAGATGGGGGAAAATATGGCGCATCGGGAACAGCCACTTTCAGTCTGGTGCCTGATTTAAATCAAACAGGTGACTGTAGCGGCTCCAGCGTCCTGCTGAATGTTCCTGGAGAGGGTGGTTGGGGGCAAATGTCCTTTGCAACGGGTACGGCTGGTGGAACGACAACATCCTCATCCGCAAAAGGCGGTCGCGGAGGTAATTCTGTGCTCGGTGGAGGTGGACACGCTCTCGTAATCAATTCCGTGCCGGGTGCCGGAACAGGGTATGGTGCCGGGGGCGCAGGCGCGGCAACCACATACGTGAATGGCACCACGGCAGTGGCTGGTGGAGCGGGTTCTTCGGGTATTGTCATTATTGAGGAGTATGCATGATGTCTATTTATGCACTGATTAAGGACGGGCAGGTCGTAAATACTGTCGTGTGGGATGGCGAGGGAAATATTTTTGAAGGGTATGAGACTGTAAACATTGATGGGCTCGGCGTTGGTATCGGCTGGAGTTATGACGGCAAAGAGTTTAAAGCTCCGCCTGAGCCAGAACCTACGCATGAAGAGCTTGTTGAGCAGGCAGAAAACCAAAAGCAGTCATTAATCAATGATGCCAATAGCTATATCGATAGCAACCAGTGGCCTTCGAAATTGGCACTTGGACGCCTGTCTGATGAGGATAAGCAGTCATTTAATGAATGGCTGGACTATATGGATGCACTGGAGGCTGTTGATACATCAACTGCGCCAGATATTACATGGCCCGAAATTCCTGCCACTTAATATATTTATCAAAAAATGAAAGAGGGGCTCCCCCCCTCTTTTTATGGTTTTTCTATTTGGTTAGCATTTTTATCTGTAAGTGCGGGTGCGTTAAATTTAACCCCTCGACCAAGGGTCATGAATCTTTTCTCAATTAAATGGTATGTTATTAATGAAATATACAGTACGGAAATACTTAGAGATAGCATTATTGTAATTGGATTGTTTTTTAAGATACCTAGCGAGTTGAATAGCTTGAACGCACACATTATAACGAAAGCATGCATTACATATATGCTATAACTTGCGACACCCAACCGCCTGAATCCTCTTATGCTAAGCAATCCAAATAAATCTGCCCCTTTAGCTACGCTAAGTATGATTAAAAACAAAAGAACATTCGAGAAAGAGTCAACTCGGTAAATCCTGTCATCGCAAAATAACAAAGCAATCAGAGAGGAAATGAATATGAAATTAAAGTGTTTTTGTTGTAAATTAATTTTTTCCGCAACGTCTGACGCAAGCATTCCTATAGCAAAAAACAAAAAAAAGTTAAAAGGAATTTTTAATGTTATGTAAGGAGAAGCGTAAACGAGAACGAACACAAAGAACATGCTGAATTCAAAAGATCTTTTTACAATCAACGATAAGGCAGGAAGAGCTATGTAAAAACCCCACTCAAAAGCAAGAGTCCAAAATACACCAGCCGTGAACATAAATGTTTCTTTATATGATGTAAAATCAGGGCGGTGATTATTTATAAAGTCAAACCAGTGTAATGCATTCATGCTTGGCATTTCTCTAGAGAGAAAGCAAACAACTAAAATAATAAGTAATGAATTAAACCATACTAAAGGAACTATTCTAAAGAATCTCCCTTTATACAAAGAAATCCAATTTACACTGCCTCGCTTAATTTTACCCCAGAATAGATACCCTGTAATAGAGAAAAATAAAGCCACACCAACATGCGAAAGCATACTAATGCCAACAAATGGATGTGTGAATTTACCATCAGTAAAATAATAAAAGAAACCTATCTCATGACTGATGAATACAAAAGACGCAAGAAAAAATCTTAATGCATCCATTGGGGTGTTATGATTTGTATTGGAAATTTCTTTGTCATCCACAAAACCAAACTTAGGTAAGGAAAATATTAATCCGCACCCTATTAAGAAAGTAAACAAAATCGCATATTCAATAAAAACATTCATTTGTGAACAACCTTAAAAATAGTAACTGTCTTAAAAAATATAGTTAAAAACCAGAAACCTACTTTTTCTTCAAAAATCTATATTCAGTTTCTGCCCACATGATAATTGCTAAGACCTCGATGGTAGCAAGTGACATATCACCCCATGACTTTCCTGTCAAAAGGAATAATGTGCTTAAACTTCCAGCTAATCTAACGGCCCACTTTGACAAAGATGATATGGAAATTTTCATTTATCGCTCACCTCGATCCTAAGATAGAACCGCATAATCTATACGTCAGTTTTCAAAGGTACATAGGCTACCACCATCACGACATAAGATCGACGCCTCAGCATCATCTTGCTGAATCCTACGAGATATTACAGTCCAACTTGGCGGACTGATGGGAATTCAGAAACCAGCCACATGTCGGACTCTTCAAACATTTCCTCCAGCATGCGGTTCAGCTTTTCCCGATCGCTTTTGCTGGCGTCGCTATTTAAAGCGTTCGCCTGCATCGGCTTCACCTTCACTTCGGCATTAGGGAAGATCTGGTGCACTCGCTTCGTCAGCTCAGCCAGGATGATCTCTCTGGCCCCCGCCAGCCCATCAACATTACGCTTGTCATAGACGAGTTCAACGAACATCACTGCCTCCAATAATACTGGTTGAATATACAGTTAACATTTATCTGGTTATTTATACAGTGTCAAGTTGTGTCCGTCTTGCGTGAGGTTCTGCTATGCTCAGGCAGCGGCAAAATGTACAATCACGGGCATAAAATTTTCTTTGTACATGCGTTTGTACATAACGGAATTGAATAACATGACAATGAGCTCCTATCTCGCAGAGGTAGCCAAACGAAGAACCTTTGCCATTATCTCGCACCCGGATGCCGGTAAAACGACCATCACCGAGAAGGTGTTGCTGTTCGGACAGGCGATCCAGACTGCGGGTACCGTTAAAGGCCGTGGCTCCAGCCAGCATGCGAAATCAGACTGGATGGAGATGGAAAAGCAGCGTGGTATTTCGATTACCACCTCCGTGATGCAGTTCCCGTATCACGACTGCCTGGTGAACCTGCTGGACACCCCGGGCCACGAAGACTTCTCCGAAGATACCTACCGTACACTGACGGCAGTGGACTGCTGCCTGATGGTGATCGACGCCGCGAAAGGGGTAGAAGATCGTACCCGTAAGCTGATGGAAGTTACCCGTCTGCGCGATACGCCGATCCTCACCTTTATGAACAAACTCGACCGTGACATCCGTGACCCGATGGAGTTAATGGATGAAGTGGAAAACGAGCTGAAGATCGCCTGTGCGCCAATCACCTGGCCTATTGGCTGCGGTAAGCTGTTTAAAGGGGTGTATCACCTCTATAAAGACGAAACTTACCTGTATCAAACCGGTAAAGGGCACACCATTCAGGAAGTGCGCATTGTGAAAGGTCTGGACAACCCGGATTTGGACGCTGCGGTCGGTGAAGAGCTTGCCGCGCAGCTGCGCGATGAGCTGGAGCTGGTGAAAGGTGCCTCGCATGAGTTCGACAAAGAACTGTTCCTGAGCGGTGAAATTACCCCGGTGTTCTTTGGTACCGCGCTCGGTAACTTTGGCGTAGACCATATGCTCGACGGTCTGGTGGAGTGGGCGCCACAGCCGATGCCACGCAAAACCGACACCCGTGAAGTGGAAGCGAAAGAAGAGAAATTCACCGGCTTCGTCTTCAAGATTCAGGCTAACATGGACCCGAAACACCGTGACCGCGTCGCCTTTATGCGCGTAGTGTCCGGTAAGTATGAAAAGGGCATGAAGCTGCGCCAGGTGCGTATTGGTAAAGATGTGGTGATCTCCGACGCGCTGACCTTTATGGCGGGTGACCGCTCGCACGTTGAAGAAGCGTATCCGGGTGACATCATCGGTCTGCACAACCACGGTACGATCCAGATCGGCGATACGTTCACTCAGGGTGAAATGATGAAGTTCACGGGTATCCCGAACTTCGCCCCTGAGCTGTTCCGTCGTATTCGCCTGCGCGATCCACTGAAGCAGAAACAGCTGCTGAAAGGTCTGGTTCAGCTCTCTGAAGAGGGGGCGGTGCAGGTCTTCCGTCCTATCGCCAACAACGATCTGATCGTCGGTGCGGTCGGCGTACTGCAGTTCGACGTTGTCGTTGCGCGTCTGAAAAGCGAATACAACGTGGAAGCGATTTACGAATCGGTGAACGTGGCGACGGCGCGCTGGGTTGAGTGTTCTGACGTGAAGAAATTCGAAGAATTTAAGCGTAAGAACGAAGTACAACTGGCGCTGGATGGCGGCGATAACCTGACCTATATTGCCCCAACCATGGTGAACCTGAACCTGACGCAGGAGCGTTATCCTGACGTTCAGTTCCGCAAAACGCGCGAACACTAATTCCCTCTCAGAGCACGGCACTCGCCGTGCTCTTCTTGTGCCCAGAAAACCCCCAGCTAGGCTGGGGGTTCCGGAAAGCTTTCAGCTTTAAGCCAGTTATTAAAACCCCTTTTGATTTGTTAAAACACCTTGCGGTCTGGCAACTGCAAATGTTCAACAAGAAATCAAAAGGGGGTCCCAATGGGGGACGAAAAGAGCTTAGCGCACACCCGATGGAACTGTAAATATCACATAGTTTTTGCGCCGAAGTACCGCAGAAAGGCGCTCTACGGTGAAAAACGCAGGGCGGTAGGCAGCATATTGAGAAAACTGTGTGAATGGAAAGGCGTGAACATCCTGGAAGCAGAATGCTGTGTAGATCATATCCATATGCTTGTGGAAATCCCGCCCAAAATGAGCGTATCCGGCTTTATGGGATATCTGAAAGGGAAAAGCAGTCTGATGCTTTACGAGCAGTTTGGGGATTTGAAATTCAAATACAGGAACAGGGAGTTCTGGTGCAGAGGGTACTACGTCGATACGGTGGGTAAGAACACGGCGAAGATACAGGACTACATAAAGCACCAGCTTGAAGAGGATAAAATGGGAGAGCAGTTATCGATTCCATATCCGGGCAGCCCGTTTACGGGCCGTAAGTAACGAAGTCTGATGCAAATGTCAGATCGTATGCGCCTGTTAGGGCGCGGCTGGTAAGAGAGCCTTATAGGCGCATCAGAAAAACCTCCGGCTATGCCGGAGGATATTTATTTTATTTCCTGTCTTATTAGTCCCTTGCGGAATGTTCTTAATTCACTGCGTTTTCACGCCTTTTGCCTATTTTTTGCCCAAATCTGAAAGCGGCATTGTGAGAGTGATCTATATTTAACTCAGTGTTTAGCACCGGGCGTGGATAAATTAACTGTTCAATGCATGGCTTTAGGTTATCCATTTCGCCCGCGTGTTTATTCGCAATATATAAAACTACTAAGGAAGTATGTAGCCCGAATAACGGGTCAACACAGGAATACATCGATGAATATGACAAGACTGAAGATTTCTAAAACTCTGCTGGCTGTAACACTGGGTAGCGTTCTGGTTAGCGGTTCCGCTCTGGCGGAAAGCAGCACCATGGATAAAGCACAGTCCACGGCCGATAGCGCAGGGCAAAAAATCGATAGCTCTATGAATAAAGTCGGTAATTTCATGGACGACAGCTCTATCACAGCAAAAGTGAAAGCCGCACTGGTGGATGACGAAGCGATCAAGAGCACCGATATTTCCGTTAAAACCGACAAGAAAGTCGTGACCCTGAGTGGCTTTGTGGAAAGCCAGGCCCAGGCCGAACAGGCTGTCAAAGTGGCGAAGGGTGTTGAGGGTGTCACCTCCGTGAGCGATAAACTGCACGTTCGCGACAGCAAAGACGCTTCAGTGAAAGGTTATGCCGGGGATGCGGCAACCACCAGCGAAATCAAAGCTAAACTGTTAGCAGATGACATCGTACCGTCCCGTAAGGTGAAAGTTGAAACCACCGATGGCGTGGTTCAGCTTTCCGGTACGGTTGATTCCCAGGCGCAAAGTGAACGCGCCGAGTCAATTGCGAAAGCGATTGATGGTGTGAAAAGCGTTAAAAACGATCTGAAAACGAAGTAAATCTGGACCAGTCGCCCGCCAGGCTCAACCCTGCGGGCGAAATAAGAACGACTCTGGAAAAACGCCGGTGAGTGACCTGAGCGCTCACGTTTAGCGGCCGACATTAACTATGGTAAAGGAGAAGCTTATGTTTCGTTGGGGCATTATATTTCTGGTTATCGCGTTAATTGCCGCCGCATTGGGCTTTGGTGGACTGGCAGGTACAGCGGCATGGGCAGCTAAAATTGTCTTTGTTGTGGGTATTATTCTGTTCCTGGTCAGCCTGTTTACAGGGCGTCGACGTCCATAGCAAACGCAATATTCCATCAACAAAATAAAGCCAGTCACTGCGACTGGCTTTTTCTTATTTGCGTTACAGGTCGGGTGCGTTACTGTGGTGTTATAAAATAATCAAAACAGGAAAGCAGAGGTGGGGCAACGAATTCCCGTTACGCTCGGCAATATTGCGCCGCTGACGTTAAAACCGTTTCGCGCGGGTCAACTCGCACTGGTCTGTGAGGGCGGTGGGCAGCGCGGCATTTTCACCGCTGGCGTGCTGGATGAGTTTATGCGCGCACAGTTCAACCCGTTTGATCTCTACTTTGGCACGTCTGCCGGGGCGCAGAATCTCTCAGCCTATGTCTGCAACCAGCCTGGCTACGCGCGAAAAGTGATTATGCGCTATACCACGGCGAAAGAATTTTTTAACCCGGTGCGCTTTGTGCGCGGCGGCAACCTGATCGATCTCGACTGGCTGCTGGAGTCGACCTCCAGCCAGATGCCGCTGGCAATGGACACGGCGGCCCGTCTGTTTGATAGCGGAAAAGAGTTTTGGATGTGCGCCAGTCGGGGGGATGACTATTCCCCGGGCTATTTCTCTCCGCAGAAGGAGAACTGGCTGGACATCATTCGCGCCTCCAGCGCCATTCCCGGTTTTTATCGTACCGGCGCCCTGCTGGACGGCATCAGCTATCTGGACGGCGGGATCAGTGACGCGGTACCGGTGCAGGAAGCCGCCCGTCGCGGTGCGAAAACGATCGTGGTGATCCGTACCGTGCCGTCGCAAATGTACTATACACCGCAGTGGTTTAAGCGGATGGAGCGCTGGTTGGGTGACAGCAGCCTGCAACCGCTGGTGAACATCGCGAAGCAGCATGAAACCACCTACGGCGCGATGCAGCGTTTCATTGAAAAACCGCCGGGTAAGCTGCGAATTTTCGAAATCTATCCCCCTAAACCGTTGCTCAGCATGGCGCTGGGCAGCCGCGTCCCTGCGCTGCGCATGGACTACAAAACGGGGCGGCTGTGCGGACGCTACTTCCTGGCGACGGTCGGTAAGATGCTGGCGGAGCAACCGCCTCTGCATCGGCACAAACCCATCATTACGCCCCCTGCAATTGTCGCCAACGACGCCCTGACGATGCCGCTGGTGGACATTCCACAGGCGAATGACGCTTTATTAGATAACGAGGATCTGGCGTGACGCACCGCTTTGTTGATACCCACTGCCACTTTGATTTTCCGCCGTTTACGGGAAATGAGGCGCAAAGTATTGCGAAAGCCGCTGAGGCAGGCGTTCAGGCGATCGTTGTACCGTCGGTAGAAGCGGCTGATTTTTCGCGTGTGCTGACGCTCTCCACGCGTTACCCCGCTCTCTATGCTGCGCTCGGCCTGCATCCGATAGTGATTGAGCGCCACCTTGATGAGCATATTGAGGCACTTGATGAAGCCCTGCAGACCGCAGGAGACAAACTTGTCGCTATCGGCGAGATCGGGCTCGATCTCTATCGTGAGGATCCTCAGTTTGAACGCCAGCAGACGATCCTCGACGCGCAGCTTCGGCTGGCTAAGCGTCACGACCTGCCGGTGATCCTCCATTCAAGACGCACGCACGATAAGCTGGCGATGCACCTGAAACGCATCGATCTACCGCGTAGCGGCGTGGTGCACGGTTTTTCCGGCAGCCTGCAGCAGGCGCAGCGTTTTATCGAGCTGGGCTATAAAATTGGCGTGGGGGGCACCATTACCTATCCGCGTGCCAGTAAAACCCGCGATGTGATGGCTCAGTTGCCACTCTCTGCGCTGCTACTGGAAACGGATGCCCCGGATATGCCGCTGAGTGGTTTTCAGGGCCAGCCGAATCGTCCGGAGCAGGCGGCGCGCGTGTTTACCACCCTGTGTGAGCTGCGAATGGAGCCTGAAGAGGTGATTGCCGATGCGTTACTGGAAAATACGCGTGCGGTATTTGGCATCACGCTATAGGTAAAGTGCCGGACGAATCACCGTTATCTTCTGTTTTTCCAGTGCCTGCGCCAGCGGTTCAATGTCCTCCGGCGTGGCGCTGCGCCATGACGCCGCCTCACCGTAAACCCCATGCGCATGAAACGCGTTAATACGCACCGGAACATTCCCAAGCCCGCGGATAAACGTGGTCAGAGGCTTAAGATGTTCCAGATAATCGCACTGCTCAGGGATAACCAGCAAGCGCAGTTCCGTCAAACGGTGGCGATCGGCAAGCCAGCGAATGCTCTGTTTAATCAGCGGGTTTTCGCGCCCGGTCAGGAAACGGTGATGCGCGTTTCCCCATGCCTTGAGATCCAGCATCGCCCCATCCAGTACCGGCAGCAGTTTCTCCCAGCCGGTTTCGCTTAGCAGCCCGTTGCTATCCACCAGGCAGGTTAAATGCTGCAGTTCAGGATCGGTTTTGATTGCGCTAAAAAGGGCGATTAAAAACGGCAGCTGTATTGTGGCCTCGCCGCCGCTCACGGTAACGCCCTCAATAAAGGGGGCAGCTTTTCGGATCTGCGTGAGGATCTCCTCCACGCTCAGGCGGTGCGCCATGGGCGTGGACTGCTGCGGGCAAAGATGAAGGCAGGTATCACACTGCTGGCAATGACTCTCCTGCCACCATACGCGTCCGGCCTGAATGTTGAGTGCATCATGAGGGCAGTGGGGCACGCAGTCGCCGCAGTCGTTGCAGCGCCCGATGGTCCATGGGTTGTGGCAGGTTTTACAGCGCAGGTTGCAGCCCTGCAGGAACAGGGCCAGGCGACTGCCCGGCCCGTCCACGCAGGAAAAAGGAATGACCTGACTAACTAAAGCGCATCTGTTGTTCATGGCTTATCACGCGCGGCTGACGTTCCAGGATGCGGGTATTGCGTGCGGCTTCTTCGCCAAGCCAGGTCGTATTGGTGCGCGAACCGGCTTCGCGGAATTTTTCCAGGTCCGACAGGCGCACCATGTAGCCCGTCACGCGGACCAGATCGTTACCCGCAACGTTGGCGGTGAACTCCCGCATACCGGCCCTGAACGCGCCCAGACAAAGCTGCACTATCGCCTGTGGGTTGCGTTTTACCGTCTCATCGAGCGTTAAAATATCGCTGATACCGGAGTGATAGTGTCTGTGGTGTGGCGCAACGGCCAGCAGATGGCTGATGGGATCCGGTTCGTCACCATAAGGCAGACGCGCGCCTGGCGTGGTGCCTGAATCAGAGCTGATGCCCGACTGCGCATGGAGCATGGCGCGCTGTTTCCAGCCGTGCTTCACAGGTGTGTTTTCTACAAACGCCGCAAGCTGTTCGCTGATGCGATAGCCCAGCGCGTTAGCCTGCTCGTCTTTGCCATAGCGACCGTTGATTCCGTCCTTCTCACAGAGCGTGTTTACCGCTTCCGCCAGGCCGTACATGCCAAACATCGGCACAAAACGCCCGGCATCAATCAGCCCCTCTTTTACCAGGAAGCTATTCTCAAAGAAGCCTGATTGTTGATAGAGAAAATCACAGCGGGCATCAATGATGGCGATTTGCTGCTGACAGTAGTGCGGAAGCGTACGGTTGAAGAAGTCGTCAACGGAGGTGCTGTGCTCCGCAATGGCTTTGAGGTTAAGGCGCACCAGGGTGCTGCCACCGCCAGCCAGCGGCAGGGAGTTGTAACAGCTCACCACGCCAAAACGGCCTTTTGTGAAAATTTTATCATTCACGGGGCCGTTTGAAATATGCGGTTTACTGCATTCGCAAATGTTTTTTGCCACCTCAAGCAGCAAATCGTCCGGGGTGATTTCAGGATCGTAAATAAAGGTCAGGTTCGGCGCAACCTGCTTCAGTTCTGCATCTGCACGTAGAATGGCGCGGATGATGGGGCCGTCAGCGGGCCCGATGTTTGCGTGCATAAACGCATCAGGGAGCGTTCTGTCGAGATAGCGCCAGAAACGTTTTATTCGGCTATCGATTTCTTCTTGTGTTAGAATTCTAACATATGGATTCAGTATCGCATCAAGCTGCCCCAGATAGACCGGCATAGATGTCACTGAAGGAACATGATGGTAGAGAATGGTTAATAGCGAGAGGGCATCATCCAGATCCTTTGCCCCTTCCAGCTCCAGCCATTCAGAACCGTTAGCCAGGAATTTTTCATAATCCGGCAGGACGTAGCGCGGTTTGTAAGGCGCATGGCCTTCGAACATGTCGCAGATAAATCCCTCGTCCAGCGCGGCGCGGGCGGCTTCAGGAAGTGCCGGATAAGGCAGGTTGTTTTCCGCTTCCAGCGCCAGAAAATGACGTTTTTGTTCCGGGGTTAACACCGGACTTGTCACAATGTGCTGGCAACGTTGTTGCAGGGTATCTGGCATATTCGCTTCCTTGAGTGTTCTGCTGATGATGAACGAATTGTAGAAAGCCAGCCTGTTGGGGCTTTTGATCCCACAGGGGGTATCGCGGCTTTAGTCAGCAATGAGTGCGCTAAAGTTTGAAGAAGATCTCATTACAGTAATGCAAATTTGTACGCAGTTTTCATTAACTGTGATGAATGTCGAAGTGTGGATGCGGGTGGATGTTAAAATACTCACAGACCCGCAAGGTAAAATTGATACGGCACTGCCGTTGGAGAATGTTATGACCGATTTAACTGCAAGCAGCCTGCGCGCGTTGAAACTGATGGACCTGACTACCCTGAACGATGACGACACCAATGAGAAAGTCATCGCCCTGTGCCATCAGGCGAAAACGCCAGTGGGTAACACCGCAGCCATCTGTATCTACCCGCGCTTTATTCCGATTGCCCGCAAAACGCTGAAAGAGCAGGGTACGCCGGATGTGCGCATTGCAACCGTAACTAACTTCCCGCACGGCAACGACGATATCGAGATTGCGCTGGCAGAAACCCGCGCGGCCATTGCTTACGGTGCAGACGAAGTTGACGTGGTATTCCCGTACCGCGCGCTGATCGCCGGTAACGAGCAGGTTGGCTTCGACCTGGTGAAAGCCTGTAAAGACGCGTGCGCGGCGGCAAACGTGCTGCTGAAAGTGATCATCGAAACCGGCGAACTGAAAGAAGAAGCGCTTATTCGTAAAGCGTCTGAAATCTCCATCAAAGCCGGTGCGGATTTCATTAAAACCTCTACCGGTAAAGTACCGGTGAATGCGACCCCGGAAAGCGCGCGCATCATGATGGAAGTCATTCGCGATATGGGCGTGTCCAAAACCGTTGGTTTCAAACCCGCGGGCGGCGTGCGTACTGCCGAAGACGCGCAGCAGTTCCTGGCGATTGCCGACGAGCTGTTCGGCGCCGACTGGGCCGATTCCCGTCACTACCGCTTCGGTGCGTCCAGCCTGCTGGCAAGCCTGCTGAAAGCGCTGGGTCATGGCGACGGTAAGAGCGCAAGCAGCTACTGATTGCCAGACAATGCCGGATGACGCTTTGCTTATCCGGCCTACAGGGTCGTAGGGCGGGTAAGCGTAGCGCCACCCGCCACAATTCCCCCGATTCCGCATGGAGGTTACCGTGTTTCTCGCACAAGAAATTATTCGTAAAAAACGTGATGGTCATGCATTAAGCGACGAAGAGATCCGCTTCTTTATCAATGGCATTCGTGATAACACCGTCTCTGAAGGGCAGATTGCGGCTCTGGCGATGACCATTTTCTTCCACGATATGTCGATGCCCGAGCGCGTGTCGCTGACCATGGCGATGCGAGATTCAGGAACCGTTCTGGACTGGAAAAGCCTTAACCTTAACGGCCCGATTGTGGACAAACACTCCACCGGCGGTGTGGGTGACGTGACCTCCCTGATGCTGGGCCCTATGGTGGCCGCCTGTGGCGGTTACATCCCGATGATTTCCGGGCGCGGTCTGGGCCACACCGGCGGTACGCTCGACAAACTGGAAGCCATTCCGGGCTTCGATATCTTCCCGGATGACAACCGCTTCCGCGACATTATTAAAGACGTGGGTGTGGCAATTATCGGCCAGACCAGCTCTCTTGCCCCGGCAGACAAGCGTTTCTACGCGACCCGCGACATCACCGCCACCGTTGACTCCATTCCGTTGATCACCGCCTCTATTCTGGCGAAAAAGCTGGCAGAAGGGCTGGACGCGCTGGTGATGGACGTGAAGGTGGGCAGCGGTGCCTTTATGCCGACCTATGAGCTTTCTGCCCAGCTCGCCGAAGCGATCGTTGGCGTCTCCAACGGCGCAGGCGTGCGCACCACCGCGCTGCTCACTGACATGAACCAGGTACTGGCCTCCAGCGCCGGTAACGCGGTCGAAGTGCGTGAAGCCGTCCAGTTCCTGACGGGGGAATACCGCAACCCGCGCCTGTTCGACGTGACCATGGCGCTGTGTGTAGAGATGCTGATCTCCGGCAAGCTGGCGAAAGACGAGGCGGAAGCCCGCGCGAAACTGCAGGCCGTGCTGGACAACGGCAAAGCGGCAGAGATCTTTGGCCGTATGGTCGCCGCACAAAAAGGCCCGACCGACTTCGTTGAGAATTACGCCAAATACCTGCCAACCGCGACGCTCAGCAAAGCCGTATATGCCGACAGCGAGGGCTTTGTCTCAGCAATGGACACCCGTGCGCTGGGTATGGCGGTGGTCTCGATGGGCGGCGGTCGTCGTCAGGCGTCAGACACCATTGATTACAGCGTCGGCTTTACCGATATGGCCCGTCTGGGCGACAGCGTTGATGGCCAACGTCCGCTGGCGGTGATCCACGCCAAAGACGAAGCCAGCTGGCAGGACGCGGCGAAGGCGGTGAAAGCGGCCATTACGCTTGCTGATAAAGCGCCAGAAAGCTCACCTTCGGTCTATCGCCGTATCACCGAATAGCGGTATACTGATCTGATCGAATTTTTATGAAGCACTACGTACGGAGAACAATTATGAAACGTGCATTTATTATGGTGCTGGACTCATTCGGCATCGGCGCAACCGAAGATGCAGAACGTTTTGGTGACGTGGGTTCCGATACCATGGGTCACATCGCGGAAGCCTGTGCGAAAGGCGAAGCGGACAACGGTCGTAAAGGCCCTCTGACCCTGCCAAACCTGACCCGCCTCGGTCTGGTGAAAGCGCATGAAGGTTCTACCGGTAAAATCGCAGCCGGTATGGACGGCAACGCGGAAGTGGTGGGCGCCTACGCCTGGGCTCACGAGCTCTCTTCCGGTAAAGATACCCCGTCTGGCCACTGGGAAATCGCCGGTGTGCCGGTCCTGTTCGACTGGGGTTATTTCTCCGATCACGAGAACAGCTTCCCGCAGGAGCTGCTCGATAAGCTGGTGAAGCGTGCCAACCTGCCGGGCTACCTCGGTAACTGCCACTCTTCCGGCACCGTGATTCTGGACCAGCTTGGCGAAGAGCACATGAAAACCGGCAAGCCGATTTTCTACACCTCTGCTGACTCCGTTTTCCAGATTGCCTGCCACGAAGAGACGTTTGGCCTGGATAAACTCTACGAGCTGTGTGAAATCGCCCGCGAAGAGCTGACCGAAGGCGGCTACAACATTGGTCGCGTTATCGCCCGTCCGTTTATCGGCGATAAAGCAGGTAACTTCCAGCGTACCGGTAACCGTCACGACCTGGCCGTTGAGCCACCGGCCCCTACCGTGCTGCAGAAACTGGTCGACGAGAAAGACGGTCACGTGGTGTCCGTGGGTAAAATCGCAGACATCTACGCTAACTGCGGCATCACCAAAAAAGTGAAAGCCACCGGTCTGGATGCGCTGTTCGATGCCACCATCAAAGAGATGAAAGAAGCGGGCGATAAGACCATTGTCTTCACCAACTTCGTGGACTTCGACTCTTCCTGGGGGCACCGTCGTGACGTCGCGGGCTATGCTGCCGGTCTGGAACTGTTCGACCGCCGTCTGCCAGAGCTGATGGAGCTGGTGGGTGAAGATGACATTCTGATCCTGACTGCCGACCACGGCTGTGACCCAACCTGGACCGGTACCGACCACACCCGTGAGCACATTCCGGTGCTGGTGTACGGACCGAAAGTCAAACCAGGTTCACTGGGACACCGTGAAACCTTCGCAGACATCGGCCAGACCCTCGCGAAGTACTTTGGTACGTCAGACATGGAATATGGCAAGGCTATGTTCTGAGGTCATTGCCCGGTGGCGCTTCGCTTACCGGGCCTACGGCTTTGTAGGCCGGGTAAGGCGTAGCCGCCACCCGGCAAAAACAACAATGTAAAAGGAACTGAAGATGGCAACTCCTCACATTAACGCAGAAATGGGTGATTTCGCTGACGTCGTATTGATGCCGGGCGACCCGCTGCGTGCGAAGCACATTGCAGAAACTTTCCTCGAAGACGTGCGTGAAGTGAACAACGTGCGCGGCATGCTGGGTTTCACCGGTACCTATAAAGGCCGCAAAATCTCTGTGATGGGCCACGGTATGGGTATCCCATCCTGCTCTATCTACACCAAAGAGCTGATCACTGATTTCGGCGTGAAGAAAATCATCCGCGTGGGATCCTGCGGTGCGGTGCGCATGGATGTTAAGCTGCGTGATGTGGTTATCGGCATGGGCGCATGCACAGATTCTAAAGTGAACCGTATTCGCTTTAAGGATCATGACTTCGCGGCGATTGCTGACTTCGACATGGTGCGTAACGCGGTGGACGCGGCCAAAGCGCTGGGCGTTGATGCGCGCGTAGGCAACCTCTTCTCTGCCGATCTGTTCTACTCCCCGGACGGTGAAATGTTCGACGTGATGGAGAAGTACGGCATCCTCGGCGTGGAGATGGAAGCGGCGGGTATCTACGGCGTAGCGGCAGAATTCGGTGCGAAAGCACTCACCATCTGCACCGTCTCTGACCACATCCGTACCCACGAGCAGACGACCGCTGCTGAACGTCAGACCACCTTCAACGACATGATCAAAATCGCGCTGGAATCCGTTCTGCTGGGCGATAAAGAGTAATGTTGTGCTGCCGGGCGGCGAAAGCCGCCCGGTTTCTGTGACTTACAGGTACACCACGCTGATGGTGGCCTGACCATCAAACTCGGTATCTTCTGTCAGAGACAGTTTCTTCAGGTTTTCCACTGCCAGCGAGATGTTCAGCGGGAAAGAGACGCTGGTCACCGCCATCGGGGCCGTTTTGCCCGCAGAGGCGACGCTCATTAAGCCCAGATCCTTATTGGCGATAGTGCCACCATTGGCTTTTTGCCAGCGACTCATGCCCACACCAGCAGTGACTGCCGTACGAATCGGTTCAACCGTCGCCCCGTTTGCCGTCACTTCACCCGTGCTGGTATAGATGGAATAGGCACCGATATTCTTGCCATCGTGCGTTTTGCCAAGGCCAAAGGTCGTCATGCTGCCGCGCAGTTCGCCGCCGTTTGACGTGGCGTTCTGCACCTTCAGGTTTGAGTCGGTTCCGGTGCTGGCGTTCGAATCCGTACGGTTGTCGGCAATACTCCAGCCCACTTTGGTAGGGGTAGGGCAGGTGATAGTCAGCGTCAGACCCTTTTCACCTAGCTGCGTGGTCTGAGTTTGCGAGAGATCGCCAACCTGAACGGTACCGAAGTCAATCACGCCATCGTTGCTGAGTTCCGGCGTACAGGAGTTGCTGGTCAGTGAGGCTTTCACTTTCAGCACTGCCGTATCTCCCGCATGAGCACAGGTCGCTGTCAGCGCCAGCGCAGCGGCAAGGAGACTCTTTTTCATGGTTATTCCTTAACATAGATATATCGTTAAAATAAATGGACGAATCCACGTGTTTTGCCTTTATTTTTCTTCTTTTCTCTTCACCCGAATAATCTATTCGGCGGTGAATGCGTTACTCTGTCGTTAATAGCTCCCAGGCGAGTGCGCTTTCCAGCTCGGTATTATCGGAAATGCCGCGCAGCTGATCGTCATTAATGACAGGTATAATTTTTATCGTCACACTCATTTGTTTGCCACGTACCGGCAGGCCATTTTGATATGCAAGGATGCCGTCATTATTCCTCAGAAAGACTTTTTCCTTGGGGGTTTCCGCAGAGGTGAACGAGACCCGGTCAGAGGTCCTGACCAGATTATAGTGATGACCATCGACCAGAATATTGCTGGCAACCAGCGCCAGTCGGCTCTTCTGACCAAACAGAACGCCCCCGTTGCTGCCGGACGTAGATTGCAGAAAAAGCGCCATCACCCTTGGCTGCGGGCAAAAAACCGCGGCGGTGACCTCTTTGCCCGGCATGCGGTTCCAGTTTTTACGCGAGGCGATAATGTCATCCTGTTTGAATCTGCCAAAGGAGATGTTCGGTTGCGACAGCGTAATTTGACACGCTTCGGCCACGACATAGGACGAAAAAAGTGATGTTGCACCGATGAGCACTGCGTTAACTATTTTCACTGGCAAACTCCTTCTGCTTTTTCGTAATAGGCGTCTTTATCTTTTTCGTCTTTCAGGGTGTAAGCGATCTGGCAGAGTTTGGTTAAATTGTCGTCCACCACATAAAGCGCAGGCGTATCCGACGCATCGGGAATAAATACGCTGCCGTTATCCATTACGCTGACAATATAGTTACCGTCCTGATCCACCACGCTCAGCCCTTTTTCCAGCCATGACCCGTTGACTCGCTTGACGTCCAGCATGACGCGACGCGTATTCAGCACGTTGAAATCGATCAGCGCAAAAGAGCCATACGCGGCGGAGACGGTCTGAATACCGTTTGATAAATCCATCCCCTGAGGTAACGAGCTGGCATTAATCACTATTTGCGATTTTTGCCATTCCCGAAGTCCGGGAACCACGGCCTGTCCCCAGCGATCTGTCCAGACGGTTCCATCGGGGGTGGTGATTTCAATACCGCTTTCCGGTTCGCTTAACCGGGCGATGCCGAATGTCTCTTTTACCGGATAGGGCGAAAACGTTATGCCATGACGATGCAGCGCTACGCCACCGTTTAAGGATGCGCTGTAGTTATGCTGATTGCCGTCATTCAGGCCAGCGGATAAACCGAGCTGCGTATAGTGAAGGTTGGTGGTGATATTGCCGTTAAAGGCGTTACTCTTATCCTGATTATCGCGGTCTGCAGAGACGTTGTAGTTAAGGTTTTGACCGATAGAGCCGCTTTCCTGAACGCCATAATTTTGTTTTTCCCCCTGAGCGCGCATGTAGGTACTGACGCGATCCTCGCCAAAAGGAACGATCAGGCTGACATAAAAGAGATCGTCATCGCGGCTGGTGCTGCTCTGGTTCTGGGTATCACTATTGCTCATGGCATGCTGCCAGTTTACGGACAGCGAGGTACGCCCGAGACTTTTACTCCAGGAAGCCATCAGATAGCGTGAATCACCGCTGTTTTCATCACCGGAATTCACGCTGTATTGCATTGAGATCGCGCCAATGTACTCATTGTTCCAGGTGAGGCTGGCGTTCCAGTTATTTTCGTAGGTCTGCGCCTCTTCATCCATGGCTTCCGTGAGTTCGCGGAAGCCGCCGCTGAACTGGGACGCACTTACCCCCATCGTCAGCTGGGCGGGCAGTAAGATATTGCTGCTAAGTTCAGCCTTGCTGCCTTTCAGTCGATCGTAAAAGTGGGACTGGCTCAGTAAAAAGCTCGGTGAGATCGCCCAGTTTTCGTTGATAGAAACGTCGAGTTTGGCACCGGTAGCCTGATATTTTTCTGCCAGTACGCCGGCGGCTACGGCGGACATGCGCGTGCTCAGCATCGTTCCGTCAGAGAGCGTAAATACCCAGGGCGTACTTGACTCATCCCCGCTGTCGCGAACCCGTCCGAGAGAGAGGTTTAGCCCTTCGGCACGATTACTTCCCTGTATATTGAGGGCGGAAGAGGGAACGGTAAATTGGGTTGTCGAACCGTCCGTTTCCACCACGCTGACGTCAAGATCGACATTTCCGCGCACCAGGGGCACGTCCGTCAGGGAGAAAGGGCCTGCGTTGACCAGGGAAGAGTAGATCAGCTGTCCCGACTGGCGAACCTCTACGCGGGCCTGATTCGTCCGGGCAATTCCCGACACCTCCGTGGCCTGGATATTAGGCTGAAGGCCGGTTTCAGGCATCAGCTGAACGCCGGTGATTTGCGCGCCGCTAAACAGGGCCGAATTGACGTTGATCTGCCCAACCTGAGCCCGCATTTTCCGCTCTTCAAAAACGTGTTCAGCGTAGGTGTACAGGTTCTCTGTGCTGCGAGTCCCGTTGTCATCCGTCAAAATGAAATTGCTGCGCAGCGTCCAGTTCGCAAGGTTAATGCCTGCCCCCAAATTTCCCTGGGCATAACGGCTGCTCCCGCCCGAGCCGTACTCGTTAATGTTACTGAAGGCGCTATAGTTAATTAAGCCCGCAACACCGCCGTGCGAGTAATATTTCGCGGCATAAAATCCAGTGTCCATTGCCTCTGCGGGAACGAAAATCTCCAGTGATTCGGTATTCGGTAGAAGCGTTACCGTCGCGGAAGGGTAATCTTTCAGCAGGTTATGACATTTCTCTTTTTCGCCGATATTCAATGGCAGAAGGCCAGCTGCACGGGTGAAGTCATCATCAATGCAAAGCTGCCCTTCTTCTCCAACCCGAATGGCCAGGCTCCCCTTCTCAACGCCGTTAATTTTGACCTGCACGGCATGCTGGCCGGGCAGGTAGCGTTGTGCATCAGAGAAGTAATGGGCGAGATTAGTACTGATTCCCCGCGAGGCCAGTATATCGGTATTGAAATCCAGATCGGATGCATACAGCGCCGACGACGGCAGAAAAGCGACCGCCACTGCTGTTCGACGCATCGTGTTTTGCAAAGCGCGCAGTATCACTAAAAATTCCCTGTGATATCAGCGTGTAAGCGCGGCAGTGTACTTGTCCACTTCAATCCCGTAGCGACTGGCAGGGTTGAACTCGACGGCATTATCGCCGCTACCGATCGGGGTATTTGTCTGCACCTTCATGGTCTCACCCGGCAGGATAAAGGTTTTATTAACCACTCCCTCGGTGTGGGAAGGCAGTAGCGTCACTGATGTGGAAAAACGTACAACGTACGGCGAGGTATTACGGACCTGAACCTCTTTCTCTTGTACGGACCAGGTCAGTAATTTCCATGCATCCGTGACAACAGGAAGATTTTTAGGATGGATCAACACCGGTAAATCCTGACGAAGATTGATACCGACTTTAACGTTTTTATCTTTGGTTTTAGGCGGAATGCCTTCAAAGATCACGCGTTTATAATGTTCAACGGTCAGCGGTTCTTTGGTTTCAAGAATAAAGCGCACCTGCTGTTCCTGGCCTGGCTCAAGGCGTACAACCGGCTGAGTGACGTTGAGCTTGACCCCATTCTCCCCCTCGATGTCGTTAATGGAGGTATAAAGCAGGGTGGGGATGGAGTCCGTGTTTTTCACACTCATGACACCGCCGTGGTTGGCTTCATCAATCATCAGCAGTGTGGTTTCTGGCACCATGCCTGCAGCATAGACTGTCGCTGGAAGGGTGAGAAAAAGAGCACAGACCAAAGGAGAAATTTTCACAATTCTTTCCATGAATATTGATATTGAACAATGGGTTAAAACTCCCCGCCTGAGCGGGGAGTTTAGCGTCGTGAATGCGGGTTACAGATAAACCAGCGTGATTGTGGACTGACCGTCCAGGTCGGTCCTGTCAGTCAGGGTCAGATTTTTGCTTGGCGCAATCGCCAGCGCGATCTTCAGAGGGAAGGCCGCCGTCGTGAAGGCCAGCGGAGCGCGTTCGCCGGTTTTGGCAACGGTCATGACGTCGGTACCATCGTTAGTGAGGATGCCGGTGGCCCACAGGTTGATCCAGCTTCTGCTGCTGATGGTACCGCCGGTATACATCGCTGCGGCGATAGGCTGAACGGTTGCACCGTCAGCAGTGACCGCGTTCATGTAAGTTGAAACTGAATAGGCACCGATACTTTCGCCAGCGCTGGTTTTTCCGACACCGTTGAGCTGGTAATCGCCGTATGCCTGTGCGCCGCTTGCGGTAGCGTTATCCACATGGAACTCGCTTGACGTTTTATGTGCGCCCGCGTTTGAGTCTTTGCGGTCATCTTTGATTGTCCAGCCGACGCGGGTCGCAGACTGACATGTGATGGTCAGAGTGACATCTTTATGCCCAGCCTGATAAGCCACACCGGAGGAGAGTGAGTCCAGACCCACTTCGCCAAAATCGGCCACGCCGCCGTTGCTAATTTCAGGAACGCAGCCTGCGCTGGTCAGCGTACCGTGAACTTTTAACATTGCAGTAGGTTCGGCATAAACTGCTGTCGCCGCCATCATCATAACGGTGGCGAGAAGGCACTTTTTCATTGTTATTCCTTAACCATAGAAAGAGATAATTCGGATATTTTTAATTTAAATGAATCTTGCCAAAAGATAATTTCTGGCATAAGAGTCGCGGCCGATTCTATTAACGAATCAACGCATTAAATAGTTAGATTTTCTTACGACAGTATTGAGATTTTATAATGTCGATTAAACATTTCTGAACGTATGTTTTATGCAGAAACGGCGGAAATATCCGCCGTTGAGTCACGCGTTTTTATCTGTTAGAGATAAACCAGAGTGATGGTGGTTTCGCCGCTCAGCTGCGCTTCGTCAGTAGTGGTCAGACGGTCAGTGTTAACAATGGCCAGAGAGACTTTGAACGGGTAGACAACGCTGGTGATGGCCAGCGGTGCGGTATAACCTGGTCTGGTAGCGGTCATGATCTCGGCGTTACCGTTGGCAATCACACCGGTGGCCAGGTTACGCCACATATATTCGCCTTTGCTGTTGAGGAAGTTTGGCGCAAATATCGCCTGAGCAGGCACACCGTTAGCGGTGATCTCATTGATACGGGTACTGATTGCATAGGCGCCAATTTTATCGCCAGCAGCGGTGGTACCTACGCCGTAGGTGGTACCTGAACCGTAAACGTCCCCACCATTGTCTGTGGCGTCACGAATGTAAAACTCGCTGGAGTTCAGGTAGGTCGCCGCATTGGAATCTTCTTTGTTATCAGCAATACTCCATGCCACTTTAGTCGCTGACGGGCAATTGATCGTCAGAGACATATCTTTATGACCCATCTGGTTGGTCTGGGTTGGAGAAAGCTGGTCCAGCGCGATTGTACCAAAATCAATCGATCCGCCGTTACTGAGTTCCGGCGTACAGGATGCATGGTTCATCTTGCCCTGAACCTTCATGACGATGCTGCCTTCGGCGAATGCAGCCGAAGAGGTCATCGCAATCAGCGTTGCGAGAAGAAGCTTTTTCATTGTTATTCCTTAACCATTAATAAAATAAATGTATAAATTTCCGTGAAGTCATTAACTTGCTGAAATGCAAGCGCAGGGATTCTATTAATGGTTATTGTTATTTCTGTAATAAGTATTTCTAATCTCTGAATTGAGTATTATTAAAATGTGTAAATACATTCACGGTTGTATTTACACATTCCGGCAGGATAAGAACGGAGGAAGCTATTTTCTCTTCTTAACCGGGGGCGAGAATTATTTTATCGCCTGAGCGATCCACGCCGACAATTCCCGAAGTTCCCGCTCTTGTTCCGGATAATGTTCAAGCAACCCGTCGCACACATGTTGCAGCATATCGGGACGGTATACACAGCCCTGCAGGCGTGACGCCAACGCTTCCAGCGGTGCCGGGTTAAGACTATCCGTAAAAATTTGTGTGCGGGTAATATGACCTTTCTCCACGTCAAAGTGAAGCTCCACGCCGCCCCAGGTAAAACGCTCATCCAGCAGATGTGAAAACGCCGGTGCCTGGCCGAAGTTCCACTCCCAGCTGCTCTGGCGGGCAAAGGTTTCAACGAAGTTGGGCAGGTCAGGCGTTTTATCAGGGGAAATCACTTCCGCCTCCACACGCTCGCCGTAGTGCGCAAAGAAGGCCTCACGGATCGCGTCGCAAATCTGCTCGTGAGTAATACCCGGCAGAAGCTCCACCAGATTCGCCACGCGGCCGCGTACGGAGGTAATGCCCTTAGCCTGTAACTTTTTCTTGTCAGGATTGAGGTAGTTAGCCAGCCGGCTGAGATCGGCATTCAGCAGCAGAGTGCCGTGGTGGAACCCGCGATCCATTGTTTCGCGATAGGCTGAGCCGGAGACCTTCCGGTCGCCCTCGGGGGTCTTGACGACCAGATCGTTCCGGCCTGACGCCTCCGCGGTTACGCCGAGCGCATTCAGCGCGTTCAGCACAATCGACGTAGAGATGCTTTTGTCGTATTCCGGCTTGCCTGCCATAAAGGTAAAGCAAGTGTTGCCCAGATCGTGAAACACGGCTCCACCGCCGCTGCTGCGGCGCGCCAGGCGGACGTGGTCCTCTTCCATGCGGCGGGTGTTGCACTCTTTCCACGGGTTTTGCGCGCGGCCAATCACCACCGTGTCGGCATTGCGCCAGAGAAACAGTACGCGCTGGGTGGCGGGCATCTGGCGGAAGATGCACTCTTCCACCGCGAGATTAAACCAGGGATCGTAAGAGTCAGAGATAAGCAGGCGTAACGTCGTCATGGCAGAGTTCCTTTTCCATATCCTCCGCCTACTTTATCACTATTCTTTCTTCTCGCTCTCTTCGTCTTCCGGAACCGACTTGCTGGCGGTCAGCAGGAACGGCGACTGTTGCCATCGGGTGCGCTTACCCTGCAGCAGCGTGCGCGCCAGCACCACGCCAATCGCCAGTGAGAGTAATAACATCAGGCGCAGAATATTGGTGGTGTTATCCACCTGCTTGGCTTCGGTCGGCAGGGTGTGAGTGTCGAGCGTCAGGCGCAGATAGCCCAGCGGGCCATTTTTTCCCTGAACAGGTTCGACGAGCTGCTGGTTGAAATAGCCTCCGGCTTTTTTGCCGTCCAGCGCCAGCCTGTCGCGCACGTCGACGTGCTCACCGGCGCGGGCAATCAGGTCGCCTTTTTCATCGTACACGCCCGCATCGAGAATGCGGCTGTTTTCCGTAAGCTGACGCAGGATCTGGCCGATGCGCTTATCGTCCGGCGTCTCGGTGCGCATATAGGGGGCGACGTTAAGGGTCACCTGACGCGCCAGCGTGCGGGCCAGCTCTTCAAACTGCGGGTTACGCTGCCGCTGATGATTCTGGCTAAACCACGATGCCCCTTGCATCAATGCCACTAACAGTGCGAGACAGGAAAGGACAATCACGGCGCGATGAAGCCGGAATTTCAGTTTTGCGCGAGCCATATTCCACCTGCTTAAAATTTAGGGCTTAATGTTGCCAGAAGTGATGGTTACAGGGTAGCCTCATGCGTTATTTTCCCTCTGGAACCTTCCGGCGCGAACGAAATTACAGGAGCTTTGATGCCGAACATTACCTGGTGTGACCTGCCAACGGATGTCTCTTTATGGCCAGGATTGCCGCTCTCGTTAAGTGGCGATGAGGTGATGCCTCTGGATTACCACGCTGGCCGTAGCGGCTGGCTGCTGTATGGACGCGGCCTGGATAAGCAACGCCTGACCCAGTATCAAACCAAACTGGGTGCGGCAATGGTCATCGTCGCCGCCTGGTGCGTAGAAGATTACCAGGTTATCCGCCTGGCGGGTTCTCTGACGCAGCGTGCCACGCGTCTGGCGCATGACGCAGGGCTGGACGTTGCCCCGCTCGGTAAAATTCCGCACCTGAAAACGCCGGGTCTGCTGGTCATGGACATGGACTCCACCGCTATTCAGATCGAGTGTATTGACGAGATTGCTAAACTGGCCGGCAGCGGTGAGCTGGTGGCGGAAGTCACTGAACGTGCGATGCGCGGCGAGCTGGATTTCACCGCCAGCCTGAGACAGCGCGTGGCGACCCTGAAAGGGGCCGATGCTAACATCCTGCGCCAGGTGCGTGATGTGCTGCCGCTGATGCCAGGACTGACGCAACTGGTGCTGAAGCTGCAGTCCCTTGGCTGGAAGGTGGCGATTGCCTCCGGTGGCTTCACCTTCTTCGCGGATTATCTGCGCGAGAAACTGCATTTGACCACCGTGGTGGCCAACGAACTGGAAATTATGGACGGCAAGCTGACCGGACAGGTGATTGGCGACATCGTGGATGCGCAGTACAAAGCTAACACCCTGACCCGTCTGGCCGAAAAATATGAAATCCCGGTGGTCCAGACCGTCGCCATCGGGGACGGCGCGAACGACCTGCCGATGATCAAAGCTGCTGGTCTTGGCATTGCCTACCATGCCAAGCCAAAAGTGAACGAAAAGACGGAAGTGACTATCCGTCATGCTGACCTGATGGGGGTGTTCTGCATCCTTTCTGGCAGCCTTAATCAGAAATAACGGTCTGCTTTGTAGGCCGGGTAAGCGTAAGCGCTACCCGGCACGCAGTCCGCACAGAAATAACGAGGTACACCGTGGCGAAAGCTCCAAAACGCGCATTTGTCTGTAATGAATGTGGTGCGGATTATCCGCGCTGGCAGGGGCAATGCAGCGCCTGTCATGCCTGGAACACCATCACCGAAGTGCGTGGTGTGGCGGCTTCGCCGAGTGTGGCCCGCAATGAACGCCTGAGCGGCTATGCGGGCAATGCAGGCGTGTCGAAGGTGCAAAAGCTTTCAGACATCAGCCTCGAAGCGTTACCGCGCTTCTCCACCGGGTTCAAAGAGTTTGACCGCGTGCTCGGCGGCGGCGTGGTGCCGGGCAGTGCGATTCTGATCGGCGGTAACCCCGGGGCGGGTAAATCGACCCTGCTGCTGCAAACGCTTTGCAAGCTCGCCGAGCAGATGAAAACCCTGTACGTCACGGGGGAAGAATCACTCCAGCAGGTGGCGATGCGTGCGCACCGCCTGGGCCTGCCAACCGGCAACCTGAATATGCTGTCGGAAACCAGCATTGAGCAGATCTGCATGATCGCCGAAGAAGAGCAGCCGAAGCTGATGGTGATCGACTCCATTCAGGTGATGCACATGGCGGACATTCAGTCCTCGCCGGGCAGCGTGGCGCAGGTGCGCGAAACCGCGGCCTACCTGACACGCTTCGCCAAAACGCGCGGCGTGGCGATTGTGATGGTCGGCCATGTGACGAAAGACGGTTCCCTGGCCGGGCCAAAAGTGCTCGAACACTGTATCGACTGCTCGGTGATGCTCGACGGCGACGCGGATTCCCGCTTCCGCACCCTGCGCAGCCATAAAAACCGTTTTGGCGCGGTGAATGAATTAGGTGTTTTTGCCATGACGGAGCAGGGGCTGCGTGAAGTCAGCAACCCGTCGGCCATCTTCCTGAGCCGTGGCGACGAAGTCACCTCTGGCAGTTCGGTCATGGTGCTGTGGGAAGGAACGCGCCCGCTGCTGGTTGAAATCCAGGCGCTGGTGGATCACTCGATGATGGGCAACCCGCGTCGCGTGGCGGTGGGTCTGGAACAGAACCGTCTGGCGATCCTGCTGGCGGTGCTGCACCGTCACGGTGGTCTGCAGATGGCGGATCAGGACGTCTTCGTGAACGTGGTGGGCGGGGTGAAGGTCTCGGAAACCAGCGCGGACCTGGCGTTGCTGCTGGCGATGGTCTCCAGCCTGCGCGACAGACCGCTGCCGCAGGATCTGGTGGTGTTTGGCGAGGTTGGCCTGGCCGGAGAGATCCGTCCGGTGCCGAGCGGCCAGGAGCGTATCTCTGAAGCGGCAAAACACGGCTTCCGCCGCGCGATTGTGCCCGCCGCTAACGTGCCGAAAAAAATCCCCGAAGGGATGCAGGTTTTTGGCGTTAAGAAACTCGCAGATGCGTTAAATGTCTTTGACGACTTATAATTACGTATTCGATTTTGCAGGAGGCACCGTAATTTATGTCATCATTTGACTACATCAAAACCGCAATCCGCCAGAAAGGCTGCACGTTGCAGCAGGTGGCGGACGCCAGCGGTATGACCAAAGGCTATTTAAGCCAGCTGCTGAACGCCAAAATCAAAAGCCCCAGCGCGCAGAAGCTCGAAGCGCTGCACCGTTTCCTGGGACTTGAATTTCCCCGTATGCAAAAGAACATCGGCGTGGTGTTTGGCAAGTTTTACCCGCTGCATACTGGTCACATCTACCTGATTCAGCGCGCCTGTAGCCAGGTGGACGAGCTGCACATCATTATGGGGTACGATGAAACCCGTGACCGCCAGCTGTTCGAGGACAGCGCCATGTCGCAGCAGCCGACGGTGCCTGACCGCCTGCGCTGGCTGCTCCAGACCTTTAAGTACCAGAAAAACATTCGCATTCATGCTTTTAACGAAGAGGGCATGGAGCCCTATCCGCACGGCTGGGACGTGTGGAGCAACGGCATCAAAGCGTTTATGGAAGAGAAGGGCATTGCGCCTAACTGGATCTACACCTCTGAAGAGTTCGACGCGCCGCAGTTCCGCGAGCATCTGGGCATCGAGACGGTGCTGATCGATCCGAAACGGACCTTCATGAACATCAGCGGGGCGCAGATTCGCGAAAACCCGTTCCGCTACTGGGATTATATCCCGACCGAGGTAAAGCCCTTCTTTGTACGTACCGTTGCGATCCTGGGCGGTGAGTCGAGCGGAAAATCCACTCTCGTTAATAAGCTGGCGAATATCTTCAACACGACCAGTGCGTGGGAATATGGCCGCGATTACGTTTTCTCGCACCTCGGCGGTGACGAGATGGCGCTGCAGTATTCCGACTACGATAAAATCGCGCTCGGCCACGCCCAGTACATTGATTTTGCGGTCAAATATGCCAACAAAGTGGCGTTTATTGATACCGATTTCGTCACCACGCAGGCGTTCTGTAAAAAGTACGAAGGGCGCGAGCACCCGTTCGTGCAGGCGCTGATTGACGAATACCGCTTTGACCTGGTGATCCTGCTGGAAAACAACACGCCATGGGTCGCTGATGGCATGCGCAGTCTCGGCAGCTCCGTAGACAGGCGCGAGTTCCAGTCCATGCTGGTGGAGATGCTCAACGAAAACAACGTTGAGTTTGTGCATGTTGAAGAGTCGGACTACGACTCCCGTTTCCTGCGCTGCGTCGAGCTGGTGAAGGAGATGATGGGGGAGCAGGGTTAATCTTACCCCTCACCCTAACCCTCTCCCCAAAGGGGAGAGGGAACGATTACCCCTCAGAACGCAACCACCACTTTCCCTCGCATATGTCCCTCCAGCACTTTGCAGTGCGCCTCGGTAATGCTTTCCACGCTCAGTCCGTGAAGCGTTTCGCTGAGCGAGCTTTCCACCACGCCGTTGTCCACCAGCTTTGCAACCTCGTTTAAGATCTCGCCCTGACGCGCCATATCAGCGGTCTGGTACATGCTGCGGGTGTACATAAACTCCCAGTGCAGGGCGGCGGATTTCGATTTCAGCTTATCCTGGTTCAGCGGATGCGCGTTCTCAACGATGGAGCAGATGTGCCCCTGCGGGGCGATCAGTTCGCTGACGGCATCCCAGTGGCCGTCGGTGTCATTGAGGATGAAAATGTAATCCACATAAGTGATACCCTGTTTTGCCAGCTCACCTTTCAGGTCGCGGTAGTTCACGACCCGATCCGCACCGCGCTCGCGGCACCACCGGGCGGAATCTTCTCTTGATGCTGTCGCGATGATGTTCACCTTGCTGTTGTGCTTTGCAAACGGGATCGCCAGCGAGCCCACGCCGCCCGCGCCGCCAATAATCAACAGCGTTTTATCCGCGTCCGCATCCTGAATGTTCAGCCGTTCGAACAACCCTTCCCAGGCGGTCAGCGCGGTCAACGGCAATGCGGCTGCTGCTGCCCAGCCAAGGCTGGCAGGTTTGTGCCCGACAATACGCGCATCGATCAGCTGATGGGTGGTATTGCTGCCCGGACGAGTGATATCCCCTGCGTACCACACTTCGTCACCGGGTTTAAATCCCGTAACGGCCGCGCCCACGGCTTTAACGATACCGCTGGCATCCCACCCGAGAATGCGCGGCTCGTTCAGCCCGTTTTTGACAATGCCTGCATGCACCTTGGTGTCGACCGGGTTAACAGACACGGCTTTCACTTCGACAAGCAGATCGTGCTCGCCGGGCTGCGGCATCGGCGGGGCGATTTCAATGAACGTGCCGGGATTCGCAGGATTAACGGCAATGGCTTTAACTGACATGGATGGACTCCTCAATGGCATGCGTTTTGTTGAGGCTAGTCTATTAAGTGGTCAGCTGCATGATAAGATGGACAATCAAGAACGAAGTGTTCTCACAGGATGAACAATCATGTTTAAACAGCTTCAGGATATGGCGCTGTTTGCGCTGGTGGCCGAGATGGGCAGCTTTACTGCTGCGGCACAGAAGGCTGAACTGCCAAAATCCAGCGTCAGCCAGCGAATAAGCCAGCTGGAGCAGCAGATAGGAATACGCCTGCTCAACCGCACGACGCGCAGAATCAGCCTGACTTTTGCAGGCGAGCACTATCTGGTGCACTGTCGCGAAATGCTGGCGGCCAGCGAGCGGGCGGAGTATGCCATTCAGCGGCTACGCGAAAACCCGAGCGGGCGGCTGCGCATCACCTGCCCGGCGGGGATTGGTGCGACGCTGCTGGCGCATATGAATGCCGAATTCCAGCTTCGCTATCCTGACGTGTCGCTGGACGTGTCGATCTCTGATGATGTGGTGGATCTGGTCGAGTCCGGCTTTGACGTGGCGCTGCGTACCGGTAAGCCGCAGGACTCCTCCCTGATTGGCCGGATGATCGGACATTGTCCGCGCTATATGCTGGCTTCACCCGACTATCTGGCGCGTCGGGAGCCGTTAATCCATCCCCGCCAGCTGGTGGAGCACCGCTGCATTACCCACAAAGCCTGGTCTGAGTGGCTGCTGCGAAGCGAGAGTGAGGATTACCGCTACCTGCCGGATAACGCCCACATGACGGATAACCTGGTGTACGCCCGAGAATGTGCGATTGCTGGCGCCGGGATCACGCTATTACCCGCCTTTCTTCTGGAAGATAAGATTGAGACAGGGGCGCTGGTGAAGGTGCTGCCTGAATGGAACGTCGAGGGGAATGATTTGTGGCTGGCTTATCCGAGCCGCAAGCTGAACTCGCCTGCGCTGATGAGCTATATCGACTTTGCGATACAGTTTGACGAGGTGAAGCGGTATTACGTGGACAAATAAAAAAGCCGGGTGGCGCTGACGCTTACCCGGCCTACGAACTGTGCGGCCTGATGCCCTCACCTGGCCCTCTCCCACGGGGAGAGGGAACAAATACTAAAAACGGCAACCGAAGTTGCCGTTTTGCTTTTATTTCGCAATACGCTTGTACTTAATACGCTTCGGCTCCAGCGCGTCAGCGCCCAGCGTGCGTTTCTTGTACTCTTCGTATTCGGTGAAGTTACCTTCAAAGAACTCCACTTTCCCTTCATCCTGGTAGTCCAGAATGTGGGTCGCGATACGGTCAAGGAACCAACGGTCGTGCGAGATAACCATCGCGCAGCCCGGGAACTCCAGCAGGGCGTTTTCCAGCGCGCGCAGGGTTTCGATGTCCAGGTCGTTGGTCGGTTCATCGAGCAGCAGTACGTTACCGCCAACCTGCAGCAGCTTCGCCAGGTGCAGACGACCGCGCTCACCGCCGGACAGCTCGCCCACGCGTTTGCCCTGGTCGGTGCCTTTGAAGTTGAAGCGGCCAACGTAAGCGCGGCTTGGCATCTCGGTGTTGCCGATACGCATAATATCCAGACCGCCGGACACTTCTTCCCACACGGTTTTGCTGTTATCCATCGCGTCACGGAACTGGTCAACGGACGCCAGCTTCACGGTTTCACCCAGGGTGATAGAGCCGCTGTCAGGCTGCTCCTGACCGGACATCATGCGGAACAGCGTCGATTTACCCGCGCCGTTCGGACCGATGATCCCGACGATAGCCCCTTTTGGTACGGAGAAGGTCAGATCGTCAATCAGCAGGCGATCGCCGTATGACTTACGCAGATTGGTGACTTCAACCACTTTATCCCCCAGACGTGCTCCAGGCGGAATAAACAGTTCGTTGGTCTCGTTACGTTTCTGGTATTCGGTGTTGTTCAGCTCTTCAAAGCGTGCCAGACGGGCTTTGCCCTTAGACTGACGGCCTTTAGCGCCCTGACGAACCCACTCCAGCTCTTTCTCGATAGACTTACGACGCGCGGCTTCCTGAGAAGCTTCCTGCGCCAGACGCTGATCTTTCTGCTCCAGCCAGGAGGAGTAGTTACCTTCCCATGGAATACCTTCACCACGGTCCAGCTCCAGGATCCAGCCTGCGACGTTGTCGAGGAAGTAACGGTCGTGGGTAATTGCCACCACGGTGCCTTCGAAGTCGTGCAGGAAGCGTTCCAGCCACGCCACGGATTCCGCATCCAGGTGGTTGGTGGGTTCGTCAAGCAGCAGCATGTCTGGTTTTTCCAGCAGCAGGCGGCACAGCGCTACGCGGCGGCGTTCACCCCCGGAAAGATTGGCGATTTTCGCATCCCAGTCCGGCAGGCGCAGGGCATCGGCCGCGCGCTCCAGCTGCACGTTCAGGTTATGACCGTCGTGCGCCTGGATAATCTCTTCAAACTTGCCCTGCTGAGCGGCCAGCTTGTCGAAGTCTGCATCCGGCTCGGCGTATTTGGCATACACTTCATCCAGACCTTTCAGGGCGTTAACCACTTCGGAAACCGCTTCTTCAACGGATTCACGAACGGTGTGTTCCGGGTTCAGCTGAGGTTCCTGCGGCAGGTAGCCGATCTTGATGCCAGGCTGCGGACGGGCTTCACCTTCGATGTCTGTATCGATGCCGGCCATGATGCGCAGCAGGGTGGACTTACCGGCACCGTTGAGACCCAGAACACCAATTTTTGCGCCCGGGAAGAAGCTCAGCGAGATATTTTTAAGAATATGACGTTTCGGCGGGACAACTTTGCCGACACGATGCATGGTATAAACGAATTGAGCCACGTTGGACTTCGCCTCTTTTATCGTAATGAGAAGGAATTTCAGCCTCGAAGTGTAGCCTTTTTCACGCCCTAATCCCAGCCAGGAACGTCGGGAGTGTTAAAACGCGCAAGAAAGGTAAAAAAGTGTCCATAACGTGGCGCGTTGCAGGATGCCTGGTTAGCATAAGTTGGTGTGACTTTGACGTGGCAAGACGCTGCAATTGACGAAAAAACAATGAGGAAGAGCTTGTGGAAAAAGCCAAACAGGTGGTCTGGCGTCTGCTGGCTGCCAGCGTATGCGTAATGGCGGTAAGCCAGGCGGTGCATGCCGATTCACTGGATGAACAACGTAATCGCTACGCCCAGATTAAACAGGCGTGGGACAATAAGCAGATGGATACCGTGCAGGCGCTGATGCCGACGCTGAAGGATTATCCGCTGTATCCGTATCTGGAGTATCGCCAGATCACTGACGATCTCATGAACCAGCCGACCGTCACTGTGAATAATTTCATTCAGGCGAACCCGACCCTGCCGCCAGCGCGAACCCTGCAATCTCGTTTTGTGAATGAACTGGCGCGTCGCGAAGACTGGCGCGGGCTGCTGGCGTTTAGCCCCGATAAGCCGAATACCACCGAAGCGCAATGTAACTACTACTATGCGAAATGGGCGACCGGACAGCAGGAAGAGGCCTGGGCCGGGGCGAAGGATCTTTGGCTGACCGGCAAAAGCCAGCCGAATGCCTGTGATTCGCTGTTTGGCGCGTGGCGAGCCTCCGGTAAGCAGGATCCGCTGGCCTATCTTGAGCGTATTCGCCTGGCGATGAAAGCCGGCAACACGCGCCTGGTGACCGCGCTGGCGGGGCAGATGCCCTCCGATTATCAGACGATCTCTACGGCCGTTATCGCGCTGGCAAACGATCCGAACAGCGTCCTGACCTTTGCCCGCAGCACGGGCGCGACCGACTTTACCCGTCAGATGGCGGCAGTGGCTTTTGCCAGCGTGGCGCGCGACGATGTGGAAAACGCCCGGCTGATGATCCCGCAGCTGGTGCAGGCGCAGCAGCTGAATGACGATCAAACCCAGGAGCTGCGTGACATCGTGGCGTGGCGACTGATGGGCACGGATGTGACCGACGAACAGGCACGCTGGCGAGATGATGCCATTATGCGTTCGAACTCCACGTCGCTTGTGGAGCGCCGCGTGCGCATGGCGCTGGGCACCGGCGATCGCCGGGGGCTGAATACCTGGCTCGCACGTTTGCCGATGGACGCCAAAGAGAAAGATGAATGGCGCTACTGGCAGGCCGATCTGCTGATGGAGCGCGGTCGTGATGATGAAGCCAAAGAGATCCTCCACGGCCTGATGCAGCAGCGCGGCTTCTACCCGATGGTAGCCGCGCAGCGCCTGGGCGAAGAGTATACCTTCCGCATTGATAAAGCGCCCGCGAATGCGAACCCGGCGCTGACGCAGGGGCCAGAGATGGCGCGCGTGCGCGAGCTGATGTACTGGAATATGGACAATACCGCGCGCAGCGAGTGGGCGAATCTGGTAACCAGTCGCACCACCGACGAGAAAGCCCAGCTTGCCCGCTATGCGTTTGATAACCACTGGTGGGATCTGAGCGTGCAGGCGACGATCGCCGGTAAGCTTTGGGATCATCTTGAAGAGCGTTTCCCGCTGGCGTACAACGATCTTTTCGAACGCTACACCAGCGGCAAAGATATCCCGCAAAGTTACGCGATGGCGATTGCCCGTCAGGAGAGTGCCTGGAATCCGAAAGTCCGCTCCCCGGTGGGGGCCAGCGGTCTGATGCAAATTATGCCGGGAACGGCGACCCATACGGTGAAGATGTTTAACATTCCCGGGTACAGTAGCCCCTCACAGCTTCTCGATCCGGATACCAACATCAACATCGGTACCAGCTATCTGCAGTATGTTTATCAGCAGTTTGGCAATAACCGCATTTTCTCTTCGGCGGCGTATAACGCGGGGCCGGGGCGCGTGCGTACCTGGCTCGGCAACAGCGCCGGACGCATCGATGCCGTGGCGTTTGTGGAGAGCATTCCGTTCTCAGAAACGCGCGGTTATGTGAAGAACGTGCTGGCGTACGATGCTTACTATCGCTACTTCATGGGGCAGAAAGATACCCTGATGAGCGATGCCGAGTGGCAGAGACGTTACTGATCGGCGTGGGTTGTGTTATGCTGTACTCGCTAATGAGTACAAGAGGCAGCATAACATGACCCAGCATTCCCCGTATTCCTCGGCAATGGCCGAACAGCGTCACCAGGAGTGGCTTCGTTTTGTGGAGCTGCTTCGCCAGTCTTACGATCAGGATTTGCACTTACCTCTTATGCAGCTGATGCTGACCCCAGACGAGCGTGAAGCGCTGGGCACGCGCGTGCGGATCATTGAAGAGCTACTGCGCGGTGAGATGAGCCAGCGTGAGCTGAAAAATGAGCTGGGCGCGGGCATCGCGACGATCACCCGCGGCTCGAACAGCCTGAAGTCTGCGCCGGTCGAGCTGCGCCAGTGGCTGGAAGCGGTGTTGTTGAAAAATACCTAACGATAAATCGCGTTATGGAACGGGCTTAACGCCAAAATCACCGCCTGGTGGTAAACGCCTGAACGCGTGAGCGTGCCCGCAGTAAAGACGCCAATCGCCCCTTCTTTGCGCCCAATCTCATCAATGCCGGTGTACTGTGACATCACCGGCCCGAGCGCTTCGCCTTCGCGCACTTTGTTCAGAATGATCTCTGGCAGCGGCAGGGTGGCAGAACGCGCTTCACCGCGCTGCTCTCGGCTTTCTATCACCACCCAGCTAAAGGTGGCACCTTCGTCGATCCCGGCTTCAATGGCGACCCAGAAGTCCGCCTTTGGGGCCGCGGCTTTGGCATTTGCCACGCGATTTCGTGCGCCAGCACGCGTTTCCTCGCTGCCAAACGGCTGTTCAGGTACGCCACTCTCGACGCCGATGGCTTCGATATGGCAGGATCCTTCGCCGAAAATCTCTTCAAAAGCCTTTAGAATTGCCTGAATTTTGGCAGGATTGGTGGTAGCAGAGACAACATGGTGCATAATTAAGCTCGATTCAAAAAAAAACTCATCGCAGTATAACGGAAAAAAAGCATGTTACAGGTATACCTTGTTCGCCACGGTGAAACGCAGTGGAACGCCGAGCGACGTATTCAAGGCCAGTCAGACAGTCCTCTCACTGAGAAGGGGATCCAGCAAGCGTGGCAGGTGGCAGAGCGTGCCAGGACGCTGGGCATTACCCACGTGATCACCAGCGATTTAGGTCGCACGCAGCAGACAGCGCGCATCATCGCAGATGCCTGCGGCTGTGACGTGATGCTTGAGCCGCGTCTGCGCGAGCTGGATATGGGCGTGCTGGAAAAACGCCATATCGATACGCTGACCGAAACGGAAGAGGGCTGGCGTCGTACGCTGGTCAACGGTACCGAAGATGGCCGCATCCCTGAGGGGGAATCCATGCAGGAACTGAGCGTGCGTATGCATGCCGCACTGGCGGAATGTCTGAAGCTTCCGGCAGGTAGCCGTCCGCTGCTGGTGAGTCACGGTATTGCGCTGGGCTGCCTGGTGAGCACCATTCTGGGATTACCGGCTTATGCTGAACGTCGTCTGCGTCTGCGCAACTGCTCTATTTCCCGAATTGATTATCAGGAAAGTGCGTGGCTGGCGTCGGGTTGGGTCGTGGAGATGGCAGGGGACATTTCGCATCTCGATGCCCCTGCGCTTGATGAACTGCAGCGTTAACGACGTATCGGAATTAAGAATTCCATCCGCAGATTGATTGGGCCTTCTTCCGGTTTCGCATCCTGCGCCGGGTAGTAGCGCTCAATGTCCTGACCTTTACGGCGATTCAGATTCAGCATCGGCATGCAGGTTCCGTAAACGGTCAGGATGAACTCCTGAACGCCCGTTCCCAGTCCTTCATACGAGAACATCACGTATTCGCCGCCTTCCAGCACGACCGGTTTAGACCCCTGAATATAACCATTTGCCATCTCTGGCGTCAGCGCGGTGGTGTAGAACACCTCCTGCTCGTCGTCTTTTTCCTGGCTTGGGTGCGTTTCGTTGAGACCATAGAGGATCGGTGGGATCGCTGGCGCATGACTCAGGAAGTCGCGCCAGAACTGGACACGCATCTGATGACGGAACTCAGAAATCTGCTCAAGAGAACAGGAGTAACTCTGGGTCGTACCGATCAGATGGGTTTCCGGCAGCGCGACAATTTCGTATTTCGGCATGGCGAACTCGCCCAGACGCAGCGGCGGGCGCATACCAAACGAGCTCCAGTCTGGCGAGCGGCGATAGAGCGCTGGCGTCAACGAGAACTGTTTTTTAAACGCACGGGTGAAGGTCTGCTGCGAATCAAAACGATACTGCAAGGCAATATCCAGAATGGGCCGCGCGGTCAGGCGCAATGCCACCGCAGACTTGGACAAACGACGTGCGCGAATATAGGCCCCGATAGCATGACCGGTGACATCCTTGAACATCCTTTGCAGATGCCACTTGGAATAGCCTGCTTTAGCCGCCACATTATCCAGTGACAAAGGCTGGTCGAGATGACCTTCCAGCCAGGTGAGCAGGTCGCGAATAATTCCAGCCTGATCCATATACTATCCTCATCCTTAAAACAGCAGGTGCCTGATAACAGGTTAGCGGATAATAGCATTTTTTGATGTTTTAGCATTCAGTGTTTTTTTTGCGCATTAATGCCTTTTCTCCCCCTTTTTGGGCGAATATATTCTAATCCTGTGATCTTGCTACATTTTTGTCTAAAGTGTTGAATAATCGCTCAATGCAATTTTAAAGAATGGTAACAATATGAAATACAAGACTTTGCTTCTTACCGCTCTGTTGCTGGTTGTTGGCCGTGCGGCGCAAGCGGAACAGATTGGATCTGTCGATACCGTGTTCAAAATGTTTGGCCCGGACCACAAAATTGTGGTGGAGGCGTTTGACGATCCAGATGTGAAAAACGTCACCTGCTACGTCAGCCGTGCGAAGACGGGCGGTATTAAAGGCGGTCTGGGGCTGGCGGAAGATACCTCTGATGCGGCGATCTCCTGCCAGCAGGTGGGGCCGGTTGAGCTGAGCGATAAAATTAAAAACGGTAAAGCGCAGGGTGACGTGGTGTTCCAGAAACGGACGTCGCTGGTGTTCAAAAAGCTGCAGGTAGTGCGTTTCTATGATGCGAAGCGCAATACGCTGGCTTATCTTGCCTATTCCGACAAAGTGGTGGAAGGCTCGCCGAAAAACGCCATCAGCGCCGTGCCGATTATGCCATGGCATTAATTCAGGGATGAACCATGCAACAACCTGTGGTCTGGCTGGTTGAAGACGAAACCAGTATCGCCGATACGCTTATCTACATGCTTCAGCAGGAAGGCTTTGCGGTAAAGGCGTTTGAGCGCGGTTTACCGGTGCTGGAGGAGGCGCGGCGGCAGATCCCGGCGCTCGCCATTCTGGATGTTGGGCTGCCGGACATCAGCGGCTTTGAACTCTGCCGCCAGCTGCTGGCTCAGCATCCGTCACTTCCGGTGCTGTTTCTCACGGCACGCAGTGATGAAGTGGATAAACTCCTCGGGCTGGAAATGGGCGCCGACGACTACGTCGCCAAGCCTTTTTCTCCGCGAGAGGTTTGTGCCCGGGTAAGGACAATTTTACGGCGGATGCAAAAATCCGCCGCGCCAGCAGAAACGATGCGTATCGGGTAATTTGAGCTGAATGAACCTGCCGCCCGAATAAGCTGGTGCGGTGAAGTTTTACCCCTGACCCGCTACGAGTTCTTGCTGCTCAAAACCTTTTTACAGGCCCCCGGGCGGGTATTTTCTCGCCAGCAGCTGATGGACAAGGTATGGGGTGAAGACGGCGACAGCTTCGATCGCACCGTGGATACCCATATCAAAACCCTGCGCGCCAAGCTGCGGGCGGTGAACGATGAACAGTCTCCCATCAGTACCCATCGCGGTATGGGCTACAGTCTGGGCCTTTACTGATGCGCATTGGGATGCGGTTGTTGCTGGGATATTTCCTGATCGTGGGCATCGCCGCGTGGTTTGTGCTCTCGATTTTTGTTCAGGAAGTGAAGCCCGGCGTGCGCAGGGCCACCGAGGGGACGTTGATCGATACCGCGACCTTGCTTGCCGAAATCGGGCGCGACGATCTTCTTTCGGGGAATGCTCAGCAGGGCAAACTGGCGCAGGCCTTTTCACAGCTCCATCAGCGGCCTTTCCGCGCCAACCTCGGCGGCATCTATAAGGTGCGTAACGAGTATCACGTCTATATGACCGATGCGCAGGGCAGAGTGGTGTTTGATTCCGCCGGTCTGGCCGTGGGGCAAGATTACTCGCGCTGGAACGATGTCTGGCTGACGCTTCGCGGTAAATACGGCGCGCGCAGCACTCAGAGCAATCCAGACGATCCTGAGAGTACGGTAATGTATGTTGCCGCGCCGGTTGTGGAGCAGGGTAAGATTATCGGCGTGCTGTCGGTCGGGAAACCGAACAGCGCAATGGCTCCGGTTATCCACCGCAGCGAGCGGCGGATCCTCTGGGCGGGTGGCGCGTTGCTCGGCATTGCCTTGCTGATTGGTCTTCTTGTCGCCTGGTGGATCAATCGTTCTATCAGTACGTTATCGCGCTATGCCGATTCGGTGACCACCGACACGCCTCTCCCGCTACCTAATCCGGGCAGCAGCGAACTGCACAAGCTTGCCCAGGCGCTGGAGAATATGCGCATTCGTCTCGAAGGGAAAAATTACATTGAACGCTATGTCCATGCGCTCACCCACGAGCTGAAAAGCCCGATGGCGGCCATACGCGGCGCGGCGGAAATCCTTGCCGAGCAGCCGCCGCCGCAGGTGGCAGCACGCTTTATTGATAACATTCTGGTACAAAACGCACGCATGCAGTCGCTGGTTGAAAAACTGCTCGCGCAGGCGCGGCTTGAAAATCGGGTCGAGATTACGCCGGAGGTCATCCGGGTCAATTCACTGTTTACGCGGCTTGCTGACGCGCGCTCGGCCCTGCTATCGGCAAAAGCGATTGTGCTGACTATCCAGCCTGTTCCGTTTAATGTTGAAGGCGATCCCGATCTCCTCGAACAGGCGCTCGGCAATTTGCTGGATAACGCCATCGATTTTACGCCTCAGGGCGGAACCATTGAACTGGCGGCCCGGGAAGAGCAGGGGCAGATACAGCTTGTCGTCATCGACAGCGGAAGCGGGATCCCGGATTACGCGCTGGATCGTATTTTTGAACGCTTCTATTCCCTTCCGCGCGAGAACGGGCTTAAGAGCAGTGGGCTCGGGCTGGCCTTTGTGCAGGAGGTGGCGCGTCTGCATCAGGGAGAGATTACATTGCGCAATCGTGATGAGGGCGGCGTGATGGCCACGCTGACACTTCACCGTCCCTTCACATAACTTCAAACTGCCCCCACACAGCCTGGTTACGCTCTCTTCATCACAAAGGAGACGTAATGATGAAATCCCCCCTGTTCTGGAAAATAAGCACCCTGCTGGGGTGCATTCTGTTGCTGTTAGTCCCGTTGTTTATGGTAAGTAACCTCATTGAAGAGCGTGAAAGCTACCGTAATGATGTCGAAAATACGCTTCGCCAGAGCACCAGCGGACCGCAAAAACTGGTCGGCCCGCTGATTGCGATTCCGGTGACAGAGATCTTTTACAAGCTAGAGGATGAGAAGAAGGTCGAGTACAAGAAAAGCTATCTGCATTTTATCCTGCCGGAGTCGCTGCTTGTTGAGGGTAACCAGCGCGTTGAGTCCCGAAATATCGGCATCTATGACGGACAGATCTGGAACACCGATCTCAAAATAAAAGCGCAGTTCAGCACCGAAAAAATGACGCAGCTTAAAGGGGAGACGATGACCCTGGGGCAGCCGTTTATCGTTGTTGGAGTGGGCGATGCACGCGGTATTGGCACGGTGAAAGTCTCCAGTATCAACGGCGAGACGCTGAGCGTAGAGCCGGGTTCGGGCGTATCTGGCGCGCTTTCCGGTGTTCATATCCCGCTGACGGATAAAGCGCTGGAGTCAAAAACGTTTGCCATGGAGATGTCGCTGAATCTGGCGGGGACGGGGAGTTTTGCCGTGGTGCCCGTGGGACGTAACAGCGAAATGGCGCTGAACAGCAACTGGCCGCATCCGGGCTTCATGGGCAACTATCTGCCGGTGAAACACAAAATCGGTGATTCAGGTTTTCAGGCGAACTGGCAGAGCAGCTGGTTTGCGAACAACCTTGAGAGCTGGTTCAACGGGAGTGAATCTCCTGCGTGGGAGTCGATCCCGGCTTTTAGCGTCACGGTAGCCACACCTGCCGATCAGTATCAGCTGACTGACCGGGCAATCAAGTATGCTATTTTGCTGATTGCGCTGACGTTTATGGCCTTCTTTGTCTTCGAAACCTTAACCGGGCTGCGCCTGCACCCAATGCAGTATCTGCTGGTGGGGCTGTCGCTGGTGCTGTTCTATCTGGTGCTGCTGGCGCTGTCAGAACACGTCGGCTTTACGCCTGCCTGGGTTGTTGCAAGCCTGGTGGGTGCTGCGATGAACGGGATGTACCTGCAGGCGGTGCTAAAAAGCTGGAAGCGCAGCGGGTTGTTTGTGCTGGCCTTGCTGGGGCTGGACGTGGTGATGTGGTTCCTGCTGCGCTCGGAGGATAGTGCGCTGCTGCTGGGGTCAGCGGTGCTCGCACTGGCACTGTTCGCCGTGATGTACCTGACCCGGCATTTCGACTGGTATTCGCTTTCACAGCCGAAGCGCCCTGAGCCACCCGCAGAGCCCGATAACGACACGATGCGGATCTGGAAATAAAAAAAACGGCGCGAATGCGCCGTTTTTCTTTATTGCATTGACTGCGGGATTACTCCTGCAGGTCTCCGCAGAAACGGTACCCTTCGCCGTGGATTGTGGCGATGATTTCCGGCGTATCAGGCGTAGATTCGAAATGTTTACGAATACGACGGATGGTCACGTCTACGGTACGGTCGTGTGGCTTCAGCTCACGGCCGGTCATTTTCTTCAGCAGTTCTGCACGGGACTGAATTTTGCCCGGGTTTTCGCAGAAGTGCAGCATCGCGCGGAATTCGCTGCGCGGCAGTTTATACTGCTCACCGTTCGGGCTAATCAGCGAACGGCTATTGATATCAAGTTCCCAGCCGTTGAATTTGTAGCTATCGACGCTACGACGCTCTTCACTGACCGTGCCCAGGTTCATGGTGCGGGACAGCAGGTTGCGTGCACGAATGGTTAACTCGCGTGGGTTGAACGGCTTGGTGATGTAGTCATCCGCACCGATTTCCAGGCCAAGAATTTTATCAACTTCGTTGTCACGGCCTGTCAGGAACATTAACGCGACGTTCGCCTGCTCACGCAGTTCGCGCGCCAGAAGAAGCCCGTTTTTGCCCGGCAGGTTGATATCCATGATTACCAGGTTGATATCATTTTCAGAAAGGATCTGATGCATCTCTGCGCCATCGGTCGCTTCAAAGACATCGTAGCCTTCTGCTTCGAAAATGCTCTTTAACGTGTTGCGTGTTACCAACTCGTCTTCAACGATAAGAATGTGCGGGGTCTGCATGTTTGCTACCTAAATTGCCAACTAAATCGAAACAGGAAGTACAAAAGTCCCTGACCTGCCTGATGCATGTCGCAAATTAACATGATCGGCTTAACGTGACTAAAGTACGTAATTGCGTTCTTGATGCACTTTCCATCAACGTCAACAACATCATTAGCTTGGTCTTGGGTACTTTCCCTTTGGACCCGACAGTGTCAAAAACGGCTGTCATCCTAACCATTTTAACAGCAACATAACAGGCTAAGTGACACCAGACACCCAATAAAACTACGCTTCGTTGACATATATCAAGTTCAATTGTAGCACGTTAACAGTTTGATGAAATCATCGTAGCCGAATGCTAGCCTTTGTCACAATTTTTCAATAAACCAACTAGTTGCGGACATTGATATATAAACGAAGCGAATCCAATCAGAATAGGGTATTCATGATGCCATTATCATTATAAAACATAAGGATAATGGTCTTCTGTTAACATTCTAACTGATTGTTCAGACACAAAATAGTTTAGCGTTTTTAATTTGTTATGAAACGCTATTTCGGTGATTTGTGTTGCAAATTTGTAAATTTGCGCTGCGTAATATGTTGAAGTGCATCACATTTTTACCCGCTAACTGATTAAAAAGAGAGCATAAATGCATCTGTCGATTGTACTGGTCGCCCCAGCCAGAGCAGAAAATATAGGCGCTGCGGCGCGTGCCATGAAGACCATGGGTTTTACCGATTTACGTATTGTGGACAGCACTGCGCACCTGGAGCCTGCTGCCCGCTGGGTGGCGCATGGTTCGGGAGATATTCTCGATAATATAACGACTTACGCTACACTTGCCGACGCACTGCATGACATTTCGTTTACCGTTGCGACCACCGCCCGCAGCCGCGCGAAGTTCCATTACTACGTCACGCCTGCTGAGCTGGTGCCCATGCTGGAAGAGAAAAGCCAGTGGCTTGAGAAAGCGGCGCTGGTGTTTGGCCGCGAAGATTCCGGACTCACTAACGAAGAGCTGGCACTGGCGGACGTTCTGACTGGCGCGCCGATGGTCGCGGATTATCCGTCTCTGAATTTAGGCCAGGCGGTCATGGTCTATTGCTATCAATTAGCATCCTTAATACAAATCTCCCAGCCGCCCGATACAGGAACCGATGAAAACCAGCTGGCTGCACTTCGCGCTCGCGTGGAGAACTTGCTCTTGCGGCTGGATGTGGCGGACGATCAAAAAATGGCTGACTGGCTACACCAGCGTCTCGGACGACTTGAGCAGCGGGACACGGCAATGTTGCACCGTTTGCTGCACGATATTGAAAAAAAATTAGCCGAGTAAAATGCTGCCATAAGTTTTTACTATGGCGAAATTGTCTGTCATGGAGGGTTGCATTTGGGGGAATCGGATGAAAATAAATCGGCAAACAGCGGGGCGTGAGTCTCTGCGGAATTGTGATCAAATTAAAAATTCATTGACTTAAGGTGCCCGATCCTTTAACCCTAAAAGAATACAGCACAGACAGATAATAATGACAGAGTACACAACATCCATGAAACGCATCAGCATCACCACCATTACTACAACCATCATCATTACCACAGGTAACGATGCGGGCTGACGCGTACAGGAAAAACAAAAAAAAGCCCGCACCTGAACAGTGCGGGCTTTTTTTTCGGCTAAAGGAAACGAGGTAGAACCATGCGAGTGTTGAAGTTCGGCGGTACATCAGTGGCAAATGCAGAACGTTTTCTGCGTGTTGCCGATATCCTGGAGAGCAACGCCAGGCAGGGGCAGGTTGCGACCGTGCTCTCTGCCCCGGCAAAAATCACGAACCATCTGGTGGCGATGATTGAAAAAACCATCGGTGGTCAGGATGCACTTCCGAACATCAGCGACGCCGAGCGTATCTTCGCTGAGCTGCTGCAGGGGCTGGCGGAGGCACAGCCCGGCTTCCCGCTCGCACAGCTGAAGTCTTTCGTTGAGCAGGAGTTTGCTCAGATCAAACATGTGCTGCACGGTATCAGCCTGCTGGGCCAGTGTCCGGACAGCATCAACGCGGCGCTGATCTGCCGCGGTGAGAAACTGTCAATCGCCATCATGGCTGGCCTGCTGGAAGCGCGTGGCCACGGCGTGACCGTCATCAATCCGGTTGAAAAACTGCTTGCGGTGGGCCACTACCTCGAATCTACCGTTGATATTGCCGAATCAACCCGCCGTATCGCCGCGAGCAAAATCCCGTCTGACCACATGATCCTGATGGCGGGCTTTACCGCCGGAAATGAGAAGGGTGAGCTGGTGGTGCTGGGCCGTAACGGCTCCGACTACTCTGCCGCCGTGCTGGCTGCCTGTTTACGCGCAGACTGTTGTGAGATCTGGACTGACGTCGACGGCGTGTATACCTGCGACCCGCGCCAGGTACCGGACGCCAGGTTGCTGAAGTCGATGTCTTACCAGGAAGCGATGGAGCTTTCCTACTTCGGCGCCAAAGTGCTTCACCCACGTACCATCTCCCCGATTGCCCAGTTCCAGATCCCTTGCCTGATTAAAAACACCGGTAACCCGCAAGCGCCAGGCACGCTGATTGGTGCCAGCTCCGATGAAGATGGCCTGCCGGTGAAAGGCATCTCCAACCTCAATAACATGGCGATGTTCAGCGTCTCCGGTCCGGGGATGAAGGGCATGGTCGGCATGGCGGCGCGCGTATTTGCCGCAATGTCACGCAATGGTATCTCGGTGGTGCTGATCACGCAGTCCTCTTCCGAGTACAGCATCAGCTTCTGCGTGCCGCAGGCCGACTGCCTGCGCGCGCGCCGTGCGCTGGAAGAAGAGTTTTATCTGGAGCTGAAAGAGGAGTTGCTGGAGCCGCTCTCCATTCAGGAGCGTCTGGCCGTCATCTCCGTCGTGGGCGACGGGATGCGCACCCTGCGCGGTATCTCCGCGAAGTTCTTTGCCGCGCTGGCCCGCGCCAACATCAATATCGTGGCGATTGCCCAGGGCTCGTCTGAGCGTTCTATCTCCGTCGTGGTGGATAACGACGATGCCACCACCGGCGTGCGCGTGGTGCATCAGATGCTGTTCAATACCGATCAGGTCATTGAGCTGTTCCTGATTGGCGTGGGCGGTGTCGGCGGCGCGCTGCTCGAGCAGGTGAAGCGTCAGCAGGCGTGGCTCAAGAAGAAACATATCGATCTGCGCGTCTGCGGTATTGCCAATTCCAGAGCGCTACTGACCAATGTGCATGGTCTGAATCTTGAAAACTGGCAGGCCGGGCTGGAAGAGGCGAAAGAGCCGTTTAATCTGGGTCGCCTTATCCGTCTGGTAAAAGAGTACCATCTGCTTAACCCGGTGATTGTCGACTGTACGTCAAACCAGGCCGTTGCCGACCAGTATGCGGATTTCCTGCGCGAAGGCTTCCACGTGGTGACGCCGAACAAAAAGGCCAACACCTCGTCGATGGATTACTATCACCAGCTGCGTCTGGCGGCGAGCAAGTCGCGCCGTAAGTTCCTGTACGACACCAACGTGGGCGCAGGCCTGCCGGTTATCGAAAATCTGCAAAATCTGCTGAATGCGGGCGACGAACTGCAGCGTTTCTCCGGCATTCTCTCCGGCTCCCTGTCGTTTATCTTTGGCAAGCTGGACGAGGGCATGAGCCTCTCGGAAGCCACCCGCGCCGCGCGCGAGCTGGGCTATACCGAGCCGGATCCACGTGACGATCTCTCCGGCATGGACGTGGCGCGTAAGCTGCTGATCCTCGTGCGCGAAACCGGTCGCGAGCTGGAGCTTTCGGACATTGTGATTGAACCCGTGTTGCCAGCCGAGTTTGACAGCAGCGGTGATGTCAGCACCTTTATGGCGAATTTACCCCAGCTTGACGATGCTTTTGCCGCGCGCGTGGCGAAAGCCCGTGATGAAGGTAAGGTATTGCGCTATGTTGGCAACATTGAAGAAGATGGCGTGTGCCGGGTGAAGATTGCCGAAGTGGATGGCAACGATCCGCTGTACAAAGTCAAAAACGGCGAAAACGCCCTCGCGTTTTACAGCCACTATTATCAGCCATTACCGCTGGTGCTTCGCGGCTATGGCGCAGGGAACGATGTTACAGCGGCGGGTGTGTTTGCCGATCTGTTGCGTACCCTGTCATGGAAGTTAGGAGTTTAACATGGTCAAAGTTTATGCCCCGGCTTCCAGCGCCAATATGAGCGTCGGATTCGATGTGCTGGGTGCGGCGGTCACGCCGGTGGACGGTTCGCTGTTGGGCGATACGGTTACGGTTGAGGCGGCGGCGAGTTTCAGCCTCAATAACGTGGGCCGATTCGCCAGCAAACTGCCGTCCGACCCGCGCGAGAATATCGTCTATCAGTGCTGGGAACGCTTCTGTCAGGAGATCGGCAAAAACGTGCCGGTCGCCATGACGCTGGAAAAAAGTATGCCGATTGGTTCGGGGCTGGGCTCCAGCGCCTGTTCCGTGGTTGCCGCGCTGGTGGCGATGAACGAGCACTGTGGCAAGCCGTTGAATAACAGCCGCCTGCTGGGGTTAATGGGCGAGCTGGAAGGGCGTATCTCCGGCAGTATCCACTACGACAATGTGGCACCGTGCTTCCTTGGCGGTATGCAGCTGATGATTGAAGAAAATGGCATCATCAGCCAGCAGGTGCCAGGGTTTGATGAGTGGCTGTGGGTGCTGGCGTATCCGGGGATTAAGGTCTCTACCGCGGAAGCGCGTGCGATCCTGCCTGCGCAATATCGTCGTCAGGACTGTATTGCTCACGGACGTCATCTGGCGGGCTTTATCCACGCCTGCTATACCCGTCAGCCGCAGCTGGCGGCGAAGCTGATGAAAGATGTCATTGCCGAGCCGTACCGCACGAAGCTGCTGCCTGGCTTTAACGAGGCGCGACAGGCCGCCATGGATATCGGCGCGCAGGCGTGCGGCATCTCCGGCTCCGGCCCGACGCTGTTCGCCCTGTGCGATAAGCCAGACACCGCGCAGCGCGTGGCGGACTGGCTCTCTAAACACTACCTGCAAAATCAGGAAGGCTTTGTTCATATTTGCCGTCTGGACACGGCTGGCGCACGAGTACTGGGATAACGAATGAAACTCTATAACCTTAAAGATCATAACGAGCAGGTCAGCTTCGCGCAGGCAGTGACTCAGGGGCTGGGCAAAAATCAGGGGCTGTTCTTCCCGCATGACCTGCCGGAATTTCAGTTGACCGAGATTGATGAACTGCTGAAGCAGGACTTTGTCACCCGCAGCACCAAAATTCTGTCTGCGTTTATCGGCGACGAAATCCCTCAGGAGCTGCTGGAAGAGCGCGTGCGTGCGGCGTTTGCCTTCCCGGCTCCGGTGCAGCAGGTGGAGCCTGACGTCGGTTGTCTGGAGCTGTTCCACGGCCCGACCCTGGCGTTTAAAGACTTTGGCGGCCGCTTTATGGCGCAGATGCTGACCCACATCAGCGGCGACAAGCCGGTGACCATTCTGACAGCCACCTCTGGCGATACCGGTGCCGCGGTCGCGCATGCGTTCTACGGCCTGAAAAACGTCCGCGTGGTGATCCTCTATCCAAAAGGCAAAATCAGCCCGCTGCAGGAAAAACTGTTCTGTACGCTCGGCGGCAACATTGAGACCGTGGCGATCGACGGTGACTTTGATGCCTGTCAGGCGCTGGTCAAGCAGGCGTTCGATGATGAAGAGCTGAAGGCCGCGCTGGGGCTGAATTCCGCCAACTCCATCAACATCAGCCGTCTGCTGGCGCAGATTTGCTACTACTTCGAAGCGGTAGCGCAGCTGCCGCAGGAAGCGCGCAATCAGCTGGTGGTGTCCGTACCAAGCGGTAACTTCGGTGACCTGACGGCGGGATTGCTGGCGAAATCGCTCGGTCTGCCGGTGAAGCGCTTTATCGCCGCTACCAACGCCAACGACACCGTGCCGCGCTTCCTGAAAGACGGGAAATGGGCACCGAACGCGACGCAGGCGACGCTCTCCAATGCCATGGATGTGTCACAGCCAAACAACTGGCCGCGCGTGGAGGAGCTGTTCCGCCGCAAGGTATGGCGTCTGGTGGACCTGGGCTACGCGGCGGTGACGGATGAGACCACTAAAGCGACCATGCGCGAGCTGAAAGCGGTGGGATATACCTCTGAGCCGCACGCGGCAATTGCGTATCGCGCACTGCGCGACCAGCTCAACCCGGGGGAATATGGTCTGTTCCTCGGTACCGCCCATCCCGCCAAGTTCAAAGAGAGCGTGGAAGCGATCCTGGGCGAAACGCTGCCGCTGCCAAAAGAGCTGGCCGAGCGTGCCGACCTGCCGCTGCTGTCACACGAGCTGCCTGCGGATTTTGCCGCGCTGCGTAAGCTGATGATGACTCGCGCGTAATTGTGTTGCCCGGTGGCGGCTACGCCTTACCGGACCTACGGGGTTTGTAGGCCGGATAAGCGCAGCGCCACCCGGCAAAAGCAGCACCGATCTTTAGGCCGGGAAAGGCGAAGCCGCCACCCGGCTTTTTTGTGAAGAAAATAAGGAGGAATAAAGCAGGAAAAAAGCAGAAATTCCCAATAAATGCGGTCACTTAGCGTTTAGGATTGCAGAGAATAACATCCCCCGCTCCCCTCGCGTACTCTCCTTACATCGGCCCACGTTGGGCAAGAAGAATAAGGAGTCACAGATGTCTACACTGAAACCTGCACTCATCGCGCTTTCACTGGTGCTGGTCGCTCCCATGGCGGCACAGGCATCCGAAATCACCCTCGTACCGGCGGTTAAACTGCAGATTGGCGACCGGGACAACAGCGGGCATTACTGGGACGGCGGCCGCTGGCGCGACCACGACTGGTGGAAGGCGCATTATGACTGGCGTGATAACCACTGGCGCCCGCATGACGAACATCGCGATCGTGACGATCGACACGACCATCATCATGACGATCGCCATCCAGGGCCGGACTGGAAGCACCATTAATGCAACACCCCGCCAGCAGGCGGGGTGTTGTTTTATTGTTCGTGGCGTTTAAAGACCAGTTCGCCTTTCCCCGACGCGTCTTCGTCAAAGAAATAGCCTTCGCTGTTAAAACCGGTCAGCTGCTCCGGCTTGGTCAGGCGGTTCTGAATGATATAGCGGCTCATGAGGCCCCGCGCCTTTTTGGCATAGAAGCTGATGACCTTGAACTTGCCGTTTTTCTCATCCAGGAAGACCGGCTTGATGATCTCCGCATCCAGCTTTTTCGGTTTCACCGACTTGTAGTATTCATCGGATGCCAGGTTAATCACCACGTTATCGCCCTGAGCGCGTAGCGCCGCGTTCAGCTTATCGGTGATGATTTCGCCCCAGAAATGGTACAAGTCTTTGCCTTTGGCGTTTTCCAGACGAATGCCCATCTCCAGACGGTACGGCTGCATCAGATCCAGCGGACGCAGTACGCCATACAGACCCGACAGCATACGCAGATGCTGCTGGGCAAAATCGAAGTCGGCTTCACTGAAGTCTTCCGCCTGCAGACCGGTATAGACATCACCTTTAAATGCCAGAATCGCCTGACGCGCGTTAGCAGGGGTGAAATCCGGATGCCATTCATGGAATCGCGTCGCGTTCAGGTCTGCCAGCTTGTCGCTGATGCCCATCAGCGAGGCGATTTGCGGCGCAGAGAGCTTGCGCGCTTCACGGATCAGCTGCTGTGAATAATCCAGCAGTTCTGGCTGGGTATAGCGCTCAGTGGCGAGCGGGCTCTGGTAGTCGAGCGTTTTTGCAGGTGAAATCAGAATCAGCATATCCAGTCCTTGCAGGAAATTTAGAGCGACTTTAACAAAAAATCGCCCTGAATTGATCGATAGCTGTTATCGCCGGGGCAAATCATCCCAGGTGCCAGGGGCAAGTTGTGACGCAATTTCGGGGTAACGTGACGCATCAAATACCGGGGCAACCCCCAGCTTGCGCTGGCGAAGATAATCTTTGGCAATAAGCGTCACAACGGGGGAGAGCAGCAGGATCGCCGTCAGGTTAGTGATTGCCATTAGCGCCATAATGACATCCGCCAGCTGCCAGATCATAGGCATCGTCAGAAGGGCGCCCGCGAACACCATCAGTATCACCCCCAGGCGAAGCAGGAGGATAGCAGGGCGAGCGTTGAATCTCAGGAAAATGAGGTTGTTTTCAGCGTACAGATAGTTGACCACAATTGAGCTGAAGGAGAACAACATCAGTATGAGCGAGACAAAGCCAGCCCCCCAGCCGCCGGTCAGGTTCACCAGCGCCTGCTGGAGATATTGTATCCCGACGGCATCCGAGGTATGGGGTACCGGGCCGGCCAGCAGGAGGATCATTGCACTGGCGGAACAGATGATCACCGTATCCATAAAGACGCCGATCATCTGCACAATACCCTGCGCAGCCGGGTGTGGCGGCCATGAAGAGGCGGCCGCTGCGACGTTGGGCGTGGAACCCATTCCGGCTTCATTGGAGAACATGCCCCGTTGAAAACCCGCCATCAATGCCTGGCTCAGGGTATAGCCCAGCGCGCCTGATGCGACTTCCCGCCAGCCAAAAGCGCTTTTAAAGATGGACGCAATGACCCCCGGAACCTGTTCGAAATGCAGTGCTGCAACGACCAGACTCGCGGTAACCCAGAGCAGGGCCATAATGGGCACCAGCCACTGCATCAGGCGGGCGACGCCCCTAAGGCCGGCAGAAATGGCGAGCAAAACAAAGAGGGCTAACACGCTGCCCGTGAGCCACTCCGGACAGGAGAAGGTATAGCGCAGAGCATGGGCAACCGAGTTTGACTGGACGGTATTAAAAATGAGGCCGTATGCGAACAGTAAAAAAAGCGAGAACAGCACGCCCATCCAGCGCATCCCTAAGCCACGCGCCATATACCATGACGGGCCGCCACGAAACTGTCCGCTTTTATCCTTCTCTTTGTAGAGTTGCGCCAGCGAACTTTCGGCGAAAGAGGTGGCCATTCCCAGAAGTGCCGTGACCCACATCCAGAACACTGCGCCAGGCCCTCCTGCGCTGATGGCCAGCGCAACGCCTGCCAGATTGCCGCTGCCAAGGCGTGCCGCAAGGCTAGTACACAGCGCCTGAAACGAGGTGAGTCCGCCCGGATGGGGCGTGACGCTGTTTTTCAGACTTCTGCCAAACTTGCGAATATAGCGAAACTGGATAAACCCACTGCGTAGCGTAAACCAGATACCTGCTCCCAGGAGCAGGTAAATCATTATCGAACCCCAGAGGACTTCGTTAATAAAGAAAAAGAAATCAGGCATTAACGTCCCTCTTGTTGATGCCAATGTGAATATGTAAGCGCTACCACTGATTGGGCATGCTGTTGCTTAGCAGCCTGTTAATATTCTTAGTTTATCATACTCTGCCTAAGCGCACTGTCTGCGGTTGCGCTACCCCTCCGTCGTGTTATCATCAGGGCAGACCGGTTACATCCCCCTAACAAGTAAACCTGTCATTTTTCCGCTGCAGGCATGCTGTCGGTAGCGTGAATTATCCAGGGCACGTTAAAAGAGAAACACTATCATGACGGATAAATTGACCTCCCTTCGTCAGTTCACCACTGTCGTAGCTGACACCGGAGATATCGCGGCAATGAAGCTGTACCAGCCGCAGGATGCCACAACTAACCCTTCTCTGATCCTTAACGCCGCACAGATCCCTGAGTATCGCAAACTGATTGACGAGGCCGTGACCTGGGCGAAAGCACAGAGCAATGACCGCGCGCAGCAGGTTGTGGATGCCACTGATAAACTGGCCGTGAACATCGGTCTGGAAATTCTGAAACTGGTCCCGGGCCGTATCTCCACCGAAGTGGATGCACGTCTGTCCTACGACACCGAAGCGTCAATTGCTAAAGCAAAACGTCTGATCAAACTGTACAACGATGCGGGCATCAGCAACGACCGTATCCTGATCAAACTGGCGTCTACCTGGCAGGGCATCCGCGCGGCGGAGCAGCTGGAAAAAGAAGGCATCAACTGTAACCTGACCCTGCTGTTCTCCTTCGCGCAGGCGCGTGCTTGTGCTGAAGCTGGCGTATACCTGATTTCTCCGTTCGTAGGCCGTATTCTGGACTGGTACAAAGCCAACACCGACAAGAAAGAGTACGCGGCGTCTGAAGATCCAGGCGTGGTTTCCGTGACTGAAATCTACGAATACTACAAACAGCATGGTTATGAGACCGTGGTGATGGGCGCAAGCTTCCGTAACGTCGGTGAAATCATCGAACTGGCTGGCTGTGACCGCCTGACCATCGCCCCTGCGCTGCTGAAAGAGCTGGCAGAAAGCGAAGGTACCATCGAGCGTAAACTGTCCTACACCGGTGAAGTGAAAGCACGCCCAGAGCGCATCACTGAATCCGAGTTCCTTTGGCAGCACAACCAGGATCCAATGGCGGTAGACAAACTGGCGGACGGTATCCGTAAGTTTGCTATTGACCAGGAAAAACTGGAAAAAATGATCGGCGACCTGCTGTAATCATTCTGCGTGACCGGGTCCCCGGTCACGCTACTTCTTTCGTACTCTGTCTGAATTTCCCCTCTGCGTGTATCATTCCCTTTAATCAGTACTTTTTGAATGGAATGGATATGAATACCTTACGCATCGGCTTAGTGTCGATTTCCGACCGCGCCTCCAGCGGCGTTTACCAGGATAAAGGCATCCCTGCTCTGGAAGAGTGGCTGGCAAGCGCGTTGACCACCCCGTTTGAGATCCAGACCCGCCTGATCCCGGACGAACAGCCAATCATCGAGCAGACCCTGTGTGAGCTGGTGGATGAAATGAGCTGTCACCTTGTGCTGACGACGGGCGGAACCGGCCCTGCGCGCCGCGATGTTACCCCGGACGCGACGCTGGCGATTGCGGATCGTGAAATGCCAGGCTTCGGTGAACAGATGCGTCAGATCAGTCTACACTTTGTCCCGACGGCCATTTTGTCTCGCCAGGTGGGGGTGATCCGCAAACAGGCGCTGATTCTGAACCTGCCGGGCCAGCCGAAGTCCATCAAAGAGACGCTGGAAGGACTGAAAGCGGAGGATGGCAGCGTCATCGTCCACGGCATCTTTGCAAGTGTACCGTATTGTATACAGCTGCTGGACGGGCCGTACGTCGAGACGGACGAAAAAGTGGTAGCAGCATTTCGTCCTAAAAGCGCCCGCCGCGAGACAATCTCCTGAAATTAATTAAAATGTGACATTAGCGTCAGCCGCAGTGGCGTGTAAATGGATTTACGATATAGTAATTTTTTCTTTACGATTGCTGTAAAAAATAATCCACAATACATGCACAATGGTTCGCTATGTCACATAACACCCGACCTCTGAATCGACAGGATTACAAAACCCTCACGCTCGCCGCTCTGGGCGGCGCGCTGGAGTTTTACGACTTCATCATCTTTGTTTTCTTCGCCGCTGTGGTAGGGGAGTTGTTCTTCCCGGCGGATATCCCGGAATGGCTGCGACAGGTGCAAACCTTCGGCATTTTTGCTGCCGGATATCTGGCACGTCCGCTGGGCGGCATTGTGATGGCGCACTTTGGCGATCTGGTCGGGCGCAAGAAAATGTTTACCCTGAGTATCCTGCTGATGGCCGTGCCGACGCTGGCGATTGGCCTGCTGCCAACCTATGCCTCAATGGGTATTGTTGCCCCGTTATTGCTGCTACTGATGCGTATTCTTCAGGGGGCGGCGATCGGTGGTGAGGTACCGGGGGCGTGGGTGTTTGTTGCGGAACATGTTCCGGCGCGCCGCATTGGTATCGCCTGCGGCACCTTAACCGCGGGGTTAACGGTGGGGATTTTGCTTGGTTCCGTCGTTGCGACCATTGTAAACACCAGCATGACGCAGCAGGCTGTGCACGACTGGGGCTGGCGCTTACCGTTCCTGCTGGGCGGAGCGTTTGGCCTGGTGGCGATGTACCTGCGTCGCTGGTTGCAGGAGACGCCGATTTTCCTTGAGATGCAGCAGCGCAAAGCGCTGGCTCAGGAGTTGCCGGTCAAAGCCGTGGTGGTGCGCCATAAAAAAGCGGTCGTGGTGTCGATGCTGCTCACCTGGCTTCTCTCGGCGGGCATCGTAGTGGTGATTTTGATGTCGCCGGTCTGGCTGCAAAAACAGTACGGGTTCGCCCCGGCAGTGACGTTACAGGCGAACAGTATCGCGACCATTATGCTTTGCTTTGGCTGTCTGGCCGCCGGGCTGGCTGTCGATCGCTTCGGTGCCAGCGTGACCTTTATCGTCGGCAGCCTGTTACTGGCCGTATCAAGCTGGGCGTTTTACCATTTGGCAGGCAGCCACCCTGAACAGCTGTTCCTGCTGTACGGTGTGGTAGGCCTGTGCGTAGGCGTTGTCGGGGCGGTACCGTATGTGATGGTACGCGCGTTTCCGCCTGAGGTGCGCTTCACCGGCATCTCATTTTCTTACAACGTCTCGTATGCCATCTTTGGCGGACTGACGCCGATTGCGGTGACGGTATTAATGGGGGTGTCTCCCCTGGCGCCGGCCTGGTACGTGCTGGCGTTGTCGTTAATGGGGCTGGTATTGGGGATTTGGCTTCGGCAGTCAGGGGAAAATCGTGCCCGCGAGGCGGGCACGACAGACGAATCAGTGTTTTTCACCAATCGGTAGAATAGTGCGGCCGAACTGCTCGTTCAGCACTTCACCCATGGCCAGGTAGATAGCGCTTGCGCCGCATACCAGGCCAATCCAGCCTGCAACGTGTACGATGCCTTCGTTATCCACCAGGTGGCCGATGGCCAGCAGGGCGAACAGTACGGTCAGGCTCAGGAAGACGAACTGCAGCGCGCGGTTCCCCTTCAGCGTGCCGAAGAACATGAACAGGGTGAAGACGCCCCACAGGCCCAGATACACGCCCAGGAAGTGGGCATTCGCTGCGTCTGCCAGACCCATTTTAGGCATCAGCAGGATAGCGACCAGCGTCAGCCAGAACGAGCCGTAAGAGGTGAAGGCGGTTAAGCCGAAGGTGTTGCCTTTCTTATATTCCAGCAGACCCGCGAAGATTTGTGCGATGCCGCCGTAAAAAATGCCCATCGCCAGGATAATGCCATCCATCGGGAACATCCCGATGTTGTGCAGGTTCAGCAGGATAGTGGTCATGCCAAAACCCATCAGGCCCAGCGGAGCCGGATTAGCCAACTTAGTGTTGCCCATAAGTCCTCAAAAAAAATCATCATTAATATGGTGAAATGGTTAAACCCGCGTCATTACTCCCTGACGGGGCGCGGCATCATAATGGGCGCAATCGATGCCGTCTATGATCTCATCAGGGTGAAATTAAAAATTTTTTTACGCTTGCCCCTTGATGGATGCCGTAGCGACCCCATCTTGTAGTCAACCGCAGTGTGTGGACCTGAAAAAAATCAAATCTGGGCAGTTGAAAAAGCACGTTCTGCCCTTATTACAGGTACACAACCACATGTTGACTGAATTTTTAGTGGAGACGTTTAGATGGGTAAAATTATTGGTATCGACCTGGGTACGACCAACTCTTGTGTAGCGATTATGGACGGCACTACTGCACGCGTGCTGGAGAACGCCGAGGGCGATCGCACCACGCCTTCTATCATTGCTTATACCCAGGATGGTGAAACTCTGGTTGGTCAGCCGGCTAAACGTCAGGCAGTGACAAACCCGCAAAATACCCTGTTTGCGATTAAACGCCTGATCGGCCGCCGCTTCCAGGACGAAGAAGTTCAGCGTGACGTTTCTATCATGCCTTACAAAATCATCGCAGCAGATAACGGCGATGCATGGCTTGATGTGAAAGGCACCAAAACTGCACCACCGCAGATCTCTGCTGAAGTGCTGAAAAAAATGAAGAAGACTGCTGAAGATTACCTGGGTGAGCCAGTAACTGAAGCCGTTATCACCGTACCTGCCTACTTTAACGATGCTCAGCGTCAGGCTACCAAAGATGCTGGCCGTATTGCAGGTCTGGAAGTAAAACGTATCATCAACGAACCTACCGCAGCGGCTCTGGCTTACGGTCTGGATAAAGAAGTGGGCAACCGCACTATCGCGGTTTACGACCTGGGTGGTGGTACCTTCGATATCTCTATTATCGAAATCGACGAAGTTGACGGCGAAAAAACCTTCGAAGTTCTGGCAACCAACGGTGATACCCACCTGGGTGGTGAAGACTTCGATACCCGTCTGATCAACTACCTCGTAGACGAGTTCAAGAAAGATCAGGGCATCGACCTGCGTAACGACCCGCTGGCCATGCAGCGCCTGAAAGAAGCCGCTGAGAAAGCGAAGATCGAGCTGTCTTCCGCTCAGCAGACCGACGTTAACCTGCCGTACATTACTGCAGATGCGACCGGTCCTAAACACATGAACATCAAAGTGACCCGTGCAAAACTGGAAAGCCTGGTCGAAGACCTGGTGAACCGTTCTATCGAGCCACTGAAAGTTGCTCTGCAGGATGCTGGCCTGTCCGTGTCTGATATCAATGACGTTATCCTCGTTGGTGGTCAGACCCGTATGCCAATGGTCCAGAAGAAAGTGGCTGAGTTCTTCGGTAAAGAGCCACGTAAAGATGTTAACCCGGACGAAGCCGTTGCTATCGGTGCTGCCGTTCAGGGTGGTGTATTGACCGGTGAAGTGAAAGACGTTCTGCTGCTGGACGTTACCCCGCTGTCTCTGGGTATCGAAACCATGGGCGGCGTAATGACTGCGCTGATCACTAAAAACACCACTATCCCGACCAAGCACAGCCAGGTGTTCTCTACCGCTGAAGACAACCAGTCTGCGGTAACCATCCATGTGCTGCAGGGTGAGCGTAAACGTGCGTCTGATAACAAATCTCTGGGTCAGTTCAACCTGGATGGTATCAACCCGGCACCACGCGGCATGCCGCAGATCGAAGTGACCTTCGATATCGATGCTGACGGTATCCTGCACGTTTCCGCGAAAGACAAAAACAGCGGTAAAGAGCAGAAGATCACCATTAAGGCTTCTTCCGGTCTGAACGAAGAAGAGATCCAGAAAATGGTTCGTGAAGCAGAAGCGAACGCGGAATCTGACCGTAAGTTCGAAGAGCTGGTTCAGACCCGTAACCAGGGTGACCATCTGCTGCACAGCACCCGTAAGCAGGTTGAAGAAGCGGGCGACAAACTGCCAGCGGAAGACAAAACGTCTATCGAAGCTGCACTGACTGCGCTGGAAACGTCTCTGAAAGGCGAAGACAAAGCGGATATCGAAGCGAAGATGCAGGAGCTGGCACAGGCTTCCCAGAAGCTGATGGAAATTGCTCAGCAGCAGCACGCGCAGCAGCAAGCGGGCGCTGACGCTTCCGCGAACAACGCGAAAGACGACGACGTTGTCGACGCTGAGTTCGAAGAAGTTAAAGACAAAAAATAATCGCCCTGATGCAGGGTAATTAATCGGCACGGGCGTAGGAGAACTCTCCACGCCCGTGCTCGCATGTTAAGGGGCTTAAAAAAACCAATGGCAAAGCAAGACTATTACGAGATTTTAGGCGTTCCGAAAACTGCGGAAGAGCGTGAAATCAAAAAGGCGTATAAGCGCCTGGCCATGAAATTCCACCCGGACCGCAACCAGGGGGATAAAGAGGCTGAAGCAAAATTTAAAGAGATCAAAGAAGCCTACGAAGTCCTGACCGATGCACAAAAACGTGCGGCCTATGACCAGTACGGCCACGCAGCCTTTGAACAGGGCGGCATGGGCGGCGGCGGATTCGGTGGCGGCGGCTTTGGCGGCGGTGCTGATTTCAGCGACATCTTCGGCGACGTGTTCGGCGATATCTTTGGCGGCGGTCGTGGTCGTCAGCGCGCAGCGCGCGGCGCAGACCTGCGCTACAACATGGAGCTGACGCTGGAAGAGGCCGTTCGCGGTGTCACCAAAGAGATCCGTATCCCGACGCTGGAAGAGTGTGACGTGTGCCACGGCAGCGGCGCGAAAGCGGGTACCCAGCCGCAGACCTGTCCAACCTGTCACGGTTCCGGTCAGGTGCAGATGCGTCAGGGCTTCTTCGCAGTACAGCAGGCCTGTCCTCACTGTCATGGCCGCGGTACGCTGATTAAAGATCCGTGCACTAAATGCCACGGTCATGGTCGCGTTGAGAAAACCAAGACCCTGTCCGTCAAAATCCCGGCAGGCGTGGATACGGGCGACCGCATCCGTCTGGCAGGTGAAGGTGAAGCCGGTGAGCACGGCGCACCGGCAGGCGATCTGTACGTTCAGGTTCAGGTGAAGCAGCATGCCATCTTCGAGCGTGAAGGTAACAACCTGTACTGTGAAGTGCCGATCAACTTCGCCATGGCGGCGCTCGGTGGTGAAATTGAAGTGCCTACCCTGGATGGTCGCGTCAATCTGAAGATCCCGGGCGAAACCCAGACCGGTAAGCTGTTCCGCATGCGCGGTAAAGGCGTGAAGTCCGTTCGCGGCGGTGCTCAGGGCGACCTGCTGTGCCGTGTGGTTGTAGAAACCCCAGTGGGGCTGAACGACAAGCAGAAACAGCTACTGAAAGAGCTGCAGGAGAGCTTTGGCGGCCCAACGGGCGAGAAAAACAGTCCGCGCTCCAAAAGCTTCTTTGATGGCGTCAAAAAATTCTTCGACGACTTGACCCGCTAATCTGTTAGCCGGTTTTCAACGATATAAAGCCCGGAAGCGATTCCGGGCTTTTTTATTTTGGGGGATAGATCGGTAAAACTGAGTCTACACTCAATATTAATCTGTTTTTGCCGAGCTATTTGGCTTGGTATTATGGTTTTATCGAGGTATTGTTGTAAAAGAGAGAACTTAAATGAAATTACTACACCGTTTCTTTAGCAGTGAGGCGTCCGGTGGTGTGATCCTGATTATTGCCGCGGCAGCCGCAATGGTGCTGGCGAACCTGGGCATGACGCGCGATCTCTATCACGCATTTTTGGAAACACCCGTTGAGCTGAAGGTCGGGGCGCTGGAAATTAACAAGAACATGCTGCTGTGGATCAACGATGCGCTAATGGCGGTGTTCTTCCTGCTGGTGGGACTTGAGGTCAAACGGGAGCTGGTGTTGGGCTCCCTCGCCAGCCGTCAGCGCGCCGCCTTTCCGGTGATCGCCGCTATCGGCGGGATGGTCGTTCCGGCACTGCTGTTCCTTGCGTTTACCTGGCAGGATCCTGTTGCGCGTGACGGGTGGGCTATCCCGGCGGCAACGGATATCGCGTTTGCGCTCGGTGTCTTAGCCTTGCTCGGCAGCCGCGTGCCGATGGCGTTGAAAATCTTCCTGATGGCGCTGGCGATCATTGATGATCTGGGCGCGATCGTGATTATCGCGCTGTTTTATACCAGCGATCTGTCGATTCTGTCGCTGAGCGTGGCGGCAGGCGCAATTGCGGTCCTGGCACTGCTGAACATTTTCAATGTCCGCCGCATCGGCATTTACATCCTCGTGGGGATGGTACTCTGGACAGCGGTATTGAAATCCGGCGTGCATGCCACGCTGGCCGGGGTGATTGTTGGCTTCTTTGTGCCGCTAAAACCGCAGGAGGGTAAATCCCCTGCTAAACAGCTTGAGCATGTCCTTCACCCGTGGGTCGCCTTTATGATCCTGCCACTGTTTGCCTTTGCTAACGCCGGCGTTTCCCTGCAGGGCGTGACGCTGGATGGGCTGACGTCTGTCCTGCCGCTGGGCATTATTGCCGGGCTGTTTATTGGTAAACCGCTGGGGATCAGCCTGTTCTGCTGGCTGGCGCTGAAGATGAAGCTGGCATCGCTGCCGAACGGCACCACCTTTGGTCAGATTATGGCTGTCGGCGTGCTGTGTGGTATTGGATTTACCATGTCGATCTTTATCTCGACGCTGGCGTTTGGCGCAAATGCCCCTGAACTCATCGTCTGGGCGAAGCTCGGCATTCTTATCGGGTCATTACTGGCCGCGGTAATCGGTTATACCTTGTTGAAGGTGAAATTGCCCGGACAGGCTGTCCAGGCATAACGGAAACCGGGAGAAGATGAGCCTTCTCCCGTTACATACTCAGGGAGTGAAGACGCTATGTCTCATTTGAATTACAACCATCTTTACTACTTCTGGCACGTCTACAAGCAGGGCTCGGTGGTGGGGGCGGCTGAGGCGCTCTATCTCACGCCGCAGACCATTACCGGCCAAATCAAGGCGCTGGAAGAGCGCCTGCAGGGCAAGCTGTTCAAGCGTAAAGGCCGCGGGATTGAGCCAAGCGAACTTGGGGAACTGGTCTTTCGCTATGCGGACAAGATGTTCACCCTGAGCCAGGAGATGCTGGATATCGTCAACTATCGCAAAGAGTCTAACCTGCTCTTTGACGTCGGCGTGGCGGATGCGCTGTCCAAACGGCTGGTGAGCGGCGTGCTGGATGCCGCGGTGGTGGAAGATGAACAAATCCATCTGCGCTGCTTTGAATCCACCCACGAGATGCTGCTGGAACAGCTGAGCCAGCATAAGCTGGATATGATTATCTCGGACTGCCCCATCGACTCCACGCAGCAGGAAGGGCTGTTCTCAGTGAAGATTGGCGAATGCGGTGTCAGCTTCTGGTGCATTAATCCACCGCCGGAAAAACCCTTCCCGGCCTGTCTGGAAGAGCGTCGCTTATTAGTGCCGGGAAGGCGGTCAATGCTCGGGCGTAAGCTGTTGAACTGGTTTAACTCGCAAGGGCTGAAGGTGGAGATCCTCGGTGAATTCGACGATGCGGCACTGATGAAAGCCTTTGGCGAAGCGCACAATGCCATCTTCGTTGCGCCAACGCTGTACGTGCTCGATCTCTATTCAGACAACAAGATTACGGAGATTGGCAGAGTGGATAACGTGATGGAGGAGTATCACGCCATATTTGCCGAAAGAATGATTCAGCACCCGGCGGTGCAGCGAATCTGCAACCGTGACTACTCGGCGCTGTTTACGCCACCGGCAATCTGAAGACATAAAAAAACCCGCGTTAAGCGGGTTCTTTAAACAAGCAACAACAAGTAGCGATTAAGCCAGTTTGTTGATCTGCGCGGTCAGGTTTGCTTTATGACGCGCTGCTTTGTTTTTGTGGATCAGACCTTTAGCAGCCTGACGATCCACGATTGGTTGCATTTCGTTAAATGCGTTCTGCGCTGCAGCTTTGTCGCCAGCTTCGATTGCTGCGTATACTTTCTTGATGAAAGTACGCATCATAGAGCGACGGCTTGCGTTGTGCTTACGAGCCTTTTCAGACTGAACGGCACGTTTCTTAGCTGATTTGATATTAGCCAAGTCCAACTCCCAAATATGATCTATGTGGACAATTCAAAGGCCGAGGAATATGCCCTCTTTGCCTTCTTTTGTCAATGGATTTGTGCAAATAAGCGCCGTTAAAAAGCGACGCTACGTTACGTAGTGATGGCGCAGGATTCTACCAGCTTGTCTTGCGTGAATACAGCCTTTCGGCATAAAAATCGCAGTTCACGCGCAGATTTTTTCGCTGTGAAAGGTCAGCCTGATGAAATCATTACGGCTTTCTGTTTTGCGCGAACAATCGCCGGTTAACCTTAACCGCGGTACAAGGTATACTTTGGCGATTTTCACTGTTTTGAGCCAGACATGAAGCTGATACGCGGCATACATAATCTCAGCAGCGCACCACACGGGTGCGTGCTGACTATTGGTAATTTCGACGGCGTGCATCGTGGTCATCAGGCGCTGTTGCAGGGATTGCGTAAAGAAGGGGAGGCCCGTGGCCTGCCCGTGGTGGTGATGATTTTCGAACCGCAACCGCTGGAGCTGTTTGCGGGGGATAAATCGCCCGCCCGTCTCACTCGCCTGCGTGAGAAGCTGCGCTACCTGGCAGAGTCCGGCGTCGACTACGTGCTGTGCGTGCGTTTCGATCGTCGCTTTGCCGCACTGACAGCACAAAATTTCGTCAGCGACCTGCTGGTTAAGCGTCTTGGCGTACAGTTTCTCGCCGTGGGGGATGATTTCCGCTTTGGCGCTGGTCGTCAGGGTGATTTCTTGCTATTACAGAAGGCGGGCCTGGAGTACGGTTTTGACGTCACCAGCGCGATGACCTTCTGTGAAGGCGGCGTGCGCGTCAGCAGCACGGCGGTGCGTCAGGCGCTGGCGAATGATGAACTGGATACGGCAGAAACGCTGCTGGGGCACCCGTTTACTATCTCAGGCCGCGTCGTGCATGGCGACGCCCTGGGGCGCACGATAGGTTTCCCGACGGCGAATATCCCGCTGCGTCGTCAGGTTTCCCCGGTTAAAGGGGTCTATGCGGTGGAAGTGGCAGGACTGGGCGATAAGCCGTTTTACGGCGTTGCCAACATTGGCACGCGTCCCACTGTCGCCGGTGTACGTCAACAGTTAGAAGTGCACCTGCTGGACGTTGTAATGGACCTTTATGGTCGCCATATAGATGTAATACTGCGTAAAAAAATACGCAATGAGCAGCGATTTGCTTCACTGGATGAACTAAAAGCGCAGATTGCGCGTGATGAATTGACGGCCCGCGAGTTTTTTGGGCTATGAACCCGGCTTAAATGCCTACGTGATAAATACGGAACCGAGAATCTGATGAGTGACTATAAATCAACCCTGAATTTGCCGGAAACAGGGTTCCCGATGCGCGGCGATCTCGCCAAGCGCGAACCGGGAATGCTGGCGCGTTGGACCGATGATGACCTGTACGGCATCATTCGTGCAGCCAAAAAAGGCAAAAAAACCTTCATTCTGCATGATGGCCCTCCCTATGCGAATGGCAGCATTCATATTGGTCACTCTGTAAACAAGATTCTGAAAGACATTATCGTGAAGTCCAAAGGCCTCACGGGATATGACTCGCCTTACGTTCCGGGCTGGGACTGCCACGGTCTGCCAATCGAGCTGAAAGTAGAGCAAGAGTTTGGCAAGCCAGGTGAGAAGTTCACCGCCGCTGAGTTCCGTGCAAAATGCCGCGAATACGCTGCCACGCAGGTTGACGGCCAGCGTGCGGACTTTATCCGTCTGGGTGTATTGGGCGACTGGTCGCACCCGTACCTGACTATGGACTTCAAAACTGAAGCCAACATCATCCGTGCGCTGGGCAAAATCATCGGTAACGGCCATCTGCACAAAGGCGCGAAGCCGGTGCACTGGTGCGTGGACTGCCGTTCTGCGCTGGCAGAAGCCGAAGTAGAGTATTACGACAAAACCTCGCCTTCTATCGACGTGGCGTTCGACGCTGTCGATCAGGATGCGGTGAAAGCCAAATTTGGCGTTTCCTCCGTTAACGGCCCGGTCTCGCTGGTGATCTGGACCACCACGCCGTGGACGCTGCCAGCCAACCGTGCAATCTCCCTGTCCGGTGAGTTTGACTACGCGCTGGTGCAGATTGAGGGGCGCGCGGTTATCCTGGCGAAAGATCTGGTGGAGAGCGTGCTGAAACGCGCGAACATCTCCGACTACACCGTGCTGGGCACCGTGAAAGGTGACGCGCTGGAGCTGATGCGCTTCAAGCACCCGTTCCTCGACTTCGATGTCCCGGCAATCCTGGGCGATCACGTCACGCTGGAAGCCGGTACCGGTGCGGTGCATACCGCCGGTGGCCATGGTCCTGACGACTACAACATCAGCCTGAAGTACGGTCTGGAAATCGCTAACCCGGTTGGCCCGGACGGCTCGTACCTGCCTGGTACTTATCCGGCTCTGGACGGTATCAACGTCTTTAAAGCCAACGACATCATCGTGGATATGCTGCGCACCAGCGGCGCGCTGCTGCACGTTGAGAAAATGCAGCACAGCTATCCATGCTGCTGGCGTCACAAGACGCCGATCATCTTCCGTGCAACCCCGCAGTGGTTCGTCAGCATGGATCAGAAAGGCCTGCGTGAGCAGTCTCTGAAAGAGATCAAAGGCGTGCAGTGGATCCCGGACTGGGGCCAGGCGCGTATCGAATCCATGGTCGCTAACCGTCCTGACTGGTGTATCTCTCGTCAGCGTACCTGGGGCGTGCCGATGTCTCTGTTCGTGCATAAAGAGACGCAGGAACTGCACCCGAATACCCTGGAACTGATGGAAGAAGTGGCGAAGCGCGTCGAAGTTGACGGCATTCAGGCGTGGTGGGATCTCGATGCCCGCGACATCCTGGGCGCGGACGCGGACAACTACGAGAAAGTGCCAGATACCCTGGACGTGTGGTTCGACTCTGGTTCGACCCACGCCTCGGTGGTTGACGTGCGTCCAGAGTTTGCCGGTCACGCTGCCGACATGTATCTGGAAGGGTCTGACCAACACCGCGGCTGGTTCATGTCATCCCTGATGATCTCCACCGCCATGAAAGGTAAAGCACCTTATCGCCAGGTACTGACTCACGGCTTCACCGTGGATGGTCAGGGTCGTAAGATGTCTAAATCCATCGGGAACACCGTTTCTCCGCAGGATGTGATGAACAAGCTGGGCGCAGACATCCTGCGTCTGTGGGTGGCTTCTACCGACTACACCGGCGAAATGGCGGTGTCTGACGAGATCCTGAAGCGTGCTGCCGACAGCTATCGTCGTATCCGTAACACCGCGCGCTTCCTGCTGGCGAACCTGAACGGTTTTGATCCAGTGAAGGACATGGTGAAACCGGAAGAGATGGTCGTGCTGGACCGCTGGGCGGTAGGCTGTGCGAAAGCGGCGCAGGACGATATCCTGAAAGCCTATGAGTCTTATGATTTCCACGAAGTGGTGCAGCGCCTGATGCGCTTCTGCTCCATCGAAATGGGCTCGTTCTATCTCGACATCATCAAAGACCGCCAGTACACCGCGAAAGCGGACAGCGTGGCGCGTCGTAGCTGCCAGACCGCCCTGTTCCACATCGCTGAAGCGCTGGTTCGCTGGATGGCGCCGATCATGTCCTTCACCGCAGATGAAATCTGGGGCTACCTGCCAGGCGACCGTGAGAAATATGTCTTCACGGGCGAGTGGTACGAAGGTCTGTTCGATCTCTCCAGCACCGAAGCGATGAACGATGCCTTCTGGGACGAGCTGCTGAAAGTGCGTGGCGAAGTGAACAAGGTTATCGAACAGGCGCGTGCGGACAAGAAAGTCGGCGGCTCTCTGGAAGCGGCAGTCACCCTGTACGCCGAACCTGAGCTGGCGGCAAAACTGACCGCGCTGGGTGATGAATTACGATTTGTCCTGTTGACCTCCGGTGCGAAAGTTGCGGATTATGCCGAGGCCTCTGCTGATGCTCAGCAGAGCGAGCTGCTCAAAGGACTGAAAGTCGCGCTGAGCAAAGCCGACGGTGAGAAATGCCCGCGTTGCTGGCATTACACCACGGATGTCGGCCAGGTGGCGGAACACGCAGACATCTGCGGACGCTGTGTAAGCAACGTCGCCGGTGACGGCGAAAAACGTAAGTTTGCCTGATGAGTAAAACTCTCTGTTCAACAGGACTGCGCTGGCTGTGGCTGGTTGTGGTAGTGCTGATTATCGATCTGGGCAGCAAGTTCCTGATCCTCCAGAACTTTGCTCTGGGGGAAACGGTCCCGCTGTTCCCGTCGCTTAACCTGCACTACGCACGCAACTACGGTGCGGCGTTTAGCTTCCTTGCTGACAGCGGTGGCTGGCAGCGCTGGTTCTTCGCGGGTATCGCTTTAGGTATTTGCGTCATACTGGCAGTGCTGATGTACCGTTCGAAGGCAACGCAAAAGCTGAATAACATCGCCTACGCGCTGATCATTGGCGGCGCACTGGGCAATCTGTTCGATCGCCTGTGGCACGGCTTTGTGGTCGATATGATCGACTTCTACGTCGGCGACTGGCACTTCGCGACCTTTAACCTCGCCGATAGCGCAATTTGCATCGGTGCGGCGTTAATCGTGCTGGAAGGTTTCTTGCCTAAACCGGCCGCGAAAGAGCAGGCGTAAGCATCAATGCCGGGTGGCGCTACGCTTACCCGGCCTACCGAATTTGTGGCCTCCCGTAGGCCCGGTAAGCGTAGCGCCGCCGGGCAACAGGTGACCCAAAACAAGCGAGCAATTTGCATGTCTAAATCCGTACAGAGCAACAGCGCGGTTCTCGTTCACTTCACGCTGAAGCTGGATGATGGCTCCACGGCTGAATCCACCCGCAATAACGGCAAACCGGCCCTGTTCCGTCTTGGCGATACCTCCCTGTCTGAAGGTCTTGAGCAGCAGCTTCTTGGCCTGAAAGAGGGCGAGAAAAAAGCCTTTTCGCTGGAGCCAGATGCTGCGTTTGGTGTGCCAAGCCCGGATCTGATCCAGTATTTCTCGCGTCGCGAATTTATGGACGCGGGTGAGCCGGAAATCGGGGCGATTATGCTCTTTACCGCTATGGACGGCAGCGAAATGCCTGGCGTGATCCGCGAAATCAACGGTGACTCCATTACCGTTGATTTCAACCATCCGCTTGCCGGGCGTACCGTTCATTTTGATGTTGAAGTGCTGGAGATTGACCCAGCACTGGAGGCCTGAAATGCAGATCCTGTTGGCTAACCCGCGCGGCTTCTGCGCCGGTGTAGACCGCGCTATCAGCATTGTTGAAAACGCGCTGGAAATTTACGGCGCGCCGATTTATGTGCGTCACGAAGTGGTGCACAACCGCTACGTGGTCGACAGCCTGCGCGAGCGTGGTGCTATTTTCATCGAGCAGATTAGCGAAGTGCCGGACGGCGCGATCCTGATCTTCTCCGCGCACGGCGTCTCTCAGGCCGTCCGTAACGAAGCGAAAAGCCGCGATCTGACGGTCTTTGATGCCACCTGTCCGCTGGTGACGAAAGTGCATATGGAAGTGGCGCGCGCCAGCCGTCGTGGTGAAGAGTCGATTCTGATTGGCCACGCGGGTCATCCGGAAGTCGAAGGCACGATGGGGCAGTACAGTAACCCGGAAGGGGGCATGTACCTGGTGGAGTCGCCGGAAGATGTCCTGACGCTGAACGTCAAAAACGAAGCCCGTCTGTCGTTTATGACCCAGACGACGCTCTCCGTTGACGATACCTCTGATGTGATTGACGCACTGCGCCAGCGCTTCCCGAAGATCGTCGGGCCGCGTAAAGACGATATCTGCTACGCCACCACCAACCGTCAGGAAGCGGTGCGCGCGCTGGCTGAACAGGCGGATGTGGTGCTGGTGGTCGGCTCGAAAAACTCCTCTAACTCTAACCGTCTGGCCGAACTGGCACAGCGTATGGGTAAAGCGGCATTTCTGATCGACGACGCGACGGATATTCAGGAAGCGTGGGTGAAAAATGCGGCCTGCGTCGGCGTGACCGCAGGCGCTTCCGCGCCGGATATTCTGGTGCAGAACGTCATTGTCCGCCTGCAGGAACTCGGCGGCGGCGAAGCGGTTCCGCTCGAAGGACGCGAAGAGAACATTGTTTTCGAGGTCCCGAAAGAACTGCGTATCGATGCTCGCGAAGTGGAATAACCCCTTATCTGATGAAAGGCTAGCATCTCATGTGCTGGCCTTTTTTTTGCCCCGTACTTTATCGTGACGACAAAATCATGTCTTTTACTGATATTTAAGTCTGTTTCACGTTAAATTCTAATTATCGGTGTTTTCAGTTGGCAGCCTTTGCGAAGGCTGGTTAATCTGAAAACGATTTACATCATTTTAACGTAAGAGAATAACTATGCATGATGCACAGATCCGTGTCGCCATTGCGGGCGCGGGTGGACGTATGGGCCGTCAGCTGATTCAGGCGGCACTTCAGATGGATGGCGTGGCACTGGGCGCGGCGCTGGAGCGTGAAGGGTCATCACTGTTAGGAGCCGATGCAGGTGAACTGGCGGGCGCAGGAAAGACCGGCGTCACCGTACATAGCAGCCTGGAGGCGGTTAAGGATGACTTCGATGTATTTATCGATTTTACCCGCCCGGAAGGGACGCTGACGCATCTGGCGTTTTGCCGTCAGCACGGTAAGGGGATGGTGATCGGCACCACCGGTTTTGACGACGCAGGTAAGCAGGCCATCCAGGATGCATCGAAAGAAATTGCGATTGTCTTCGCGGCAAACTTTAGCGTGGGCGTTAACGTCATGCTGAAGCTACTGGAGAAGGCGGCGAAGGTGATGGGTAACTACACCGACATTGAGATTGTTGAAGCGCACCACCGCTACAAAGTTGATGCGCCATCAGGCACGGCGCTGGCGATGGGCGAAGCGATTGCTCATGCACTTGATAAAGATTTGAAAGACTGCGCGGTCTATACCCGCGAAGGTCATACCGGCGAACGCGTACCGGGCACGATTGGTTTTGCTACCGTCCGTGCGGGTGACATCGTCGGCGAACATACGGCGATGTTCGCCGATATTGGCGAACGCGTCGAAATTACGCATAAAGCTTCCAGCAGAATGACGTTTGCCAATGGTGCAGTGCGTTCCGCTTTGTGGCTGAAAGGCAAGAAAAGCGGCCTTTTTGATATGCGAGATGTGCTTGATCTCAATAATCTGTAAGCATTATTACCCATCGTGATGTGGTTATTGCAGTCGTAATGTATTGATTGCATGGGGCAATATTTTATTGCCCTTTTATTTTACCTAATTCACTGCAACTCTTGCTCTAAAGCTTAAAAACAAGCGCTTTTGTCTCTTATTTTCGTTACTGTAATGTAAATTTTGACCATTTGGTCCACTTTTTGCTGCCTGGCTGAATAGTTTTTCATTAAACCATGCACGCAAGCGTTTTCTACAGTGATTTACCTAATCTTTTTGTCGCTTAAGTGGCTTTACTCTCGCCAGGCTTGCAAAAGGATAAACAAAATATCCGTTTTAAGTTGACTTTTAGCCTCCCAATCTCCAGAATGCCGCCGTTTGCCAAAAATCCGCTGGCAACACATTTGCATTGATTCATGACGTGGTTATGAATTAATATGCAAATAAAGTGAGTGAATATTCTCTGGAGGGTGTTTTGATTAAGTCAGCGCTATTGGTTCTGGAAGACGGAACCCAGTTTATCGGTCGGGCCATAGGGGCAACGGGTTCGGCGGTTGGGGAAGTCGTTTTCAATACTTCAATGACCGGTTATCAAGAAATCCTCACTGATCCTTCCTATTCTCGCCAAATCGTTACTCTTACTTATCCTCATATCGGCAATGTCGGCACCAATACGGCTGACGAAGAATCTTCTCAGGTACATGCGCAAGGCCTGGTCATCCGCGACCTGCCGCTGATTGCCAGCAACTTCCGCAGCACTGAAGATCTCTCGTCTTACCTGAAGCGCCATAACATCGTGGCGATTGCTGATATCGATACCCGTAAGTTAACGCGTCTGCTGCGCGAGAAGGGTGCACAGAACGGCTGCATCATCGCGGGTGATAACCTCGATGCCACGCTGGCGCTGGAAAAAGCGAAAGCCTTCCCGGGTCTGAACGGCATGGACCTGGCGAAAGAAGTGACTACCGCTGAAGCCTATAGCTGGACGCAGGGTAGCTGGACGCTGGAAGGCGACCTGCCGGAAGCGAAAAAAGAGAGCGAGCTGCCGTTCCACGTGGTGGCCTATGATTTCGGCGCCAAGCGCAACATCCTTCGCATGCTGGTTGACCGCGGCTGCCGTCTGACGGTGGTTCCGGCGAAAACCTCTGCCGAAGACGTACTGAAGATGAACCCGGATGGCATCTTCCTTTCTAACGGTCCTGGCGACCCGGCACCGTGCGACTACGCTATCGACGCCATCAAGTCCTTCCTGGAAACCGACATCCCGGTATTCGGCATCTGCCTCGGCCATCAGCTGCTGGCGCTGGCGAGCGGTGCGAACACCATCAAGATGAAGTTCGGCCACCACGGTGGTAACCACCCGGTGAAAGATATTGATAACAACACGGTGATGATCACCGCGCAGAACCACGGTTTTGCCGTCGATGAAGCGTCAATGCCGGCTAACCTGCGCGTGACGCATAAATCACTGTTCGATGGCACCCTGCAAGGGATTCATCGTACCGATAAGCCAGCGTTCAGCTTCCAGGGCCACCCGGAAGCCAGCCCGGGCCCGCACGACGCCGCGCCGCTGTTCGATCACTTCATCGAACTTATCGAGCAATACCGTAAGACCGCTAAATAATCAGGAGCCGAGAAGACCATGCCAAAACGTACAGACATAAAAAGCATCCTGATCCTTGGCGCTGGCCCGATTGTTATCGGCCAGGCCTGTGAATTTGACTACTCCGGTGCGCAGGCATGTAAAGCCCTGCGTGAAGAGGGTTACCGCGTTATCCTGGTCAACTCCAACCCGGCGACCATCATGACCGACCCGGAAATGGCGGATGCAACCTACATCGAGCCGATTCACTGGGAAGTGGTACGCAAAATCATTGAGAAAGAGCGTCCGGATGCTGTGCTGCCAACCATGGGTGGCCAGACGGCGCTAAACTGTGCGCTCGAGCTGGAGCGTCAGGGCGTGCTGGCCGAGTTCGGCGTGACCATGATTGGCGCGACCGCCGATGCAATTGATAAAGCAGAAGACCGTCGTCGCTTCGACGTGGCGATGAAAAAAATCGGCCTCGACACCGCGCGTTCCGGTATCGCGCACAATATGGAAGAGGCGCTGGCCGTTGCGGCTGAAGTGGGCTATCCGTGCATCATCCGTCCATCCTTCACCATGGGGGGGACCGGCGGCGGTATCGCCTACAACCGCGAAGAGTTCGAAGAGATTTGCGAACGCGGTCTGGATCTCTCGCCAACCAAAGAGCTGCTGATTGATGAATCGCTGATTGGCTGGAAAGAGTACGAGATGGAAGTGGTGCGTGATAAAAACGACAACTGCATCATCGTCTGCTCCATCGAAAACTTCGATGCGATGGGTATCCACACCGGCGACTCCATCACCGTTGCGCCAGCCCAGACGCTGACCGACAAAGAGTACCAAATCATGCGTAACGCCTCGATGGCGGTGCTGCGTGAAATCGGTGTGGAAACCGGCGGCTCAAACGTGCAGTTCTCGGTGAACCCGAAAACGGGGCGTCTGATTGTTATCGAAATGAACCCGCGCGTGTCCCGTTCCTCCGCGCTGGCCTCCAAAGCGACCGGCTTCCCGATTGCGAAAGTGGCGGCGAAACTGGCGGTGGGTTACACCCTCGATGAGCTGATGAACGATATCACCGGTGGCCGCACGCCAGCCTCCTTCGAACCGTCCATCGACTACGTTGTGACCAAAATTCCACGCTTCAACTTCGAGAAATTCGCCGGTGCGAACGACCGCCTGACCACCCAGATGAAATCTGTCGGTGAAGTGATGGCGATTGGCCGCACGCAGCAGGAATCCCTGCAGAAAGCGTTGCGCGGCCTGGAAGTGGGTGCAACCGGCTTTGACCCTAAAGTCAGCCTGGACGACCCGGAAGCACTGACCAAAATTCGCCGCGAACTGAAAGATGCGGGTGCAGAGCGTATCTGGTACATCGCCGATGCCTTCCGTGCTGGCCTGTCCGTCGACGGCGTATTCAACCTGACCAACATTGACCGCTGGTTCCTGGTGCAGATTGAAGAGCTGGTGCGTCTGGAAGAGAAAGTGGCAGAGCTGGGCATCAATGGCCTGGACGCAGACTTCCTGCGTATGCTGAAGCGTAAAGGTTTCGCCGATGCGCGTCTGGCCAAGCTGGCGGGCGTACGTGAAGCGGAAATCCGCAAGCTGCGTGACCAGTATGACCTGCACCCGGTTTACAAGCGCGTGGACACCTGTGCGGCGGAGTTCTCCACCGACACCGCGTACATGTACTCCACCTATGAAGACGAGTGTGAAGCGAACCCGTCCGTCGACCGCGACAAGATTATGGTGCTGGGCGGCGGTCCAAACCGTATCGGCCAGGGCATTGAGTTTGACTACTGCTGCGTACACGCCTCGCTGGCGCTGCGCGAAGACGGTTACGAGACCATCATGGTCAACTGTAACCCGGAAACGGTCTCAACCGACTACGACACCTCCGACCGCCTCTACTTCGAGCCGGTTACTCTGGAAGACGTGCTGGAAATCGTGCGCATTGAGAAGCCAAAAGGCGTTATCGTGCAGTACGGTGGCCAGACTCCGCTGAAGCTGGCACGTGCGCTGGAAGCCGCAGGCGTACCGGTTATCGGTACCAGCCCGGATGCCATTGACCGTGCGGAAGACCGCGAGCGTTTCCAGCAGGCGGTTGACCGTCTGAAGCTGAAACAGCCAGCCAACGCCACCGTCACCGCCATTGAGATGGCCGTTGAGAAGGCGAAAGAGATTGGCTATCCGCTGGTGGTGCGTCCTTCTTACGTCCTGGGCGGTCGCGCGATGGAAATCGTGTATGACGAAGCTGACCTGCGTCGTTACTTCCAGACGGCGGTGAGCGTTTCTAACGATGCGCCAGTGCTGCTCGACCGCTTCCTCGACGACGCGGTAGAGGTGGACGTTGACGCCATCTGCGACGGCGAAATGGTACTGATTGGCGGCATCATGGAGCATATCGAGCAGGCGGGCGTGCACTCAGGTGACTCAGCCTGTTCTCTGCCAGCCTACACCCTGAGCCAGGAAATTCAGGATGTGATGCGTCAGCAGGTGCAGAAGCTGGCCTTCGAGCTGCAGGTTCGCGGTCTGATGAACGTCCAGTTCGCGGTGAAAGACAACGAAGTCTACCTGATTGAAGTGAACCCGCGTGCGGCACGTACCGTCCCGTTCGTCTCCAAAGCCACCGGTATTCCGCTGGCGAAAGTGGCGGCGCGCGTGATGGCGGGCCAGACGCTAGCGCAGCAGGGCGTGACCAAAGAGATCATTCCGCCGTACTACTCGGTGAAAGAAGTGGTGCTGCCGTTCAACAAATTCCCGGGCGTTGACCCGCTGTTAGGGCCAGAAATGCGCTCTACCGGGGAAGTGATGGGCGTGGGCCGCACCTTCGCTGAAGCGTTCGCGAAAGCGCAGCTCGGCAGTAGCTCCACCATGAGAAAATCAGGCCGTGCGCTGCTCTCCGTTCGCGAAGGCGATAAAGAGCGTGTGGTTGACCTGGCGGCCAAGCTGCTGAAACAGGGCTTCGAGCTGGATGCAACTCACGGTACGGCGATTGTGCTGGGTGAAGCCGGTATCAACCCGCGCCTGGTGAACAAGGTGCATGAAGGTCGTCCGCACATTCAGGACCGTATCAAGAATGGCGAATACACCTACATCATCAACACCACCGCAGGTCGTCAGGCGATTGAAGACTCCAAGCTGATTCGCCGCAGCGCGCTGCAGTACAAAGTGCACTACGACACTACCCTGAACGGCGGTTTCGCAACAGCTATGGCGCTGAACGCGGATGCCACCGAGAAGGTGATTTCAGTGCAGGAAATGCACGCGCAGATTAACAAGTAAGAAAAATGCCCGGTGCCATTCGGTTGCCGGGCATTCTTCCCCTCTTCAGAACCTTCTGGTTTTCCATCCGCTTTCAGTCAGTTAGCCTAAAATGGTTAGGTCGATAACGAAATTCATCTGAGAGCAGGGGAAAACACCATGCAAAATAAATTACTGATCGCTTCCGTTCTGGCTGCCACTGCACTGTTTACCGTAGCAGGCTGTTCGTCTAACCAGGCAGTCAAAACCACCGATGGCAAAACCATCGTGACTGACGGTAAACCGCAGGTAGATGATGACACCGGACTGGTGTCGTACAAAAACGCCGAAACCGGTCAAACGGAGCAGATTAACCGTGACCAGGTAAAATCCATGGGCGAGCTGGATAACTAAAAAAAAGCCGTGGCAAATGCCACGGCTTTTCGCTTTTGCTGGACGATTACCAGCGGTGGTTCAGCAGGATATGGCCGCCATAGGCAGCATAGCTGTTCTCACCCCATTCGCCGCTGGCGCGCAGCGAAAGCGTCGTGGTTTCGTTCAGGTTGCCGGTGACGCCCAGTTCTAACTGACCACGATCTTCCGGCGTATCGTTGCTCACGGTTTCATCATTAAACGCCAGATCGTTTTGGCCTGCCCCTTTCAGCCAGTTCACCGCAACGTACGGCTGCCAGGCTTTCTCGTCCTTCTGCTCGAAGTAGCTGGACTTAACGCCCAGACGACCAAAGATGCTGTCGTTGTCCAGGATCGTTACGCGTACGCCGTCGCGATCGGTATGATTTTCCTGATCGAGATAGCTGTAGATCACCTGCGCCTGCGGCTCGATCTTCCAGGTACGCGCGTTTTCTGACGGGATAACCCACGCGTGGCCAACTTCGACAGACGCAGCGAAGCCTTCGCTGTCGTAGTCTTCATCATTGCGGTTGCTGGTCACTTTATTGTTGTACCAGCTATAAGCGGCCCAGGTATCAATGTAGCTGCCCAGACGTAATTTCTGATCTTCCTGCCAGGTGGCATACACCCCAACATTGAAACCGTCCACCTTGCCTTGAGCATCACGCACGTTGTGCTTCGCATCCGAATGCGTCTTCGCCTGGCCAGCACCGAACATGCCACCGGCACGCAGGATCCCATTGTCCATTGGCTTGCTCATGAAATCGCTGCCGACTTGCAGAACGGTCGTGGTGGTGTCGTAGCTGACTTTATCGCCGCCCGCGTCGTTCTCGTGATAACGCCCCTTAACGTACATCCAGGTGTTCAGATCGTCTTCATTGCGGAAGGTGATTTGATCGCGATCGTCACGCTTGTGCAGGAACATACCCTGGGCAGCAAGGTAGTTGCCTAAGTAAGCGCCAACTTCAGGGGCCATAACTTCAGGGGCTGAGTTGCCACCGTTATCGCTATTACCGCCGTTATCCGTGTTGCCACCGTTATCGCTATTACCGCCGTTATCCGTGTTGCCATCGGTATCGGTATTACCACCGTTGTCGGTATTGTCGCCGTTATCGGTATTGTCACCGTTATCGGTATTGTCACCGTCGGTGCTTCCGCCGTCATCATTATCGTCTGCCGGCTCATCTGATGGCGTCGCCTTCGATTCCAGATACCAGTTGCCGTCGCCGTGCTGATACAGATTGTATTCATACGCCCCGGCAACAATCGGTGCTGCCAGCGTCAGTTGGGCTTCAGAACTGCCACCGACGCTCACAATTTCCATACCGTTTACCGTTTGAGCGCCCTGACCGCCCATATTACTCACATTGACCTGGGACTGACCGAAGCTGCTGCCCGTAATGGTGAGGTGGTCGGTTGGTGCGTTATCTTCGCCCAGGCTACTGTTCATTACGATCTGGCTACCAGAAGAACCCGTGTAGTCGCCGTTTATGATGAAATTGTTGCCAACACTGTTATTGGCCGCGCCGAGTAACAGCGTGCCACCGTTGGTAACGTTGCCGTTGACCGTATCGATACCTGAAACGCTCAAGGTCGTGTTACCCTGAATCGCATTCCATGCCGCCAGCGTACCGCCGGTCAGGATATCAATGTTGTTATTCACTTCACCTGCCGTGGCAAACGCTGCACCATTTTCAACGGTGACGGTGGCGTTACTGCCTTTCACGCCGAGCGTTGCACCACTGGCGATCAGCGTCGTGCCGCTATGCAGAACAGTATTTCCCGTGTAGCTATTATTGCCGGAGAGCGTCAGGGTATTTGAATCTGCTTTTTCGACATTACCGCTGCCGGTAATGCCGGTGGCGAATGTGGAGGAACTACCCTGATTAAAAATAACGGTGCCGTTGTTGGTCAGGCCACCGCTCAGCGTGGCGGTGTTCTTGCCATCACCAAGCTGGAGAGAGGCATCTTTTGCAACGAGGGTATTACCGGCATTCGCGACGGCGCCTGACAGGACTAAATCACCGCTGTTGACCAGAAGGGAATCGCCGGAACCGATAATATCGATATTGCCTGAAAGCGCCCAGCTTTCGCCGTCCATTTCTAAAGAGGCGAAGCCATCGTCTTTAGATAAGCCAACAAAATTGCTATCTTCATTGCCGGTCCCTGCCAGCGTAATCGTATTTCCTGTTGAGATGCCAGAAACCACGTCACCCGTCAGTGAAGAGCCCGTATTAAGCACCAGCGTATTATTTTTGCTGCTGGCAAAGGTGATTGCTGTGCCACCACTCCCAATAGAGCCGCTGTTGGTAATATCGACTTTCGCAGTATCCGTTACATAGATGCCGTTTTGAGCGCCCTGCACGGTTCCGGTGTTGATAATTTTGGTGTTACCGTCGCTCAGGCGTATGCCATCATTTTCCGTGCCGATAAGGGTGCCTTCATTAGCTATGGCAATCCCGACATGGGCACTGATCGCTGTGTTACCTTTAATCGTCCCGGTGGCACCATTTGTAATATTTAAGGCTGAGGAGTCCTGGCTGACGTAAATACCATTTTCAAAACCGGATATAGTTCCGTTATTAACCAGATCCCCTTGCATGGACTGAATGTTAATCCCTGTAGAACCGGTCGAGGAAATTGTTGCACCTTCCTCATTGTTGACGGTGACGCGTTGTGCGGAGGTATTAATATTCAGGCCGTTACCAGAGGAAGCAGCAATATTTCCCTTATTGGTAATCGTTGTGACGTTGTATCCTGAAACAGAAACTGCATTCTCGCTTCCCGAGGACGACGAGATGGTGATATCTTGGTTAATAGCATATTCGGTATCGGTGGAGAATGTTTGTGGGACAGAAGTGGATTTATCAATCGTTGTAGCGAAGGCCACTACCGGTGTGAATATAAGTAAAGCAGGAAATATATTTCCCAGGGTTTTTGTGGTCTTGTTTAATTTGAATATTTTGTTGCGCATTTACACGTCCATTTGAAAAGAAGTGGCGCTAATTAATGACTTAAAATAGCGCTTCTGGGCTACTTAAAAGAATGATTCAACGATAAAAAGCGTAAAATTATTAATTTTTCAATGTGTTATGTATAGATCATTTTGCTAAAGAATAATTTTATATTTTCTTAATTGATCACTTGCTTATATGCTTTAGCGCTTAATTATTCATTTCAAGTATCATCTGATAACAGTTATTTTTGTTGGTTTGAGGTCTGCTATACCCGCCAGGAAGGAGGGTTGCCAATAGTTGCGTTTTACCTTTACGCGGCCTGTTGACCCTTTCACCGGGCGGGTTAACTGTCTACACTCACTGCTACAAGAAGAGAAGAAGACAGGTCATTTGATGATACTCATAATTTACGCGCACCCTTATCCGCAGCACTCGCATGCGAATAAGCGGATGCTTGAGCAGGTAAGGACGCTTGATAACGTAGAGATACGTTCCCTCTATCAACTTTATCCCGATTTTAATATCGATATCGCTGCTGAACAGGATGCGCTCTCCCGTGCCGATCTGATTATCTGGCAGCATCCAATGCAGTGGTACAGCACGCCTCCGCTCCTGAAACTGTGGATTGATAAAGTCTTCTCCCACGGTTGGGCGTATGGCCACAATGGCAATGCGCTAAAAGGGAAAAGCCTGATGTGGGCGGTGACCACTGGCGGAGGAGAAAGTCACTTTGATATTGGTTCTTTCCCGGGGTTTGACGTGTTGGCCCAGCCGCTACAGGCCACTGCACTCTATTGTGGTTTGAACTGGATCCCACCTTTTGCGATGCACTGCACGTTTGTTTGCGACGATGAAACGCTGCAGGCGCAGGCTCGCCATTACAAACAACGCTTACTTGAGTGGCAGGAGACGCACCATGGATAGCCATACGCTGATACAGGCGCTGATTTATCTCGGCGCGGCGGCGCTGATTGTGCCCGTGGCGGTACGCCTGGGGCTGGGCTCGGTTCTCGGCTACCTGATTGCGGGCTGCGTCATTGGGCCGTGGGGTTTTCGTCTGGTTACGGATGCAGAGGCGATTCTCCATTTCGCTGAAATCGGTGTTGTGCTGATGCTGTTTGTGATTGGTCTGGAGCTCGATCCGCAGCGCCTGTGGAAACTTCGCGCCTCGGTATTTGGCGGCGGGGCATTGCAGATGGTGGCCTGCGGCTTGCTGCTGGGCGGGTTCTGCATCCTGCTGGGAATGGACTGGAAAGTGGCTGAGCTCATCGGCATGACGCTGGCGCTCTCCTCGACGGCTATTGCCATGCAGGCGATGAACGAGCGAAACCTGACGGTCTCCCAGATGGGGCGCAGTGCATTCTCGGTGCTGCTGTTCCAGGATATAGCGGCGATTCCGCTGGTGGCGATGATCCCGTTGCTGGCGGCAAGCGGCTCCTCCACCACGCTGGGCGCGTTCGCGCTGTCGGCACTGAAGGTTGTAGGGGCGCTGGCACTGGTGGTCCTGCTGGGCCGCTACGTGACCCGTCCGCTGCTGCGTTTCGTCGCCCGCTCGGGTCTGCGCGAAGTATTCAGCGCCGTGGCACTGTTCCTGGTCTTTGGTTTTGGTTTGCTGCTGGAAGAAGCCGGGCTGTCGATGGCGATGGGGGCATTCCTTGCGGGCGTTCTGCTGGCAAGCTCTGAATACCGGCACGCGCTGGAAAGCGATATTGAGCCGTTCAAAGGGTTGCTGCTGGGACTGTTTTTCATCGGCGTGGGGATGTCCGTCGACTTTGGCACGCTGGTCACACACCCGCTGCGGATTATCATCCTGCTGGTCAGTTTCCTGGTCATTAAAATGGCAATGCTGTGGCTGATTGCGCGGCCATTAAATGTGCCGGGTAAACAGCGCAGCTGGTTTGCCGTACTGCTGGGGCAGGGGAGTGAATTTGCGTTCGTGGTCTTTGGCGCCGCGCAGATGGCAAACGTGCTGGATCCTGAGTGGGCAAAAGCGCTGACGCTGGCGGTCGCACTCTCGATGGCGGCAACGCCTGTTCTGCTGGTGGTGCTGACTCGCCTCGAAAAATCGGGTAGCGATCAGGAGCGCGAAGCCGATGAAATCGACGAGGAGCAGCCACGCGTGATCATCGCTGGTTTTGGTCGCTACGGACAGATCGTAGGGCGTTTGCTGCTGTCGAGTGGGGTGAAAATGGTCATCCTCGACCACGATCCCGACCATGTCGATACGCTGCGTAAATTTGATATGAAAGTGTTTTACGGTGATGCCACCCGTGTCGATCTGCTGGAATCCGCGGGGGCCGCAAAAGCGGAGGTGTTGATTAACGCCATTGACGATCCGGAGACCAGCATACAGATGGTGGAGCTGGTAAAAGAACATTTCCCGGCGCTGACGATCATTTCCCGCGCGCGCGATGTGGATCATTACATCCGGCTACGTCAGGCAGGCGTTGAGGCACCCGAGCGTGAAACATTCGAAGGTGCGCTGAAATCCGGGCGTATGGCGCTCGAGAATCTGGGGCTCGGGGCGTATGAAGCGCGCGAACGTGCGGATCTGTTCCGCCGCTTTAACACCGGGATGGTGGAAGAGATGGCGGCGATGGCAGGCAGCACGGCCACAGAGCGGGCGGCGGTGTTTAAACGCACCAGTGCGATGCTGACGGAAATCATCAATGAGGACCGTAATCATCTGTCGCTGATCCAGCGTCATGGCTGGCAGGGGACGGAAGAGGGCAAGCATACCGGCGATCCGGCTGACGAGCCCGAGAGTAAACCTTCAGTGTGAAGTGGCGTTGCCAGCAATATTAAAAAATTTCTGTATCTTTACTCTGCCGCCAGTCGACGAAAGATTAAGCTTTCCGTATAGTGGCGGCAATTTTTTGCATCCGGGAAATTTTCAATGATCAGTCTGATTGCAGCGCTGGCGGTAGACCGCGTTATCGGTATGGAAAATGCCATGCCGTGGAACCTGCCTGCCGATCTCGCATGGTTTAAACGTACGACGTTAAACAAGCCGGTAGTGATGGGCCGCCTGACCTGGGAGTCGATTGGTCGTCCATTGCCGGGCCGTAAGAATATCGTTATCAGTAGCCAGCCGGGTACTGACGATCGCGTCGAATGGGTTAAGTCCGTAGATGAAGCGATTGCTGCCTGCGGTGATGCCGAAGAGATCATGGTGATCGGCGGTGGTCGTGTGTATGAGCAGTTCCTGCCTAAAGCGCAGAAGCTGTATCTGACCCACATTGATGCGGAAGTGGAAGGGGATACCCATTTCCCGGATTACGATCCGGACGAGTGGGAATCCGTATTCAGTGAATTCCACGACGCCGATGCGCAGAACTCCCACAGCTACTGCTTCGAGATTCTGGAACGTCGTTAAGTTTTTCCCCCTCACCCTGGGTGAGGGGGATTCATCAGGAGGCGACGGCCTCACTCTCCCCTGAGTCCTGCTGTCGGTTGGATGGCTGCACGAAGTAAGCTTTATCTTCCCAGCGTAAGCAGGTTAACTCGCCTCCCCAGCAGCAGCCGGTATCCAGACCGTAGATACCCTCTGGCATGCCTTTGCCCTCCAGTGCCGCCCAGTGACCAAACGCTATGCTGTATTCGGTTGTAACCGGCCCCGGAATGGCAAACCACGGTTTGAGGGGGGCAGGCGCGCTTTCCGGCGTTTCCTTGGAATACATGTCCAGCTGCCCGTTCGGGAAGCAGAATCGCATGCGGGTGAACGCATTGGTGATAAAGCGCAGGCGGGCCAGACCGCTGAGCTCTTCGCTCCAGTGGTTCGGCATATCGCCGTACATGGCATCCAGGAAGAAGGGATACGAGTCGCTCGCCAGTACCGCTTCTACGTCACGCGCACAGGTTTTTGCCGTCTCAAGATCCCATTGCGGGGTGATCCCGGCATGGGCCATGACCAGTTTTTTATCCTCGTCGACCTGCAACAAGGGCTGACGGCGCAGCCAGTTAATCAGATCGTCCGCGTCTGGCGCTTCCAGCAGCGGAGTGAGGCGATCTTTAGGCTTGTTGCGGCTGATCCCGGCAAACACGGCCAGCAGATGGAGATCGTGATTGCCCAGCACCATGCGCACGCTATCGCCCAGCGATTTGACGAAACGTAAAACCTCAAGCGAGCCCGGGCCGCGCGCGACTAAATCGCCCGTCAGCCAGAGGGTGTCCTGCCCTGGCGTAAAGTCGACCTGTTTTAACAATGCGATCAGTTCATCGTAGCAACCGTGAACGTCGCCAATCAGATATGTAGACATTAGATTAATGAATGAGTGTGGTTACGGCGAGACGGAACACAGGAATAGCAACGCGGAACACATTGCCATCGACGTCGACCATTTCGTAATGGCCTTGCATGGTACCCAGCGGCGTTTCAATCACCGCACCGCTGGTGTACTGGTACTCTTCGCCAGGGGCGATGTGGGGCTGTTCGCCCACGACACCTTCACCCTGAACTTCAATTTCGCGGCCATTGCCGTTGGTGATAAGCCAGTAGCGCCCGCGCAGCTGCACGGGCATCCGCCCCAGATTGCGAATGGTCACGGTGTAAGCAAAGACAAAACGCTCTTCATCGGGTGAGGATTGCGATTCAACATAGACGCTTTGTACATGGACACATACGCGGGGCGAATCAATCATGGCTTAACTCTCCTTCGGCGGCGCATTTTCGCTGATGTAATTAGCCAGCTTGCAGTACTGCTCTACGGAAATGTTCTCCGCACGCATTGCCGGGTCGATCCCCAGCTCGGCTAACACCTCAACGGTAAATGAATTGCTCAGGCTGTTACGGATCGTTTTACGGCGCTGGTTAAAGGCTTCTGTGGTAATGCGGCTGAGGACACGCAGATCTTTAACCGGATAGGGTTTCGTTTTATGTGGCACAAGGCGCACAACCGCTGAATCCACTTTCGGTGGTGGTGTGAACGCTGACGGCGGCACTTCGAGTACCGGGATCACGTTACAGTAATATTGTGCCATCACGCTTAAACGACCATACGCTTTACTGTTCGGCCCTGCAACCAGACGGTTAACCACCTCTTTTTGCAACATGAAGTGCATATCGGCAATGGCATCAGTATAGCTAAACAGGTGGAACATGAGCGGCGTGGAGATGTTGTACGGCAGGTTGCCGAAGACGCGCAGCGGCTGACCCATTTTCTCCGACAGTTCGCCAAAGTTCATGGTCATGGCGTCCTGCTGGTAGATGGTCAGCTTCGGTCCGAGGAACGGGTGCGTTTGCAGGCGTGCGGCAAGATCGCGGTCCAGTTCGATGACGGTCAGCTCGTCGAGGCGTTCGCCTACCGGCTCGGTCAGTGCAGCAAGGCCCGGACCGATTTCGACCATAGCCTGACCTTTTTGCGGATTAATAGCCGAAACAATGCTTTCGATCACGAACTGATCGTTGAGGAAGTTTTGCCCGAAGCGTTTTCGGGCTAAGTGGCCCTGATGGACTCGATTAGTCATTGAGTATTAACAATCATTTTGATGGCGAGATTAAGCGCCGTAATAAAACTGCCGACATCCGCTTTCCCCTGTCCTGCCAGATCCAGCGCAGTACCGTGGTCAACGGACGTTCGAATAAAGGGTAAACCGAGAGTGATATTCACCCCGCGGCCAAAGCCCTGGTATTTTAGCACGGGCAGGCCCTGATCGTGGTACATCGCGAGGACGGCGTCGGCATTATCCAGGTATTTCGGCTGAAAAAGCGTGTCCGCAGGGAGCGGCCCGCTAAGATTCATCCCTTTAGCGCGCATTTCTTCAAGCACCGGAATAATGGTGTCGATCTCTTCGGTGCCCATGTGTCCACCTTCTCCCGCATGCGGATTCAGGCCGCAAACCAGAACGTGTGGCTGTTTGATGCCGAATTTGGTTTGCAGGTCATGATGCAGGATCCCGATGATCTCCCGCAGCAGTGCCGGGGTGATGGCATCAGGAATGGCCTTAACAGGCAGATGGGTGGTCACGAGCGCAACGCGCATTGCCTCCGTCGCCAGCATCATCACTACTTTCGGGCTGTGCGAGCGCTCTTCAAAGAATTCCGTGTGCCCGGTAAAGGGGATACCCGCTTCGTTGATGACGCCCTTGTGCACGGGGCCGGTGATCAGGGCAGCAAATTCACCCTTCAGGCAACCGTCGCAGGCGCGCGCGAGGGTTTCCACGACGTAGTGGCCGTTTTCCGTGCTGAGCTGGCCTGGAATTACCGGTGTACGAAGAGGGACAGAAAGAACCGTGAGCGTACCGGCTTGCTGTGGTGCTGGCTGTCTGCCTTCAACGTAAGGAATAAGCGTTAAAGGCAGACCGAGCAGCTTCGCCCGGTCTTGTAACAGTGTTGCATCTGCGCAGACAACCAGTTCCACCGGCCAGCTTCGCTGGGCGAGCTGGACAACGAGGTCTGGCCCAATCCCGGCGGGTTCGCCGGGGGTGATCACAACACGATGCGGTTTCATTAGTTACTCAGAACTTTCACGTAAGCACTGGCGCGTTGTTCCTGCATCCAGGTTGCCGCTTCTTCAGAGAACTTACGGTTAAACAGCATACGGTAAGCGCGGTCTTTCTGCGCCGCATCCGTTTTATCCACGTTACGGGTGTCCATCAGCTCGATCAGATGCCAGCCAAATGAAGAGTGTACCGGAGCACTGATCTGGCCTTTGTTCAGCTTCATCAGCGCATCGCGGAAGGCAGGATCGTAAATATCTGCTGCAGCCCAGCCCAGATCGCCGCCCTGATTAGCAGAGCCTGGATCCTGAGAGAACTCCTTCGCGGCATTGGCAAACGAGGTTTTACCGCTCTTAATGTCTGCCGCAATCTGCTCCAGCTTCGCACGTGCCTGATCGTCAGTCATGATCGGTGACGGTTTGAGCAGAATATGGCGAGCGTGAACTTCAGTCACGGAAATGTTCTGGCTCTGACCACGCAGATCGTTCACTTTCAGAATGTGGAAGCCCACACCGGAACGGATTGGACCCACGATATCGCCTTTCTTCGCCGTACTCAGCGCTTGGGCAAAGATGGATGGCAGCTCCTGAATACGTCCCCAGCCCATCTGGCCGCCTTTCAGCGCCTGTTGGTCAGCGGAGTATGTGATAGCCAGCTTGCCAAAGTCGCCGCCGTTACGCGCCTGTTCGACAATAGAACGTGCCTGACTTTCTGCTTCCGCAGCCTGATCGGAGGTTGGGTTCTCTGGCAGTGGGATCAGAATGTGGCTCAGGTTCAGCTCTGTGCTCGCATCGTTCTGGTTACCCACCTGTTTTGCCAGCGCGTCCACTTCCTGCGGCAGGATCGTGACGCGACGACGGACTTCATTGTTACGCACTTCCGAAATCAGCATCTCTTTACGGATCTGGTTGCGGTAGGTGGCGTAGCTGATGCCGTCATAGGCCAGACGACTGCGCATCTGATCCAGAGACATGTTGTTTTGCTTTGCGATGTTAGTGATGGCCTGATCGAGTTGCTCGTCAGTCACCTTCACGCCCATTTTCTGACCCATCTGCAGAACGATCTGATCCATGATCAGTCGTTCCAGGATCTGATGGCGCAGCGTGGCGTCATCCGGAAGTTGCTGACCTGCTTCGCCCGAATTGAGCTTCACAGATTTCATCAGACCGTCAACGTCACTTTCGAGCACGACGCCGTTGTTAACAACAGCGGCGACCTTATCAACAACCTGGGGGGCCGCGAAGCTGGTATTCGCAACCATAGCGACACCGAGCAGCAGCGTTTTCCAGTTCTTCATACTTTTTCCATTTCAATTAACCGCAAAGCGGATTACGTTGTAAATCAAATACATTACAAGGAACTACGGTATGGCAGGATGTTCGAACGCAGCATCTGCTGGGTGCCCAGGCCGTAGTTGGAACTCAGGCCGCGCAGTTCGACATTAAAGCCAATCACGTTATCGTATTTGCTCTGATTGTTTTGAGTATCCCAGCCGTTAAGCTTACGTTCGTAGCCGACACGCAGCGCATAACAGCAGGAGTTATATTGCAGACCCACCATCTGGTCAGCAGGTTTATTGGCGTTAGTGTCAAAGTAGTAAGCGCCTACGATTGACCAGCGATCGGCGATAGGCCAGCTTGCTGCGCCACCCACCTGCGAAATCCCATCTTTGTATTGGTCAGCATTGGCGTAGTTCGGCAATGTCGCCTGAATATATTCAGGACTGGCATAACGGTACGTCAACTGCATCATACGGTCTTCATCACGACGGTATTCAATAGCTGCACTGCTCGTCGCGATATTGTCCAGTCGCGTATCGTACTGCAACCCACCGCGCAGACCCCAGCGATCGGTCATGCGCCAGTAGGTATCACCCGCCCACACCAGTGAACCCGTTTTGTTGTCTTTCTCCCAGTTAATGTCGTCATCACCCGTACGAGACTCGGTGAAATAGTAAATTTGACCAACAGAAACGTTAAAACGTTCAACGGCAGATTCATCATAAACGCGCGTTGTGACACCGGTCGTTAACTGGTTAGCGGAAGCAATTCGGTCGAGACCACCGTAGGTACGGTCGCGGAACAGGCCGCTATAGTCCGATTGCAGGAAAGAGGAGTCGTAGTTCTGAATCTTGCTCTGATCGCGATAAGGCACGTAAAGATACTGCATACGCGGTTCAAGCGTCTGAGTATAGCCATCCGCCAGGAGTGCCATATCACGTTCGAAAATCAGTTTACCGTCCATCTTAAACTGGGGAAGCGTACGGTTTACTGATTCTTCAAGATCGGTACCATAGCGATTGTTGTACCAGTCCAGATTTTTCTGCTGATAGTGCGTCGCCATGAGCTTGGCTTCGGTATTCAGACTTGCCCAGTCATTTGACCAGGGCAGGTTGACCGTCGGCTCAATATGAACGCGTGTGGATTCTGGCATATCCGAGTTGGTATTAACGAAATGCACCGCCTGGGCGTAGACGTGGGTGTCGAAAGGACCGACATCGTTTTGGTACCAGTTCACGTCCAGTTGCGGTTCAGCACCGTAGGTACTTGCTGTTTGGGTATTAAAGACCTGGAACTGCTTGGTTGACACCGTGGCGTTAAAGTTTTGAATGGCATAGCCAACGCTGAATTTCTGCGTGGCATAACCATCGGTACTTGAACCGTACTTGGAGTCAAAGTCATTAAAGTAGTAAGGATCGCTGACCTTGGTATAGTCGACGTTAAAACGCCAGACCTGATCCAGTACCCCGGCATGCTGCCAGAAATACATCCAGCGGTGCTTGTCGCCTTCGGTCGGGTGCTCATCCTGGAAGACTTTATCTGACGGCAGATAATCCAGCTCCATCAGACCCGCACCGGCCTGAGTCAGGTAGCGGAACTCGTTCTCCCACATGACGTTGCCGCGCTTATGGATATAGTGCGGCGTGATCGTGGCGTCCATGTTGGGCGCGATGTTCCAGTAATACGGCAGGTAGAACTCAAAGTAGTTCGAAGTGCTGTATTTGGCATTGGGGATCAGGAAACCCGAGCGACGCTTGTCACCCACGGGAAGCTGAAGATAAGGGCTGTAGAATACCGGTACCGGACCCAGCTTAAAGCGGGCGTTCCAGATCTCCGCGACCTGCTCTTCACGGTCGTGGATCACTTCGCTCCCGAGCACGCTCCAGGTGTTTGACCCTGGCAAACAGGAGGTAAAGGAGCCATTTTCCAGGATCGTATAGCGGTTTTCACCGCGCTGTTTCATCAGGTCCGCTTTACCGCGTCCCTGGCGACCCACCATCTGGTAATCACCTTCCCAGACGTTAGTATCTTTCGTATTCAGGTTTGACCAGGCTTTCGGACCTTTCAGGATGACCTGATTGTCGTCATAGTGCACATTACCCAGCGCATCCACCGTTCGTACCGGCTCGGCCGCGCCTTCCGGCTGCTTCTGGTGCAACTGCACTTCATCTGCCTGCAGGCGGCTATTGCCCTGGTTAATATCCACATTGCCCGTAAACGTGGCGTTGTCAGGATAAGTACCCTTAGAACTGTCTGCAGTAATGGTTACCGGCAAGCTATTTGTATCACCCTGCACCAGTGGGCGATTATAACTTGGAACGCCAAGCATACACTGCGAGGCGAGATCGGCCGCCAGCCCCTGTTGACTGTACAGGGCGGTGCCAATCATTGTGGCCAGAAGGGTGGGGATACGTTTTTTCATACGTTGTATTTTATTGTTCCGTCATCAGTGGCTACGGCTTACAAACGCTCAGAGACTATCTTACTCATCAGCGCAGTACCAGCGTTAATCCTGCCCGTTTGCGTGCCAGAGTGTTAGGCTCGCTATCGAATGACGAGTATGATAAAGCAAATTATAGGCGATGTCCTTCAATTGACCGTGGCTTGAACACTGTGATGATGACGTTGCGTCGGCCAGGAATATGACTATCCGGGGAGTATATGCAGTATTGGGGTAAAATAATCGGCGTTGCGTTCGCCATCATCATGGGTGCCGGGTTCTGGGGAATCGTTCTTGGGCTCATTATCGGTCATATGTTTGATAAGGCGCGCAACCGCAAAATGGCCTGGTTTGCGAATCAGCGCGAGCGCCAGTCACTCTTTTTCTCCACCACCTTTGAAGTCATGGGGCATTTAACCAAATCCAAAGGCCGCGTGACCGAAGCCGATATTCAAATCGCCAGCATCTTTATGGACCGCATGAATTTGCATGGTGAATCCCGTGTGGCCGCGCAGAATGCGTTTCGCATTGGGAAATCAGATAACTATCCGCTGCGTGAAAAAATGCGTCAGTTCCGCAGCATCTGCTTCGGACGTTTTGATTTAATTCGGATGTTTCTGGAAATTCAAATCCAGGCGGCGTTTGCTGACGGTTCACTGCACCCTAATGAACGTGATGTTCTGTACGTCATTGCAGAAGAGTTGGGCATCTCCCGAATGCAGTTCGACCAGTTCTTACGCATGATGCAGGGCGGCGCGCAGTTTGGCGGGGGGTATCACCAGCAGTCTTCCGGCGGTGCATGGCAGCAGGCGCAGCGTGGACCGACGCTGGACGATGCGTGCAACGTACTTGGCGTGAAACCCACTGACGATCAAACCACCATCAAACGCGCCTATCGCAAGCTGATGAGCGAGCATCACCCGGACAAACTGGTCGCGAAAGGCTTACCGCCGGAAATGATGGAGATGGCGAAGCAGAAAGCGCAGGAAATTCAGAAGGCTTACGAGCTGATTAAAGAGAAGAAAGGTTTCAAATAAAAAAGGGCCCGACACTGTCGGGCCCTTTTTTCAGAAGTCCACCGGGGCGTTAAACGTCATCGTGTTACCGAAGGCCGGATGGGTAATGGTCAGCGTCTGGGCGTGAAGCTGCAGACGCGGTGCTAACGCCAGCGCTTCCGGCGGCGCGTAAAACCGGTCGCCTAAAATCGGATGACCCAGCGCAAGCATATGCACGCGCAGCTGGTGTGAACGTCCGGTAATCGGCTTAAGGAGTACGCGCGCGGTGTTATCCGGCGCGTACTCCAGCACTTCATACTCGGTCTGCGCGGCCTTGCCGGTTTCATAGCAGACCTTCTGCTTAGGCCGGTTCGGCCAGTCGCAGATCAGCGGCAGATCGACCAACCCTTCTGCCTGTGCAGGATGTCCCCAGACGCGCGCCACGTACTGCTTCTTCGGCTCGCGCTCGCGGAACTGGCGCTTCAGCTCGCGCTCCGCCGCTTTATTGAGCGCCACCACAATCACGCCGCTGGTTGCCATATCCAGACGATGCACAGATTCCGCCTGTGGATGATCGCGCTGAATGCGCGTCATCACGCTGTCTTTGTGCTCATCCAGACGCCCCGGTACGGACAACAGGCCGCTCGGCTTGTTAACTACCATAATGTGTTCATCCTGATACAGGATGACCAGCCAGGGATCCATCGGCGGATTGTAGGGCTCCATTACCATTTTTTTGCTCCGCTTACTGATGCGTGACAACAATCAGACGCAATGCGTCCAGTCGCCAGCCCGCCTGATTCAGGCTTTCCATAATTTGCTGACGGTTGCTTTCAATGGCAGCCAGTTCATCGTCACGGATGTTCGGGTTCACCGCCTTCAGCGCTTCCAGACGGGACAGCTCCGCTGAGAGTTTCTCATCGGCCTCGGTGCGTGCAGCATCGATCAGCGCACGGGCCGCTTTCTCGATCTGGCTTTCGCCCAGCTGCAGAATGGCATGCACGTCCTGCTGTACCGCATTCACCAGCTTGCTGCCCGTATGGCGATTCACCGCGCTCAGCTGACGGTTGAAACTCTCGAATTCAACTTGCCCTGCCAGGTTGGTACCGTTTTTATCCAGCAGCAGACGCACAGGCGTTGGCGGCAGGAAGCGGGTCAGCTGGAGCTGTTTCGGTGCCTGGGCTTCCACAACGTAGATCAGTTCTACCAGCAGCGTACCCACCGGCAGTGCCTTGTTCTTGAGGAGTGAAATCGTGCTGCTACCGGTATCGCCGGAAAGGATCAGATCCAGTCCGTTACGGATCAGCGGGTGTTCCCAGGTGATGAACTGAGCATCTTCGCGGGACAGCGCCACATCACGCTCGAAGGTGATAGTACAACCATCTTCCGGCAGGCCCGGGAAATCCGGCACCAGCATGTGATCGGACGGGGTCAGGACAATCAGGTTCTCGCCCCGATCGTCCTGGTTAATTCCGACGATGTCGAACAGGTTCATGGAGAAGCTGATCAGACTGGTGTCATCATCTTGTTCTTCAATGCTTTCAGCCAGCGCCTGCGCTTTCTCACCGCCGTTGGAGTGAATTTCCAGCAGGCGGTCGCGACCCTGCTCAAGCTGCGCTTTCAGCGCTTCATGCTTCTCGCGGCAGGATTTGATCAGATCGTCAAATCCGTCACTGTTTTCCGGTGCGGCCAGGTAGCCGATCAGATCGCTATGCACCTGATCGTAAATGGTGCGGCCCGTCGGGCAGGTATGCTCAAACGCATCCAGACCTTCGTGGAACCAGCGCACCAGCACGGACTGGGCAGTTTTTTCCAGATACGGCACGTGGATCTGAATATCATGCGCCTGGCCGATACGATCCAGACGACCGATACGCTGTTCCAGCAGATCCGGATTGAACGGCAGATCGAACATCACCAGATTACTGGCAAACTGGAAGTTACGGCCTTCAGAACCGATTTCCGAGCACAGCAGAACCTGTGCGCCACTGTCCTCTTCACCAAACCACGCCGCGGCGCGGTCACGTTCAACGATGGACATCCCTTCGTGGAACACGGCGGCGCGAATACCTTCACGCTCGCGCAGCACCTGCTCCAGCTGCAGCGCGGTAGCCGCTTTGGCGCAGATCACCAGCACCTTCTGGGAGCGGTGGGCGGTCAGGTAGCCCATCAGCCACTCCACGCGCGGGTCGAAGTTCCACCAGGTGCCGGTATCGCCTTCGAATTCCTGGTAGATTTGTTCCGGGTAGAGCATGTCGCGGGCGCGCTCTTCCTGGGTTTTGCGCGCGCCCATAATGCCAGAGACTTTGATCGCCGTCTGATACTGGGTGGGTAGCGGCAGCTTGATGGTATGCAGCTCGCGTTTCGGGAACCCTTTCACGCCGTTACGGGTGTTGCGGAACAGCACGCGGCTGGTGCCGTGGCGGTCCATTAGCATGTCGATGAGCTCTTTACGCGCAGGCTCCGCGTTATCGCTATCGCTATTCGCGGCCTGCAGCAGCGGTTCAATATCCTGCTCGCCAATCAGCTCGCTCAGGGTGTTGAGTTCCTCATTAGAAAGACGATTGCCTGCCAGCAGCATGGCCACGGCATCCGCGACCGGACGGTAGTTATTCTGTTCTTCCACGAACTGCCCGAAATCGTGGAAACGGTTTGGGTCGAGCAGGCGCAGACGTGCGAAGTGGCTTTCCAGACCCAGCTGTTCCGGCGTTGCGGTCAGCAGCAGGACGCCAGGGACGCGCTCCGCAAGCTGTTCGATAGCCATATACTCGCGGCTTGGCGCGTCTTCGCTCCAGACTAAATGGTGCGCTTCGTCAACGACCATAATGTCCCACTCGGCATCGCACAGGTGCTCAAGACGCTGCTTGCTGCGGCGCACGAAGTCCAGGGAGCAAATGACCAGCTGTTCGGTTTCAAACGGGTTGTCGGCGTCGTGCTGCGCTTCGGCATAGCGTTCGTCGTCAAACAGGGAGAAGCGCAGGTTAAAGCGGCGAAGCATCTCGACCAGCCACTGGTGCTGCAGGGTTTCAGGCACCACGATCAGCACGCGCTCGGCGGCACCGGAAAGCAGCTGTTGATGCAGGATCATACCCGCTTCAATGGTTTTACCCAGGCCCACTTCATCGGCCAGCAGTACGCGAGGGGCATGGCGACGGCCCACGTCATGGGCGATATTCAGCTGGTGGGGGATCAGGCTGGTGCGCTGACCGCGCAGGCCGCTCCACGGCATACGGTACTGTTCACTCTGGAACTTGCGCGCGCGATAGCGCAGCGAGAAGCGATCCATACGGTCAATTTGCCCGGCAAACAGGCGGTCCTGCGGCTTACTGAAAACCAGTTTGCTGTCGAGCAGCACTTCACGCAGGATGACATTGGCTTCGTCTGTATCAAGACGCGTACCAATGTAAGCGAGCAGTCCATTCTCTTCTTTTACGTCTTCAATCTTGAGCTGCCAGCCGTCATGGCTGGTCACGGTGTCACCCGGATTGAACATCACGCGGGTTACAGGGGAGTCATTGCGAGCGTACAGGCGGTTTTCACCGGTGGCAGGGAAGAGGAGGGTAACCATACGCGCATCGACGGCAACGACGGTTCCTAATCCAAGTTCGCTTTCTGTATCGCTGATCCAGCGTTGACCAAGTGTAAAAGGCATAGTTGTTCGGCTCTAATCTTTAATTGCAGGCAATAGTTCGACCCCCGTCAAAAAAAGACGGTCATCGAAAAATGGGTCCGGGAATGGAAAGGGCGCTATGGTACTGGATGGCAGCCATTTCGTCACGTGTCAAAATAGGCCAAGTTGCCCTGTCACTAGTGTAGCAAAATCGTCGTCGATGAAGGGCAAAATTCCGTCGGCGACCGGCTGAAGCTGACGCGTCAGGTAGTGATCGTAATCGAGCGGTGAGTATTGATAATCCACCGGTTCCGGACCGTTAATTGTCCAGACGTATTTGATCGTCCCCCGGTTCTGATACTGCGGGGCGCGGCCGCGCTTCACGTTCTCTTCATCCGCCAGGCGCGCGGCGCGTACGTGGGGAGGCACATTACGTTGATACTCTGCCAGCGGGCGGCGCAGGCGTTTGCGGTAAACCAGTTGGTTATCCAGATCACCCGCCATCAGGCTGGCGATGGTTTCGCGCACGTAATCCTGATAGGGCTCGTTGCGGAATACCCGCAGGTAAAGCGTTTGCTGGAACTGCTGCGCCAGCGGGGTCCAGTCGGTGCGAACCGTCTCCAGCCCTTTGAACACCATCCGCTGCGTGTCACCTTCCTGAATCAGCCCGGCGTAGCGCTTCTTGCTGCCCTGGTCGGTACCGCGAATGGTGGGCATTAAAAAGCGGGCGAAATGGGTTTCAAATTCCAGTTCTAACGTGCTGGTTAACCGCTCTTTTTGCAAACTTTCGCGCCACCAGGCGTTCACGAAGGCGACCAGTTCTTTGCCGATTCGCGCGGCGTCCTCTTCAGAATGGGCGGCTTTCAGCCAGACAAAGGTGGAGTCGGTATCGCCATAAATGACGTCATAGCCCCGGGATTCAATCAGCGCTTTGGTTTGACGCATGATTTCATGCCCGCGCATGGTGATGGATGACGCCAGTCTGGGGTCGAAAAAGCGGCAGGCGCTGGTGCCCAGCACGCCGTAAAAAGCATTCATAATGATTTTCAGCGCCTGCGAGAGGGGCTTATTGCCGTGACGCTTCGCCTCGTCGCGCCCGTGCCAGATGTTTCCCACAATTTCAGGCAGGCAGTGTTTTTCACGCGAGAAACGGGCGCCGAGAAAGCCTTCAGTGCTGTGCGCGTCGTCCGGCTGCGCCATCCCTTCCACCAGCCCCACCGGGTCAATCAGGTACGTGCGGATAATCGACGGATACAGGCTTTTATAATCCAGAACCAGCACCGAATCGTAAAGCCCTGGCCGGGAGTCCATCACATACCCGCCGGGGCTGGCCTGTGGCGGTACGTCCCCGAGGTTGGGGGCAACGTACCCTGCCCGGTGCATGCGGGGGAAATAGAGGTGGCTAAAGGCCGCTACCGAGCCGCCGTGCCTGTCGGCCGCGAGGCCGTTTACCGTCGCGCGCTCCAGCAGGAATGGCATGATCTCGGTTTTGTGGAAAATCTGCGTAACCAGCTCGCAATCTTTCAGGTTATAGGTGGCGAGCGCCGGTTTATCTTCGTTAAAGCGTCGGTCAATCTCATCCATTCTGTCCCAGGGGTTGTCAATGGATTTGCCCTCGCCAAGCAGCGCCTGTGCTACGGCTTCAAGAGAGAATGACGAGAAGTTCCAGAAGGCGGATTTCAGTGCCTCGATGCCGTCGATAATCAGGCGGCCATTGGCCTGGGCGAAGAAGACGCCATTCTTAAAGCCGTGCTCGCGCCACTCCAGCTCGCCGTTGCCGCGCCCGAGTATCAGCGGAATGCGATACCGCTCGGCATGTTTTTGCAGCACGCGCAGGTCGAACTGCACCACGTTCCAGCCGATCAGGACATCGGGATCGTAGTCGGCAAACCACTGGTTAAGCTTCTCCAGCAGCTGGGGTCGGCTATTGACATATTCAAGCCGGAAATCCAGCGTGGACGCATCGCCATTTGGCGGCCCAAGCATGTACACAACCCGATCGCCGCAGCCTTCCAGACCAATGCAGTACAGCTCGCCGTGGCGGGTGGTTTCAATGTCCAGGGAGACCCATTTTAGCGGCGGGCGATAGCCCGGGTTAGGCTTCAGACGAGCGTTAACGAGGCGACCGTTTTGCGCTGTGCCATCCACCCAGACGGGCGCGGTAATAAACCGTTCCATCAGGAAACGCTCGGGGGGGCGGATATCCGCTTCGTAGAGCGTTACGCCCGCCTCGCGCAGCAGCTTTTCATAGCGCATCAGTTGACGATGGGCGCGACAGTAAAGGCCATATACCGGCTGACGGTGGAAATCTTTCAGCTCAAGAGGGGTGATGCGCCAGCCGTTTTCGCCGCGCAGCAGTTGTTTGACTTTTTCGACGTGCGATTCAGGAATAAACGCCACGGACTCCTGCGGCGGCAGCGTTACGTGCACCGGGCCGCTGTCCGTCGCCAGCCAGAATTCAACCTCAGTGCCCTGGGGTGTATCCCGCCAGTGCCGGGTCAGTAAAAAGCCTTCTTGCGCCTGCGTCACACCGTTATTCCATAAACAAAACCAGGCTTGATTATAGCCTGGTTAAGGGGTGTTTGCTGGGGTTTTATACAGTGTCTTTTTTGCCGGATGGCGCTGCGCTTATCCGGCCTACAAGCTACTGCCCGTAATACGCTTTCGCGCCGTGCTTGCGCAGGTAATGCTTATCCAGCAGGGTTTGCTGCATATCCGGTAGCTGTGGCGCGAGCTGGCGACAGAAGATCCCCATATAGGCGACCTCTTCCAACACGATGGCGTTATGTACCGCGTCTTCCGCGTTTTTACCCCAGGCGAAGGGACCATGGGAGTGCACCAGCACGCCAGGCATCTGCGCCGCGTCGATACCCTGTTTTTCGAAGGTTTCGACAATCACGTTGCCGGTTTCCCACTCGTACTCACCGTTGATTTCCGCCTCGGTCATTAAGCGCGTGCAGGGAATGGTGCCGTAAAAGTAATCCGCGTGGGTGGTACCCGTGGCCGGAATGGACTGGCCCGCCTGCGCCCAGATGGTGGCGTGACGCGAATGGGTATGCACGATGCCGCCGATGGTCGGGAATGACTGATACAGCAGACGGTGGGTAGGCGTATCGGAGGAGGGTTTTTTGTTGCCTTCCACCACTTCACCCGTTTCGATGCTGACCACCACCATATCGTCTGCCGTCATCACCGTGTAATCCACGCCAGAGGGCTTGATCACGAACACACCTTTTTCGCGGTCAACGGCACTGACGTTGCCCCAGGTCAGGGTCACCAGGTTATGTTTCGGCAGCGCCAGGTTGGCTTCGAGCACCTGTCGTTTGAGATCGTCTAACATTGTTGTCTCCCTGCCCGGTGAACACGGTGCCACCGGGCATTTCGTACTTAGCGTTTCGAACCGTAATAGACTTCGTTCCAGCGCAGCGCATCTTTGAACGCAGGCAGGCGGGTGTCGTTATCAATCACGGTCAGTTCGATATCGTGCAGCTCGGCGAACTGACGCATGTCATTCAGATCCAGCGCGTGGCTGAACACCGTGTGGTGCGCGCCACCGGCCAGGATCCAGGCTTCTGACGCGGTTGGCAGGTCTGGCTGTGCTTTCCACAGGGCGTTGGCGACAGGAAGTTTTGGCAGTGAATGCGGCGTTTCAACTGCATCGACGCAGTTCACCAGCAGGCGGAAACGATCGCCCAGGTCGATCAGACTGGCGTTGATGGCCGGGCCCGTGCGGGTGTTGAAGATCAGACGAGCCGGATCGGCTTTACCGCCAATGCCGAGGTACTGCACGTCAAGAATCGGTTTCTCTTCCACCGCAATAGACGGGCACACTTCCAGCATGTGCGAGCCGAGTACCAGGTCGTTGCCGTTTTCGAAGTGGTAGGTGTAATCCTCCATAAAGGAGGTGCCGCCCTGCAGACCGGTTGACATCACCTTCATGATGCGAAGCAGAGCGGCAGTTTTCCAGTCGCCTTCGCCTGCAAAGCCGTAGCCCTGCTGCATCAGACGTTGTACTGCCAGACCCGGGAGCTGTTTCAGGCCGTGGAGGTCTTCAAACGTTGTCGTAAAGGCGTGGAAGCCGCCCTGTTCCAGGAAGCGCTTCATGCCAAGCTCAATGCGCGCGGCATCCAGCACGTTCTGGCGCTTGTCGCCGTTGATTTGTGCCGCAGGCGTCAGGCGGTAACGGCTTTCGTACTCGTCTACCAGCGCGCTCACGTCGCCATCGCTGATTTCATTCACTACCTGCACCAGGTCGCCCACCGCCCATGTATTGACGGAGAAACCGAACTTGATTTGTGCTGCGACTTTATCGCCATCGGTGACCGCCACTTCACGCATGTTGTCACCGAAACGCACCACTTTCAGATGGCGGGTATCTTGTTTCGATACCGCCTGACGCATCCACGAGCCGATACGGTTTTGCGCCTGGCTGTCCTGCCAGTGACCAGTCACGACGGCATGCTGCTGACGCATACGCGCGCCGATGAAGCCGAACTCGCGGCCGCCGTGCGCGGTCTGGTTCAGGTTCATGAAGTCCATATCGATGCTGTCCCACGGCAGGGAGGCGTTAAACTGGGTATGGAACTGCAGCAGCGGTTTGTTGAGGATAGACAGGCCGTTGATCCACATTTTGGCCGGTGAGAAGGTGTGCAGCCACACGACCAGACCGGCGCACTTGTCGTCGTAGTTCGCGTCGCGACAGATATGGGTGATCTCATCCGGCGTTGTACCCAGGGGTTTCAGCACCAGTTTGCATGGCAGTTTGGCTTCCGCGTTGAGGGCATTAACGACGTGCTCCGCATGTTTCGTCACCTGCTGCAGCGCTTCCGGCCCGTACAGGTGCTGGCTGCCAATCACAAACCACACTTCATAATTATTAAAAATGGTCATCATCGTGTCCTTAATGGGTCAGGGTTGCCGTCGTGTCCGCGGTGTGTTTTGACGGGGCGGCGACAGGGAGATAGTGAAGTTCGGCGCTTTTTGCCCATTGCTGGTAGCGCTGATAAAGCTGTTCAAAGCGTTGTGCCTGCTGGGCACGCGGCTGGAGTGTGTTTTCGACGGCGCTCGCCATATGCTGCTGCGCGGTGGGGATATCCGCGTGGACACCGGCTGCCACGGCGGCGAAAATCGCCGCGCCCAGCGCGCAGCATTGATCGGACGCGACAATCTGCAGCGGACGGTTCAGCACGTCGCAGCAGGCCTGCATAATGACCGGATTTTTACGGGCGATGCCGCCCAGTGCCATCACGTTATTCACGTCGATACCCTGTTCGGTGAAGCACTCCATAATGGCGCGCGCGCCGAAGGCAGTGGCGGCAATCAGGCCACCGAACAGCGCTGGGGCGTCGGTCGCCAGGTTGAGATCGGTAATCACCCCTTTCAGTCGCTGGTTGGCAAACGGCGTGCGGCGGCCGTTAAACCAGTCCAGCACCACCGGCAGGTGATCGAGAGACGGATTTTTCGCCCAGGCTTCCGTGAGCTGTGGCAGAAGCTGTTTTTTACTATCGGCGATCTGGCTTTTCAGTTCAGGATGCGCAGCCGCGAGCTGATCCAGCGGCCAGCCCAGCACGCGGCCAAACCAGGCGTAGATATCGCCGAACGCGGATTGACCCGCTTCGAGACCGATGAAGTCCGGCACCACGCTGCCGTCAACCTGGCCGCAAATGCCTTTTACCGCGCGATCGCCAACGGTGGCTTTATCCGCCGTCAGAATGTCGCAGGTGGAGGTGCCGATAACTTTCACTAGCGTGTTAGGTTGTGCGCCCGCCCCCACGGCACCCATATGGCAGTCAAACGCGCCCCCGGAAATCGCCACGTTCTGCGGCAGGCCGAGGCGTTTTGCCCACTCTTCGCAGAGCGTGCCCACCGGAATATCGGCTGTGAAGGTGTCGGTAAACAGCGGGTAGGTCAGGTTTTTATTGATAATTGGATCGAGTTCATCGAAGAAGGCTGCCGGAGGCAGACCGCCCCAGCTTTCATGCCACAGGGATTTATGCCCGGCGCTGCAGCGTCCGCGGCGAATATCCTGCGGACGGGTGGTGCCGGAGAGCAGGGCGGGAACCCAGTCACACAGCTCAATCCACGATGCCGCAGCCTGCGCAACGGTCGCATCGGCACGGGTGACATGCAGGATTTTGGCCCAGAACCATTCGCTGGAGTAAATTCCGCCGATATAGCGTGAGTAGTCTGTTTTGCCCGGCTGATGGCAAAGACGGGTGATGGCTTCGGCCTCTTCCACGGCGGTATGGTCTTTCCACAGCACGAACATGGCGTTCGGGTTGTCGGCGAATTCCGGGCGCAGCGCCAGTACGCGGCCTTCGGCATCCACCGGGGCTGGCGTTGAGCCGGTGCTGTCGACGCCAATCCCAACGACATCGGCCCGCTGGGCATCCGTCAGCTCCGCCAGAACGGTTTTGACGGCCGCTTCCATCGACTCGATATAGTCACGCGGGTGGTGACGGAACTGGTTATTTGGCGCATCACAGTAGCGCCCCTCTTGCCAGCGCGGGTACCACTCAACGCTGGTTGCTATTTCCTGGCCAGTCGTACAGTCCACTGCCAGCGCGCGAACCGAGTCGCTGCCAAAATCGAGGCCAATTGCAATTGCCATGGTGTTGCTCCATCCGAAAAACAGGTATGGAAGAACATTAGAGACTGGGGACAAAAATCGTCAGGCAGGATCCGCTAATCTTATGGATTAAATTGCTGTTACAGCGGAAAGTGTGACGCCGTGCAAATATTCAATGTGGACATTTCTGCCGCACTTATAGACACTTTTGTTACTGCTTATCTGCCTCCTCTGGCGGAGAAATCAGGGGGAAAGGCTGAAACATGGCGGACGTAAAAGAGGCGTGATGCTTTCTGGATCTTTTCGCAGACCATTTTTGACCTGCTTTTAGTGATATGGACAATTGGTTTCCTTCAGGACCGTTGGGAGAACTGAATCTATGGCCGAAACGCAAAACGATCCCTTGTTGCCGGGATACTCGTTTAACGCGCACCTTGTGGCAGGGCTGACCCCTATCGAGGCTGAGGGATATCTCGATTTTTACGTCGACCGACCGCTCGGGATGAAAGGGTATATCCTCAATCTGACCGTACGCGGAGAGGGGATCATCAAGAATGGCGACCAGCAGTTCGTCTGCCGCCCCGGCGATATCCTGCTGTTCCCGCCGGGGGAGATCCACCACTACGGCCGTCATCCGGATGCCAAAGAGTGGTATCACCAGTGGGTCTATTTCCGTCCGCGCGCCTACTGGCAGGAGTGGCTTACCTGGCCGGCTATTTTTGCGCACACCGGTTTTTATCGCCCGGATGAAGTGCATCTGGCGCAGTTCCGTGAGCTGTTCGCGCAGATTATTGACGCAGGGCAGGCTGGTGGTCGCTACGCTGAACTGCTGGCGATAAACCTGCTTGAACAACTGCTGCTGCGACGGATGGAGGCCATTAACGAGTCGCTTAATCCTCCGCTGGATAACCGCGTGCGCGACGCCTGCCAGTACATCAGCGACCATCTCGCCGACAGTCAGTTCGATATTGCCAGCGTCGCCCAGCATGTGTGTCTGTCGCCGTCACGGCTGTCACATCTGTTTCGCCAGCAGCTTGGCGTCAGCGTCCTGAGCTGGCGTGAGGATCAGCGTATCAGCCAGGCGAAACTGTTGCTCAGCACCACCCGGATGCCGATTGCCACCGTGGGGCGTAACGTTGGCTTTGAAGATCAGCTCTATTTTTCTCGCGTCTTTAAAAAATGCACCGGTGCCAGCCCGAGTGAATTCCGCGCGGGATGTGAATAAACGGTAAAAAAAGATAAACAAACAGGTGAACGTAGAAAGCTACCTGTAAACTATTCAGACAATTGTTGCCTTGACGCAGTGCGGGGCGCTAAGCAGAATCGCTGATTCGTTTTCTGACCGGAATAGTTATGCAGGCATTGCTGGAACACTTTATTACCCAGTCCGTTATGTATTCGCTCATCGCCGTGGCGCTGGTGGCCTTTCTGGAGTCGCTGGCGCTCGTGGGGTTAATCCTGCCCGGCACCGTGATGATGGCGGGTCTTGGCGCGCTGATTGGCAGCGGCGAGGTCAATTTCTGGCAGGCGTGGCTGGCCGGGATAATCGGCTGCCTGCTGGGCGACTGGATCTCCTTCTGGCTGGGCTGGCGCTTTAAGAAGCCGCTGCACCGCTGGTCGTTCATGAAAAAGAACAAAGCGCTGCTGGATAAAACCGAGCATGCGCTGCATCAGCACAGCATGTTTACTATTCTCGTCGGCCGCTTTGTGGGACCCACGCGTCCTCTGGTGCCGATGGTTGCCGGAATGCTGGATCTGCCCGTTGCAAAGTTTGTGGTGCCGAACATCATCGGCTGCGTCTTCTGGCCGCCGTTCTACTTCCTGCCGGGGATCCTGGCCGGTGCGGCCATCGATATTCCTGACGGCATGCAAAGCGGTGAGTTTAAGTGGCTGTTGCTGGCAACGGCGGTGCTGCTGTGGCTGGCTGCGTGGCTGTGCTGGCGGTTATGGCGCAGCGCGAAAGCCAGTGTCGATCGCCTGACACGCTATCTTCCGCGCACTCGTCTTTTGTGGCTGGCCCCGCTGATGCTGGGCGTTGCGGTGGTGGCGCTCGTCGCACTGATTCGCCATCCTCTGATGCCGGTGTACGGTGAAATCCTGTTGAAGGTGGTGAGCCGTTAATGTGTTTCCCTCTCCCTGCGGGAGAGGGCCAGAGTGATGGCATCAGACTGCGCTGATGCCCAGCAGCGACGACGCGGTAGCGTTACCCTTCAGAAGTTCTTCTGTCATCCCATCCCACACAATTCGTCCTTCGGCAATGACCACCGATCTGGGAGCAATCCGTGCGGCATCTTCGATGCTGTGCGAAACCATCAGCATCGTCAGCTGCTGGCGCTGAGAGACGTCCTGCACAAGCGTCAGCATCTCCTGGCGCAGCGCCGGGTCGAGCGCAGAGAACGGTTCATCCAGCAGCAGTATCGGCTGTTCGCGGACCAGACAACGGGCAAGCGCCACGCGCTGACGCTGGCCGCCGGAAAGCTCGCCGGGCAGCCTGTCGAGAAATTCCGCGATCCCCATCTGAGCGGCAATGACCTCTAGCTTCTGGCGCTGGGGGGCGTTCAGCTTGAGTCCCGGATGCATCCCCAGCGCGATGTTTTGCCGCACCGTCAGGTGGGTAAACAGGTTGTTTTCCTGAAACAGCATGGAGACAGGACGTTTTGCAGGCGGCGTATGGGTATGGTCCCGATTTTCAATGATTATCGATCCGCTTGCTGGCTGCAGAAACCCCGCAACCAAATTGAGCAGCGTGCTTTTTCCCGCACCGCTTGGGCCAAGCACCGCAATAATCTCTCCCTGACGCACGGAGAGCGTGAAGCGCATCGGCAGATGCTGGTAAAGCCAGGTTACATCAGTCAGTTTTAACATCACGCCCCGGAAGTTTTTCGATAACGGTAAAGAGTCCAAAGCACAGCAGGAGCAGCAGCAGCGCCGTGACGGCCCCGTCCTGGCTGCGGTAGGAGCCAATCTGCTGATAAAGCCAGAACGGCAGCGTGCGGAAATCGTCATTGCCGAAAAGGGCCACCACGCCAAAATCCCCGATGGAGAGTACGCAGGCGAAGGCCAGTGCCTGGGCGAGGGGTCGTTTCAGGGCGCGAAGTTCCACCACCTTTAACCGCCGCCAGCCGGTTATCCCAAGGGACTGACACAGGACGCTGTAGCGGCTGTTGACATCCCGCATAGGATTTTCCAGTACTTTCAGCGCGTAGGGGATGGCCATTAAGGCATTGGTAAAAATGACGATGCCGTCAGCACTTTCCGGCAGGCCGACGGTGGTGTTAAACAGCAGGAAGAAACCGGTCGCCAGCACAATGCCCGGCATCGCCAGGATCAGCATGCCCGTTAGCTCCAGCGCTTGTCCGGCTTTACGGGCATGACGCGCGTAGAGCTCGCGGCTGCTCCAGAGCAACATCATGGTCAGGATCACGCATAGCGCTCCGGCTGCCAGCGCAATGCGTACCGAGGTCCACGTCGCTTGCCACAGCACGGGCTGTTGCAGTACTGACACCACATTCCTGTTCAGGCCATCAACGATAACGGCCAGCAGCGGTGGCAACAGAAGCAGGAGTGCCAGCACGATCAGGATAAAATCGGAGACGCGGCTGTGCAGGCTATCCTGCGGATCGCGCCAGCCCGAGAGGCTATTGCTGCCCGGGGGAATCGCTTTGCTCAGGCGCTGGCTCAGCAGCACCAGCACCAGACAGCACGCCATCTGCACGATCGCCAGAAGCGCGGCGCGGCCCGGATCGTAGTCGTAACTTAAGGCCTGATAAATCGCCAGCTCAATGGTGGTCGCCTGTGGCCCGCCGCCGAGAGAAAGCACGGTGGCGAAGCTGGCGAAGCAGAGCATAAAGATCAGCGCGGCAACCGGGGCAATCTGACGTCTTAACCAAGGCCATTCGACAAAGCGGAAAAACGACCATCCACGCATGCCAAGCTGAGCGGCAATCTGGCGTTGTTCGCCGGGAATATTCTCCAGTGCCTGCAAAAAGAGGCGCGTTGCCATCGGCATATTGAAAAACACGTGCGCCAGCAGAATGCCCTGCAGGCCGTATGGCGAGAAGGTCCATTCCAGGCCAAGCCGGGCAAAGAGCAACGCCAGCCAGCCCTGTCGACCGTAAACACTCAGGATACCAAATACCGCGACCAGCACGGGCAGGATCAGCGTCATGGCGCACAGGCGCAGCAGGACTACTCTTCCGGGGAAACGCCGACGATACAGAGCCCGCGCAAGAAAAATAGCCGGGAGCGCTGACAGCAGGGCAGAAAGAAACGCCTGCCAGAAGGAGAAACGAATGACGTGCCAGAGATAGCTATCGCGCCAGAGCGCGAGCAGATCGCTCTCCGGCGCGTTGAACCACAACGCAAGGAATGCTCCCAGACTGACTACCACCATCAGCATGGCGGCGAGCAGTCCGGGAAGTAACCAGCCGGGAATTAACGGCTGACGGCGCGTTGCCATTCACTTACCCATGCTGCTCGCTGCGCGGCCACCTGCTGCGGCGTAAACTCCAGCGACGTTTGTGGTTTGGTTAACTGGTCGAAACCGGCTGGCAGTGCAACGTGGGTGACGGGATACATCCAGTTGCCCGCAGGAATGGCATTCTGGAACGCCGGAGAAACCATAAATTTCAGGAACTTCTCGGCGAGTTCCGGCTGTTTGCTGGCAGCGGTACGCGCGGCAACCTCCACCTGCAGATAATGCCCTTCGGCAAAATTCGCGGCGGCGTAGTTGTCTTTCTTCTCGGCGATAATGTGGTAAGCCGGCGAGGTGGTGTAGCTTAGCACCAGATCGCTTTCGCCTTTCAGGAACAGACCATACGCTTCACTCCAGCCTTTGGTCACAGTGACGGTTTTGGCGGCCAGCTTCTGCCACGCTTGCGGCGCGTTCTCCCCGTAGACCTTCTGCATCCAAAGCAGCAGTCCCAGGCCTGGCGTGCTGGTACGCGGATCTTCATAAATCACGCGCCATTTCTGGTCGCTCTCCACCAGCTCCTTCAGGCTCTTCGGCGGATTTTTCAGCTTGTTTTTGTCATAGACGAAAGCAAAGTAGCCGTAGTCGAACGGCACAAAGGTGTCGTTGTTCCAGCCGCCCGGCACGTTGACGGCCTCTGCCGCTACGCCGCTTTTGGCAAACAGTTTGGTGTGCGTGGCGGCTTCCAGCAGGTTGTTATCCAGCCCGAGCACCACGTCGGCTTTGCTGTTTTTCCCTTCCATACGCAGACGGTTAAGCAGCGACACGCCATCTTCCAGCGCCACGAATTTCAGCTCGCAATTACAGTCAGCTTCAAAGGCTTTTTTTATTACCGGGCCTGGGCCCCAGTCGGCAGAGAACGAGTCGTAGGTATAGACCGTCAGGACGGGTTTCGCGAACGCAGGCAGCGCAAACAGCGCCAGCAGAGGAAGAACTTTTTTTAACACTTTGCACCTCAGGGTTGAGTGGCAAAGGATTTTGAGAGACAGCCTCAAATCCCTTCGCCGGCGTTATCCGGATCAGGTTCGACGGGTATTATCTCAGCGCACATCTGTGATGCAGCACCCCGTTGAGAACGGCGCTATTGTAATGATTTGGTGAATATTACGAAAGCGTTATGGCTCCGGCGGCGCAAACCAGGCTGATTTGAAATCAAACCAGCCCAGGGTGTTCATCCGCAGACCGCGCATACTGCGTTGACCCTGGATCATCAGCCAGTGGTGTATCAGAGGTACAATCGCCTGTTCAGCCAGCAATTGCTGGCACCACACGGCAAGATTCATGTCGCCAGCGCGCCACTGGGCAGCGTCCTGCTGCCAGTCACGGTTGATACAGTGCTGGATCAGCGGGATCTCATACAGATGAGAAAAGAGCGAGAAATCGAGCGGCAGGGTGAAGTTGGCGCTGTTTAGCCAGATATCACTGACGATCTCCCCTCGGTGCCATTCGTCATAGTCCACTTCTCTGATCTCCAGCGTCACGCCTTCGGCTGCCAGCAGCCTGGCCATGATTCCGGCGATAAAACGATGCTCCACGTGCTCGCGGTAGTAGGTCAGGGTGATGGACTCCAGCCCGGCAGGTTTGTCGCAGTGCGCCGGGCGGGCGTGGTGCCAGCGCGGAAGCAGGCCGTACGCCGGGAACCAGTATGTCTGGTACTGCTCTTCCGCATGGTAGATCAGATTGGAGGGGGACAGCACGTGGCTGACCCACTGACGAACGGCCTGGTTTGCCCCGCGGTGGGTGCGGCTATCAAACAGCAGGTAGTAGCATCCCTCCTCCAGACGACTCTCCACCGCTTTTTCTCCCGTGGTGGGGCCTTCCAGCGTCAGCCCGCAGCTGAGATCTTCATTGAGATCCGGTAATACCCAGACGTTCACTTCGTCGATCAGTGCCCGATAGCCAAAGTAGTCATCAAACGCGCGAATTTTCAGCTGGTTGTTGTTATTGCGGGACACGGAGTAGGGGCCGGTGCCAATCGGCAGGCTGGCGAAATTGTTCAGCGACTCCCACTCGGCGGGCAAAATCATCGACGGCACATAGCCCAGCAGCCAGGGAAGCCATTTGTCCTGCTGCGACAGCTCAATATCCAGCGTCCATGCCGTCGGGGAATGAACGCGGGAAATGTGTGAATAAAGCGGTAGCTTGCGGGCACGTTCCAGAGAGGCGATGACGTCGCGCATGTCCAGCTCGCGACCGTGGTGAAAGTGGATGCCGGGGCGTAAGAAGAAGCGCCAGTGGCACGGGGAAAGTTGCTGCCAGTGATGCGCGATATCCGCTTCCAGTTCCCCATTTTCCTCATTTATCCGCGTCAGGCCGCTGAAAATCTGCCGGGCCATGTGGGTTTCAGAACGCCGTAACGCCGTGCCGGGTAACAGATTTTTCATCGGACGGTAGTAGAGCACCCGCAGAATGTGGCGGCCCTGACGAAAGCTACGTCCAAGATGTGAGACCAGCATCTGGCGCACGGCGGCTTTGTCGCCCACCAGCTGCACCAGCTGGTCGATGCGATCCTGCTCCAGCAGATCCTCCGCGCGCTGCTGCTGCAACGCCAGACCGGTATAGAGAAAGGTCAAACGTGAGCGCTTCCCGCGTCCTGCCTCCGCTTCCCAGCTTAACCAGCCCTGCTGCTGCATGGTGTTAAGCAGCGTGCGCATATGACGGCGCGAACAGTTGAGCAGGTCAGCCAGCTCGTTGAGCGTGGTCTCCTGCGATTGCCCCTCGCAGCACTGCCAGAGGCGGATAAATTGTTGTTGCAGACGACCAGAAGGCATAAAAGGGGAACTCCTGACAAAAAACCAGCAATTTATTTATCCCTATATTAGGCCAATAATTCTCCCCGATGAAGTGAGGAGGTAAATTATGAAGAGGTCTACCGCACGTCAGTTTTATCAGCAGTACTTTTCAGCGACAAAAGGAGCGTCCTGGCTGGCCCGCCGGTGTGCAGAGCAGCGGCTGAAAATGTTAGAAGAACTGATGCAGTGGGACGTTACGAAACCGACCTCTTCCCGCTAACTCGCCTCGATCATGTGTGACTGAGTATTGGTGTTTATCACCCGCCAGCAAAATGTTTTTGCTGGCTTTTTTCGTTTATTCTTTCACCCAATTTCGATTCGCTTTCACAAGGACTTGCGTATGCTGTGGTTGATGACGATGGGGCGCCGCCTGAATGGCGTATATGCCGCTTTTATGCTGGTAGCCTTTATGATGGGCGTGGCGGGGGCGTTGCAGGCGCCGACGTTGAGCCTGTTCCTCAGCCGCGAGGTGGGGGCGCAGCCGTTTTGGGTCGGCCTGTTTTACACCGTTAACGCCATTGCCGGGATCCTGGTCAGCCTCGCGCTGGCGAAACGATCGGACAGCCAGGGCGATCGCCGCAAGCTGATCCTCTTTTGCTGCGCCATGGCCGTGGGCAACGCGCTACTCTTTGCGTTCAATCGCCATTACCTGACGCTCATTACCTGCGGTGTCCTGCTGGCATCGCTGGCGAATACCGCCATGCCGCAGCTTTTCGCCCTGGCCCGAGAATACGCAGATAACTCCGCGCGGGAAGTGGTGATGTTCAGCTCGGTGATGCGTGCTCAGCTTTCACTTGCATGGGTCATCGGCCCGCCGCTGGCCTTCATGCTGGCGTTGAACTACGGTTTTACCGCCATGTTCGCCATTGCCGCGGCCATTTTTGCCATCAGCCTGGCGTTGATTGCCTTCGTGCTGCCGTCTGTGGCGCGCGTCGAACAGACGACGGATAAGCCGATTACGCAAGTGAGCGGCTGGCAGGACAAAAACGTCCGTATGTTGTTTATCGCCTCCACGCTGATGTGGACCTGCAATACCATGTACATCATTGATATGCCACTGTGGATCAGCAGCGATCTCGGTCTGCCGGACAAGCTCGCCGGGATCTTAATGGGAACGGCTGCCGGGCTGGAGATTCCGGCGATGATTCTTGCAGGGTATTACGTAAAGCGCTTCGGTAAACGCAAAATGATGGTGGTTGCGGTTGCCGCCGGGGTGTTGTTCTATCTTGGGCTGATCTTCTTCCATTCGCGCGAAGCACTGCTGGCGCTGCAGCTGTTCAATGCCATATTCATCGGGATCGTGGCCGGGATCGGCATGCTCTGGTTCCAGGACTTAATGCCGGGACGCGCTGGCTCGGCGACCACGCTTTTCACCAACAGCATTTCGACAGGCGTCATTCTGGCGGGGGTGATTCAGGGAGCGCTGGCGCAGAGCTACGGACATGCCTCGGTTTACTGGATGATTGCCGCGATTTCGGTCATCACGCTTGGGCTGACATGCCGGGTTAAGGATGTTTGATTCTGGAAGGCGGCTTCACGAAATGAAACGACTTTCTGACAGATGAAGGGAAGGCGCATAGAGTGCGTGGCGGGTGCTTGAGGCTGTTTGCCTCAGGCTTTCGCAAGAGGCAAACAGTGGAGAGTCCCACATCAATAAAACTGATGGGGAGACCAACTTCACAACCCACATTGCGAGGTTAGTCTCTTCATTGCCGAAAAGCAATAAGGAGGCTGGAATGCCAAAACGTACTCTGCTGTTAGGTTTGTTTCTGATCTGTACGACGCTGTTGATCTTCACCTGGATGGTGCGTGATTCGCTATGTGAATTGCATTTCAGACAGGAGAAAACAGAGCTGGCAGCAGTGTTGGCTTACGAAGCAAAACGTTAGCGGTATTGGCGGGGAAGGTTTCCCCGCCTCTCCAGAGTGGTTGAGCCTCAACGCACCCTTATCAATGGCCCGCTTTTCGCGGGCCATTGCCTTTAGCCCATAAACGCAGGCTGTTTTTTCTCGTACGCTGAGATGGCGTCTTCGTGCTGGAGCGTCAGACCAATACTGTCCAGACCGTTCAGCATGCAGTGACGGCGGAATGCATCAATGCTGAAGCTGTAGGTCTTCTCACCCGCTTTAACCACTTCCGCTTCCAGATCCACTTCAAACGCCATGCCCGGATTCGCCTTAACCAGCGCAAACAGCTCATCAACCTGTTCGTCACTCAGCGTCACCGGCAGCAACTGGTTGTTGAAGCTGTTACCGTAGAAGATATCCGCGAAGCTCGGGGCGATAACCACCTTAAAGCCGTAATCGGTGAGCGCCCAGGGAGCATGTTCACGCGAAGAACCGCAGCCAAAGTTTTCCCGCGCCAGCAGAATGGACGCGCCTGTGTATTCCGGGAAGTTCAGAACAAATTCTGGATTAGGCACTTCGCCTTTGTCATCCAGGAAACGCCAGTCGTTGAACAGGTGTGCACCAAAACCGGTGCGGGTCACTTTCTGCAAAAACTGCTTAGGAATGATGGCGTCAGTATCGACGTTAGCGGCATCCAGGGGGACAACCCGGCCTGTGTGTTGGGTAAATTTCTCTGCCATGATTGTCTCCTTATTTCAGGCTGCGAATGTCGGCGAAATGGCCGGTAACGGCTGCAGCGGCGGCCATTGCCGGGCTGACCAGATGGGTACGCCCACCGCGGCCCTGACGGCCTTCAAAGTTACGGTTGCTGGTGGAAGCACAACGTTCGCCTGGATTCAGACGGTCGTTGTTCATGGCCAGACACATGGAGCATCCCGGCAAACGCCACTCAAAACCTGCTTCGATAAAGATCTTATCCAGCCCTTCCGCTTCTGCCTGAGCCTTCACCGGACCGGAACCGGGAACCACCAGCGCCTGCACGCCCGGCGCAACTTTGCGGCCTTTAGCAATCTCTGCAGCAGCACGTAAATCTTCGATACGGGAGTTGGTACAGGATCCAATGAAGACTTTATCAATGGTCACGTCGGTCAACGGCACACCGGGCTCCAGTCCCATATAGGCCAGCGCTTTCTCCGCACTGGCACGCTCGACCGGATCGGCAAAGGAGGCCGGGTCAGGAATGCTGTCGTTAACGGAAATCACCTGACCCGGGTTGGTGCCCCAGGTCACCTGAGGCGCAATCTCTTCTGCCTGCAGCGTGACAACGGTGTCAAAGGTTGCCCCGTCGTCGGTTTTCAGGGTTTTCCAGTACGCGACCGCATCGTCAAAATCCTGGCCTTTTGGCGCGTGCAGACGACCTTTCACATAGTTGAAGGTCGTTTCGTCTGGTGCCACCAGGCCTGCTTTGGCGCCCATCTCAATGGCCATATTGCACAGGGTCATCCGACCTTCCATGCTCAGCGCCTGAATAGCGTCGCCGCAAAATTCCACTACGTGACCGGTACCGCCTGCGCTGCCGGTTTTGCCGATGATAGCCAGCACGATGTCTTTCGCCGTGATCCCCGGTGCGGCTTTACCTTTCACTTCAATCTTCATGGTTTTGGCGCGGCCCTGTTTCAGGGTCTGCGTCGCCAGAACGTGTTCCACTTCAGACGTACCGATACCAAACGCCAGCGCGCCAAACGCGCCGTGCGTTGCGGTATGAGAGTCACCGCAGACGATGGTCATGCCCGGCAGGGTAATCCCTTGCTCCGGCCCCATCACGTGGACGATGCCCTGATAAGGGTGGTTCAGATCGTACAACTCCACGCCAAATTCGTTGCAGTTCTTAATCAGTTCCTGCATCTGGATACGAGCCATCTCACCCGACGCATTGATGTCTTTGGTCTGAGTGGAAACGTTATGATCCATCGTCGCGAAGGTTTTTCCCGGCTGACGCACGGGACGCTTGTGCGCACGCAGGCCGTCAAATGCCTGCGGGGAGGTCACTTCGTGTACCAGATGACGGTCGATATACAGCAGTGGGGTTTCGTTTGGTGCTTCGTAGACAACGTGTGCATCAAACAACTTTTCATATAAGGTTTTGGCCATGATTACACCCCTTCAGCGACATAGCGGGCAATGATGTCGCCCATTTCATCAGTACTGACTGCTGCCGTGCCGCGTGCTAAATCACCGGTACGGACGCCTTCTTCTAACGCCCGGTTAATGGCGTTTTCAATTGCGGTTGCTGCATCACCTGCATCAAGGCTGTATCGCAGCAGCAGAGCCAGGGAGAGGATCTGTGCAATCGGGTTGGCGATGTTTTTGCCTGCGATATCCGGTGCGGAGCCCCCGGCAGGTTCGTACAGCCCGAAGCCTTCTTCATTCAGGCTGGCGGATGGCAACATCCCCATGGAGCCGGTGATCATCGCGCACTCGTCAGACAGGATATCGCCGAACAGGTTAGAGCAGAGCAGCACGTCAAACTGGGAGGGATCCTTAATCAGCTGCATGGTCGCGTTATCAATGTACATATGCGACAGCTCAACGTCCGGATACTGCTTCGCGACTTCGCTGACGATCTCACGCCACAAAATGGACGACTGCAGCACGTTTGCTTTATCAATGGAGGTCACTTTATGACGGCGTTTACGCGCCGACTCAAAGGCGATATGGGCGATACGTTCAATTTCGAAACGGTGATATACCTCGGTATCGAATGCTTTTTCATGCTGGCCGCTGCCTTCGCGGCCCTTTGGCTGACCGAAGTAAATTCCGCCGGTCAGCTCGCGTACGCAGAGAATATCGAAACCGTTAGCGGCGATATCCGCGCGCAGCGGGCAGAATTCTTCCAGCCCCTGATAGAGCTTCGCCGGACGCAGGTTGCTGAACAGCTTAAAGTGTTTACGCAGCGGCAGCAGCGCGCCGCGCTCTGGCTGCTCAGCCGGCGGCAGGTGTTCCCATTTTGGGCCGCCGACGGAGCCAAACAGCACGGCGTCGGCATTTTCGCAGCCTTCGACGGTGGCTTTTGGCAGCGGCGTACCGTGGTTATCAATGGCAATACCGCCCACGTCGTAATGGCTGGTGGTGATTTTCATCGCAAAACGCGAGCGAACGGCTTCCAGTACTTTCAGCGCCTGTGCCATCACTTCCGGGCCAATACCGTCACCCGGCAACACAGCAATATGGTAATTCTTCGACATTACACGGTTTCCTTGTTGTTCTCTTTATTCTGAGCTTTGCGTTGCAACTCTTTTTCGACTTCAGCGGCGCGCCAGATGTTGTTCAGGACATGCACCATTGCTTTCGCGGAGGATTCGACAATATCCGTCGCCAGACCCACTCCGTGGAAACGGCGACCGTTGTAATTGACGACGATATCCACCTGGCCTAAAGCGTCTTTACCATGCCCTTTCGCCGTCAGGTCATATTTCACCAGCTCAACGTCGTACTCGGTGACGCGGTTGATTGCCTGATAGATGGCGTCGACAGGGCCGTTACCGTTTGCCGCTTCGGCTTTAATCTCGTCACCACAGGCCAGTTTTACCGAGGCGGTGGCGATGTCGCTGGAGCCAGACTGCACGTTGAAGTAATCCAGACGGAAGTGCTCTGGCTCTTCCTGCTGTTTGTTAATAAAGGCCAGCGCTTCCAGGTCATAGTCGAACACCTGACCTTTTTTGTCGGCCAGCTTCAGGAATGCGTCGTACAGCTGATCCATGTTGTAATCGCTGTCCTGATAACCCATCTCTTCCATACGGTGTTTCACCGCGGCGCGGCCGGAACGGGAGGTCAGGTTCAACTGCACCTGGTTCAGACCGATAGATTCCGGGGTCATGATTTCGTAGTTTTCGCGGTTTTTCAGTACGCCGTCCTGGTGGATACCAGAGGAATGCGCGAACGCGCCCGTGCCGACAATCGCTTTGTTGGCCGGGATCGGCATGTTGCAAATCTGGCTGACGGTCTGGCTGGTGCGCCAGATTTCGTTGTGATTGATGCGGGTGTGCACGTTCATGATGTCTTTGCGCACTTTGATCGCCATGATCACTTCTTCCAGCGAACAGTTGCCCGCGCGTTCACCGATACCGTTCATCGCGCCTTCTACCTGGCGCGCACCGGCGTGGACAGCGGCGATGGCATTGCCCACCGCCAGCCCTAAATCATCGTGGGTGTGGACGGAGATAATTGCTTTATCAATATTCGGTACGCGGTCATACAGGCCGGTGATGATGTTAGAGAACTCAAACGGCATGGTGTAGCCGACGGTGTCCGGGATGTTGATGGTTTTCGCGCCCGCGTTGATGGCGGCTTCCACAACGCGCGCCAGGTCTTCGATTGGCGTACGGCCCGCGTCTTCGCAAGAGAATTCAACGTCATCGGTATAGTTACGTGCGCGCTTAACCATATACACCGCGCGTTCAATCACCTCATCCAGCGTGCTGCGCAATTTGGTTGCGATATGCATTGGCGAGGTAGCAATGAAGGTGTGAATACGGAAGGCTTCGGCCACTTTCAGCGACTCGGCCGCAACGTCGATGTCTTTCTCTACACAGCGTGCCAGGCCACAGACGCGGCTATTTTTAATGGTGCGCGCAATGGTCTGTACGGATTCGAAATCACCCGGAGAAGAGACCGGGAACCCCACCTCCATGACGTCGACGCCCATTCGCTCGAGAGCCAGCGCAATCTGCAGTTTCTCTTTTACACTCAGGCTTGCCTGTAATGCCTGTTCACCGTCACGTAAAGTAGTATCGAAAATAATGACTTGCTGGCTCATGGGTTAGGTCCTTGTCAGTCTTAGGGCGCCTTGCTACGAGCATAAAAAAACCCGCGCAGTGGCGCGGGTTTTTAGTCTTACTGGTGACGATTCAACGCTGAATTTCGCCCGCCAGTCTACCGCGCACAGAAGATGCGTTTAGTAGTAGTAGACCGGTGAAACGATGGGTGCGTGTCATGAATCGTGCTCCGTTAAATTCAATATACTTTTAGTGGTACTGGATACGGCTGTTCATGTCAACCCCTGACGGTAAAAACGGTTCCGACAGACTGAACAGACAGGTTATAGGCTTTAGCTTATTGTGCTGGATTTTGCTTTTCGGGCTATATGAATTGTCTAAAATTGGACTCAAAAAACATTTGCAGAAATAAGTACATTTAGCAGGTATTTTGAAATATGTATTTTTCGTCGTGGATGTTTTCTTTTTAAAGCATTTAATATCATTGATTTACCATTCACATAGGCATTCTTTCTCTCTGGCCTTGAATGAATGGGAATAACAGATTATTAACGTAAGTATACGCAAAGTCGATAACAGTTTAATTATACTTAAGTCATCCTTAACCAGATGACCATTGTATATTGACTTGGTTTATGGTTTCATTCTAACTATAAAGTCAAATATATCTGTTATGCCGGTTTTTATTTGTGTCTTATCGCGTGATCTTTATATATTCCGATTTTTAAACAATTCTCTTTTGTTGGACGTATTGGCATGGTAAATCATATTTTTCGGGATTATTACAATGCGTCGGCGAAGGACGTGCTGTGTAGCGTGACAGTGGAGTCAGAAGTGTCAGAAAATAATATTAAACAACCTCAAGTTACAGATGGGATTAAACCCCAGCTACGCACGGTGGATCTTAATCTACTGACGGTGTTTGATGCTGTCATGCAGGAGCAGAATATCACCCGGGCGGCGCAAGCGTTGGGGATGTCACAACCTGCCGTGAGTAATGCCGTTGCCAGGCTTAAGGTGATGTTCAACGACGAATTATTCGTTCGCTACGGACGAGGGATTCAGCCTACTGCGCGGGCATTCCAGCTCTTCGGCTCTATTCGCCAGGCTCTGCAACTGGTGCAAAATGAGCTGCCGGGCTCGGGTTTTGAACCGCTAAGCAGTGAACGCGTATTCCATCTCTGCGTCTGCAGCCCGTTAGATAATTATCTGACATCTATTATTTATAATAAGGTTGAAGAGATTGCGCCAAATATTAATCTGGTGTTCAAATCATCCTTAAATCAAAACACAGAACACCAGTTACGTTACCAGGAAACCGAATTTGTTCTGGGATACGAAGAGTTCCGTCGCCCTGAATTTTCGTGCGTGCCGTTGTTTAAAGATGAAATGGTATTGGTTGCCAGTAAAAAACATCCACGACTGAATGCTCCGCTACGTGAAAGTGATGTTTATAGCGAACAACATGCCGTGGTTGCGCTCGACAGATATGCCTCATTTAGTCTGCCGTGGTACGACACAGCAGATAAACAGGCGAGCGTGGCATATCAAGGAATGGCTATGGTCAGCGTATTAAACGTCGTTTCCCAGACGCAGCTGGTGGCTATTGCCCCGCGCTGGCTGGCGGAAGAGTTCTCTGACGCGTTAAATCTGCAAATTTTGCCTCTGCCGCTTAAGCTTAATAGCCGTACCTGTTATCTCTCCTGGCATGAAGCTGCAGGGCGGGACAAAGGGCATCAGTGGATGGAAGAATTACTTATCAGCATCTGCCGCCGTTAATCAGGTCAGGATAAATTGCATCTTTGCATGTGGTTTATCCTGGTTTTGTTTTGTTAACTACTATTTTATTCTGTTCTGGATCTTTTCTGACGGTTGCCAGACCTGTAAAAATAGATGATTTCCTGAATCATTGCGCTTTTCAGCGATGATTTATCATCTCCTCCTCTAATTACAGATGAATTAACCATATCCTCTGGCAATGTCTGTTTTTTCTGCTTTAACCGCCTCTTCGCTCTCCGGGTTTGCTAATTGCCTGCCTCATAACGAGCGGTTAAGGTAAGTATCACTCAGCTAATAGAAGACGGGTTCATCCCGATCGCAAGACGGTGCAGAAATGAATTCGGCGGTCCGTCTATAACAAAATGCCTGGAGGCAAAGCATGGAGATGTTGTCTGGCGCGGAAATGGTCGTCCGATCGCTTATCGATCAGGGCGTGAAACAAGTGTTCGGCTATCCTGGCGGCGCGGTCCTTGATATTTATGATGCACTGCATACGGTAGGCGGCATTGACCATATCCTTGTACGTCATGAACAGGCGGCGGTGCATATGGCTGATGGCCTGGCGCGTGCGACGGGGGAAGTGGGCGTGGTGTTAGTCACGTCGGGCCCCGGCGCGACAAACGCTATTACCGGCATTGCGACCGCGTACATGGACTCTATTCCTCTGGTGATCCTCTCCGGGCAGGTGGCAACCTCACTGATTGGCTACGACGCATTTCAGGAGTGCGACATGGTCGGGATATCGCGTCCCGTTGTGAAGCACAGCTTCCTGGTCAAGCAAACCGAAGACATTCCTGGCGTGCTGAAAAAAGCATTCTGGCTGGCGGCAAGCGGACGTCCGGGACCGGTGGTGGTCGATCTGCCTAAAGATATCCTGAATCCGGCAAACAAGCTGCCTTATGTCTGGCCGGAATCGGTAAGCATGCGTTCTTACAACCCCACCACGCAGGGCCACAAAGGCCAGATCAAACGTGCACTGCAGACGCTATTGACCGCTAAAAAACCGGTGGTCTATGTCGGCGGTGGGGCAATCAATTCTGCGTGTGAGCCACAGCTTCGTGAACTGATCGAAAAGCTCAATCTTCCTGTTGCGTCGTCGCTGATGGGACTCGGGGCGTTTCCCGCCACCCACCGTCAGGCGCTGGGCATGCTGGGTATGCACGGTACCTATGAAGCCAACATGACGATGCATTATTCCGATGTGATCTTTGCCGTCGGCGTGCGCTTTGACGATCGTACGACCAACAATCTGGCGAAGTATTGCCCGAACGCCACGGTGTTGCACATTGATATCGACCCCACGTCGATTTCAAAAACGGTGTCAGCTGATGTGCCTATCGTCGGCGATGCCCGGCAGGTACTGGAGCAAATGCTGGATCTGCTGACCCAGGAGAGCACGACTCAACCGCTGGATGAGATCCGCGACTGGTGGCTGCAAATTGAGCAGTGGCGCGCGCGCCAGTGTCTGAAATATGACACTCAAAGTGAGCATATTAAGCCTCAGGCCGTGATTGAAGCGGTCTGGCGACTGACGAAAGGCGACGCCTATGTCACTTCAGACGTGGGTCAGCATCAAATGTTCGCCGCCCTCTATTATCCCTTTGATAAACCGCGTCACTGGATCAATTCGGGGGGGTTAGGAACGATGGGGTTTGGTTTGCCTGCCGCGCTGGGCGTGAAGCTGGCACTGCCAAATGAAACCGTCGTCTGCGTGACCGGGGACGGCAGTATCCAGATGAACATTCAGGAACTTTCCACCGCGCTGCAATATGAGTTGCCGGTACTGGTGCTTAACCTCAACAACGGCTATCTCGGTATGGTGAAGCAGTGGCAGGATATGATCTACTCTGGCCGTCACTCTCAGTCATACATGCAGTCGCTGCCGGATTTTGTTCGTCTTGCTGAAGCTTATGGCCACGTGGGGATGCGGGTGACCGATCCCGCTTTGCTGGAATCGTCGCTCGCACAAGCGCTTGAGCAGGTTAAAAACAACCGCCTCGTCTTTATGGATGTCATCGTTGATGGGACCGAGCACGTTTATCCGATGCATATTCGCGGCGGTGGTATGGATGAAATGTGGTTAAGCAAAACGGAGAGAACCTGATATGCGCCGGATATTATCTGTATTGCTGGAAAACGAGTCTGGCGCACTGTCGCGCGTCATTGGGCTTTTCGCGCAGCGCGGCTATAACATAGAAAGCCTGACCGTTGCCCCCACGGACGACCCGACGCTGTCGCGTATGACGATTCAGACCGTTGGTGATGCCAAAGTGCTTGAGCAGATTGAGAAACAGCTGCATAAACTGGTTGATGTCCTGCGCGTGAGCGAGCTGGGGCAGGGGGCTTACGTTGAGCGTGAGGTCATGCTGGTAAAAATTCAGGCCAGCGGCTACGGGCGTGAAGAGGTCAAACGCAATGCGGATATTTTCCGCGGGCAGATCATTGACGTCACGCCTTCTCTTTATACGGTTCAACTGGTCGGGACCAGTGACAAGCTGGACGCTTTTCTGGCGTCCGTGCGGGATGTAGCAAAAATTGTTGAAGTGGCCAGATCGGGCGTTGTGGGTCTGTCACGCGGCGAGAAAATCATGCGTTAGTTGTCAAAAAGGTTCGCCTCTTTCTGCCCGGTCACCAAAGCCGGGCTTTTTTTTGCGTAATCAGCCAATAACGCAGATAAAAGCGGTTGCCGCGAAGGCTTTTCTGCGTTTAGATGTTAAAAGATTTAACCATAACCTTGACAGGGCCATGGACTCTTTTCTTTTTTTAAGGGGCAATTGTGAAACTGGATGAAATCGCCCGGCTAGCCGGCGTGTCACGAACAACGGCCAGCTATGTGATTAACGGTAAAGCAAAGCAGTACCGTGTCAGCGATAAAACCGTTGAAAAAGTTATGGCGGTGGTTCGTGAGCATAACTACCATCCGAATGCTGTCGCTGCCGGCCTGCGCGCCGGGCGCACCCGATCGATTGGTCTGGTGATCCCCGATCTGGAAAATACCAGCTATACCCGTATCGCCAACTATCTTGAGCGTCAGGCTCGCCAGCGCGGCTACCAGTTGCTGATTGCCTGTTCTGAAGATCAGCCGGACAACGAGATGCGCTGCATTGAACATCTGCTCCAGCGCCAGGTGGATGCCATCATTGTATCGACCTCCTTACCGCCAGAGCATCCATTCTACCAGCGCTGGGCGAACGATCCTTTCCCTATCGTTGCGCTGGATCGTGCGCTCGATCGCGAGCATTTCACTAGCGTAGTGGGTGCCGACCAGGATGATGCGGAAATGCTTGCCGCGGAGCTGAGAACCTTCCCTGCTGAAACGGTACTCTATCTTGGCGCATTGCCTGAACTTTCAGTGAGCTTCCTGCGTGAACAGGGGTTCCGAACCGCCTGGAAAGACGATCCGCGTGAAGTTCACTATCTCTACGCCAATAGCTATGAACGTGAAGCCGCTGCGCAGCTCTTTGAGAAATGGCTGGAAACGCACCCGATGCCCCAGGCGCTGTTCACGACATCCTTTGCACTCTTGCAGGGGGTGATGGATGTGACCCTGCGCCGTGAAGGTAAGCTTCCCTCCGACCTGGCTATTGCCACTTTCGGGGATAACGAGCTGCTCGACTTCCTGCAGTGTCCGGTGCTGGCCGTGGCACAGCGTCACCGTGATGTGGCTGAACGCGTACTGGAGATTGTTCTGGCGAGCCTGGATGAGCCGAGAAAACCGAAGCCGGGTCTGACACGTATCAAACGTAATCTCTATCATCGCGGAATTCTTAGCCGCCATAAATGAAATGACGGGGCGGTGAAAACGGCCCCTTATTGCGGGAATAATTCGCTGAGTTAATTCCCGCAATGAAATTAGGATAATTCCTGCAGGATCATAATCTCCTCATTTTCTTAATTCATTTTGGCTTTTAAACTGCCCTTTAAGGAGCTTGAAAGCGATTTTAAACCGCTATCTTTGTATTATTTTGTTACAAACCGGCTTCGGTCGATGAATATTCAGACGTTTTTCCGGAACCCTGACCAGCCAGCGTGGCAACGGCCGCCTTAACCACGCGTCTGAATGAATCTGGCGCTGTTATCCCCTGAGAATCTGTCATAAAATGCTGCCCGCGTCGCAAACTGACACTTTATATTTATCTGCGATGATATTGAGTGAGCTTTAACGCTAGTGTGCATATTCGGTTTTTTTCTTACAAATATTCATAACGTTAATTTTGCCTCGCCAGTTGTTCAGTTATTAGTCAGGTCTGTTTATCTCTGTAAATAGAGGGCTTTCGGGTCCTTATAGGGAGAGTCCTGGCTTGACAAGCTTTTCCCTCGCTCCGTAAACTCCTTTAGGTGGGAATTTGTGGGTTAAAGTGGTGAGGAGGGGTGAGACTGGCATGTTCCGTGGAGCTACGTTAGTCAATCTCGACAGCAAAGGGCGTTTATCGGTGCCAACCCGATACCGCGACCAGCTGATTGAGAACGCTTCGGGTCAAATGGTTTGCACCATTGACATCAACTCCCCCTGCCTGCTGCTTTACCCCTTACCCGAATGGGAAATTATTGAGCAAAAGCTGTCGCGACTGTCGAGCATGAACCCGCAAGAGCGCCGCGTACAGCGGCTGTTATTGGGACATGCCAGTGAGTGTCAGATGGATAGCGCCGGGCGATTACTGATTGCGCCTGTGCTGCGGCAACATGCCGGTCTGACTAAAGAAGTGATGCTGGTCGGGCAGTTCAACAAGTTTGAACTGTGGGATGAAACGACCTGGTATCAACAGGTCAAGGAAGATATCGACGCTGAGCAGTCCGATTCCGCAACTTTATCGGAACGGCTGCAGGACTTGTCTCTATAAATATGATGGAAAATTATAAACACAAAACGGTGTTACTGGATGAGGCCGTGAACGGCCTGAATATTCGTCCGGATGGCATCTACATTGATGGTACGTTTGGTCGCGGTGGTCACTCGCGTTTGATTCTCTCCCAGCTTGGAGAGGAAGGACGTCTGCTGGCAATTGATCGCGATCCGCAGGCGATTGCCGTTGCACAGACCATCAATGACCCTCGCTTTTCCATCGTGCATGGACCTTTCTCTGCGCTCGCCGATTACGTTGCCGAGCGCGGCCTGACGGGCAAGATCGACGGGATTCTTCTCGATCTTGGCGTCTCTTCACCACAGCTTGATGATGCTGAACGCGGTTTCTCCTTTATGCGTGATGGTCCGCTGGATATGCGTATGGACCCGACGCGCGGCCAGTCTGCTGCCGAATGGCTGCAGACCGCTGACGAAGCGGATATTGCATGGGTGATCAAAACCTTTGGCGAAGAACGTTTTGGCAAGCGCATTGCGCGCGCCATCGTTGAGCGCAACCGCGTTGAGCCCATGACCCGTACCAAAGAGCTGGCCGAAGTGATCGCGGCGGCGACGCCGGTGAAGGATAAGCACAAACATCCCGCGACCCGTACCTTCCAGGCGGTGCGCATCTGGGTAAACAGTGAACTGGAGGAAATAGAGCTGGCGCTAAAAAGCTCGCTCGACGTACTGGCCCCGGGTGGGCGGTTATCCATCATCAGCTTCCATTCGCTGGAAGACCGCATTGTGAAGCGCTTTATGCGTGAGCAAAGCCGCGGTCCTCAGGTTCCTGCGGGGTTGCCGATGACGGAAGAACAACTCAGGAAGCTGGGTGGTCGTCAGTTGCGAGCATTAGGCAAGTTGATGCCGGGCGAAGAAGAGGTGGCAGAGAATCCACGCGCCCGTAGTTCAGTGCTGCGAGTTGCAGAGAGGACGAACGCATGATCAGCAGAGTGACAGAAACCCTAAGCAAAGTTAAGGGATCGTTAGGAAGCAACGAGCGCCATGCCTTGCCTGGCGTGATCGGCGACGATCTTTTGCGGTTCGGGAAACTGCCACTCTGCCTGTTCATTTGCATCATTGTTACGGCAGTCACGGTGGTCACCACAGCCCACCATACACGTTTATTGACTGCGCAACGCGAGCAGATGGTACTGGAACGCGATGCGCTGGATATTGAATGGCGAAATCTGATCCTTGAAGAAAACGCGCTCGGCGATCACAGCCGGGTTGAACGGATCGCAACGGAAAAGCTGCAACTGCAGCATGTTGATCCTTCCCAGGAAAATATCGTAGTACAAAAATAAGGGAAAACGCGACGCATGAAAGCAGCGGCAAAAACGCTAAAACCAAAACGTCAGGAAGAACAGGCCAACTTTGTCAGTTGGCGTTTTGCGTTGCTTTGCGGCTGCATTTTACTGGCGCTGGGTTTCCTGCTGGGACGTGTGGCGTGGTTGCAAATCATCGCCCCTGACATGCTGGTACGTCAGGGGGATATGCGCTCTCTGCGTGTGCAGGAAGTGTCGACATCACGTGGGATGATCACTGACCGTTCTGGTCGCCCGCTGGCCGTGAGTGTGCCGGTAAAAGCGATTTGGGCCGACCCGAAAGAGCTGCACGACGCTGGTGGCATTACGCTGGACAACCGCTGGAAAGCGCTGTCAGATGCCCTGAAAATGCCGCTGGATCAGCTGGCTTCCCGCGTTAACGCCAACCCGAAAGGGCGTTTTATCTATCTGGCGCGTCAGGTTAACCCTGACATGGCGGACTACATTCGTAAACTGAAGCTGCCGGGCATACATCTGCGTGAGGAATCCCGTCGTTATTATCCGTCCGGCGAAGTAACCGCTCACCTCATCGGCTTCACTAACGTCGATAGCCAAGGGATTGAGGGCGTTGAAAAAAGCTTCGATAAGTGGCTCACCGGCCAGCCGGGCGAGCGCATTGTGCGTAAAGACCGCTATGGGCGCGTCATCGAAGATATTTCCTCTACGGACAGCCAGGCGGCACACAACCTGGCACTGAGTATCGACGAGCGCTTGCAGGCGCTGGTTTATCGCGAGCTGAACAACGCCGTAGCGTTCAACAAAGCGGAGTCTGGCAGTGCCGTGCTGGTTGATGTCAGCACCGGTGAAGTGCTGGCGATGGCTAACAGTCCGTCCTACAACCCGAATAACTTTACCGGTACCGCAAAAGATGCGATGCGTAACCGGGCAATTACCGACGTGTTCGAACCTGGCTCCACGGTGAAACCGATGGTGGTGATGACGGCGCTTCAGCGCGGCATCGTCAATGAAAACACGGTTCTGAACACGATCCCTTACCGTATCAACGGCCACGAGATTAAAGACGTGGCGCGCTACAGCGAATTGACCCTGACCGGGGTGTTACAGAAGTCGAGTAACGTCGGTGTTTCAAAGCTGGCGTTAGCGATGCCGTCCTCAGCGTTAGTAGAGACTTACTCACGTTTTGGACTGGGAAAGGCGACCAATTTGGGGTTGGTCGGAGAACGCAGTGGCTTATATCCTCAAAAACAACGGTGGTCTGACATAGAGAGGGCCACCTTCTCTTTCGGCTATGGGCTAATGGTAACGCCGTTACAGTTAGCGCGAGTCTACGCAACGATTGGCAGCTATGGCGTCTATCGCCCGCTGTCGATTACCAAAGTTGATCCACCGGTTCCGGGCGAGCGTATCTTCCCGGAATCCATCGTTCGTACCGTTGTGCACATGATGGAAAGCGTGGCGCTGCCCGGCGGCGGCGGCGTGAAGGCGGCGATCAAAGGCTATCGCATTGCCATTAAAACCGGTACAGCGAAAAAGGTGGGGCCAGACGGCCGCTACATCAACAAATACATTGCCTATACCGCAGGCGTAGCGCCTGCAAGCAATCCGCGTTTTGCGCTGGTGGTCGTCATAAACGATCCACAGGCGGGTAAATACTACGGCGGCGCCGTCTCCGCGCCTGTATTCGGCGCTATCATGGGCGGCGTGTTACGTACCATGAACATTGAACCGGATGCGCTGGCGACGGGCGAAAAAAGTGAATTTGTAATTAATCAAGGCGAGGGTACAGGTGGCAGATCGTAATTTGCGCGACCTTCTCGCTCCGTGGGTGCCAAATGCACCGGAGCGAGCACTGCGAGAGATGGTACTGGACAGCCGCGTTGCGGCTTCTGGCGATCTTTTTGTGGCGGTGGTCGGTCATCAGGCGGACGGGCGTCGTTATATCCCGCAGGCGATTGCGCAAGGTGTTGCTGCCATTATTGCTGAGGCCAAAGATGAGGCAACCGACGGTGAGATCCGTGAAATGCACGGTGTGCCGGTTATCTATCTCAGCCAGTTGAATGAACGTCTCTCTGCTCTGGCAGGACGTTTTTATCACGAACCTTCCGACCAGCTGCGTCTGGTTGGCGTGACGGGCACGAACGGAAAAACCACCACCACGCAGCTGATGGCGCAATGGGCCCAGTTGCTGGCTGAAACTGGCGCGGTAATGGGCACCGTGGGTAACGGCCTGCTGGGCAAAGTCAGCCCAACAGAAAACACCACCGGCTCGGCAGTTGACGTACAGCATGTTCTTGCCGGTCTGGCAGGGCAGGGGGCAACCTTTGCCGCGATGGAAGTTTCTTCGCACGGTCTGGTACAGCATCGCGTTGCGGCGCTGAAGTTTGCCGCGTCTGTGTTTACCAACCTGAGTCGCGATCATCTTGATTATCATGGTGATATGGAGCATTACGAAGCCGCGAAATGGCTGCTGTTCTCTACTCACCATTACGGACAAGCCATCATCAACGCCGATGATGAAGTCGGTCGCCGCTGGCTTGCGAAGCTGCCAGACGCGGTTGCGGTGTCGATGGAAGACCATATCAATCCCAACTGCCACGGCCGCTGGCTGAAGGCCGTTGACGTTAACTATCACGACAGCGGGGCGACGATCCGCTTTGCCTCTTCATGGGGCGAAGGTGAAATTGAAAGTCGCCTGATGGGCGCCTTTAACGTCAGCAATCTGCTGCTGGCACTGGCGACGCTGCTGGCGCTGGGCTACCCGATGGCTGAACTGCTGAAGACCTCCGCACGTCTGCAGCCTGTTTGCGGTCGTATGGAAGTGTTTAGCGCGCCGGGCAAACCGACCGTGGTTGTCGATTATGCCCACACGCCGGATGCGCTGGAAAAAGCGCTGGAAGCGGCCCGCCTGCACTGTACCGGTAAACTGTGGTGCGTCTTTGGCTGCGGCGGCGATCGCGATAAAGGCAAACGTCCACTGATGGGCGCCATTGCGGAACAGTTCGCGGATATTCCGGTAGTAACCGATGACAACCCGCGTACGGAAGAGCCGCGCGCCATCATCAACGACATTCTGGCGGGCATGCTGGACGCCGGTCGCGCCCGCGTGGTGGAGGGCCGTGCAGAAGCCGTGACCAACACCATCATGCAGGCCAAAGAAAATGATGTGGTTCTGCTGGCAGGTAAAGGCCACGAAGATTATCAGATTGTTGGCAATCGTCGTCTGGACTACTCCGACCGCGTAACGGCAGCGCGTCTGCTGGGAGTCGTCGCATGATTAGCATCACCTTAAGCCGGGCCGCTGCGGTACTGCACGGCGAACTGTTGGGTCCAGATCTGACCATTGACGCGGTAACCACCGACACCCGCAAAGTGACCGCGGGTTGTCTGTTTGTGGCGCTGAAAGGCGAGCGTTTTGACGCGCATGATTTTGCCGGGCAGGCTAAAGAAAACGGCGCAGGCGCGCTGCTGGTCAGCCGTAAACTCGATATCGAACTGCCGCAAATTGTAGTGAAAGATACGCGTCTCGCCTTCGGTGAACTGGCCGCCTGGGTTCGTCAGCAGGTGCCAGCTCGCGTTGTCGCGCTAACCGGATCATCAGGCAAAACGTCAGTGAAAGAGATGACGGCGGCGATCCTCAGCCAGTGCGGCAATACACTTTATACCGCGGGCAACCTCAATAATGACATCGGCGTGCCGATGACATTACTTCGCCTGACCAACGAGCACGAATTTGCGGTGATCGAGCTAGGGGCAAACCACCAGGGGGAAATCGCCTGGACCGTGAGCCTGACGCGCCCGGAAGCGGCGCTGGTGAATAACCTGGCGGCGGCACATCTGGAAGGCTTTGGCTCGCTGGAAGGCGTGGCGAAAGCGAAAGGCGAGATCTACACCGGTCTGCCCGCTGACGGTATTGCCATTCTCAATGCCGACAACAACGACTGGCTGAACTGGCAGAACATCATTGGCTCGCGTAAAACCTGGCGCTTCTCGCCGAATGCGCCCAACAGTGATTTTACCGCGACCAATATTCATGTGACGTCGCACGGTACAGAGTTCACGCTCACGACCCCAACGGGTGACGTAGACGTGCTGTTACCGCTGCCGGGTCGCCATAACATCGCCAATGCGCTTGCGGCTGCGGCGTTGTCGACGGCCGTGGGCGCGTCGCATGAGGCGATTAAAACCGGGCTGGCAACGTTAAAAGCCGTGCCGGGACGCCTGTTCCCGATCCCGCTTGCGGAAAACAAGCTGCTGCTGGATGACTCTTATAACGCGAACGTTGGCTCAATGACGGCGGCGGTGCAGGTGTTATCTGAAATGCCGGGTTACCGCGTCATGGTGGTTGGCGATATGGCCGAGCTGGGCGACGAAAGCGAAGCCTGTCATATCCAGGTCGGGGAAGCGGCGAAAGCGTCAGGGCTGGACTGTGTGCTGAGCGCAGGAAAACTGAGCGAGGCGATTAGCCGTGCCAGCGGCGTTGGCGAACATTTTGCCGATAAAGCTGCGTTGATTGAGCGCCTGAAGGCGTTGATTACAGAAAAACAAATTGTGACTGTGTTAGTGAAAGGTTCACGTAGTGCCGCCATGGAAGAGGTTGTGCACGCATTACAGGAGAACGGGACATGTTAGTTTGGCTGGCCGAACATTTGGTCAAATATTATTCAGGCTTTAACGTCTTTTCCTATCTGACGTTTCGTGCCATCGTCAGCCTGCTGACTGCGCTGTTCATCTCATTGTGGATGGGCCCGCGCATGATTGCCCGTCTGCAAAAACTCTCTTTCGGCCAGGTGGTGCGTAACGACGGTCCTGAGTCGCACTTCAGTAAACGCGGTACGCCGACCATGGGCGGGATTATGATCCTGACTGCGATCGTTGTCTCCGTGCTGCTGTGGGCGTATCCGTCTAACCCATACGTCTGGTGCGTGCTTACCGTGCTGGTGGGCTATGGGATCATTGGTTTTGTGGATGATTACCGCAAAGTCGTTCGCAAAGATACTAAAGGCCTGATTGCCCGCTGGAAGTACTTCTGGATGTCGGTGATCGCGCTTGGTGTGGCCTTCGCGCTCTATCTGGCAGGAAAAGACACGCCCGCGACCGAGCTGGTGGTGCCGTTCTTTAAAGACGTCATGCCGCAGCTGGGGCTGTTCTATATCCTGCTGGCCTACTTTGTGATCGTCGGAACCGGCAACGCCGTCAACCTGACCGATGGCCTGGATGGTCTGGCCATTATGCCAACCGTCTTTGTGGCGGCCGGTTTTGCACTGGTGGCGTGGGCGACCGGTAACATGAACTTTGCTAACTACCTGCACATCCCTTATCTGCGACACGCGGGTGAACTGGTGATCGTCTGTACGGCGATTGTCGGCGCGGGGCTGGGCTTCCTGTGGTTCAACACCTATCCGGCGCAGGTCTTTATGGGCGACGTCGGTTCTCTGGCGCTGGGCGGCGCGCTGGGCATCATCGCCGTGCTGCTGCGTCAGGAGTTCCTGCTGGTGATCATGGGCGGTGTGTTTGTGGTCGAGACCCTGTCGGTGATTTTGCAGGTCGGCTCCTTTAAGCTGCGCGGTCAGCGCATCTTCCGTATGGCGCCGATTCACCACCACTATGAACTGAAAGGCTGGCCGGAGCCGCGCGTGATTGTGCGCTTCTGGATTATTTCGCTGATGCTGGTGCTGATTGGCCTGGCAACGCTGAAGGTACGTTAATCATGGCAGATTACCAGGGCAAAAAAGTCGTTATCATCGGGTTGGGCCTTACCGGCCTTTCCTGCGTGGACTTTTTCCTTGCGCGTGGCGTGACGCCGCGCGTGATGGATACGCGTGTCTCTCCGCCGGGTCTGGACAAGCTGCCGGAACAGGTTGAACGCCACCTTGGTGGTCTGAATGATGACTGGCTGCTGGCCGCCGATCTGATTGTCGCCAGCCCGGGGATGGCGCTGGCGCACCCTTCACTCAGCGCTGCGGCTGATGCGGGGGTTGAGATTGTCGGTGATATCGAGCTGTTCTGCCGTGAAGTGCAGGCGCCCGTTATTGCGATTACCGGTTCTAATGGTAAAAGCACCGTCACCACTCTGGTGGGCGAAATGGCGAAAGCCGCAGGCATGAACGTCGGCGTGGGCGGTAATATCGGTCTGCCCGCGCTGATGCTGCTGGACAAAGGCTGCGAGCTGTATGTCCTTGAGCTTTCCAGCTTCCAGCTGGAAACCACCTCCAGCCTGCGCGCAGCTGCCGCGACGATCCTTAACGTGACCGAAGATCATATGGACAGGTATCCATTTGGTCTTCAGCAGTACCGCGCCGCCAAGCTGCGCGTGTATGAAAATGCCAAAGTCTGCGTGGTTAACGCCGATGATGCGCTGACCATGCCGGTGCGCGGCGCGGACGATCGCTGCATTAGCTTCGGTATCACCATGGGGGATTATCATCTGAACCGTCAGTTGGGTGAAACCTGGCTGCGCGTGAAAGGTGAGAAAGTGCTGAACGTGAAAGAGATGAAGCTCTCCGGCCAGCATAACTACACAAATGCTCTGGCAGCACTGGCGCTGGCGGATGCTGTTGGCCTGCCGCGCTCTTCCAGCCTGAAAGCGTTAACCACGTTTTCCGGTCTGGCGCACCGTTTCCAGCTGGCGCTGGAGCACAACGGCGTGCGCTGGATTAACGACTCCAAAGCCACCAACGTGGGAAGTACGGAGGCCGCGCTGAACGGTCTGCATGTTGACGGCACCCTGCATCTGCTGTTGGGCGGTGACGGCAAATCCGCTGATTTCTCCTCCCTGAAGCCGTACCTTTCAGGCGATAACATCCGCCTGTACTGTTTCGGTCGTGACGGCAGCGAGCTGGCTGAATTACGCCCGGAGATTGCCGAGCAAACTGAAACGATGGAACAGGCGATGCGGCTGATCGCCCCGCGCGTGAAGCCGGGGGATATGGTGCTGCTCTCTCCAGCGTGCGCGAGTCTCGATCAGTTTAAGAATTTCGAACAGCGTGGCGATATCTTTACTCGCCTGGCGAAGGAGTTAGGCTGATGCGTTTATCTCTCCCTCGCCTGAAAATGCCGCGCCTGCCAGGATTTGGAATTCTGGTGTGGCTGTTTGCGGCACTGAAAGGCTGGGTGATGGCTTCGCGGGAAAAAGACTCCGATAGCCTGATTATGTACGACCGCACCCTGTTCTGGCTTACGCTGGGGCTGGCGGCGATCGGCTTTATCATGGTGACCTCGGCCTCGATGCCCGTTGGACAGCGTCTGGCTAACGATCCTTTCCTGTTCGCCAAGCGTGACGGGCTGTACATCATTCTGGCGTTCTGTCTGGCGCTGGTGACGCTTCGTCTGCCGATGGCGTTCTGGCAGCGGCACAGTACGGCGATGCTGATTGCGTCAATTATCATGCTGCTGATCGTACTGGTTGTCGGGAGCTCCGTTAACGGGGCATCGCGCTGGATTGCGTTTGGCCCGCTGCGTATTCAGCCGGCGGAATTCACCAAGCTTTCGCTGTTCTGCTACCTGGCGAACTACCTGGTGCGTAAGGTCGACGAAGTGCGTAATAACCTTCGCGGCTTCTTAAAACCGATGGGCGTAATTCTGGTGCTCGCGATCCTGCTGCTGGCGCAGCCTGACCTCGGTACCGTGGTGGTGCTGTTTGTCACGACGCTGGCGATGCTTTTCCTGGCAGGGGCCAAGCTTTGGCAGTTCATCGCCATCATCGGAATGGGGATTTCAGCGGTAGTGCTGCTGATCCTCGCCGAGCCTTACCGTATCCGCCGTGTGACCTCGTTCTGGAACCCATGGGAAGATCCGTTCGGCAGTGGTTATCAGCTGACGCAGTCGCTGATGGCGTTTGGCCGCGGTGAGGTCTGGGGGCAAGGGCTGGGTAACTCGGTACAGAAACTGGAGTATTTACCGGAAGCGCACACTGACTTCATCTTCTCCATTATTGGGGAAGAACTGGGTTATATCGGTGTGGTATTGGCGTTATTAATGGTATTCTTCGTCGCTTTCCGCGCCATGTCGATTGGCCGAAAAGCGCTGGAGATCGATCACCGCTTCTCAGGTTTCTTAGCCTGTTCAATTGGGATCTGGTTTAGCTTCCAGGCACTGGTTAACGTCGGCGCCGCAGCGGGTATGCTTCCGACCAAAGGTCTGACGTTGCCGTTGATCAGTTATGGTGGTTCGAGCCTGTTGATCATGTCGACGGCCATTATGTTTTTGTTACGCATAGATTATGAGACGCGTCTGGAGAAAGCCCAGGCGTTTACACGAGGTTCACGATGAATCAACCGAAGCGGTTAATGGTGATGGCAGGCGGTACCGGCGGACATGTGTTCCCGGGGCTGGCGGTTGCGCACCATTTAATGGAGCAGGGCTGGCAGGTACGCTGGCTGGGAACCGCAGACCGCATGGAAGCCGATCTGGTACCGAAGCACGGTATTGAGATCGACTTTATTCGTATTTCCGGCCTTCGTGGCAAAGGTCTTAAGGCGCTGCTGCTGTCTCCGGTGCGTATTTTTAACGCCTGGCGTCAGGCACGCACCATCATGAAGCGTTTTAAGCCTGATGTGGTACTGGGCATGGGTGGCTACGTCTCTGGCCCAGGCGGGTTGGCTGCGTGGTCACTAGGTATTCCCGTCGTACTGCATGAGCAGAACGGTATTGCCGGTCTGACCAACAAGTGGCTGGCGAAAATCGCCACCAAAGTTATGCAGGCGTTTCCCGGTGCGTTCCCGAAAGCGGACGTGGTGGGTAACCCGGTGCGTGTGGATGTGCTGGCGCTGCCGCTGCCGGACACCCGCCTGACGGGGCGTGAAGGACCGGTACGCGTTCTGGTTGTGGGCGGCTCTCAAGGGGCACGCATTTTAAACCAGACGATGCCGCAGGTGGCTGCAAAGCTGGGTGATGCCGTGACCATTTGGCATCAAAGCGGGAAAGGCGCGCAACAGACCGTTGAGCAGGCTTACGCCGCTGAAGGCCAGCCGCAGCACAAAGTGACCGAATTTATTGACGATATGGCTGCAGCCTATGCCTGGGCCGATGTCGTGGTTTGCCGCTCTGGCGCACTGACGGTAAGCGAAATCGCTGCCGCCGGTTTGCCCGCGGTGTTTGTCCCGTTCCAGCACAAAGACCGACAGCAGTACTGGAACGCGCTGCCGCTTGAGAAAGCCGGTGCGGCGAAGATATTTGAACAGCCACAATTTACCGCCGACGCGGTCGCCACTACCCTGGCGGGCTGGAACAGAGATGCATTGCTGGAGATGGCACAACGCGCGCGCGCGGTGGCAATCCCGGATGCGACTGAACGGGTGGCAAAAGAAGTGAGCCTGGCAGCCCAGGCTTAACCCTCGCAGCGCGTGTTGCGCTGCACGAATTTTAAGTAGTCGATGGCGTTTAGAGAATGAATACACAACAACTGGCAAAACTGCGTTCAATCGTGCCCGAGATGCGTCGCGTCCGGCACATTCACTTTGTTGGCATCGGTGGTGCTGGCATGGGCGGTATTGCCGAAGTGTTAGCTAACGAAGGTTATCAGATCAGCGGGTCTGACCTGGCGCCAAACCCTGTTACGCAGCAACTGGCGTCGCTTGGGGCGACTATCTATTTCAACCATCGCCCTGAAAACGTGCGCGATGCAAGCGTGGTGGTGGTATCGAGCGCTATCTCCTCTGACAACCCGGAAATCGTTGCCGCGCATGAAGCGCGCATTCCGGTGATCCGCCGTGCTGAAATGTTGGCGGAACTGATGCGTTTTCGTCACGGCATCGCGATTGCCGGGACCCACGGTAAAACCACGACGACTGCGATGGTGTCCAGTATTTATGCCGAAGCGGGTCTCGACCCGACGTTCGTCAATGGCGGTCTGGTCAAAGCCGCAGGCGTGCACGCGCGTCTGGGTCACAGCCGTTACCTGATTGCGGAAGCAGATGAGAGCGATGCGTCGTTCCTGCATCTGCAGCCGATGGTGGCGATTGTCACCAATATCGAAGCCGACCATATGGATACCTACCAGGGCGACTTTGAGAATTTAAAGCAGACCTTTATCAACTTCCTGCACAACCTGCCGTTTTATGGCCGCGCGGTGATGTGTGTGGATGACCCGGTCATCCGCGAACTGCTGCCGCGAGTGGGGCGTCAAATCACCACTTACGGCTTCAGTGAGGATGCTGACGTTCGCGTGGAAGAGTACAAACAGGTTGGTGCGCAGGGGCACTTCACGCTGGCGCGTCAGGACAAAGAGCTGCTGCACGTTACGCTGAATGCGCCAGGGCGTCATAACGCTCTCAACGCCGCAGCGGCGGTGGCGGTGGCGACAGAAGAAGGCATCGATGATGAAGCGATCCTGCGCGCGCTGGAAAGCTTCCAGGGCACTGGACGTCGTTTCGATTTCCTCGGCGAATTCCCGCTGGAGGCAGTAAACGGTAAAGCCGGCACCGCTATGCTGGTGGATGACTACGGCCACCATCCAACCGAAGTGGACGCGACCATCAAAGCTGCACGCGCTGGCTGGCCTGAAAAAAATCTTGTCATGATCTTCCAGCCGCACCGCTATACGCGCACCCGCGATCTGTATGACGATTTCGCCAGCGTACTGTCGCAGGTGGATACGCTGCTGATGCTGGATGTTTATGCAGCGGGCGAAACTCCGATTCCGGGGGCTGACAGTCGTTCTTTGTGTCGCACGATTCGCGGACGCGGTAAAGTTGACCCTATTTTGGTTTCTGACCCGGTACAGGTGGCGGAAATTCTGGCACCGGTGCTGACCGGTAACGATCTGATTCTGATTCAGGGTGCGGGAAATATCGGCAAAATCGCCCGTACCTTAGCTGAAATCAAACTGAAGCCGCAAACTCAGGAGGATGAGCATCATGGCTGATAAGATTGCTGTCCTGTCTGGCGGCACGTCCGCCGAGCGCGAGGTTTCTCTGAATTCCGGCGCTGCCGTACTGGCGGGTCTGCGTGAAGGGGGCGTCAATGCGCACCTGGTCGATCCAAAAGAGGTCGACGTGACGCAGTTAAAAGCAATGGGCTTCGATAAAGTCTTTATCGCATTACATGGCCGTGGCGGAGAAGACGGAACCCTGCAGGGGCTTCTGGAGTTGATCGGCATGCCGTACACCGGCAGCGGCGTGATGGCGTCTGCCATCTCTATGGATAAACTGCGCAGTAAGTTACTGTGGCAGGGCGCGGGGCTACCGGTTGCACCGTGGGTGGCGCTGACGCGTCGCGAATTTGAATTGGGCCTGTCTGACAGCGTTAATACACGCATTGCGGCACTGGGCTTACCGGTTATTGTAAAGCCGAGCCGGGAAGGGTCGAGCGTAGGAATGTCAAAAGTCGATAAAGCTGAAGATTTAGCGTCGGCTTTAGCATTGGCATTTCAACACGATGAAGAAGTTCTGATTGAAAAATGGCTCAGCGGGCCGGAATTTACCGTCGCGATGCTTGGCGAAGAAATTTTACCGTCAATTCGCATCCAACCCGCCGGAGTCTTCTATGATTATGAGGCGAAGTATCTCTCTGATGAGACGCAATATTTCTGCCCTTGTGGTCTGGAAGCTGAGCGTGAAGCGGATTTACAGTCCCTGGTGCTTAAAGCCTGGAATATTCTCGGGTGTCGCGGCTGGGGACGCATTGATGTGATGCAGGACAGTGACGGGCAATTTTACCTGCTGGAAGCCAATACCTCTCCGGGAATGACCAGCCATAGCCTTGTGCCGATGGCTGCGCGTCAGGCAGGAATGAGCTTCTCTCAGTTAGTCGTATGTATTCTGGACCAGGCGGGCTGATATGTCTCAGGCTGCATTGAACACGCGCAACCGCGATGACGAAGAAGAATATGCTTCTTCACGCCGGAGTAATGGAACGCGTCTTGCAGGGATTATTTTCCTGCTCGGGGTGCTGTGCACCGTGTTTATCAGCGGCTGGATGGTGCTGGGCTGGATGGAAGATGCGCAGCGGTTGCCTCTGTCAAAGCTGGTGGTGACCGGCGAGCGTCACTACACGCGTAACGATGATATTCGCCAGTCAATTCTGGCGCTGGGATCGCCCGGCACCTTTATGACTCAGGACGTCAATATTATTCAGAGTCAGATTGAACGTCTGCCCTGGATAAAACAGGCGAGTGTCAGAAAGCAATGGCCTGATGAATTGAAGATTCATCTGGTTGAATATGTGCCCATTGCGCGTTGGAATGATCAGCACATGGTTGACGTAGACGGAAATTCCTTCAGCGTCCCATCCGATCGTGTCAACAAGCAAAATTTACCGATGTTGTATGGCCCTGAAGGTAGCGAAAACGAAGTCTTGCAGGGTTTTCGTGAAATGGGTCAGGTGCTGGCGAAGGACAGGTTTACGTTAAAAGATGCTGCAATGACGGCGCGCCGCTCCTGGCAGCTTACGTTGACGAACGGCATTAAGCTCAACCTGGGGCGCGGCGACACAATGAAACGTCTGGCGCGTTTTGTAGAACTTTACCCGGTTTTACAGCAGCAGGCGCAGACGGACGGCAAACGGATAAGCTACGTTGATTTGCGCTATGACTCAGGCGCAGCAGTCGGTTGGGAGCCGGCTCCGGTCGAGGAACCTAATCAGCAACAGAATCAGGCACAGGTACAGGCAGAACAACAATGATCAAGGCGACGGACAGAAAACTGGTAGTTGGACTGGAGATTGGCACCGCTAAGGTTGCCGCTTTAGTAGGGGAAGTTCTGCCCGACGGTATGGTCAATATCATTGGCGTGGGCAGTTGCCCGTCCCGTGGTATGGATAAAGGTGGGGTAAATGACCTTGAGTCGGTGGTGAAATGCGTGCAGCGCGCCATCGATCAGGCTGAATTAATGGCGGATTGCCAGATTTCTTCTGTCTATCTGGCCCTTTCTGGCAAGCACATCAGCTGCCAGAACGAAATCGGTATGGTGCCGATTTCCGAAGAAGAAGTGACGCAGGAAGACGTTGAAAACGTGGTGCATACGGCGAAGTCCGTGCGCGTGCGCGATGAACATCGTGTACTGCACGTGATCCCGCAGGAATATGCGATCGACTATCAGGAAGGGATCAAAAACCCGGTCGGTCTGTCTGGCGTGCGTATGCAGGCAAAAGTGCACCTGATCACATGTCACAACGATATGGCAAAGAACATTGTAAAAGCCGTTGAACGTTGTGGCCTGAAAGTTGACCAACTTATTTTCGCCGGTCTGGCGGCAAGTTATTCCGTGCTGACCGAAGACGAACGTGAACTCGGTGTCTGTGTGGTCGATATTGGTGGTGGTACAATGGACATGGCTGTCTATACAGGCGGTGCGCTGCGCCACACCAAAGTGATCCCTTATGCCGGGAACGTTGTGACCAGCGATATCGCATACGCTTTTGGTACGCCACCGAGCGATGCAGAAGCGATTAAAGTGCGCCACGGCTGTGCGCTGGGTTCAATTGTTGGCAAAGATGAGAGCGTTGAAGTGCCGAGCGTGGGCGGTCGTCCGCCGCGCAGCCTGCAACGTCAGACGCTGGCAGAGGTGATTGAGCCGCGTTATACCGAGCTGCTCAACCTGGTCAACGAAGAGATTTTACAGTTACAGGAACAGCTTCGTCAGCAAGGTGTGAAACATCATCTCGCGGCGGGGATTGTATTAACCGGCGGGGCAGCGCAAATTGAAGGTCTTGCGGCCTGCGCTCAGCGCGTGTTCCATACGCAGGTGCGTATTGGTGCGCCGCTGAATATTACCGGTTTAACGGATTATGCTCAGGAGCCGTACTATTCGACGGCTGTGGGCCTGCTCCACTACGGGAAGGAATCTCATCTCAGTGGTGAAGCAGAAGTGGAAAAACGCGTTTCAGTGGGGTCGTGGGTCAAACGACTGAACAACTGGCTGCGAAAAGAGTTTTAATTTTTTTAAGAGACCGGAGAGAATTAGCGGTCTCGGGCGACAGGCACAACGGAGAGAGAAATTATGTTTGAACCTATGGAACTGACCAACGACGCGGTGATTAAAGTCATCGGCGTCGGTGGCGGCGGCGGTAACGCCGTAGAGCATATGGTGCGTGAACGCATTGAAGGTGTTGAATTCTTTGCAGTTAACACCGATGCGCAGGCACTGCGTAAAACAGCAGTTGGCCAGACTATCCAGATCGGCGGTGGCATCACCAAAGGGCTGGGCGCTGGGGCAAACCCGGAAGTCGGTCGCAACGCGGCTGAAGAAGATCGTGAAGCCCTGCGTGCTGCACTGGAAGGTGCGGACATGGTCTTCATCGCAGCAGGTATGGGCGGCGGTACGGGTACCGGTGCAGCACCTGTTGTCGCAGAAGTCGCTAAAGATTTAGGTATCCTGACCGTTGCTGTCGTGACCAAGCCTTTCAACTTTGAAGGCAAGAAGCGTATGGCTTTCGCGGAGCAGGGTATCACCGAACTGTCCAAGCATGTGGACTCACTGATCACCATCCCGAACGACAAACTGTTGAAAGTTCTGGGTCGCGGTATCTCCCTGCTGGACGCCTTCGGCGCGGCAAACGACGTGCTGAAAGGCGCGGTTCAGGGTATCGCCGAACTGATTACCCGTCCTGGCCTGATGAACGTTGACTTTGCAGACGTTCGTACCGTGATGTCCGAAATGGGCTACGCGATGATGGGCTCTGGCGTGGCAAGCGGTGAAGACCGTGCAGAAGAAGCGGCTGAAATGGCTATCTCTTCTCCACTGCTGGAAGATATCGACCTGTCTGGTGCGCGCGGCGTGCTGGTCAACATTACCGCTGGCTTTGACCTGCGTCTGGATGAGTTCGAAACCGTGGGTAACACTATCCGTGCGTTCGCCTCTGACAATGCCACCGTGGTAATTGGTACGTCTCTCGACCCGGAAATGAACGACGAGCTGCGTGTAACTGTTGTTGCCACCGGTATCGGTATGGACAAGCGTCCTGAGATCACCCTGGTGACCAACAAACAGACTCAGCAACCGGTAATGGATCGTTACCAGCAGCACGGTATGTCTCCTCTGACTCAAGAGCAGAAACCGGCCGCGAAAGTGGTGAACGACCCAACGCCGCAAACGGCGAAAGAGCCAGATTATCTGGATATCCCGGCGTTCCTGCGTAAGCAAGCTGACTAAGAATTGGCTGGAATTTGGGGATTTGCGCTCTTTGTGCTAAACTGGCCCACCGTTAGTGATATACACTTTCGGTTGGATAGTTAATTTGGCGAGATTATACGATGATCAAACAAAGGACACTTAAACGTATCGTTCAGGCGACGGGTGTCGGTTTACATACCGGCAAGAAAGTCACACTGACGTTACGCCCTGCGCCGGCCAATACCGGGGTCATCTATCGTCGCACCGACTTGAATCCACCGGTAGATTTTCCGGCCGATGCCAAATCTGTGCGTGATACTATGCTCTGTACTTGTCTGGTGAACGAGCATGACGTGCGGATTTCTACCGTAGAGCACTTGAACGCCGCCCTGGCGGGTCTGGGTATCGACAACATTATGGTTGAAGTCGATGCGCCAGAAATCCCGATTATGGATGGCAGTGCTGCTCCGTTCGTTTATCTGTTGCTGGATGCCGGCATCGAAGAACTGAACTGCGCGAAGAAATTTGTTCGCATCAAAGAGACCGTTCGTGTCGAAGATGGCGACAAGTGGGCTGAATTCAAACCGTACAATGGTTTCTCGTTGGACTTTACCATCGACTTTAACCATCCGGCGATTGATGCCAGCACCCAACGCTATGCGATGAACTTCTCTGCTGATGCGTTTATGCGCCAGATTAGCCGCGCACGTACGTTTGGCTTCATGCGTGATATCGAATATCTGCAGTCCCGCGGCTTGTGCCTGGGCGGCAGCTTCGATTGTGCCATCGTTGTTGACGATTATCGCGTACTGAACGAAGACGGCCTGCGTTTTGAAGACGAATTCGTGCGTCACAAAATGCTGGATGCGATCGGCGACCTGTTTATGTGTGGTCATAACATCATTGGTGCATTCACCGCGTTTAAATCCGGTCATGCACTGAACAACAAACTGTTGCAGGCAGTCCTGGCAAAACAGGAAGCCTGGGAATATGTGACCTTTGAAGACGAAGCGGAACTGCCGCTGGCCTTCAAAGCACCAAGCACGGTTCTGGCTTAACGGTTCACACCGTTTCGTAAAAAATCGACTGGTTAACCTGGTACTCTCTCCGACCAGGAATACCAGTCGTTTTTATTTTTACCCGTCTTCGTTTGCCTCAGCATTCTCTCTTGTTTGTATTGCGCAGAAAATGTGTGCGTTAGCTGCATTCTTGACCGTTTTTCCCTGCAACGATGCCTCATTCCTGCTGTTGTGTAGCGGCATTAGTGGTAATATCTGGGCGCTTAAAAAAAATAACTGAATTTAGCCTGTAACTGGCGGGCTTATGTGGTGGAGCAAGTGAGCGGAATACTGACGCGCTGGCGACAATTTGGCAGACGATACTTCTGGCCGCATCTCTTATTGGGGATGGTCGCGGCGAGTCTCGGCTTGCCTGCGCTCAGCAACAGTGCCGAAGCGGCGACGCCAGCGAAAACCTCCACAACCAAACACGATCTCAACACGCGGGTTAACTTTACTAACCTCGCGTGGCTTGAAGCCAGTCGTCGCCCGAATTTCTCCGTTGATTACTGGCACCAGCACGCTATCCGCACGGTCATTCGTCATCTGTCATTTGCGATGGCGCCGCAGACAATGCCTGTTGCCGAAGAGACGTTGCCGGTACAGGCACAGCACCTTGCCCTGCTGGATACGCTCAACGCGTTGCTCACGCAGGACGGCCAGCCGCCGGTCATGGTTCGCCAGACGGCGCAAACTGTGCTCGCTCCGCCAGTCTCATTCTCTGTATCAACCTGGATTAGCCAGGCCCACGGCATCCGCGCCGGGCCGCAACGCCTCAGCTAAATTAACTTTTTCAATACCTTAATTTATCTGCCCACGATGGGGCGTTTGAGAATTTATTATGCTAATCAAATTATTAACTAAAGTTTTTGGTAGTCGTAACGATCGTACACTGCGCCGTATGCGCAAAGCTGTCGCTGTCATCAACGGTATGGAACCGGCGATGGAGAAGCTCTCCGATGACGAGCTGAAAGCAAAAACCGTGGAATTCCGCGCGCGTCTGGAAAAAGGGGAAACCTTAGAAAGCCTGATCCCGGAAGCCTTCGCCGTAGTGCGTGAAGCGAGTAAACGTGTGTTTGGCATGCGTCACTTCGACGTTCAGCTGCTGGGTGGTATGGTGCTTAACGAGCGCTGCATCGCGGAAATGCGTACTGGTGAAGGTAAAACCCTGACCGCAACGCTGCCGGCTTACCTGAACGCGCTGACCGGTAAAGGCGTTCACGTGGTTACCGTCAACGACTATCTGGCCCAGCGTGACGCCGAAAACAACCGTCCACTGTTCGAATTCCTCGGCATGACGGTCGGCATCAACATGTCCGGCCTGCCTGCGCCAGCCAAGCGTGAAGCGTATAACGCGGACATCACCTACGGCACCAACAACGAATACGGCTTCGACTACCTGCGTGACAACATGGCCTTCAGCCCTGAAGAGCGCGTCCAGCGTAAACTGCACTACGCGCTGGTGGATGAGGTGGACTCCATCCTGATCGATGAAGCGCGTACCCCGCTGATCATCTCCGGCCCTGCCGAAGACAGCTCTGAGATGTACCGCAAAGTCGACAAAATCATTCCGCACCTGCTGCGTCAGGAGAAAGAAGACTCCGACACCTTCCAGGGTGAAGGTCACTTCTCCGTTGATGAAAAAGCGCGCCAGGTGAACCTGACCGAGCGCGGTCTGGTGAAAATTGAAGAGCTGCTGGTCGCTGAAGGCATTATGGAAGAGGGGGAGTCCCTGTACTCTCCGAGCAACATCATGCTGATGCACCACGTAACGGCTGCACTGCGCGCCCACGCGCTGTTCACCCGTGACGTCGACTACATTGTGAAAGACGGCGAAGTCATCATCGTCGATGAACACACCGGCCGTACCATGCAGGGACGTCGCTGGTCTGACGGTCTGCACCAGGCTGTGGAAGCCAAAGAAGGTGTGGATATTCAGAATGAAAACCAGACCCTGGCGTCCATCACCTTCCAGAACTACTTCCGTCTGTACGAGAAGCTGGCGGGCATGACCGGTACTGCTGATACCGAAGCGTTTGAATTCAGTTCCATCTACAAGCTGGATACCGTTGTCGTTCCAACCAACCGTCCAATGATCCGTAAGGATATGCCGGACCTGGTGTACATGACCGAAGCGGAAAAAATTCAGGCAATCATCGAAGATATTCGCGACCGTACTGCCAATGGGCAGCCGGTTCTGGTGGGGACCATCTCCATCGAGAAATCTGAAGTGGTTTCCAATGAGCTGACGAAAGCAGGCATTAAACACAACGTTCTGAACGCCAAGTTCCATGCTAAAGAAGCGGATATCGTTGCTCAGGCGGGTTATCCGGCTGCCGTGACCATCGCTACCAACATGGCGGGTCGTGGTACCGATATTATGCTGGGCGGTAGCTGGCAGGCTGAGGTTGCTGAGCTGGAAAACCCAACGCCAGAACAGATTGCACAAATCAAAGCCGACTGGCAGGTACGTCACGACGCGGTTCTGGCTTCCGGTGGTTTGCACATTATTGGTACCGAGCGTCACGAATCTCGTCGTATCGACAACCAGCTGCGTGGCCGTGCGGGCCGTCAGGGGGATGCCGGTTCTTCTCGCTTCTACCTGTCTATGGAAGATGCGCTGATGCGTATTTTCGCCTCCGACCGCGTGTCCGGCATGATGCGTAAACTGGGCATGAAACCAGGCGAAGCCATCGAGCACCCGTGGGTCACTAAAGCGATTGCCAACGCGCAGCGTAAAGTGGAAAGCCGCAACTTTGATATTCGTAAGCAGCTGCTGGAGTATGATGACGTCGCGAACGATCAGCGTCGTGCGATCTACACCCAGCGTAACGAACTGCTGGACGTGTCCGACGTGAGCGAAACCATCAACAGCATTCGCGAAGATGTGTTCAAAGCGACCATTGACGGGCATATTCCACCGCAGTCTCTGGAAGAGATGTGGGATATCGAAGGCCTGCAGGAACGTCTGAAGAACGACTTTGACCTCGATCTGCCTATCAAAGAGTGGCTGGACAAAGAGCCTGAGCTGCACGAAGAGACGCTGCGCGAACGTATCTTTGAAACCGCGCTGGACGTTTATAAGCGTAAGGAAGAAGTGGTTGGCGCTGAGATGATGCGTCACTTCGAAAAAGGTGTGATGCTGCAGACGCTGGACTCCCTCTGGAAAGAGCACCTGGCGGCAATGGACTACCTGCGCCAGGGTATTCACCTGCGTGGCTATGCGCAGAAAGATCCGAAGCAGGAGTACAAGCGTGAATCTTTCTCCATGTTTGCGTCTATGCTGGAGTCGCTGAAGTATGAAGTGATCAGCACCCTGAGCAAAGTCCAGGTACGTATGCCGGAAGAAGTGGAAGCGATGGAACAACAGCGTCGTGAAGAAGCTGAGCGTCTGGCGCAGATGCAACAGCTGAGCCACCAGACTGACGAGAGCGAAGCTGCAGCGGCGATCGCCGCGCAGACTGGCGATCGTAAAGTGGGTCGTAACGATCCGTGCCCGTGTGGTTCCGGTAAAAAATATAAGGCCTGCCACGGCCGTCTGAGCTAAGTTCATAAGACAATGAAAAGGCGCAGATATCTGCGCCTTTTTTATGGAAGTGACAATATGAAAATACTGCAAATTGCCGTCGGGATTATTCGCAACCCGCAAAACCAGATCTTCATTACCCAGCGCGCTGCCGATGCCCATATGGCGAACAAATGGGAGTTTCCCGGTGGAAAAATCGAATCAGGGGAGACGCCGGAAGAGGCGCTGGTGCGTGAGCTTCAGGAAGAAGTAGGAATTACGCCAGTTGGCGCAACGCTGTTCGATAAGCTCGAATACCAGTTTCCGGACAGGCACATCACGCTTTGGTTCTGGCTGGTCGAAAACTGGGAAGGCGACCCCTGGGGAAAAGAGGGGCAACCCGGTAACTGGGTGGAGCTTCAGGCCAGTGATGCCGATAAATTCCCACCGGCAAATGCGCCCGTCATATCCCGACTGACGGACGACCTGTAGGCCTGCTAAGCGAAGCGCCAGCAGGCTTTAAAGCTATTGCTGCTCTTCACTCCAGTCATCGCTGTCCGAGAGATCGCCTTTGCTCGGAATGCGTTTCTCTTCCGCCGCCCATTCTCCAAGGTCAATTAACTGACAGCGCTTGCAGCAGAATGGACGGAACGGACTCATTTCGCCCCATACAACGGTTTTACCGCAGGTGGGGCAGTTTACGGTGGTCACTTCAGACATCGGCACTCCTTAACAACAGGCCAGTTCAAAATCGAGGCGTTCCGGCACGGTGCCATTCTCGCTGTCCAGAGGCATAAAGCGGATCGCAAAACGACTCTTATGCCCGGAAATCTGTGGGTAAAGCTGCTCGCCGAGCGATAAATTCAGACGCAGAAGATCGGCATCATCGCCGTTATCCTGATAGAAACCGTTCAGGCTGGTTTGCTTGCGGAACGGCGCCGAGTTACGGATGAGGTCGAGAATTAGCGACAGCGTCTGGTGCATGGGGGCGAGACTTTCCAGCCAGCTGTTCACCTGCGCATCACGCTGTGCTTGCGGCATATGCAGCCACATATGCAGCGTTGGCAGGTCGAAACTACAGCAGCCACCAGGAATACTCAGGCGCTGGCGCACCAGGCCGATCAGGCGATCTTCTCGCAAAAATTGCCCGACACGAGGTGCGGCCATCAGCGTACTGCTGCTGTTTTTAAGCTGCTGACGAAGTGAATCAATGCGGCTCTGATCCACGCCCGGCACTTCGGCCCAGGCCTGTAATTTACGCTGCTGGCGCTCCAGTTCTTTCAGAAGCTCTGTGCGGACGTCGCCCCGCTCAATGACATCCAGCAGATCCCCCACGTTGCGGAAGAAGTGCAACGCAGTGGCATGATCGCTGACGGGCAAATGTTGTGAAAGTTGTTGAATCAGAAATTCGATACGCAGCCAGGTACGCATTTTTTCGTTGAGCGGATGCTCAAAAAGGATGTGGGTCGACATTATGGTTTTTCCTGTGCAACGGCCTGCGCGGCGAACGCCAAATACTGCGCATGCAGGCGGGCAACATCCGATGCAATGGCATCTGGTGCGCCGTTATTATCAATAACATCATCCGCAACGGCAAGGCGCTGAGCGCGCGTGGCCTGAGCGGCAAGAATTTGTTCAGCCTGTTCGCGCGAGACACGATCGCGCGTCACGGTGCGCTGGATTTGCGTTTCAGGCGAGACATCAATGACCAGCACCCGATCGGCTTTATTGTGCAGCTGATTCTCTACCAGCAGCGGAACCACCCACAGAACATACGGCGAGCGGGCTGCGGCAATTTGACGCTGAGTTTCCTGGTGGATAATGGGGTGGAGCAGGGCATTAAGCCAGAGTTTTTCCGCAGAATCGGAAAAAATGCATTCGCGTAGCTTGCGGCGATTTAGCGTGCCATCTGCACTGATAATTGCCGGACCAAAATGGTTTTCGATGGCTTTTAGCGCGGGTGTATTGGGCTCTACCACCTGACGGGCAATGATATCGGCATCAATAATCGTGATACCCAGACGAGAAAATGCGTCCGCAACGGTACTTTTGCCACTACCGATGCCGCCGGTTAATGCGACGATATACCCCATTAAATCAAATCCTGGGAATTATTCATTATTAAAATCAGTTGGTTAAATTTCAAACGTGCTTCAGCCACTGTTTAGCCCTGTTTACCGGCTTTTTACCAGGTAAATTTATAGGATTGTAGCGTAAAAAAAGAGAATTTCGCAGTCTTGCGGAGCAGGTATTAGTGCGTATGATAGCGTCACTGGAGTTGTGCTTTTAACATATTTGCCTCTAACCCCAGGAATCCGCACATGCGTATCGAAGAAGATCTGAAGTTAGGTTTCAAAGACGTTCTTATCCGCCCTAAACGCTCTACACTGAAAAGTCGCTCAGACGTTGAACTCGAACGTCAATTCACCTTTAAACATTCCGGTCAGACCTGGTCTGGCGTGCCGATTATCGCCGCCAATATGGATACGGTGGGCACCTTCGGGATGGCAACCGCCCTGGCGCAGTTCGATATTCTCACCGCAGTGCACAAACACTACAGCCCGGAAGAGTGGAATGCGTTTGTTGCATCCGCCTCTGCGGATGTGGTGAAGCATGTGATGGTCTCCACCGGCACCTCTGATGCCGATTTCGAGAAGACCAAACAGATCCTGAATGCGAACCCGGCGCTCAATTTTGTGTGTATTGATGTGGCGAACGGTTACTCCGAGCATTTCGTGCAGTTCGTCAGCAAGGCGCGTGAGGCCTGGCCAACGAAAACCATCATTGCGGGCAACGTGGTGACCGGTGAAATGTGTGAGGAGCTGATCCTCTCCGGTGCCGACATCGTGAAAGTGGGCATTGGCCCGGGCTCCGTATGCACCACGCGCGTCAAAACCGGCGTTGGGTATCCGCAGCTGTCCGCCGTTATCGAATGTGCCGATGCGGCGCATGGCCTGGGCGGCCAGATCATCAGTGACGGCGGTTGCACCATGCCGGGCGATGTGGCGAAGGCGTTTGGCGGCGGCGCAGACTTCGTGATGCTCGGCGGTATGCTGGCCGGTCATGAAGAGAGCGGCGGCACCGTGGTGGAAGAAAACGGTGAGAAATTCATGCTGTTCTACGGTAGGAGCTCTGAGTCTGCAATGACCCGTCACGTTGGTGGTGTGGCAAAATACCGTGCGGCAGAAGGCAAAACCGTGAAGCTGCCTCTGCGTGGCCCGGTTGAAAACACCGCGCGCGACATCCTGGGCGGCCTGCGTTCAGCCTGTACCTACGTGGGTGCCTCCCGTCTGAAAGAGTTGACGAAACGTACGACGTTTATTCGCGTTCAGGAGCAGGAAAACCGCGTTTTCAATAGCCTGTAATGGTTTTCGCTGGCGCATGTCCGTGCGCCAGCACTATTGGCTATCCCGCGCTCATCGCATCCCCCAAATGGAAAATGGGCAAATACATTGCCACCACTAGCGTGCCGATGATGATCCCCGTGACAACCAGTAGTAACGGCTCCAGGAGTGCTGCCAGACTGTCGGCCAACTGGAAAGTTTGCTCCGTGTGATGACGAGCAAGGTTTGCCAGCATGATGTCCAGTGAACCTGACATTTCGCCCGTTCGTAAAAGCTGAATACAGAGCGGGGTAAAGATTGCCGCTTTCTGAAAGGATGACCAGACGGGAAGTCCTTTTTCAATATCTTCGCGTATTCTGCAAAGGATCCCTTGCCAGTAGCCGCTTTCTACGGTCTCTTCTGCGCTCTCAAGCCCCTGTAAAAAGGCAATGCCTGCCTGCTGTGTGAGCGACAGTACGGTGAAGATCTGCCCCAGCTTTTGCCCTTTCGCCAGCGCCCCCATTACAGGTAGATGCAGAAGAAATCGCTGCCAGCGAGGCGTGTGACGCAGAGTCCAGGCGGCGGCTACCGGAACAAGCAGCACCGCGAACAGTGCGAGAGCGTAGGACTGCATAAACGCGGATATACCCATCACCATCCGCGTCAGCGCCGGAAGGGGAGTGTTAAACGTTTTGTAGATTGCGGCGAACTCGGGCAACACTAGGGTGACCATGGCGAGTACGACGAGTACCGCCAGCGTCAGGATGATCGCCGGGTAGCGCAGCGCTTTTTTCACTTTCTGACCGAGCTGCTGCTGCGCTTTTTGTTGCTGGGCGAGCTGGCGACAGCACTCTTCCAGCTTCCCTGTCAGCTCACCCGTTTTTACCATTGAGATATGCAATGGGGTAAAGACCGCAGGCCACCGCCTGAGCGCCTCAGAAAAAGGGCACCCTTCACTGAGTTCATCGGCAACGCTTTGCAGCAGTGCCCGCCAAGGTTCTGATCGATGCTGGTCAGCCAGCATTTGCAGGCTATGCGCAAGCGTAAGTCCGGCCTGCAGCAGCGTGGCGAGCTGGCGAAATATCTCGTAGCAGTGATGAGGGTGCCAGCGGTGTCTCTGAGGGCATCGGGAGAGGGCCAGAGGATGCAGGTCGTTCCGCATTAGCCTGGTGAAGGCCGCGTTGCGGTCTGTGGCCCAGAGTGTCCCGCTTCGGGGTTCTCCTTCTGTGGAGAGGGCTCGCCAGCGCCAGAGGTGATTAGTGGCCATCGGGCATACCCAAAACACGCAATAATTCTTCGAGCGTGGTTAGCCCTTGCTCAATGGCCATACAGCCGTGTTCAAACAGCGAGATTAACCCTGCCTGCCGGGCACTGGCTTCTATCACCTCGGTGCCTGCCCCGCTGGCAATTGCCTGGCGCAGAGGGTTGTCGATTGCCAGTACTTCAAAAATCGCCACCCGGCCGTAAAAACCGTGATAGCAACGATCGCAGCCTGTGGGTTGCCAGCGGGGAAGTGGTCGCGGCCAAACCGGGCGGGGTAAGCCTGAATGCTCCCCGTTTTGCTGTCGGCAATGTGGACAAAGACGCCGAACCAGCCGTTGGGCAATCACCATAGAGAGTGCGGAAGAGATCATCCAGCGCGCGACGCCCATCTGCTCCAGGCGAATCAGGGTTTCCGTTGTCGAGTTGGTATGCAGCGTCGACAATACCAGGTGCCCGGTCTGCGCGGCATTAATAGCGATCTCTGCCGTTTCGCCATCACGAATTTCGCCGACCATAATGATATCCGGATCCTGACGCAGCAGCGCCCTTAGCACGCTCTGAAATGTCAGGCCCGCTCGCGGGTTAATCTGCGTCTGATTCAATCCCGCAAGCGGGATTTCAATGGGATCCTCTACGCTGCAGATGTTGACGTCAGGGGTGTTAAGCGCCTGTAACGCACTATAGAGGGTGACGGTTTTGCCGCTGCCTGTGGGGCCGGTAACCAGAATCAGCCCCTGAGGCTGGTGCAGTGACGCAGTAAAACAGGCCAGCTGCTCAGCGCTCATGCCGAGTGCTTTCGGTTCAAGAGCCTGCTGAACCTGATGCAGCAGGCGCAGCACAATTTTCTCACCGCCGTTGCAGGGAAGCGTGGCGATACGAAACGAGACCGGCTCGTTTGTCAGCTCAATGGTAAACTGACCATCCTGCGGTAAGCGGCGTTCAGCAATATCCAGATTACCCAGCACTTTTAACCGGGCGCTGAGCATCGTTGCCAGCGCGGCGGAAAGCGGAGGTTGCGGGCAAAGTACGCCATCGATACGTAAGCGAATCAGGCACGCGTGCTCCATCGGTTCAATATGGATGTCGGAGGCGCGCTGGTTTATCGCCTGTTGCAGCGTGTGGTTGAGGATATCCACCGCGGAATGTGCCTGCGAAACGTTAGGCAGATGCGATTGCGCGCTTAACTGCCGATGCTTTTCCATGCGTTCAGCGCTCCAGCACTCGATATCAATCCGTTTCTGCGTTGCGAAGCGCAGGGCTTCCATCAGTTCAGGTGCGGGGCTTCCCACGACGGCAATGCTGACCATGTCACTGTTGCTGGTGAGCAGCAGAGCATGATGGCGAAGGCAAAGTGCCACGAGTTGATCGGTGTTCATTGTCCGCCCCTCAGTTATTGTCGAAGCGGAAGACGTCTTCACAGGCCTGCTTAAGCTCGCTGTCAGCACTGATGTTGCAGTCACGCGTCCAGCCTGTCATACCGTTGCCGTTATTCCACTGTGGCGTCATGGTCACCGTCAGTCCGTTGAGACTCTCCTGACCCGTCAAGGTCACGATCCCTTTTGCCACGTTCATTGCTGAGACGTAACGCGTCGTCGTCGGGGAAGGGATGCCGTTACTGCCTGCGTCACAGCTCTCCACGCCACCGTGATCGAGCGCGCAAAGCTCAATGGCAGTGCGATAGGGAATGAAGGTTTGCAGCATATCGGTGAGGGCGGCTTTACGCAGGTAGTTCTGATAGGCGGGAACGCCGATGGCGCTCAGAATCGCAATAATGCCAATGACCACCATCAGCTCAATGAGTGTGAATCCTTGTTGTCTGTCCATATCTGCTCCTTATGCAAAGTGGCGCTACTCTGGCAGCGCGAAAGGAGAGAAACGAGGGGCAAAAAAGGGAACGGGAAAGGGGCTTCAGAGAATTCATGCAGTGTTGCAGGGAAGAACAACGGATTTGCGAGCAGGACTGAAATTCCCCTCTCCGGACGGAGAGGGGAAGCGTGTTATTTGAAGCGCATGGAGAGGTCAAGGGCGCGAACGTGTTTGGTCAGCGCGCCGACGGAGATGTAGTCCACACCGGTTTCGGCGAATTCACGGATCGTGTCGAACGTGACGTTCCCGGAAACTTCAAGCTGGGCGCGGCCGTTAGTCAGTTTTACCGCCTCGCGCATCTGCTCAGTTTCGAAATTGTCGAGCATGATGATATCGGCTCCGGCCTTAACGGCCTGCTCCAGCTCTTCCAGGCTTTCGACTTCCACTTCAACAGGGACGTCCGGGTGCAGCCAGAAGGCTTTCTCAACGGCCTGGCGCACGGAACCCGACGCAATAATGTGGTTCTCTTTGATCAGGAAGGCATCGGATAAGCCCAGTCGATGGTTGGCGCCGCCCCCACAGAGCACCGCGTACTTCAGCGCAGTGCGCAGGCCTGGCAGCGTTTTGCGGGTATCCAGCAGCTGAGTGTGGGTGCCGGCCAGGAGGTCAACATAGCGACGCACTTCGCTGGCGACGCCAGAGAGCGTTTGTACAAAATTGAGCGCGGTGCGTTCGCCGGTCAGCAAGACGCGCGAGGGACCGTCCAGCTCGAACAGCGGCTGATTGGCTGTAATCGCATCACCATCTTCAACGTGCCAGGTCACCTGCACATCATCGCCCGCCAGTTGAGTAAATACCTCTTCAACCCAACGCTTGCCGCAAAAAACGCCCTCTTCACGGGTAATAATGACCGCGTGGGAACGTGTCTCTTTTGGCAATAATTGTGCGGTAATGTCTTTATCGGCATTCACGTCACCCCCAAGGTCTTCTTTTAACGCATGGGCAACGCTTGCCGGAATATCCATATTAATACGTTCCAGAAGTGCTTCACGTCGGTGGTCGGGGTTGTAGCGGCGAGGCGGCATGATAAAACTCCAAATTGGTAACGAATCATAATATTGAAACATGCTACTCTGAACCGAGTCATTGCACCATACAGAAGGAGTTCCAGCATGTTGTTAGAAAACGGATGGCTGGTGGATGCGCGGCGTGTACCCTCGCCGCACCACGATTGCCGCCCGGAGGATGAAAAGCCCACACTGCTGGTGGTTCATAATATTAGTCTCCCGCCGGGTGAATTTGGCGGCCCGTGGATCGATGCGTTATTCACGGGAACGATAGATCCCAATGCCCATCCTTTCTTCGCTGAGATTGCGCATTTGCGCGTGTCGGCTCACTGTCTGATTCGTCGTGATGGTGAGGTGGTTCAGTATGTTCCTTTTGATAAGCGCGCCTGGCATGCCGGGGTGTCGATGTATCACGGGCGCGAACGGTGCAACGATTTCTCCATTGGGATCGAGCTGGAAGGCACGGATACTACGCCCTACACCGACTCACAGTATCAACAGTTAGCGGCTGTGACCCGTACGCTTATCGGACTCTACCCGGCAATCGCCGACAACATTACCGGACACAGTGATATCGCTCCGGCGAGAAAAACCGATCCTGGCCCGGCATTTGACTGGCCCCGCTTTCGCGCCATGCTCACCGCGTCGTCAGAATAAGGAGATACCATGACGTTGTTTACCATGCTGCTGGTTATCATCGCTGAACGTCTGTTCAAGCTCGGTGAGCACTGGCATCTGGATCACCGGCTGGAGGTGTTATTCCGCCGCATCAGGCACTTTTCCATGCTGCGCACGCTGCTGATGATGGCGGGTGTGATGGTGATTACCTTCCTGCTGCTGCGCGCGCTGTACGGACTCTTTTTCAATGTGCCGCTGCTGGTGGTGTGGATCCTGCTTGGCGTGCTGTGCATTGGTGCGGGCAAGGTGCGTTTGCACTACCACGCTTATCTTAAAGCGGCCTCCCGCGATGATGCCCACGCGCGCGGTGCCATGGCGAGCGAACTGACGATGATCCACGGCGTGCCGCCGGATTGCGACGAGCGCGAGTTCCTGCGCGAGCTGCAAAATGCGCTGCTGTGGATTAACTTCCGTTACTACCTCGCGCCGCTGTTCTGGTTTGTGGTGGGCGGCCCGGTGGGACCCGTCTTGCTGATGGGGTACGCGTTCCTGCGTGCCTGGCAGACCTGGCTTGCCCGTTATCTGACGCCGCATGAACGTTTGCTCTCCGGCATTGATGCCATCCTGCATGTGCTCGACTGGCTGCCGGTGCGTCTGGTGGGTGTGGTGTATGCGCTCATTGGCCACGGTGAAAAAGCATTGCCAGCGTGGTTTGCGTCTCTGGGCGACCGACACACCTCGCAGTATCAGGTGTTAACCCGTCTGGCGCAGTTTTCCCTGGCGCGAGAGCCGCATACCGACAAGATTGAAACGCCAAAAGCGGCGGTTTCAATGGCAAAGAAAACGTCGTTTGTGGTGGTGGTGGTGGTGGCGCTGCTGACCATTTACGGCACGCTGGTGTAAGCCAGCGCGCCGCAAACGCTATAGCGTATCCGCAGGCGGGATGCCGAAATCAGGCATCCCGCTTTCATTCCAGCGGACAAGCTTCAGTCGGGTATGGCGATTCGGATCGTACAGCGGGTCGCCCTCAATTTCGGTGTAATTCCGCGCGTGATACACCAGCACATCTTCCCCTTCCGGCGTTTGCGTAAAGCTGTTGTGACCCGGGCCGTACTGACGATTTTCGTAGCTGGTAACGAACACCGGACGCGCAGATTTGTGCCAGTTCGCCGGCTGTCGCGGATCGGCATTCAGGTCTATCCACAATAACCCCATGCAGTAGTTCTCATCGGTGGCGCTAGCGGAGTAGCTGATAAACAGCTTGTCGCCGTGAACCAGCACCGCCGGACCTTCATTAACCAGAAATCCGCGGCATTCCCAGTCATATTCAGGTTTACTGAGCATCACCGGCTCGCCTTTCAGCGTCCACGGATTTTCCATTTCACACAGATAAAGGTTGGAGTTTCCGGCGATATCCGGCGCTTTTTGCGCCCACAGATACCAGCGTTTCCCCTGATGGACAAAGGTGGTGGCATCGAGGGCGAAAGTGTCGAATGGCGTTTTTATTTGCCCCTTCTCGACCCACGTACCGGCGAGCGGATCGCTGTCGGTACACTCCAGCGCAAACATTCGGTGCTGGAACATGCCGAGGCTATCAAGCGCCTGGGTGTGCGTCGCGGCAAAATAGATGTACCACTTCCCGTCGATGTGATGCAGTTCTGGGGCCCAAATCAACTGGCTCATTGGACCGGTGTCGGGTTTGCGCCAGACCACTATCTCTTCGGCGCTGCGCAAGCCCTCCAGCGAGTCAGCACGGCGGATAGCCAGCCTGTCGTACTCCGGCACGGAGGCAATAAAATAGTATTGCCCCTCATGATGTAAAATGTACGGGTCGGCGCGTTGTTCAATAAACGGGTTTGGCCAGGTTTGCATGCAACTTTCCTTATTTTGTCTCTGCGGCTTTGAGTTCCTGATAAGCGTTCAGCTCGCGGTAGTTGGCGCGGCGCTTTTCCAGATCGGACTGGATCATCTTCATGGTTTCGCGGTCCACTTTCAGCAGGCGTACAACGCCCGCGGTAATTAAGTATCCAACGCCAGGAATAACGGTAAACAGCAGTACGATACCGTTAATGGCCTCCGCGCTTTGCGCTTTTGCGCCTGCGTCGTAACCGTACCAGGAGAGCAGAAAACCGACCATTGCCCCGGCAATCGCCAGACCCAGCTTCAGGAAGAAAATGTTGCCGGAGAAGCTGATCCCGGTGATGCGTTTCCCGGTTTTCCACTCGCCGTAGTCATCCACGTCAGCCATCAGCGACCAGTGCAGCGGAGACGGGATCTGGTGCAGGATGTTCAGCAGAACGTAGAGCACCACGATGGTGACGGTGGCTTTCGGGTCGAAGAAATAGAAGGCGCAGGAAAATATCGCCAGCACGATATTGGTCCAGAAGAAGACCTTCAGTTTACACCAGCGGTCGGTCAGCACTTTTGCCAGCACGCTGCCAAGCATCATGCCGATAACCCCCAGGCTGATAAACACGGTGGCGAAGTGGGTGCTCTGGCCCATCACCCAGGTGACGTAATACATGGTTGCCGCCATGCGGATAAAGCCCGGGCAGACGTTGCAGAGCGTCAGGAGCAAAATTCGCACCCACTGGTCGTTTTTCCACACGTCTTTCAGGTCATTTTTCAGCTCGTCGTGGGTCTGCACCGCCGGGCGCACGCGCTCGCGCACGGTGGCGAAGCAGAACAGGAACATGCAGGTGCCAATCAGCGCCAGTACGGTCATTGCCATCTGGTAGCCTTTGGCTTTGTTATCCCCGCCAAACCAGTCGGCCATCGGCAGCAGCGTCAATGACAGCAGCAACGTGGCGATGCCGACCAGCACGAAGCGGTAGGACTGGCAGGCCACACGCTCTTTCGGATCGTTGGTGATCACCCCTCCTAACGAGCAGTAAGGGATGTTGATGGCCGTATAGGTTAATGAGAGCAGGAAGTAGGTGACAAACGCATAGATAACTTTGCTGTTATAGCTCCACTCCGGTGTGGTGAACATCAGAATACTGAACAGCGCGTAGGGGAAGGCAATCCACAGCAGCCATGGACGAAAACGGCCATATTTACTGCGGGTGCGGTCGGCAATTGCCCCCATGATAGGGTCGGTGACGGCGTCAATCACACGGACCGACAGCAGTAAGACCCCCACCAGTGCAGGCGCGAGGCCAAATATGTCGGTATAAAAATAGTTAACAAACAGCATGATGGCGCCAAAGATGATGTTGCAACCTGCATCGCCCATCCCATAGCCGATCTTTTCTTTTACTGACAGTTTAGCGTTATCCATAGACTGCTCTCCGGGTTTCGGTATGGAGAGAATTATTTGCTGGCAAACGAATATATGCGTTGCAGTATCAGGGCGGTGATATGGATAAAAACGCTGTAGGGATGAAAGTGTGAGGGAGGTAACAACGCGCGGTACCCGCAAAAGCAGGTACCGCGGAGGAGGCTTAGTGGGCCTTCATGGCCTTGCGGCTTTTCTGGCTGAAGAGATAGCCAACGCCCAGCACGGCAATCCAGACCGGGATCAGGTAGACGGAGATTGCCATACCCGGCGTGATCAGCATGATCACCAGCACGGCCGTCATAAACAGCAGGCAGATCCAGTTACCCAGCGGATAGAGCAGGGCAGGGAAGCGCGTCGTCACGCCCTGCTGCTGTTTCGCGCGGCGGAACTTGATGTGCGCCAGGCTGATCATCGCCCAGTTGATGACCAGTGCAGAGACCACCAGCGCCATTAGCAGGCCAAATGCGGATTCCGGCGCCATGTAGTTAATCAGCACGCACAGCGCCGTCACGATGGCTGAAACAATGATGGTGTTGACCGGCACGCCGCGTTTATCAACGTTGAGCAGCATCTTCGGCGCATTGCCCTGCTGGGCCAGGCCGAACAGCATACGGCTGTTGCAGTATACGCAGCTGTTGTACACGGAAAGCGCCGCGGTCAGCACCACGACATTGAGCGCGTTCGCCACGACGGTATCACCCAGTTCGTGGAAAATCAGCACAAACGGACTGGTGTCGGCAGTGACGCGCGTCCATGGCAGCAGTGAGAGCAGGACCGCCAGCGAGCCCACATAGAAGATCAGAATTCGGTAGATAACCTGATTCGTCGCTTTCGGGATGCTCTGCTCAGGATTGTCGGCTTCTGCGGCGGTGATACCCACCAGTTCCAGACCGCCGAAAGAGAACATAATGATGGCCATCATCATCACCAGACCAGTCATGCCGTGAGGCAGGAAGCCGCCCTGTTCCCAGAGGTTACGCACGGTTGCCTGTGGGCCACCGTTGCCGCTGAACAGCAGCCAGCCGCCAAAGATAATCATCGCCACGACGGCGATCACTTTGATGATGGCAAACCAGAACTCCATCTCGCCGAACACTTTTACGTTGGTAAGGTTAATGGCGTTGATAATGACGAAGAAGGCTGCAGCGGAAGCCCAGGTTGGGATGTCAGGATACCAGAACTGAATATACTTCCCGACGGCAGTCAGCTCGGCCATGGCAACCAGAACGTACAGTACCCAGTAGTTCCAGCCGGAGGCGAAACCGGCAAAGCTGCCCCAGTACTTATAGGCAAAGTGGCTAAAGGAGCCAGCGACCGGCTCCTCGACAACCATTTCACCTAACTGGCGCATGATCAGAAAAGCAATGAAACCCGCAATCGCGTAACCCAAAATAATGCCCGGACCGGCAGACTGGATTACGGATGCGCTGCCCAGAAACAGGCCGGTACCAATAGCACCGCCCAGTGCGATGAGCTGAATATGGCGGTTTTTTAGCCCGCGCTTTAGCTGATCGCCGTGCTGTTGAGCTTCCATTTGAAACCTCGTGTGTGGTTGTTATGTCACGCTGTGCGTGTGTAATTATGAAAATCCATATTCTGTATTTATTTCTTTACGGTTAAACGAACCGAAAAAAGTGGAGATGACTTCCGTAAGCGCCAGAATAGTGGTAAGTGCCTGTGAATGCACCTGCTTTATGAAGGGCTGATGACGAGTTGAATAAAAAGAAAGCATTTGTAAATCACTCCGCTCTCGCTTCTTACCCCAACCTATAGAATAGAAATGCGCCTTAAGTGGGCGAATTTTCATAATTTGCCTTGTTGAATCGCTTCAGATTGCAAAAACCCTCGTTTCATTATGGTTAAAACTCCCACTTTGGGAGTAATCAACTCATTTGTGCAAAGTTACATTTCTGAAACGTTATTTCTGTAAGGTTGTTAAAATATGCAGGGTTTACTGATTTCAATCAAAACCAATATGGACAGAAGGTGAATACTTTGTTACTTTAGCGATACGAAATATAAATTGGTAAGACCAATTGACTCCGGGCAAAAAGGCGTAAGACAGGGAATATGGCCTACAGCAAAATTCGCCAACCAAAACTATCTGATGTGATTGAGCAGCAGCTGGAGTTTTTAATCCTCGAAGGGACTCTGCGCCCGGGTGAGAAACTTCCGCCAGAACGCGAACTGGCAAAACAGTTCGACGTTTCACGTCCCTCTCTGCGTGAGGCGATTCAACGCCTCGAAGCAAAGGGCTTGCTGCTTCGTCGCCAGGGCGGCGGAACCTTTGTGCAAAACAGCCTGTGGCAGAGCTTCAGCGATCCGCTGGTAGAACTTCTCTCTGACCACCCAGAATCCCAGTTTGACCTGCTTGAGACCCGTCACGCGCTGGAAGGTATTGCGGCCTATTACGCTGCCCTTCGCAGCACTGATGAAGATCGCGTGCGTATCCGCGAGCTGCATCAGGCCATTGAACGGGCACAGCAGTCCGGCGATTTAGACGCCGAGTCCAGCGCCGTCGTCCAGTATCAAATCGCCGTCACCGAAGCGGCACACAATGTGGTGCTCCTCCATCTGCTACGCTGCATGGAGCCGATGCTGGCCCAGAACGTTCGTCAGAATTTTGAATTGTTGTATGCCCGTCGGGAGATGCTCCCACTGGTAAGCAACCATCGCACCCGAATATTCGAGGCGATAATGGCCGGGGAACCGGAGCAGGCGCGCGAAGCGTCGCACCGTCACCTGGCTTTCATTGAGGAAATCTTGCTGGACCGCAGCCGTGAACAATCGCGTCGCGAACGTTCATTACGCCGCATACAGCAACGAAAGGATTAAGCGCCAGGTACTTTTAGAGCGCGGCAACTAAACGCAGAACCTGTCTTATTGTGTTCTTGCTGAAGAGCACAATGGGACAGGTTCCAGACAAATCAACGTATTAGATAGATAAGGAATACCCCCATGTCAGAACGTCTCCAAAATGACGTGGATCCGATCGAAACTCGCGACTGGCTACAGGCGATCGAATCGGTCATCCGTGAAGAAGGTGTTGAGCGCGCTCAGTATCTGATTGATCAGCTGCTTTCTGAAGCCCGCAAAGGCGGCGTGAAGGTTGCTTCAGGTGCAGGGGCTAGCAACTACGTAAACACGATTGCCGTTGAAGACGAACCGGAATACCCGGGCAATCTGGATCTGGAACGTCGTATCCGTTCAGCTATCCGCTGGAACGCCATCATGACTGTTCTGCGCGCGTCCAAGAAAGATCTGGAGCTGGGTGGCCACATGGCGTCCTTCCAGTCTTCTGCGACCGTTTACGAAGTGTGCTTTAACCACTTCTTCCGTGCAGCGAACGAGAAAGACGGCGGCGATCTGGTGTACTTCCAGGGCCACATCTCTCCGGGCATCTATGCACGTGCATTCCTGGAAGGTCGTCTGACTGAAGAGCAGATGAACAACTTCCGTCAGGAAGTTCACGGTAAAGGTCTGTCTTCTTACCCGCACCCTAAACTGATGCCTGAATTCTGGCAGTTCCCGACCGTATCCATGGGTCTGGGTCCAATCGGTGCGATCTATCAGGCTAAATTCCTGAAATATCTGGAACACCGTGGTCTGAAAGACACCTCTGAGCAGACCGTTTACGCCTTCCTGGGCGACGGCGAAATGGATGAACCAGAATCTAAAGGTGCGATCACCATCGCAACCCGTGAGAAGCTGGACAACCTGTGCTTCATCATCAACTGTAACCTGCAGCGTCTGGATGGTCCGGTAACCGGTAACGGCAAGATCATCAACGAACTGGAAGGCATCTTCGCGGGTGCTGGCTGGAACGTAATCAAAGTCATGTGGGGTTCCCGTTGGGACGAACTGCTGCGTAAAGACACCAGCGGTAAACTGATCCAGCTGATGAACGAAACCGTTGACGGTGACTACCAGACCTTCAAATCCAAAGACGGTGCCTACGTGCGTGAGCACTTCTTCGGTAAATATCCTGAAACCGCCGCACTGGTTGCAGACTGGACTGATGAGCAGATCTGGGCGCTGAACCGTGGTGGTCACGATCCGAAGAAAATCTACGCGGCACTGAAAAAAGCGCGTGAGACCAAAGGTAAAGCGACTGTTATCCTGGCCCATACCATCAAAGGTTACGGCATGGGTGATACCGCAGAAGGTAAAAACATCGCTCACCAGGTTAAGAAAATGAACATGGACGGCGTGCGTTATATCCGCGACCGTTTCAACGTTCCAGTGACCGATGAGCAGGTAGAAAACCTGTCTTACATCACCTTCCCGGAAGGTTCTGAAGAGCACAAGTACCTGCACGAACGTCGTCAGGCGCTGAAAGGCTACCTGCCAGCTCGTCAGCCTAACTTCACCGAGAAGCTGGAACTGCCAGCGCTGGAAGACTTCTCTCAGCTGCTCGAAGAGCAGAACAAAGAGATCTCTACCACTATCGCTTTCGTTCGTGCCCTGAACGTGATGCTGAAGAACAAGTCGATCAAAGATCGTCTGGTGCCAATCATCGCCGACGAAGCGCGTACTTTCGGTATGGAAGGTCTGTTCCGTCAGATCGGTATCTACAGCCCGAACGGCCAGCAGTACACCCCGCAGGACCGTGAGCAGGTTGCTTACTATAAAGAAGACGAGAAAGGTCAGATCCTGCAGGAAGGTATCAACGAGCTGGGTGCAGGCGCATCCTGGCTGGCTGCTGCGACCTCTTACAGCACCAACAACCTGCCGATGATCCCGTTCTACATTTACTACTCCATGTTCGGGTTCCAGCGTATCGGTGACCTGTGCTGGCAGGCAGGCGACCAGCAGGCTCGCGGCTTCCTGATCGGTGGTACTTCTGGTCGTACGACCCTGAACGGTGAAGGTCTGCAGCACGAAGATGGTCACAGCCACATTCAGTCTCTGACTATCCCTAACTGTATCTCTTACGACCCGTCTTACGCGTACGAAGTGGCAGTCATCATGCATGACGGTCTGCAGCGCATGTACGGTGAAGCGCAAGAGAACATTTACTACTACATCACCACCCTGAACGAAAACTACCACATGCCGGCAATGCCAGCAGGTGCCGAGGAAGGTATCCGTAAAGGTATCTACAAACTCGAAACTGTTGAAGGTAGCAAAGGTAAAGTTCAGCTGCTGGGCTCCGGCTCTATCCTGCGTCACGTGCGTGAAGCCGCACAGATCCTGGCGAAGGACTACGGTGTCGGTTCCGACGTGTACAGCGTGACCTCCTTCACTGAACTGGCTCGTGATGGCCAGGATTGTGAGCGCTGGAACATGCTGCACCCAATGGAAACTCCACGCGTTCCGTACATCGCTCAGGTGATGAACGACGCGCCAGCGGTGGCGTCTACTGACTATATGAAACTGTTCGCTGAGCAGGTTCGTACTTACGTTCCAGCTGATGATTATCGCGTACTGGGTACTGACGGCTTCGGTCGTTCAGACAGCCGCGAAAACCTGCGTCACCACTTCGAAGTTGATGCTTCTTACGTGGTTGTAGCAGCACTGGGCGAACTGGCTAAACGTGGCGAAATCGATAAGAAAGTGGTTGCGGACGCAATTACCAAATTCAACATCGATGCAGATAAAGTTAACCCGCGTCTGGCGTAAGAGGTAAAAGAATAATGGCTATCGAAATCAATGTACCGGACATCGGGGCTGATGAAGTTGAAATCACCGAGATCCTGGTCAAAGTGGGCGACAAAGTTGAAGCTGAACAGTCGCTGATCACCGTAGAAGGCGATAAAGCCTCTATGGAAGTCCCGTCTCCTCAGGCTGGCATCGTTAAAGAGATTAAAGTCTCTGTTGGCGATAAAACCGAGACCGGCAAACTGATCATGATTTTCGATTCCGCCGACGGTGCAGCAGCTGCTGCACCTGCGCAGGAAGAGAAGAAAGAAGCCGCTCCGGCTGCTGCTCCAGCAGCTGCCGCCGCAGCAAAAGAAGTGAACGTGCCTGACATCGGCGGTGACGAAGTTGAAGTCACCGAAATCCTGGTGAAAGTGGGCGACACCGTTGCGGCTGAGCAATCACTGATCACCGTAGAAGGTGACAAAGCCTCTATGGAAGTCCCTGCGCCGTTCGCGGGTACCGTTAAAGAGATCAAGATCAACACCGGTGACAAAGTGTCTACAGGCTCCCTGATCATGGTCTTCGAAGTGGCGGGTGCTGCACCTGCTCAGGCTGCTGCTCCGGCTCCGGCCGCTGCACCGGCTGCTGCTGGCGGCGCGAAAGACGTTAACGTACCGGACATCGGCGGTGACGAAGTTGAAGTGACGGAAGTGATGGTGAAAGTGGGCGACAAAGTTGCCGCTGAACAGTCACTGATCACCGTTGAAGGCGATAAAGCTTCCATGGAAGTTCCTGCGCCGTTCGCGGGTACCGTTAAAGAGATCAAAATCAGCACTGGCGACAAAGTGTCTACCGGCTCTCTGATCATGGTCTTCGAAGTGGAAGGCGCTGCGCCTGCCGCCGCTCCGGCTGCCGCTGCTGCTCCAGCACCGGCTGCTGCACCGGCTCAGGCTGCTAAACCTGCTGCTGCCCCTGCTGCGAAAGCAGAAAAATCTGAGTTCGCTGAAAACGACGCGTATGTCCACGCCACCCCGCTGATTCGTCGCCTGGCGCGCGAGTTCGGTGTGAACCTGGCGAAAGTGAAAGGGACTGGCCGTAAGGGTCGTATCCTGCGCGAAGACGTTCAGACCTACGTGAAAGACGCGGTGAAACGTGCTGAAGCTGCACCTGCTGCAGCCGCTGGCGGCGGTATCCCGGGCATGCTGCCATGGCCGAAAGTGGACTTCAGCAAGTTCGGCGAAATCGAAGAAGTGGAACTGGGCCGTATCCAGAAAATCTCTGGTGCTAACCTGAGCCGTAACTGGGTGATGATCCCGCACGTTACGCACTTCGACAAAACCGATATCACCGATCTGGAAGCGTTCCGTAAACAGCAGAACGCCGAAGCTGAGAAGCGTAAACTGGACGTGAAATTCACCCCAGTGGTCTTCATCATGAAAGCCGTTGCCGCTGCACTTGAGCAGATGCCACGCTTCAACAGCTCCCTGTCTGAAGACGGCCAGAAGCTGACGCTGAAGAAATACATCAACATCGGTGTTGCGGTTGATACGCCAAATGGTCTGGTTGTTCCGGTCTTCAAGGACGTGAACAAGAAGAGCATCACTGAGCTGTCCCGTGAACTGACCACCATCTCCAAAAAAGCGCGTGATGGTAAGCTGACTGCCGGCGAAATGCAGGGCGGCTGCTTCACTATCTCCAGCATCGGCGGCCTGGGCACTACCCACTTCGCGCCGATTGTGAACGCGCCGGAAGTGGCTATCCTCGGTGTGTCCAAGTCCGCGATGGAGCCGGTGTGGAATGGTAAAGAGTTTGTGCCGCGTCTGATGATGCCAATCTCTCTGTCCTTCGACCACCGCGTGATCGACGGTGCTGATGGTGCGCGTTTCATCACCATCATCAACAACATGCTGAGCGACATTCGCCGCCTGGTGATGTAATCGAAAAGCCGGCCAGTCGGCCGGCTTTTTTCTGGTAATCTCATGCTGTTTTTGAGGTTACTGGCGTAAGCAAAAATTCATGAGCCGTTTGTTGTTTCAAAATTGTTAACAATTTTGTAAAATGCGGGCGGATAGAACGACCCGGTGGACGACGGGTATAAATTAAGAGGTCATGATGAGCACAGAAATCAAAACTCAGGTCGTAGTACTTGGGGCAGGCCCGGCAGGTTATTCCGCAGCATTCCGCGCCGCGGATTTAGGTCTGGAAACCGTCATCGTAGAACGTTACAGCACCCTCGGTGGTGTTTGTCTGAACGTCGGCTGTATCCCTTCTAAAGCGCTGCTGCACGTCGCGAAAGTGATCGAAGAAGCCAAAGCGCTGGCTGAACACGGTATCGTCTTCGGCGAGCCGAAAACCGATATCGACAAAATTCGTACCTGGAAAGAGAAAGTTATCACTCAGCTGACCGGCGGTCTGGCGGGTATGGCCAAAGGCCGTAAAGTGAAAGTGGTAAACGGTCTGGGTAAATTCACCGGTGCGAACACCCTGGAAGTGGAAGGCGAAAACGGCAAAACCGTGATCAACTTCGACAACGCGATCATCGCGGCAGGTTCTCGCCCAATCGAACTGCCATTCATTCCACATGAAGATCCGCGCGTGTGGGATTCCACCGATGCACTGGAGCTGAAAACTGTTCCTAAGCGCCTGCTGGTTATGGGCGGCGGTATCATCGGTCTGGAAATGGGTACCGTGTACCATGCGCTGGGTTCAGACATTGACGTGGTTGAAATGTTCGACCAGGTTATCCCGGCTGCAGACAAAGACATCGTTAAAGTCTTCACCAAACGTATCAGCAAGAAATTCAACCTGATGCTGGAAACCAAAGTAACTGCCGTTGAAGCCAAAGAAGACGGTATTTACGTTTCCATGGAAGGCAAAAAAGCCCCATCCGAACCACAGCGTTACGACGCCGTGCTGGTGGCTATCGGCCGTGTGCCGAACGGTAAAAACCTCGACGCGGGCAAAGCTGGCGTGGAAGTGGACGACCGTGGCTTTATCCGCGTTGACAAACAGCTGCGCACTAACGTGCCGCACATCTTTGCTATCGGCGATATCGTCGGTCAGCCAATGCTGGCGCACAAAGGTGTTCACGAAGGTCACGTTGCCGCTGAAGTTATCGCCGGCATGAAACACTACTTCGATCCGAAAGTGATCCCATCTATCGCGTACACCGAGCCAGAAGTGGCATGGGTGGGTCTGACTGAGAAAGAAGCGAAAGAGAAAGGCATCAGCTACGAAACCGCCACCTTCCCGTGGGCTGCTTCTGGCCGTGCTATCGCTTCCGACTGCGCAGACGGTATGACCAAACTGATCTTCGACAAAGAGACTCACCGCGTGATCGGTGGTGCGATTGTCGGGACCAACGGCGGCGAGCTGCTGGGTGAAATCGGTCTGGCGATCGAAATGGGTTGTGACGCGGAAGACATCGCGCTGACCATCCACGCTCACCCGACTCTGCACGAGTCCGTGGGCCTGGCGGCAGAAGTGTTTGAAGGTAGCATCACCGACCTGCCAAACGCGAAAGCGAAGAAGAAATAAGTTTCTTCAGATGAAAAAAGCGGCTCAGGCCGCTTTTTTTATGCACTGCGTTCAGGGTGCCACAGGCTGCCAGGTTTTATCCGGGCTATACGCGGTCATCGCCCGGACTTTCTGCTCAGAATCGCGGCCGAGATCGGACTGGTAAACCTTGTCGTTCTGGTTTATCACGAAGCTCATCACGCCGGTTTGACCATAGCTGACCGGCCAGGCCACCATCGCGAAACCGTTATTATCCGGCAGGATGCGGAAGCGATAGCCGTGGTATCCCGCCCCAGGCTCTTTCGGACTGAACGCCGGACCAAGTGGGCTTGGCGTTTCGCCTGGCGAGACGGGCCAGTACAAACCATCCTTTTTCCCGTCCGCGCTGACAATTTTCTGCGCGTATTTCTGGTTCAGCGCAAAATAGTTCTGCTGGGCATCCACATAGGCATGTAAGGCTTCAATGGCGGCAAGCTCGTTACGCCCAATCTCGCGGGTCAGGATCTCCTCGGCCCCTTCTTTCATGTCAAATTGCCAGCCAGAAGCGGTTTTAACCACCGGGATGGGAAGCTGCCAGCCGCTGTCTCCGACAGCAAGATGTGCTGTGTTACCCTCGACAACCGTGTTGTGCCGGACTTTCCAGTCGCGCAGGAAGCGAGCAACGGCATCAGGATCTACCCCTTCAGGCGGCAGAAAGTCACGCCAGTTTTCGCCGAGCAGATTGCTCATCGCACTTTCGTTTTGCTCGCTGATGGCGCTGGCCAGCGCATCTGTTGCCTGTTCTGGCGTGCTGAAAGATTGCTGCGCCATCGCGGACGCCGACATCATGAACACCACCATTCCACAGAGAAGTTTATTTTTCATGTTTGCTCCCTTAACGATGACGGAATTCACGGTGTTCAACACGTCCGGCAGATGCCTGACGCGGCGGCTGATGACGGGCAGCCAGTTGTCTGCTTTGCGAACCACGCTGCTGCTGGGCTTGCCAGTTGGCGGAGCGACTGTCGTTACCGCTCAGCGCATTCGCCCGGGGCTGACTGGTTCTCTGCTGGAGCGCGTGTTGCTGCGCAGGTTGTGAGATTCGTTTCTCCTGTCGCTGCGTTGCGGTCTGGCGGTTTTCGCGCTGCTGTGTGGTTGTCCGCTTCGCCGTCTGAGGTTTGGTGTCATAGCCACGGTAGTTACTGCGCTGAGAAATCTGCTTCAGCTGTTCGCTTGAGGCCTGCCGCTGTGCATCTCTAATCCCCGGGTGCGCTGTCTGTGGGAAGGTTTTGCCTGTCGATTTCTCCATCTGGCTGAGGGCGGCCTGACGCTGGCTATCGCGGCTAACCGGTTTTTGCTGTGTTGCGCTGAGCCCCGTAGCCGTGTTGGTGGAGTGGAAGCGCGTGTTGAGCTGGTTTGTCGGGTAGGGCACACCTTCCCGATAGGCCGGGTTGTGCTGCCAGGTGCGGCTGGCGTCCGTCAGACGCTGACCACTGATTTTATTAAAGTTCTGAACGTTAATATTGATGTTGTTATCACCGTTGCGATTATAGCCGCCGTGATCCCAGTCATCGTCATGATGGTGATGATCCCAGTCATCATCGTCATCCCAGTCGATATTGCTGAAGATGGCGTAGGTTGTCGCCACGCCCAGGCTAAAGCCTAAGCCTTTCACCAGGCTGTCGGTAAATTGCTCGCCAGGCGAGGGCGGGAGATAGGTTGGCGGATACGCGGTGTTTGGCCAGGTACCGTAAACCGTATTGGGGTTATAGGTAGGGACATAAACAACCTGCGGATCGGCAGATTCAATTTTGATTACCGTTGGGGCGGGCGCGGAAGTCGTGGCTGTCGTTGTCTCAGTGGTGCTGGTTTTCGCTGGCGCCGGTTTTGTCACGGTGGTGACCGTCTGCTGAGGCGTGGATTGTAAAGCGCCGGTCTTCTGCGCCAGCGCGCGCAGGCGCTGAACGGAATCCATCACGTCCTTCGGCTGCGCGAGAAACGCATCGCCGAGGTTTTGTACCCACGGCGGATTTCCGCCCATCAGCGACATTAACTGAGGAAACGCGACCAGCGATTTCACGCTGGGATCCCACGGCTGGCTCGCCACCGCCTGAATCGCGGCATCGCCCTGCATGTTGGGGTTATCTTTTGACCACTGCGCGGCCTGGATAACGTTGGCCGGATAGGTCGATGCCATTAAAATTTGAGACAGCAGCGCGTCCGGATAGAGCGCAATCGGGGCGACCCACTGATCGATTTGCGCGGCCGTGTAAGCTGGTGCGACAACGGGAGCGGGGTGGGCCGCAGGTGTTGCCACCTGTTGTTGGGCGACAGGCGCGGGAGCGACAGGCTCTGATGCACGGCTTTTGACAAACATCACGCCAGAGGCGGCAAACAGCCCGGTACTGCACAGAAGGACGAGCAGATGTGGCTTAAAGGGCAACTTCATATAGTGACTCCAACGAGACAAGCGCTGTGCCGTGAGGCGTTACGGTTGGCGTGAGTATTATTCACCCGTCTTTTACGGTTTTGACTTTTCTTGGGAAGCGTCGATTTTGTCCGGACAAAGAGTGTGAATATTTATTACACAATTATATCGGATGGTTGAAAAACCGCCGGGGTTTCAGAAGGCCGCTCTTGCGAGCGGCCAGCAGCTAGTTGCCGAGGTTGACGACGAACAGCACCGTGATGTCGGATATGTTCCAGCCACCGTGTAGTGCGGTAAGCAGTAAACCGATCGCAACGATCAGCGCAGTGATTCGCATCTCCATTGCATGCGTTCCTGTACAGGCTACGCGGGTTCATTCTTCACCGGGAAAGGCAGAACCAGGCAAGTTGGGATTGCCGCGTAGGTTACGGAACTGCTCCCGGGCCCGGTGACTGGTTGCTACGCCAGCGAAGCAGGCCGGGGAGAAGAGTAATCGACTCAGCGGTCTTTCAGAAGACGAAAAATGAAGTTGAAAGGATTTTTATTCGAAGCAGGAAGGCGCTACGCAAAATCGACATAATGGCTTGCAAGCCAGCGTGGCGTGATGCAAAATTCATCGCGTTGGGATTGCCGCAAATCTGCCAACCCGGTGTGCTACCACCGCAAGGCAACAAATTAACCGCTGTGAGGCGGTTTTTTTGTACCCCGAATTCGTCTCGTTTCCCCGCTACACCATGCTTAACGATTCAGCAAATATTTTAATGTTGCTTTTTTGTAAACAGATTAACACTGTGCAGAAATCCTGCTATGCTGCCCGACGCGGTATCGGGCATTTACCCTACAAACTGCTGTCTCACAGGAGCGTGAAGAGAACGCCCGCCGCATATGACAATGAGAGCGAGGAGAACCGTCGTGCTAGAAGAATACCGTAAGCACGTAGCAGAACGTGCCGCCGAGGGAATTGTACCCAAACCGTTAGATGCAACCCAAATGGCCGCGCTCGTCGAGCTGCTGAAGAACCCGCCTAAGGGCGAAGAAGAATTCCTGTTAGATCTGCTGATCAACCGCGTACCGCCTGGCGTAGATGAAGCTGCCTACGTAAAAGCCGGATTCCTTGCTGCTATCGCCAAAGGCGAAGCCACCTCCCCACTGGTTACTCCTGAAAAAGCCATTGAACTGCTCGGCACTATGCAGGGTGGTTACAACATTCATCCGCTGATTGACGCGCTGGATAACGACACGCTGGCACCGATTGCCGCGAAAGCGCTCTCTTCAACGCTGCTGATGTTCGATAACTTCTACGATGTCGAAGAAAAAGCCAAAGCGGGCAATGTCTATGCGAAGCAGGTGATGCAGTCCTGGGCGGACGCCGAATGGTTCCTCAACCGTCCGGCCCTGGCTGAAAAAATTACCGTGACCGTCTTCAAAGTGACCGGTGAAACCAACACCGATGACCTCTCTCCGGCGCCGGATGCGTGGTCTCGTCCTGATATCCCTCTGCACGCCCTGGCGATGCTGAAGAACGCCCGTGAAGGCATTGAGCCGGATCAGCCGGGTAGCGTCGGCCCGATCAAACAGATCGAAGCGCTTCAGGAGAAAGGTTTCCCGCTGGCCTATGTGGGTGATGTTGTGGGTACCGGTTCTTCCCGTAAGTCCGCAACCAACTCCGTGCTGTGGTTCATGGGTGACGACATTCCGCACGTGCCTAACAAGCGCGGCGGCGGCCTGTGCCTCGGCGGCAAAATTGCCCCTATCTTCTTTAACACCATGGAAGATGCGGGTGCGCTGCCGATTGAAGTGGATGTCAGTAACCTGAACATGGGCGACGTGATTGACGTCTACCCGTATAAAGGCGAAGTGCGTAACCACGACACTAACGAACTGCTGGCAAGCTTCGAGCTGAAAACCGACGTGTTGATCGACGAAGTGCGTGCCGGTGGCCGTATCCCGCTGATCATCGGCCGTGGCCTGACCACCAAAGCGCGTGAAGCGCTGGGCCTGCCGCACTCAGACGTGTTCCGTCACGCGAAAGATGTTGCGGAAAGCAACCGTGGTTATTCGCTGGCGCAGAAAATGGTGGGTCGCGCATGCGGCGTTGCGGGTATTCGCCCTGGCGCATACTGCGAGCCGAAGATGACTTCCGTGGGGTCTCAGGACACCACCGGCCCAATGACCCGTGACGAACTGAAAGACCTGGCGTGCCTGGGCTTCTCTTCTGATCTGGTGATGCAGTCCTTCTGTCACACAGCGGCGTATCCGAAGCCGGTTGACGTGACCACGCACCACACGCTGCCAGACTTCATCATGAACCGTGGCGGTGTCTCCCTGCGTCCGGGTGACGGTGTTATCCACTCCTGGCTGAACCGCATGCTGCTGCCGGATACCGTGGGTACCGGTGGTGACTCCCACACCCGTTTCCCTATCGGTATCTCCTTCCCGGCGGGCTCCGGTCTGGTGGCATTTGCGGCTGCGACCGGCGTGATGCCGCTGGATATGCCGGAATCAGTGCTGGTGCGCTTCAAAGGTAAAATGCAGCCGGGTATCACCCTGCGCGACCTGGTTCACGCGATCCCGCTGTATGCGATTAAACAGGGCCTGCTGACCGTTGAGAAGAAAGGGAAGAAAAACATCTTCTCTGGCCGCATTCTGGAAATCGAAGGTCTGCCGGATCTGAAAGTGGAGCAGGCGTTCGAGCTGACCGATGCCTCCGCTGAGCGTTCTGCGGCGGGCTGTACCATCAAGCTGAACAAAGAGCCGATTATTGAGTATCTGACCTCCAACATCGTGCTGCTGAAGTGGATGATTGCAGAAGGCTACGGCGACCGTCGTACGCTGGAGCGTCGTATCCAGGGCATGGAGAAATGGTTGGCGGATCCGCAGCTGCTGGAAGCGGACGCTGACGCAGAGTATGCGGCAGTGATCGACATCGATCTGGCGGATATCAAAGAGCCAATCCTGTGTGCACCGAACGATCCTGACGATGCGCGTCTGCTCTCTGATGTGCAGGGCGATAAGATCGACGAAGTGTTCATCGGCTCCTGCATGACCAACATCGGTCACTTCCGTGCTGCCGGTAAGCTGCTGGATACCCATAAAGGCCAGCTGCCGACCCGCCTGTGGGTGGCACCGCCAACCCGTATGGATGCCGCACAGCTGACGGAAGAAGGTTACTACAGCGTGTTTGGTAAGAGTGGTGCGCGTATCGAAATCCCAGGTTGTTCCCTGTGTATGGGTAACCAGGCGCGCGTGGCGGACGGTGCGACGGTGGTCTCCACCTCTACCCGTAACTTCCCGAACCGTTTAGGTACCGGTGCGAACGTTTACCTGGCTTCTGCGGAGCTGGCTGCGGTTGCGGCGCTGATTGGCAAGCTGCCAACGCCGGAAGAGTACCAGACCTTTGTGGCTCAGGTAGATAAGACGGCGGTGGACACCTATCGCTATCTGAACTTCGACCAGCTCTCTCAGTACACCGAGAAGGCTGACGGGGTTATCTTCCAGACCGCGGTATAAACGGCAAAACCGTCTCTGTTGAGACGGTTTTTAGTGTTTGCACCCTCTCCCGTGGGAGAGGGACGGGGTGAGGGCATCAGGCCGCTGGGTCTTGCTCTCACTTTTTATTTTCATTCCTCCCGCCTCTCCCGCTTTTTTTCTTCCTCTCTGCTGCGATAATTACCCTAATGGCTTTGCAGAGGAAAATACTATGGATTACGAATTTCTGCGCGACATCACCGGAGTGGTGAAAGTGCGTATGTCGATGGGGCACGAAGCCGTTGGCCACTGGTTTAACGAAGAGGTGAAAGAGGATCTCGCGCTGCTGGATGAAGTTGAACAGGCGGCGAAGACGGTAAAAGGCAGTGAACGCTCCTGGCAACGTGCCGGACATGAATACACGCTGTGGATGGATGGCGAAGAGGTGATGGTGCGCGCCAACCAGCTGGAGTTTTCGGGTGATGAGATGGAAGAGGGGATGAGCTACTACGATGAAGAGAGCCTGTCGCTGTGCGGCGTCGAGGACTTTTTGCAGGTGGTAGCTGCGTACCGGGCGTTTATGAAACAGAAGTAACGGAAATTCCCTCCGGAGAGTACCGGAGGGAATCTGCGGGTTTTACGCTACAGTAAAAATCTCACAAAATTAGCGGTAGGGTTGGTCGCTGCAACGGGCGTTGCCCTCCCGGCGCTGAACGACCACGCCTGGCATTGAGACGCGACTGGCATACCGTCGTTACGTACAAGGAATTTCACCCCACCCGGGTTTTGCGGCGGATCGCTGACCGGCATTCCGCAGGCGATCAGAAAATCAATGTCGCTGTTTTTGCTCTGCAGCTCCGCTATCCGTTGCTCCCAGCCCGCCGGGCGAACATTCCCCTGCGTGAAGTAATCCAGACAGATATCAATGCTGAACGGCTTATCGCCCGCATAAGTATTGGTGAAGTAATCGGTGACAACGATCCCATGCAATGATTCTGCCGACACTTCGCTGCTGTCGCCGATATGAATGATCTGACCATCCGGCAATTGGGCAGAAATATGCCCCGGGATCGCGTGGCCGTCCGTCTGAGGAAAGAAATCAATCGTGGAAACGTAGCGTTTCGGCCACATCGTCAGGGATTTATCGCTACGGGTATTTTGCCCGCACAGCAGCCAGTTCACGGCGTGAAAAACGGCGTCGTGGCAGGGCGTCTTCTCACTCTCGTCATCGTCTCGATACAGGATGGCACAGGTTCCCGCCAGAAAGGTGATGGCAGAGGAGGGATCCCCGGAACGGGCAGGGAAGGCATCAATCAGTCTGTTAACGTAGTCGCTGACATTGCTCATGTAGAAATCACCGAGCTTCATGATGTCATCTTCACTGTGCACATTACTCCAGCGGGTATTCCAGAAGAATTCTGGAAGCGTGACAAAGGTATGGTCCCAGCTGCCGGAGTCGGTTTCCAGTACCGTTTTGAGCTGAGCACTGACCTGACTCAGACGGAACGCCATCCGCTCTTTGGCGTGTGCCAGCAGATCTTCATCCGCCCCTCGCAGGTCGTCTGCCTCGTGCGTAAAGGAGTCAGCACACCAGGAAAGAATTCGAATTGTCATGTTACACCTCGTGATTAATCAGGATAAAAACAGGTTTTTTTCAGCGTTCCGACGTGCTGTCAGGCCCGCCAGAACCTGGCCACCGGCATGGTTCCATTTCGGAAATTCTTCAGCTGCGCCGTTGAAGTCTCCGCTGTTCACTTTGCGCAACAGGGTTGAACTCTTCAGATTGGCTGGCCCCAGGTTAAAGGCGAAGCTCACCAGGGCATCGAACTGGTTCTGGGTGACTTCCACCGTCAGCATGTTGTTGACGTCATGCTCAAAACGCTGCAAGTCCTCACGTAGGATCTGCTCCGCGTCTTCAGCGGTGATGGTTCGCGTGCCGCCTGGTGGGATCGGGTTTTCGACATGGCCATAACCGATGGTTGGAATGCCGACGGCATCTTTGTAGGTGGTTAAACGCAGGCCTTCATACTGTTTGATAAGGGCAATGCCGCCATTGCCCGTTGTTTTCAAAGCATCACTCATGGTTTTTCTCCTTTACGGGGACGGGAGTCATACGGTGGATGAATTCATCAAGCAGGCGCAGTACCGCTTCTGGCGGCTCCTGAGCGACAAAATCAATTTCAATATCAATGTTTTGGGTGTCCGTTTTACCTTCATGGGGCTGGGGCGCCATGGTGACGAGGAAGTGGCCACGCTCTCCCTGTCCCGTTAGCGTGCTTATGGATTCGGTTGCATCACCGCGAACGGTCAGGCGCATCTTCATTCTCTCCATCGAGAGATTGCGCGGTGGTGCAAGCGTTACCAGCGGCACGTTCAAACGATGCTCATCATCCAGCTGAAGCTCGGCGTAGTCGGGTTTGTAGCTACCGTCCGGAGCCTGCTCAAACAACTGGGAGAGCACGGCGATGTACTGATGGGTCATATACTGGTTGGCACTGAAAGCCGCGTGCTGGAGCCCTTGTACCAGGGTATCTAAGCCCATAGCGTGGTTGCCCTTGTTGCCGGCAGGAGGCGGCGGCGTACCGTTATCGCCTCCACCGGCACCGCCTTTATTTCCCCCGTCATTGCCTCCGGTGTTGCCGTTTTCGCCGGAGGGAGCATGGGACGGCGTTATGTCCGGTGGATCTTCTGATGACAGCGTTGTCGGTTTATCCGCCGGGGTTTCGGGACTGGTTTCAGGCGTTACAGCGTCGGGCGATTTACGGCTGAACCAGAATCGACGTGAATCAGGCATGCTTTTTCTCCTTCAGGCAGGTGTCCGTTAGCCGGGCACCTGCCTGGGGTATTAAATGCGTTTGAATGTGTGGTGTGGGTTAACCGTTACCCCCTTGAGGCGGCGCGACCGGGGCAGGGGCCGGTGCTGGGGTAATCAGACCTGAACTGTTGGTGGCAGGCAGTGTGGCAGGCTGATCTTCTGCGCGTTGTGCCGGTTTGGTGGCAGCATTTGTCAGATAATCGACCACGCGGCTGAGCGCCTCCGGCATCGGCTGACGTTTTACAGAGGTGTGGATGGAGTATTTGGCTCGGGTATCGGTCGAGCGGGTCTGTTCTGACTTATGGCTAACACTCCCCTTCACGCTGACGGAGAATGGACCCCAGCCGATTTTGCCCTCCAGGGAGCCTTCCTGGCTGCTGCTTTCGTTGCTGGCTGCGCTCTGGTGGATCTCAAGCTCGAAGTCGATAGTCCCTTCTTCGATACAGATGATGGGATGCACGACTGCCGCGAGCAGAGGAATACGCATGACTTTGGTCTGCGTACCGGTCGTCACGCCTTTCTCATCGACGAGCGTTTCCTCATAATCAAACTGTACCGAAACGGCCTTGCCGTCCTTAATACAGACACTTAATAAGAAATCGGTATAACTTTTTGCTGCCTGGGTTTGGGCTTTAATCATTGCCTGTAGTGGCGCAGAAATCATACTGTCTAGCGGCAATGAACTAATAACTGAACCTATAAATCCGGCATCAACATTTGCATCTGGCATAATTCATTCCTCGATATTTTGGTGGTTGCAGAATATGTCTGCCCCTTAATCATGGATATCGATGAATAAAGCATCTATGAGCGTAAAGTAATGTTTTCAGAAATCATTCCGTCTGTATGGGGTGGTCTGTATCGAAAGTTACATGGCGAAATGTGACGGGCTGTGCTTAATAAATTAAACCGGCATTACTCCTGCAATTGAAAATTTCATCTGGTGTTATTGCTTTTCATCGCACAGCAGCTCTCGCGTTGAGGTCTGTATGAGGTTTTTAAGTGCCGCTAACAAGATAACGATTATTTAAGTGGGACGACAATGAATATACTTATTTATGATGAATTGCCGCTGTTCATTCATGGCATCCGATGCCTTTGGGCTGAACTTGCGCCCGCACTACATATCACAGCAGCACATAGCGAAGATGAGGTCTGGAAAGGTTTAATAAAAAACCGGGCTGATATTATTATTCTGGATGCTGATTACGAGATTGAGAAAAAAATAGCATTATTAACGCAGTTAACATCACAGGCGGATCATGTTTTCGTGTTGATGAACTTTTCACGGCTGGATAATGTAAACCCGATTTATTTTTTGGAGAATGGCGCTGCCGGGATTTTGACAAAGAAAATGGAGTCGGAAGAGTTATTGCAGGCGATCGAATGGGTGCGGCAAGGGAGAATATATTTACCGGATAGTTGCCTGCGTGAGCATAAATTAATACGAATGCATAATTCCCCGCCCCCTTTGCGCACACTCTCACCCCGGCAGCGCGAGATCCTGCATCTTGTTGTCCAGGGACACAGTAATAAACAAATTTGTCGTGTGCTGGGGATTGCGGAAGGAACGGTTAAGAATCATCTCCATGCCTTGTTTCGTCAACTGGGTGTCAGAAATCGTACGGAAGCGGCGATGATACTGGCACAAACGCCGGTTTAAGAAACAAACAAAATAATAAAGAAGGAAAAATCATCGCTTTTCCTTCTTTATCCGTTTGCATGCGTGTTACACGGCAGGAATATTGCGGCCGTAGTAGATTTCCCGCATCTCTTTCCAGAGCAGGTCGGTAATGGCCTTGCGCTCGTCTTCGCTCAAATCTTCTGGCCGGGTGTGGAACATGTAGTGCTTAAGGTCAAACTCCTTAAGTAACATCTTGGTATGGAAGATGTTTTCCTGATACACGTTCACATCCATCATGTCATACAGCGACTTCATGTCGTCAGACATAAAGTTCTGGATGGAGTTGATCTCATGGTCGATGAAGTGCTTCATCCCGTTGATATCGCGGGTGAAGCCGCGCACGCGATAATCAATGGTCACGATGTCCGATTCCAGCTGGTGGATTAAATAGTTCAGCGCGTTCAGCGGGGAAATCACGCCACAGGTCGACACTTCTATGTCAGCCCGGAAAGTACACAGCCCACCTTCCGGGTGGCTCTCCGGATAGGTGTGCACGCAGATATGGCTTTTATCGAGGTGCGCGACGACCACTTCCGGCAGCGGGCCCGGATGCTCCGTTTTGTCGATAAGCTTAGGGTCGACCGGCTCTTCGCTGACCAGAATGGTCACGCTGGCACCCTGGGGTTCGTAATCCTGACGTGCAATGTTCAGGATGTTGGCGCCAATGATTGAACAGGTTTCTGTCAGGATCTCGGTCAGACGGTTGGCGTTGTAGAGTTCGTCGATATAGGCGATGTAACCATCGCGTTCTTCCGCTGTTTTGGCATAGCAGATATCGTAAATACAAAAACTCAGGCTTTTGGTCAGGTTGTTAAAGCCATGCAGTTTAAGCTTTTTCAATTAGCTCACCCCCTTAGTGGATAATGCGTCTTGCAGGTACTGCGGCAGCGCAAACGCGGCGGTATGAATTGCCGGGTTGTAGTAGCGGCATGTGAGCCCAGCCTGATGGAAGCGGGCCTGAATAATTTCAGTCGAGAGGTGGCGCAGCACGTCGTTATCCGTCGCCCAGGCAAAGGTCATGATCCCGCCGTAATAGGTAGGAATGGCCGCCTGATAGAAGCTGACGTCAGAAAAATAGGTGCTGAGCTTGCGATGGCTGTCGAGCGCTTCATCCTGCTGCAGGAAGCAGACGCCGTTTTGTGCGACAAAGATCCCGCCAGGGTTCAGGCAGCGCTTACAGCCTTCGTAGAACGAGGAGGTAAACAGCGATGCACCCGGGCCGATAGGGTCGGTGCAGTCGGAGATAATGACGTCAAAGGTCTGCGAGGTCTGGTTAACGAAGTTAACGCCGTCGTCAATCACCAGGTTAAACCGCGGATCGTCATAGCTACCGGCATTGTGGTTGGGCAGGTACTGACGGCAGAAAGAGACCACACCCGCGTCGATCTCGACCATCGTAATGGTTTCAATCGATTGATGACGGGACACTTCACGCAGCATTGCGCCGTCGCCACCGCCGATAATCAGAACGTGTTTCGCGTGCCCGTGCGCCAGCAGCGGAACGTGGGTCATCATCTCGTGATAGATAAACTCGTCACGCTCGGTCGTTTGTACTACGCCATCCAGTGCCATGACGCGGCCAAAAGCGGCATTCTCAAAGATGATGAGATCCTGGTGATCGGTTTTCTCATGATAGAGCACGTTATCAACGGCAAAATACTGACCAAACTGGTCATGCAGTGTTTCATGCCACAACGTGTGGTCGGCCATACGCGGACTCCTCCTTTGTTAACATCCGTAACACTCATAAAAAATGAGCGAAACATGATAGCTAACTATAACCATGGTTGCACGGTTATAGGGTGAACAGGGGGCGTCGGGAAGATTATTTCACGTAGGCGAGCAGGCTGAGTGAATCGCGAGCCAGCGCTTTGCATTTTTTAGCCGTGGGAATGCCAATACCGCTCAAGTCACGGTAACTGTCTTCACCGAGCGCCTTCATGTCAAAGCTGTCGTAGTTGCTGAGATCCCATTGGTTCTGCTGGGCGAAAAAGACCAGCGCACGGCGAATTTGCCCGTTGGGTAAATTCTGGTAGCCACAATCATTTTTCAGGAATACAAAAACCGCCGTCAGGTCGGCCATATCTTCCGCTTCATTTTCACTGAGCGCATAGCTGTTCGCACACATTGCCATCAGGCTACCGAACAAAATTGTCCTGAAAAACGTCTTCATTGCTTCTACCACTTCTTCACGGAAAATTAACGTTAGCATACTTGATGCCAGTGCGACGATCTTTATTATTGCCGCCCGACTTGACCTTCCGGTAAGGGGAGGGTTTATGCTCAAAAGATCGCCTGCTGGAAATAAGGAAATGAACATGCAACGTCGTGATTTTTTAAAATATTCCGTTGCGCTGGGGGCTGCCAGCGCACTACCACTCTGGAGCCGCGCCGTTTTCGCGGCTGAAAGACCTGCCTTACCCATCCCTGATTTACTGACCGCTGACGCCCGTAGCCGTATCCAGCTCGTTGTTCAGTCCGGTCAAACATCCTTTGGCGGGCACAACGCCACGACGTGGGGCTATAACGGCAATTTGCTCGGTCCGGCGCTTCAGCTACGTAAAGGGAAAGCGGTGACGGTGGATATCCACAACACGCTCGCAGAAGAGACGACGCTTCACTGGCACGGGCTGGAAGTGCCGGGTGAAGTCGACGGTGGACCACAGGGCATTATCAAGGCCGGTGGTAAACGTAGCGTGACTTTTACGCCCGAGCAGCGTGCGGCGACCTGCTGGTTCCATCCGCATCAGCATGGCAAAACCGGCCATCAGGTGGCGATGGGGCTGGCCGGGCTGGTGCTGATTGAAGACGATGAAAACCGCCTGCTGCGTCTGCCGAAACAGTGGGGCATCGATGATGTGCCGGTGATTGTGCAGGACAAAAAATTCACCGCAGACGGGCAGATTGACTACCAGCTGGACGTCATGAGCGCGGCGGTCGGCTGGTTCGGGGATACGCTGCTGACCAACGGTGCGATTTACCCTCAGCACGCCGCGCCAAAAGGCTGGCTGCGTTTACGTCTGCTTAACGGCTGTAATGCGCGTTCCCTTAATTTTGCGACCAGTGATAAACGCCCTTTGTACGTGGTCGCCAGCGACGGGGGGCTTCTGCCCGAGCCAGTTAAAGTGGATGCGCTGCCGATGCTCATGGGGGAGCGCTTTGAGGTGCTGGTGGATATCAGCGACGGCAAGGCGTTTGACCTGGTGACCCTCCCGGTCAGCCAGATGGGGATGGCGGTTGCGCCATTTGATAAGCCGCATCCAGTGTTACGCATTCAGCCGTTACTGGTTACCGCGTCGGGCACGCTGCCGGATACGTTAACCACGCTGCCTGCACTCCCGTCGCTTGACGGGCTCACGCAACGCAAGCTTCAGCTCTCCATGGACCCGATGCTCGACATGATGGGCATGCAGGCGCTGATGAAGAAGTATGGCAATCAGGCAATGGCGGGAATGCAACACGGTCAGATGATGGGCCATATGAATATGGACCACGGCAAAATGGGCGGCATGGATCATGGCGGCCATGGCTTTGATTTCCACAACGCCAATAAGATCAACGGTAAAGCGTTTGATATGAACACGCCGATGTTTGCCGCTACAAAAGGGCAGTTTGAGCGCTGGGTGATTTCAGGCGAAGGCGACATGATGCTGCACCCGTTCCACATCCACGGCACGCAGTTCCGCATTCTTTCTGAGAACGGCAACGCGCCGGATGCGCATCGCGAAGGCTGGAAGGACACCGTGAGAGTGGAGGGCGGCGTGAGCGAGGTGCTGGTGAAGTTTGACCACGACGCGCCGAAGGAGTTTGCCTACATGGCGCATTGCCATCTGCTGGAGCATGAAGATACGGGGATGATGCTCGGTTTTACCGTATAAAAAAAGCCGGGTGGCGGCTTCGCCTTACCCGGCCTACTTTTCGCTGGTGCGGCCTGATGCCCTCACCCTGACCCTCTCCCACGGGGAGAGGGAACAGACACTAAAAACGGCAACTTTCGTTGCCGTTTTGCTTTTACCTTGCGTCGTCAGGCAGCGCATACGCGACGATATAGTCGCCCATCTTCGTGCCAAACGAACCGTGACCACCCGCAGAGATAACAACGTACTGCTTGCCATTCACTTCATAGGTCATCGGCGTTGCCTGTCCACCCGCAGGCAGACGGCCTTGCCACAGTTTCTCACCGTTGGTCATGTTGTACGCGCGCAGGTAGTTATCTGCGGTTGCCGCGATGAACAGCACGTTACCGGCGGTAGAGATTGGGCCACCCAGCATTGGCATACCCATATTGAACGGCACCGGAACCGGCATCGGGAACGGCATGCTGTCCTGTGGCGTACCAATACGTTTTTTCCACACAATCTGGTTGGTTTTCAGATCCAGACCGGAGATGTAACCCCAGGCAGGCTGTTTACACGGCAGACCAAACGGTGACAGGAACGGGTTCAGGGTCACGCCATACGGTACGCCATACTGCGGCTGGATACCGGCTTCGGTACCGCTACCTTTCGCATCTTTCGGCTGCTCCATTGGGTTGCCCGGACCGCGTGGGATCAGGCGGGAAACGAACGGCAGCGCCATTGGGTTGGCAATAGCAACCTGACGGTTCGGGTCGACGGAAATACCGCCCCATTCGAACATCCCCAGGTTACCCGGGAAGACCAGCGTGCCCTGCTCAGAAGGTGGTGTGAAGATGCCTTCATAGCGCAGCTGATGGAACATCACGCGGCATACCAGCTGGTCAAACATGGTGGCACCCCACATGTCTGCCCCGCTCAGGTCTTTCTTCGGACGGAAGCTCAGGTCAGAGAACGGCTGCGTTTTAGAGACGTAGTCGCCTTTCGCCGCGCCCTGCGGAACCGGTTTTTCCGGCGCAGGCACAACCAGCTTGCCGTTGCTGCGATCCAGCACGAAGATGTTGCCCGTCTTGGCCGGAGCGTAAATCACCGGAACGGTTTTGCCGTTAACGGTAATGTCGGCCAGCGTCGGCTGGGACGGCATATCCATATCCCACAGATCGTGGTGAACGGTCTGGTAGCTCCAGGCCAGCTTACCGGTGGTCGCGTTCAGCGCCACGATGGCGCTCGCATAGCGCTCCTGCTCCGGCGTACGGTTACCGCCCCAGATATCTGGAGTGGTCACACCCATCGGCAGGTACACCAGGTCCAGCTTCGCGTCATACGCGGCAGGCGCCCAGGAGTTTGGCGAGTTGAAGGTAAACGTGTGTTCGTCTGACGGAATCGCGTTAGGATCTTTCGCGCCCGGATCGAAGGCCCACAGCAGTTTACCGGTATTCACGTCGAAGCCGCGGATCACGCCCGAGGTTTCACGCGTGGAGAAGTTATCCGTCACCGAACCGGCAATCACGATGGTTTTATCGGTGATGATTGGCGGAGAAGTCGGTTCATACAGACCCGGCGTGGTGTCCGGCATGTTGGTCTGCAGATTCAGGATACCTTTGTTGGCGAAGGTTTCGCACAGCTTGCCGGTTTCTGCGTTGATAGCGAACAGACGACCATCGTTGACCGGCAGCATAATGCGGCGCGGACAGTCGGCAATGACTTCCGGGCTGGCATTATCGGCACGCGCTTCATGGTAAGAGACACCGCGGCAGGTCACGTGCTGGAACGACGGGTTGGAGTTCAGCTGTGGATCGAAGTGCCATTTCTCTTTACCGGTGGCCGCGTCGAGCGCGAACAGGCGCTGGTGCGCCGTACACAGATAAAGCATGTTGCCGACTTTAATTGGCGTCACTTCGTTGGTCAGTTCGCCCGGATCGTTCGGCATCTTCAGGTCGCCGGTACGGAATACCCAGGCTTCTTTCAGGTTTTTAACGTTGTCCGCGTTGATCTGCTTAAGCGGGGAGTAACGCTGACCTTCCTGGTTACGGCCATAGGCCGGCCAGTCACCGTCAGCAACCTGCGAGATAGCCGCCGCAGGGGTAGACTCCGCATTCAGCGTCCCGTTGATCTCCTGTGGATCGTTAAAACCGGCCCAGGTGAGCATACCGCCGCTGATGAGCAACGCCACCAGCAGTGCCGCCACGGCACCGCGGGAAGGCACAATCAGGCGACGCCAGACGAACGGCAGGATCAGCCAGATACCGAAGAAGACCAGGATGTCGCTGCGCGGCGTCAGTGCCCAGAAGTCGAAGCCGACTTCCCAGACGCCCCAGATCATGGTTGCGAGGAGTAAAACTGCATACAGCCACAGTGCAGATTGTTTTCTACGCCAGAGCAGGACGGTTACGCCAAGCATAACCAGGCCCGCGATTGGGTAGTACCAGGAGCCGCCGATCGCGACCAGCCAGACGCCACCGATTAACAGGTACAGGCCGCAGAAGGCGGCGAATAACGCTGTTAGTGTCACCAGTAGACGCGGCTGTTTAGAGTGTGTTTCAGCCATAGAAAGTGTACTCGTCAGTTTTTGTTAATAATTTGCTAGCAACTAATTATAGGTATTAACAAGTGTGATCGGAATCACAATATTTGCTTTTTATAACTCATACGCCAGGCTTATCCATTTGCTGATATAATGGCTGGCTTGCGTATCAATGCCTGAAGTGAGTTCATCTGCATTGAGAGATTTTCATTAAAATCATATGGTTAGTAATATGAAACATACTGTTGAAGTGATGATCCCGGAAGCCGAGATCAAAGCGCGTATCGCCGAACTGGGTCGTCAAATCACCGAACATTACAAGGACAGCGGCAGCGAAATGGTGCTGGTTGGTCTGTTGCGTGGCTCTTTCATGTTCATGGCGGACCTGTGCCGTGAAGTGCAGGTGCCTCACGAGGTCGATTTTATGACCGCCTCCAGCTACGGCAGCGGCATGTCCACAACCCGTGATGTGAAAATCCTGAAAGATCTGGATGAAGATATTCGTGGCAAAGACGTGTTGATCGTGGAGGATATTATCGACTCCGGTAACACGCTCTCTAAAGTGCGCGAGATCCTGAGCCTGCGCGAGCCGAAATCACTGGCAATTTGTACGCTGCTGGATAAACCTGACCGTCGCGAAGTGCAGGTCCCGGTAGAGTTTGTCGGTTTCTCCATTCCGGACGAATTCGTGGTGGGTTACGGCATCGACTACGCACAGCGTTATCGTCATCTGCCGTATGTGGGAAAAGTGGTATTACTGGACGAGTAAACGAGTTGGGTGCGGCCTGATGCCCTCACCCCGGCCCTCTCCCACAGGGAGAGGGAGCAAATCCAAAAAACGGCAACCTGGTTGCCGTTTTGCTTTTACCTCGGCGCCACCCGGCTTTTTAACGTGCACTTATTTGTGGTTCACATGCTTAAGCTTGAGGTTGGCAATCCCTGAGCGGTAACGCTGTTCCAGCGTTTCGCGGTTGGTGGCGGTGACTTCCAGATTGCGCAGCAGACCATCGTGAATACCGTACGCCCAGCCGTGGATAGAGACCTTCTGCCCGCGTTTCCACGCTGACTGCATGATGGTCGAATGCCCAAGGTTATACACCTGCTCCATCACGTTGAGTTCGCACAGAGTGTCCATGCGACGCTCCTGCGGCATTTCGCCCAGCAGTGAGCTATGTTTGAACCAGATATCGCGGATGTGCAGCAGCCAGTTATCAATCAATCCCAGTTCCGGGTTTTCAACCGCCGCCTGCACGCCGCCGCAGCCGTAGTGGCCACAAATAATGATGTGCTCGACTTCCAGAACGTCAACGGCATACTGAACCACAGACAGGCAGTTGAGATCGGTGTGAATCACCAGGTTGGCGACATTACGGTGAACAAACAGTTCTCCTGGCTCAAGGCCAGTCAGACGTTCCGCCGGCACGCGGCTGTCGGAACAGCCAATCCAGAGAAAGCGCGGGTTCTGGGCTTGTGCGAGTTTTCCAAAAAATCCGGGGTCTTCCTCCACCAGCATTTTTGACCATAGTGCATTGTTGCTAATGAGTGTATCTATGTCGTTCATGGAGGTTAGCGACCTGTAACCAAGTAATTGCGTTGCGCTACTATAGGGTAACCCGACTTTTAATGAAACCACACAACGTGTGTAAGAACTGAAGGTAAGTTAAATTCATGGCAATTGCACTGGAGCTTGAGCAGCTTAAAAAAACCTATTCGGGTGGCGTTCAGGCGCTACGCGGGATAGATCTTAAAGTAGAGGCCGGGGATTTTTACGCGCTTCTGGGGCCGAATGGGGCAGGGAAATCTACCACCATCGGGATCATCAGCTCGCTGGTGAACAAAACCTCCGGCCGCGTTAGCGTGTTCGGATACGATCTGCAAAAAGATGTGGTTAACGCCAAACGCCAGCTGGGGCTGGTACCGCAGGAGTTCAACTTCAACCCGTTCGAGACGGTGCAGCAGATCGTCGTTAACCAGGCGGGTTATTACGGCGTTGAGCGCAAAGAGGCGCTGGAGCGCAGCGAAAAGTACCTGAAGCAGCTCGACCTGTGGGAAAAACGTAACGAACGTGCGCGGATGTTGTCCGGCGGGATGAAACGTCGCCTGATGATTGCCCGTGCGCTGATGCATGAGCCAAAACTGCTGATCCTCGATGAACCGACCGCGGGTGTGGATATCGAACTGCGCCGCTCGATGTGGGGCTTCCTGAAGGATCTGAACGATAAAGGCACCACCATTATTCTGACTACCCACTATCTGGAAGAGGCTGAAATGCTGTGCCGCAACATCGGCATCATTCAGCACGGCGAGCTGGTGGAAAACACTTCGATGAAAAACCTGCTTTCCAAGCTGAAATCAGAAACCTTTATCCTCGACCTGGCGGCAAAAAGCCCGCTGCCGAAGCTGGAAGGGTACCAGTATCGTCTGGTGGATACCTCGACGCTGGAAGTGGAAGTGCTGCGCGAGCAGGGGATCAACAGCGTGTTCTCTCAGCTGAGCGCGCAGGGGATTCAGGTTTTAAGTATGCGTAACAAAGCGAACCGACTGGAAGAGCTGTTTGTCTCTCTGGTGCAGGATAAACAAGGAGACAAGGCATGACGCATCTTTATTGGGTCGCGCTGAAAAGCATCTGGGCGAAAGAGATTAACCGCTTTATGCGTATCTGGGTGCAAACCCTCGTGCCACCGGTGATCACCATGACGCTCTATTTCATCATCTTCGGTAATCTGATTGGTTCCCGGATTGGTGAGATGCACGGTTTTACCTATATGCAATTTATCGTGCCGGGTCTGATCATGATGGCGGTGATCACCAACGCCTACGCGAATGTGGCGTCGTCGTTCTTTAGCGCCAAATTCCAGCGCAATATTGAAGAGCTGCTGGTGGCACCCGTGCCGACGCATGTGATTATCGCCGGGTACGTGGGCGGCGGCGTAGCGCGCGGTCTGTGCGTGGGGATCCTGGTGACGGCGATTTCGCTGTTCTTCGTCCCGTTCCAGGTCCACTCCTGGCTATTTGTCGCGCTGACGCTGCTTCTGACGGCAATCCTGTTCTCGCTGGCCGGTCTGCTGAACGCGGTATTTGCCAAAACGTTTGACGACATCAGCTTGATCCCGACCTTCGTGCTGACGCCGCTCACCTACCTCGGCGGGGTTTTCTACTCCCTGACGCTGCTGCCGCCCTTCTGGCAGGCGCTGTCGCACCTGAACCCGATCGTCTACATGATCAGCGGCTTCCGCTTTGGCTTCCTCGGTATTACCGATGTACCGCTGTTTACGACGGTGGCGGTGCTGGGGGTATTCATTGTCGCGTTCTACCTGCTGTGCTGGTATCTGATTCAGCGCGGTCGCGGTCTTCGCAGCTAACCTTTTGCCCGGCGACGCTCTGTTTGCCGGGCGCTTTCTTTGACAGTTATCACCGTAAGCTAACCTTCACTCCGCTAAACTACTTGCCTGCTAAGGAGAGAGTTATGCTGGGATGGGTTATCACCTGCCACGATGAACAGGCGCAGGAAATGCTGGACAAGCTTGAGGCCAGATTGGGTCCGCTGGTGCAATGCCGGGCGGTTAATTACTGGCGTGGGTTAAGCACCAACATGCTCAGCCGGATGATGTGCGATGCGCTGCATGAAACAGACACCGGCGACGGGGTAATTTTTCTGACGGATAAATCAGGCGCTGCACCTTATCGGGCCGCCGCGTTGCTGAGCCACAAGCACGAAAATTGTGAAGTGATCTCCGGTATCAGTCTGCCTTTACTCGAAGCCATGTATCCCCTTCGCGCCTCATTAAGCAGCGCGGAGTTTCGTCACGCCATTGTGGGGGAGGGCATGCCTGGGGTGAGCAGCTTGTGGCACCAGCAGCAGAAGAACCCGCCTTTCGTTCTGCTTCACGATCTGTATAAACATTAAACATTGGTATTGATGTCGCTTTTGCTACAATGGCGACTGATTTTCCGTGTCGATTTATATCCTATGTTCATGCGCGTTATCTTTATCCTTTTGCTGCTGGTGTCCGGTGGGGCGTCTGCCAGCCTGGTGAGTCAGCAAGGTCTCCCTGCTCACTATATGCAAACCACTGAGGATGCAGCCATCTGGGCCCAGGTGGGTAACGACGTGGTTAACGTGGGCAATGTGCGCGCCGGGCAGATCCTCGCGGTCTTTCCCGCCGCGGCGGATTATTATGAATTTCGCTTCGGATTCGGCACGGGGTTTATTGATAAAGCGCACCTTGAAAACGTGCAGGGCAAGCAGCGTGTAGAGGACAGTCTGGGCGATCTGAATAAGCCGCTCAGTAACCAAAACCTCATCACCTGGAAAGATACGCCCGTCTATAACGCGCCCAGTAGCGGAAGTGCGCCCTTTGGCACCCTTAGCGCCAACCTGCGTTACCCCATTCTGAATAAGCTCAAAGACCGTCTGAATCAGACGTGGTATCAAATCCGCATTGGCAATCGCCTGGCGTGGATCAGCAGCCTGGATGCGCAGGAAGATAACGGCATCCCGGTTCTCACCTACCACCATATTCTGCGCGACGAAGAAAACACCCGTTTTCGCCATACCTCCACGACCACCAGCGTACGTGCGTTCAGCAACCAGATGACCTGGCTTCGCGATCAGGGATACGCGACGCTGACGATGTACCAGCTGGAAGGCTACGTGCGTAACAAGATGAACCTGCCCGCGAAGGCGGTGGTGATTACGTTTGACGATGGGCTGAAGTCGGTGAGCCGTTACGCTTACCCGGTTTTGAAAGAATATGGCTTCAACGCGACCGCGTTTATTATTTCGTCACGCATCAAAGGTCATCCGCAGAAGTGGGACCCAAAATCGCTGCAGTTTATGAGCGTTCAGGAAATTAAGGGCATACAGGACGTGTTCGACATTCAGTCTCACACTCACTTCCTGCATCGCGTGGATGGGTATAAACACCCGATTTTATTGAGCCGCAGCTATCACGTGATCCTGTTCGATTTTGAACGTTCCCGACGTGCGCTGTCGCAGTTCAACCCGCGCGTGCTGTACCTTTCTTACCCGTTTGGCGGTTATGACAATAAAGCGATCAAGGCAGCGAACGACGCCGGTTTTCATCTGGCGGTAACGACGGTGAAGGGGAAGGTCAAACCGGGGGATAATCCGTTCCTACTGAAACGCCTCTATATCTTAAGAACGGATTCGCTGGAGACGATGTCGCGGCTGATCAGCAATCAGCCGCAGGGGTAGGATTAATTGTAGGAGATGGTGAACACGCCGGAGGCGCTAAACGCGCCGGGGGTGATCATGCTGCCATCTGCGATCAGTTGGGCCACGAAGTTTATCTGCGTCGACGTGGGGACGCCTGTTTCCGTCATAACATATGACGAGTTCGCATCATTGGGAATAAGCTGCGAGTTTCCGTTGTTATACAAGATCTTCACGCCCGCACCTTGCGCCCCTGTTGAAAGCGTATTGCCGAGAAGGTCATGGTCTATACCCGTCAGTTTGGTTGTCGTGAGCTTAGTGGTATATTGCGCCACGCTGGTGCAGTCGTTGAAATTTATGCTAAAAGGCACGTCCTTGACGCGCTTGTATCTGATATCGGAAACAAAATAATCTCCCAGATCCAACGTGTGCGTGCCGTTACCCAGCATAACGATATCACAGGTAGGCAATACGACGGGGATCTGGAATGAGTTCTCATCTATTGTAAATGTCCAGGGCTGGTTATTGCTGTCCGCGGGATCGCCTATCGACATTTTCCCCAGGGTACCCGGTCTCGGTTTTATAACGGTTTCCCTGTTTGGGTTACCCTGGTAGTCATAACCGACGTAGAGAAATATGTACGTATTAAGCCACTTACCGTCCAGCGGTGTATTTGGCCCCCATGCTGCTGTCGTATACCAGCCGGTAGTATTCGTGCCAAAAAGGCCGCCGATTCCGGTGTCGGACGTTTTAACCTTCACGCTGTAATAGATGCCGGGGATATTGGTCGCAAACATGCCCTCATTGTACTTGCTGCCTGCCAGCAGCTCAGGGTTGGTTTGCGCCATCAGATTGTAGCCGTCATTCCCCTTAACCGGACTACAATTTATCTGGATGCCCGGCGTCAGGTTAACGGTAAAGATTTCATTGATATACGCCCCCTGATCGGGTAAGCGAATTGTTGCCCCCGAGTATTCAGAGTTGACCAGTTTTGTTGTACCGCCATAGCCATCACCCATTCGGCATTCTCCCGCCCAACCTGACTGGCAAAAAGAGAAAAGCAGGCCGGTTAAGGCAACCTTCACAGCACCGTTAATAAAGGGGCTGTGTGTGAATTCTTTGAACATTCTCATCCATTTCCTGTTCTGGTTATTATTCATAAGTGACGTCAACGCGTATTTTGCTGGTCACCGTCCCGCCAGTAACAACGCCTGTGTTTTGATATCTGACGTAGAATTCATAATCCGTTATATATGCAGAACCCTCACCACTCACGTCGTAAACGACTTTTGACGTTCCGTCGTTATTTAATACGTTGGCTTTATTTTTTCCGGAAAAAATCACCACGCCGACGTTTCTCGCCGTTCCTGCAGCAGTATCATCGCTTTTAAATACCTGGTTTTGTCCCGGCCAGAATCCTGATTGAGGAGAGAAGCTGAAATTCAGCTTTGCAGGGTTGCCGCTTTCACCATAGCAGTCATCGACATGAATCTTAAAAGGTGTACCGCCTGCATCATCGCCAGGAACATAGCGATCGCTACCATCAGCGTTATAAAACCAACTACGTATAACCGTGGGGAGATAGATTTCTCCTCCATTATCAACGGTTACCTTACAACTGCTATTAACAATGTTGGCGGTAATGTTCGTATCCAGGCCTGAATTTGCCCGGCCTACGTCAGGTAAAAGCCCACCAGCCAGGCCGACAAGCAACACAAGACCGGGCTGGCGAAAGAGAATCGGTAATTGTTGCATGACAATTCCTGTATTACTGATAGGTTACGGTGAAGGTCACAGGCGCAGTTACCGAGCCTGTACCCACATCAGCGATGGTCTTATCCTTCGCGATCACGATACGGGAGTTCATCGGGAACTCACCCACGCCGCTGGTGATGGTAACCGCCTGCGCTGCGGGGGGCGTCTTACAGTTCAGTTGAAGGCCGGAATCCACCGCGCCAGACCAGAGCTCAAAGGCGGTGTTCTGGCCCGCGGCATAAGCGTCCCCGTCCAGGTTATTACCTGAGCATGAGCCGCCTGTACCGGACGCCGCAGACACCATGGCTTTTTTCACGCCTGCACAGCCAGTAAATGAGATCTTCAGCGGTTCTACGCGACTTTTGTTTTCCAGATCAGCTTTATACACATCACCAAAGTTCACCTCAGTGGCATCCGCGCCCGCGCTGTTGGTCACTTTCGCCGTACAGGTGCCAGCGGTGATGGTTGACTGGACGGTTAGTTTGGCGCTGGGGGTGCCTGTAATCGCTGCATTTGCCGTGCCGGTAGCGAAAAGGGCAGCAACGGACAGGGCGAGTAAAGTTGAGTTAAATTTCATTTGAGTGCTCCGTTATCTGCACAAATCATTCGTAGCTGAATTCAAACGTCACTATGGCTTCGAAATCGCCTGTGGTCATTTTGCCGGTTTGGGTTTCTTTCAGAGTCGCCACCAGGGGGATTTCCTTGCTGGTGATTTCCGCCGCGGACCAGACCAGACGCTGAGCATCGTTGGTCGAGTTAATGGTGAACGGTGCGTCCGGGGCGGATGCACGGGCAATGGTGACGGCTGCATAATCTGCACCGCCGCTGGCGGTCGTTTTCGAGTTACTTACACCCGTTAACAGATCGGTGTTCTGCGTACCCTTCACCGTGGTTTTCAGGTCGCTCAGCGAGGACGGACATTCAACGATGGCCAGCTTGAATTCAGCTGTCGCTGTACCGGCCTGCACCTGGTCGAGACGGATTTTGCCCTGTGAGTCTCCGATTTTAAGCGTCTGCTCGGTATTGGAACCTGAGCCGCCAACCAGCTTCATATCACAGGTCGTTTCACGAAGGTTGGCGGTAAAGTTAACCGTAAGATCGGTACTGTGTGCCGTCCCTGAAAGCGTCAGCGCTGTCATGACAATGACAGACAGGCTGAGAAGCATCTTTTTCATATGATTTCTCTTAATTTCCCTGATTACATTTCACATGTTTGGTTATTGAGGAGGGTAATGAGCCCGGCTTTCTCTAAATCGGGTTTCAGCTGATAGCGCACTGTGCAGGAACCGTCCTTGTCACCGCTCCAGACCACGCGGAGCGCGCCGCTGTTCTCGATACCGCGAACATAGGCCTGACCGGCCTGGCCCACGGAACCCACCGATTCATTTTTTTCATTCAGCACGTCAGCGCCCAGTGGAATAAAGCCGTTATCGTTACGCTTAAGCTCAAGAACGACCGAACGTCCTTCGTCGGTTTCAAAATTCACCAGCACGACAGAACCGCTGCGCGGTACGGTGGTGGTGGTGGTATTTTTCACTTCAACGTCGTTTTCGAGGGTCCTGATATCCAGCGAAACCCGGTTTTCCCGATACGCGGACATATACGGCAGAATGCCGTAGCCGGAGTCGTCAATTGTGCCTGCGCCGTAGCCCACACCCGCGCCCTTCGCACCGCTGGCCTTGACTACCGCGATGGCATCGTTATCGCCAATGCTGCCCGGTGCGAAGGCGATACCGCCCGCGTGTGCGACCATCCCGCCGCTGTAAGAGGCGGAGAACTGCTTGCTATTGTCGTCACCAAACGAGGCGGAAACGCCGAGCGGACCATAGCTGCTATTTAGCGAGCTATAACCACTGATTTGGTTCAGGTTGCCGTAGTTACCGCTGCTGGACGACGTACTTACGGAGTAGCTGACCTTGTTATCCTGAGTGTTGCCACTCGCGGAGCTGTTGAAGTTAGTACCGCCTTTAAGATCGGAACGCAGGCCCATGTTGACGTTCGAGAACCCAGCTAAACGCGAGTTGTCCTGCGAGAAGACGCTCAGCGGCACGCTCAGGCTGAGGTAAACGCTGTCATCCTGTTGACCGCGCTGGTCGTAAGTCCGCTGTAACGACAGGCTATAGCTACCGTAGGCGAAGCTGTTGTTGTAGCCCACGTTGTAGTTAGAGTTAGAGCCTTCCCCGTTCCAGTAATCTTGCCAGGTTCCGCTGACGTACAGCGAACCGTAATCCTTTTCAGCCGCCCTCAGAGGCTGGTTGAGGCTGATTTGGATCTGGTTTTTAGTACGCTGGTAGTCATCGTAAAGAGCCGTATTTGACTCATAGCTACGGTTGGCATAGTTCTGCTGTTTGATGCTGTTACGCAGTTGCGCGGCATCGTTCAGGCTCAGATAGTCTTCGGTAGAGAAGCGATAGGCCGCCACGTTGAACGAGGTGTTCGTGGCTTCAATGCGCTTACTGTATGTCAGACGATAACTCTGCCCACTGCGCGTGCCCAGGTCTTCGATATCCGCGTGCGACTGGGTGATGTCCAGCGCGAAAGCACCGATGGGGGTGTTCATTGCCAGGCCGAGGATGCCTGCATAGAAATCCATGTCGGTGTACTGGGCGCCAGCATAGCCCGTGAAGGTATTGTTGAGGCCGTAGTAGAGCGTACCGTAGCCTACCTGGGGCTTGTCGATCAGCGAGTCGTCGTTCAGTTCACCCATGCCAACGTCCCAGCGTGAGGATCCAGGGCGTAGCATCTGGGTCACGGACGAGAACGGCACCGTGAACGTGCGCTTGCTGCCGTCCGCCTCTTCAATGGTGACCAGCAGATCGTTACCGTAGCCCGTGGTGCTCAAATCGTTGATCTCAAACGCGCCCGGCGGTACCGAGGTCTCATAAATTTTATTGCCGCTCTGCGTGACGCTGACTTTGGCATTGCTGTTTGCCACGCCGCGAATCACCGGTGCATACCCCGTTGAACCGTTTGGCAGCATACGTTCGTCGCTATACAGACGTGTTCCGCGCAGGCTCAAGGAGTCGAAGGCTTCTCCGTTGGTAAAGGAGTCACCGAGTACCCATTGCGCGTCAAGAGAGGTGATGTCACGCTGAAGATAAATATCCTGGCTGCTGTAGTGCGTGCCGTTGTCTTTATCCCAGTTCAGACTGCCGCGCGATCGCAGGCGCCATGGTCCCATGTTGAGACCATAGCGCAGGCCCGCATAGGCGCTTTCAGAGGTTGAACCGCTGTTTTCGCTGTGCCAGCCGTTGAGATCGTAAGACAGAAGCGCCGCCGGAATGCCGTTATCCCAAAGGGACGGGTCGACATAGCCTAACGGGCGCTTAACCACGTAAATTTGCGGGAAGTTGAGGTTCAACACCTGCTTAGCACTGTCGTAGTTGACCGACGCTTCAGGATAGAATTTTTTTACATCGATGCAGGTCTCGTTGTCGTCGTCGTCCAGCTCGTCTCCGAGTGCGCGGGTATCCACACCGGACTGCGAGAGCAAAAGCCTCGTAATACAGGGTGTCGCGCGCGGCGTCCCGTTATCTTTAAAGATAATGTCAACCGTCGATTTTAACGTGCCGTTTAAATTGACCCTGGTACGGTACGTACCCGGCGCCACCGGGTTACCATGCGCAAAGCGGCTTACGTCAATATTTGTGCTTCTTGAGAGAAGAAACTGTTCGTTAAATTCGACCGCATCTTCGTTTTCCTGCGCGGTGTCATTAGCTGCGTGACTGTCTGCACAAACATGTAAGGGGAATGCCGTGCCGATCGCAAGGCATAAAAGAGAACGTCGGAACACCATGGCACATCCATTTATCAGTGCGGATAAACATATCCGCAGAGCTCATGCTATCTATTGTTATGTTGTCGGGTGGCAAATTACTTCAGCGTGGTTTCGTGGTTGTCGACCCCACCGTTATCGTTAATTGTTTCGTATGCCACTTTGCCGGTTGTGGTGGTGGTTAATCCTTTGACCAGCATGGCTTTCTCGCTGAAAGGCAGAACAGACTGGTGGGCTACCTCATAGGTCTTTTGGCCCGACTTAAGTTTGACCATTGAAATCGCTACGTTGTACGGGGACTCGTTATGGGCGACGAGGCTGACGCCGTTGCCGTCTTTCTTCATGGTCCAGGTGACATGGTCGGCGGCTTCCAGCGCTGAGCCTTTCAGTCCGTCTGGACGGAAAAAGAATTTAATGCGGGTGCGGAACGCCAGCTGAAGCTGGTTTGTATTTTCGGCGTTGGCATTTTTAGGTTTTGGCGGAATTTCTAATACGTTAAACCAGAACAACGATTCGCGGTCTTTTGGCAGCGACTGACCCATGTAGGTGATGCGCAAAGACTGACCTTGCTTAGGGTCGATACGTGAAACTGGCGGGGTGATCACGAACGGGAGCTTAAGTTCTTCCGGGCTTTTTTCGTCGCGACCGTCGTCCAGCCAGGACTGAACCAGCAGAGGTTTTGCACCACGGTTATCCAGGTTAACGATGACGTCTTTTGATGATTCAGGGTAAACAATGCGGGTGCCAGAAATAACGATATCGGCACTGGCGTGTGATGCTGCAAATACAGCCGTAGTAAACAGCGCGGTCTTTAATCCTTTAATTACGGATGCGTTAAACATATTTTTCCCACTTCCTGTTGGAATGATACGAATAATCCCCCTTAAGCGGGGGATTAATTAAAACTAAAAAAACAAACAGGTTTATTCGTACATCATGGTGAAGGCAACTTGCGCCTGCACGGTACCTGCTGATACTGGGTTAGTGGTTTGATCCCAACCCTGGCCCTGGGTATAAGCTACTTTGTAGTACAGCTTAGCCGCGCCGCTTGTATCAACAGTTGCCTGCTGAGTGTTGTTAGTCTGGTCGATTTTCACCAGATCGGTTTTGGTGTTGCCATCGTTGCTCAGCACGAGGTTAACGTTTTTCGCTGCACCTTGAGCGTTCGCAGGTGGAACCAGCAGGCCGCCTTCGGTAGAAGAAGAACCTGCCCAGGAGTTGAACTGTGCAGATGCTTTAGCCACGGTAGCAGTATCACAACCGGTCAGCGCCAGGTTGAATTTTTTCTGGCCCAGGGTGCTGGTAGTACCCAGAGCAGTGGTGCCAAAATCAGCAACAGATACGGTGTCCAGGGTGACATCGAAATCGTTACCACTCTGGTCAATTTTCTGATCCAGAGAAACTTTACAGGTGGTGTTAGACACCATGCCGTGGAAAGTAATCGTACCCGTGTCATTTGAAGCCGTTGCTGCAACTGCGGAACCTGCGCTCAGAGCCAGTGCAATTGCCATACCCATGCTAACTTTTTTAAAAGACATACCAATATCCATATTTTGAAGTTAATACATTTAAATCAATAATTTTTTGAAGAACTATTGATTTAAAGTCTGAAATGTTATTTCGTGGCGAATTCTAGAGATTTATTTAGGATAAGACTAGTCAAGGGGGGTGATTAAAACTGCAGGTTGGTTTAAGTTTTTCTTAATGGGTGGGAATTATGATTTGAGAATTATATAATATAATTCTCTGAGATTTCTTTGGTTATTTATTTAAATTCTATTAAATGCGCTATAATTGATCGCGGCTTGCGCAAAAAAGACTGGACTCATTTTGATAGTGAATAGGATAAAAATGAGTCCAGGGAAAAGAAATCAGGCGACCTGAACAGGAATAGCTTTCGCCGTGCGCTTCATTTCGTTATCGCCTTCAAAATAGGCCACTTTTGGCTGCCAGCGACGCGCTTCTTCGTCAGACATCATCACGAAGCTGGCGATGATCACGATATCGCCCACCTCTGCGCAGTGTGCTGCCGCGCCGTTGACGGAGATGATTTTGGACCCGCGTTCGGCGGCAATTGCATAGGTAGAGAAGCGTTTGCCGTTATTGACGTTCCAGATATCGATCGCTTCGTTCTCAAGAATACCCGCCGCGTCGAGGAAATCCTGGTCAATGGCGCAGGAGCCTTCATAGTGCAGGTCTGCCTGAGTCACTTTCACACGGTGAAGCTTACCTTGCAGCATTTTGCGAATCATTACGTTTACCTTTCATCTTCCGGGTAGAAAAACTACGCCAGCTCAACCACTTTGTTGTCAATCAGGCGAGCCTGGCCAAGCCATGCCGCCACCAGAATTACCGCACGTTTGCTTGTCTCTGCAAGTTCGAGCAGCGTATCAGCATCGCGGATTTGTACATCGTCAGCCCGGAGACCTTTGTCGTTCAGCGCCTGTTCCGCAAGAGCAATAATCTCTTCTGCGGTTAATGCTTTCGCCAGAAGCTGTTCTGCCATGCTGTTCATGACCTTGCTTAACGCGGGGGCGATTTTACGCTGCTCGGCGGTCAAATAGCCATTGCGGGAGCTGAGCGCCAGCCCGTCTTTAGCGCGCACGATCGGCACGCCTACAATCTCAATATCATATCCCATGTCCGCCACCATTTTGCGGATCAGCGCCAGCTGCTGGAAATCTTTCTCGCCGAAGCAGGCGATATCCGGCTGCACCAGGTTAAACAATTTGCTGACGATGGTGGAGACGCCGCGGAAATGGCCCGGACGGCTGGCGCCTTCCAGCATGGTCGAAATTCCCGGAACGTCCACGTAGGTTGCTTCGCCGGTTCCCTGAGGATAAACGTCTGCCGGAGACGGCGCGAAAACAATGTCCGCCTGACGCTTTTTGAGCTTCTCGCAGTCTTCCTGCAGGGTACGCGGGTAGCGCGCCAGGTCGTCTGCGCGGTCAAACTGCATGGGGTTTACGAAGATACTGACCACCACGATATCTGCACGGGCTCTTGCTTCGTCGACAAGCTTCATATGGCCGTCATGCAGGTTGCCCATGGTCGGGACCAGTGCGATACGTTTACCTTCCTGACGCGCGCGACGGATGTGCTGGCGAAGCAGCGGCAGGGTTTCAATGATTAGCACAACGAGACTCCTTAATGGAAACTGTGTTCTTCACCCGGGTAAACACCGGATTCAACGTCGGCAATATACTGCCTGACCGCGGCGCGCATGTCGCCCGCTTCGGTAAGGAAATTTTTCGCAAATTTCGGGATATGCCCACCGGTAATACCAAAGGCGTCGTGCATCACTAAAATTTGCCCGTCGGTCACGTTGCCAGCACCAATACCAATCACCGGAATCGACAGCGCTTCAGTGATACGTTTCGCCAGTTCAACAGGCACGCACTCCAGTACCAGCAATTGCGCGCCTGCAGCTTCCAGCGCCAGGGCATCATCAAACAGCGTCTGTGCCGCATCGCCACGGCCCTGCACCTTGTAGCCGCCAAAGATGTTGACGGACTGTGGCGTCAGGCCCAGATGGCCGCACACCGGCACGGCGCGTTCGGTGAGCATCTTCACCGTATCCACCAGCCAGGCTCCGCCTTCAATTTTGACCATATTGGCCCCGGCCCGCATGACCGCCGCCGCGTTTTCGAATGCCTGCTCCGGTGTGGCATAGGCCATAAACGGCAGATCGGAAAGCAGGAGGCAGGCTGGCGCACCGCGGCGCACGGCGCGGGTATGGTAAGCAATATCCTCAACCGTGACCGGCAGGGTGGAATCATGTCCTTGTACCGTCATCCCTAACGAATCTCCGACCAGCATGACGTTGATACCCTCTTCGGCAAACAGTTTGGCGAAGCTGTAGTCATACGCGGTGATGGTGGCGAAGCGTTTTTTTTCCTGTTTGCATTTCTGCAGTAAGGAGATGGTGGTTGGTTTCATACTGTTTCCTGATAGCCCAAAGCGAATCTTTGCGCATTCTAACAGTAACATTCCGGGGAACAATGATTTTAGGCAACCGATTAACCACAATTATTTAGCGGCCAACCGGTGGGGGAGAGGTTTACCAGCGAGCGGGTTTTTCCGCGTTCAGGTTGTCCAGAACGGTCTTTAACGAGGTACCGTCCGGGAAGGTGATATCGGGGGCGACTTCAAAGAGCGGCCAGAGCATAAATCCGCGATTTTTCATATCATAATGCGGTACGGTGAGGCGATCGGTATGAATCACCTCCTGGCCAAACAGCATGATGTCGAGATCGAGGGTGCGCGGTCCCCAGCGTTCGGCTTTGCGCACGCGGCCCTGCTGGAGCTCAATGCGCTGGGTATTATCCAGCAGCGCTTCTGCATCAAGGGCTGTTTCCAGCACCACGGCAGCGTTCAGATAATCAGGCTGATCCTGTGGGCCGAGCGGCGGGGTACGATAAAACGACGAGACGGCGACGATCCGGCTTTGCGGAATCTCGCCCAGCGCCTTTACGGCAGCGTTAACCTGCTCCAGCGGAGAGGCTAAGTTACTGCCGATGGCGATACAGGCGAGTGTCATGCTGAACCTTCACGACGCGGCGCACGTTTGCGCGGACGACGATGACGGCGACGCGGTGCGGGCTCTTCATCCAGCCCGGTCAGCATATCCTTCTGTTCCGGCGGAGCGGAAACCTGGAATTCAGCCCACCACTGCGCCAGACGCTGCAGCTCCTGATTGCGTTCAATTTCCGCACGCAGGGACAGCAGATCGAACGCGGCGCGGAACTTTGGATGTTCCATCAGTTTCCAGGCGCGTTTGCCCTGGCGACGGGACATGCGCAGCTGAAGCTGCCAGATGTCGCGCACCAGCGTGGTAATACGTTTCGGGATCGCCAGCGTACGGCACCCTTCGTCCAGCACGTCGTTTGCGGCCAGCGCGAAGGCATCGTAATAGGCCAGGCCGCTCTCCTGAGTAATTCTTTGCGCGGTTTCCAGCAGGGGATACCAGAACATCGCCGCAAACAGGAATGCCGGGTTCACGCGCATGTCATTCTGGATGCGGGTGTCGGTATTTTTCAGCACCTGCGCAATCATGCGCTCCATCGGGCTGTCACCGTTTTCGGTGAAGTAGCGCGTAATGGTCGGGAACAGCGGCTGGAACAGGTTGTATTCGCGCAGCAGCTTGTAGGTTTCAAACCCGTAGCCAGCCTGCAATAGCTTCAGCGCTTCTTCAAACAGACGGGCAGGCGGCACGTCGTTGATCAGCGTCGCCAGACGCGGGATCGGCTCTGCCGTCTCCGGGCTGATGCGCATGTTGAGCTTGGCGGCGAAACGCACGGCACGCAGCATACGCACAGGATCTTCGCGATAACGCGTTTCTGGCGTGCCGATCAGGCGGATCAGGCCCTCTTTCAGGTCCTGCATACCGCCCACGTAATCACGCACGGTGAAATCCGCCACGCTGTAATAGAGGCTGTTGATGGTGAAGTCGCGGCGCTGGGCATCTTCTTCGATAGAACCGAAAATATTGTCACGCAGCAACATACCGTTCTGGCCGCGCTGGGAGGTCGTGCGATCGGATGCGCCCGCTTCGTGGTGGCCGCGGAAGGTCGCCACTTCGATAATTTCTGGCCCAAACATGACGTGAGCAAGACGGAAACGGCGGCCAACAAGACGACAGTTACGGAATAACTTGCGCACCTGCTCAGGCGTGGCGCTGGTCGTCACGTCGAAATCTTTTGGTTTTTTGCCCAGCAGTAAATCACGCACCCCACCGCCAACGAGATAGGCCTCGTAGCCCGCTTTATTCAGACGATAGAGCACCTTGAGGGCATTTTCACTGATATCTTTGCGGGAAATAGTGTGCTGCTCACGCGGAATAACCGACATGTGTGGCTGTGCAATAGCATCGTTCGCCATGCTCTCTTCGCGGCTTAGCACTTTACGGCAAAAATTAGCGACTCGGGTAAAAATGGTACACCTCGTAGTGTGTTTTGTTATGAAAAAAGCGGCTAATCATAGCTCAGCGCAACGCATTTGAGAATGCTGGATTTTTGGCACCGCCGTGAGCGTCCATTGCGCGATGGCCATTTTCAGCAGTTCGTCAATACGCAGATCCTGCCATTCGTGGGTTACATTTTGGTTGAGAAATCGCAGCGCGTCGATCAAAACAGGACGCGGATCGCCGTCTGGCAGGGCTGGGGCGTGGTTTTGCTTGGACAGTTTAATGCCCTGCGCATTGACCGCCAGCGGCAAATGAAGATAACCCGGTACCGTCCAGCCAAACTGCTGATACAGCGATATTTGCCGCACGGTAGGTTCGACCAGGTCTGCCCCACGCACAATTTCCGTGACGCCCTGGAAATGGTCGTCGACGACCACGGCCAGGTTATAAGCAAACAGACCATCACGACGGTGAATAATAAAATCTTCGCGCGCCAGACGTTCATCGGCACGGATCTCTCCGGAGAGCAGATCGTGGAAACGGGTGACGGGCGCACGTTGCAGCAGGCGCACGGCGGCGTTCTCCGGGGGATGATTGAGCGTGCGGCAGTGCCCGTCATAGACGCCGCCAACGCTCTGGATACGCGCGCGGGTGCAGGTGCAGTTGTAGGAAAGCCCTTGCTCAGCGAGCCAGGCCAGACGCTCCCGATACGCCTCGTGGCGTTTTGACTGCCAGAGAACCTCGCCGTCCCAGTGCAGGCCGTAATGTTCCAGCTGACGCAGTATGGTCTCTGCAGCACCGGGAACTTCACGCGGCGGGTCAATATCTTCTATGCGGACGAGCCATTTGCCCTGGCTGGCGCGAGCCTGCAGGTAGCTGCCGAGCGCGGCAATTAATGAGCCGAAGTGTAATTCACCGGAGGGAGATGGCGCGAAGCGCCCGATATAGTGTGATTCAGACATATCAACGTTAACAAGGCGGGAGAGACTCCCGCCTTTGGAGTGGGTAAACAGCGCTGGTATTAACCGGCCATCTGTTTTTCGCGGATTTCGGCCAGTGTTTTACAGTCGATGCACAGATCGGCGGTTGGACGCGCTTCCAGGCGACGAATACCGATTTCAACACCGCACGATTCGCAGTAGCCAAAATCTTCGTCTTCGACTTTTTTCAGCGTTTTCTCGATCTTTTTGATCAGTTTGCGTTCGCGGTCACGGTTACGCAGTTCGAGGCTGAACTCTTCTTCCTGAGCGGCACGGTCTACCGGATCCGGGAAGTTTGCAGCTTCATCCTGCATATGCGTAACGGTGCGATCGACTTCATCCCTGAGTTGATTACGCCATGCTTCAAGAATACGCTTGAAGTGCGACAGCTGGGCTTCGTTCATATACTCTTCGCCCGGTTTCTCTTGATACGGCTCCACCCCAGCGATGGCGAGAATACTCAGGGACGATGTTTTACGGTTTTGCCCTTCTTGCATGTTGCTTCTCCTTAACACGCACTATCGATCCCCGTGTTGGGGGAAAAATCAGGTCGCTATAAATAGCAGATGCTTTTCCGTATGGCAATTATCTAAACGTAACACTTGACAAGCCTGTGAGGAAAAGCGTATTTGCGCACGCGGCCAGAACACATAATCATCAATCGTCTAATCCCTTATAAGACAATGGGAAGAGAGGATCTCAGAGTCATATTATCGGCAGAAAGTTCCGCCTTATAAGCGAAAACCTCTACCCCCTGCTTTTGTGCCTCATTCAACAATTGCGCGTATTTAGGGTCAATATGACGGGCAGGGGAGAACCGTTCAATGGCTGAATGCAGTACCGCAAACAGCAGTACGGCGCGTTTGCCCGCCGCCGCAACACTCATTAGCTCCCGCAGGTGCTTCTGTCCACGTAGCGTAACCGCATCCGGGAAGTAGCCATTTTCCTGTTCCGCTAACGTCACTGATTTTACTTCAATATAGCACTCCGGCCTGTCTTCCGCCTGTAACATGAAGTCAATTCTGCTGCTTTCATCGCCATATTTCACTTCACTTTTATGCGTACCATAACCCACCAGTTCGGGAATAGTGCCATGGGTCAGCGCTTCCTTAACCAGCTGATTGGCGCGCAGGGTATTAACGCAAATAAATGCCCCACTTTGTGTCTCAGTTATTTCCCAGGTATGGGGATATTTGCGTTTAGTATTTTCTGAAGTGGAATACCAGACCGTGTCACCCGGCGTGGCGCAACCGGTCATGGCTCCGGTGTTGGGGCAGTGCAGAGTGAGCGTTTTCCCCTCAGGTGTCACCACGTCGGCGAGGAAGCGTTTGTAGCGTTGGATCAGCGTGGCGGGCTGGAGTGCAGGGCTAAACTTCATCAGGATTCCTTCATCGTGTCGCCCAGCGTCCAGCGCTGTAGCGGCGTATAGCGTGTGCGTCCTTGAGCAAAGACAGATTCATAAAGCGCGAATGCATTGACCGGGAAAGCCCAGTGAAAACCCGGGGCCGGGAGGGCAACGGCCTGACCGGCATCGCGCAGCAGCGTGATATGCGGATGAAATGGCTGCGGGCTCTGATAACAGCCGCTGCGCGCCGCCTGCGCGCGCAGCATATTCGCCAGCTGCAATAATCCGCGCGGTGGCTGGCGCGTGCCCAGCCAGACCACGCGCGAACGTAGCCATTGCCCTGCATCGTCGAGGTGCAGCGTAAACGGCGGCTGAGAAATCCGCCCGGCCATGGCGGCTAACGCCCGCTGTTTCCCGGCACTTACGTCGCCCAGGAATGCCAGCGTCAGATGCAGGTTCGCGGCCGCAACGGGCCGACCTGCTTCCGGTGGAAAATGTTCAGCGCGCCAGCGAACGATTTGCCGCTGAACAGGGGCGGGCAGCTCAATGGCAAAAAACAGTCGTTTTGACTCAGACATACGGGGGACTCGGTAATGATATGCGCCGATGCTACAATGTACGCCGACTAATGTTAACCCTCTGGAGCTGTTAGTGTCCTCATTGCCGGTCGCCGTCGTCCTTCCCGAGCTTCTTGCCGCCTTACACCACGCCCCGCAGGTTTTGCTTAACGCGCCTACGGGGGCGGGCAAATCCACCTGGCTGCCGCTACAGATCCTCAAAGAAGGGAAGATTGCCGGAAAAATCATCCTGCTGGAGCCGCGCAGGCTCGCCGCACGCAACGTGGCGCAGCGACTGGCGGAACTGCTGAACGAAAAACCGGGCGAAACGGTAGGTTATCGGATGCGTGCCGAAACCTGCGTTGGCCCGTCCACGCGCCTTGAAGTGGTTACCGAGGGCATTCTCACCCGCATGCTGCAAAACGATCCGGAACTGACCGGCGTGGGGCTGGTGATCCTGGATGAATTCCACGAACGCAGCCTGCAGGCGGATCTGGCCCTGGCGCTGTTGCTGGACGTCCAGCAGGGGCTGCGCGACGACCTACGGCTGCTCATTATGTCGGCGACGCTGGATAACGCGCGGCTGCAGCAGACGCTGCCTGATGCCCCAGTGATTGCCTCCGAAGGTCGTGCATTCCCGGTGGAGCGGCGCTATCAGCCGCTACCTGCCCATCAGCGTTTTGACGAAGCGGTGGCTGTCGCCACGGCTGAACTGCTTCGTCAGGAGCCGGGGTCGCTGCTGCTATTTTTACCCGGTGTGGGAGAAATCCAGCGCGTACAGGAGCAACTGGCATCACGGGTGAGTAGCGACATTATTCTGTGTCCGCTCTATGGCGCGTTGTCGCTGGCCGATCAGCGTAAAGCGATCCTTCCCGCCCCGGCGGGGCAGCGCAAAGTGGTGCTGGCGACCAATATCGCGGAAACCAGTTTGACCATCGAAGGCATTCGCCTGGTGGTGGATAGCGCCCAGGAGAGGGTGGCCAGTTTTGACCCGCGCACCGGGCTGACTAAGCTGCTCACGCAGCGCCTCAGCCAGGCGTCGATGATCCAGCGTGCGGGCCGTGCCGGGCGTCTTGCGCCGGGCATTTGTCTGCATTTGACCAGCGCGGAGCAAGCTGAGCGTGCCGCACAGCAAAGCACGCCAGAAATTTTACAAAGTGATTTGTCTGGCCTGGTGATGGATCTCCTGCAATGGGGCTGTCCTGATCCTGCCCAGCTCACATGGCTCAACCCTCCGCCAGCGGTTAACCTCACGGCGGCGCGCAGCCTGCTGACTCAGCTTGGCGCGCTGGAAGGCGAGCGTCTGACGGCGCGCGGGCAGAAAATGGCGGCGCTGGGTAACGATCCGCGTCTGGCTGCTATGCTGGTGGCCGCGCAGGGGAACGATGAAATTGCCACGGCGGCAAGGCTGGCGGCTATCCTTGAGGAGCCGCCGCGCGGTGGCACTAGCGATCTGGGACAGGCATTTTCGCGTAATCAGGGGAACTGGCAGCAGCGGGCGCAGCAGCTGGCCAAACGCCTGAATAGCCGGGGCGGTTCACCTGACAGCGATAAAATTGCCTCCCTGCTGTCAGAGGCCTTCCCGGACAGAATTGCCCGCCGCCGCGGGCTGGACGAGCGCTATCAGCTGGCAAACGGCATGGGGGCGATGCTGGACAGCGATGATGCGTTAACGCGTCACGAATGGCTGATTGCCCCGCTTTTGCTTCAGGGGAGCCACTCTCCTGACGCACGTATTTTACAGGCGTTTGCCGTAGACATTGATGCGCTGACCCGCGCTTGTCCGCAGCTGCTGCAGCAGTCCGATATCGTGGAATGGGATGAGACTCAGGGCACGCTAAAGGCGTTTCGCCGCAGTCAGATTGGCAAACTGACGCTCGGGACGAAACTGCTGGCGAAGCCGTCAGAAGAAGAGTTACACCAGGCGATGCTGAACGGCATCCGGGAAAAAGGGCTGAGCGTACTGAACTGGACGCCGGAAGCTGAACAGTATCGTATACGCCTGCACTGCGCCGCGAAGTGGCTGCCGGAACACGGCTGGCCAGCGGTGGATGATGAGACGCTGCTGGCTACGCTTGAGCACTGGCTACTGCCGCAAATGAGCGGCGTACACTCCTTGCGTGCGCTCAAGGCGCTTGATGTTAAGACCGCGTTACAGAATTTACTGGACTGGTCATTACGTCAACGTCTGGATAGTGAGCTGCCTGGGCATTACACTGTGCCCACCGGGAGCCGGATTGCCATTCGTTATCATGAGGATAATCCTCCGGCGCTGGCGGTACGGATGCAGGAGATGTTTGGTGAAGCCACCACACCGTCTATCGCAGAAGGGCGTGTGCCGTTGGTGCTTGAGCTGCTGTCGCCTGCGCAGCGTCCGCTGCAGATCACCCGCGATCTGGGCGCGTTCTGGGCGGGAAGTTACCGGGACGTGCAGAAAGAGATGAAAGGGCGCTATCCCAAACACGTCTGGCCGGACGATCCGGCGAATACGGCGCCGACACGGCGGACGAAGAAGTATTCGTGAATCAGGGGAAGAGGGGAGTGCGGCCTGGATTGTGCGGGCTGGATTGTGCGGCCTGATGCCCTCACCCCGGCCCTCTCCCACGGGGAGAGGGAGAAAACTAATTTTGAGAGATTTCTTCTTTCACAGGTCAGTGGAAGAAATGAGAATCGGGCCTTTGCGCCTGAACGTTGCGGAGAAAAAGCATGGCGGGGAATGACCGCGAGCCAATAGGACGTAAGGGAAAACCCACGCGTCCGGCGAAAGAAAAGGTAAGCCGTCGTCGCCTCAGAGATGAGGACTATGACGATGACTATGAAGACGATTATGAGGATGAAGAACCGATGCCGCGTAAAGGAAAAGGCAAAGGGCGCAAGCCTCGGGGCAAACGCGGCTGGTTCTGGCTGCTGCTGAAGCTGTTCATTGTTTTTGTTGTGCTGATGGCGATTTACGGCGTTTATCTGGATCAGAAGATCCGCAGCCGTATCGACGGTAAAGTCTGGCAGTTACCTGCGGCAGTGTATGGCCGTATGGTGAACCTTGAGCCAGATATGTCCATCAGTAAGAACGAGATGGTGAAACTGCTGGAAGCGACCCAGTATCGTCAGGTGTCGAAGATGACGCGCCCTGGCGAATTTACCGTTCAGGCGAAAAGCATTGAGATGATCCGCCGTCCGTTCGACTTCCCGGACAGCAAAGAGGGGCAGGTGCGCGCGCGTCTGACCTTTGACGGCGATCGTCTGGATACCATCGAGAACATGGATAACAACCGTCAGTTCGGTTTCTTCCGTCTCGATCCGCGTCTGATCACCATGCTCTCGTCGGCTAACGGCGAGCAGCGCCTGTTTGTAGCGCGTAACGGCTTCCCGGATCTGCTGGTGGATACGCTGCTGGCAACCGAGGACCGTCACTTCTACGAGCACGACGGCATCAGCCTTTACTCTATCGGCCGTGCGGTACTGGCGAACCTGACCGCGGGTCGTACCGTGCAGGGGGCGAGTACGCTGACTCAGCAGCTGGTGAAGAACCTGTTCCTCTCCAGCGAACGCTCCTACTGGCGTAAAGCCAACGAAGCGTACATGGCCGTGCTGATGGATGCGCGTTACAGCAAGGATCGTATTCTTGAGCTGTACATGAACGAGGTTTACCTCGGTCAGAGCGGCGATAACGAAATCCGCGGCTTCCCGCTGGCAAGCCTGTACTACTTTGGCCGCCCGGTGGAAGAGCTGAGCCTTGACCAGCAGGCATTGCTGGTGGGCATGGTGAAAGGGGCGTCCATCTACAACCCGTGGCGTAACCCGAAACTGGCGCTGGAGCGTCGTAACCTGGTCCTGCGTCTGCTGCAACAACAGCAGGTGATCGATCAGGAACTGTACGACATGCTGAGCGCGCGTCCGCTTGGCGTGCAGCCGCGCGGTGGGGTGATCTCTCCTCAGCCTGCGTTTATGCAAATGGTGCGTCAGGAGCTGCAAAGCAAGCTCGGTGATAAGGTCAAAGATCTCTCCGGCGTGAAGATCTTCACCACCTTTGACTCCGTGGCCCAGGATGCAGCAGAAAAAGCCGCGGTGGAAGGTATTCCGGCACTGAAGAAACAGCGCAAGCTGAGCGATCTGGAAACCGCCATGGTGGTGGTTGACCGCAACACTGGCGAAGTACGCGCGATGGTGGGCGGTGCCGAGCCGCAGTATGCGGGCTATAACCGTGCCATGCAGGCGCGTCGTTCGATTGGTTCTCTGGCAAAACCGGCGACCTATCTCACCGCCCTGAGTCAGCCGAATCTGTATCGTCTGAACACCTGGATTGCCGATGCGCCAATCTCACTGCGTCAGCCTAACGGTCAGGTCTGGTCCCCGCAGAACGATGATAAACAGTTCAGCGGCCAGGTTATGCTGGTGGATGCGTTGACCCGTTCCATGAACGTCCCCACGGTTAACCTCGGTATGGCGCTGGGCCTGCCTGCGATTGTCGACACCTGGCAGAAACTGGGCGTGTCGAAAGATCAGCTGCATCCGGTTCCGGCGATGATTCTGGGGGCACTTAACCTGACGCCGATCGAAGTGGCACAGGCGTTCCAGACCATTGCCAGCGGCGGTAACCGTGCGCCGCTTTCGGCCCTGCGCTCGGTGATTGCCGAGGATGGATCCGTGCTGTATCAGAGCTTCCCACAGGCAGAACGTGCGGTGCCTGCGCAGGCGGCCTATATGACGCTGTGGACCATGCAGCAGGTTGTGCAGCGCGGTACTGGCCGTCAGCTGGGGGCGAAATATCCGGGTCTGCATCTGGCGGGTAAAACCGGGACCACCAACAACAACGTCGATACCTGGTTTGCCGGTATTGATGGCCGTGAAGTGGTGATCACCTGGGTAGGCCGTGATAACAACCAGCCAACCAAGCTGTACGGTGCAAGCGGGGCGATGTCGATTTACCAGCGCTATCTGGCGAATCAGTCTCCGGTGCCGCTGAACCTGGTTGCGCCGGAAGATATCGTCGATATGGGCGTGGACGGTTCCGGTAACTTTGTTTGCGGCGGTGGGATGCGTACCCTGCCGGTCTGGACCACCAATCCGGACTCCCTCTGCCAGCAGAGCCAGCCTGAACAGCCAACGGGCAACCCGTTCGATCAATCTTCTCAGCCTCAGCAGCCGCAGCAACAACAGCCGCAGCAGCAGAATGAGAAGAAAGACAGCGATGGCGTAGCCGGCTGGATTAAGGACATGTTTGGCGGGAATTAATTAATTCCCTGAATAAAAGGCCGCTTTATTTTAAAGCGGCCTTTTTTATTGTTTACAGTCCGCAATCCTTTAAAAAAAGTTAATTCAAAATTAAGAATTCCTAAGATTCATTATTTTTTATTTAAAACATAGTCTTGTGCGCCATTATGTGCAGGAGGTTTTTAGGCTATCTGGACACTGGTAAGAATGATCTGATTTAATCGCCTCAAGGAATCACAGGCTTTCCTGAAACATGGCTGGGTTAATTACCCCTGTATGAGTGATATGAGCGCTTAAATAACATTCTGACGCACAGTATTGGGGCGGGAATGGATGACTGCATCGATATATATAAGGATATGATTATGAGTAAGTATGTTCTTTCTTCATTTTTGGCTGCAAGCATAATGGCAGCGCTGTCTCTGCCAGCATTTGCCGGAAACGATTCTGGCACGGTGAACTTTGCCGGGAAAGTGGTGGCCGACACCTGTGAAATTAATGTTGATGGCTCCGGTACGACCTCGTCAACCGTCACGTTCCCCGATACCTATGCGTCGGACTTTGGCACTGATGGCGCAGTGGGCACCAGCAAAACGTTTAATATTGAAGTGAAAAAATGTGACCCGCTGGTTGCCAAACTCAACCTCAAATTCAGCGGAACGACAACGGATGCCGCGCATAAACGTCTGAAGAACGACCTCAGCGGCGCCGGTAATGCCACCAACGTTGGCATCATCGTCAGCAATGAAAACGGCACGAAAGACGATGTGGTATTTGATGGCTCCCTGCCTTCGACGGGAACGGATGTGGCTAACGATGCGACGGGAACAAATGCGTCAGTCTTTAACTACATCGCGAAGGTGATTCAGATTGGTGATACTGCACCCACCGCAGGCCGCTATTCTTCTTCGGCAACTTTCGAGGTTGTCTATCGCTAAGTCATTACTGGCAGCCTTTATGGCTGCCTTTTGGAACGTTGTATGAAGACTTTATTTAAATTGTTATGTGGTTGTTTAATTATTTCTTGTCTGTCAGCGCAGGCCAGCGTGGTTCTGGGTGGTACTCGTATTATTTATCCATCAAATAAAGCTGAAGTACAAATAGCCCTTAAAAATAAAGATCCCCATACGCGTTATCTGGTACAAAGCTGGGTCAGCTATGTCAATAATGCAAAAGCGCCCTTCGTTATTACCCCTCCTGTTTATAAGCTGCAGGAAAATCGTCAAACCCTTTTACACGTTATTTTTACTGGCGATAAAAAAAGCCTGCCATCAGACCGTGAATCGCTGTTCCTGGCGAATGTGAAATCGGTCTCCGCGCTGTCGCCTGAGCTGAAAGAGAAAAATACCCTGCAGTTCGCGATGAAAACGCGGCTGAAGCTTTTCTGGCGCCCGTCTCAGTTAAAAGAGGCCGATGCGCTGGTGGCGGATGAAAAAATCACGTTCCGTCGTCAGGGCGACACGCTTATTGCCAACAACCCCACACCGTTTTACGTCTCCTTTGGCGAGCTGGCCGTGGGCGGGAAAAGCGTACCGGTGAAAGAGACCGAAACCACGCCGGGGGCTATTTCGATGATGGTTGCACCGTTTAGCGAGCAGCATTTTGCGTTGCCAAAAGGGGCGACGGGTGCGGTGACCTGGACGGCAATCAATGATTTTGGGGCGCAAACCCCTCAGCGCAAGCAGGCCCTTTAACGGGATCGTGTTGGAATGCTATGTCCTCTCCCTTTCGCCAAAAACAGGTATGGTCCGGGATCGTGCTCGCGCTGTTCGTCGCGATCCCGCCTGCGTGGGCTGATGACGAATTCAACCTGCGGATCCTTGAGCTGGATACGCCGCTGGAAAATACCGCTACGCTCAAAAACTTCATTAATGATAACGGCTTGCTGGCAGGGCGCTATCTGACCACCATCATGTGGGATCGGGACGTCGTGGATAAACGCGAGGTCACCTATGTGCTTTCTGACGATAAGCAGCAGCTTCTGCCGGAGCTGACCAAAGCGGATCTGCGTGAATTCGGCGTGAACGTCGACGCGGTGCCGGATCTCAAAGATATGGACGATGCGGCCTGCAGTCGGGATATCTCCCATTTTATCGAACATGCTCGCTACGATTACAATCAGGATAACCAGACCCTGACGCTGGTCATTCCCCAGGCCTACCGCAACCGCGCGGCTGCGGGCGCCATTAACCCGAAATTCTGGGATGACGGTGCTCCGGCGGCTTGGACAAGCTATCAGCTCAGCGGTTCTCAGCAGCATTACAGCACGGGCCAAACCTCATCAACCTGGCTTGGCCTGACATCGGGTCTTAATCTGGGCGCGTGGCGGCTGCGCAACAACAGTACCTGGAGTGACTCTTCGGGCTGGGAAGCCATCGCCACCACCCTGCAGCGCGATATCAAAGCGCTGAAAAGCCAGCTTGAACTGGGCCAGACGTACACCAACAGCGAGCTGTTCGACAGCGTGCAGATGACCGGCCTGACGCTGGAAACGGATACGGCGATGCTACCGGTCAGCCAGCAGGGGTTTGCGCCAGTCGTGCGGGGGATTGCCAACAGCGATGCAAAAGTCACCATTAAGCAAAACGGCTACACCCTTTATCAAACCAACGTCTCGCCGGGGCCATTTGAGATCCGTGATTTAAGCCAGGTCGCCTCCGGCGCGGATCTGGAAGTCACCGTTGAAGAGGCGGATGGCTCGGAGCATAGCTTCATACAGGCCAGCGCGTCGGTGCCGGTCCTCCAGCGTGAGGGCGGGTTTAAGTATTCGCTGGCGGCCGGGCGTTATCGCGGCAATGAAGGGGAAGATGAGCCCACCTTTGTGCAAGGTACGGCTATTTATGGCCTGCCGTATGGCGTGACGGCCTACACCGGCGCTCAGGGTGCGTCGATGTATCATGCACTATTGCTGGGGGTTGGCGCGGATTTGGGTCATCTGGGCTCAGCCTCGGTGGATATCACCACCGCGAGAACCGCCTTTGATGACGGACGTGATGACGCAAATGGACTTTCATGGCGAGCGCAGTATTCAAAAGATATTCCCGACACAGATACCACCGTCACGCTTGCCAGCTACCGCTATTCCACCTCCGGGTTTTATACCTTTCAGGAGGCTATCGATCAGCGCGACAGCGAGATTGATGACGGCATTTATACCTATCGCAGAACCAACAACCGCCGAAGCCGCATGCAGGTAAACCTTTCCCAGCGGCTTTCTGACTGGGGCTCGGCGTATCTTAACGGCTATCAGCAGGATTACTGGGATATGGACGGCCACGAGCGCAGCGTCAGCGCCGGGCTGAGCTCCAGCTGGCGGGATATTACCTGGTCGATAAGCTACAACCTGACCCGCACGCCAGATGCCGATTCCGATCGGCAACTGGCGCTGAACGTCAATATCCCGTTATCGCACTGGCTCTCTAACGCGTGGGCAAACTACAGCGTAAATACCGCAAGCGGCGGGTATGTCTCGCACCAGGTGGGGATCGGGGGGACCGCGCTTGAGGATAACAAGCTGAGCTATAACCTCCAGCAGACCTACGCCAACAAAGATACGGGCTATGGCGGCAGCGTATCCGGGCGCTATCGCGGCTCGTCCGGCGAAGTTGGCATGGGGTACAGCTACGGCGGGGATAACCGCCAGTGGAACTATAACGCTCAGGGATCCATCGTGGCTCACGGTCAGGGCGTTACGCTGGGGCAGCCCGTGCGGGACGCTTTCGCGATTGTACACATCAACGACGGAGAGGATGTCAACGTTCAGAGCGGCCGCGGCATTTATACCGATGCGTTTGGTAATGCCATCGTGCCGTCGCTTACCGCTTACCGACACAACACCCTCACGGTAAACACGCAGGAACGCAGCGATATTGATATTGACGCGGCAACGTTAGATCTCGTGCCGACAAAAGGCGCAGCGATACTGGCGAACTTCGAGGCCCGCGTTGGGCGTCGCGCGCTGGTCACTCTGCGTCATCAGGGTAAACCAGTGCCGTTTGGTGCCATCGTGGCGCTTGATAACACCACCGCGATTGTCGGGGATGATGGCGAGGTCTACCTCTCAGGGCTTAACGGACACACATCGTTCAGCGCGCAGTGGGGAGAGGCGGGCGACGAACAGTGTCATGGCGTCATCGATTTACCCGATGACAATGGCGAGGGAATCATTAATACCGCGGTCAATTGCCAATGAGGCTGGAGAGAAAATGCGCGTGACTATTCTGGTGAGAACCGTTATCTCTGCCGTACTGCTGGTCGCCGCCGTGCGGGTACATCCGGCATTTGCTCAATGTACTTTCAGCGGCGGGGATGGATCTGGCGGCATTGTTACCTTTCAGCTTCCAGCGGTCTTTATGCTCGATCCCGATACCCCTGTGGGGACCGTAATTTATGACAATGCCGTCGAATCCAATGAAATTACGGTGCACTGTGGCGGAGCTGACGCGCAAATCCGGCGCGGTTATTTGACCCTGACGGATGCCGACGCGCGTGAGGACGTTCTGCCGGGAGTCTATAAAACCAACGTGCCGGGGATTGGCATCCGTGCGGCGGCGTCAAGCGAACGGTTGCCCGACTATATAGAGGAGGACCTCATTCGTCCCTGGCAGTATTATGGCTACAAACATGGCGGGTCTGATGGCACCCACGTCTTTCGGGCCGCCGCTCAACTGGTGGTCATCGGCCAGGTCCAGGACGGGATGCTGGATACCTCGCGCCTGACCTCGCAGGATACGCTCGGCGGTGTCGTGGTCGGTGAAATGCGTTTTTCGCCCACCAGCGTCCATATTACGACCAATACCTGTAATCTGGTTGACCGTAACATTTTTGTTCCTCTCAAAACGGTCAATTCTCAGGATTTTGACGGGCAATACTCAGAGATACTGACTGACGGTGGTTTTAAGATTGCAATAAACGACTGCGCGGCGGGAACAAAGATTGACTATCAGTTCACCCGCACGGGGTCGACGGGGGTGACCAACGGCTCGATTTTGGGCATTGCATCCGGTGATGCTGCCGCACAAGGGTTGGGGATTCAAATTCTCGACAGCAACGATACCGTCCTTCAGTTTGACCAGACCTATACTGCGATATCCGCTACGCAGGACAAGGTGCCCGCAGAGATCCCCCTGAAGGCCCGCTACGTAAAAACGGGGGAGGTCAAACCCGGAAAAGTCGAGGCGGTCGCCACGTTCGAGCTGTTTTACCGCTAATGCTTCCCGCCCGCTCCGGCGGGTTTTGGCGATCCTTTCGCTAACATCATTAACCCCCTGTTTTCATCTGGTTAATTCTTAATCCCTCAATTCTCGTAGGGCCGCTTATTGCTTGCTATGCAACCGGCGTTTCGCCTATTATTCTTGAGCTCATAATAATAATTCTCGTTTACGTTATCATTAACCTTTCCATCAGAGATACAACATGGCGCTTTCCAATACTGCTCAGCCAATCAACACGTCGCTGCGAAAAGTCGCGGTCGTCGTAGCCACAGCGGTTGCCGGCATGTCGGCTTATGCACATGCTGCCGAAACCCCGAAAAAAGAAGAAACCATTACGGTAACCGCAGCGCCTGCGGCACAGGAAAGTGCCTGGGGACCGGCGGCAACTATCGCGGCAAGACAATCCGCGACCGGCACGAAAACCGATACGCCAATTCAGAAGGTGCCGCAGTCTATTTCAGTCGTCACCGCCGAAGAGATGGCGCTGCATCAGCCGCGTTCGGTAAAAGAAGCCCTGAGCTATACGCCGGGCGTGGCGGTTGGCACCCGTGGTGCGTCGAATACCTATGACTATCTGGTGATTCGCGGCTTTGCGGCCGACGGCCAGAGCCAGAATAACTACCTCGACGGCATGAAGATGCAGGGCAACTTCTATAACGACGCGGTAATCGACCCTTACATGCTGGAACGCGCCGAGATCATGCGCGGTCCGGTTTCCGTTCTGTACGGCAAAAGCAGCCCTGGCGGTTTGCTGAACATGGTAAGCAAGCGCCCAACCACCGAGCCGCTGAAAGAAATCCAGTTCAAAGTCGGTACGGACAGCCTGTTCCAGACCGGGTTTGACTTCAGCGATGCCATCGACGACGACGGCGTATACTCTTACCGCTTAACGGGTGTTGCGCGTTCTAATAACGCTCAGCAGGAGCGTGCGGAAGAGCAGCGTTACGCCATCGCGCCATCGTTCTCCTGGCGTCCGGATGATAAGACTACCTTCACGTTCCTCTCTTACTTCCAGAACGAGCCTGAAACCGGCTACTACGGCTGGCTGCCAAAAGAGGGGACGGTTGATCCGCTGCCGAACGGCGATCGTCTGCCGACGAACTTCAATGAAGGCGCGAAGAACAATACCTATTCCCGCAACCAGAAAATGGTGGGATACAGCTTCGATCACGAATTCAACGATACCTTTACCGTACGCCAGAACCTGCGCTTTGCTGAGAATAAAACCTCACAAAACAGTGTTTACGGCTATGGCGTCTGTACCGACCCGGCGAATGCGGGCAACAAACAGTGCGCCGCGTTAGCCCCTGCTGACAAAGGCCATTATCTGGCGCGTAAATACGTTGTCGATAATGAAAAGCTCCAGAACTTCACCGTTGATACCCAGTTGCAAAGCAAATTCACTACCGGTGAGGTGGACCACATCCTGCTGACCGGCGTTGACTTTATGCGCATGCGTAACGACATCAACTCCTGGTTCGGCTATGACGACTCGGTGCCGCTGCTGGATCTCTACAACCCGGTGAACAGCGATTTTGATTTCGGTTCAAAAGATCCGGCGACCTCCGGCCCTTATCAGATCCTCAACCGTCAGAAACAGACCGGTCTGTACGTTCAGGATCAGGCGCAGTGGGATAAAGTGCTGGTTACGCTGGGCGGCCGTTATGACTGGGCGGATCAGGAATCGTATAACCGCGTGTTGAATACCACCTCCAAACGTGATGATACCCAGTTCACCTGGCGTGGTGGTGTTAACTACCTGTTTGATAATGGCGTAACCCCGTACTTCAGCTACAGCGAATCGTTTGAGCCCGCTTCGCAGACCGATGCTCAGGGCAAACTGTTCTCCCCGTCTAAAGGTAAGCAGTACGAAGCGGGCGTGAAATACGTGCCGAATGACCGTCCGATCGTTGTCACCGGTGCGTTGTACCAACTGACCAAAACCAACAACCTGATGGCGGACCCGGCTGGCTCGTTCTTCTCGGTTGAAGGGGGAGAAATCCGCGCGCGTGGCGTAGAGCTGGAAGCGAAAGCGGCGCTGTCTGCGAGCGTGAACGTTGTCGGTTCCTACACCTATACCGATGCGGAATACACCACCGATACAAATTACAAAGGCAACACGCCTGCTCAGGTGCCTAAACACATGGCATCCGTATGGGGCGATTACACGCTGTTTGATGGCCCGCTGTCCGGCCTGACGCTGGGTACCGGCGTGCGTTACACCGGCTCCAGCAAAGGCGATCCGGCGAACACCTTCACGGTAGGCAGCTACACCGTTGTCGATGCGCTGGTGAGATACGACCTGGCGCGCGTGGGCATGGCAGGCTCGAACGTCGCACTTCACGTGAACAACCTGTTTGATCGCGAGTATGTTGCCAGCTGCTTTAACACCTACGGTTGCTTCTGGGGTGCTGAACGTCAGGTTGTCGCCACCGCGACCTTCCGCTTCTAATCTCTCTTTGGGCACGGTTCGCCGTGCCCTTTTTATTTAAGTTGGCTGATATGCAGGATAATCAAACGCAATCCGACACCACCTTCACGCTCAATCATCTCTCCTTTCGCGTACCCGGACGCACGTTGCTGCATCCGCTCTCTCTGACGTTCCCGGCCGGTAAAGTGACGGGCCTGATTGGTCACAACGGTTCCGGTAAATCCACGCTCCTTAAGATGCTGGGACGCCATCAGCCGCCGTCTGAAGGGGATATCCTGCTGGACGGACAGCAACTGGAGAGCTGGAGCAGCAAAGCCTTTGCGCGCAAAGTGGCCTATCTGCCGCAGCAGTTGCCGCAGGCGGAAGGGATGACGGTGCGTGAGCTGGTGGCGATTGGGCGTTATCCGTGGCACGGGGCGCTTGGGCGCTTCGGCGTGGCTGACCGGGAGAAAGTGGAAGAGGCGATTGCGCTGGTTGGGCTAAAACCGCTGGCGCACCGTCTGGTGGATAGCCTGTCTGGCGGTGAGCGTCAGCGGGCGTGGATTGCAATGCTGGTGGCTCAGGACAGCCGTTGCCTGCTACTGGATGAGCCTACTTCTGCGCTGGATATTGCCCATCAGGTCGACGTGCTGGCGCTGGTACACCGGTTAAGCCAGCAGCGTGGCCTGACGGTGATTGCGGTCCTGCACGATATCAACATGGCGGCGCGCTACTGCGATTATCTTGTCGCGCTACGCGGCGGCGAAATGATTGCGCAGGGAACACCGTCAGAATTGATGCGCAGCGAAACGCTGGAACACATTTACGGTATTCCAATGGGTATCTTGCCTCACCCGGCTGGGGCTGCACCGGTGAGCTTCGTGTACTGATGCTGGACAACACATTTATCAGCCGTCGTCGCCTGTTGACGGCAATGGCGCTCTCACCCCTGCTGTTTAACATGACGACGGCGCGTGCTGCCGCAGTCGATCCTCACCGCATTGTGGCGCTGGAGTGGCTGCCGGTAGAGCTGATGATGGCGCTGGGTGTCACGCCCTATGGCGTGGCGGACATCCCTAACTATAACCTCTGGGTGAACGAGCCGAAGCTGCCGGACTCGGTGATTGACATCGGCCTGCGTACGGAGCCAAACCTCGAACTGCTTACCCAAATGAAACCGTCATTCCTGTTCTGGTCTGTGGGCTATGGCCCGTCAGAAGAGACCATGGCACGTATTGCGCCAGGGCGCGGTTTTTCCTTTAGCGACGGTAAAAAACCGCTGACCGTGGCGAAAAACTCGATCAACGAGATGGCGCATTTCCTCAACCGTGAAACGGAAGCCAAAAAGCATCTCGATGAATTCGATGCCCTGAAGCCGCGCTTTGCCGGGCGGGGTGATCGCCCGCTGCTGATGGTGACGCTGCTGGATGCCCGCCATATGCTGGTATTCGGTAAAAACTGTCTGTTCCAGGAGGTGCTGGACAGCTTTGGCATTCGCAATGCGTGGGAAGGGGAGATGACCTTCTGGGGCAGTACCGCCGTCGGTATCGATCGTCTGGCGGCGTTTCGTGATGTGGATGTGCTGTGTTTCGACCACGGCAACGAGCGCGAAATGCAAACGCTGATGGCGACGCCGCTCTGGCAGGCGATGCCGTTTGTGCGCGAGAAGCGCTTCCAGCGTGCGCCCGCTGTGTGGTTCTACGGCGCGACGCTATCGGCCATGCATTTTGCCCGCGTACTGGATAACGCGCTGGGAGGTAAAGCATGAGTACCCGTATCGCGCGTTTCCCGGTTCTACTGCTGTCCGTGCTTTTTCTGGCTGCACTGTCATTCACCGGGTTCAATCTCTCGACGGCGTTACCGCGTGCGCAGTGGGGAGCCGCGCTGGTCTCGCCGGATATCGACAATATTCAGCAGATGCTGTTCCACTACAGCCTGCTGCCGCGTCTGGCGATCTCCCTTTTGGTCGGGGCCGGTTTAGGCCTGGTAGGTGTCTTATTCCAGCAGGTATTACGTAACCCGCTGGCGGAGCCAACCACGTTGGGCGTCGCTACCGGGGCGCAGCTTGGGATCACGATCACCACGCTGTGGGCATTGCCCGGCGCGTTAACCTCGCAGTTCGCGGCCCTCGCGGGGGCGTGTGTCGTAGGGGCGCTGGTCTTTGGTGTGGCCTGGGGAAAACGCCTTTCTCCGGTAACGCTGATTCTGGCCGGGCTGGTTGTCAGCCTCTATTGCGGTGCGATTAACCAGCTGCTGGTGCTGTTCCATCACGATCAGCTGCAAAGTATGTTCCTGTGGAGCACCGGCACGCTCACCCAGACCGACTGGAGCATCGTGCAGCGTCTGTGGCCGCAGCTGGCGGGCGGGGTCGTGCTGACGCTGCTGCTCCTGCGTCCGCTGACGCTCATGGGGCTGGATGATGGCGTGGCGCGCAACCTGGGGCTGGCACTGTCGCTGGCACGCCTGGCGGCGCTCACGCTGGCGATTGTGCTGAGCGCTCTGCTGGTTAACGCGGTGGGCATTATCGGCTTTATCGGTCTCTTTGCGCCGCTGCTGGCAAAAATGCTCGGGGCGCGTCGGCTGCTGGCGCGTCTGCTGCTCGCACCGTTGATCGGGGCGCTGATCCTCTGGCTTTCCGATCAGATCATTCTCTGGCTGGCCCGCGTCTGGATGGAAGTGTCTACCGGGTCAGCAACGGCGCTTATCGGTGCGCCGCTGCTGCTGTGGTTGCTCCCGCGTTTGCGCAGCATCAGCGCGCCTGCGATGGACGCGGGCGATAAGGTCTACGCGGAACGTCAGTCGGTACTGTGGTTTAGCCTTGCCGGTCTGGGAGTCTTGCTTCTCGCCTCGTTTGCCGCACTCGCGTTTGGGCGCGATGCCGCAGGCTGGCACTGGGCAACGGGTGATTTACTCAACGAATTACTGCAATGGCGCTGGCCGCGGATCCTCTCCGCGCTTATTGCCGGTGTGATGCTGGCGGTTGCGGGCTGTATTATTCAGCGTCTGACCGGTAACCCGATGGCGAGCCCGGAAGTGCTGGGGATCAGCTCCGGTGCCGCCTTTGGCGTGGTGCTGATGCTGTTCCTGGTGCCAGGGAACGCGTTTGGCTGGTTGATGCCTGCCGGGAGTATCGGTGCGGCGGTGACGCTGATGATTATTCTGATTGCCTCTGGCCGCGGCGGATTTTCCCCGCACCGGATGTTGCTGGCCGGGATGGCGCTCAGCACGGCCTTTACGATGCTGTTGATGATGCTGCAGGCGAGTGGCGATCCGCGAATGGCGAAGATCCTGACCTGGATTTCTGGCTCAACCTACAACGCTACCGCCAGCCAGGTTGTGCATTCCGGGATCGTAATGATTGTGCTGCTGGCGATTGTGCCGCTGTGTCGTCGCTGGATGACCATTCTGCCGCTCGGCGGCGAAACGGCGCGGGCTGTGGGCATGGCGCTGACGCCTACGCGTGTCGCACTTCTCCTGCTGGCAGCGTGCCTCACGGCAACGGCAACCATGACTATCGGCCCGTTGAGCTTTGTCGGATTGATGGCACCGCATATCGCCAGAATGATGGGGTTCCGCCGGACAATGCCGCACATTGTGATGTCAGCCCTGACGGGCGGAGTCATTCTGGTATTTGCGGACTGGTGTGGAAGGATGGTGCTGTTCCCTTACCAGATCCCGGCGGGACTGCTGTCGACCTTTATCGGCGCGCCGTATTTTATTTATCTGTTGAGAAAGCAGAGTCGGTAGTCAGGTGCGGCCTGATGCCCTCACCCCGGCCCTCTCCCACGGGGAGAGGGAGAATATCGTAGGCCGGGTAAGCGTTAGCGCCACCCGGCAATTCCCTTAAAGCTTCGCAAACACCTTACGCGCCGCGTCGATGGTGTTATTGATATCTTCTTCGCTGTGCGCCACGGACATAAAGCCCGCTTCAAACGCCGACGGCGCCAGGTACACACCTTCTTCCAGCATCAGGTGGAAGAAGCGCTTGAAGCGTTCAACATCGCACTTCACGACGTCCTGATAGCAGGTCACGGTTGGCGCATCGGTGAAGAAAATCCCGAACATGCCGCCGACGTGATTGACCACCAGTGGGATACCCGCCTCTTCTGCAGCTTCCAGCAGACCGTTAGCCAGTTGAGTCGTCAGGTCGGTCAGGGTTTCGTGAATACCTGGTTGCGCCACTTCGGTCAGGCAGGCGAAGCCTGCTGCCATCGCAATCGGGTTGCCGGAAAGGGTACCAGCCTGGTAGACCGGGCCCGTTGGCGCCAGCGCTTCCATCACATCCTTACGGCCGCCGAATGCGCCAACAGGCATTCCGCCGCCGATGATTTTGCCGAGGCAGGTCAGGTCCGGCTCAACGCCATAATAAGACTGGGCACCCGCCAGCGCTACGCGGAAGCCGGTCATCACTTCGTCGATGATCAGCAGGGCACCAAACTCATCGCACAGGGCGCGCAGGCCCGGCAGGAAGTCCGGCTGCGGTGGAATGCAGTTCATGTTGCCCGCTACCGGTTCAACGATGATGCAGGCGATCTCCTGCGGATACTGCTCGAACGCCGCGCGAACGGTGTTCAGATCGTTATAGGTACAGGTCAGGGTATGCTTAGCGAAATCCGCCGGCACGCCAGGCGAGTTTGGCTGGCCGAGGGTCAGCGCGCCGGAGCCTGCTTTCACCAGTAAACAGTCTGCGTGACCGTGGTAGCAGCCTTCGAATTTAATGATTTTATCGCGACCGGTAAAACCGCGCGCCAGGCGGATCGCGCTCATGGTCGCTTCTGTACCGGAGTTCACCATACGTACCATGTCCATGGTCGGCACCAGTTCGGTCACCAGCTCCGCCATCTTCACTTCCATTTCGGTTGGCGCACCGAAGCTCAGGCCACGCTGAGCGGCTTCAATGACCGCGTTACGAATGGCTGGGTGGTTGTGCCCGAGCACCATCGGTCCCCAGGAACCGACATAATCGATATAGGCTTTGCCATCGACATCATACAGATACGCGCCGTCAGCACGTTCAATAAACAGCGGCGTACCGCCCACGCCGGTAAAGGCGCGAACAGGCGAGTTCACACCACCTGGAATAAGCTCCCGGGCTGCACTGTAGAGGTTTTCAGACTTGCTCATGGCGTCGTTCCTGGTTCGTATAAAATGATTAAGCACACTATTCTAAGTGATTCGCAGTAGGTTATGAAATTTTTAGCCAGATAATGCTTTAAGATTTGTTAAGTATTTTTAAGGGGACGGAGGGAAGGTCTCTGGTAAAATCTCCTCGGCTTTTTGTATGACGAATAAGAACAGGACATGAAATCAGATTCTCCGTCTTTTGAAGAACAACAGTTTACGCGCGCTCAGCACCGGATCAGTATTCGGCGGCTGCTCAATCGCGATAAAACGCCGCTGGCGATCCTGCTGGCTGCAGCCGTGGTGGGGACTCTCGCCGGTCTGGTTGGCGTGGCGTTTGAAAAAGCGGTCAATGCCGTACTCAACTGGCGAGTGGGCACCGTCGCGGGTTTTGCCGATAGCCGGTGGCTGGTCTGGGTCGGGGCATTTGGACTGTCGGCGCTGTTTGCCATGGTGGGGTATTTTCTGGTGCGTAAATTCGCCCAGGAGGCCGGCGGGTCTGGCATCCCGGAAATTGAAGGTGCACTGGAAGAGTTGCGCCCGGTGCGCTGGTGGCGAGTGATCCCGGTTAAATTCATCGGCGGTATGGGGACGCTGGGCGCGGGGATGGTGCTGGGCCGGGAAGGGCCAACGGTACAACTGGGGGGCAACGTCGGACGCATGGTGGGCGATCTGTTCCGGATGCGAAGCGCCGAAGCGCGCCATACGCTGCTCGCCACCGGTGCGGCGGCGGGTCTTTCAGCGGCGTTTAACGCACCGCTGGCGGGCATATTGTTCATCATCGAAGAGATGCGCGCGCAGTTCCGCTACAACCTGATCTCCATTAAAGCCGTGTTTACCGGCGTTATTATGTCGAGCATTGTTTTCCGCCTCTTCAATGGCGAAGGGGCGGTAATTGAGGTGGGTAAACTGACCAACGCGCCGGTCAACACCCTGTGGCTTTATCTAATCCTCGGCATGATTTTTGGCGTAGTGGGGCCGCTGTTTAACACCTGCATCTTACGTGCTCAGGATATGTTCCAGCGTATTCATGGCGGCAATACGACGAAATGGGTGCTGATGGGCGGCCTGCTGGGCGGGATGTGCGGCGTGCTCGGCTTTATTGAGCCGAATGCCGCAGGCGGCGGCTTCGGGCTGATCCCCATCGCCGCAGCGGGAAATTTCAGCGTCGGTCTGCTGCTGTTTATGTTTATCTCCCGGGTTATCACAACGGTTCTGTGCTTTTCCTCCGGTGCACCCGGCGGGATTTTCGCCCCGATGCTGGCGCTTGGTACGCTGCTGGGCACCGCGTTTGGTATGGCAGCCAAAGTGGGCTTCCCGGCGTATCATCTTGATGCTGGCACCTTCGCGGTGGCCGGTATGGGGGCACTGCTGGCAGCGTCTCTGCGTGCACCGTTGACCGGTATCGTGCTGGTGCTGGAGATGACAGATAATTACCAGCTCATTTTGCCAATGATCATTACATGTCTCGGGGCGACACTATTAGCCCAATTCCTGGGCGGGAAACCGCTATACTCCACCATCCTCGCGCGTACCCTGGCAAAGCAAGAGGCGGAGCGGGCCGCCGCGCAGAATACTTGAATGAATTACCAGGGTATTAGATAATGACGAAAAGAATTGGGTGAATTTTACCCAATAGCAGTATTCATGGGAGCATAAGATGAGTGATGACGTAGCTGTGCCGCTGGAATTTACCGAAGCAGCAGCCAACAAAGTGAAAACCCTGATTGCCGACGAAGACAATCCGGATCTGAAACTGCGTGTCTATATTACCGGTGGCGGCTGCAGCGGCTTCCAGTACGGTTTTACTTTTGACGATCAGGTGAACGATGGTGATATGACCATCGAGAAGCAGGGCGTTGCGCTGGTGGTTGACCCGATGAGCCTGCAGTATTTGGTCGGCGGTTCAGTGGATTACACCGAAGGTCTGGAAGGGTCACGCTTTGTGGTGACTAACCCGAACGCAACCAGCACCTGCGGGTGTGGTTCTTCGTTCAGTATTTAAGCCTGAATGCGGATTTGTATGCCCGGTAAGCGAAGCGCCACCGGGCTTATAAACCACGCCTATCTTGAATTTTCATCCAGCGCAAACGTCGGCAGCTTCAGGTGCCAGCGTATTGCCGCCAGACGAATCACCAGCGTCACGACCATCCCCAGCATCGCAGCATTTTCCAGCGGCACCGCAAAGGTGTAATACGCCGTGGCGTGCACAATCCCGCCAATAATACAGGCAGTAGCATAGATCTCGGTACGCAGGATCATCGGTACTTCACGCGCCAGAATGTCGCGAATAATGCCGCCGCCCACGCCGGTTAATACGCCCATGCAGATCGCGACCATCGGGCCGGTTCCGGCATTGAAGGCTTTATTGACGCCAATACCGACAAACACGGCCAGACCCACGGCATCCAGCACCGGGAGTATCCATTTCGGTAATCTGCGGGGCTGGCGAACCAGCACAATGGTTAACAGACAGGTCACCATGGCTACCACCAGATCGGTCGGATCTTTCACCCAAAACACCGGGCCATTCGCCAGCGCCATATCACGGATAGTCCCGCCGCCAACGGCAGTGACTACGCCAAGCACCAGCACGCCAAACGGATCCATGCGTAGTTTTCCGGCGAGCAGAACGCCGGAGATAGCAAAAACGGCTGTGCCAAGAATATCCAGCCAATAAACGAGCATCGTTAAATCCTCGAAAAGGTCTTCTGTTAGTGACTCTCTGCCAGTGCGGCACAGAGCTGTTTTGCGGCGAGGATAATACGCGGGCTGGCGCGTTCAAACCAGTCACTGTTGAGTGGGATCACCGGAATTTTTAGCTGGCTTTGCCAGAATTGTTTAATTTTAGGAATCTCGCTCGCATTTCCGACCACGACGATGGCCTGCGGCTGGCGCGCCAGTACCTGCTCACGGCTAACCTGCGGCCACGGTACCCGGCTGGCAGCAAAGATATTTTCACCGCCACACACTTCCAGGACCTGGTTCTGAATTGACCCTTTACCTGTGGTAAACAGCGGCTGACTGCCAAACTGCAGGAAGATGCGCTTTTTAACGGACGTATCGTATTGAGCTTTCAGCGCAGCATAGTCATTGAGCATCTGGCTCGCCGCATGCCTGGCTTTTTCAGGCGCAGGGCTATAAGGGGCAAGGGCTCGCAGTGCCTGAGCGACTTGCTCAATACTTACGGCGTCAACCCACATGACCTTGATGCCAAGCGAGGTAAGCTGATTGACCTGCCGTTCGGCGTTACCGCCACGCCAGGCCAGCACGAGATCGGGTCTCAGCGCCACGATGCGCTCAAGGTTCATCCCTTGCCAGGTCGCAACGTGTTCAATGTTGGCCGCCTGGGGGGGGTAATCCGAAAAGCTACTCACGCCAACGGGGGTGATGCCAGCGGCAAAGGCCAGCTCGGTGTTAGCGGGAGAGAGCGTAATTACGCGAGGCGCGGCACAGAGCCACGCTGAAGCAAGCAGAAGCAGGGCGGCGAGCGCCCTGAGGGATGGTTTAGCCACGTGCCAGGTTCTGCACCAGGCGTTCCACCATCACGGTGGACTGTTTTGCCGCAACGGTCAGGAACTCGTCGAAGCTGATGTGAGACTGCTGGTCTGCGACGTCAGAGATGGCGCGAACCACCACGAACGGTACGCTGAAGTTGTGGCAAACGTGCGCAATCGCGGTCGCTTCCATCTCAACGGCAACCGCCTGCGGGAAGTTATGACGGATTTTTGCCAGACCGACGGAGCCATTGATGAACGCATCACCGCTGACAATCAGGCCGCGTACCGCGTTAAGATTGAGCTCAGCAATGCAGGTTTCAGCCGCCGCAATCAGTTTGTCGTCAGCTTTAAACCCTGCCGGGCAGCCCGGGAGTTGACCGTATTCGTAGCCAAACGCGGTGACGTCGGCATCGTGATAACGCGCTTCGTCGGAGACAACGATATCGCCCACTTTCAGCGTCGGCGCCAGGCCGCCAGCCGAACCGGTGTTCACGATCACGTCCGGCTTGCAGCGCTCAAGCAGCAGGGTCGCACCCAGCGCAGCAGCCACTTTACCGATGCCTGATTTCAGCAGAGCCACGTCAACACCGTTAAGCTGACCGGTGTAGATCTCACCCCCCCCCAGAGAGAGGGTCTGACGGTTCTCAATTTTGTCACGCAGGAGCGTAACTTCTTCTTCCATTGCACCAATAATGCCGATTTTCATAGATTTACTCGCGATGTGCCTTGTTAAGATGCATAGTCTATCATGCGGTTAAGGGGAAACGCATTCTCACGCGGGGGAGCACATGTCACCAATCGATTTTCGTACCAAAATTAACTGGCACCGACGTTTCCGCTCGCCACAGGGCGAGAAGAGCGAACATGAGATCCTGCGTATCTTCGAAAGCGATCGAGGAAGGATTATTAACTCGCCCGCCATCCGGCGTTTGCAGCAAAAAACGCAGGTGTTTCCGCTGGAGCGTAATGCCGCTGTACGCACGCGCTTAACCCACTCAATGGAAGTGCAGCAGGTCGGGCGGTATATTGCCAAAGAGATTTTAAGCCGTCTCAAAGAGCTACGTTTACTGGAAACCTATGGTCTGGACGAGCTGACGGGGCCCTTCGAGAGCATCGTTGAGATGGCCTGCCTGATGCATGACATCGGCAATCCGCCTTTTGGTCACTTTGGCGAGGCGGCAATTAATGACTGGTTTAAACAACGCCTTCATCCGTCGGATGCGGCAAGCCAGCCGCTCAGCGATGACCGCTGCATCGTGCGGGATTTACGTCTGCGTGAAGGTGAAGAAGGGCTTAACGATCTGCGTCGCAAAGTGCGTCAGGATCTCTGTCACTTCGAGGGCAATGCCCAGGGTATCCGACTGGTACATTCCCTGATGCGCATGAACCTGACCTGGGCGCAGGTCGGCTGTATCCTGAAATATACGCGTCCCGCGTGGTGGACGGGAGAGACGCCCGCATCCCACAGCTATTTAATGAAGAAACCGGGCTACTACCTTTCCGAAGAGGCCTATATTGAACGGCTGCGTAAAGAACTTTCATTGACGCCAAACGGTCGCTTTCCATTAACCTGGATTATGGAAGCCGCGGATGATATTTCCTATTGCGTCGCTGACCTGGAAGACGCCGTTGAGAAAAGAATATTCAGCGTCGAGGAGCTTTACCAGCACCTTTATGCCGCCTGGGGAAACCACGAAAAAGGTTCACTGTTTGCTCAGGTTGTCGAAAATGCCTGGGAAAAGTCGCGCTCAAATACATTAAGCCGCAGCACGGAAGACCAGTTCTTTATGTATTTGCGCGTCAATACATTAAATAAACTGGTGCCCTACGCAGCCTCGCGCTTTATCGATAATCTGCCGCAGATTTTCAGCGGGGAATTCAATCACGCGCTGCTGGAAGATGACAGCAGTTTCAGTCAACTCCTTGAACTCTATAAACATGTGGCGATGCGGCATGTGTTCAGCCATCCGGATGTCGAGCAGCTCGAACTGCAGGGCTACCGGGTAATCAGTGGGTTACTGGAAATTTATTCTCCGTTGCTTCAGCTGTCGGTCGACGAATTCAGTGAGCTGGTGGAAAAAGAACGCGTGCGACGAATTCCTATCGAATCCCGGCTTTATCAAAAACTTTCAACCCGTCATCGGCTGGCCTATGTCGAAGCGATAAGTAAGCTGGATCGTCACGCTACGCAGTGGCCGGTAATGGAATTTTATTATCGCTGCCGTCTTATCCAGGACTATATCAGCGGCATGACGGATTTGTATGCCTGGGATGAATACCGCAAGCTAATGGCCGTGGAATAAACGCTGAGTTTTGTAAAGACGGCCAATAAATTTTTACCTTTTCCATAAACTTATGGCCGGAACTAAGCGGTATAAAATGAATCTGAGTTACACAGCAATTTTGCGTTACCTGTAAATCGAGATTGAGAAACATGAAAAAAACCACATTAGCAATGAGTGCACTGGCTCTGAGTTTAGGTTTAGCGCTGTCTCCTCTGACTGCTACCGCAGCCGAGACCGCGTCATCGGCAGCAACCGCGCAGCAGATGCCAAGCCTGGCACCGATGCTCGAAAAAGTGATGCCATCGGTGGTGAGTATTAACGTTGAGGGGAGTACGACCGTCAATACGCCGCGTATGCCGCGTAACTTCCAGCAGTTCTTTGGTGACAACTCACCGTTCTGCCAGGACGGTTCGCCATTCCAGAGTTCCCCGTTCTGTCAGGGCGGTGGTGCAGGGGATGACAGCCAGGGCGGCGGCCAGCAACAGAAATTCATGGCGCTTGGCTCGGGGGTCATTATCGATGCTGCGAAAGGCTACGTCGTGACCAACAACCACGTGGTTGATAACGCGAACAGCATTAAGGTTCAGCTGAGTGATGGCCGTAAGTTCGACGCAAAAGTGGTCGGCAAAGACCCGCGTTCCGATATTGCGCTGATCCAGATTCAGGATCCGAAAAACCTGACGGCGATTAAAATTGCCGACTCTGATGCGCTGCGCGTGGGCGACTACACCGTGGCTATCGGTAACCCGTTCGGTCTGGGCGAAACCGTGACCTCAGGTATCGTCTCTGCGCTGGGCCGTAGCGGCCTGAACGCAGAGAACTATGAAAACTTTATTCAGACGGATGCGGCCATCAACCGCGGTAACTCCGGCGGTGCGCTGGTGAACCTGAACGGCGAGCTGATCGGTATTAACACCGCGATCCTGGCGCCGGACGGCGGCAACATCGGGATCGGTTTTGCTATCCCGAGCAACATGGTGAAAAACCTGACCGCGCAGATGGTGCAGTACGGCCAGGTGAAACGCGGCGAGCTGGGTATTTTGGGCACCGAGCTGAACTCTGAGCTGGCAAAAGCGATGAAAGTGGATGCCCAGCGCGGCGCGTTCGTCAGCCAGGTGATGCCGAACTCCTCTGCGGCGAAAGCAGGGATTAAAGCGGGTGACGTGATCACCTCCCTGAACGGTAAACCGATCAGCAGCTTTGCAGCCCTGCGTGCGGAAGTCGGCTCTATGCCGATTGGCAGCAAAGTGACCCTCGGTCTGCTGCGTGACGGTAAGCCGGTCAACGTGAGCCTGGAGCTGCAGCAGAGCAGCCAGAATCAGGTTGATTCCAGCACCATCTTCAGCGGTATTGAAGGCGCTGAGATGAGCAATAAGGGCGCAGACAAAGGTGTGGTAGTGAATAACGTGAAGGCGAATTCACCTGCTGCCCGTATCGGCCTGAAAAAAGGGGATGTGATCATGGGCGCTAACCAGCAGCCGGTGAAAAACATCGCTGAACTGCGCAAAATTCTCGACAGCAAACCGTCCGTGCTGGCGTTGAATATTCAGCGTGGTGATACCTCTATCTACCTGCTGATGCAGTAATCCTCTTAAGCCCCTGTACGCAGGGGCTTTCTTGTTTCTGTGACTTTTCCCACAACTCCATACTTCTTACGCTCTCTTTGTGCATTCGCACAATGCAGCCGTCATTGAACTTCCCTATGCTTGAGCTCTGCTCAGAGGAGGGTGACATGGCTGGCTGGCATCTTGATACCAAAATGGCGCAGGATATTGTGGCGCGCACGATGCGCATCATTGATACCAACATCAATGTAATGGATGCCCGTGGGCGCATTATTGGTAGTGGCGATCGTGAGCGCATTGGTGAATTGCACGAAGGCGCGCTTTTGGTGCTCTCTCAGGGGCGTGTGGTTGATATCGACGATGCGGTTGCGAAACACCTGCACGGCGTGCGTCAGGGCATCAATTTACCGCTGCGCCTTGAAGGCGAGATTGTGGGGGTTATCGGTCTGACCGGCGAGCCGGAGTCCCTGCGTAAATATGGCGAGCTGGTCTGTATGACGGCGGAAATGATGCTGGAGCAGTCGCGCCTGATGCATCTGCTCGCCCAGGACAGCCGCCTGCGCGAAGAGCTGGTGATGAACCTTATTCAGGCGGAAGAGCTTACGCCTGCACTCAGCGAATGGGCGCAGCGCCTGGGGATCGACCTCAATCAGCCGCGCGTGGTGGCGGTGATCGAGGTCGATAGCGGTCAGCTTGGCGTAGACAGCGCGATGGCCGAACTGCAGCAGTTGCAAAATGCGCTGACGACACCGGAACGCGATAACCTGGTGGCGATAGTCTCGCTGACGGAAATGGTGGTGCTCAAACCCGCGCTCAATCCGTTTGGCCGCTGGGATGCCGAAGATCATCGCCGTCGCGTGGAACTGCTGATTTCCCGGATGCAGGAGAACGGTCAACTGCGTTTTCGCGTTGCGCTCGGCAATTACTTTTCCGGGCCGGGCAGTATTGCCCGCTCCTGGCGCACCGCGCGCACCACCATGATGGTGGGTAAGCAGCGGATGCCGGAGAGCCGCAGTTATTTCTATCAGGACCTGATGCTGCCGGTGCTGCTCGACAGCCTGCGCGGTGGCTGGCAGGCCAACGAGCTGGCGCGGCCCTTAGCGCGCCTGAAAGCGATGGACAACAACGGCCTGCTGCGCCGGACGCTGCAGGCGTGGTTCCGCCATAACGTGCAGCCGCTGGCGACGTCGAAGGCGTTGTTTATTCATCGCAATACGCTGGAGTACCGGCTTAACCGGATTTCGGAGCTAACGGGGCTGGATCTGGGGAATTTTGACGACAGGCTGCTGCTGTATGTGGCGTTGCAGCTGGATGAGCAGAGATGACTGAGTGCGGTCTGGTGCCCTCACCCCATCCCTCTCCCACGGGGAGAGGGCGCAAACATTAAAAACGGCAATCAGGGACTGCCGTTTTGCTTTTATTTCCGAGTTAACTTCTCAAGATCCGCTTCAATCTCGCTGATCTTATTGGTAACAACGCTTTCAAGGTGACGCAGATCGTCAAGGATCTTACGCTTGAGATCGACTTCAGTGCGGTCGCGCTGACAAATCTGATCGAGTTCATCGATCACATAGCGCAGGTTAGGGCTGATTTCCTGAACTTCTTTGTACCCCTGGCCTACGCCGTCCGCGACGACGGTCTTACGCTGGCGTGGATATTTAAACTTCACGCTTTTGGCGAAAAACTCGCCTTTATCCTTGTGAAAATAAATTTTTAAGATGTCGTTGTTGGCTTCCTGGCGGAGGCTGTAACGATCAATTTCATCAGGATTGGTAATGCCCAGACTTTTCAGATTATCGTACATAGCGGTACCCTTATCTCAACATAACCTTTGAATAATTAATGAAAAAATTCCTTTTTGCCACCCTCGGGTTCAAAAAAAGCGGGGTCGATCCTGATTACCTTTCACTGACATTACCGAGCAGGGTAAATAAATTGCTCCCACTCGTTTATTGTTGTTTTTAACGACCACGTCAAGCGGAAATCAACGTAATAAGGTAATCATTTCTCTCAACGTTAATGCAGTAGCGTGAGAGTCGTGAGAAAAGGCGAGCGAGACGGTATTCAAAGCCGGGGAATTCAGGCAAAGTTATCGCACGAAAGCGTAGGCTGCGGGGATAATGACATGTCAGGACGCATTGATTATCAAATTGAAAAATATAGCTTTGGTGCCGTAGAGGAGAACCAAAGACTCACGCATCAGTGGGCAGAAGTCGCCGCCGAATGCCGCCAGCTTCAGGCGGGGGCGGAGGAGCGTTTACGCATTGCCTTGCTCAACGTGGATTATGTCACCAGCTTCGAACTGCCATTTCGGCTGATACTGACCCGCGCCCCGCAGCTAATCGCCGGGCTGCGCGATGAGTTTCAGCTAAACCAGAAGAACGTCATCTTCAACGGCAAGCGCTTTGGCTGCGTTTACAGCCTGAAGGGCGATCTGGATGCGATCCCCGACGCTTTTCAATACCGCATGACCACCCGCATTCGACGGGTCGATCCCACCGGGCTTACGGCGGAGCCATTCCGGCAGATAGCCAGAGAGGTCAAAGCGCCGCGTGAGCGACTGAAGCTGGCGCTGGAATCGGGTCTGGCTGTGACTGCGCTTGATGGGCTTTTCTGGTTGGGGAGCCAGCGTATGGCGGCGGATATTGCAGGGTTGAGAAGAAAGGGAATGGCAATCGTGACTGCGGAAACGGACGTCTTTGATGATTACACCGGGACGCACAGGCGGGTCCCGGTGTATCAACGGGTCAGCGATTAGTCGATGGTGCGCAGCAGTTCGTTGATACCGACTTTACCGCGGGTTTTCGCATCCACTTTCTTCACGATAACGGCACAGTACAGGCTGTATTTGCCATCTTTCGACGGCAGGTTACCGGAAACGACCACGGAGCCCGCCGGAACGCGGCCGTAGTGAACTTCGCCGGTTTCGCGATCGTAAATACGGGTGCTCTGGCCGATGTAAACGCCCATGGAGATCACGGAACCCTCTTCCACGATCACACCTTCAACCACTTCTGAACGCGCGCCGATGAAGCAGTTGTCTTCGATGATGGTTGGGTTAGCCTGCAGTGGCTCCAGAACACCACCGATGCCCACGCCGCCGGACAGGTGAACGTTTTTACCGATTTGGGCACAGGAACCGACGGTAGCCCAGGTATCCACCATGGTACCTTCGTCAACGTAGGCACCGATGTTCACGTAGGATGGCATCAGCACGGTGTTGCGTGCGATGAACGCGCCCTGACGCACTGCAGCAGGCGGCACCACGCGGAAGCCTTCTTTCTGGAAACGCGCTTCGTCGTAATCCGCGAATTTCATTGGGACTTTATCGAAGTAGCGGCTTTCTGCTCCGTCGATAACCTGGTTATCGTTGATACGGAAAGAGAGCAGCACCGCTTTCTTCAGCCATTGATGAGTAACCCACTGACCGTCGATTTTTTCTGCCACGCGCAGCGCGCCGGAATCCAGCAGGGAAATCACCTGGTTTACCGCTTCACGGGTTACGGTATCCACATTTGCCGGGGTAATCTCGGCGCGACGCTCAAAAGCGGACTCAATAACGTTCTGTAACTGCTGCATTGTTTACTCTTTCCATTTCACTAAAAAACACGTCACCCTTTATCGTTTGGATTGAGGGCTGCTGTCAACCGTTGTTGCACTTCAAGTTGCAGGTCATTATTAAGGGCACGCCGGTCGGCGGTGGCGATTATAAATAAATCTTCTACTCGCTCGCCAATAGTTGTAATTCGGGCGCCATGAAGCGAAATTCCCAGATCGGCAAAAACCTGGCCGACGCGGGCGAGCAGCCCTGGCTGGTCGAGCGCGATCAGCTCCAGGAACGATTTACGGTCGGTGTGGGTCGGCAGGAAATTGACCTCGGTATCGACGGTAAAGTGGCGCAATTTCGCCGGCTGGCGACGCGGCTGCGGTGGCTGCCAGCTGCGCTGAGTGATCGCCTGTTCCAGACCGAAGCGTATCCCTTCATGTCTGTCCGACGAGAGCGGACTGCCGTCCGGCTCCAGTACGATAAAGGTATCCATCGCCATGCCGTCGCGGGTGGTAAAAATCTGCGCGTCGTGAACGCTCAGGTTACGCCTGTCCAGCTCGGCGCAGACCGCAGCAAACAGATAAGGCCGATCCGGGCTCCAGATGAAGATCTCCGTCCCGCCGCGCGTCGCCTGTGGGCTAAGCAGGATCATCGGCTGCGACAGATCGTGCTTCAGCAGATGTCGCGCGTGCCAGGCAAGCTGGTTTGGGCTGTGGCGGACAAAATAGTTGGCACGGCAGCGGGCCCAAATCTGATGCAGTGCTTCTTCATCAATGTTATCCATCCGCAGCAGCGCCAGGGCCTGCAGCTGGTGATGGCGCACGCGTTCGCGCATGTCCGGGGTGTTTTGCATCCCGCGACGCAGCTGTTTTTCGGTAGCGAAATAGAGCTCGCGCAGCAGGCTTTGCTTCCAGCTGTTCCACAGGGTTTCATTGGTGGCACAAATATCCGCGACCGTCAGGCACACCAGATAGCGCAGACGGTTCTCCGTCTGGACCTCTTCGGCGAATTGCTTAATTACCTCTGGATCCTGAATATCACGACGCTGGGCAGTGACTGACATCAGCAGGTGATGGCGTACCAGCCAGGCGACCAGCTGCGTTTCGCGCGAGTTGAGCCCATGCAGCTCGGCAAATTTCAGCACGTCCTGCGCACCCAGCACCGAGTGGTCTCCACCGCGGCCTTTGGCGATGTCGTGGAACAGGGCGGCAATCAGGATCAGTTCCGGATGGGTGAGGCGCGGCCACAGCTCCACGCAAAGCGGGTGGCGGGATCGCGTCTCTTCTTTCGCAAAGCTTTCCAGCTTGAGCATGACGCGGATCGTGTGCTCATCCACCGTGTAGGCGTGGAAGAGATCGAACTGCATCTGTCCGACGATGTGCGACCACTGCGGCATATAGGCCCACAGCACGCTATGACGGTGCATTGGCAGCAGACCACGGCTGACGGCGCCAGGATGACGGAGCATACTCAAAAACAGCGAGCGCGCTTCCGGGATATAGCACAGCGGCTGCGTCAGATGACGGCGCGCATGGCGCAGATGGCGCAGGGTGGTGGAGTAGATCCCGGTAATCGTGCTGTTGCGCACCATGGTGTAGAACATTCGCAGGATCGCTTCCGGCTCGCGGATAAACAGCGTTTCGTCCCGCAGGTCGATAAGCGTGCCGCGCAGCTGGAATTCGTCATCAATTGGGCGCGGCTTTTCGTCCGCCGTCAGGGCCAGAATGGCCTCGTCGAACAGCTGCAACAGCATCTGGTTCAGCTCGGTCACCCGGCGGGTGACGCGGAAGAAATCCTTCATCATCTGCTCAACCGGTTCGTTACCTTCGCCCTGATAATTCAATCGCTGCGCCACGCTGAGCTGGCGGTCAAACAGCAGGCGGTTATCGTAGCGGGTCACTTCCAGATGCAGGGCAAAACGGATGCGCCACAGCAGATGCAGGCACTCGTTCAGTTCGTTACGTTCGGCCTCGGTTAAAAAGCCAAAGCCGACCATCTCGTCCATTGAGGTGGCGCCAAAGTGGCGGCGGGCCACCCACTGTAGCGTGTGGATGTCGCGCAGGCCGCCGGGGCTGCTTTTAATATCGGGTTCAAGATTGTAACTGGTGCCGTGGTAGCGCTGATGGCGCTGATTTTGCTCCTCGACCTTCGCGGCGAAGAATTTTTCTGACGGCCAAAAGCCGTCGCTGAAGATGTGTTTTTGCAGCTCCAGGAACAGCGCCACGTCACCGATCAGCAGACGGGTTTCAATCAGGTTGGTGGCGACGGTCAGGTCAGATAAGCCCTCCAGCAGGCACTCTTCCAGGGTTCTCACGCTGTGTCCCACTTCCAGCTTCACGTCCCAGAGCTGGGTCAGCAGCTCGCCAATCTTCTGCGCCTGTTCGTCCGGTAGCTTTTTACGGCTTAAGATCAGGAGATCGATATCGGAAAGTGGATGAAGTTCACCGCGGCCATAGCCCCCGACGGCAACCAGCGCGATGTCGCTCACCTGCCCGAAACCGTAGTCGATCCACAGACGTTGCAGGAGCTGGTCGATAAATTCGGTGCGCGCTTCAATAAGTTGCTCGGCTGAGACCCCTGCGTCGAACGCGCTGCCCAGCCAGCGATGGAAAACATCCATATGGGCTTTGATATGCGCGCAGGTCAGCTCGTGCGACGGCCAGACGCCCGGGTTATCGGGCTGGTCGGGAAGGGTGGGAAGTGCTGTGTTAGCATACTGTTCGGGTAAGAGATTACTCATCGTGCGCCACCCATAAGAAAAAGCTATCGCCATTAAAAAAGCCGGCATTTGCCGGCTTCTTATCACTCAATGTTCGTCAGTATCGCCGGGATGGTGTCATCCTTGCGCAACGTCATAATTTCGCAGCCGTTGTCTGTTACCACAATAGTATGCTCGTACTGAGCAGACAAGCTTCTGTCTTTGGTTTTCACCGTCCAGCCATCTTTCATGGTGCGGATGCGGTAGTCACCGGCGTTGACCATCGGCTCGATGGTGAAGGTCATACCCTTTTGCAGCACCACGCCGCCGTCATCGGCATCATAGTGCAGAACCTGGGGTTCTTCATGGAAAACGCGGCCAATACCGTGACCGCAGTATTCGCGCACGACGGAGAACCCTTCCGCTTCTACAAACTTCTGGATGGCAGCACCAATGGTACGCAGGCGAATACCCGGCTTAACCATTTTCAGCGCCAGGTACAGGCTCTCTTGTGTCACTTTGCACAGACGCTCGCCCAGAATCGTTGGCTTGCCGACAATGAACATCTTAGAGGTGTCACCGTGGTACTCGTCTTTAATGACGGTCACGTCGATGTTGACGATGTCGCCATCTTTCAGCAGTTTTTCGTCGTCCGGGATACCGTGACAAACCACTTCATTAATAGAAATGCAGACGGATTTCGGGAAACCGTGGTAGCCGAGGCAGGCGGAAACCGCGTGCTGCTCGTTCACGATATAGTCGTTACAGATGCGGTCCAGTTCACCGGTGCTGACGCCCGGCTTCACGAACGGTTCGATCATTTCCAGCACTTCCGCGGCCAGACGACCGGCGACGCGCATCTTTTCAATTTCTTCAGGTGTCTTAATAGAGATAGCCATGTAATCTGTCCATCGGTGTCGATTTTTTCGACAATACTAGTCTAAGTGTCGTCAATGGTATCAGTCAGGCACGCTCCGTGCCAAATTGAGAATCATTAACAGCACACTCCGCCAACAACTGTTGGTTTCTGGTCGTGTTTTGTGGTATAAAGCGCGCCGGACTTCCGATCCATCTCAGATACACAGGCTGGACGGGAGCGACAAATCTCACTTTGTGTAACAACACACACGTATCGGCACATATTCCGGGGTGCCCTTCGGGGTCGGTAATATGGGATACGTGGAGGCATAACCCCAACTTTCAATATAGAGGTTTTAAACATGGCAACTGTTTCCATGCGCGACATGCTCAAGGCTGGTGTTCACTTTGGTCACCAGACCCGTTACTGGAACCCGAAAATGAAGCCTTTCATCTTCGGCGCGCGTAACAAAGTTCACATCATCAACCTTGAGAAAACTGTACCAATGTTCAACGAAGCCCTGGCTGAGCTGAACAAGATCTCTTCCCGTAAAGGTAAGATTCTGTTCGTTGGTACTAAGCGCGCTGCAAGCGAAGCTGTGAAAGATGCTGCTAACAGCTGCGACCAGTTCTTCGTGAACCATCGCTGGTTGGGCGGCATGCTGACCAACTGGAAAACTGTTCGTCAGTCCATCAAGCGCCTGAAAGATCTGGAAACCCAGTCTCAGGACGGTACTTTCGACAAGCTGACTAAGAAAGAAGCGCTGATGCGCACTCGTGAACTGGACAAGCTGGAAAACAGCCTGGGCGGTATCAAAGATATGGGCGGCCTGCCAGACGCGCTGTTCGTAATTGATGCAGACCACGAGCACATCGCTATCAAAGAAGCTAACAACCTGGGTATCCCGGTATTCGCTATCGTTGATACCAACTCCGATCCGGACGGTGTTGACTTCGTTATCCCGGGTAACGACGACGCAATCCGTGCTGTTAGCCTGTACCTGAGCGCTGTAGCTGCTACCGTTCGTGAAGGCCGTTCCCAGGATCTGGCTTCTCAGGCGGAAGAAAGCTTCGTAGAAGCTGAATAATAAGGTTTTACCCCTTATTAGTACCGTGTATGAATAGGGGCCCATTACCGGCCCCTTTTTTCAATTTACACTGTTTGGCCCCCGGCCGGGCAGTTCACATCTCCCGAGGATTTAAGAATGGCTGAAATTACCGCATCCCTGGTAAAAGAGCTGCGCGAGCGTACTGGCGCAGGCATGATGGATTGCAAAAAAGCGCTGACTGAAGCGAACGGCGACATCGAGCTGGCAATCGAAAACATGCGTAAATCCGGTGCGATCAAAGCAGCTAAAAAAGCAGGCAACCTTGCTGCTGACGGCGTGATCATCACCAAAATCGACGGCAACTACGGCATCATTCTGGAAGTTAACTGCCAGACTGACTTCGTTGCTAAAGATGGCGGTTTCCAGGCATTTGCGAACAAAGTTCTGGACGCAGCGGTTGCTGGCAAAATCACTGACGTTGAAGTTCTGAAAGCACAGTTCGAAGAAGAACGTGTTGCGCTGGTTGCTAAAATCGGTGAGAACATCAACATCCGTCGCGTTTCTTCTCTGGAAGGCGACGTTCTGGGCTCTTACCAGCACGGTGCACGTATCGGTGTTCTGGTTGCGGCTAAAGGCGCTGACGAAGAGCTGGTTAAACAGCTGGCTATGCACATCGCTGCAAGCAAACCAGAATTCGTTAAGCCAGAAGACGTGTCTGCTGAAGTGGTAGAAAAAGAGTACCAGGTTCAGCTGGACATCGCGATGCAGTCTGGTAAGCCAAAAGAAATCGCAGAGAAAATGGTTGAAGGCCGCATGAAGAAATTCACCGGCGAAGTTTCTCTGACTGGCCAGCCTTTCGTTATGGATCCAAGCAAGTCTGTTGCTCAGCTGCTGAAAGAGCACAACGCTGACGTAACTGGCTTCATCCGCTTCGAAGTGGGCGAAGGCATCGAGAAAGTTGAGACTGACTTCGCAGCAGAAGTTGCTGCAATGTCCAAGCAGTCTTAATGATTGAAAAGGAGCCGCCTGAGGGCGGCTTCTTTTTGTCACCCGTCATATGAAATCAGACAGGCTCCAGTGTCGCTGTGCTGATTTGCGGCATATCATGTCGCCAGAATTAACTCCCATCTTAATCGTTGACAGTCTCAGGAAAGAAACATGGCTACCAATGCAAAACCCGTGTACAAACGCATTCTGCTTAAGCTGAGTGGCGAAGCGCTGCAGGGATCGGAAGGCTTCGGTATTGACGCAAGCATCCTTGATCGCATGGCACAGGAAATCAAAGAACTGGTCGAACTGGGTATCCAGGTTGGCGTGGTCATTGGCGGTGGCAACCTTTTCCGTGGTGCTGGTCTGGCGAAAGCGGGGATGAACCGCGTTGTGGGCGACCACATGGGTATGCTGGCAACCGTCATGAATGGCCTGGCGATGCGTGATGCGCTCCACCGCGCCTATGTGAATGCCCGCCTGATGTCCGCGATTCCACTGAATGGCGTATGCGATAATTACAGCTGGGCAGAGGCGATCAGCCTGCTGCGCAACAACCGCGTGGTGATCCTCTCCGCCGGTACGGGTAACCCGTTCTTTACGACCGATTCCGCTGCCTGCCTGCGCGGTATTGAGATCGAAGCCGATGTGGTACTGAAAGCGACCAAAGTAGACGGCGTGTTTACTGCCGACCCGGCAAAAGATCCTTCCGCCACCATGTACGATCAGCTGAGCTACGGCGAAGTGCTGGAAAAAGAGCTGAAAGTGATGGATCTTGCCGCCTTCACGCTGGCTCGCGACCACAAACTGCCGATCCGTGTCTTCAACATGAATAAGCCTGGCGCACTGCGCCGCGTGGTCATGGGCGAAAAAGAAGGCACTTTGATCACGGAATAATTTCCGTCGGCGATAAATACAGGTAAGATTCCGCTTTATTTTGTAGTGGTATCTTACCCGGGCGCGCCTTTGGCGTTGTCATGAATTAAACGCGACTATACTTAGCACACCTGTAGCGCTGTGCTGGCGGATAGTCTGCCTGAGACAAGTTTTCAAGGATTCGTAACGTGATTAACGACATCAGAAAAGATGCTGAAGTACGCATGGAAAAATGCGTAGAAGCGTTCAAAACCCAAATCAGCAAAATCCGTACTGGCCGTGCTTCCCCAAGCCTGCTGGATGGCATCATCGTGGAATACTACGGTACGCCAACCCCTCTGCGTCAGCTGGCGAGCGTGACGGTAGAAGATACCCGTACGCTGAAAATCAACGTGTTCGATCGCTCTATGAGCCCGGCGGTTGAGAAAGCGATCATGGCCTCTGACCTCGGTCTGAACCCAAGCTCTGCCGGTTCTGATATCCGCGTTCCACTGCCTCCACTGACGGAAGAACGTCGTAAAGATCTGATCAAAGTGGTGCGTGGCGAAGCTGAGCAGGGTCGCGTATCCGTGCGTAACGTTCGCCGCGACGCGAACGATAAAGTGAAAGCGCTGCTGAAAGAAAAAGAGATCAGTGAAGATGACGATCGTCGTTCTCAGGACGACATTCAGAAAATGACCGACGCAGCGATCAAGAAAATTGATGCGGCGCTGGCAGATAAAGAAGCGGAACTGATGCAGTTCTGATTTCTGTCGTACACTGATAAACGCCGTTCAGAGGGACTTCGGGTCTTGCTGGCGGCGTTTTGCTTTTATCTGGTCTAACTTTTTTCGGGCATCCCATGAAGCATTTAACTCTCCTTGGCTCAACCGGCTCTATCGGTTGCAGTACTCTCGACGTCGTCCGCCACAATCCTGAACATTATACCGTGACCGCGCTGGTCGCCGGTAAGAACGTGCAGCGCATGGTCGAGCAGTGCCTGGAGTTTATGCCACGTTATGCGGTGATGGATGACGATGAGAGCGCGCGTCAGTTGAAAACTCTGCTGCTTGAGAAGGGCAGTCGAACCGAGGTGCTGAGTGGGTCGCAGGCGGCCTGCGACATGGCGGCGCTGGATGAGGTTGACCAGGTCATGGCGGCTATTGTCGGTGCGGCCGGGTTGCTGCCGACGCTTGCGGCAATAGATGCGGGTAAAGATGTTCTGCTGGCCAACAAAGAGTCGCTGGTGACCTGCGGACGCCTGTTTATGGACGCGGTGAAGCAGCGCGGGGCGCGTCTTTTGCCGGTCGACAGCGAGCACAACGCCATTTTTCAGAGTTTACCGCAACCTTTTCAACAGAACCTGGGGTACGCTGACCTGGAGCAGAATGGCGTCGTGTCGATTCTGCTTACCGGGTCTGGTGGCCCGTTCCGTGAAACGCCACTGTCTGAACTGAGCGCAATGACGCCGGATCAGGCGTGTCGTCATCCGAACTGGTCAATGGGGCGTAAAATCTCCGTTGACTCCGCCACCATGATGAACAAAGGTCTGGAATACATTGAAGCTCGCTGGCTGTTTAATGCGTCAGCGAAACAGATGGAAGTTCTGATTCACCCGCAATCGGTCATTCACTCGATGGTGCGCTATCAGGATGGCAGCGTGCTGGCACAGCTGGGCGAGCCGGATATGCGTACGCCCATCGCCCATACAATGGCGTGGCCAAACCGGGTGAAATCGGGCGTGAAGCCGCTTGATTTTTGTAAGCTAAGTTCCCTGACGTTCAGTGAACCCGATTACGATCGCTATCCTTGTCTGAAGCTTGCGATGAATGCCTTCGACCAGGGACAGGCGGCGACGACGGCACTGAATGCAGCCAACGAAATTACCGTTGACGCATTTCTGCATCAGCAAATCCGCTTTACCGATATCGCAACGTTGAATTTATCGGTACTGGAAATAATGGATTTGCGTGAGCCTCAAAGTGTGGAAGAGGTGCTGGCGGTCGATGCTGCTGCACGTGATATTGCGCGTAAACAGGTGAGCCGCCTCGCAAGCTGGTGATAAAGCAAGCACTAGTCGTCGTGCTATTTGTTAGCTTTGGGCTTCAGTGATATAGTCTGCGCCACCTGATCGCAGGAATTTGACTTTATGTGGTCAGGTAAGCCGTGGTTTGACACGGCTTTTTTATGTACAGGCTTAAGTATTCCTGAGTACCGTTAAATCCTTTTCAGGGACAAAAAACGCGTTATGTTGTCTGCGAATCAACCAATAAGCGAAAACTTGCCAGCTCATGGCTGCCGTCATGTAGCAATCATTATGGATGGCAATGGCCGCTGGGCGAAAAGACAAGGGAAGATACGAGCCTTTGGGCATAAAGCAGGGGCGAAATCCGTTCGCCGCGCCGTTTCTTTTGCCGCGAATAACGGCATTGATGCGTTAACGCTCTATGCTTTTAGCAGTGAAAACTGGAATCGACCGCCGCAGGAAGTGACTGCGTTGATGGAACTGTTTGTGTGGGCGCTCGACAGCGAAGTAAAAAGCCTGCACCGCCACAACGTCCGCCTGCGTATCATTGGCGATACCAGTCGTTTTAACTCACGTTTGCAGGAACGGATTCGTAAAGCAGAAGCGCTGACTGAAAATAATACCGGTCTGACGCTCAATATCGCGGCGAATTACGGCGGACGCTGGGATATTATCCAGGGCGTTCGGCATCTGGCCGAACAGGTTCAGGAAGGGCTGTTGAGACCCGACCAGATTGATGAAGAGGCGCTGAGCAAGCAAATCTGCATGAATGAGCTGGCACCTGTGGATTTGGTAATTAGGACAGGGGGGGAACATCGCATAAGTAACTTTTTGATATGGCAAATTGCCTATGCCGAACTTTACTTTACAGATGTTCTTTGGCCCGATTTTGATGAACAAGACTTTGAAGGTGCGCTGCATGCCTTTGCCAATCGAGAGCGTCGTTTCGGCGGCACCGAGCCAGGTGGCGACAACGCCTGATGGGGGTAGCTTTTGCTGAAGTATCGCCTGATTTCCGCTTTTGTATTAATACCCATTGTCATTGCGGCGCTGTTTTTACTGCCCCCGGTGGGATTCGCTATTGTCACGCTGGTGGTCTGCATGCTCGCGGCGTGGGAATGGGGACAGTTTAGCGGCTTTACCTCGCGCAATCAGCGAGTATGGCTTGCGGTACTCTGTGGCTTTATTCTGGCCATAATGCTGTTTACGTTGCCTGAATATCACCACGATATTCATCAGCCGCTGGTTGCCGGTTCCTTGTGGATATCGCTGGCCTGGTGGGTGGCTGCATTGCTGCTGGTTCTTTTTTATCCAGGCTCTGCGGCTTTATGGCGTAATTCAAAAGTGTTGCGACTCATTTTTGGTCTGCTCACCATTGTGCCTTTTTTCTGGGGGATGGTCGCGCTACGCGCCTGGCACTATGACGAAAACCACTATAGCGGTGCGATCTGGCTGCTTTATGTGATGATTCTCGTCTGGGGGGCTGACTCCGGGGCCTATATGTTTGGTAAACTGTTCGGCAAACATAAACTGGCGCCGAAGGTGTCTCCAGGGAAAACCTGGCAAGGATTCATCGGCGGCTTGTTTACGGCTGCAGTTATCTCCTGGGGCTATGGCGTCTGGGCGGATCTGGCAGTGGCTCCGTCAATACTGCTGGTATGCTCTATTTTTGCAGCGCTTGCCTCAGTGCTCGGTGATTTAACCGAAAGTATGTTTAAGCGTGAAGCAGGGATTAAGGACAGCGGACATCTGATTCCAGGGCATGGCGGTATACTGGATCGCATTGACAGCCTGACAGCGGCTGTTCCAGTGTTTGCTTGCCTGCTTTTACTGGTATTCGGGACGATTTAACGGAAGGTTTTATGCTGAGCATTCTCTGGAATCTGGCGGCGTTCATTGTTGCACTGGGTGTGCTGATTACCGTGCATGAATTTGGCCATTTCTGGGTTGCTCGCCGTTGTGGTGTGCGGGTAGAGCGATTCTCCATTGGTTTTGGCAAATCACTCTGGACGCGCACCGACCGTCACGGCACGGAATTTGTCATTGCACTTATCCCGCTTGGCGGCTACGTCAAAATGCTCGACGAACGCGTCGAGCCTGTCGCACCCGAGCTGCGACACAGTGCGTTTAACAACAAAACCGTTGGACAACGCGCTGCCATCATCGCTGCCGGACCGGTAGCCAACTTCATCTTTGCAATTTTCGCTTACTGGCTGGTGTTTATTATCGGCGTCCCTGGCGTGCGTCCGGTGGTGGGGGAAATTGCGCCCAACTCTATCGCGGCGAATGCGCAAATTACGTCCGGGATGGAACTTAAAGCGATTGATGGCATCGAAACCCCTGATTGGGATGCCGTGCGACTGCAACTGGTAGCCAAAATTGGCGATGCGCAGACAACCCTCAGCGTATCGCCGTTTGGGTCAGACGCGCGTCAGGACAAAGTACTGGATTTACGCCACTGGCGTTTCGAGCCCGATAAAGAAGATCCCGTCGCAGCGCTGGGTATTCGTCCCCGCGGTGCGCAGATTGAGCCGGTATTAGCTGAAGTCCAGCCAAATTCGGCGGCGAGCAAAGCGGGTTTGCAAGCGGGCGACAGGATCGTTAAAGTCGATGGTCAACCATTAACAGAGTGGATGACCTTTGTTACTCTGGTGCGCGATAATCCGGGGACGTCCCTCGCGCTGGAAGTTGAAAGGCAAGGCAGTCCGCTTTCGCTGACGCTGATCCCGGATACGAAGTCGGTCGGCAAAAAGGCAGAAGGGTTCGCAGGCGTTGTGCCAAAAGTGATCCCGCTGCCAGATGAGTACAAGACAATACGCCAGTATGGGCCGTTCAGCGCCATCCTTGAAGCCACGGATAAAACATGGCAACTGATGAAGCTGACGGTCAACATGTTGGGGAAATTGATAACCGGTGATGTGAAACTGAACAACCTCAGTGGGCCAATCTCGATTGCTCAGGGGGCTGGGATGTCAGCGGAATTCGGGGTGATTTACTATCTCATGTTCCTCGCGCTCATTAGCGTGAACCTTGGGATAATCAACCTGTTCCCGCTTCCCGTGTTAGACGGGGGTCATCTGCTGTTTTTAGCGATTGAAAAGCTAAAAGGCGGACCGGTATCCGAGCGAGTTCAAGACTTTAGTTACCGCATCGGCTCGATTTTGCTGGTGCTGTTAATGGGGCTTGCACTTTTCAATGATTTCTCTCGGTTGTAAGAGAGTTAGTTAGGAAGAACGCATAATAACGATGGCGATGAAAAAGTTGCTCATAGCGTCGCTGCTGTTTAGCAGCGCCACCGTATACGGTGCTGACGGGTTCGTAGTGAAAGACATTCATTTCGAAGGCCTTCAGCGTGTCGCCGTTGGTGCGGCCCTCCTCAGTATGCCTGTGCGCCCCGGCGATACGGTTAATGATGAAGATATCAGTAACACCATCCGTGCTCTGTTTGCCACCGGCAACTTCGAGGATGTCCGCGTCCTGCGCGATGGTGATACGCTGCTGGTACAGGTAAAAGAACGTCCAACGATCGCCAGTATCACTTTCTCCGGTAACAAGTCGGTGAAAGATGACATGCTCAAGCAAAACCTTGAAGCATCCGGTGTTCGTGTGGGGGAATCTCTGGACCGCACAACCCTTTCAGACATTGAAAAAGGTCTGGAAGACTTCTACTACAGCGTCGGTAAATACAGTGCCAGCGTGAAAGCGGTGGTTACGCCGCTCCCACGTAACCGTGTTGACCTGAAGCTGGTCTTCCAGGAAGGTGTTTCCGCGAAGATCCAGCAGATCAACATCGTGGGTAACCACGCGTTTAGCACCGACGAACTGATCTCCACTTTCCAGCTGCGCGATGAAGTGCCGTGGTGGAACGTGGTTGGCGATCGTAAATACCAGAAACAGAAACTTGCGGGGGATCTCGAAACCCTGCGCAGCTACTATCTGGATCGCGGTTACGCCCGTTTCAACATCGACTCGACTCAGGTCAGTCTGACGCCGGACAAGAAAGGTATCTACATCACGATTAACATCACTGAAGGCGATCAGTACAAGCTTTCCGGTGTTGAAGTCAGTGGTAACCTGGCCGGGCATTCAGCTGAAATTGAAGCGCTGACTAAAATTCAGCCGGGCGATCTGTACAGCGGTTCTAAAGTCACCAAAATGGAAGACGGCATTAAGAAGCTGCTCGGCCGCTATGGTTATGCTTACCCGCGTGTACAAACACAGCCGGAAATCAACGACGCGGATAAAACCGTTAAGCTGCATGTTAACGTTGATGCGGGTAACCGTTTCTACGTACGTAAGATCCGCTTCGTCGGTAACGATACCTCCAAAGACTCCGTTCTGCGTCGCGAAATGCGTCAGATGGAAGGGGCATGGTTGGGTAGCGACCTCGTTGACCAGGGTAAAGAGCGTCTGAACCGTCTGGGCTATTTCGAAACCGTGGACACGGAAACGCAGCGTATACCCGGCAGCCCGGATCAGGTTGATGTCGTGTATAAGGTGAAAGAGCGTAACACCGGTAGCTTCAACTTCGGTGTGGGCTACGGTACTGAAAGTGGCGTGAGCTTCCAGGTTGGCGTCCAGCAGGATAACTGGCTGGGTACAGGTTACTCTGTCGGTATTAACGGCACCAAAAACGACTACCAGACCTACTCTGAGTTCTCTGTTACCAACCCATACTTCACCGTTGACGGTGTAAGCCTGGGCGGTCGTATCTTCTATAACGACTTTAAAGCAGACGACGCGGATCTCTCCTCCTATACCAACAAGAGCTATGGTGTAGACGGAACGCTCGGCTTCCCGGTTAACGAATATAACACCCTGCGTGCGGGCTTAGGTTACGTGCATAACGACCTGTCCAACATGCAACCTCAGGTGGCGATGTGGCGTTATCTGGACTCTATTGGCCAGTCTGCGAGTAAAACCGGCGATAACAATGGTTTTGCTGCGGATGACTTCACCTTCAACTACGGCTGGACCTATAACCGCCTCGACCGTGGTTACTTCCCAACGGAAGGTTCTCGCGTCAACCTGAACGGTAAAGTGACCGTTCCGGGCTCTGACAATGAGTTCTACAAGGTAACCCTGGATACCGCGTCCTACTTCCCAATTGATGATGACCACAAGTGGGTCGTTCTGGGTCGTACCCGTTGGGGCTATGGTGATGGTATCGGCAGTAAAGAGTTGCCGTTCTACGAGAACTTCTACGCGGGTGGTTCCAGCACCGTGCGTGGCTTCCAGTCCAACAACATTGGTCCGAAAGCGGTTTACTACGGCGGTAACGATAAAGATAACTGCTATAAATCTTCATCTTCCGAAGTGTGTAGCTCTGATGATGCAGTGGGCGGTAACGCCATGGCCGTGGCGAGCCTCGAGTTCATCACACCAACGCCGTTTATCAGTGATAAATACGCGAACTCCGTCCGCACGTCCTTCTTCTGGGATGCCGGTACGGTGTGGGACACCAACTGGCAGAATACTGCACAGATGCGTGATGCTGGCGTTCCGGACTACAGCGATCCGAGCAATATTCGCATGTCTGCTGGTATCGCATTACAATGGATGTCACCGCTGGGACCGTTGGTCTTCTCTTACGCCCAGCCGTTTAAGAAATACGATGGAGACAAGGCGGAGCAATTCCAGTTTAACATTGGTAAAACCTGGTAATAATCCGCTGCAAAGGAATGCGTTGGCAGTGTAGCGCTGACAACCGGCGATCGGTAAAACGGTCGCCTTGCCACGCAAAGAACGGTACCTTCTGGTGCCAATGGGATGGTAAGGAGTTAATTGTGAAAAAGTGGTTATTAGCTGCAGGTCTCGGTTTAGCGATGGCAACTTCTGCTCAGGCAGCAGACAAAATCGCAATCGTCAACATGGGTAATTTGTTCCAGCAGGTTGCACAGAAAACGGGTGTTTCTGCAACACTGGAAAACGAATTCAAAGGCCGTGCGAGCGAACTGCAGCGTATGGAAGGCGATCTTCAGTCCAAAATGCAGCGTCTGCAGCGTGATGGTTCTACCATGAAAGCAAGCGATCGCAGCAAACTGGAAAAAGACGTTATGGCTCAGCGCCAGACCTTCTCTCAGAAAGCGCAGGCTTTCGAGCAGGATCGTCAGCGTCGTTCTAACGAAGAGCGTGGCAAACTGGTCACTCGCATTCAGACTGCTGTTAAAGCAGTGGCTGCCGATCAGAGCATCGATCTGGTTGTTGATGCGAATGCCGTTGCTTTCAACAGCAGCGATGTTAAAGACATCACCGCTGATGTTCTGAAACAGGTTAAATAAGTAATGCCTTCAATTCGACTGGCTGATTTAGCTCAGCAGTTGGATGCAGAATTACACGGTGATGGCGATATCGTCATCACCGCTGTTGCGTCCATGCAATCTGCTAAAGCTGGCACGATTACCTTCATGGTAAGCCCTAAGTACCGTGAACAACTGGCTCAATGCCAGGCGTCAGCTGTTGTTCTGACGCAGGACGATCTTCCCTTTGCCACTGGAAGTGCACTGGTAGTGAAAAACCCCTACCTGACGTATGCACGCATGGCTCAAATTCTTGATACCACGCCGCAACCGGCTCAGAACATTGCTGCCAGTGCAGCAATCGATCCGACGGCTAAGCTTGGTAACAACGTTGCCGTTGGTGCGAATGCGGTTATCGAGTCTGGCGTTGTGCTGGGTGATAACGTCGTGATTGGCCCGGGGTGCTTCGTTGGGAAAAATACGAAAATCGGCGCAGGAACCCGTTTATGGGCCAATGTGTCCGTTTATCATGAAGTTGAAATCGGCGAAAATTGCCTCGTCCAGTCCAGCACCGTGATTGGTTCTGATGGCTTTGGTTACGCGAACGATCGCGGTAACTGGGTTAAGATCCCGCAGCTTGGTCGCGTTATTATTGGCGATCGCGTGGAGATTGGGGCCTGTACCACGATCGACCGTGGTGCACTCGACGACACGATCATTGGCAATGGTGTTATCATCGATAACCAGTGCCAGATTGCGCATAACGTTGTGATTGGCGACAATACCGCAGTTGCGGGGGGCGTCATCATGGCGGGCAGCCTGAAAATTGGTCGTTATTGCATGATTGGCGGTGCGAGCGTGATTAATGGCCACATGGAAATATGCGACAAGGTGACGGTGACAGGCATGGGCATGGTAATGCGTCCGATCACTGAACCTGGCGTCTATTCCTCGGGCATTCCGCTGCAACCCAACAAGGTATGGCGTAAAACAGCAGCACTGGTGATGAACATTGATGATATGAGCAAGCGACTCAAGTCTCTTGAGCGTAAGATCGATCAACAAGACTAAACGTCACCCGTTTAACGCTATCTTTCCCGGCCTGTCGGCTTTCTAATAAACCGGCAGGCCGTGTTATTATTGTTATCAGTACATTTTGACAGGAAGAGTATTTTGACTACTGACACTCATACTCTGCATATTGAAGAGATTTTAGAACTTCTGCCGCACCGCTACCCGTTTTTGCTGGTAGACCGTGTGCTGGATTTTGAAGAAGGTCGTTTTCTGCGCGCAGTGAAAAATGTTTCCGTGAACGAACCGTTCTTCCAGGGACACTTCCCGGGTAAGCCTATCTTCCCGGGTGTGTTGATTCTGGAAGCGATGGCTCAGGCTACCGGTATTCTGGCGTTTAAAAGCGTCGGTAAACTGGAGCCAGGTGAACTCTATTACTTCGCAGGTATTGATGAAGCGCGCTTTAAGCGTCCTGTCGTGCCTGGTGATCAGATGATCATGGAAGTCACTTTTGAAAAAACGCGTCGTGGCCTGACTCGCTTCAAAGGCGTAGCGCTGGTTGACGGCAAAGTTGTTTGCGAAGCGACGATGATGTGTGCTCGTAGCCGGGAGTCCTGATACGTGATTGATAAATCCGCCTTTATTCATCCTACTGCTATTGTGGAAACCGGCGCCATCATTGGTGCCAACGTTCACATTGGCCCGTTCTGTATTGTTGGACCCAATGTCGAAATTGGTGAGGGTACAGTACTGAAATCTCACGTTGTCGTGAATGGTCATACGACCATTGGCAGCAATAACGAGATCTATCAGTTCGCTTCCATCGGCGAAGTTAACCAGGATCTGAAATATGCTGGTGAGTCGACCCGTCTGGAAATTGGCGATCGTAACCGTATTCGCGAAAGCGTCACCATTCATCGTGGAACAGTACAGGGTGGTGGGTTGACGAAGGTGGGTAGCGATAACCTGTTTATGGTGAATGCGCATATTGCGCATGACTGTACCGTGGGCGATCGCTGTATTCTTGCCAACAACGCAACGCTGGCAGGACACGTATCTGTTGATGACTTCGCAATTATTGGCGGCATGACCGCAGTCCATCAGTTCTGCATCATTGGTGCACACGTGATGGTCGGTGGCTGCTCCGGTGTGGCGCAGGACGTCCCACCGTATGTGATTGCGCAGGGCAACCATGCCACGCCGTTTGGCGTGAACATCGAAGGCCTCAAGCGTCGTGGTTTTAGTCGCGAAGCGATTACGGCCATCCGTAACGCGTACAAACTGCTGTACCGTAGCGGTAAAACGCTGGAAGAGGCGAAGCCGGACATTGCCGAACTGGCGGATAAGTTCCCGGAAGTGAACGCGTTCATGGAGTTCTTTGACCGTTCAACAAGGGGTCTGATTCGTTAATGGTCGACAGTCGTCCGCTTACGATAGCCCTGGTCGCCGGAGAAACCTCCGGCGATATTCTTGGTGCCGGTCTCATCCGCGCGCTCAAAGCTCGCGTACCTAACGCCCGCTTTGTTGGCGTGGCTGGCCCGCTGATGCAGGCCGAAGGCTGTGAAGCCTGGTATGAAATGGAAGAGCTGGCCGTGATGGGCATTGTTGAGGTGCTGGGGCGTTTGCGACGCTTGCTGCATATTCGTGCCGATCTTACCCGCCGCTTTACCGAGCTCAAACCCGATGTGTTTGTCGGTATCGATGCACCCGACTTCAACATTACCCTCGAAGGTAATCTGAAAAAGCAGGGCATCAAAACCATTCATTACGTCAGTCCGTCCGTTTGGGCGTGGCGACAGAAACGCGTTTTCAAAATTGGACGGTCCACCAACCTGGTGCTGGCTTTTCTGCCTTTCGAAAAAGCGTTTTACGACAAATTTAATGTTCCCTGCCGTTTTATCGGTCATACCATGGCGGATGCGATGCCGCTGGATCCGGATAAAAACGCGGCGCGCGACGTGCTCGGTATCCCTCATGATGTGCACTGTCTGGCATTGCTGCCAGGAAGCCGTGGCGCAGAAGTGGAGATGCTGAGCGCTGATTTCCTGAAAACCGCGCAGATTCTTCGCAAGACGTATCCCGATCTTGAAGTGGTCGTGCCGCTGGTGAATGCCAAACGCCGCGAGCAGTTCGAACGCATTAAAGCGGAAGTCGCCCCGGATCTTCACGTCCGCCTGCTGGACGGGAAAGGACGGGAAGCGATGTTTGCGAGCGATGCCGCACTGCTGGCCTCTGGCACGGCTGCGCTGGAATGTATGCTGGCGAAATGCCCGATGGTGGTCGGTTATCGTATGAAGCCGTTTACCTTCTGGCTGGCAAAACGTCTGGTGAAAACGGATTATGTTTCCCTGCCAAACCTGCTTGCCGGGCGCGAGCTGGTAAAAGAGCTCTTACAGGATGAGTGCCAGCCTCAGGCGCTGGCGGAGGCCCTGCTGCCGCTGCTCGCCAACGGCAAGACCAGCCACCAGATGCATGATACCTTCCGTGAACTGCATCAACTGATCCGCTGCAATGCAGATGAGCAAGCGGCCGATGCAGTGCTGGAGTTAGCAAAATGATGGAATTTGTATACCCTCACACGCATCTTGTGGCAGGGGTGGACGAAGTCGGTCGTGGCCCGTTAGTGGGGGCTGTTGTGACCGCCGCGGTGATCCTCGATCCCGCCCGCCCGATCGTCGGGCTAAACGACTCAAAAAAATTATCCGAAAAACGTCGACTGGCCCTGTTCAGTGAGATTCAGGAGAAGGCTCTGGCCTGGAGCCTGGGGCGCGCTGAGCCGCATGAAATCGACGAGTTGAATATTTTGCATGCTACAATGCTGGCCATGCAGCGCGCGGTAGCGGGCCTGAAAATTGCTCCGGAATATGTCCTGATTGACGGCAACCGCTGTCCGGCACTGCCGATGCCTTCTATGGCGGTCGTCAAAGGCGATAGCCGTGTCGCCGAGATCAGCGCAGCATCTATTATTGCCAAGGTGACACGCGACGCTGAAATGGCCGCGCTGGATCTCACTTACCCTCAGTATGGCTTCGCCCAGCACAAGGGGTATCCTACGGCTTTCCATCTGGAAAAGCTGGCTGAACATGGCGCAACTGAACATCACCGGCGCAGCTTTGGCCCGGTGAAACGCGCGCTGGGACGGGTGTCCTGAATCAATACGCAAGCAATTAAGTAACGCGGAATCTGAAGATGGCTGAACCACGTTTCGTACACCTGCGGGTGCATAGCGACTACTCCATGATCGATGGGCTGGCGAAGACCGGGCCGCTTGTAAAAAAGGCGGCCGCGCTTGGCATGCCTGCGCTGGCGATCACCGATTTTACCAACCTGTGTGGCCTGGTGAAGTTCTACGGAACGGCACATGGCGCGGGGATGAAGCCTGTCGTCGGTGCGGATTTTCATGTTCAGAGCGATCTCATCGGCGATGAACTGACGCAAATTTCCGTGCTGGCCATGAACAACACCGGCTACCAGAACCTCACTCTGCTTATTTCGAAAGCTTATCAGCGCGGCTATGGTGCGCTGGGCCCGTGGATCGACCGGGACTGGCTGGCGGAACTGAACGAAGGGCTGCTGCTGATCTCCGGTGGCCGCATGGGCGACGTCGGCAAATGCCTGCTGCGTGGCAACAGCGCGCTGGTGGATCAGTGCGTCTCGTTTTATGAAGAATATTTCCCGGATCGTTACTATCTGGAATTGATCCGCACCGGCCGCCAGGACGAAGAGAGCTATCTGCACGCCGCTGTTGCGCTGGCTGAAGAGCGCGGTTTGCCCGTGGTGGCGACGAATGATGTGCGTTTCCTGGAATCCGGCGATTTTGACGCCCACGAAATTCGTGTGGCGATCCATGATGGCTTCACCCTTGACGATCCAAAGCGCCCGCGTAATTACTCATCGCAGCAGTATATGCGCAGCGAAGAGGAGATGTGCGAGCTCTTTTCCGATATCCCTGAAGCGCTGGAAAACAGCGTAGAGATTGCCAAGCGCTGTAACGTCACCGTGCGCCTCGGCGAATACTTCCTGCCGCAGTTCCCGACGGGTGACATGACGACGGAAGATTTCCTGGTCATGAAATCGAAGGAGGGTCTGGAAGAGCGTCTCGAATTCCTCTTCCCGGATGAAGAAGAGCGTAAAAAACGTCGTCCGGAGTATGACGAGCGTCTGGATATAGAGCTTCAGGTTATCAACCAGATGGGCTTCCCCGGCTACTTCCTGATCGTTATGGAGTTCATTCAGTGGTCGAAGGATAACGGCGTACCGGTAGGTCCGGGCCGTGGCTCCGGTGCGGGCTCGCTGGTGGCGTATGCATTAAAAATTACCGACCTCGATCCGCTGGAATTCGACCTGCTGTTCGAACGTTTCCTCAACCCGGAACGTGTTTCCATGCCCGACTTCGACGTCGACTTCTGCATGGAGAAACGCGATCAGGTGATCGAGCACGTAGCGGACATGTATGGCCGTGATGCGGTATCGCAGATCATTACCTTCGGTACCATGGCGGCGAAAGCGGTTATCCGCGACGTGGGGCGTGTACTCGGCCACCCGTACGGTTTCGTCGATCGTATTTCTAAGCTGGTGCCGCCCGATCCGGGCATGACGCTGGCAAAAGCGTTTGAAGCCGAACCTCAGCTGCCGGAAATCTACGAAGCTGACGAAGAAGTCAAAGCCCTGATCGACATGGCGCGCAAGCTGGAAGGCGTCACGCGTAACGCCGGTAAGCATGCAGGTGGCGTGGTTATTGCTCCGACCAAAATTACCGACTTCGCGCCGCTCTACTGCGATGAAGCGGGTGAGCATCCAGTCACTCAGTTTGATAAGAACGACGTGGAATACGCCGGGCTGGTGAAGTTTGACTTCCTCGGCCTGCGTACGCTGACGATCATCGACTGGGCACTGAAGATGATCAACCCGCGCCGGGAAAAGCAGGGCCTTGAACCGATAGACATTGCTGCCATCCCGCTGGATGACAAGAAAAGTTTCGACATGCTGCAGCGCTCGGAGACCACCGCGGTCTTCCAGCTTGAATCCCGCGGCATGAAAGACCTGATCAAGCGCCTGCAGCCTGACTGCTTCGAAGATATGATCGCACTGGTGGCGCTGTTCCGCCCGGGGCCGCTGCAGTCGGGGATGGTAGATAACTTTATCGACCGTAAACACGGTCGCGAAGAGATTTCCTACCCGGACGTGCAGTGGCAGCATGAAAGCCTGAAACCGGTACTGGAGCCGACCTACGGCATCATCCTGTACCAGGAACAGGTCATGCAGATTGCTCAGGTGCTTTCTGGTTATACCCTCGGCGGCGCGGACATGCTGCGTCGTGCTATGGGGAAGAAAAAACCGGAAGAGATGGCCAAGCAGCGCTCCATCTTTGAAGACGGCGCGAAGAAAAACGGCGTTGACGGCGAGCTGGCGATGAAAATCTTCGACCTGGTGGAGAAATTCGCCGGGTATGGATTTAACAAATCCCACTCTGCCGCCTATGCGCTAGTCTCATACCAGACGCTGTGGCTGAAAGCGCACTATCCTGCTGAATTTATGGCGGCGGTAATGACTGCCGATATGGATAACACCGAGAAGGTCGTTGGTCTGGTGGATGAGTGCTGGCGCATGGGGCTCAAGATCCTGCCGCCGGATATTAACTCAGGGCTTTACCATTTCCACGTCAACGACGACGGGGAGATCGTTTACGGGATCGGTGCGATCAAGGGCGTGGGTGAAGGGCCGATCGAGGCGATCATCGAAGCGCGTAACAACGGCGGCTATTTCCGCGAGCTGTTCGATCTGTGCGCCCGTACCGATACCAAAAAACTGAACCGCCGCGTACTGGAAAAGCTGATCATGTCCGGCGCGTTCGACAGGCTGGGGCCGCACCGCGCTGCGTTGATGAACTCCCTCGGCGATGCCCTGAAAGCGGCGGACCAGCACGCGAAAGCGGAAGCCATTGGGCAGGCAGATATGTTCGGTGTGCTGGCGGAGGAGCCGGAGCAGATTGAGCAGTCGTATTCTAACTGCCAGCCATGGCCAGAACAGGTCGTGCTGGATGGCGAGCGTGAAACGTTAGGCTTGTACCTGACGGGTCACCCGATCAACCAGTACATCAAAGAAATTGAGCGCTATGTCGGCGGCCACAGGCTAAAAGACATGCATCCGACAGAACGTGGTAAAATTACCACGGCTGCGGGGCTCGTGATTGCTGCAAGGGTTATGGTCACCAAGCGCGGCAATCGTATCGGCATCTGTACGTTGGATGACCGTTCCGGGCGTCTGGAGGTGATGTTGTTCACCGACGCGCTGGATAAATACCAGCAATTGCTGGAAAAAGACCGCATACTTATCGTCAGCGGACAGGTCAGCTTTGATGGCTTCAGCGGGGGGCTTAAAATGACCGCCCGCGAAGTGATGGACATTGACGAAGCCCGGGAAAAATATGCTCGCGGGCTTGCTATCTCGCTGACGGACAGGCAAATTGATGACCAGCTTTTAAACCGACTCCGTCAGTCTCTGGAACCCCACCGCTCGGGGACAATTCCAGTACATCTCTACTATCAGAGGGCGGATGCACGTGCGCGGTTGCGCTTTGGTGCAACGTGGCGTGTCTCTCCGAGCGATCGTTTACTGAACGATCTCCGTGGCCTCATTGGTTCGGAGCAGGTGGAACTGGAGTTTGACTAATACAGGAATACTATGAGTCTGAATTTCCTTGATTTCGAACAGCCGATTGCTGAGCTGGAAGCGAAAATCGATTCTCTGACAGCGGTAAGCCGTCAGGATGAAAAACTGGATATTAACATCGACGAAGAAGTGCATCGTCTGCGTGAAAAAAGCGTAGAGCTGACGCGCAAAATCTTTGCCGATCTCGGCGCATGGCAGATCGCCCAGCTGGCGCGTCATCCACAGCGTCCGTACACCCTGGATTATGTCCGCCTGGCGTTTGACGAATTTGACGAACTGGCAGGCGATCGCGCATACGCTGATGACAAAGCTATCGTCGGCGGTATCGCGCGTCTGGACGGACGCCCGGTGATGATCATTGGTCATCAGAAAGGGCGTGAAACCAAAGAGAAAATCCGTCGTAACTTCGGTATGCCTGCACCAGAAGGCTACCGCAAGGCCCTGCGTCTGATGGAGATGGCTGAGCGTTTCAACATGCCAATCATCACCTTCATTGACACCCCGGGTGCATACCCTGGCGTGGGCGCGGAAGAGCGCGGTCAGTCTGAAGCCATCGCCCGTAACCTGCGCGAGATGTCCCGCCTGAAGGTGCCGGTCATCTGTACCGTCATCGGTGAAGGTGGTTCAGGTGGTGCGCTGGCCATTGGCGTGGGCGATAAAGTGAATATGCTGCAGTACAGCACCTATTCCGTTATCTCTCCGGAAGGCTGTGCGTCCATTCTGTGGAAAAGCGCTGATAAAGCGCCGCTGGCCGCAGAAGCGATGGGCATCATTGCCCCACGTCTGAAAGAGCTGAAGCTGATCGATACCGTGATCCCGGAACCGCTGGGTGGCGCGCATCGTAAGCCGGAAGTGATGGCTGCTTCCCTGAAAGCCCAGCTGCTGGCTGACCTGGCCGATCTGGACGTCCTGAGCAAAGAAGACCTGCTCAACCGTCGTTATCAGCGTCTGATGACTTACGGCTACGCGTAAGCTTCACAATTATCTGAAAAGCCGCACAATGTTGCGGCTTTTTTTATACCCGCCGTTTACCTTAACTATGCTTAGCTAATGTTTTTCAAGGAGGTAGACCGTGAACATCATTGCCATTATGGGGCCGCACGGCGTCTTTTATAAAGACGAGCCCATCAAGGAGCTGGAGCAAGCCCTTCAGTCGCGCGGGTATCAGCTCATCTGGCCGCACAACAGCGCCGACCTGCTGAAGTTTATTGAGCATAACCCGCGAATCTGTGGCGTGATCTTCGACTGGGACGAATACGATCTGGAGCTGTGCAGCGAGATCAACAAGCTGAACGAATATCTCCCGCTGTATGCGTTTATCAATACCCACTCGACCATGGACGTCAGCGCGCATGATATGCGGATGGCGCTGTGGTTCTTTGAATATTCTCTCGGCGTGGCGGAAGATATCGCGACCCGCATTCAGCAGTACACGGGTGAATACCTCGATAACATTACGCCGCCCTTTACCCGCGCGCTTTTTACCTATGTGAAAGAGGGGAAATACACCTTCTGCACGCCAGGGCATATGGCCGGAACAGCCTATCAAAAAAGCCCGGTAGGATGTCTGTTCTATGATTTTTTCGGGGGCAACACGCTGAAAGCGGACGTGTCAATTTCGGTCACGGAACTGGGCTCTCTGCTGGATCACACCGGCCCGCATCTGGAGGCTGAGGAGTATATTGCCCGCACCTTTGGCGCTGAGCAGAGCTATATGGTGACCAACGGCACCTCGACCTCGAACAAAATCGTCGGGATGTACGCTGCGCCTGTGGGCAGCACGCTGCTGATTGACCGTAACTGCCATAAATCGCTGGCGCACCTGCTGATGATGAGCGACGTGGTGCCGCTCTGGTTATCCCCTACGCGTAACGCGCTGGGGATTCTCGGCGGCATCCCACGCCGGGAGTTCACGCATCAAACCATTGAAAAGAAAGTTGCGGCGATCCCTGGCGCAAGCTGGCCTGTTCATGCGGTGATCACCAATTCCACCTATGACGGCCTGTTATACAACACCAACTGGATCAAGCAGACGCTGGACGTGCCGTCGATCCACTTCGATTCTGCGTGGGTGCCTTATACCAATTTTCACCCGATTTATTCGGGTAAGAGCGGGATGAGCGGCGAGCGCGTGCCGGGCAAAGTGTTCTTCGAAACGCAGTCGACCCACAAAATGCTGGCCGCCTTTTCCCAGGCGTCTCTTATTCACATCAAAGGCGAGTACGACGAGGAGACCTTCAACGAAGCCTTTATGATGCATACCACCACTTCACCGAGCTATCCGCTGGTGGCATCTATCGAAACCGCGGCGGCGATGCTGCGCGGCAACCCGGGTAAACGCCTGATAAACCGCTCGGTGGAGCGGGCGCTGCATTTCCGTAAAGAGGTCCAGCGGCTGAAAGATGAGGCAGACGGCTGGTTCTTTGATATCTGGCAGCCGGAAGAGATCGACGAGGCCGAGTGCTGGCCCGTTGCGCCTGGGGAGAGCTGGCACGGCTTCCGCGATGCCGATGCGGACCACATGTTCCTCGATCCGGTTAAGGTGACGATCCTGACGCCAGGCATGGACGAGCAGGGTGTAATGGGTGATGAAGGTATTCCCGCCGCGCTGGTGGCGAAGTTCCTTGATGAGCGCGGCGTGGTAGTGGAGAAGACCGGCCCCTATAATTTGTTGTTCCTGTTCAGTATCGGGATCGATAAAACCCGGGCAATGGGTCTGCTGCGCGGGCTGATGGAGTTTAAGCGTGCCTACGATCTCAACCTGCGGGTGAAGAACATGCTGCCGGATCTCTACGCGGAAGATCCTGACTTCTACCGCAATATGCGCATTCAGGATCTGGCCCAGGGGATCCACAGATTGATCCGCCAGCACGATCTGCCGCGCCTCATGCTTCAGGCGTTTGACGTCCTGCCTGACATGAAGCTGACGCCTCACAAGGCCTGGCAGCGGCAGGTAAAAGGTGAGGTAGAAACCGTTGAGCTGGAAAATCTGGTCGGGCGCGTGTCGGCCAATATGATTCTGCCTTACCCACCGGGTGTACCGCTGCTGATGCCGGGGGAAATGATCACCGAGGAGAGCCGGGCAGTACTCGATTTTCTGCTGATGCTCTGTTCGGTGGGGCGTCACTATCCGGGTTTCGAGACGGATATTCACGGTGCGAAGCGCGATGAGCACGGCGTTTACTGGGTGCGAGTCCTAAAATAACGCTGACCGCTTGCCAGGTGCGGGTTCTCGGTTGTAACGTTCAGGCATCATAAAAAGGAGAAGCTATGCTGGGTTTAAAAGCGGTTCACCATATTGCGATCATTGCTACCGATTACGCGAAAAGTAAGGCCTTCTATTGTGACATTCTTGGCTTTACGCTGTTGAGCGAGGCCTACCGCGAGGAGCGTGACTCCTGGAAGGGGGATCTCGCTTTAAACGGGCAATATGTGATTGAGCTGTTCTCTTTTCCCTTCCCGCCTGCGCGCCCGTCGCGCCCGGAAGCCTGTGGACTGCGCCATCTTGCCTTCAGCGTTGATGATCTGGATAACGCAGTAAAACATCTGGAAGCGCGCGGCGTGACGTGTGAACCGATCCGTGTCGATCCCTTCACCGACAAGCGTTTTACCTTTTTTAACGACCCGGATGATTTGCCGCTGGAGCTTTACCAGCAGTAATGTTTGTCCTGTGTGATAATGCCCGCTCAGTTCGGGCATTTTTTATGTGTAATTTCCTATGACCTTACCCGCTATCGCACAAGCTGTTTCACCGTACCGCCAGCTGCTGGTGGGGTTTAGCGGTGGCCTGGATTCCACCGTTCTGCTCCATCGCCTGAAACGCTGGCGCGACCGGGAGCCTGACGTCCAGCTTCGGGCTATGCACATCCATCATGGATTAAGTCCTCACGCTGAGGAGTGGGTGGCGCACTGTGAAGCCTTGTGTGCGGCCTGGGCGATCCCGTTCATCGCTGAGCGCGTCACGCTCATTGATGAGGGGAAGGGCATCGAGGCACAGGCGCGGAAAGCCCGCTATGCCGCTTTTTCCGCGGCATTACTTCCTGGCGAAGCGCTGGTCACGGCTCAGCATCTGGACGATCAGTGCGAAACTTTTTTGCTGGCGCTTAAGCGGGGAAGCGGACCGGCGGGGCTGTCCGCCATGCCTGCACGATCTGAGTTTGCCGGGACGCAATTGCTGCGCCCGCTGCTGGGCGAGACGCGGGCGTCGCTGGAAGCCTGGGCGCGGGAATATCAGCTGAGCTGGATAGAAGACGAGAGTAACCAGGACGACAGTTACGATCGTAATTTCCTGCGCCTGCGCATCCTGCCGCTGTTGAGCGAGCGCTGGCCGCATTTCGCCGACGCGACAGCGAGAAGCGCCATACTGTGTGCTGAACAGGAATTGTTGCTGGATGAACTGTTGAGTGCGGATCTGGCTGACCTGATTTCTGAAGACGGAGCACTGGCGATAGCGCCCCTGGAGGCGATGAGCCCGGTGCGCCGCGCCGCACTGTTACGCCGCTGGCTGGCTACTCATCGTGCAGCGATGCCGTCGCGGGCGATGCTGAGCCGGATCTGGGACGAAGTCGCGCAGGCGCGGGAAGATGCTTCCCCCTGCGTGTATCTGAATGGTTTTGAGGTCAGGCGCTATAAAGGCAAACTCTGGCGGGTCAAATCCACGCCTTCACTGACTGAGGTGGTACTCGACTGGGCGTCGCCAGAGGTACCGCTGATATTGCCTTGTGATGCAGGGAGCGTCTCTTTGAGCCCATCCGGTCATGTGCGTCTGCCGAAGCCTGGTGAGCCGGTAACCGTACGCTTCAAGGCTGGTGGTTTGCTGCATATTGTCGGGCGCAACGGGGGACGGAAGCTTAAGAAGATATGGCAGGAGTGCAGCGTGCCGCCGTGGCGACGTGATACCACGCCACTGCTGTTTTACGGTGAAACGTTGATGGCTGCTGCCGGGGTTTTCATCACGGAAGAGGGATGGTCAGAAGAAGGGGTCAGTTTTGATTGGCAGAAAATGTAACGGGCAGCCAGGCTGCCCGTAAGTGTCATCAGGATTCGCTCACCACGACTGTGCCGATTTGCGGGTGGCTGAAGCTGGCTATTTTATCCAGACGTAGCTCACGCGTTGCACTGCCGTCTTCAACAACCAGATATTCCACGTTTTTACGTGAAACCAGATCGCTGGCTTTTGCCTTCAATACTTCGCCATCTTTTAGCTCCAGCGTCAGTATTAAATGATGCTGGCAGGCGAGTTCGAGGTTGTCATAGTCATCACAATTGATGGGTTGATAAGTATCATTCATCGACATAATCGCTCACCAGTAAATTCGCCGCAGCGTACGCTGCTTTTTCCCTGACCGACTCTGAAAGGCTCTCATCAGAGGCCACTTCATTAAGCACTTTCAATACACAGCCCAACGCGTCCGGGACATACCCCAGAGCTCCGCTGGCGATTTCCGCATACCGTTTGCGAATTAACTCACAATAATTATTCACATCCCCTCCCGCCAGCGCACTGACTTACTGTGAGATATCATTAAGCCTACGAAGATAAACTCGGTTTAGCAAGGTGACTATACCATACTCATTTAAGCAATATCAGCGCCTTGACAGGTGTGATTTATCACCGCGTGACAGCCTTTTGCCTCTGTTTTCGCTACAATGTGCCCCTGATTCGAATGGAGTTCTCTCATGGCGCTTAAAGCGACAATTTATAAAGCAGTGGTCAATGTGGCCGATCTTGATCGCAACCAGTTTCTGGATGCGTCGCTGACGCTGGCGCGCCACCCCTCCGAAACCCAGGAGCGTATGATGCTGCGCCTGCTGGCGTGGATTAAATACGCCAACGAGCGGCTGCAGTTTACCCGCGGCTTAAGCGCAGAGGACGAGCCAGAAGCCTGGCTGCGAAACGATCATCTGGGCATCGACCTGTGGATCGAGCTCGGTCTGCCGGACGAGCGTCGGATTAAAAAGGCCTGTACCCAGTCCGCTGAAGTGGCGTTATTCGCCTATAACCAGCGCGCGGCGGAGATCTGGTGGCAACAAAACAAGAATAAATGTGCGCAGTATAAAAATCTCACCGTCTGGTATCTGGATGATGAACAGCTGGCGCAGCTCAGTGGGTTTGCCGGCCGGACGATGGCCCTGCAGGCAACCATTCAGGACGGCGCCATCTGGCTCTCTGATTCTCAGAATAATCTGGAAATTCATTTGACGGCCTGGCAGCCTGCGTCATGATTGTTTTGTCCCGAAACGTCAGCATCCTTGATAATGAGCTGGAGATCACCGCCATCCGTGCTCAGGGGGCGGGTGGACAGCACGTCAATAAGGCGTCAACGGCGATCCATTTGCGTTTTGACATTCGGGCATCAAGCCTGCCAGAGTATTATAAAGAGAGTCTGCTTGCTGCCAGCCATCATCTGATCACCAGCGAAGGTGTGATTGTGATTAAAGCCCAGGAGTACCGCAGCCAGGAGTTAAACCGGGAAGCGGCGATAGCCAGGCTGGTGGCCGTTATTAAAGAATTAACAGCAGTACAAAAAAGCCGCCGGGCAACGCGGCCAACCCGCGCATCGAAAGAGCGTCGGTTGTCCTCGAAAGCCCAAAAATCCACAGTGAAAGCACTACGCGGTAAAGTTCGTCGCCCGATGGAGTGACGAAAGGGAACACACTTTTCATAAGGAATTCATTGTGAAAAAAGCATTATTTTCAGCGCTGGCAGTGAGTACGCTGTTTGCGCTTTTCGGGTGTAACAACCGTTCTGAAACGCAGGTTTTGCAGTCCTCGCAGAATGAAGCGTTAAAGCCTATGCAGCAGAGCTGGCGCGGCGTATTGCCTTGTGCAGACTGTGAAGGCATCGAAACGTCCCTGTTCCTGCAAAAAGACGGCACCTGGGTTATGAACCAGCGTTATCAGGGCGCTAAAGAACCCTCTTCGTTTGCGACCTACGGAACCTGGGCGCGTACGGCGGAAAAGCTGGTCCTGAGAGATACCACGGGTGAGAAAACGTATTTCCGCGCCAAAGGTGAGGGGATGGAGATGCTCGACCGCGAGGGCAACCCGATTGAATCCCAGTTCAACTATACGCTTGCGCCGGTGAAAGCGGCTCTGCCTGCTACGCCGATGCCAATGCGGGGTATGTATTTCTATATGGCGGATGCGGCGATCTTTACCGACTGTGCAACGGGTAAGAAAGTCAGCGTGGCGAACAATGCGCAGCTTGAACGTGATTACGCCGTGGCGCGTGGCAATGACAGCAAGCCGGTATTGCTGACCGTAGATGGTCACTTTACGCTGGAGCCAAACCCGGATAGCGGAGAGAGCGTGAAAACGCTGGTGGTGGATAAAGAGGCGAAATTTATCACAGGCAAAGACTGTAACAGTCAATAAGCTGACGATTATCCATTAAAAAACCCCGCCTGAGCGGGGTTTTTTGTTTAGCCTTTGATGGCTTTCACCAGGTAATCAAGAATATCGCCTGTCTTGATCATCTGTTTCTCGCCGCTACGACGGTATTTGTATTCGATCTCATCGCTGTCGAGGTTACGGTCACCGATGACCACCGTGTGTGGAATACCAATCAGTTCCATATCGGCGAACATCACGCCCGGACGCTCTTTACGGTCATCCATCAGCACTTCGATACCTTGAGCACGCAGCTCGGCGTACAGCTTCTCAGCCAGCTCCTGCACACGGTAGGATTTATGCATGTTCATTGGCAGAATCGCAACCTGGAACGGAGCGATATTGTCCGGCCAGACGATGCCGCGTTCGTCGTAGTTCTGTTCAATGGCCGCCGCGACCACACGAGTGACCCCGATACCGTAGCAGCCCATGGTCAGGATCTGGTTACGGCCATCTTCACCCTGAACGGCGGCGTTCAGTGCGCGAGAGTATTTGTCACCCAGCTGGAAGATGTGACCGACTTCGATACCGCGCTTAATCATCAGGGTGCCCTGACCGTCCGGACTTGGATCGCCTGCGACCACGTTACGGATGTCTGCCACTTCAGGCGTCGCCACGTCGCGATCCCAGTTAATACCGAAGTAATGTTTACCGTCGATGTTAGCGCCGGCGGAGAAGTCGCTCATCGCAGCAACAGTGCGGTCAATAACAACCGGAACCGGCATATTAACCGGGCCGAGAGAGCCAGGACCTGCATTGACCACGGCACGGATTTCCGCTTCTGTTGCAAACGTCAGCGGGCTCGCGACCTGCGGCAGCTTCTCTGCTTTCACTTCGTTCAGCTCGTGATCGCCACGCACCAGCAGGGCAACCAGCGGGTAAGCGCTGCCTTCGGTAGATTTCACCAGCAGCGTTTTGACGGTTTTTTCAATCGGCAGACCGAACTGCTCAACCAGCTCAGCAATGGTTTTCGCGTTTGGCGTATCAACCAGCGTCATCTCCTGCGTTGCAGCGCCACGTGGTTCTTTTGGTGCCAGCGCTTCTGCAAATTCGATGTTCGCGGCGTAATCTGAAGAGTCCGAGAAGATCACATCGTCTTCACCGCTCTGCGCCAGTACCTGGAATTCATGGGATGCGCTACCACCGATAGAGCCGGTATCAGCCTGCACAGCGCGGAAATCCAGACCCATGCGGGAGAAGATTTTGCTGTATGCCTCGTACATTTTGTCGTAGGTCTCTTGCAGCGATTCCTGAGAGGTATGGAAAGAGTAAGCATCTTTCATCAGGAATTCGCGGGAGCGCATCACCCCGAAACGAGGACGAACTTCATCACGGAACTTGGTCTGAATCTGGAAGAAGTTCAGCGGCAGCTGTTTGTAAGAGCTCAGCTCGTTACGGATCAGGTCGGTAATGACCTCTTCATGCGTTGGGCCGAGAACGAATGGACGCTCGCCGCGATCGACGAAGCGCAGCAGCTCTGGGCCATATTGTTCCCAACGGCCGCTCTCCTGCCACAGGTCAGCGGGCTGAACCACCGGCATGGACACCTCGATAGCACCGGCGTTGTTCATCTCTTCACGCACGATGTTTTCGACTTTTTTCAGGACGCGCACGCCGGTCGGCAGCCAGGTATATAACCCGGAGGCCAGCTTGCGGATCATCCCGGCGCGCAGCATCAGCTGATGGCTGATCACTTCGGCGTCGGCAGGCGTCTCCTTCAGAGTGGAGAGCAGATATTGGCTAGTACGCATGTTGTTACGGTTCCATTTCGACGATTGGAACAGGCTGAAACACCAGCCTGACACAAAAAAAGTGGTTTAGTTTACCAGTGTGGCAAAGATGCCAAAAGAGAGGAGAACAAAATTACCTGGGTTCAAGGGCAAACACTTCAAAACCTGCCCCGGCGACGCGCCAGCGCACGTTAAAATCCAGCAGCCAGACGGCGTATATTTTTCCTGCTTCCTCTTCTTTACGGTAGGCTGGACGGGGGTCCTGTGCCAGCACTTCGGTGATAAAATTCCGCAAACGAGGATAGCGCTTCTCCATCTGGCTAAGCTGCGAGGCGATCTCAGGGGTAAAAGAGACAGGCATATCCGCCTGCGGTGCATCCTGAGCATAACTTGCGCGCGCGTCCGGGAGCGCTTCCGCGAAGGGCAAATAGGGTTTGATGTCGATAACCGGCGTGCCGTCCACCAGGTCCAGACTGCCTAATTCCAGTATCACCCGATCTTTCTGACAACGTATGCCTTTCAGTTCAACCAACGACATCCCGATCGGGTTTGGACGGAAGGTCGAGCGAGTCGCAAATACGCCCATTCGCGCATTTCCACCCAGACGAGGAGGGCGCACGGTTGGTCGCCAGCCGCCTTCCATCGTCTGATGAAAGACAAATACCACCCATAAATGGCTAAATGCCTCAAGCCCGCGTACCGCATCGGCCTGGTTGTAAGGCGCCAGAAGATGAAGCTCGCCCCCGCCGCTGGTCACCAGACCCGGCTGGCGAGGCACGGCGAACTTCTCTTTATAGGGAGAGTGGATAACGCCTATCTGCTCAAACTGAAATGCACTCATTTCGCCGTAATGTTCAGCGCAGAACCGATGCAAACCGCCTGACGATAGCAGCCCGGCGTGCCGCTGGTGACTTCACAGCTGTGCAGCAGAACCGCGTTGGCTTTCATTTTGGCAGCGTTAATCTGCATGCGTTTACGCGCTGTCGGGATATTCGGCGGAGAGTCCTGATTGGTTGCCTGACAGGATTCACCGCTTACTTCACCCAGTTCACGGAACGGTTTACCGACGAGTTCGTCAGGTTTCGTGATAATGCGAACCGGCGCAGGGCGAACCACTTTCGGTTTCGCAGGCTCTGTTTTTGGCGGGGTTGCCGTGCTTTGAACAGGTTCAACAGGAGATCTGCTTAGCATAGAACAGCCGCTCAGCATGAGTGCTAAAAGACAGATCGGTAAAGCACGCATAATAATTCCTCAATGGATAATCAAAACGTCAGATATTGAATCAGTTGACTGCACAAATGACAAGACGGGCATAAGCCCGTCCTGATGATATTACACTGAGGTGAGATTACCAGCCTTTAACCGCGCCGCCGTTAAACACTTTGTTGGCTTCCTGGTAAACTTCGTCAGACTGATAAGCCTGTACGAACTTCTTCACGTTTTCCGCGTCTTTGTTGTCTTCGCGAGTCACGATCAGGTTAACGTACGGGGAGTCTTTATCTTCAACGAAGATACCGTCTTTCGCTGGCGTCAGGCCAATCTGGCTGGCGTAAGTGGTGTTGATAACGGCCAGAGCAATCTGCGCATCGTCCAGAGAACGTGGCAGCTGTGGGGCTTCCAGCTCAACAATTTTCAGATTTTTCGGGTTCTCGGTGACATCCAGAACGGTTGGCAGCAGGCCAACACCGTCTTTCAGTTTGATCAGGCCCACTTTCTGCAGCAGCAGCAGGGAACGACCGAGGTTGGTTGGGTCGTTAGGCACCGCAACCTGAGAGCCCGGCTGCAGTTCGTCCAGTGATTTAATTTTCTTGGAGTAACCGGCAATCGGATAAACGAAGGTGTTACCGACACCTACCAGCTTATAGCCACGATCTTTGATCTGCTGATCCAGGTAAGGCTTATGCTGGAAGGCGTTAGCGTCGATATCGCCTTTGCTCAGCGCTTCGTTTGGCAGAACGTAATCGTTGAAGGTCACCAGCTCAACGTCCAGGCCGTATTTCTCTTTCGCCACTTTCTGGGCAACTTCAGCAACCTGCTGTTCTGCACCAACGATAACGCCCACTTTGATGTGGTTTGGATCTTTTTCGTCCTGACCGCAACCCACCAGTGCCAGAGAGCCAATAAGCGCGCCTACTGCTGCAAAGGTCTTTAATTTAAACGCCATGTTTTATCCTTAACTCGTCGAGTTTGTGTTGTGTGTAACGTTATTTGTGAGTAACAGCCCGGACGATGCGATCGCCAGAGAACTGGATTAAGTAAACCAGCACAACCAGCAATACCAGAACGGTATTCATTACGGTAGCGTTATAACCAATATAGCCGTACTGGTAGCCAATCTGGCCTAAACCGCCGGCACCTACGGCACCGCCCATCGCGGAATACCCCACCAGAGTAATAAGCGTAATCGTGGCCGCGTTCACCAGGCCTGGCAGTGCTTCAGGCAGCAGTACCTTGCGGACGATCTGCATAGGTGTTGCGCCCATCGCACGAGAGGCCTCGATCAAACCCGTCGGGATCTCCAGCAGGGCGTTTTCCACCATACGGGCGATAAACGGCGCAGCGCCGACCGTCAACGGAACAATGGCCGCCTGCAGACCGATTGACGTACCAACGATCACGCGGGTAAATGGAATCATCCACACCAGCAGAATAATGAACGGGATGGAACGGAAGATGTTAACCAGTGCAGAGAGCGTACGGTAGAGCTTCGCGTTCTCAATGATTTGACCCGGACGCGTGACATACAGCAGTACGCCGACCGGCAGGCCAATCACAAAACCAAAGAAACCCGATACGAAGGTCATTGCCAGCGTTTCCCAAACGCCGCGAACCAGCAGCCACATCATCGGCTCAGACATAACCCAGTACCTCTACTTTTACGTGGTGTTCTTGCAGCCAGGCGATTGCCGCCTGGGTTTCTTCTTGTGTGCCGTGCATTTCCGTCAGCATGATGCCGAACTTCACGCCACCGGCGTAATCCATCTGGGCGCTGATAATGTTGTTGTTCACGTTAAAGCGACGCGCGGTTTCGGAAAGCAGAGGGGCATCAACGGACTGACCGGTGAACTCCATGCGCAGCATTGGGACACTGTCTGCCGCAGGTTCGGTTTTCAAACGCTCCAGATAATCTTCCGGAATATCCAGATGCAGAGTGGACTGAATGAACTGCTGCGCCAGCGGGGTCTTCGGATGGGAGAACACTTCGCTGACGGTATCCTGCTCAATCAGTTCACCGTTGCTAATGACCGCCACGCAGTCGCAGATGCGTTTCACCACATCCATCTCGTGCGTAATAAGGAGGATCGTCAGGCCGAGGCGACGGTTAATGTCTTTCAGCAGTTCCAGAATAGAACGCGTGGTAGCCGGATCCAGTGCGCTGGTCGCTTCATCACACAGCAATACCTTAGGATTGCTAGCCAGTGCGCGGGCAATCGCCACACGCTGCTTTTGACCACCAGACAGATTTGCCGGGTAGCTGTCATGTTTGTCACCCAGACCCACGAGGTCGAGCAGTTCGGTAACGCGACGCTTCACTTCTTCTTTCGGTGTGTTGTCCAGCTCCAGCGGCAAGGCGACGTTGCCGAAAACGGTGCGAGAAGCCAGCAGGTTGAAGTGCTGGAAGATCATGCCAATCTGACGACGCGCTTTGGTGAGTTCTTTCTCTGAAAGAGCGGTAAGTTCCTGGCCGCCAACTTCTACGTTACCCTGGGTTGGACGCTCAAGCAGGTTAACACAACGGATCAGCGTGCTTTTACCTGCACCCGATGCGCCAATGACGCCATAAATTTGACCAGCAGGAACATGCAGGCTGACATTGTTCAGCGCCTGAATGGTTCGGTTCCCCTGCTGGAACACTTTGGTGATATTGGAAAGTTTAATCATTAGATTATTTTTATCGTATGTAAGTTAGCCGTGGCATTTTGTTCTGCCAGATACGGGTGATGACCGTAAACAAAACGGATGTTAAGGCATCCAGACGTCTAAATCAATCCAACTCTGTACGATGAGCACTTTATTGCGCTGCGTTTCATGAGATACTAGCTCAACAGGCCTTTTTCAGGAGCAAACCGGTGGCAAAATCAGTACCCGCAATTTTTCTCGATCGTGATGGCACTATTAATGTGGATCACGGTTATGTCCATGAGATTGATGAGTTCGAATTTATCGAAGGCGTTATAGAGGCAATGCGCCAGCTGAAAGAGATGGGCTACGCGCTGGTGGTCGTAACGAACCAGTCTGGTATTGCGCGCGGTAAATTCACCGAAGCGCAATTCGAGACGCTGACAGAATGGATGGACTGGTCGCTGGCGGATCGCGGGGTCGATCTTGATGGCATTTATTATTGCCCACACCACCCTCAGGGAACCGTAGAAGCGTATCGCCAGACCTGTGATTGCCGTAAACCGCATCCGGGAATGTTTATCTCCGCGCAAGAGTTTCTGCACATCGATATGGCCGCTTCTTATATGGTGGGCGATAAACTGGAAGATATGCAGGCAGCTGCAGCTGCAGGTGTGGGGACCAAAATATTAGTGCGCACGGGTAAGCCTGTTACGCCAGAAGCTGAAAATGCCGCGGATTGGGTGATTAATAGCCTGGCCGATCTGCCAAAAGAGATTAAAAAGCACCAAAAATAGCCGTTCTGGTGAAAAGGTGAGCGGTCGAAATAAAAATGCATATTTCCACTTGTCATTCCTCGGCAGCTCCCTATAATGCGCCTCCATCGACACGGCAGATGTGAATCACTTCACAGACAGCCCGGTCGGTTGAAGAGAAAAAATCCTGAAATAACGGGTTGACTCTGAAAGAGGAAAGCGTAATATACGCCACCTCGCAACGGTGAGCGAAAGCCGCGTTGCACTGCTCTTTAACAATTTATCAGACAATCTGTGTGGGCACTCAAAGTGACATGGATTCTTAACGTCCTCGGACGAAAAATGAATACCAAGTCTCTGAGTGAACATACGTAATTCATTACGAAGTTTAATTCACGAGCATCAAACTTAAATTGAAGAGTTTGATCAT
>NZ_KI973206.1:2152052-2195251 GCF_000534515.1 Enterobacter sp. MGH 37
TCGATGCAACGCGAAGAACCTTACCTACTCTTGACATCCAGAGAACTTTCCAGAGATGGATTGGTGCCTTCGGGAACTCTGAGACAGGTGCTGCATGGCTGTCGTCAGCTCGTGTTGTGAAATGTTGGGTTAAGTCCCGCAACGAGCGCAACCCTTATCCTTTGTTGCCAGCGGTCCGGCCGGGAACTCAAAGGAGACTGCCAGTGATAAACTGGAGGAAGGTGGGGATGACGTCAAGTCATCATGGCCCTTACGAGTAGGGCTACACACGTGCTACAATGGCGCATACAAAGAGAAGCGACCTCGCGAGAGCAAGCGGACCTCATAAAGTGCGTCGTAGTCCGGATTGGAGTCTGCAACTCGACTCCATGAAGTCGGAATCGCTAGTAATCGTAGATCAGAATGCTACGGTGAATACGTTCCCGGGCCTTGTACACACCGCCCGTCACACCATGGGAGTGGGTTGCAAAAGAAGTAGGTAGCTTAACCTTCGGGAGGGCGCTTACCACTTTGTGATTCATGACTGGGGTGAAGTCGTAACAAGGTAACCGTAGGGGAACCTGCGGTTGGATCACCTCCTTACCTTAAAGAACCTGCCTTTGCAGTGCTCACACAGATTGTCTGATGAAAAAACAGCAGTAAAAATCTCTGCAGGCTTGTAGCTCAGGTGGTTAGAGCGCACCCCTGATAAGGGTGAGGTCGGTGGTTCAAGTCCACTCAGGCCTACCAAACTCCTTTTAAAGGATGAGCGGTACAGAGATTACAAACGATGGGGCTATAGCTCAGCTGGGAGAGCGCCTGCTTTGCACGCAGGAGGTCTGCGGTTCGATCCCGCATAGCTCCACCATCTTTTACTGCGAACACAAGAAAACTTCAGAGTGAACCTGAAAAGGTGCACTGCGAAGTTTTGCTCTTTAAAAATCTGGATCAAGCTGAAAATTGAAACGACACACATGTTATGTGTGTTCGAGTCTCTCAAATTTTCGCAAGCCGATGGTGAATCGAAAAGAAACATCTTCGGGTTGTGAGGTTAAGCGACTAAGCGTACACGGTGGATGCCCTGGCAGTCAGAGGCGATGAAGGACGTGCTAATCTGCGAAAAGCGCCGGCGAGGTGATATGAACCTTTGACCCGGCGATGTCCGAATGGGGAAACCCAGTGCAATTCGTTGCACTATCGTTAACTGAATACATAGGTTAACGAGGCGAACCGGGGGAACTGAAACATCTAAGTACCCCGAGGAAAAGAAATCAACCGAGATTCCCCCAGTAGCGGCGAGCGAACGGGGAGCAGCCCGGAGTCTGAATCAGCTTGTGTGTTAGTGGAACGGTCTGGAAAGTCCGACGGTACAGGGTGATAGTCCCGTACACGAAAATGCACAGGTTGTGAACTCGAAGAGTAGGGCGGGACACGTGGTATCCTGTCTGAATATGGGGGGACCATCCTCCAAGGCTAAATACTCCTGACTGACCGATAGTGAACCAGTACCGTGAGGGAAAGGCGAAAAGAACCCCGGCGAGGGGAGTGAAAAAGAACCTGAAACCGTGTACGTACAAGCAGTGGGAGCCTACTTGTTAGGTGACTGCGTACCTTTTGTATAATGGGTCAGCGACTTATATTCTGTAGCAAGGTTAACCGAATAGGGGAGCCGAAGGGAAACCGAGTCTTAACTGGGCGTTAAGTTGCAGGGTATAGACCCGAAACCCGGTGATCTAGCCATGGGCAGGTTGAAGGTTGGGTAACACTAACTGGAGGACCGAACCGACTAATGTTGAAAAATTAGCGGATGACCTGTGGCTGGGGGTGAAAGGCCAATCAAACCGGGAGATAGCTGGTTCTCCCCGAAAGCTATTTAGGTAGCGCCTCGTGAACTCATCTTCGGGGGTAGAGCACTGTTTCGGCTAGGGGGCCATCCCGGCTTACCAACCCGATGCAAACTACGAATACCGAAGAATGTTATCACGGGAGACACACGGCGGGTGCTAACGTCCGTCGTGAAGAGGGAAACAACCCAGACCGCCAGCTAAGGTCCCAAAGTCATGGTTAAGTGGGAAACGATGTGGGAAGGCACAGACAGCCAGGATGTTGGCTTAGAAGCAGCCATCATTTAAAGAAAGCGTAATAGCTCACTGGTCGAGTCGGCCTGCGCGGAAGATGTAACGGGGCTAAACCATGCACCGAAGCTGCGGCAGCGACACTATGTGTTGTTGGGTAGGGGAGCGTTCTGTAAGCCGTTGAAGGTGGCCTGTGAGGGTTGCTGGAGGTATCAGAAGTGCGAATGCTGACATAAGTAACGATAAAGCGGGTGAAAAGCCCGCTCGCCGGAAGACCAAGGGTTCCTGTCCAACGTTAATCGGGGCAGGGTGAGTCGACCCCTAAGGCGAGGCCGAAAGGCGTAGTCGATGGGAAACAGGTTAATATTCCTGTACTTGGTGTTACTGCGAAGGGGGGACGGAGAAGGCTATGTTAGCCGGGCGACGGTTGTCCCGGTTTAAGCATGTAGGCGGAGGTTCCAGGTAAATCCGGTACCTTTTAACGCTGAGGTGTGATGACGAGGCACTACGGTGCTGAAGTAACAAATGCCCTGCTTCCAGGAAAAGCCTCTAAGCATCAGGTAACACGAAATCGTACCCCAAACCGACACAGGTGGTCAGGTAGAGAATACCAAGGCGCTTGAGAGAACTCGGGTGAAGGAACTAGGCAAAATGGTGCCGTAACTTCGGGAGAAGGCACGCTGATATGTAGGTGAAGCCCCTGCGGGTGGAGCTGAAATCAGTCGAAGATACCAGCTGGCTGCAACTGTTTATTAAAAACACAGCACTGTGCAAACACGAAAGTGGACGTATACGGTGTGACGCCTGCCCGGTGCCGGAAGGTTAATTGATGGGGTTAGCGGCAACGCGAAGCTCTTGATCGAAGCCCCGGTAAACGGCGGCCGTAACTATAACGGTCCTAAGGTAGCGAAATTCCTTGTCGGGTAAGTTCCGACCTGCACGAATGGCGTAATGATGGCCAGGCTGTCTCCACCCGAGACTCAGTGAAATTGAACTCGCTGTGAAGATGCAGTGTACCCGCGGCAAGACGGAAAGACCCCGTGAACCTTTACTATAGCTTGACACTGAACACTGGTCCTTGATGTGTAGGATAGGTGGGAGGCTTTGAAGCGTGGACGCCAGTCTGCGTGGAGCCGCCCTTGAAATACCACCCTTTAATGGCTGGTGTTCTAACGTAGACCCGTGATCCGGGTTGCGGACAGTGTCTGGTGGGTAGTTTGACTGGGGCGGTCTCCTCCCAAAGAGTAACGGAGGAGCACGAAGGTTAGCTAATCCTGGTCGGACATCAGGAGGTTAGTGCAATGGCATAAGCTAGCTTGACTGCGAGAGTGACGGCTCGAGCAGGTGCGAAAGCAGGTCATAGTGATCCGGTGGTTCTGAATGGAAGGGCCATCGCTCAACGGATAAAAGGTACTCCGGGGATAACAGGCTGATACCGCCCAAGAGTTCATATCGACGGCGGTGTTTGGCACCTCGATGTCGGCTCATCACATCCTGGGGCTGAAGTAGGTCCCAAGGGTATGGCTGTTCGCCATTTAAAGTGGTACGCGAGCTGGGTTTAGAACGTCGTGAGACAGTTCGGTCCCTATCTGCCGTGGGCGCTGGAGAATTGAGGGGGGCTGCTCCTAGTACGAGAGGACCGGAGTGGACGCATCACTGGTGTTCGGGTTGTCATGCCAATGGCACTGCCCGGTAGCTAAATGCGGAAGAGATAAGTGCTGAAAGCATCTAAGCACGAAACTTGCCCCGAGATGAGTTCTCCCTGAGACTTTAAGTCTCCTGAAGGAACGTTGAAGACGACGACGTTGATAGGTCGGGTGTGTAAGCGCAGCGATGCGTTGAGCTAACCGATACTAATGAACCGTGAGGCTTAACCTTACAACGCCGAAGGTGTTTTGGCGGTGAGAGACGATTTTCAGCCTGATACAGATAACAGAATTTGCCTGGCGGCTTTAGCGCGGTGGTCCCACCTGACCCCATGCCGAACTCAGAAGTGAAACGCCGTAGCGCCGATGGTAGTGTGGGGTCTCCCCATGTGAGAGTAGGGAACTGCCAGGCATCAAATTTAGTAGTAAGCCGGTGCATAAATCCGGTGGTTACAAGCAGTCTTCGGTGGAGCGGTAGTTCAGTCGGTTAGAATACCTGCCTGTCACGCAGGGGGTCGCGGGTTCGAGTCCCGTCCGTTCCGCCACTTATTGAAAGCCCTGAGTTAACGCTCAGGGCTTTTTTCTTATCTGCTGTTTAATTATTGCGAAATGAGCAAAAATCCTCTGCGTTTTACGATCTTTTTCAATATAACAACGCCAGCGATAATCCTCCTCAGTTTACGAACATAATGATTGAGGAATACTATGACTCTCCCTGCATTTGGTCTGGGCACTTTCCGCCTGAAAGACGACGTTGTTATCGCATCTGTTAAAACGGCACTCGAGTTAGGCTATCGCGCAATTGATACGGCACAGATCTATGAAAATGAAGCTGCCGTTGGACAGGCCATTGAAGAGAGTGGCGTACCGCGTAACGAGCTATTCATCACCACCAAAATCTGGATTGAAAACCTCAGTAAAGACAAACTGATCCCGAGCCTGAAAGAGAGTCTGAAAAAGCTGCGTACTGACTACGTGGATCTGACGCTGATCCACTGGCCATCACCAAACGATGCCGTTTCTGTAGAAGAGTTCATGCAGGCGCTGATGGAAGCGAAAAAGCAGGGATTAACGCGTGAAATCGGTATTTCAAACTTCACCATTCCGCTGATGGAAAAAGCCATTGCCGCAGTAGGTGCAGAAAATATCGCGACCAACCAGATTGAACTTTCACCTTACCTGCAAAACCATAAAGTCGTGGACTGGGCAAAGCAGCACGGTATCCACATCACGTCATACATGACGCTGGCTTATGGTAAGGCACTGAAAGATGAGGCGATTATACGTATTGCTGAAAAACATAACGCGACCCCGGCACAGGTCATTCTGGCATGGGCAATGGGCGAAGGTTATGCCGTGATCCCATCGTCAACCAAACGTGTAAACCTGGCCAGCAACCTGTCAGCGGTCGACCTTCATCTGGATGATGACGATAAAAAAGCGATCGCAGCACTGGAGTGCAACGATCGCCTGGTCAGCCCGGAAGGTTTAGCGCCTGACTGGGATTAAGTTTCACTAACCCTCTGTCACCTTAACCCTCATACAGCTCCTCCGGGAGCTGTTTTTATATGTTCACTCAGGAAGTCAATAAAAGCGCGAATCCGCGTACTCACCGCTCTGTCACTGTAATACACTGCGCTAAAAGGCATCTCGACCGGCAAACGTTTATCCGCCATCAGTTCCACCAGTTCACCTCGTGCAATCTCCTTATCTATCATATAGTCAGAGAGGCACGCGATGCCGTTCCCTTCAAGACACAGTTGCTTTAGCGTTTCTCCACTGTTTGACGATAACCCACTGGTAATTTCATGAAGCTGACCATCACGACAGGCGACAGGCCAGGTGTTCAGTGATACCGGTTCCGTAAAGCCCAGACAAAGATGCTGCTTCAACTCTTCAACGGTCTCCGGTTTACCGTGCTCAGCAATGTACTGCGGCGACGCGATAATTTTTCGGTAGCTGGCAAACAGCGGGCGGGCGCGCAAGCTTGAATCGGTCAGTGTACCGGCCCGGATAGCCACATCCACTTTACGCTCGATGAGGTTGATAAACGTCTCTGATGAGACCAAAGAAAGCGTCATCTCCGGATAGCGTTCACGAAAAGGTTTGATCAGCGGCATCAGAAAGTGCAGTACTACCGGCGTGGCCGCATCAATGCGCAGCAATCCCCGCGGCGTGCTGCGGCTTTCCATAATTTCTGTCTCTGCTGCAGCCATCTCCTGCAGCACCGACTGCACGCGGCGGAAATAACGCTCTCCTTCTTCCGTCAGGCTCAGTTGCCGCGTCGTCCGGTTGAGCAGGCTCACCCCAAGCTTCATCTCCAGCTTTTTCACTGAGCGGCTGATGGCCGAGTTAGCCTGTCCCAGCTGTTCGGCTGCCCGGCTAAAGCTACCGCTTTCAACAACGGCGACAAAGATTGTCAGCTCTTCTGACGTTGCTTTCATTGTTGCACCACCTGCAAAATTCTATTGATATTTTGACCATTTTTGTTATTTAAGCACTGGCGCATACTGCCTGTCATCTTAATCCTGATGATACGGAGTATTTTATGCCACTGGCGCTACTTGCCCTGACGATCAGTGCCTTTGCAATTGGCACGACCGAATTTGTTATCGTGGGACTGGTTCCCACCATTGCTAACCAGCTTGCGATCTCGCTGCCTTCCGCCGGATTGCTGGTGTCAATCTACGCCCTGGGCGTCGCCGTCGGTGCGCCTGTGCTGACGGCTCTGACCGGACGTTTTCCGCGTAAGCAGCTGTTAGTTGCGTTGATGGTGTTGTTCACCGCCGGTAATATTCTGGCCTGGCAGGCACCGGACTACACCACCCTGGTGATTGCCCGTCTGTTGACCGGCCTTGCACACGGCGTGTTCTTCTCAATTGGTTCCACCATTGCAACCAGCCTGGTCCCCAAAGAGAAAGCAGCCTCAGCTATTGCGATCATGTTTGGTGGACTGACCGTCGCACTCGTTACGGGTGTTCCGCTAGGCACGTTTATCGGACAGCACTTCGGCTGGCGTGAGACGTTTCTGGCCGTCTCCTTATTGGGGGTTATTGCCCTTGTTGCTAGCCTGCTGCTGGTACCGTCGACTATTCCAGGCCGGGCCAGCGCCAGCCTGAGCGATCAGCTAAAGGTGCTTACCCATCCGCGTTTGCTGATCATCTACGCGGTCACGGCTCTGGGCTATGGAGGCGTATTTACCGCCTTCACCTTCCTGGCACCGATGATGCAGGACCTGGCAGGCTTCTCCCCGAGTGCCGTGAGCTGGATTTTGCTGGGATACGGTATTTCCGTGGCGATTGGCAATATCTGGGGCGGCAAGCTTGCAGATAAACATGGTGCGGTTCCGGCGCTGAAATTTATCTTCGCCGCCCTGGTGGTTCTGCTGTTGATATTCCAGTTCACGGCGTCCATGCAATACGCCGCACTGATCACGGTACTGGTAATGGGTGTCTTCGCTTTTGGCAACGTGCCCGGGCTTCAGGTTTATGTTGTTCAGAAAGCGGAGCTCTATACGCCAAACGCCGTGGATGTGGCATCCGGACTGAACATTGCCGCGTTCAATATTGGGATCGCGCTGGGCTCCATTATTGGCGGACAAACCGTCGAACACTTTGGATTAACCCAGACTCCCTGGATTGGTGCGGTGATCGTCCTTGTCGCTTTCCTGCTGATAGGGCTGAGTGGCCGCCTCGATAAACCTACTCGCGTAGCACTGGGATAACATCAGTAAGTGCTTGCTTACAAAACTGGAAAGCGGTTTCTCAGAAATTGCGTTGAAAGTGTGACCTAAAGTCCCTATAACATTAGAACCAGTCCGTTTTCGGGCTGGTTCATGTTACAGAGGCCGTTTCCAAAAGTGCGAAAAAATACCTATGCCATGCGTTATGTTGCCGGAATGCCCGCGGAGAGGATCTTGCCTCCGGGGTCGTTTGCGAGCATAAGCCAGGCATTACCCGCAGGGACACCGTTAAGCAGCGATGACAAAATTCGGGTACTGGTCTGGAATATCTTTAAGCAGCAGCGTGCGGAGTGGTTATCGGTACTCAAGAATTTTGGTAAAGATGCTCATCTGGTTCTGCTTCAGGAGGCGCAAACCACACCTGAACTGGTTCGGTTTGCCACAACGAACTATCTTGCTGCCGACCAGGTGCCGGCGTTTGTCCTGCCGCAACATCCTTCAGGCGTGATGACCCTCTCTTCAGCACACCCGGTCTACTGCTGCCCGCTGCGTGAGCGCGAGCCTATACTGCGTCTGGCGAAATCGGCGCTGGTGACCGTCTATCCGCTGCCGGATACCCGGATGCTGATGGTGGTGAACATCCACGCGGTAAATTTCAGCCTGGGCGTGGATGTGTACAGTAAGCAGTTACTTCCCATTGGCGATCAAATTGCCCACCACAGCGGGCCTATCATTATGGCCGGTGATTTCAATGCCTGGAGTCGTCCGCGCATGAATGCGCTGTATCGCTTTGCGCGTGAAATGTCTTTGCGTGAAGTCCGTTTTAGTGACGATCAGCGTAAAAAAGCCTTTGGTCGACCTCTCGATTTTGTCTTCTATCGTGGTCTGAGCGTGCATGATGCCTCTGTTCTGGTCACGCGCGCCTCCGATCACAACCCTCTACTAGTCGAATTCAGTCCCGGCAAACCTGATAAATAATGGTGTGTCAGGTCTGCCGTGGGGCAGGCCTGCGCGGGTGCTGCCCTTTTATTTTTAACCAACAAAGGACAGTACGATGACAACAACACACTCCCATCATGACAACGTAGAAAAACAGTTTGGCTCCCAGGCAAATGCCTATCTGACCAGCGCCGTGCATGCTTCAGGTCGTGACCTGCTGCGTCTCGGCGAACGTCTGGCAGCATTCCCGCAGGCGCACGTGCTGGATTTAGGCTGTGGGGCAGGGCATGCCAGCTTTACGGCTGCGCAGCAGGTGGCGAAGGTCACCGCGTATGACTTATCCAGTCAGATGCTGGATGTTGTTACTGAGGCGGCGAAGGCGAAAGGGTTGAGCAACGTGGATACGCGCCAGGGGTACGCCGAGTCCTTACCGTTTGATGATGCCTCGTTTGAGGTGGTGATTAGCCGTTATTCCGCGCACCACTGGCATGATGTCGGCCAGGCGTTACGTGAAGTCAAACGTGTCCTGAAGCCGGGCGGGATCTTCATTATTATGGATGTGATGTCTCCCGGGCATCCGGTGCGCGATATCTGGCTGCAGACAGTAGAAGCGCTGCGTGATACTTCCCACGTACAAAACTACTCCAGCGGAGAGTGGTTATCGCTTATCACTGAAGCGGGGTTGATTACCCGAACGTTAACAACAGACCGTTTGCCGCTGGAATACCCTTCGTGGATTGCCCGTATGCGTACCCCGGAAGCATTAAGTCAGGCGATTCGCCTCTATCAGGAGAGTGCCTCTGCTGAGGTAAAAGCGTACTTTGAATTGCAGGAGGATGGATCGTTTACCAGCGATACCATCATGGCTGAAGCGCAAAAAGCGGGATAAACAAAAAAGGCACCGAGGGGAATCGGTGCCTTTTTATCTTTCGATCGTGTAATCAGGAGTCTGGCGTAGCGCTGTTCTTCACAAACAACGTCAACTGGTCGCCTGGTTTCAGATTGTCAGTATCATTGTTCCAGCGCATTACATCTTTGATGTTCACGCCATGTCGTTTTGCGATACTGGACAGTGAATCGCCTTTACGTACGCGATAAGTGATGCTATCGCTGTTGCTGGCGAGACGCTGTGCGCTGCTACCTGCGCCTACCGTCAGAGTTTGACCCACTTTCAGACCTGAGCTGCGCAGATTATTCCACTGCTGCAGATCTTTCGCCGTCACGCCAAGACGTGATGCAATGCCAGAAAGCGTATCACCTGAACGCACCTTATAGCTGCGGCTGTTAACGGATGAAGCATCGGCGATCAGCGTTGACTCAACGGCGGCAATCTCACCCGATGCTAAAGACTCACGCAATTGCTCAGCATGTTTCTGCGGAACCATCACATACTGCGGGCCGCTAGCCCCCAGCGTTGAGCCTTTAACGCCTGCATTAAAGGTTTTAAGTTTACTTACCGACATACCCGTCATATCAGCAACCTGTTGAATATCCACAGGGTTGTTGAGGCGAACGCGCGCCAGTGCACGACTTTCGTCTGGTGTTGGCAGTTGTACACCGTAACGCTTGCTGTTCTTGAGAATATCGCTCAAGGCCAGCATCTTCGGTACGTAAATCTTCGTTTCCTGTGGCAGTGAGAGCGACCAAAAATCGGTGGATTTACCCCGTGCTTTATTCGCTTTCATTGCCTTCAGTACACGACCCTCGCCACTATTATACGCCGCGACCGTTAACAGCCAGTCGCCGTCAAACATCTTATTCAGACGTTGCATCATGTCGAGAGCGGCTGTCGTTGAAGCGACAACATCCCGACGCGCATCATAGTTGCGGGTCTGTTTCAGACCATAGTTTCGCCCGGTGCTCGGAATGATCTGCCAAATGCCTGCGGCATTGGCGCCAGACGTCGCGTGTGGGTCAAAAGCGCTCTCCACTATGGGTAGGAGTACCAGCTCCATAGGCATGTTACGTTTCTTAACTTGCCCGGCTATCCAGTACATATACGGCTCTGCCCGTAACGTTACATCGTGGAGATAGCTCTTATTTCTTAAATACTTCTGCTTCTGTTCGCGAATCCGGCTGTTTTCCGGAATTCCCATCTTTAGCTCGTCGCCAATAGAGGTCCACAAGTCTTGCTCCTGCGCGAAAGATGTCCCATCGTCCATCCAGCGCGCCGAACTTGTAAACTTCCCTGCTTCCCCTTGACCAGCTGCAGAAAGGCTCTGTGCGTGCTGTTGTACGTTGCTGCCGTTCTGCGACTGGCAACCTACAAGCAGGACAGAGGCGAGTAATATCGCTTTTGCCTTCATGTGTGTGTCAATAGTTGCTTAAAAGACGAGCGATGATAACGGCGAAATTTTGAAAAGGCAACCCGCATTTATCTGAAGTTATCTTTCTTTGACCTTAACCATGCAAATCGCTGTTCTGGTTGTTGCAAATTTGTTTCTTGGTTAATTTTATTAATTAAATCAATATCATCTGTTCGCAGAAATAAATTAATTCGGCGCTCATTTTTCAGAATTGCGGGTAGTGTATTTTGGTTTTTTGCACGTAACTCCTTCACTTTGTGATAATAATCCTGAATCGCCCGATCCTCGGGTAAGAGGCTCTCCGCAAACTTCATATTCCCTAATGTATACTCATGGGCACAACAAATAAGTGTGTCATCGGGTAAAGCACTAATCTTTTGTAAAGACTGATACATCTGTTCTGGTGTGCCTTCAAAAAGTCTTCCGCAACCGCCTGAGAAGAGGGTGTCGCCACAAAAAAGATAAGGTTTACTGTAGAAACACAGATGTCCCAAAGTGTGACCTGGCGTAGCAAATACGGAAAACTCCCACTCACGGATGTGGATATTTTCGCCCTCCTGGACTACTTGCGTCGTTCCCTTATCTTGTGTCTCAGCCGGTCCGTAAACCACAAGATGCGGAAAATGAGCGCGCAGTTCCGGCACGCCGCCAGTGTGATCGTTATGATGGTGCGTCAACAGAATGGCTTCTGGCTGCCAGGCGTTCTCCTTTATTGCATCAAGCACAGGGGCGGATTCGCCGGGATCGACAATGACGCATCGACGATCGTTATCGACCAAAACCCAGATGTAATTGTCCTGAAAAGCAGGAATACTGATAAGATTCATACATTACCTCTTATAGCGTGGCGGGTGTTTTGATGAAACCGGCAAGGATACCTCAGACTGTCGCAGCACCGGAACGTTGGGCGGAATTGCCCTGGGGTGAATACTATCGCGAGGCGCTTGAGCAACAGCTGAAGCCCTGGCTCGCGAAAATGTATGGCTTTCACCTGCTTAAGATTGGCAATCTCAGCGCAGAAATCAATACCGAAAGCTGCGCCATCTCACATCAGGTCAATGTCTCTCTCGGCGGATCGCCGGTTCAGGTGAAGGCTGACCCATTGCATCTGCCGTTTGCGGAAAAATCCGTAGATGCGTGTCTTCTTGCCCACGCGCTGCCCTGGTGCAGCGATCCTCATCGTATGCTGCGTGAAGCCGATCGCGTGCTGATTGATGACGGCTGGCTGATACTCAGCGGTTTTAATCCGCTGAGTCTGATGGGGTTACGTAAGCTGGTGCCTGTATTGCGCCGAACGCCACCCTATAACAGCCGGATGTTCACCATGATGCGCCAGCTCGACTGGCTGTCACTGCTCAACTTTGAAGTGCTCAACTATGGCGGTTTTCAGGTACTGCCGTGGGCACGTCAGGGGGGAGTTTTATTGAGTACGCATTTGCCCGCATTAGGCTGCATGCAGTTTATCGTCGCGCGTAAGCGAACCATCCCTCTGACGCTTAACCCCATGAAGCAGAGCAAATCGAAAACGCCCATCCGCCAGACCGTTGGCGCAACGCGGCAGTACAGAAAACCCTGATCAGGATTCAGGCTGGTAGCCAGTATCCTCATGGGCCGGATTTGAGGCCGCCGCGCGCGCCAGTTCATCGCAGCGTTCGTTTTCCGGGTGGCCGGCGTGGCCTTTAACCCACTCCCACTTAATCTCGTGCTGGCCCAGTGCCGCATCAAGGCGCTTCCAGAGATCGACGTTCTTCACGGGCTTCTTGTCTGCAGTTTTCCAGCCGCGTTTTTTCCAGTTGTGGATCCACTGGGTGATACCCTGTCGCACGTACTGGCTATCCGTACTCAACACCACGTCGCAGTGTTCTTTTAAGGCTTCCAGCGCCACAATGGCCGCCATCAACTCCATACGGTTGTTGGTGGTCAGGAAATACCCTTCGCTAAAAGTTTTCTCATGCTGACGATAGCGCATAATCGCGCCGTAGCCGCCGGGTCCTGGGTTCCCGAGACAAGATCCATCGGTGAAAATTTCTACCTGTTTACGCATCTCTGGTAGACTTCCTGTATTGAAACGTTCAGTTAAACGATAAGTCTGACATAAATGACCGCTATGAGCACTGCAATTACTCGCCAGATTGTCCTCGATACCGAAACCACCGGTATGAACCAGATCGGTGCGCACTACGAAGGGCACAAGATCATTGAGATCGGTGCCGTTGAAGTGGTGAACCGTCGTCTCACGGGGAACAACTTCCACGTCTACCTCAAACCCGATCGGCTGGTGGATCCAGAAGCGTTTGGCGTTCACGGTATTGCCGATGAGTTCTTGCTGGATAAACCGACCTTCGCTGAGGTGGCAGACGAGTTTCTCGACTACATCAAAGGCGCTGAGTTAATCATCCATAACGCGTCGTTCGATATCGGCTTTATGGACTATGAGTTTAGTAAGCTCCATCGCGATATTCCGAAAACCAATACCTTCTGCAAAGTGACCGATAGCCTGGCGCTGGCGAGGAAGATGTTTCCCGGCAAGCGTAACAGCCTCGATGCACTCTGTTCACGTTATGAAATAGACAACACCAAGCGAACGCTGCACGGGGCACTTCTCGATGCCCAGATTCTGGCTGATGTCTATCTGGCGATGACCGGCGGTCAGACGTCGATGAAATTCAGCATGGAAAATGAGTCGCAGCAGGCGCAGGGCGAAGCGGGCATCCAGCGCGTGGTTCGTCAGGCAAGTCGTTTACGGGTTGTTTTAGCCAGTGATGAAGAGTTACTTAACCATGAATCCCGTCTCGATCTGGTACAGAAGAAGGGCGGCAGCTGTATGTGGCGCGCCTGAAAAAACGCCATAATGTCTGTAAAATCATCGGTTGGGCGATTTTTGCAGCAAACGATTCAAAGCGTGAGAAAAAGCGTTGACGAGATCGGAGGCACACCGTAATATGCGCCTCGTTCCCCAAACGGGAACAGTGGAGCGGTAGTTCAGTCGGTTAGAATACCTGCCTGTCACGCAGGGGGTCGCGGGTTCGAGTCCCGTCCGTTCCGCCACTATTCAGAAGGCCTGAATCAGAAATGATTCAGGCCTTCGTCGTTTCAACAGCCTGTGTCTTTTATCCCCCCCTTTCTTTTCATTAACAAAATGTTAATTTATGTGGTGCAATTAATTAACATTTGCACAACATTAGTGCGTGATTTGCACTGTGTTTGTGCATTCTTTCGCCCTGCCACTTTCCTGGCCTTCATCAGACTGTGTCGCATTGTAAAAATAATTTTCATGAAATCATTCGCTTACAGTGGATATCGTGAAAGTTTTTGAACCAATAAATAATTGGTTCGGTTATTGCTTAATCATTAGCACGATAAGGTTCATTCCATATCAATAACTTATCGTTAATAAAAAGAAAATAATGATGATAGCGAGCGAACCAATATGGAAAAACCGTCACGGTTTCTGGCCAATTCCAGTACCGCGCTTGAGCAATTGCGCGGGCTTATCAACCAGCATGAGTCAACACCAGGCACTCCGCTGCCCACGGAACGTGAGCTGTCGGAAACTCTCGGCGTAGGACGACGCGAAGTGCGTCGCGCGCTGGATGTGCTGGAAGAGGAAGGACGGATCTGGCGTAAACAGGGTAAAGGCACCTTTATTGGTCCCGCAGCCCCTGTTGAACCGCTGGCGCTTCAGGGATTGGTTCAGCAAACCAACCTGCTGGAAGTCATGGAAGCTCGTCTACAGCTCGAACCCGGCTTAGCCCGGCTTGCGGCACTGCGTGCCACCAGGGAAAACCTCGCGCTCATGCAGCGCATGCTGGAACGCATCGACAAGGTCAGCCCGGATGACCGCGATCTCAACGAACTGTGGGATAGCGCCTTTCACCGCGCTATTGCCGAGGCTGCGGGCAACCGCCTGATGCTCGGCCTGTTTGACGCGATTGATGCCGTGCGGCGCGAACCGGGCTGGCAGCATCTGCGCGAATTAGCCCGCACGCCCGAACGTGTCGACAGCTATAACGACCACCATCACAAGATCATGTCTGCGATTATCCATCGCCAGCCTAATGAAGCAGCTGCCGCCATGCGCGAACACCTGCTTAGCCTGCAAACCGCCCTGATTCAGGCGATCCACCTTGAGGACGACTTCACGCTATGACGACGATCCCGCTTAAGGACACCACGCCTGTACTTCGGCTGAATAATCTCAACGTTAAATTTTCCGGCTCGCCGGTTAGCGTACTGGACGGCATTTCACTAACGGTCAAAGCAGGCGAGACGCTGGCGCTGGTGGGAGAGTCCGGCTGCGGGAAAAGTATCACCTCACTGGCGCTGATGGGGTTACTGCCCGCCAGCGCGCAGATTGTCAGCGGAGAAATGCGGTTTCGCCGTCACGATCTGCGAAAGCTCTCGCCGCGGGACTATGCCGATTTGCGCGGCAGCGAGCTGGCGATGATTTTCCAGGAGCCGATGACCTCGCTCAATCCCGCTTTCACATTAGGCGATCAGCTCAGTGAAGCGGTCATGCGTCACCAGAGCGTTTCCCGCACAGAGGCGATGAAGGTCGCGCTGCAGATCCTGGAGAAGGTGCAGATCCCCGCGGCGGAGATGCGCCTCAAGGCTTACCCGCATCAGCTTTCCGGCGGTATGCGCCAGCGTGTGATGATTGCCATGGCGCTGATCAACCATCCTAAATTACTGATTGCCGATGAACCGACTACCGCGCTCGACGTCACCATCCAGGCGCAAATCCTCACCTTGCTCAACACCCTCAAAGAAGAAACCGGCACGGCGGTCCTGATGATCACCCACGATTTAGGCGTGGTGGCCGAAGTCGCCCAGCAGGTGGCGGTAATGTATGCCGGGCAGGTGGTGGAGCAGGGGAGCGTCGAGGCCATCTTTGCCGACCCGCAGCACCCGTACACCATCGGCCTGATGGGCTCAATCCCTTCGCTGGGTGCACGTAAAGGCCAGCTCTCCACTATTCCCGGGTCGGTCCCGCTCCCGGAATCCATGCCGAAAGGCTGTCGTTTTGCGACGCGCTGCCCGTTTGCGCAGTCTCGCTGCCATGATGAAAAACCGCCGCTCAACACGCTCGGCGCGGGTCATCAGGTCGCCTGCTTCCGCGTGCCGCTCGAACACCACATTGCCCTGGGAGAGACCACATGACTACGCCAATTCTTGAAGCCCGCGACCTCAGCAAGCGCTTCCCTGGTCCGAAAAAACTCTTTTCACCGGCCCGGTTTGTTACGGCGGTCGATCGCGTTTCGCTTGCCGTGATGCCGGGTGAAACGCTGGCAATTGTCGGCGAGTCTGGCTCCGGCAAATCCACCCTTGGGCGTCTGCTGCTGCGCCTGCTCGCCGCCAGTGAAGGGCGCGTGTTTTACCAGGGTGAGGAGATTACCGACGCCTCGGGCGCCCGTCTGAACCAGCTCCGGCGTGAGCTGCAAATTATTTTCCAGGATCCGTTTGCCTCGCTGAACCCGCGCATGACGGTGGAGCAGATCGTCGGTGAGCCGCTGTGGCTGCACCAGAATATGAAGAAAGCCGATCGTCAGTACCGCGTCGCCGAACTCCTCAAAACCGTTGGCCTGCCTGCCGCCTGGTCCGGGCGCTATCCGCATGAGTTTTCCGGCGGCCAGCGCCAGCGTATCGGCATTGCGCGCGCGCTGGCCTCGGGACCAAAACTGTTGCTTGGCGATGAACCCGTCTCTGCGCTGGATGTTTCCGTCCAGGCCCAGGTCGTCAATTTGCTGGAAAGCCTGAAGCACCAGTTGGGGCTGACGATGGTGATCGTTGCCCACGGCCTGGCGGTGATTCGCCATATGAGCGACCGCGTGGCGGTCATGTATCTCGGGCAAATCGTTGAACTTGCGACCGTCGACGAGATCTTTGACGCCCCGCTGCACCCTTATACCCAGGCACTGATCGCCTCGGCACCACAGATGCAGCCGGGCATTGAACGCGACGCACCGCTGCTGCAGGGGGATCTGCCGAACCCGGCGAGCCCTCCATCCGGCTGCCGTTTCCATACCCGCTGCCCGTATGTTACCGATGAATGCCGTCAGGTTGAGCCGATTAATCAGGTGCTGGACGGTGGACGTCAGGTTGCCTGTCACCGCTGGCAGGACATCAATCGCGATCGCAGTGTTATTCAGATAGCACCGCCATCCGCAGCTTTTCTGCGCCGCCGCGCGCTGTTTGAACACGCGGCCACTCACTCCTCCCTTCCTTCAAGGAACTCATGATAATGACAATGCGTAATTCTCTTTTGACCGTACTGGGAAGTGTTATGTTGCTTGGCGCGGCGCTGCCCGCCCATTCTGAAAGCGTGCTGCGAATTGGTCTGGGAGCTGACCCGGACATGCTCGACCCGCATCTGGCGCGCACCTACTATGGCCGCTTTGTCTTTGCTTCCCTGTGCGACAGGCTGGTGGATGTCGACGAGCATCTGAAAGTGGTGCCAGGTCTGGCGAAGTCTTGGGCCTGGAGCGATGACGGCAAAACGCTGACCATGGATCTCCGTGAGGGGGTGACCTTCCATGACGGCGAGAAATTCGACGCCGCTGCTGCGAAATACAACCTCGACCGTGCGTTGACCCTAAAAGGCTCCCTGCGCAAAAGCGAGATCTCCTCGGTGGAATCGGTTGAGGTCACCGGTCCGATGCAGATTGCGCTGCACCTGAAAACCCCTGACGCCGCGCTGCTGATGCAGCTGACTGACCGCGCGGGCGCGATGATGGCACCCGACGCGGCGAAAAAGCCTGACTTTGCCGCCCATCCGGTCTGTTCCGGTCCTTATAAGTTTGACAGCCGCGTGTCCCAGGACCGCATTGTTCTGACTCGCTTCGACAATTACTGGAATAAAGACGCCTACCACTTCGACAAAATTATCTATCTGCCGATCCCGGACGCCTCCGTGCGCCTCGCGAACCTGCGGGCAGGCGATCTCGACCTGACCGAAGGCATTGCGGCCAGCGACGTTAAAACCGTTGAAGCCGACAGCAAGCTGGCGCTGGCGAAGGTAACGGGTCTGGGTTACCAGGGTATTACCTTCAACATCAATAACGGCAAGGTCCCTGCGAACGATCCGTTCAGAGATGCCCGCGTACGCGAGGCATTTTCGCAGGCCATCGACCGTGATGCACTAAATCAGGTGGTCTTTGAAGGGCTATACACGCCGGCAAACCAGGCGTTTTCCACGGTGAGCCCGTATCACGTCAATTTGCCGGTTCCGCCCCGTGACGTCGATAAAGCCAAAGCGCTGCTCAAAGCGGCAGGCGTCACCACGCCGCTGACCGTCAACCTGCTGGTGCCGAACAACCCGACCTCGCAGCAGGTGGGCCAGGTTCTGCAGGCGATGGTTGCCGAGGCCGGCTTCACGCTCAACCTGCAGATGACCGAATTCGCGACGCTGCTGGATCGTCAGCAGAGTGGTGATTATCAGCTCAGTTTCTCCGGCTGGTCGGGCCGCCCGGACCCGGACGGCAGCATCTACGGCTTTGTCCATAGCAAAGGCACTCTGAATGACGGACGCTACAGCAACGCGCAGGTCGACGAATGGCTGACTCAGGCGCGCCAGAGCACCGACCAGGCCGCACGCCAGCCGCTGTATGACAAGGTGGTGAAACAGCTGCAAACCGACATGCCGATTGCCTACCTCTACTTCGAGCCGCGCATTTTTGGTCTGAACAAGCGCGTGCAGGGCTTTAAGCCTTACCCGGACGGCATCGTGCGTCTGGCGGGTTTGACGCTGGCGAAATAAACGTCCTGAGGAGAACCCATGCTGGAATTGATTTGCAAACGTCTGCTGCTGGCCATCCCGACCCTGCTGCTGGTGAGCATGATGGTGTTTGGCCTGCAAAAACTGCTGCCCGGCGACCCGCTGATCGCCATGGCCGGGGAGGAGCGCGATCCGGCGGTTATCGCCCAGCTGCGTGCTGAGCTCAATCTGGATGCGCCCATTCCTGTGCAGTATTTCAACTGGTTAACGCGCGCATTGCAGGGCGACCTGGGGGTCTCCTTACGCACGCACGAACCAGTGACGCAGCTGATTGCCAGTAAGCTGCCTGTGACGCTGGAGCTGTCGCTGCTGGCGATGATTATCGCGCTGGTATTTGGCATTAGCATGGGGATCCTCGCGGCAGTGAACAAAAACAGTTGGGTCGATCACGGGGCGAACTTTGTGGCGATCTCGGGGATCTCGATCCCCCATTTCTGGCTGGGGATCCTGCTGATTCTGGTCTTCTCGGTGAACCTGCAGTGGCTTCCCGCGTCCGGCTATGTACCGTTCAGTGAGGATCCGGTGCAAAACCTGCGCACGCTGCTGCTGCCCGCAGCCGTTCTCGGAACAGGGCTGGCGGCGACGCTGATGCGCCATACCCGAGCATCGATGATTGCGGTCCTGAAAGCGGATTACATCCGCACCGCGCGCGCGAAAGGATTACTGCCGAAAGCGGTGATCTTAAAGCACGCGTTTCGCAATGCGCTGGTGCCGGTGATCACCCTTACGACGCTGCTGTTTGGTGAGCTTCTGGGCGGTGCGGTGCTGACCGAGCAGGTCTTCACCATTCCCGGCTTCGGCAAGATGATCGTCGATTCGGTATTTAACCGAGACTACGCGGTGGTGCAGGGCGTGGTGCTGATCGTGGCGATCGGCTTCCTGCTGCTCAACCTGCTGGCTGACGTGCTCTACGTTCTTATCAACCCGAAAATGCGAGGTTAACCATGGCGGAACTGACGACGCAAACCGCTGTGCCCGCGCTGCCGCGCGCGCAAAACCGGGTGCTAAAGAAATTCCTCGCCAATAAAAGCGCGGTGATTGGCGCGGTGGTGGTGGGCTTCTTTGTGCTGGTGGCGCTGCTGGCGCCGTGGATTGCCCCGTTCGACCCGGTCAAAGCCAACTTCCTGGCGGTGCGTAAAGCGCCGTCGGCAATGTACTGGTTCGGCACCGACGAGCTGGGGCGCGACATTTTATCCCGCATTATCTGGGGGGCGCGAACCTCGCTGATGGCGGGCTGTATGTCGGTCGTTATCGCGGTAGCGATCGGCGTGCCGCTGGGGCTGGTAGCGGGGTATTTCCAGAAGATGTGGGATGGGGTGATCTCGCGCTTCATTGAAGCGCTGCTGGCCTGCCCGTTTCTGATCATGGCGATCGCGCTGGGGGCATTTTTAGGCCCAAGCCTGACCAACGCGATGATCGCCATTGGCCTTTCCGCGATGCCGATATTCGCCCGTCTGACGCGTGGGCAGGTGATCGCCATCCGCAACGAAGAGTACATCGACGGCGCGCGGGCGATTGGCCTGCCGGATCGCTGGATCATCATCAAATACGTGCTGCCCAACGTGATGTCACCGATCCTGGTACAGGCCACGCTGGCGATTGCCTCGGCGATTATCGCCGAAGCCAGCCTGTCGTTTTTAGGGTTGGGGCAGCAGCCGCCCAATCCGTCCTGGGGGTCAATGCTCAACATCGCGAAAGGTTTTCTTGAGCAGGCGCCGTGGATGTCCGTTTTCCCCGGCGTGGCAATTTTCCTTGCCGTGCAGGGCTTCAATTTACTTGGCGACGGGCTGCGCGATGCGCTCGATCCGCGCCACGACTAAGGAGTCATGATGACTAAAGCGCTTGATTTTACGTCCGGTTACGAATCACGACGCCCGCCGATGATGGGCCATAACGCCGTTGCCACTTCGCAACCGCTGGCGGCGCAGGCAGGAATGAAAATGCTGCAGCTGGGCGGTAATGCCGTTGATGCGGCGATCGCCACCGCGATGGCGCTGACAGTAGTCGAGCCGACCGGTAACGGGATCGGCAGTGATGCCTTTGCCATCGTCTGGGACGGTGAAAAACTTCACGGTCTGAACGCGTCGGGGCGCTCACCGGCCAGCTGGCATGCGGATCTCTTTGCCGGAAAAACGGCGGTACCCGAAATCGGCTGGGACGCCGTGACCGTGCCCGGTGCGGTATCCGGCTGGGTCGCACTGGCAGAGCGTTTCGGCACGCTGCCGCTGACCACGCTGGCGCAGCCAGCCATTGACTATGCGCGAAACGGTTTCCCGGTTTCGCCGCTGATTGGCCATCTCTGGCAGCGCGGCTACAACAAGCTGAAAGATCAGCCTGGCTTCAGCGCCTGCTTCGCGCCGGAAGGCCGCGCGCCGCGAGTGGGGGAGATCTTCCGTAATCCGGCGCAGGCGAATTCGCTGGAACTGATAGCGAAAACCAACGGCGACGCGTTTTACCGCGGCGAGCTGGCGCAGAAAATTGCCGCCTTCGCCAAAGAACACGGCGCGCATTTGACGGCTGAAGATCTCGCCAGCCACCGCGTGGACTGGGTAGACCTGCTGTCACGCGACTTCGCGGGTGGTTCGGTGCAGGAGCTGCCGCCAAACGGCCAGGGGATCGCCACGCTGATTGCGCTGGGTATTCTGGAGCAGTGCGGCATCGAGCAGCATCATCCGGACTCCGTGCAGTCTCTGCATTTGTCCATTGAAGCGATGAAGCTGGCGCTGGCGGATCTCGACCGCTACGTGGCGGATGAAGATCATATGGTGTTCGCGGCCAAAGAGCTGCTGAGCGATCATTACCTGAAATCGCGTGCGGCGCTGATCAACCACGAAAGCGCCTCTGATTTTGTCTACGGTTCACCCACCCAGAGCGGTACGGTCTACATCAGCACTGCGGATGCCAGCGGGATGATGGTCTCCTTTATTCAGTCCAACTATATGGGGTTTGGTTCAGGGATCGTGGTGCCAGATACCGGGATTAGCCTGCAAAACCGGGGCTGTGGTTTTTCGCTGGATCCTAATCATCCGAACGCGCTGGCGGGCAGCAAGCGTCCGTTCCACACCATCATTCCGGGCTTTGCGATGGACGGCAACGGCAAGCCGTTGATGTCCTTCGGCGTGATGGGCGGCCCGATGCAGGCGCAAGGACACATGCAGATGGCGCTGCGCATTATGCTGCACGGGCAAAACCCGCAGGCGGCGATTGACGCTCCGCGCTGGCGCGTGGTGCAGGGCAGGGAAGTGATCGTCGAATCAACGTTCGATCGCAATACTATCGCCGCGCTGCGCGAACGCGGACACCAGATCGTGGTGGAAGATCCGCTGCAGGATTATAACTTCGGCGGTGCGCAGGTGATTTATCGCCTTCCGGAAGGGCATTACGTGGCTGCGACGGAGAGCCGTAAAGACGGACAGGCGTTGGTGAGTTAAACGCTCGAGCAACATTTGTAGGCCGGGTAAGGCGTAGCCGCCACCCGGCTTTTTTACCCGATGCTAAACGGATCCGCATCCTGCCAGGCCGGAAACTTCTCCCGATACTCCTTCAGCGCGGTCAACGATAGCTCCGCATCAATTCGCGTTGCCTGATGCGGCTCGGCAGTCGCAATAATCTCGCCCTGCGGATTTACCACCCGGCTGTCGCCGCGGTAGTGATGCCCGTTGCCATCCGTCCCCACACGGTTACAGCCCACCACATACGCCTGGTTCTCAATGGCGCGCGCCACCAGCAGCGACTGCCAGTGCAGCGAGCGCGGTGCTGGCCAGTTGGCGACATACAGCGCCAGGTCATAATCGTTGCGGTTGCGCGACCACACCGGGAAGCGCAGGTCGTAGCAGACCAGCGGCAGAATGCGCCAGCCGCGCCACTCGAATACCACGCGCTCGTTACCCGCTTCATAGTGATGATGCTCATCCGCCATGCGGAACAGGTGGCGTTTATCGTAAAAATGCACTTTCCCTTCCGGCTCAACCAGCAGAAAACGGTTCACTGGCCCGCGCTCGGTTTGCAGGGCGGCACTACCCGCGATCAGCGCGTTTGTTTGCTGCGCTTTGGTATGCATCCAGGCGACCACGTCATCCTGAGGCATTGATTGTTTAGCTGCTTCCATGGCGAAGCCGGTGGTGAACATCTCCGGCAGGACAATCACATCTCGTCCGGTAATCTCTTCCAGTTGACGATCAAAGTGGCGCAGGTTGGCAGGGCCATCCATCCACACTAAAGGTTGCTGCAAAATCGAAATCTTCAAACCCGGCACGATACAGACTCCTCAAACGACCCCTTTTTGACACTGTAGCACGTCATTACGAGAAAATGTGGCAATAAAAAACCCCGCGCGCGGCGGGGTTTGTCAGAACGAAACGGGTTATGCCGCTTCAGGTTTACGGTGCTTCTCTGGCAGCTTTACCGGCTGTGTTGCCAGCTCGTCCGGTTCGAAATCATCGACGTTAATACTGCGCAGACGGCTCTCTTCGGCTTTTACCAGAATTGCTGCTTCAGCATTATCGATAATGCCACCTGACAGCGCCTGTTTCGCCAGTTCATCCAGACGGGTGAACGGCAGGTTTTTGCCCAGTTGTTTGCAGATCTTCTGATGAATTGGGTCGGCGGCCATTACATCAAGCAGCGCCTCTTCCAGCAGACCCACCGGGTTATGTGGCGTAGGGGCCAGGTACTGACCACGGCCGATACGGGAGCGTGTCGCGCTCGGTACCTGCAGGATTTTCGCCACTTTGTGGTCCAGCTTGTCGGACGGTGCCAGGTGGTGACGACCGGTCGGGAAGATCACCACGCGCAGGGCGCCCGCAACAAAGCGGTTCGGGAAGTTCGCCAGCAGATCGTCAATCGCCTGTTCTGCCTGATACATCGCATCCTGAACGCCCCAGTGTACCAGCGGCAGATCCGCTTCCTGACGCCCTTCGTCGTCGTAACGCTTCAGGACCGCAGACGCCAGGAAGATCTGGCTCAGCACATCCCCCAGACGGGCAGATATACGCTCGCGACGCTTCAGGCTACCGCCGAGAACGGCCATGGAAACATCCGACAGCAGAGCCAGGTTGGCGCTCAGACGGTTCAGATGCTGATAATAGCGTTTGGTCGCATCACCGGTTGGCGTCGCGCTGGTAAGACCGCGCGTCAGGCCGAGCCAGAAGCTACGCACCTTGTTGCTACCCACATGACCGATATGTTTGAACAGCAGCTTATCGAAAGCATCCACGTCATTATTCTGCGCAGCGGCCATCTCTTCCAGCACGTACGGATGGCAGCGAATCGCCCCCTGACCGAAGATCATCATGCTGCGGGTCAGGATGTTTGCCCCTTCCACGGTGATGGCAATCGGTGCGCCCTGATAGCCGCGCGCCAGGAAGTTGCCTTCGCCGAGCATAATGCCTTTACCGCCTGCGATATCCATCGCGTCAATGATCGACTGCTGCGCGCGGTGGGTACAGTGGTATTTCACAATCGCGGACAGCACGGCCGGTTTTTCGCCCAGCATAATGCCGTAGGTAATCAAAGATGCGGCGGCATCCATCACGTAGGCATTACCTGCGATACGCGCCAGCGGCTCTTCGATACCTTCCATCTTGCCAATGGAGATTTTGAACTGACGGCGGATGTGGGCGTATGCACCAATCCCCATCGCCACAGATTTCAGGCCACCGGTAGAGTTCGACGGCAGGGTAATGCCGCGGCCAACCGACAGACATTCCACCAGCATACGCCAGCCCTGACCGGCCATTTTCGGACCACCGATGATGTAATCAATCGGCACAAAGATGTCCTGACCGCGGGTTGGGCCGTTCTGGAACGGCACGTTCAGCGGGAAGTGACGGCGACCAATTTCAACGCCTGGGGTAGAGGTTGGGATCAGCGCACAGGTAATGCCCAGATCTTCTTCGCCGCCCAGCAGTTTTTCCGGGTCAGAGAGCTTAAAGGCCAGACCCAGCACGGTGGCGATTGGCGCCAGGGTGATATAACGCTTGTTCCAGGTCAGGCGCATGCCCAGCACCTGCTCGCCCTGCCACTCGCCCATGCAGACTACGCCGGTATCCGGGATCGCGCCTGCATCTGAACCCGCTTCCGGGCTGGTCAGCGCGAAGCAAGGGATTTCCTGACCACGCGCAAGACGCGGCAGGTAGTGATCTTTCTGCTCTTCGGTACCGTAATGCTGCAGCAGTTCACCCGGGCCTAAGGAGTTAGGCACGCCAACGGTAATCGCCAGGATCCCGGAGACGCCCGCCAGCTTTTGCAGCACGCGAGCCTGAGCGTAAGCGGAGAATTCCAGACCGCCATACTCTTTCTTGATGATCATCGCGAAGAAGCGATGTTCTTTCAGATACGCCCACAGCTCTGGCGGCAGATCGGCCATTTCATGGGTGATGGCAAAGTCGTTTGCCATGCGGCACGCTTCTTCCACCGGGCCGTCAATAAAAGCCTGTTCTTCAGCGGTCAGACGCGGCTGCGGATAGTTATGCAGCTTTTTCCAGTCCGGGTTGCCCTGGAACAGGTCGCCTTCCCACCAGGTGGTACCGGCATCAATCGCTTCTTTCTCAGTCCGCGACATTGGCGGCATTACTTTGCGGAAGCCTTTGAACACCGGCGCGGAGATCATCGACTTACGCATCGGGGTAAAGTTAAACGGCAGAAGAATGATGGCCAGCGGAACTAAAAGCCAGATATTCCACAGACCAGCGACGCCAAGTGCAGCCGTCCAGGCCAGCAGAATCACACTACTCAGGAATAAACTGACGCGGTGATAGAACAACACACCGAGCAGTACAACAGTTGCGAGAATGCTCAAAATCATCATAAAGAAAAGCTCCCTTGCTTGTAGGAGGTCTGACCACTTGTGATGATATGGTTGTAGTTGATGTTATTTCCTTTAGCAATGTGTTTACAAAATAATTACAACCGGGCTCACATTGTTCGTGTTTTCGCCGGCACGAAAAAGCAAAACGCCGGAGGATTCGCATGGCTTTAGCTTCTCGCTTTTCCCGCTATCCGGTACACTCCACTGTGTTATTTCATCAATACTGAAGGATTATCCTCATGTACCAGGATCTTATTCGTAACGAACTGAACGAAGCGGCGGAAACGCTGGCTAACTTTCTGAAAGATGATGCCAACATTCACGCTATTCAGCGCGCGGCGGTCCTGCTGGCCGACAGCTTTAAAGCGGGCGGCAAAGTGCTCTCCTGCGGTAACGGTGGTTCCCACTGTGATGCCATGCACTTTGCAGAAGAGCTGACCGGACGCTATCGCGAAAACCGTCCGGGCTACCCGGCGATTGCGATTTCCGACGTCAGCCACATCTCCTGCGTAGGCAACGACTTCGGTTACGACCACATCTTCTCCCGCTACGTTGAAGCGGTAGGCCGTGAAGGCGACGTGCTGCTGGGGATCTCTACCTCTGGCAACTCCGGCAACGTGATCAAAGCGATCGCCGCCGCGCGTGAAAAAGGGATGAAAGTCATCACCCTGACCGGTAAAGATGGCGGTAAGATGGACGGTACCGCGGATGTCGAAATTCGCGTTCCGCACTTCGGTTATGCTGACCGTATTCAGGAAATTCACATCAAAGTGATCCACATCCTGATTCAACTGATCGAAAAAGAGATGGTTAAGTAAGACTTTGCTGGGGGCACTCTTGCCCCCGCTGTTGTGGAGGTGATGTATGTGCGAACTGCTCGGGATGAGCGCCAATGTGCCAACCGATATCTGCTTTAGTTTCACCGGGCTGGTGCAGCGCGGTGGAGGAACCGGGCCGCATAAAGACGGCTGGGGCATTACCTTCTACGAAGGCAAAGGGTGTCGCACGTTCAAAGATCCACAGCCCAGCTATAACTCACCGATTGCCAAACTGGTGCAGGACTATCCCATCAAGTCCCGCTCGGTGATTGCGCACATCCGTCAGGCAAACCGCGGCGAAGTGGCGCTGGAAAATACCCATCCGTTTACCCGTGAACTGTGGGGGCGAAACTGGACCTACGCGCACAACGGGCAACTGACGGGCTATAAGTCGCTGGAGACGGGGAATTTCCGCCCGGTCGGCGAAACGGATAGCGAAAAAGCCTTCTGCTGGCTACTGCACAAGCTGACGGAACGTTATCCTCGTACGCCCGGCAACATGACCGCCGTGTTTAAATACATCGCGACGCTGGCATCTGAGCTACGTGAAAAAGGCGTGTTTAACATGCTGCTGTCAGACGGACGCTATGTCATGGCGTTCTGTTCGACGAACCTGTTCTGGATCACGCGCCGTGCGCCGTTTGGCGTTGCAAAGCTGCTCGATCAGGATGTGGAGATAGACTTTCAGAAAGAGACCACACCGAACGATGTGGTCACAGTCATTGCGACGCAGCCGCTGACGGGCAACGAAGCCTGGCAAAAGATCATGCCAGGCGAGTGGGTGCTATTTTGTCTCGGGGACCGTGTAATTTGACGCCAGCTGTGGATGGACGACTTCGTGGCTCAGCGGTTTGCTGACCACGTAACGGCCATCTACGATAGAAACCACAGGCGGCTTGTGGGTCTGCTCAAAGTAGTCGTAACCCGGCTTCAGCTGTTTCCAGAAATCGGCGTAATAGGAGTACTTATGGCGGGCCATGTTGGCATCCGTCATACGGAACGGATAAATGCTGACCTGAACGTTAGGCTGCCCGAACACCAGCGCGCCTGTTACGAACTGGAAAATTTCATCAATGCCGGCATCGGTCATCGCATAACAGCCGATAGACACGCAGGCACCGTGAATCATCAGGTATTTCCCTTCATAACCGTGAGCACGGTCATAGGCATTGGGGAAACCGATGTTAATGGCTTTATAGAAGCGGCTGTCCGGTTTGAGCTGGCTACGCTGAACGTTATAAAACCCTTCCGGACTTTTAAAATCACCCTGGCGCTGTTTTGGCCCCAGCCCGCCGGAGTAATTACAAATTTTGTAGCTATCAAGCAGCTGATATGTCTCGCCCATTTTCACAAATAGATCGAGCGTGCGTTCTTCCTTGAAGATTTGAATATAAACCGGCGATCCCATTAACTGCTGTTTATATTCTTTGCTGATCGGCGTCGTGGAGCTGTTGCTGCTGAGCAGCCCGGCAAACGACATGCACGGAATCAGAAGCATCGCAATGAACAATGCGATTTTACGCATACTACAAGTTCCTTGATAAAACGTAGACCAACTTGCCAGGGCGGCAAAAGAGACCCGAAATCAGATTATTCTGTTAGGAGCGCTCACATTAGCACCGCTATAGATTTTCGCAAGAGTCGGGCGATGAGTTTACAAATTAGTTTTACTTTATAAACCATCAAAAATCACGCTGGCTCCAGGAACTTTGCGTATTAGCTCGCAATTTGGCGCGCCCGAAGGCGGATCCCCTGCCCGTGAGAAGGGGAAAATGGTACACTTCGCGCCCACTGGATTGTTGTTTATGGAAACCTGCTAACCACATGTTTAAAATAAAAAAAGGACTTAATCTGCCGATTGCAGGCGTGCCCGAGCAGCACGTTTCGCCCGGTGCAAGTGTCCGTCATGTCGCCATCGTAGGCGACGATTATCTGGGAATGCGTCCCTCGATGCTGGTTCAGGAGGGCGATCGCGTTATCAAAGGGCAGGCGCTCTTTGAGGATAAAAAAAATCCCGGCGTGCTGTTCACTGCTCCTGCCAGCGGCACCGTTGTGGCGATCAATCGTGGCGAGCGCCGTGTCCTTCAGTCGGTGGTGATCCGCATTGAAGGCGATGAACAGCGTGAGTTTGCCCATTACGACGCCGCAGAACTCGCGTCGCTTAGCCGGGAAACTGTGCAGGCTCAACTGCTGGCATCCGGTTTGTGGACGGCACTTCGCACGCGTCCTTTCAGCAAATCCCCCGCTCCTGATACGGCCCCGGCTGCCATATTCGTGACGGCCATCGACACCAACCCGCTCAGCGCAGACCCGCAGCCCGTTATTCTGGCGCAGCGTAAAGCCTTCGATGCCGGGCTGACGGTTTTAACGCGCCTGACGCCCGGAAAAGTTCACGTCTGCCAGGCCGGCGGTGGCAAGCTTGGCGGCCATCCGCAGGGGCAGGTCACGTTTAATGAATTTTCGGGTCCACATCCGGCTGGGCTGGTCGGCACCCATATTCACTTCCTTGAGCCGGTGAGTCTGAAAAAACAGGTCTGGCATCTTAATTATCAGGACGTCATTGCCATTGGTAAGCTCTTTACCACTGGCGTTCTCTGCGCTGAACGGGTCATCGCTATCGGCGGTCCGCAGGCTGCAAACCCGCGCCTGGTAAAAACGCTTCTGGGAGCCGATCTTAATGACCTGCTTTCCGGGGAAACGAAAGAGGGTGAAAACCGCCTGATTTCCGGTTCAGTACTCAGTGGGCGCCGTGCAGTTGATGCGCATGCGTATCTGGGCCGTTTCCATCTTCAGGTGAGCGTTGTGCAGGAAGGGCGTGAGAAAGAGCTGTTCGGTTGGGTGCTGCCGGGTGCAGAGAAATACTCCGTGACCCGCACTACGCTGGGTCACTTCCTGCGTCATAAGCTCTTTAATTTCTCCACCAGCACGAACGGCGGGGAGCGCGCAATGGTCCCGATTGGCAACTACGAACGCGTGATGCCGCTGGACATTCTGCCAACCGTGCTGCTGCGCGATCTCCTTGCCGGTGATACCGACGGCGCGCAGGCGCTGGGCTGTCTCGAGCTGGATGAAGAAGATTTGGCGCTGTGTACCTATGTGTGTCCAGGTAAATACGAATATGGACCCGTATTGCGCGAGGTGTTAACCCGCATTGAGCAGGAAGGATAACGATGGGCTTAAAACACCTCTTTGAAAAAATAGAGCCGCATTTTACCGAGGGTAAACTGAAGAAGTACTACCCGCTGTACGAAGCGACGACGACCATTTTCTACACGCCGGGTCTGGTGACGAAAGGGGCGGCGCACGTTCGCGATGCCATCGACCTGAAACGCATGATGATCCTGGTGTGGTTTGCGGTCTTCCCGGCTATGTTCTGGGGCATGTACAACGTGGGGCTGCAAACCATTCCGGCGCTGCATCATCTCTATGATGCGCAGCAGCTGGCGCAGGTCATTCAGTCTGACTGGCACTACCGCCTGGCACAGTCGTTAGGCGTGAGCTTCGCGGCGGACGCGGGCTGGCTCAGCATGATGACGCTGGGGGCGGTATTCTTCCTGCCGATTTATATGACTGTCTTTATCGTGGGCGGTTTCTGGGAAGTGCTGTTCGCCATCATCCGCAAACACGAGATTAACGAGGGCTTCTTTGTTACCTCTATCCTGTTTGCGCTGATTGTGCCACCTACGCTGCCACTCTGGCAGGCGGCGTTGGGGATAAGCTTTGGCGTCGTGATTGCCAAAGAGATCTTCGGCGGGACCGGGCGTAACTTCCTGAACCCGGCGCTGGCGGGGCGTGCGTTCCTGTTCTTTGCCTACCCGGCGCAGATCTCAGGTGACCTGGTGTGGACGGCTGCGGACGGTTTCTCCGGTGCGACACCCCTTTCCCAGTGGGCGGCAGGCGGCGGTGAAACGCTGGTCAATAATGCGACCGGCCAGCCGGTGACCTGGTTTGATGCGTTTATTGGCAACATTCCGGGCTCCATCGGGGAAGTGTCTACCCTGATGATTTTGCTCGGTGGGGCGATCATTCTCTTTGGTCGCGTGGCCTCCTGGCGCATCGTCGCAGGCGTGATGCTCGGGATGGTGCTTACTGCCACCCTGTTCAATCTCATTGGTTCAAACACGAACCCGATGTTCTCTATGCCGTGGTACTGGCACCTTGTGCTGGGCGGTTTTGCGTTTGGCATGATGTTCATGGCCACCGATCCCGTCTCGGCCTCGTTTACCGACAGAGGTAAATGGTGTTACGGCGCGCTCATTGGGGTGATGTGTGTATTGATTCGCGTGGTCAACCCGGCCTATCCGGAAGGGATGATGTTGGCCATTCTGTTTGCCAATCTGTTTGCGCCGCTGTTCGACTATCTGGTCGTGCGCGCCAACATTAAGCGGAGGAAGGCGCGTGGCTGAAGTCAAAAATAACGACAGCATCAGCAAAACATTGCTGGTGGTTCTGGTGCTTTGCCTGGTCTGTTCCATTGTCGTCGCCGGTTCTGCCGTCGGGTTAAAACCGCTGCAGCAGGAGCAACGGGCGCTGGATAAACAGCGTAACATCCTGGCCGTGGCCGGGCTGATGCAGGAAGGCATGACGAAGGACGACGTCTCAGCCGTGTTTGCTGAACGCATTACCGCACGGCTGGTGAATTTAAAAACCGGTGAACTGATGGATAAAGACCCGGCGAAATATAACCAGGCGCTGGCGCTGAAAGATCCGCAGATGAGCACTTCGCTTGATGCCTCTCAGGATCCGGCAGGGATTAAGCGCCGCAGCAATATTGCGGAGATTTATCTCGTTCGTGACGAGCAAAAACGCGTGCAGGAAGTGGTTTTGCCCATCTATGGTAACGGCTTGTGGTCAATGATGTACGCCTTTGTGGCGCTGGACACCGATGGCCGCACGGTCAAAGGCATTACTTATTATGATCAGGGCGAAACGCCGGGGCTGGGTGGCGAAGTTGAGAACCCTAACTGGCGTGCGCAGTTTGTCGGTAAAAAAGTACTCGACGATAACGGTCAGCCTGCGCTTAAGGTGGTGAAAGGGGGCGCGCGTCCCGGTGATGACTTCGCCGTTGACGGCCTTTCCGGGGCCACGCTCACCTCTAACGGGGTGCAGCACAGTTTTGATTTCTGGATGGGTGAACTGGGCTTTGGTCCCTTCCTGAAAAACGTACGTGAAGGAGCGCTAAACAATGGCTGATACGGGTGAACTGAAAGAAGTTAAAAAGGTGCTGATTGGCCCACTTTTAGCCAATAACCCGATAACGCTGCAGGTGCTGGGCGTTTGCTCTGCCCTGGCGGTGACGACCAAACTGGAAACGGCGGTAGTGATGACGCTGGCAGTTACGCTGGTGACAGCGTTCTCCAGCATGTTTATCTCAATGATCCGCCACCACATACCCAACAGCGTAAGGATCATCGTCCAGATGGCGATCATCGCTTCGCTGGTGATCGTCGTTGATCAGCTGCTGCGCGCGTTTGCTTATGAAACCTCGAAGCAGCTTTCGGTGTTTGTCGGCCTGATTATCACCAACTGTATCGTGATGGGACGCGCTGAAGCCTACGCCATGAAAATGCCGCCGCTGGCGAGCTTTATGGATGGGATCGGCAACGGTCTGGGCTACGGCGTGATCCTGCTGACGGTCGGTTTCCTGCGCGAGCTTATTGGCAGCGGCAAGCTGTTTGGCATCACGGTGCTGGACACGGTACAGAACGGCGGCTGGTATCTGCCAAACGGACTGTTCCTGCTGGCCCCAAGCGCATTTTTCATTATCGGTTTGCTGATCTGGCTGATTCGTACGTTGAAGCCCGAACAGCAGGAAAAGGAGTAACCGACAATGGCTCATTACCTGAGTTTATTTGTGCGCGCGGTGTTTGTTGAAAACATGGCGCTCGCCTTCTTCCTGGGCATGTGTACGTTCCTTGCCGTTTCCAAAAAGGTCTCGACGGCATTTGGTCTGGGCGTGGCGGTCACCGTGGTGTTGGGGCTTTCCGTTCCGATTAACAACCTGGTGTTCAACTTTGTACTGCGGGACAGTGCGCTGGTGGAGGGGATTGATCTCAGCTTCCTGAACTTCATCACCTTTATCGGGGTAATTGCGGCGCTGGTGCAAATCCTGGAGATGATCCTCGATAAGTATTTCCCGTCGCTGTACAACGCGCTGGGGATCTTCCTGCCGCTCATCGCCGTAAACTGTGCCATCTTTGGTGGCGTCTCATTCATGGTTCAGCGTGATTACAACTTCAGTGAATCCGTGGTGTATGGCTTTGGATCCGGTATCGGCTGGATGCTGGCGATTGTTACCATGGCGGGGATCCGCGAAAAAATGAAATATGCCAACGTCCCTGCCGGGCTGCGTGGCTTAGGGATCACCTTTATCACCACCGGCCTGATGGCGTTGGGCTTTATGTCCTTCTCCGGTGTGCAGCTATAAGGGCTAAAAGATGGAAATTATTCTTGGCGTGGTGATGTTCACGCTGATAGTACTGGTGCTCTCAGGGCTGATTCTGGCGGCGCGCGCGAAGCTGGTCAATTCCGGTGATGTGGTCATTGATATCAATGACGATCCCCAGAATCAGATCCGTACCCCGGCAGGGGATAAACTGCTTAATACGCTCTCCGGCAACGGGATCTTTGTCTCGTCAGCCTGCGGTGGCGGCGGCTCATGCGGGCAATGCCGTGTGACGGTGAAAGAGGGTGGCGGTGATATTCTGCCCACAGAACTGTCGCATATTACGAAACGTGAAGCGAAAGAGGGTTGTCGTCTGGCATGCCAGGTCGCGGTGCGTCAGAACATGAAGATTGAGCTGCCGGAAGAGATCTTCGGCGTGAAAAAATGGGAGTGCGAGGTTATCTCTAACGATAACAAAGCCACCTTCATTAAAGAGCTTAAGCTGCGTGTGCCTGAAGGGGAGAGCGTCCCGTTCCGTGCGGGGGGCTATATCCAGATTGATTGTCCGGCACACACCGTGGCGTATGCCGACTTCGACGTGCCTGAAGAGTACCGTGCCGACTGGGATAAATTTAATCTCTTCCGCTTTGTTTCCGAGGTCAAAGAGCCCGCGCTTCGCGCCTATTCCATGGCTAACTACCCGGAAGAGAAGGGCATCATTATGCTCAACGTGCGTATCGCCACCCCGCCGCCAAACGTGCCACATGCCCCGCCGGGCGTGATGTCGTCGTACATCTGGTCCCTCAAGCCTGGCGACAAAGTCACCATCTCCGGTCCGTTCGGGGAGTTCTTTGCCAAAGATACCGACGCAGAAATGGTCTTTATCGGCGGGGGCGCGGGTATGGCGCCAATGCGCTCACACATCTTTGACCAGCTCAAGCGTCTTGGGAGCACGCGTAAGATCAGCTTCTGGTATGGGGCGCGTTCCCTGCGCGAAATGTTCTATGACGATGAGTTCGAACAGCTGGCGCGTGAGAACCCTAACTTTACTTTCCACGTGGCGCTTTCCGACCCGCAGCCGGAAGATAACTGGACAGGCTATACGGGCTTCATCCACAACGTGCTGTATGAAAATTACCTCAAACAGCACCCGGCACCAGAAGACTGCGAGTTCTACATGTGTGGTCCGCCAATGATGAATGCCGCTGTGATCAAGATGCTGAAAGATCTCGGCGTGGAAGATGAGAACATCCTCCTTGATGATTTCGGAGGCTGATCATGTTGACCTTTCTGGCGACCTTTGCGGTGTTTGTGCTGGTGGTATTCGGCATGTCATTAGGTTGGATCATCAAGCGTAAAAGCATTCAGGGCAGCTGCGGCGGGATCTCTTCTCTCGGAATGGAAAAGGTCTGCGACTGCCCGGAACCGTGCGATGCACGGAAAAAAAGAATGGCCCGCGAACAGCAGCGCATTATTTAGTCTTGTTAGTCGGGTAAGGCGAAGCCGCCACCCGACAATTCCCACGTACACTTCTCAACCCTCATTTATTTACTGTATACTTATCCAGTAATGAGTGAGGGCTTACTATGCGCAAAATAATCCATGTCGATATGGACTGCTTTTTTGCCGCAGTGGAGATGCGTGACAACCCGGCGCTGCGGGATATCCCCATCGCCATTGGCGGCAGCCGCGTACAGCGTGGGGTGATCAGCACCGCCAACTACCCTGCGCGCAAATTTGGCGTGCGCAGCGCCATGCCGACGGCGATGGCGTTAAAACTCTGCCCGCACCTCACCCTTTTGCCTGGGCGCTTTGAAGCCTATAAAGAAGCGTCGAACCATATACGGGAAATCTTCTCACGCTATACCTCACTGATTGAGCCGCTATCCCTGGACGAAGCCTATCTTGACGTCACCGACAGCCTTCACTGTCACGGCTCCGCCACCCTGATGGCGCAGGAGATCCGCCAGACTATTTCCAGCGAGCTGAATCTCACCGCATCGGCAGGGGTCGCGCCGGTAAAATTTCTCGCTAAAATCGCCTCCGATTTAAATAAACCCAACGGTCAGTACGTCATTACCCCCGAAGAGGTGCCTGCGTTTTTGAAAACGCTTCCGCTTGGCAAAATCCCCGGCGTAGGCAAAGTCTCCGCCGCGAAGCTGGAAAGTATGGGATTACGCACCTGCGAAGATGTGCAGCGAAGCGATCTGGCTATGCTACTCAAGCGTTTCGGAAAGTTTGGTCGCGTGCTGTGGGAACGCAGTCAGGGCATTGATGAACGCAGCGTAAGCAGCGAGCGGTTGCGTAAATCGGTTGGTGTTGAACGCACGCTGATGGAAGATATTCACGACTGGTCCGAATGTGAATTCATCATCACTGAACAGCTTTATCCTGAGCTGGAAAGGCGCTTAGCGAAGGTTAAGCCCGATCTGCTCATCGCCCGGCAGGGCGTGAAGCTCAAGTTTAACGACTTCCAGCAGACTACGCAGGAGCACGTCTGGCCGCGTCTGAACAGAGACGATCTTATCGCGACGGCAAAAAAAGCATGGGAAGAACGGCGGGCAGGGCGCGGAGTACGACTGGTGGGGCTGCACGTCACACTGTTGGATCCACAGTTAGAGCGTCAGTTGGTTTTGGGATTGTAGATTACGCCAATCGTAGGCCCGGTAAGCGTAGCGCCACCGGGCAACAGACGACGAATTACTTAGCAGGAATCGCCTTTAGCAACTCGGTCAGCAGGGTCCAGTAATGGCCCACGCTTTCGATATGAACTTGCTCATCCGGCGAGTGCGGCCCGGTAATGGTTGGCCCGATAGAGACCATGTCCATGTTCGGATACGGTTTCTTGAACAGACCACACTCCAGACCCGCGTGGATCACCTGAATGTTCGGCGTGCTGTTGAACAGACGCTGATAGGTTTCGCGCACCAGCGCCATCACCGGAGAACTGGCATCCGGCTGCCAGCCCGGGTAGCTGCCTTTAGCGGAGGTTTTGGCACCCGCCAGCGTCCCCAAAGATTCCAGCATGCTCACCACGTACTCTTTACCGCTGTCGATCAGGGAACGGATCAGGCAGATAATTTCTGCACTGTCGTCGCTCATGGTGACCACGCCCACGTTCAGTGAGGTTTCTACCACGCCTTTCGCCACGTCAGAGTTGCGGATCACGCCGTTTGGCGTCGCGTTCAGCAACTGAACAAAGGTTTCACGAGACTGCACGGTCAGCGCGGCTTTGTCGGTAGTAACAGACTCCAGCACCACGGTCAGGTTTTTCTCTTTCGCTGACAGTTCGTTTTTCAGGATATCCAGGTAGACGCTGGAGAGTTTTTTCAGCTCGTCCGCTTTTGCTGCTGGTACTGCAACGGTGGCGAAGGCTTCGCGTGGGATCGCGTTGCGCAGGGTACCGCCGTTGAAGTCTACCAGGCGCAGATCCAGCTCAGCCGCGTGGCCCGCCAGGAAGCGTGCCAGCAGTTTGTTGGCGTTGCCCAGGCCCAGGTGAATATCACCGCCTGAGTGGCCGCCTTTCAGCCCTTTCAGCGTCAGCTTGAAGGTCTGGTAACCCGCAGGCACCGCTTCGCGTGACAGTGGCAGGGTAGAGATGAAATCAATCCCGCCCGCGCAGCCCATGTAGATCTCACCTTCTTCTTCGGAATCGGTGTTGATCAGGATATCAGCCTGCAGCCAGTTCGCCTGCAGACCGAATGCGCCGTCCATGCCTGCTTCTTCGGTCATGGTCAGCAGCACTTCCAGCGGACCGTGCTCAACGCTGTCATCCGCCAGCACGGCCAGCGCAGAGGCCATGCCGATGCCGTTATCTGCACCCAGGGTGGTGCCGCGCGCTTTCACCCAGTCGCCGTCGATGTAGGGCTGGATCGGGTCTTTAGTGAAATCGTGAACGGTATCATTGTTTTTCTGTGGCACCATGTCCAGGTGCGCCTGCAGGACAACCGGTTTGCGGTTTTCCATGCCTGCGGTGGCCGGTTTACGGATAAGAATGTTACCAACCTGGTCGCGTTCAGCGTGCAGACCTTTTTCCTTCGCCCAACCCATAATATGTTCGGCAAGCTGTTCTTCATGGTAGGAAGGGTGTGGAATGGAACAGATTTTGGCAAAAATATCCCACAGCGGCTGCGGAGATAATTGAGACAGTTCAGACACGATAAGTCTCCTTGTCGATGCTCTGCAAACAAGGTTGCAGGTCACAGGGTTAGCAGGTTAATAGTTACCACAAGACAGGCTTGCGAGATGCAACTGAGAATACCACTTTCTCTGCGGGCTGGTAGCATAAAGCATGTAAAAACTCAGGCAGAGGGCGCTAAACACTGGTTTTTAGTGCGTCAGATCTCTATAATCTCGCGCAACCTATTTCCCCCTCGAACACTTTTTAAGCCGTATAAAAACAGGCTGGGACACTTCACATGAGCGAAAAATACGTCGTCACCTGGGACATGTTGCAGATTCACGCCCGCAAACTGGCTGCGCGTCTGATGCCTTCCGAACAGTGGAAAGGCATTATTGCCGTCAGCCGTGGCGGTCTGGTACCGGGGGCGCTGCTGGCACGTGAGCTGGGTATTCGTCATGTCGATACCGTTTGCATCTCCAGCTATGACCACGACAACCAGCGTGAGCTGAAAGTGCTGAAACGCGCTGAAGGCGACGGTGAAGGCTTTATCGTCATCGACGATCTGGTGGACACCGGTGGTACCGCGGTGGCTATCCGCGAAATGTATCCAAAAGCGCATTTCGTCACTATCTTCGCGAAACCGGCGGGTCGCCCACTGGTTGACGATTACGTGATTGATATCCCTCAGGATACCTGGATTGAACAGCCATGGGATATGGGCGTGGTCTTTGTACCGCCTATTTCAGGCCGTTAATTTCCGCACGTAACTTTACACGCCCGGCTATGTCGGGCGTTGTTCTTTTTATCCTGCCACGCGTTACAATGGACGTTATATGACGTATCCATGGAGGCAACGCAATGACGCAGGCGAATCTCACCGAGACACTCTTCAAACCCCGTTTCAAACACCCTGAAACGTCGACGCTGGTCCGTCGGTTCAATCCGGGTATCCAGCCTGCCGTCCAGTCTGCCTTAGACGGCAAAAACGTCCCCCACTGGTATCGCATGATTAACCGCCTGATGTGGATCTGGCGCGGTATTGATCCGCGTGAAATCCTGGATGTGCAGGCGCGTATCGTCATGAGCGAGTCGGAGCGCACAGACAGCGAACTCTACGACACGGTGGTCGGCTATCGCGGCGGCAACTGGATCTATGAATGGTCTAAACAGGCGATGCTCTGGCAGCAAAAAGCCAGCCAGGAGGAAGATGCTACGCGGAGCGGCAAGCACTGGCTCCATGCGGCCAATCTCTACGCCATTGCCGCCTACCCGCATTTAAAAGGTGATGAGCTGGCTGAGCAGGCTCAGGCGCTGGCGAACCGAGCCTATGAAGAAGCGGCTCAGCGCCTTCCGGGCCAGATGCGCGAACTGGAGTTCACCATTCCCGGCGGTGCGCCCGTCACCGGGTTCCTTCATATGCCTGAAGGAGACGGCCCGTTCCCGACCGTCCTGATGTGCGGCGGGCTGGATTCGCTGCAAATCGACTATTACAGCCTGTATGAGCGTTACTTCGCACCAAAAGGGATCGCGATGTTGACGCTTGATATGCCCTCAATTGGTTTCTCATCCAAATGGAAGCTGACTCAGGATTCCAGTCTGCTGCACCAGCATGCGCTAAAAGCGCTGGAAAACATTCCTTGGGTTGACCACACCCGCGTGGCGGCATTCGGCTTCCGATTTGGGGCGAACGTCGCAGTGCGTCTGGCTTACCTTGAATCATCGCGCCTGAAGGCCGTCGCGTGCCTGGGCCCGGTAGTCCACGCCCTGCTTAGCGATCCTGCCCGTCAGGGCAGCGTGCCGGAAATGTACCTTGACGTGCTGGCCAGCCGCCTTGGCATGCATGATGCATCAGATGAAGCGCTGCGCGTTGAGCTCAATCGTTACTCGTTAAAAACGCAAGGTTTGCTGGGACGCCGTTGCCCGACGCCGATGTTGTCCGGCTTCTGGAAAAACGATCCGTTCAGCCCGGAGGAAGAGTCACGCTTAATCACTTCGTCATCTGCGGATGGTAAATTGCTTGAGGTGCCGTTCAGCCCGGTATATCAGAATTTCGACAAAGCACTGAAAGAGATTACGCGCTGGATCGCTCAGAGATTGTGTTAATAGATTGCTAAATTTTGCTGGTTTGGTAAAACAGTGGCTTCACAAAAGGAGATCGCAATGACGTTACCGAGTGGACACCCGAAAAGTAGGCTGATTAAGAAATTTATGGCTCTCGGCCCATATATTCGAGAAGAGCAGTGTGAAGAGAATCGCTTTTTTTTCGACTGCCTGGCTGTTTGCGTCAACGTGAAGCCTGCACCCGAAAAACGTGAATTCTGGGGCTGGTGGATGGAAATGGAAGCTGAGGAGAAACGTTTTACCTATAGCTACCAGTTTGGCCTGTTTAATAAAGACGGCAACTGGCAGGCCACCACCATCAACGATCAGGAAGTGATTGATCGCCTGGAATATACCCTCAAAGAGTTCCACGACAAAGCGAGCGCACTGCTGGCCTCTCTGGAGCTGAAGTTCGAACCCGCGGATAACTTTTCCAGCGAAGCGGTGAAGCTGACCGCGTAATGCTTTTCTCCCTCTCCCTGTGGGAGAGGGCCGGGGTGAGGGCATCAGACCGCATTCATTTCGGGCAAAAAAATCCCGGCACATCTGCCGGGATTTTCTTATTCGGATAATCTTAGAACTGGTACGTCATACCCAGCGCAACAATATCATCGCTGCTTACGCCCAGTTTATTATCGTCGTCAATCTGGTTGATTTTATAATCAACAAATGCGGACATATTTTTGTTGAAGTAATAGGTCGCGCCGACATCGATATATTTCACCAGGTCTTCGTCACCAATCCCTTCGATATCCTTGCCTTTAGACTGGACATAACCCAGAGACGGGCGCAGGCCGAAATCGAACTGATATTGTGCAACAACTTCAAAGTTCTGCGCTTTATTAGCAAAGCCGCCGGAAATTGGCGTCATATTGCGGGTTTCGGAATACATGGCTGCCAGATAAATATCGTTCGCGTCGTATTTCAGACCGGTAGCCCAGGCTTCTGCTTTCTGGCCCTGACCACGCGCCAGCAGGTTCTGTGCGTTGGTGCGGTCAGAGTTGGTGTACGCACCGCTGACGGCGAAATCGCTACCGCCGAAGTCATAGGTCAGAGAGGTACCGAAACCGTCACCGTTCTGTTTTTTGGCGTCACGGTTTTCGTTTTTGCCCTGGTACTGCAGCGTCATGTCCAGGCCATCAATCGCACCGAAGAAATCGGTGTTACGGTAGGTTGCAAGACCGCTGGCACGCTTGGTCATAAAGTTGTCGGTCTGTGCGGAAGAGTCGCCGCCGAACTCAGGGAACATATCGGTCCACGCTTCGACGTCGTACAGGGCACCCAGGTTACGACCATAATCCAGGGAACCAAAGTCTTTCAGTTTCAGACCCGCAAACGCCAGGCGTGTTTTCTGAGAAGAGTCGCTTTCGGCTTTGTTACCGGCAAATTCAGCTTCCCAACGGCCATAGCCCGTCAGCTGATCGTTAATCTGGGTTTCACCTTTAAAACCGAAGCGAACGTACGTCTGGTCACCATCTTTGGTGTCATCATCGCTGATATAGTGCATCGCTTTAACTTTGCCGTACACGTCCAGTTTATTACCGTTTTTATTATAAACTTCAGCTGCGTGAACGGATGCAGAAGCCACCACGCCCATAACCACTAATGCCAGAGTGCTCTTTTTCATTTTCGATCCTGTCTTATAAACGCGCTAAAAAAATTCGCTGGACGATAAGCTCATGCTTAAGTCCCGTGAAAAAACAGGAAGGGTTTTATCGTTCTGGAATGAAACTTTTATGACAAACTAAGAATAATTTTAAAAAACTGTGATTTATTATTTCGGTAATAAATCCGTCAAATTTTGCCGCTACGCTTCCTGATCCCGCGCAACAAAGTGCTTTGTGATGTACTAAGGCAGTTGGCAACCGGGCTGACTCCTGTTAAAACGTTCGTTCGACATTACTTTCCCTTATCGTTGAACGGCAGAGAATCATGAGTGACAGCCAGACGCTGGTGGTAAAACTCGGTACCAGTGTGTTAACAGGCGGATCGCGCCGCCTAAATCGCGCCCACATTGTTGAGCTTGTACGTCAGTGCGCTCAACTGCATGCCGCAGGGCATCGTATTGTGATTGTGACTTCCGGGGCGATTGCCGCCGGGCGTGAACATCTGGGTTACCCCGAACTTCCCGCGACGATCGCCTCTAAACAGCTGCTGGCCGCCGTGGGACAAAGCCGACTCATTCAACTCTGGGAACAGCTGTTCTCCATCTATGGTATTCACGTCGGGCAGATGCTGCTGACGCGCGCGGATATGGAAGACAGAGAGCGCTTCCTGAACGCGCGCGATACCCTGCGCGCGCTGCTGGACAACAACATTGTTCCCGTCATCAACGAAAACGATGCCGTTGCCACCGCTGAAATCAAAGTGGGGGATAACGATAATCTCTCTGCGCTGGCCGCCATTCTGGCCGGAGCTGATAAACTCCTGCTTCTGACCGATCAGCAAGGGCTGTTTACCGCCGATCCGCGCTCCAACCCGGAAGCCGAACTGATCACCGACGTTCATGGCATCGACGATGCGCTGCGTGCCATCGCCGGTGACAGCGTTTCAGGGCTGGGAACCGGTGGCATGGGAACCAAGCTGCAGGCTGCTGACGTGGCGTGCCGTGCCGGTATCGACACCATTATTGCGGCGGGCAGCCGCCCGGGCGTGATTGGTGACGTGATGGAAGGCATCTCTGTCGGCACCCGCTTCCACGCGCAGGAATCCCCGCTGGAAAACCGCAAGCGCTGGATATTTGGCGCGCCTCCTGCCGGTGAGCTCACCGTTGATGAAGGCGCGACGGCGGCGATTCTGGAACGAGGGAGTTCATTGCTTCCTAAAGGAATTAAAAGCGTGACAGGCAACTTCTCCCGTGGTGAAGTGATCCGCATCCGTAACCTTGAAGGTCGCGATATAGCCCATGGCGTAAGCCGCTATAACAGCGACGCGCTGCGCCGCATTGCGGGCCACCATTCGCAGCAGATCGACGCCATTCTGGGCTATGAATATGGCCCGGTTGCCGTTCACCGCGATGACATGATTATTCGTTAAGGAGCCAGAACATGCTGGAACAAATGGGCGCAGCCGCGAAGGCCGCCTCTTATAAACTGGCGCTCCTTTCCAGCCGTGAGAAAAACCGCGTGCTGGAAAAAATCGCTGATTATCTGGAATCGCAATCCGCTGAGATCCTGCGAGCCAACGAACAAGATTTAGCTGAGGCGCGTGAAAACGGCCTGAGCGAAGCGATGCTCGACCGCCTGGCGCTGACGCCAACGCGCCTGAAAGGCATCGCTGATGATGTCCGTCAGGTTTGTAATCTGGCTGACCCGGTAGGGCAGGTGATTGACGGTGGGCTGCTTGACAGCGGTTTGCGTCTGGAGCGTCGCCGCGTGCCGCTCGGCGTCATTGGTGTGATTTATGAAGCCCGTCCAAACGTGACGGTTGACGTTGCCTCTCTGTGCCTGAAAACCGGTAACGCTGCCATTCTGCGCGGCGGAAAAGAGACCTGGCGCACCAACGCCGCGACGGTAAACGTCATTCAGCAGGCGCTGGAAGAGTGTGGCTTACCGGCGGGAGCCGTGCAGGCGATCGAGAGCCCAGACCGTGCGCTGGTCAACGAAATGCTGCGCATGGATAAATACATCGACATGCTGATCCCACGCGGTGGCGCAGGTCTGCACAAGCTGTGCCGTGAACAGTCCACTATTCCGGTCATTACAGGCGGTATCGGCGTATGCCATATCGTTGTCGATGACAGCGCAGAGATTGCCCCGGCGATGAAGATTATCGTTAACGCCAAAACTCAGCGTCCAAGTACCTGTAACACCGTGGAAACGCTGCTGGTGCATCAGGGTATTGCAAATACCTTCCTCCCGGCGCTGAGCAAACAGATGGCGGAGAGCGGCGTAACGCTGCACGCGGATGCCAATGCGCTCACACTGCTCCAGGATGGCCCGGCTAAGGTAGTGCCAGTCAAAGCGGAGCAGTACGATGACGAGTTCCTGTCGCTGGATCTGAACGTGAAGATTGTTAGCGATCTCGATGACGCGATTGCCCACATCCGTGAGCATGGTACCCAGCATTCTGACGCGATCCTGACGCGTACGCTGCGCAATGCCGATCGCTTCGTGAACGAAGTGGACTCCTCTGCGGTGTATGTCAACGCCTCAACGCGCTTCACCGACGGTGGCCAGTTTGGACTTGGCGCAGAAGTGGCGGTCAGCACGCAGAAACTGCACGCGCGCGGCCCTATGGGCCTCGAAGCTCTGACCACGTACAAATGGATCGGCTTCGGTGACGATACAATTCGTGCGTAAATAATCACGGGTGATGCAAAAATAGCCGTTTGATTCAAAAGGGCATTGACGCATCACCCGGTTAGATCTAACCTTTTGCCCCGTGGTTACACTCGTAACCGGCCTCTCAGGGCCGATATAGCTCAGTTGGTAGAGCAGCGCATTCGTAATGCGAAGGTCGTAGGTTCGACTCCTATTATCGGCACCATCATTTCATCCAGCACCATCCCCAATCGTCCATTTTTCCTTGTTTTTCGCGGTGTTGGCTGTTCTGTTTGTCCGCC
>NZ_KI973207.1:0-110902 GCF_000534515.1 Enterobacter sp. MGH 37
CGCTGAAAATGCCGGCCTTTGAATGGGTTCATGTGCAGCTCCATCAGCAAAAGGGGATGATAAGTTTATCACCACCGACTATTTGCAACAGTGCCCTGACGACTACAGGCCAGAGCCAGTTCGGATTCATCCAGCGCCAGAAACTCCAGCCGCTGTGTATCATCGAAATCAGGAAGACTATACAGCGCTTCCTGCTCAGCACTGTTTAAAACCGCCAGTCGTTCACTTTTGCCTGTAGCTTGATCACGAGTTGTCATCCTGACCTCGATTAATCGTGTCCGTAAGAGGATCGTTCAACGGACAGTTAAATAAATTTTCGCATCTGCCATAAATCGCTGCTGAAGTTGTCTCATATAACTGGTACGGTATCAATCTCTTTCATGGCCCCTTAAACGTACACATTTATGACTGAAATACGGATCGGCTATGCTCGGTGCTCCACTGATAAGCAGGATTTGACCGCACAGCAGGAAGCGCTGGTGAAACTCGGTGTTTCACCGGACAGGATTTACCTCGACAAAGGGCTGACCGGTTCAAACCGGCAGAGACCGGGTCTGGACCAAGCACTGGCCGCTGTTCGCAGTGGTGACACACTGGTCGTGCCAAAACTTGACCGTCTGGCCCGTTCGGTACCGGATGCGCGTCAAATTGCCGATGCCCTGCAGGCCAGAGGCGTAAAACTGGCACTGGGAACCAGCATCTATGATCCGGTAGACCCGATGGGGAAAATGTTCTTCAACGTACTGGCCACTTTCGCCGAGTTTGAAGGTGATCTGATAAGGCTGCGCACCCGGGAAGGAATGGCCATTGCGCGTGCGAAGGGAAAGTTACGAGGAAAACAGCCAAAATTATCTGATAAACAACAAAAAGAATTGTGCCGGATGCATGAAACCGGGCAGTACTCGATCAGCGATCTGGCTGAATTATTTTCTGTTTCGCGGCCAACTGTTTATCGAACGCTTGCTCGTAAGGTAGTTGGGTAGGTGTGATTTAATGTAATTTCAGACTTAACAATAAAATTAACTACATTATTTTAGAGGTAAAAATGGATTCGCTCTTAGCGATTTTAGGTGGGGTTGGTTTAGGCGCTATTTTAAAATCAATTGTGGATTATTTTTTAAATAAAAAATCCGGAGGAAATAAAACTCAATATGCCGAAACATGTGATACATATATCGGGATTATTTTGGCGTTACATAAGATATCAGTCATAAAAAATCACGAGACATCTAAAGATTTCGGGCTTGCACACATGAAGGTCAAGCTATTTGGTTCAGACAAAGTTGCAAGTCTGATAAGTGAAGCTGTTTATACTGATGATGAAGCTAGGAAAAATGAAATCTTAGAGAAAGACATGATTGATGCGATGAAAGATGATTTACGTAGTAAAAGGACGTAATCAAAATCCCTATCTAAAAGGTGACAAAATTTTGGCAGATTACGGCTTACAACCCTATTTCTTAAATACATTGAAAAAAGCTGGCTACCTTGTTCAGATAAGCGATCGTCAGGCTTGGAATGTGGATGTCGATAAGTTGTAGCGCTTCCACAAAAATCTTATATAATTCAAATTTTAACCTCATGTCAAAGTGGGGTTTGTAACCAAATTTGGTGTGGAGAAAGTGACTATGAGTAGACAACGGGTATCAAAAGGTAGTGTTATACCGAAAAAAGAATTCAAAATAGCAACTGTGCTATCTTCCCTTCCTGTTGGTTGTGATTTCGATTCTTTCTTTTCTGAGTTTAAACGTGTCTATCCGAAGGATTGGGAAAGAGTTAATAAGCGCTACCAGGAGCATGAGAGGTTAACAAAACCTGGTAAATCACACCCGATGGCTCATCCTTTATCTTATATGCGAACTGCATTTCGTAGCTTCCAACAAAATTTAGTTAAAAATTCCATGTCAGCAGCGGATTACTTAGTTTCACTTGAAGAATCTAAAGATAAATATATAGAATCTGAGCCAACAGAAAAAGCAAGGAAAGAAATAATAATAAATAAAAACATCGTATATTCATTTGAGAAAAGAATGCTGGCTGTTCATTTGCTTGGAAAATATAAATGTCAGCAGTGTATCGATACCCTGATTGATTTGATGAATAACGACCATATTTTTGATGTGAGAGAGTTAGCTTATGAAAAATTGATTCGGTTCGGGTTAGACGTCGGCCCTCAATTAAAAAAACCTTCACATCACACGGATCCTCAGATAATGCAAAAAATAGCATCGGTAGGTTTTTCCTCTGAGCAAGTGAAAACAAAAGAAGGGTGTGAGCGAGCAATCAACGAGTTCCGTAAAAAGTACCCTATTGAATACGACCTGTACACTCACTCAAAACGCAATCAGTTCAAGGCTTGGTTTAGAAAGCAGATCAGCTAACTCGGAGGGGGGGCACTATTTCCGTTCTCCAAACAGTCCCTTGGATGCGCTAGCAGGCGGGCTGAAATGGCGTAACGGAAATTTCGGCGGTTCCGGCGTAGAACCCCTTCTTATGCATCGATACTTACCTTAATTCGCCGCTGAGGCGCTGGCATTGTCTGTGGTGACGGCGAGTTTCCAATGATTTTTGAGTTCGCCCATCAGGCGTTTCTGACGCTCAGCCAGAAGGTTGGGTGTCCACTCGTTTTCTGACCTGACTTCCTGCGTTAGCACGAAGGGCGACGCCTTGCCCTTACCCCTGAAGTAGGCATCCTTCTTCTTGGAAAAGTCGTAGTTGCTGGCAGATGAGTTCTTGTTCCTATCCAGCGGAACTAGATTGGCCAAACGGTGCGTCCAGCAATCTCGCTCGTCTTCATCCGGGAACCACTTGATCCAGTCCGAACCGTCAGGCGGGTTTTGCGGCAGCACATGCTCCAGCGACACGGCGTTTTGCAGCTGCACTCCAGGGGCTCGAACCAGAGATTCGAGACGTAAAACCAGTGCCATGCGGGCTTTGGGCAGGTTGCGGTAGATATCTCCGTCGAGAGCAGCCACGAAATCTCGCTTCTGTTTGTCTGTAAGTGCCAGAGTGCCCAAGGTGACTAGATCGCCGTCGAAGGCCGTGGACTCGATGTCTTTAATGAGCGCAGCGTAGGTTTCGATGCGTTCGTTGATACCCACCTTTGTAACCAACATGAAATAGGTAAGGCGTTCTAGTGATTGGAAGAATTCTGCGAGCAATTTTGGTTTTTGCCGGAATCGCTTGAAATACACCAGTGCCGGGGGTACCCAGTCCTTGAAGTCCACGCGGTTGAGCCAGAACAGGTGCTCGTTGATCGTCTCGGCGTGCTCGGTCGCCTCAAAGTCAGCGTCGCGCACGAAGTCCCATACTTCTGCGTAAGGTTTGATGACGGAGTCGATCAGGGCGATAGGGTTATTGTACTCGGTGACGTGCTCTTGGAATTCTTTGACCAAAATGTACTTCTGCTTCTTCTTCGCATAGATGCTACGGATGTGACCGAACAGATCACCAAAGGCGTCACGGCCCAGTGAGGTTTCGATGCGACTCCACTCCTTGGCATAGACCCGACTCTTAATGTCGCCTGCCGTGGTGCGGATTAGGCCCAGAACCTGCGCCTTGATGATGTCGATAGGCGCGAGGTCAAGCCCCCGATTATTGAGCACGGAAAAGATGCGGTAGGCAGCTTCAAGATCGGGCGTGGAGATAACAACCAGCGAGCAGTCGTTGGCCAGGAACTGCCACAGTGCGCTCAGATCGGCGGGCGGTAGCGCCTTGGCTTTGGCAAGCAGCAGCGTGGCGTTTTCGCGGTATCGAAGTCGGCTGTCTTCCAGCTTGTCGGTGCTAGTGACCAACTGTGCGATGCCGCCCGGCTCTTGAATGTTGGTGCGAAAGAAGTCGGCATCCTCCTCGCGGGCGGTCAGGCGGTATTCATTTTTCTCGCCGAGGCTGACCTTGCCCTTCTTGTAGAGGAAATCGGTGATGTCGTCGGCTGCGTGCGGCATGGCCTCGCGCAGCACTGCAAACAGCATCGTCAGCGTCGACAGGCGCTGCTGGCCATCGACCACCGACGATTTGGGCTCTCGGTCGTTCTTGATCAGAACGATACTGCCGAGGAAGTATTGGCTGGTTGCACCGGAGACACGCGCATCCAGCATCGCCGAGTGCAGATCATCGAACAGCTCTGTGGCCTGCTCGGTTGTCCAGGCATAGGGACGCTGGTAGTCCGGAATCTCGAACTGGTAGCTGCCTTCGAAGATCTCGCGGATCAGTTTGTCGTGGGCTTCAAGTGTCTTGGCCATTGTTTTCCTCTTTCCTATGATTCCTTGGAACTGCTCAGGGCTTGGTATCCTGGAGCCAGCTTGGCGCTCTCGACTCCGTACAGCACCAGCGGATCGCTAAGCCATAGGCGATACTGTTCTTCTTTGAGGCGATGGTCAGGCGAGCAGTCCACGCTCCAGTGCAGCAGCATGTAGCCCACAACAGCAGCCCGCACGCGCATCTTGATCGACCCGTTGGTCATCCCGTAGTCCATCTTGATGACCTCGGGACGCGCAAAGCGCGGATGAGGCACTAAGTCCAACTCCACGATCCGAGTCCACTGAATGTCGTTGTCCGAACGCTCGTTAGCCTTGGGTTCTTCATCAAGCAGGATAGGCGCTTCAATGCGGGTGACAACGAAGTCGCGGAACTCGCCACTCTTGCGATCAAAAGCTCGGACGTGCCAGCGCAGGCCGGTATCGACCAGCGCAAAGGGCACAATGATCCGCTCGGTCTCACCGCTGCTCATTGAGTGGTAGCGGATGGCTACTGGCCGCTTGGCGTGGATAGCCCGGCAGATTGGGGCCAGCACATCCATCCGTGGGCAGCTCAAAGCCACTGGAGACTCGCATGGCAGCAGCGGCCGCGAGTCGACGTTCACTCCATCTCCAAACCCAAGCGCGAGTGTCGACAAAACACGTTGCGTCGAGTGCTCGAAAATTGGAACAAACGCCTTGCCTATGCGGTAGATCTTGTTGCTACCATCGAATTCAATGTTCTGCGGTGCGATTTCCCGGTAAAGAGCCAGATCGCGAGTTGCCCCTGCCGGCGCCACACCGAAGCGCTCAATCAGGTCTGGGCGCCCAATATCACCGAAGAAGTAGAGCTGGAAGTCGATGTAGGCCAGCCGCTCGCGCTGGGCAAGGCTCAAATCCTCGACCCGTTTAGAGGGTGAACTAATCATGTGCCGCAGCTATGAAATGAAAGGAGAATGTAGTGATGTGATCCATATAGCGCTATTGTTATCATCAAATTGATTACAATCATGCACCATCTTTACTATAACAACAAGATATAAAGCCTCAAACGTAGACATAGTTCGTCTTGTATTAAATCTCTTCAATACGTTAGATTGATGTCATCCAACTGTGAAATCTTGCCGCCCAGTGCTCTGTCGACTCCTCATGCAACTTGCCCTTATCCACGGATTTGGTCTGCGGGTGAGGAATGCCGGAATAGCCATCCTTGCCGCAGAGCATTTTTAACCGCTGATTTGGCCAGTGCAGTGATTTCTGGGTTAACTCTTCTGCCAACAGCGTAAGCTGCTTGGGCCAATCCAGAGGCGACTTCAGCCGTAATAGCAAAGTTGATAGAGAACAAACACCGTCAGATGTATCGACTTCTAGGATATAGAAGGTGCGGCCCTGCAACTCCACCTCAACAACGGCCAGGCACCTTTAACCTGCTCCCCGTATTTTCACACAGACTGCTGTTAGTTACTTCCGCTTTTGGCACAAAGCAGACGTTAAGACTTACAGCATCGGGAAACTTCTGGATGCCGCGTCAGCGGCATGGAGGCGCCAGATGAGGTTACATGTGTCTGTGGAGTCAAATGGCGCCGAAAGCCCGGCGTAGCCGGTTACCGGGCTATAAATTCTGCCACCCTACCCCCTGCCCTGATTAGCCTTAACCCGCTATCAGCAATGAAGAAATTAAGGTAATCCCTTTTAACCCCGGTGAGCGGGCTTTACGGCGTTTACGACGTAAAGGGCGTGATTTCCGGGGCCTTAGCGGCGGCAGCTTGCTGCTGACGCTTAGGGGGATGTTCATCAACTATTTCAGCGACACCAGGGAACTTAACATGGTAGCTGCAAAGCCATACCCGCGAAAAACATCTCAGACGCCGCTGTACGCGGTCGGAGTGGACCCGGCAAGGCGACAGCCGCAGTCGGGGCGTATCTCCGCGTTAGCGGGCCGCAGGGCCGCTTACGAGCGTGTACTAAACAACTGACCACAGCTCCACCCACAGCGATGAAGAAGAGTAGTTACAACACCCATCATTAAAAGCGATGGTGTTCCCCGGCCTTTGGCCGGGGGCGGCGGCGCTTTTCAGTGGTGGGGAGGGGCACGGGATGTCAGAACGGCGCTGGTTTTCTGCCATAAGGGATTGTTTGTATGTTGTAACTACTGGTTCCGGGGCCCGTCGCAAGGCGACGGGAGGTACATATGTTGTTTCCGAACCGGCGCGACCGTCAGGTCGCTGCAAGGGCGGGCATTCTTAGGAGCCTGTCCAGAGGTCAGGCGATGAACAGGTTATATCTTTATAAGAGAGAAAAAGTCTTTATTTAAAAGAAGTAGAGATCTGGTTTTTAAAAGAAACCACGCACTTTGAAATTACTTCGCCTGGCGCTTTGTAAGCATAACGGTTGTAACCTTATGGAAACTTCCCTTGCAGTTATTTGTGGATAACTGAATTCAGCGGCCGAAAGTGACGCCAGCGATGAAATTTCTGGCTATTCTGATGGTCGGAAAACATGGGATTTGGTTAACAGCCCCGCCACTTAGCTCAGATAATAAGCTGTGGCGGGAAGCAGACGTGCGGAACCCTCCGGCGCCAGCCGGATTTTTCACACAGGAAGGGTTATATGGGGACGGTGGCCAGCCGCGTGTAGTTGTTACCGCGCGACATTAGCATGCGCTCTTTCACTCGCCGCTCCAGCTCCCGCTTCATGGCATCAAGACCACCGGTAAAGCGTCCGCAGGCGTATTCCCGTGTCAGCTGTTGTTTCACCAGGGTCACAATGTACTTGCGGGTTCTTTCCGCGTCACGACGTGCACGGGCACGTTTCAGGCCATGCTGTTTACGTTCGGACTGGTAGCTGCGGAACCGTTCGCGCACAAACCGCCAGGACTTCGCTATCAGCTCGTCCATCTCCAGCGGCTTCAGGTTCTGCTTTTTGCGCTGCTGATTTTCCCATTCCACGCGGCTGCGGCGGGCAGCCACAACAGCCACGTCAGAGACATCGAGCGCCGAGAAAAGTGCTGGTGTGAAGGTGATATCAGTCGGTATATTGCAGCCAATCTGGGGGTCGTATTCGGTCTGGTAGGTAATCAGCCCCAGCTCCGCCATAAACTTCAGCGCCCGTGTGGCACGGGTGATGGACAGATTGCCGGTTTTCGACTCGGTGGCCAGTCCGCATTCAATAGCCAGATTGGTGATGGAACGCTGGACACGGTTGGCCAGCGGGTCATAGTGGAAACACAGTCCCTGGAGAAGGGCATCAATGGCCCGACGGCGCAACAGTGGCGGCATGCGATGACGCTTACCGAGTGAACGCACGAACGCCACATGAACGGAAAAATCAAAACGGGACGTGAAGCCTTCGGCTTTCGCCATCAGCTTACGACAGAACGGTAGTGTCGCTTTCTCTTCATCGCTGCCTTTTTTCTTCGGCACTACGAATTGTGGGAAAGGATTTTTTACCTGTCGGTAATGAGAGAACAGGGCCTTGGCGTCAGTCACACCTTCCCGCACTTATGTTGCACGGAAGGAGCACTGAGCACAGAAGGTATTGCAGTTTTCTGAGCATAAAACTATACTCCCTGCATAGAGCAACAGCTTCTATACAGTTTAAGTAGGCCCCGTTAATCTTCTTCCCGTCGCCAAACTAGATGAAGATTATCGGGGTTTTTGCTTTTCTGGTTCTGGGTAGACACCTCATCAGAACCAGTTCCCTGCCACCTTACGGCGTGGCCAACCAGAAATCTCTAAACGATCAGTAATCTAGCACTCATAGCCAGTAGGATCAAGAATGTGACGTCGTTACGCCTATTCCAAGCTTGGCTGATTCCATTTCGATAAGCCTTTCAATCATTTCCGCTTGGGTGATCCCTTCATTTTCACACATTAACTGAAGCTGGCTTTTAAGCGAGTCACGCACAAACACCCTCACTTCTTTATGCGTGGCTTTTTTACGTGCAACAGCTTTCTGCTGACGCTCTGCAGCAGAAAGCGGATTCCCTTTTCTGTAGGGACGTTTAGATGAGGAAGTAACTGCGTTAACGACCTGTGACATCTCTGCCTCCTCAAGCATTTAACAAAATACTTGGACAAAGATACTACACGTAGCCAGATGCAGCGAGAGTCTATGTTATTTTTTGTTATATAACCTGCCCTTGTTGGCGCAATGAACAGGTTATTCAGCGAGGGGGTTAATACGAAGAACTCCAGTCTTTTCCCATCTCCCAACGAGTTTGCCAGTGCTGCAGGTAGGTATTTGCCAGAACAGGATAATCCCGGATGACCAGAGCATTTTCGGAGTTACTGCGCGCCGCCGCCCGGCTGAAGTTGAACGAGCCTGTTTCGACGTTACGGCCGTCAGTGATGATGACTTTGTCATGCATGATTTTGAACTGGCTGACGGTACGTACCGGGATGCCGGCATTCACCAGCAGATTCATTGCAGCCACACCAGCACTGCCTTTTGTACTGTTCGCTTTCCAGTCAAGAACAGCCTTCACATCTACCCCACGCTGTTTTGCCTGAATCAACGCCCGGGTGACCTCCGGCGATGTAAAGCTGTACCCCATCAGACGAATACTTTCCTGTGCGGTATCGATAGTGTTCAGCACCAGCTGCAGCGCAGAACCCTCGGGTGAAAATCCTGCCTGTACCGTTGGCTGAGCGACTGCACCACCTGAAACTATTAAACAGACCGCCAGGAGACCAGACACTGTTGAACGTTTCATTCTTTATTTCCCCTGCGCTTTATTAATCGCCTGCTGGATATTTTCAGCCTCAGTCATTCCAGCGAAAACCGTCGTATTATCTTCTGTTGCCCCCTTAACGGGCATGATGACAATACCCGGAGTCCCGGTCAAACCAATGGTGGTGGCAATATCATTGATATCGGTCAGCGTGGAATTAATTTCATCGATCGTGTTTTTACTGAACTTCATATTTTCTGAATATTTCCCGATAGCATCCTGGGTTAGTTTTCCTTCATTAAGTCCGGAGCTATAAATGCCATTGTGATATTTGAGGTAAGCCTCCTCGCCTTTTTCTTTCCAGACCTGCAATCCGGTTTTCGCTGCCAGTAAAGATTCTGGCCAGCGGCTGCCAAACACCGGCCACTCCATGAAGAAGTAGCGCACGTTCGTGTTGGCCTTCATGACCTTCTCCAGCTCAGGCGCCAGCCGACTGCACCAGATACACTGATAATCAAAGAACTCGACCACCATGACAGATCCGCCTTCTGCTCCCCAGGAGGGGATACGCTTATCCGCCATTATCCGGGCCTGTTGTGCGATAGCGGCCGATTTCAATTCCCGGGTCTGTTTTTCCTGTTGTTCCTGCTGTAATGACTCACTCATCTGGATAAGAATTTCCGGATGAGCACGCATATAATCTGCGGCTATTTCGCCTATCCGCTTTTCCTGCTCGGGAGTAAATGCAGAACTCGTGTCGCTCGCAAATGAAGGTAAGGAATTAAATAACATGGCGGTAATAAGCGGAGCTGCTAAAACAGTTTTAAGCTTCATAAATATCCTTTTCAATGACAAAGTGTAACGTGCAGATATTATCACTCTGCCAGCGTATTCAATTACGCGGGCAGAGTTAAAAAGGGAATACAGATTAAATAAAAAGAATTAATACAATTTAAATGATTTCATTCTGAATTCTGGCCTGTTGCTGTCGCTGTTTTTCAAGACGCAGCTGAGCATACTTTTCTTCATCCGGGGTCACGACACTCACCGGGTTACCGTGTAAGTCAACTCGTTCAGCACCGGCGATCATCGATGACAGGTAAAGTTCAGACCGTGTAATACTTTTCAGGCATTTAATGACCTGTTTATGGGACAACGGTATTCCCCGTTCGGCAATATCCTCAAAAAAGGCCTCCCGGATGCCGATGGCCAGCAGGTGAGGCGCTTCCCCTTTGAACAGCCCAGGCCACCACACCTTCAGGGTATCAATCGCATCCTGCACCTCCGGCAGGCAAAGATAACGAACTGGACGGACGATCCTTTCCGGTTTGTCCGGTGTCTTCGACACGGGGGCAGCAGGTGCCACCGGTTCCGTTTTTCTGGCCAGTTTCTCTTTCTTCACTTTCCATGCCGGCGGGGTGGTCACATTCACCACCTGTTTACGGCGGACAACACGGGCTGTATCAGCACCGGATTCCGGTGTTTTCTCCCCCGGCTTTCGTTTCAGGCTGAGAGTGGGACGTTTATCTTCCGTCATAGGTTAAGGTTTTCCTGCAGTTAATACTGTGCGGGTAAGATACGCCAGGTTGCCTGCCTGATCATCCTTCTGCCTGTCGCCCGACTACTTTCTGTCCGTCACCCGACCAGAATACCGAGCACCGCAAGGTGAATAGTGTAAAACAGGACAAAAAAATGCGCTGGCCAGAATCGCTTAACCTGCTTCCCGATATCCGAGCAGACTCCCACGACCAGAAGTGCAATTGCCAACCCCGCCACGGCCTGCCCGGCATCCTGGATATTCATAAGCAAAACCATGACCGCCCAGAGTAAAGCATAGCCTGTTCTTTCCACCGGCTCTGTGGCACGACAAAGCCGGTAACTGTTGATCAGCATGAATACTCCGGCCAGACCATAGCTGTCAGTGGAGAGCGGTAACCAGGCCACCACTATCGCGAGCGCCAGCAGCATATCGTTGCGGCTTCTCAGGCTAAACCAGCGCATCGCCTGTCCGGTAACGGCGAACGTAAAGAGGATATTCCCCATATACCAGGGATACCCCACCAGAATAAATGACCCCTGAGCTATCAGCGCCCAGCACCAGAGTTGGTTCAGTTGTGACTGGCGAATGACAGCGTGCCGGGCCAGGTTCATTCCCCAGACAAGCCCGAACAGCGGAAAGCAACCGCGGCCCAGCAGTCTCATGACTTCATTGTTTCCTGCCAGTAGAAGACCGGTATGATCAATCACCATCAGTACCAGAGCGACGGTTTTAATCATATCCGTCTGTCCGGGAGTCCAGGTCAAAAGGCGTTGCAGCCAACTGTCCGTCATGCTGAGAAAGGTACCCTGTGCTCTCATATCATATTCCTTTTTAGCGCTCCGGCAGGTTTCCCGATTTTAATCGGGGAACATGCCGGAGCAGACAAGCCGCAGGCGCGTCAGTCGCCTCCGAGTGTTTTTTCCCGGGTCAGATCCCGGACCATATCCCGTTCAATTTGCTGCAATCTGTCCTGCTGCTGATTATCGGCTACCACTTTCTGAACAGCCTCATTTCTGAGACGGTTTTCTGGTTCATCCGGAAGCTGGAATCGTTCATGCTGCCCCTTCTGTCGTTCCAGACCGCGAACCACATCCGTGATAATGTCCTTGATCTGCTCACCCACTTCGTCCTGTTTACGCTTTTCACCGGTCAGTTCACGAGCCGTTTCCTGTGCCTGCTTTTCAATCTGCTTGCGTTGCAGTTCTTCTGCCGTTTTTTGAGCAAGCAGGTCAGGTGGTAGCGGAATATTTGCACCGCTCCCCCCCGTAACCACGGCGTCTATATCGCCCCAGACCCTGCCGCCGGTGATGGCGCCAGGGTTCCATGGACGGTCGTCGCCGGCAAGGCGAACCACCACGCCACTGTCCGGATTATCCCGGGCAATTCTGACGCCCTCTCCCATGTTCCCGGCGAGCAGGCTTTCCCCATTCCTGCTTCCCTGCAGGGCGACAAAACGGGCCTCTTCATTCCCCATAACCCGCCCTTCCCCACCGATAGCCTGCAATCGCCCATCCTTATCCGTCAGTGGGCTCAGCCATATCCCGGCGGATTTTCCATTACGGTCAAATGCAGGTAACGCGACATGCGGTAACGGATACTTTTTCCCCGGGGAGATAAATTTCCCTGTGGACTGCCCGCGGGCAATACCTGATTGTTGCAGTGCTGCACGTCCGGCCGGACTCTCCGTCAGGGGAATGGCGCGACCAAACAGCTGCTCTGCGCTTTTAACAGCGCGATCATTAAGAGGCTCCAGAACATCATGCGCGCTGGCTTTCTCCTGAGAACGGCTTACCGCATCCGTCCATCCTTTCCGGTCATCGGTATATACCTGCGTATGCTGTTTCATACGGGAGAGCGCTACATACGCTGATTCGAAGCTGACCATCCGCTCCCTGGCGCCAGTCACACCTTCCAGTTCAATTGAAAAGGGCTCGCTTGCCCCCTGCGCACCGTGTGTGGTGATGGCATAAGCCAGATCAACATGCGCTTCAGCTTTATCCGCAGCGGGCGTTACCGTTCGGGTACTTTTTCCGTCATTCAGCGTGACACTGTCACCAGATATGCTTTCTACCCGCCACACACTATTCGCCACGTAGCCACGTTCGGTATCACTTTTACTGAAGCGCATTCTGTCGCCGGGCGAAACGGTAATACTCTCCTGGCGGTATAACGTGACACCTTCTGCAGAAGCCTCTCGCGGTGAAATCAGGCGTTCGGTACCTTCGTCACTACGAAGCGTAATCAGCTGGTCTGCTTTACTGACGCCCACTATCTGGTGATACTGGTTATCCACTAATGCGATGGCACCTTTATGTGCTTCCCAGGTCGAAACCTTACGTAGTTCGCCATCCCGGATATTACTGGTCACCAGAACTGGCAGCGTGACACTGTCTTCCCCGAGCTCACCGTTCCGCATTTTTTCATCATGGATCATACGGTTCAGCACCCGGCGGTCATCATTCAGGTGGGTAATAATCAACGTTTGTGCCTGAGCACTTTCCGTGCGTCCGGTATAGTCCCTTACGATGGCGTCATAGAGACTGACGGGCGAGATATCAGGAAGAACTTCGCCTTCACCGATGGCTTTCTGAATCGCTTTCTCCTGTTCTGGCGTGAATTCCATGACTGAGCTTTCAGGTACCCATGCGTTCTCCTTTCGGGGAACCTGGGCGGGTTCGACTCTTTCAATGGTGGAAAGTGCACTGTGTATATCCCGGTCAATAAGGCTGTACACCGCCGGGCGGAGTTCAGGCACCTGTCGCACGATCTCCTGCATGATGGCCACATCGGCCGCACTGCGCTTCTGCATAAGCCGGAAAGGCTGACCGGGGGCAATAGACTGCAGCTGATCAGTATCACCGCTGGAAACCGCACGGCCACCACCGGCCGCGATCAGACTCATGGCCTTTGCCGTATCGGATAGCCCCAGCATCGAACTCTCATCCACCAGGAAAAGTGTGTTGCTGAAATCCGGAGTCTGGCCGCTTCGCATCAGAAGCTGTGTATCATGCAGGAAAGAGGCTGTGGTCTGTGCCTCCACACCGGCGCTCTGCATTTCTCCCACCGCACGGTGTGTTGGTCCGAGGCCGATTACCTTCGGACGGGAGTCTTCCGGCAACAAATTCACCGCCGACATCACCGCCCGGAACTGCGTGGTTTTACCCACGCCGGCATAACCCTGAACCAGAGTGAACCTGTCCCGGGTTTCCAGGATCATACGGGTGGCATTTCGTTGTCCCGATGTCAGCCCTTCCATCAGCGAACCTGGTACTTTCGCCATTAACGGCGTAACGGCGTTCTTACCCTCAAGCACCATCGTGAGCAAACTTTTCTCTGCATCCCAGGTCTGCCGGGAAATCAGCAGATCGTTGCCATGACCGGCAGCGACAGGAACGTGCAGCAGATCGCCTGATTTAATCTGTTCTCCTATAGTTTTCTCGATATCAGAGAACGGAACGGTACCGTCAGAAAACTCATGAGCGGCGACAAGTAACTGAGGCCGGGTAAACGTGAGCTTATCGCTTTCCAGCGACGGAACCGCCAGATGGATTGCCTGTTCAGCCGGTGTATGCAGCTGGCTTTTCTGGTGAGCAATTGCTGCGCTGATATCCTGCTCGCCCGCACGGGTTTTCAGCTGTTCGGTTACCACACTGAACGCTGTATGGCGCCCGAGTTTCTCAACCGTTTTTTGCTCATTCTGCGCAGAGTACAGTCGAACCTGGCTGCCGCTCTGCGCCAGGGCATTGAGGGTGGCATTGTCCAGTTCACGCTGTGACAATGAGGCGAACACCGTTGCGGTTTCACTGACTGACCTGCCCGGGTTTTCCACCCAGCCGTGACCGACCTTGATCCCTGTAAAGGGCGTATTGCCGGCGGCCAGCTTCTGGGTGGTCTTCTGACCGGGGTGCTGTACGGTCAGGACACCATTCTCCGCTTTCAGCACCTGAACCGTATCGCCCCCCTTCAGCCGGGTTTCCGGAATTTTCCCCAGAATGGCCAGCCGTTCTCCTTCCGCCACAGGCAACTGCTGAGGACGAAACAGCGTCCAGGTATTATCAACGGCGGAGACTTTGAGATTCAGTGATTCTCCCTTTTCATCTTTCAGGGTCAGGGTATTACTGACAGCGGTCACGCGATCGATAATAAACCGGTCATGGATGCGTTTTTCCGGATCCCAGCGCTCCATCACCATTCCCTCACGATAATTATCGCGGATACCCCGGTTTTTACTGTCCAGCCAGACCGGCGTCAGCGCCGTAATGGTTTCCTCATGACTGCCTATCAGGCCTTCATTTCTGAGATTTTCACGGATTAGCCCTGTCAGGATCCCCTGCTCCCGGGGACCGCGTATCTGAACCACGCTTTCCTGACCATCCCGGACGCTGGCAACAAAGTCACTGGCCATTCTGGTAAAGCGTTGATTCCTGTCCGGCTCGCTGATAACCGATGCTGTAGTCTGCTTTCCACCCTGCCATTTATACGCCGTCACACCACTCTCTTTCATGACGGTCAGCGCGCTGCCGGTACCGCTTCGTTTTCCACTGTCTGACATCAGGATCTGAACATTATTACGCATGGCGCCATCGAGCAGATTGATGGTTTCTTTCAGGCTGAGTTTTTCAGCCTGGTCGATTATCAACGTCCCTCCTGGAACAAAGGCAGTACCGTCCTGCAGAGCGCTTTTACCAGTGATGATTTCGCCTGCAAGTTTTTCTTCTTTCAGCAGAAACTCCAGGGAACGGTTATCTGCCGCGATGATATGGACATCCCGTCCCTGCTCACGTGCCATCATGGCCATTTCAGTCACTCGTTCGCGTTGCCCTGCAGCCCCACCTTGACCCGATACAATCCCGATTGCAGGGCGATCCTGAGCCAGAACGGTAACCGCATCACTGAACGACGTCTGACGCGCGGTTGCCTTTTCCGGGACCATACTGACGTGGTTCTGGCGTAATACTTCCTGGCTCAGGGCTCTGACGGATAATTCATCGAGAACATGTATCCCGGAGGTGAAAATCCCTTTTTCCCGGTCAAGCGGGATAAGTTGTTCCCTCCCAATGGCGGCTTCAATACCGGCTCTTGCCGTCTCGATGACACCCGGGCGGGCCTCCATCTGGCTGACCGTTCTGGCCAGCAACTCCGTATAGGTAAACTGAACTTTACGATCGCTTAACCCGGAAATAGCCTGCGTAACTATATCGTCAACATTTGGTCCAGCTGGCGCTTCCGGAGAAGGAACTTCCCGTTGTGTTTTCGCCCGCTGATCGGCAGCCTCACGATATTCCTTAAGGTTAAACCCGGTCTCTTTCAGAGTGGAAAGCCACTCCGTCACCTTCTGTGCCGGGTCGAGAGTTTCCTTCGCTTTGCGGGTATCGAGAGTGGCCACATCCCGAGATTTCAGTGATGCATCGGGACCGGCAGCGGCATTGATTTCCTGGGTACGCGTCGAGAAAGGCTCAACGGGAACGTCTTTCATCTCCCACATACCGTGCTTGCCGACCACCTCTGTTTCATACCCCAGCCCCTCAACCAGGGGTTTCAGCACTTCACGGTATATTTTTCCGAACGCAATCTGGTTGGCATACACGTTTTCGATAAAACCGGTTTTTCCTACCGTATCGGTACCCAGCGACTGCCATTTATCGCCATTCTGTGTAGCATTTATCACCACCGCATGAGTATGAATCTGAGGCTCCTGGTTGCGGTTGGTATCGTGGTTAAATTTCGCCACAATCAGGTTGCCGGTCAGCACTGTTTCAGATTTTCCGTCCACCATCACCCTGGTAGCTGCGAGGGTTTCAACCTGACGAATAGCTTCAGTGACCGCCTGGTTATGCGCCTCGATAAGGCGTTTGTCACCACCCAGCATAGCCATGACGGATACACTTTTTGGCGCGGAAAAGGTCAGGTCATAACCAGGGCGGTGTTTATTCATACCGTCCTGGATCCGGCTCAGGTCGCTGCCATCCGGCAGCTTCCCTTTCAACAGTTCGGTAAACAGGGCCTTATCCACGGTTTTTCCTTCAAGGCCCAGCGCCTCAGCACCTTTCCCCTGCCAGCGTTCATCCATGCTGCCGATAACGTAATAATTATCTTCTTTGGTGTAATAATCTCCGGCTTTACCCGCGGATTTCACTGAACCAATTGACATCATCAGAAGTTACTCCCCAGATTGATATCATCACGATCAACATGATGACTATGGTTGATGTTGACCTCTTCACGACGATGCATATCCCTCAAAACATCAGAACTGGACTGCCACTCATCCCAGGCATTCATATCCTCAATTTCCCCGTCTTTATTCACGCCCGGGGGTAATGGAAGTTGTTCTTCAGGTTTTTCATGAAGTTCCTGTTCAACACCGCCAGCCTGGGTCACCGATGCGCTTGCGGCGGCTGCCGCTGCACTTGCAGGTTTGTGGAACGTGTTACTGGCAGTAACCGGCGGAACTTTTGCCTTATCCTCCTGAGGGGTGGGTACGGCCGCTACCGGTGACGCAGGCTTTTCGTCGGTCTTCTCAACCGGCACAGTTTCAACCGGATCTGGCATAAACAAAATCCGGGCGCTCTGCCCTTCAGCTTCACGCGCAGCAAGCACCGCAGCCAGCTTGTCATCAATAGCCTGATTGAGCTGGCGTGGAATAAAGCCTTCGGCAATTTTGGGGCGGGGTTTATATTTCAGTGCCAGTTTAACTGCCGGATATGGCCCGGGCAGCGTGACGTAACAGGATAAATCCGGCAGGGTCTGGATATCGGAATAGCTGACAATCGTTTCCCGTTTCTGCTCCTTACCGGTGGATACCCCATCACGTACCGGGTCAGCACCGTAGGAGTAGTTCTCACTTGCCTTCTTGATCTCTTTCTCACCTATTTCGCCAGCAGCAAATTCAGCAATACCTTTACTGGGCGAGCGGAAGAATGCGCGAGTATTCATCACGTCGAACAAGGTTGCTGCGGGTTTCACGCCATAGATATCTTCCAGCTGGGCGTAGGACTGAATCCCGAATACATAGCAGCCACCGAATTTTCGGGCTTCCGGGAGGATCTCCACCAGGTCCGGTAACTTATGCAATGTCGGTAATTCGTCTGCAAAAATCCAGACACGACGGTTACGGTTTTCCCCCATTGCCAGCAGACCGCGAATGGCAATCGACAGCCACATCGAGATAACCGGCTTCAGGGAAGCGTGGGTGTCAGCGTTGGAGGAGATAAACAGCCAGCCGTTGGGCTGGTCCTCACGGACACTGCGCATCCAGTCCCGGATGGTGAACGGCTCGCCGTTCTTCTCAATGCCCTGCAGGTAGCGAATGGCCTTAACGTAGTTGGTCAGCACCGCACGGATACTGATGGCGGTTTTCTCAATCTTCTCTTCCACCAGGTTTGCCGCTGGCGTATTCTGCAGATAGGCGCGCAGCTTGTCGATCTTGATGGAGAGCATCGTATCAACCAGCTTCTCATAGCTGCGGTCCTTGTCCTCACGCATCAGGTAGGCACCTTCGGCAAAGATGGTGCGACCGGAACCCTGCCAGAACGGGTCCTCTTTGGTTCCCATCGGAATCAGGGTATTAGAGACGTTGTCGAAATCCGGCAGCGTCAGGCACTCTTTCCACAAATCCCAGGCTGCACAGCGCGAATCCAGCGGGTTGAGAATTTTATCAATAGACGGGTCGTAATAACTTTTGACGAACTCACAGGAGCGGTCGTAGATGATGGCCATATCCCCACGGGCACGGACATAATTTAACAGTCGTCGGATAACTTCTGATTTACCGGAACCAACAGTACCATGAAGACAGAAATTCTGAATTTCGGAGTTTAGTAAAATAGGCAGGTCACCGATTTTAATATCAGAGGCCATACCATCCCGCTTCATCTTTCTGGCTACTTCTTTTGGCTTTTCTGATAGCTGACGGCCTCCCGTCACTTCATCTTCACTTTGTTGTTTCCCCTGATGACCTAATACCCAGCTGGCGACAAAGAAAGCAACAATACAAATAATCAGGGAAACTGTTCCGGCAAAGACAAACCCGGTCCACAACTGCTCCCCACACCAGATAGTGTATTTATCCTTGAGTATTTGCTCCGACGTATACTGCAACTGTTGTCCATAATAATTAATGGTATATACGGGCTGAGACCGGATGATATCTCTCATCGGTCCAAGCGTTGTACACCACCAGTATACGGCACCGTTAACAAAGGTTTGCCAACTCAGGCGATACATTAATATCAGCCCGCAAAGCACCCAAAAAAAGAGGAACAGTACATATAGAATAATATTGGCAATCTGACCAAACATACGAAAACGCATGCTCGCTATTTGACCGCCCTGTGTCATATCTTTGGCGTTAAAACTCATGGCAATAATCCATCAATTAACCACTGAAAAGAATTCCGGCCGCAGCCGGCAACGCCTCACAGGCACACAAAATATTTGCGTGCCTGTGAGGCGTTATCTGAATTTACTGAAGCACCGGCATTACCGGATAGAGACGCAACTTTAATCCAACAGAGAAATCATCTGGAAAATTGGATTGAACACATTACAGAATATTAGAAATAGATTTCGCAAGTTGGTCTTCAAGAACTGGCTGAGCTTCCGGGAATTTTAGATTAACTTTATTGGCATTCGAGACAATACGGGTCTGGTATTTATGCTGATTACCTGTTTCTGAACTGGTCTGTACCTTCGCTCCGGACGTCCCCTGGCGCAATACGGCAACGTTATCTGTCTGAACCTTTGTCGAGGTTCTTTCTGCGATCTGGACATCAGTAACCATCGTATAGTTAACATCTTCCACCATCGCGTCTGCCGCCATTCCAACCAGTCCAGCTGCCAGCCCTACTCCTAATGTAGCCCCTGCTGAATTTGAGTTATAAGCTGTTATACCAGCACCCAGAGCAGCAGCTGTCGCAGCCCCTTCATATCCCTTACTTAACCACCCCTGTGACTCTCGCAAATCCATCTTATCTGCTTTCAGTACATTAGCCTGTATCCAGTACCCAGCAGTATCCGGATTAGTCACCACCTGGTAACCTTTTGCTGTCACTGCGCTGGCAATCTTAGCCTGCAGTCCGCTCATATCTTTATCTGAAGTATTTTTTATTTGCAGAAATACCGTGTGATTATTAGAGGGTTCTAACCAGATAGTCTCACTCATTTGAGTTTTGACATCGAGGTTTCGTTTTTTAATTGCAGTACCCATCGCACCACAACCAGACAACACCAACACTGAACTTATGACAATAATAGCCATAGAATTATTTCTTTTCATCTTTCACCTTCAGATATAAACAGCATCATTTTAAATGCAATGTAAATTAACTATTGATACATATGATAAACAACGACACATCAAACAAAGGGAGAGTTAAGGCGTTAATTATCTGCATCAACGCCCTTTAATCTAAAAAATCCCAATCAATAGTATTAACTTAACTTCAAGAAAAACTTAGCTATTAAGCCTATTGCTTTTAAATGTACTTATTGCGGATGTAAGCAATGATAGTTGATATCGCCCAAAGTCTAAATGCATTACCACACCACAACAAATAGTTGTTAAAATAATCATGAATGCAAAAGGTAATGGTGAGTTATAATACACACGATTGAATAAGGCAAGCAGAACGATCACAACCATATATGTAATCGTGTATACCATAATTTTTTTACCAAAGAATCGATATAAAAATGAATTAAGTCTAAAGGTTCTTGGCACTGACAAAAACAGCGAACGCGCACTAGCGACGCCAAGCATAATTATGAACCCAACACCGCATGGAAAAATCATCGCGCTAAATATATATCTGCTTGAAAAAAAACCACTTTCGACACTAATTACAGAACAAAGTGCATTCCAAGCAACTATAACCAGTCCAGGCCATAAACATGTCCAAAAGGAAGGTATGTCCACTTCCCCTTGTGAAAGTATATGTTTTAACTCTTCCACCTCTTCAAAAATGACTTTATTGTTAATCATCATTCTCATTTCTTCCCATCAAGATAATCCTTTTGAAGTTTAGTAGCCCTTTCCTCAAGCTCTTTGGAAGAGGCTGCTCCCGGCATATTACTTACCTTTCCCTTCTTCTCATTATATGTATTATGGAAGTTATTTCCCTCTGTTTTATGGTTGTTTTCCAGATCTGCATGCTGTTTTTTAACGTCATTTTCTTGGTTGATTATTTCCTGCCGAGTATTTTGGTGAGCCTGTCTGTTCTCCGAAACCAACGTACCCACGCTCTTACCAACATCCTGTTTAATGCCTGCATGTGCGGTCATATTGTCAATACTTCCGGAATGCTGACCATAGTCAGAAGCAACGTCTTCTCTGCCTCCACTGGTTGAAACACCGCCCATATTATTTCCGACCGTTCCTCTGGCTTCCTGGTATGCCCCATCAATTTTCGGCTCTACCTGAGATTTTACAAAGTCTCTGGCCAGGGCCTCTCGTTGTGCGGCAATTTCAGGTGAACTGGTATCCGTCAGAATAGCCTCTGCATTCTGCGGCGCCTGTCTCTGGACAAAATTAGCAAACTGTTGAGTTAGGTTTTCGTTCATCTGTCCGCTCATGCTCTCAGTACGTGAAGCCATTTCACTATATTCATGACTGCGGGTCTTACTGGTTGTATACTGGTCATAGCTGTTTTTCGCGCTGGACAACGATGCTGCAAACTGGTCAACACGGGAAGATGCATTATTATCAGTAACATTTCCAGAAGTTGTAGTTTTGTGGCTAGTAAAGTAATCAGAAGCTTCTCTGAAGTCTTTGGCTGCCTGACTGCTAGTATCGTGTCTACTGTCATGTGACTCCCGCCCTGAAGAACTGACATTATCAGTATCGCCCGAGCTATGGGTCCACCCGGCACTCCCTTTTACACCCGCTTCCGCAGATAGCCCAGTTCCCCACTTGCCTAATTTACCGAATAGTTGATCTCCTGAGCTCCACTTACCAGATGCATGAATATCCGCAGCTTGAGAACTTTTAGTCGAATCATCCATTAATTGTTGGAACGACTCCTCATTGCTGATGTTATTTGCTTTAGCATTAGCAACAACAGCATTCCACATTTTGCTTCTGGCCATCGTATCCTGAGAGGATTCAGTACTGTCTGCCCCCGTCGTCATTGAGGAACTGGTCCCCATATTGGTACCGAACTGCTTCAGGGTATTCCAGGCGCTCGTTACGCTCTGGTTATAACCATGCAGGGCGCTTTCAGCCTGTACTTCTGATTCTCTGGCCATCTGCTGCTGTGCGCTGGCAATTTGACGTCCGACGTTGATATCTACCGGCAGTTTCGACATGGCGCCACTGGTATCCCAGACCATTGAACCATCCCGTGTCTGGGTTCCCATACCACCGTTAGAGAGCTGCCGGGTCATCTGGCCAAATGCAGTGGTGCTGTTAGTATTCCAGCTGTTCCCGCTGACATTATCAGTCTGCATATTGGCGTAAGAGTAATTCCCGTCTACAACACCGGAAGCCGCCTGAGAGGTGGCACTGAGGCCAGAGGAAGCAAAATGGCTGTAGATATTTGAGAAACCTGCCCCCACGCTTTTTATCATCATCCAGGCCAGGCCAGGAATCATCAGCGAGATGTAACCTGCGGTCGTGGCAATATCAGAGTCACGCAACTGTACCTGTGACATTTCAGATAACACCACCGGCGTGGCATTTTTGGCAGCATAGAACGCCATGGCACTGTTCAGGATGGCGTATAAAATCGGCCAACACTGCAGCCACATCAGGGCGACAACATACCCCTTCAGCACCTGCATGGTCAGCATGTTGAACATGGCCGCCATCACAATAATCGGGAACATGCCAATCATCATCCCGAGAATAACGGTCTGCATCATCGGCAACGTTCTCAGTGCCTGCTGCCCCATTGATGCCTGCGCCAGACGCTGTTTTTCCAGTGATGATGTGGTGGCAATATTGATCAGGCTCGCCGAATCTGCACTGCGGGCTGCATAACTCTGTATCCCACTTCTCAGGGCATTGATGGTGACATTCTGACGGATAATCTGGCTGGCAGACTGGCTGTTGTGATAGAACGTCTGGTAACTGTCGCCCAGTAAACTGGACATCAGCACATCCGGGTTCGGACGGCCACCAAAAATCTGGCGGACATAATAGTTCCAGGTTTTTCCACCCGTCTGGGTATCCAGCGCCAGCGCTGACTTCAGATCGACTGACGCTTCAAGACAGGTTTTAAACTGGTTGTTTTTGTCAAATATGCCTCTTAACGGGCTGGGGTTAGAAAAAATCAGCGTATAGGGATCTGTTGAATGCATCAGGTCTTCGAACGAATATTTGTGATTCAGCAGCATATCGCCAATAACGCAGTTCTGAACGTAATCGGAGAACAGCGTGACAATCTCCGGATTCTGCGACATAAAATCGGTACTTTTCGCCACCAGGTTGCTGCCAAAGAGCATGCCCGTTTTGCTGTAGACCGAACTGTCCGGCAGTGTCATCACCATTTCATAGCTCTGTACAAACGCGTTCCCGATGCGCGTCGTAAGGGATGCCGGAATCGCAAGGCCAATCGGCACATTATCCACCTGATACACCGATGAGGGTTCAGAGTAATCGATGACCTGTACTGGGGTTTTTATTAAAACGAGCATCGATACCAGTGTCAGCGAGAATACCCATCCCAGCATATCCATCACGCTGTGTTTTTTAATCCAGCTCCCTGCCACGATCAAAACGGAAAAACCGATACACATTCTCTCGATAATTTTCCAGTTTTCGGTCTGCATAAACGCCGCAACGGCGTTCAGTACATGCCGGTACCAGTCGCCCCCGGCGATAACATACACTTCCTGCATCACATACCTCCGCCAAAGTGGTAATTGTTCTGGTAGCGGGTCATCATCCTTGCTGATACCTGCTGACGCATGTAACTCATCTGGCGATCGACAACCAGTAAGGCATCCTGTTGGACCTGTACGCGCGCCTGGAACGTGGCGATTTGCTGCGTGGCCTGGTCAAGGTTCTGCAGGATCATATCCATTGTCGCCTGCGGGTAATTCCCGGTCGCCATCATGGCGCGGGCCTGCTGAATAAGTTCCTGGATGTACTGCAGCAGAATGTCGTAACCGATATAGTCGGTCAGTTGATAAAGCAGCGAGTTAGACACCCCAAGCATCTGGGGATCTACCAGGTATTTGAATACCGGGATAGTAGTGCTTGAAATAAACCCTTTCTCCTGCTCAGTCAGTTTTTCATCAGCAACGGCCTTGTTCTGGATACTGTTGAGTAGTTTCGAAATCTGGTTCTTCAGCGCCTTATCCGAGGCGATGGTGACGGTGGCATCTGCCACGACCTTGAGGCATTTATCCGAATCATTGCAGTGATAGATTTTAGCGCTGCCCCCTTCCATCATGGCCTTGATCAAATCCTGGTCGGTAGTGCGCGCCGGCAGCGGTGTGATTTCGCCGTTCTCACCGAATATCAGTGTCCCGGTTAAGGTCATGATGAACTCTTTAAGCTCCTTATTACCGTCAAAGAGCCGGTTTTTTGACAGACCGTTCCACATGATGTTGATGTTTTTCATCACGCGTTCCTTGTCTTTATCGCTCGCTTTATCCTGGACGCTGTCCATCTTTCCGCCCACAGTGCATCCCTGTCGGGATGCAGCCCAGTCAGCGAAGATGTTACTTTCACCGGCAATGTCCTGGCAGACCTTCTGCTGCGCAACCTGAGTTCGGGGAAACAGACCACCGACGATGCCTTGCGCAGCCTGGCATGAACTGAGGTTGGTGCTGTTGATGTCGCTGGCCATCTTCTGCAGGAAGTCTTTTGCCGTTTTAATTTCAGGAACTGTGGTCTGCAGTGCCAGATCGAAAAAGTATCCTGCGGAGTTACTCATTATTTGTTTGGCGAAGCGCTGCAGCTGTTCACTGTTGATAAAGCTGAATGAACCGAGATACGCATCGATACCGCCGCAACCGGCATTAATATCCGGCAGAGTCATACTGACCAGCTGGATGGTTTTCACCTGTGTTCTGGCATACAGAGAACCGCCCGAAGCGTAGCCCGCGGCCTGCCCCTGCCATACCTGCGGCTGAGACGTATTTGAGGCAAACCCGAGCTTATTGAAAAAGTTGTTCATGTCGCCGTTGACGTCTGCGGCTGCCGAGAAGGACAACCCGAGCAACAGGCCGCTGAGCAATGTTACCGACTTAACCTTGTCCATTTTTCGGTGTCTCCATCATCTGAAATAAGGTATCGAGCCGGGCCATAAAGCCCTGAGCATCCGTTGCGCCCTGCAATATCGGGAAAGCATCGAGCGTGTTCACGTTGACAAGAAACGTGGTTGGCGTGGCGACCGGAATGTTAGGGAAAAAGGTCTTCATCACTTCAGGTGGAGCGGGTAGCGCCTCCGGGAATGCCTGATCGCCCTGACCATCCAGCGTGTAAGGAAAGACCGAAAACCCATGCTGCGTTGACAGCGTTTTGAGTACCGGATCAAATTGATGACAGTACGGACAGTGCCCCTGCATAAACAGCACCACCTTCCACTCCGCCAGATTCACCTGACGACCGTTACTGAGGCGGTACCAGACAGGAGCCGCTCCGGTCCGGGGTGGTGTGGCGGTTACCACTGGCGCCTGATCTGCCGACTCTCCGGTCAGACCTTTCGGGTTGTACAACGATTTCACCTCATCAAGCGTGCCGGCCTGAGCAAATGTTGACAGCAGCAGGACGAAGAAAAGCATTACCGGCCGCGCGCGGTGATTAATGTTCAGGATGATTTTCACGGTCCTTTTCCTCTTTCTCAGCCTGCGCAATCAGGGCATTAATGATGCGGTAACCACCGAAAATCATCATGGCTATACCCAGTCCTTCTCCCATCTCAACAGCCATCTCCGGTTGTTTACGCACCAGACGGGCAATGAGATGGAAAAACACGCCGACGGCCACCACCCATGTTCCCGTGATATCCAGATCTGGCATGCGAAATTTACGCATCACGCTCTCCTTAAAAATTGGGTTTAAAGTCGTTGGAAACATAGAGAAACTGCTTCGCCAGATCGTCCTGGCTGATGAAGCCGTAACTGAGCGGTTTAACCTGTCCGCTTTTCGGGTCAACCAGCATCATGGCCGGAAAATACTTCACGCCGAGCCGTTCTGCCTGTCCCTGGTCCACGCGTGAGTCCGGTAGTAACGGGTTAACCACGCCATCAACAGAGACGGAGATAACACTCAACCCGTAGGTCTCACGGAAGTTACTCAGCACCTGAACCAGTTGCCCGTCAATTGGCTCCCGGCCGCGGTAAAAGAACATCACACCGAAATGCTGAGCAATGGCCGATATGGCTTTACGCTGTTCCGCGTAATCGGCCGCGAGCTGGTTTTTAACCGTGCCGTTGTAGTGGCTGAACTGTAGGTTGTAATCGAGCTCCGGATGTTCAAGAAACGCTTTCTTGGCGCTCATCGAAAATAAGCCTGCCTGCTGCGTCCAGTAATTCTGGAGGCGGAAATATTTCACAAAAGCCGGTACCGATGGATACATAATGGCTTCGGCTAATGCTTTTTTCGTTGCCTGCTGCAGAGCTGCCTGCTTCTGCAGAATATCCATTTGCTGGGGTGGCTGCGGGTTCGGCTGTGGATCCGGGTCGGTTGTTTTCAGTGGTTCGTTATACCACTGCCATCCCGCATCCTTCCCCCAGGCAGACATAACGGCGCAACCCAGCACAACGGGCAGCAGTACGAGCCGTTTCATTTTCATGGGACACCTTCATCTTTATTTCTGATGTTTATTACCGGACAAAGCGTTATAGATAACGCCTTTATTTATCTGAATTTCGTGACCTGTGTTAATTTGCTTCCCTGAAAAACCAGTGTCATTGCAGAACACCGCATAATCATGAAACGTTAAATCCTGACGATAGTCATTTTTTATTACCCAGGCGATACCTGAACTTTTTTCACAATTAACACCATAAAACTGATTGGTAATATGAAAAAGTACCTCTCGCTTATCCCGGATGAGTCCGTAACACATCATACCCGTCATAAATAAGATAAACACAGCAACGATCGCGATAACCGGCCATTTAGGGTTTTCCTCTTTCATTCCCCCCTCTCTTTTCTTTTTGTTCTGTTTTCGCCAGCGGGTTTCAGCAGGTCTATCAGTGAAGATAAAAAGCCGTACAGAAGAAACCAGAACCCACCGAGGATAGTGATGAAAAACACAGCAGTGATAATATCACTGCCCGTGGTTTGTTTTACCGTATCCCATGACCATATAATTACCGGTGATGAGACAATAACAGTGAGGCATAATCTAATCAGGAAATCCGTAACACAGCCTGAAGAGAATATAACTTTCATTTTACCCCCTGATTATTTCGAGGATTGCTGACTCATAATTTCTTTTATACGCTCTTTGGTTTTATTGGTGAGCGCATCGTTATCCGGAATTTTTTGATTCTTCATCAGGTCTTCCATGAAATTAGTGAAATCGAGTGAGTCGAAATTAATACGCTGGAGTTCATCAACCGTGATACCGCGGCAATTCGGACTGCTGGCGCCACCAAAACTGATATGCAGCTGGCCATTCCGGCCCTGTTGCTGAACAATCTGCGCCAGTTTTGAGTCGAACTGGCAGTAGCTTCTTTTTTTCTCCAGGCAAACACCCAGCACCTTTTTAGAGCAGAATTCCCCCACACTGACGGTCAGCTTATCTTTCTTGGCTTTAGCGAGGGCTTTTTCGTCACTGCTGCAGCGCGCCAGCCCCACATCCTGGCCCCAGCCGCTGTCTTTGCAGCAGTTACTGAAGCCTGCTGCAAATTTTTTACAGTATTTCGCTTTCCCGGTGAACGCCCTGACATCCACCCCGTTCAGTGCCGCAACGTCCTTCCCTGCCGCCGCCAGGGCGGCGAGCTCCGCCACTGCCTGACCAAAATCATTGTTTTTGCCGCTGGCCGCTTTATCGCATTCACCATCGAGACAGAACACGTCCCCGCCACAAATCATCTGTTTACCGGTGGTTCTGGTTTCGCAGGAGTACGTGGCATATTCATGAAGACAGGTTCCGTCATCAGAAGTGAATGCGCATTGCCGGGATGCCAGCGTACAATTATGGTTGTCCATCAGTGTCTGGCATGAACCGTAATCAGAAGGTTGGGTAATATACGTATCACGGTATTTCCAGCAGGCCTGGTAGACCTGGTAAACATTACCATCCTGGTTAACCGTCCGGTTTCCGCCTGGCTCAATGCATTCCGTCGTGGTCTGCTTGCCTTCGTCTTTACTGAATGGACAGAACTCGACCCATTTCACGTCCGGAACCCANTTTTTTTCCGTCACACGCATGGTCAGCGTGACACTCATCCAGGCCTCTGAACCGCCCTGTAACCAGTTTTGTGTCTTGCGGGCATATTCCCGGCAACGACTCTGCTTACCGCTAAGGCAGTTCTTGTTGAGGATGACGCCCTGCGGAGAAGAGCCGCCCTCGGTCAGATAGGCGCCAGTCGCCCCAGGAAGGGACCAGCTGTTGTCCCTCTTGGCAACGGAGTCTTCATTTACTCCCCACCAGGTCATGCGGTAGTACATATTTTTGTCATTAAAATGCAGCGCTGCTGATGCACTCAGGACCGTTCCCGTGGCCGGAGCGCGGAATGTCAGCATCACACTTTTGTTACCGTCATAGCTGTAGCTGAACTGGTTATTCGGCACGGTATACGTTTTGATAACCGTGGTTTCCTCATAGTGTCCGGTTATCGTGGCTGTTCGTGTACAGTACTGCTCAACCTGCAGGTCACGTTCACAGGTGTAGTTTTTAAATTCACTCCGGTTAACGATTTCCGCCTTACACTCCTGTCCGGTATTGCCGATGATAGTGTCGGATCGTGATTCAATATCTTTGGCGTTCTGGATAAACGGGGCGTCCGGAGAGATGCTGTCCGGAGGACGGTTGGTAAATGACTCGGTAATACTTTGTCCGACTTCACTCCCGGCCCACTGGGAAGCAGAGTCATTTTTCAGTGAGCTGTCGCCACCGGCTGTCACGCCACCGTAGTATTTCTTTTGCTCGGGATCTTTCGTATACCCCGGCAGATTCTGCTCGCCGTTGAAGTTTTTCAGGGCATCAAGACCGCCCCCCTGTACCTGTTTTGCAAAGTCAGAACCTGCCCTGTAATCCGTGTTACTGTCCGCGCAGGCTGGTCCTGCAAACCAGATAAACGTCCCCAGAACCAGGGCATGAACAAAGAGAATGGCCGGAAGTGTTCTCATTGGTTACCTCCCAGCATATGACGGGCGATATCCGCACAGTCCCCTTTCTCCGCCACCTTTTCCAGCGCCTGTTTCAGCCGGATATTGCCCCGAACCACATCAAACCCTGCTTTGCAGCGCACCACGAGGGCGGGCACGCTGCGAATGTTGTATTGTGAGTAAAGCGTCGGGTCGATCTGGACGCCGTCTGTAACTCCATCCTTAACCAGCCGCATCACCGCATCGGTGGTTGCCTTCATGTCGTTATTGACCAGTCCGCGCAACGTGGCCGGAATGCCATACTGGCGGGTTTCATGCAGCATGCGTTTCAGACCTTCCTCCGGCACAGAAAACGACACGAAGTACAGCGCACCTTCAGAGGGTTTTCCCTGTGCTGACGCCCTTTGCTGGCTGGCCAGATTATCGATGTACTGGCGATCGGCTTTCGCCAGGGGGTTACGGTTAATCTGCGCTTCCAGTTCCTGCTGCAGCTGCTTGTCCGGGTGCTGGCGTAACTGCTCGCTGAAGTCTTCCTGGTGCTTCAGCCACTCCCGGTCAGCCGTTGTCGGGCTCCCCGGACTGCCAGCTGCCACAGCGGTACCGGTGAGTAAAAGCGTGAGGATAAAAATATTCAGTTGTGTCACAGAAGACTCCTTTCAGAGGAAAACACAGTTACGTTTGCGCCACATGAGGTAACCAAAATTCTTCCGGGTATTAGGCGGGTTGCGACCGGCCTCCCAGCGCATCACACTGCGCCCGAGGGGATGGCACTGCCCGCTGTCCGGATACATATTCACCATCTGATAGCGCCAGCGCTCTTTAGGGATAATCGGCGACGGATATTCGTAACAGACTGCGGTATCGGCGCCGACCGTTTCCATAATCTGGCCCTGTCGGTGAAGCTTGTAGGCCATACGCTCACTGAGCAGAACCGAGGATTGCAGCGGGCTGGATTCGTTACTGGCCCATCCACTGAAGGGATACATGGAGCCCTGCGAGCCGGCACACCAGAACAACGGGTCAAGTGGTAAGTGGAAAGCACTGGCAATGGCATCGGCCGCACAGGCCCCCTGAGCGATCGGGTTGGCAAACAGTACGGCTTCCGGATTCAGGATCGTGGTCAGACTGCTGTCCACCCAGGTCGGGTCAATCTCAGAGAGATAGGCGATGTCCATATCTCCGCCTTCCAGGCAACCTGCTGATGTGATGATGTTCAGCCAGTACGTCAGTGGGTATTTGTACCAGTGCACGTGATAGAACGCCCCGTTGACCTGTTTGTCGTCCTTTTTGGCCGTCCCCATCCCTGTTTTACCGAGATTGATACTGAATCCCCCCAGATTCACCATGCAGCCAGGTGATCGGCTGACGTCGGTCATGGCCATCGGTTCCCAGTAACCGATAGCCAGACCAATGCGTACAAAGATTGGGGGTGGGGCCGGGCAATACTGTATCGGGCTGCCGGGATTAGGCGTGTCCGGCTGATCTCCTTTCCCCACCTGCACACTCCCCAGCGATAAGGGGAAAATGCAACGCCAGCAGACATCTGTAATGGGATTTACAAATCGTCCTTCACACGACGGGTCGGCAGCGGCATTCATACTGTGGCTCCATAGCAGGCAGGCCACCATGAAAAACAAAATACGTTTCACAGAAACATCCTTATCGCGTGGGTGGAAAGTATTCGATGTTCAGTCGTTCTCCCGAGGGGGCCGGGGTGATCCGCGCGGGTACTGCCGTCAGTCCAAAGCGCTGGCTCAGCACGCCGTTCTGGTCAAAATAAATCCGGCTGTCGAGCGCCGCCGATGTATCCGGGACGCTGCCTTTAACGAGGATAATCTTGCTGATTAACGTCTCAGGTACCTGGCGTTTCATCCAGGCCAACTGGTCCGGATCATCACCGTCAATGAAGTAAAGCGTCTGCATAAAAGGAACGGTTTTAAGCGGATTAAGCACCTGCCCTTTCCGGGCGAACAGCACACCGTTCTGATCCTTCAGGTCTTCAGTTAATTTGATGCTGGGATCAAACCAGCGCTGCTCATATTTATCCGCTTTCTTTATCCCCTCGACGGGAGCCGGGCGCTGGCTGTTGGTCTTCACCCGCTCCTTAAAGGCCTCCATCTCCTGCCCCCATCGCCCGGACTTCTCCAGCGCTTCAAGGCGCTGGGTTATCAGCGATAACATATCCTGTTCCTGTATGGGCCACAGGTCGCCCCATGTACCCAGATCAGCTGCCCGGGTAAGCGGGGAGACAAGACATACAGCAAAGAGCGCCCCGCGGATCATTTTCATTCCCTGCCTCCCTGCATCCGCTTCGCAATATCACGCTGAATACTCAGCGTGACGTCAGGCGCCCCATTAACCACGGCAGGAGAAACAAGAATCAGCACATGGTTTTTCTGCTGCCAGTCATCCAGACTTTTTTCCAGCGCATCGTTAAAACGATCCGACAGTGCCTTAGACTGGCTTTCCGTCAGTTGCTTACGGCTGACACTGTCCATGAAGTTATCGAGCGTTTTCTTCATATCAAACGCGACAACACGAGGTGTGCTGTGCGCTATCATGATCCGGGTCACCACGGCATTGGCGGCAAGAATGGCAACCATCAGCCCGCCAGTGATAAGGGCACGTCGGGTAAACAGACGATTTCTGATATTTTTTTCCATCAGGCAGCACTCCTTGTATTATTCATGGCCACCCGGGCCTCCAGGTCTGCCATTTCATCCGGGAAGTTACGGCAGGCCAGTTCGTACACGGCATCGTGAATACTCACCCCGGCGCGTTTTCGTTGTGTGATGTACTCAAAGTCAGCACCACTGGATGAATACATGGCGCGGCTGAGTGGATCGACAAACAACCGGTGCCACGATGAATGCGCCTCCACCGACAGCATGAAGGAGGAGAACCACTGGTCTTTAGCCGAACCAAAACGGTTAATCATGTCGCGCTGCAGCTGCGTGAACTGGTCGGGGTAAAGCTGGTTGTACTTGGCAAACTCTTTGGCAGACTGTTTAAGGATGATTTTGTATGAGGAGTTCCCCCAGGCGGCACGTGCAGCACTGGAAGCCGTATCTGAGTCAAAATCGACAATGTTCTGTGTAATAGTGATATACGAACCCAGGTGACGGCGTGCGGTACGGTAGCCCTTCTCGATAAAGGTGCCGACCTTCTCATTTTTGAAGTCCAGCAGGCGCCAGCCTTCGTCAATGACGTTCAGTTTTTTCAGGTTACGGGGTGTCTGGTACATGCGGTTCTCGATATAAATAATCAACGAGAACATCACAGCAACCAGCAGAGATGGCCGGGACTCCAGCCCCCCCAGCTCCAGCACAACCATACGGGCATCATCATTGAGTGACGGTTCATCAGAGTTGAAGTAGCTGCCGTAAATCCCGTTCACCGTGTACTGGTCGAGCAGAATAATCATTTCGTCCAGACGGCTGCGGATCGTCGGTGAGTCTGCATAGGTTTCGCTGTCTTTGGCTTCCTGCAGGAAATCCACCACATCGTCAATTCGGGCTTTGTTATGCTTGGTCAGCCAGGCCGCTTTGACCGCCTGAAGCAGCAGGCCTTCATGGACTTCATCAAGATTCCCATTGGGACTGGCCATGACGGAAAGCTGGTCACGGATACGCTCTGCAGATGCATCGAAGTTATTGTCATCGAGCACGTTCGCAAACGGGTTAAATTTCAGCGTATCGCCATCGAGATACACACCCCCCATGTTTTCGCACAGTGATTTGTAACCATCCCCCATATCGAATACCCAGGAATAACCACCGGCATCAATGACGCTACGGATAAGCGGCTGTATCAGGCCTGTTTTCCCCGCACCGGAAGTACCGCATACCGCCATGTTAAAGTTGGTGTTATTCATGCCGGTGTAGAAGAGATCGATAAAAGCCAGCTGGTTACGATATGTAGGCGCCAGCAGACCGGAAGGAGCCAGTGGACTGTCGGCCACCACCGGCATCAGGTTTGCCACATTAAAGCTTTCAGCACGGCGAACTACCCCCGCCGCCTGCAGTTCCTTAAATATCCCCTCTCCCGCCTTAAAAGGCAGAATCGACAGGAAATTACGCATCTGCTGATAGCGAGCGGCGATGAGTTCAAAGCCCCCCTTACGGAAACTGTTCAGTATTTCCTGTTCAGTGGCCAGTGCCGCTTCCGGATCGTCTTCGGTATACGCCGTAACGTTGAAAAAATAGGACACCAGTGAAGAGGAATTGGAAGACAGTCGCTGGCGAATATCCCCCCACTCCTTAACTTCTTTCTCAACTGAGGGGAAATACTTCGCGTATGACGTTTTGCTCTTTTTCTCCAGGTCGAGAAACTTCAGGTTCGCTTCGTTCTGTGATTTAACCTGGTCTTCCACCATCAGGGTAAGCGTAATGACAAAGGGACAGGAAATAGACAATTCCGGGTTCAGCAGGTTGGCGTAGTTGTCTGCACTGGTCCACAAAAACGCAATTTCCGGGTCGCGTGCAAGATGATAGTTGAGCACCCGGGTATGACGTTCCACCCCATTTTTGTCCAGCAGGCCAATGTTGAGATGATTCGCCATCACTTCCATATCAAAGCTGTCATCAACACACTGGTAATTCAGCTCCTGGTAAGGATCCAGCTTTTTAGGCCTCCGGTACATCTCACCTGGATTTGGATTAATCAGTTCACTGACCATTTCCACAAGGCCCTTCTCATCCAGTGCCTTAGTCGGTATTTGCGCGCCAAGCAGTGAGGCCCGGATTATCTTGACCTGGTTCTGAAGCTCGATGATTTGCGCATTCGAATTTTTCTTACGCGGCATGCTGCAGGAGATAAATACACGGTAGTTTCTGAGCGTCAGCGGTAAATCCATTCCCGGTGGCAGCGCAAAATGCTTCTCTGCTGCACGCACATAATAGGCTCGCGTAATGGCGTTAAACTTTTCTGCCTGAGGACCACTCCAGCTGAACTCACGGAGGCCATATTCGATATCATCGCCAACCAGCTTGCTGGAAACCAGATTAATGGTGACCGGAACATTACGCGGTAATTTCGTTCTCAGCAGGTTCTCAAGCGAACCTACAATATGTTCATTGGCGCCTGGTAGAGGCCTGGCTTCCAGAATAAAACCGACTGTCTTCTGGTTAATAAACAACCCTGTTTCACTGTCGTAATCCTTATATGGCAGAACGCGACTGAATTGAGGGAAATCCATACTGGCCAGAACATCATTTGCTTTTGCAGATTCATCAGGTAGCTTCAGCGCTGTGAGTAATGTATTAACTGCTTTGGCTACCGACTCAATAGGGTTCAGACTCACAGGTTAACTCCTTCTTGAGGAACAAAAATAGATTTTCATATTTTTTTGAGGGGGAAAGTCAAGATGCTCGATATTTATCTTTCCCGATAATAAAATAAAGTAAACGGCATAAAGAAAAGAATTATTCTTGCCGCCATCAACTGTGCAAATATCACCTCACCCATAACAATCTTTCCGTTCCAGAGTGATACCAGAAGCGTGATAATGAGCAATGCACTATGAATAATCAGTGTTGATAAGATACCGAGACGAAGAACCTCATAATAACTCGTTACCGACACACACAAGAAATAATACACACCAAGGCTACATATAATAAAAACCAGCTCACGACGCAAAGTGGTATGAAACTCCTCTGTACTTTGATCTGGAGATTTAGTTAGCAGATACCTCAAAGTGAGATAAACAGACCAGTACATTAGAGGATAAATTAGAAAGCCATATCTTTTCAGGAAAGTCATTTTATTCCCCACCTTTTTTCTTTTGTAATAACTGCCACTGTTCAGTGTAGGCCTCATAGGCATACACCGGAACATTAACAATAACTCCCTCACACCTTAATTTGTTGACGGCGTCATTCAAAAAACCGGTCTGCACATTGGCTTCAATAAGTGAGCACTCTGTTTTCCAGTGCCGGCCAGCATCGATCTCGCTGGCACTATAGGTTAACCTCACCATAACGAAACAGATTGCAATGCCAATAATCGCAGTGAACGCGCCTGTCAGAAAAAGCTTGCCCCTGAATTGATAATGTTCGGGAAGAATAAGTGCTAAGAACACCCCGATGATCCCTGCAATTAACATCACCAGATCAATGACTAAAATCCACCACACATCCATACCGTTTATGTAAGCATGCATACCGTTACTCCTTTTTATCAGAAAGGCTGTGAATGCCATTATCCCTGTATTTCACATCCATATACCGTGTTACGCTATCCGGACAAGACCAGGCATCTTTTGCACTGGTAAATGGTGTTTCTGGCTGCGCGTTAAATGCCGATACTTTGCAGTGTTGTAATGTATATTCAGTATTTTGCTTATTGATTAATATTGCTTTGTACTTACTTTCTGGTTGGAGCAATGAAAGAGTTCCAAATGAAACCACCATAATAATGATTAACGACAGGAAGCGCTTCGTTCTGTTTTTAATCCGTAATACGCTTGACATCAACAGTGCTGGAATCACCCCAAAAAGGGCAATGCTCAGAATGACATACGATGAATCTTCTTTCATCAGTAAATACAGATACTTTATAAAATCAATATTTAACACCATAAACTGAAATCCCTGACATCACAAACACGCTACCGCCCATCCCTTTCAACGCAGAGGGCACTCGTTTTAATCCAGCAGTAGCATTCCAGCAGCGCCAGTCATGGCGCTGATAATTAATTAAGACGAGGTTGTCCCCAGGTTGATGGGGTCACCACAAATAACACTGTCGTTGGTTGATGATATACATCATCGGAATCCACATAGGGAGCGATCCATAATGATGTTGTCTGCTCACCTTTTCTTAATGGTCTCGGATACTGGCCCGGTACAGTTTGAGGTGATGTAAATGTTGATACTGTCACCGGACGCATAACCTGGGGTGTAACGGGTTGTATATACCCAGGCTTATTTACCGACCCCCTGACATTTAATAATGACGGGGTACTTTTATTTACTACTACAGCCGCTGGGGCTTTCGCCTGTACTAAATCAGGTTGTGGCGGCAACGGGTATGAATTTACTGACGTCGTTCTGAAATTACCGTCAGCCAGTCGAGGCAACCCGGCCGCAACCGGCTTTGCCTCACTGCGTTCCTCTTTCGCCTTAGCTTTTTCATTGGCCTGTTCCATCGTCATACAGGTATCCGATGTTGTTGCGTTACATTGAAAATCAGTCTCCGTTCCTGCGCATCCGGTTAAAAGCAATGCGCTGCCCAGAGGAATTAACAGAATTAATTCCTTCATAATATTCTCCGCCTGTTATTAGCTCTTTTTCAGGTTCATCCTGAATAGGGTGTTAGCTTTAATTTCCTGAGTAAATCTGTCTCTCTCTTCCGAACTCATGGCACCATAAACTTTCTCCAGTTGGTTTGTATCTGACAAGGCAAATACCATTTTCGACATAATGGTTGTTTTGCCGGCCCCCGTATCTCCGACAGGAACGGTATGACCAGACGTTTCCGGGAGCGGATTACTTTTCTCCATTTTCTGCCTAGCCATTGTTGTTCCCCTCTGACATGGCACCAGGTGAAAACTGGTGGGGATCTAATTTCCCGAGTTGTTTCAGCATCTGGTCAGTACTGAAGCCGTTCAGGGATGCACCTGCCTGCTGAGGTTGTTGCGGCTGCTGTTCCTGATTTTGTTCCTGCTGCTTACCGTTTTTCTCTGCATCCAGTTCTTCAATCGTTTTCAACTGGAATCCATCCTGGAACACAACGGTCACCTCATTACCGGCACCAATTGGAATGACAGGGTGATACTGTTCTGCACGTTTGATGTAATACTCACTCAGTGTCTGCGCTGCTTTAGATGCACCTCCTCCAACGCCCATTTTGAGCACATCACCGGCTCCAACGGATGCCGTCGCACCAATTCCAACAGAAGGTTGTGCCGCACGTTCCATCCCTTGACCAATACCATCAACAAAACCAGCTCCCCACGCCCAGCCGAGGATTTTTCCGTTACGCATCACGACTTCACCTTTCACACCGTTTTTCCCCATAAAGGAAACGTGGCCTGAAATTGGCTGATCGATAGTCTTATCACCTTTGATGCAGCTGATATTTCGGGTACGGACAATCGCGCGCTCACTTGAAACGTCACCATATGCTTCGAGGCCAACAAAACAGCCAGTCAGGTCATAAGTTTTGCTGTTAGGCATTTCCACACGGCCGACCAGACGGACCTGCATCGGAACCGTAGATTCATTACCGGTGACAGAGGCATTCGCATCCGCACCTTCAATCAGAATGCTTTTCGCAAAACTACCTGAAGGAATGTACGGCAGTGTTTTTGCCTTCTTACCTTTGTCATAACTGAATGTACGTCGTTGGATCTGGTTAGGGGCCGGTACAGGTTGATAACTGACCTGTGGCGCCGGTGTAGTCCCGTTACCCGGATAGAATGACGTGGGTGGTGGAACAGCACCTGCAGGTTGCGGCGGGAAATTCGCCGGTTGCGGCTCACCCTCCGGTCCCGGTGCAGGGATCGGTGGTTTCGGAACAGGCTCACCACTGGTCGTGGTCGGCTTCACACCCAGCTTGTTTAACTGGTCCTGCATTGCCTGGTTTTCCGTAGTGAGTTGCTCAATACGCTTCTGATCTTCACCGCGACCTTTATTCAACAGGTTCACTTCGTTCTGAAGTGCATCAAAACGCTTTGTCAGATCAGCTGCTGTCGCCTGCATTTCAGTTGTCGCATGTTGCTGAACTTTGGTATCGAAACGACTGTCCACTACCCCCGTCATGTCCGGCGCGGGTTCGTTCTGCGTCTGGGCGGCATCATCGGAACCAACCTCGAGATCAGAGAGATACATACCGCCACCGATAATGGCGACAGCAGATACGGCGATGACACCCAGCCACATAAACTGTTTGTTCTTGACCAGCTTATTAATGTTGGCCATCAGCGATCTCCCTCTGCTGTGGTGACCCAGACCTGCAGGCGTCCGCCACTCAACAGGGGACCCGCTGTCCCGCTGATCATGATGGCGCGCGTACCTGGCTGCCAGAAATCACTTTCTTTGACCATACGTGGAGAAAGCGACACGTTATCCACGGCATAACGAACCACTTTCAGGTGATGCCCTGTCCACACTTTTTCTGCCTTTGCACTCAGCCCTGCTGGAACGGTTAAGGTTTCCGACGTGACAGGAACGGGCTGGTACCCTTCAGGCATTCCACCCTGACGAACGGCACGATTTAGTGATACCAGGAGGCTTTCATACGGTGAAGACTCTTCCCAGGACTTCGCCGGGCCGGGAGTACCGGCCAGTTCGGAGACCAGCTGAATAGTCCGGCCTGCCCCCGCGCGCGGAACGGCACGAATTGAGAAATTCAGTCCGCGTTCTGTCTCAACAATGAAAGTGAATGGTTTTTTACTGACGGTTGCCAGGATGGCTCCGCCACTGTCTGTCTGCTCCTGGTTCGTCAGACCGCCATCCAGACTGTTAATGGCGGTGATGCGATCGCCCGGAACCATAAACAGATTAGGATCCGTGTTGCTGACCGCGATGTTTGCCTGACCACCATTTGTCAGTGGTACCACTGTGGGTGCAAGCGTTCCGCTTACCGTGGCAGACATTGCCGGTGTCATCAGACAAAGGCTCAGACAGGCGGATACACACAGGGGTTTAACGATTTTCATCAGTCACCTCTCCAAAACGTGTCAGCCAGCTGATCCCATCTAAACGGTTAAACTGAATAACATAATGTTTAATTTCTGAATAAGGCCTGGAATCCCCAATCCAGGTCTTCAGCTCCCCTCGAATTTCAACACGGTTTTCTACCGGGTAGGCACGGACAAACGTCCAGTAAAAACTGGAATTAACGTTATTGTCCTTAATCCGTTTTGCATCCTCAGCAAGCTGAATTTTCAGGTTGTTCTGCGATGCCGGATACACATACTTCAGCAGCTGTTCGTGTTGAGCATCCACGGTTTCAGGGGTGACATTCAGGCGCAATGAAACAAAACTCAGGCCCATCTGTTCCAGATAGGATGCATCAGACTGGTTCTGTGATACCGCGAAAGGGGCGTTATATAACATGGGCGTCACCGCAACCTTTTGCTCATTTTGCAGGCGGTAGTTATTGATGCCCTGAATAACATTGGTGGCCAGGCTCAGTACTGTGACGGTACCGAGACAGATAAACCCCAGACCAATGACACGGGTGGTACTGAGACGAGCGCCGTGTTCCATGTTAGTTACTCCGTACTATTATTTAATCCACTGCCGGAAACAGGAGTCCGGGACATCATGGAAAATCCCTTTAAGAAGGGACGTAGGCAGATACCAGTAAATCAAATCGCGTAACCAGGCACTGCCCCGCCCTTTTTTCAGTTTTTTGATGCCCAGGAAAACCAGAATTGCCGCTACCAGACCGAACAAAAACTTACTGGTCCAGAAACCCCAGCCGAGACAGATTACGGCCGGGATTAGTTCATCGAGATACAGACCGAACCAACGGGACTGGTTCGTCAATGTTTCCGGGAAACGGTACTTTTTGAGTTCGTCCCCGGTCATCATTCACGCCCTCTTAGTAACCAGCGACCGACATTCCGACGGTGACAAAAACCGACAGAATGGCGAAGCCAGCCAGGAACTTAACGTTTTTGGTCATCATGTACATGATGCCGCCAACGATAACTTCCGCCAGGATCACCCACTTGACGACACTTGACCCTTTACCAAATGTGGCTTTAACCGTACCGTCACCTGACTTCATCAGATCGGTACCGGTGGTGGTGGCCATCGCTACTTCAGGGAAAGCTGCCGCAAGAACAGCAACAGGGAGAACGGCTTTTGCCGCCTTCAGCATTTTGGCCTTGCTGAAGAGACGGGTACGCAGAGAAGGCTTAACACCCTTACTCATTTCAGCACTCTGAATGGATAATGCTGTAGTCATGTAAAAATCCTTCTTTAATAACGAGTGGTATTACATCTGCCGGAGAACGACAGACAGGGGAAAATCTGCCGCAGGAAAATTAATATCCAGCAACAGACATGCCGACGGTAACGAATACCGACAGGATGGCAAAACCGGCCAGGAACTTAACGTTTTTGGTCATCATGTACATGATGCCGCCGACAATAACCTCAGCCAGAATCACCCATTTCACGACACTGGAACCTGAACCAAAAGTTGCTTTTACAGTGCCATCACCGGTCTTCATTAAATCCGTACCGGTAGTAGTGGCCAGTGCTGCTTGTGGGAATACAGCAGCCAGAACGGCAAGCGGCAAAATTCCTTTAGCAGCTTTCAGCACATTCTTTTTATTAAAGATGCGCGAAAGAACAGACTTTTTGTTTTCAACAGCTACAGAGCTACCCTGCACAGTTAATACAGTATTCATGTTTATACCCAATGAATAAAATGGATTTAAATATCAGACATAACCTGTTTAGAACAGTCCATTGATTTTAAGAAAGTTTTATTGTGCTTTTTTTCCCTCCACAGTTTCAGAATTATAGAAGTCTGGAAACCTCTCTAAATGGTCTCTAAGACGCATGTAAGCTTCTGCAGTCTTACTTCTTGAACTTCTGTCTTTTGCTTTTATTAAAAGACGATTTGTATCTTCATCAAGACGAAGAAGCACATGAAGCCCTGGTGCTGGTCTTGAGTTACTCCTAACCGCTCTTGCCAATCATGCCTCCCATAGAAATATTAATATCACATAATAAATCTTTACATTACGAACGACTAAAGTAAACAAATAATCCAGGGAATGTGAGTAAATTATTTTTACATTCCCTTACCGGAAATGTCCCTATCACTTTAACAAATCATTAACACAAGGCTTTAATATATCCATGATATTCATTGCCAGCCTGTAATAACTTACAGAATAAAATAACGAGAGTATAAGGTTATCCCTGCTATCGAAAGCAAATTCTTTATTAAAATCACTCACAACATTTCTTGATGTTTTTTCTGATACGCCAGTGATAGCAGAAATTTTTGAATGTGTTAAACCTATGGCATACAAATTGAGTATTTTCCATTTATCATCCTTTCTTGAAGACAAACTAGAGATATACTTTTCAATTTTTCTCCCCACGTCAGCAAAAGGGTTAGAAATAAATCCAACATCGTAGGTTTCCCTGACAAAGACCCATTTACTGTAGAACTCATTATTAACTGATAGGCTTTCTATAAAAACATCCCATACGTAGCCATCGATGCGAACATCTCTAACAATGCAAGCAGAACGTTCTGATAAAACATTAATCTCTGACTTTACCAACTCCATACCTGTTTCAAGTGGAAGAGAGGAAAACCATGAGTCAACATCGGTACGTGTTAAGAAAACCTTGTCAAAAAGTGGGCTGGTGTGAATTAACTCACCACGGGCATTACGAATAAATGACAGGGAAGATGAAATGTTAAGCATCTCACCTAAAGAATGAATGGAATCCGTTTGACTGACAAACGTATTTTGACTACGATCCTTCGCACACATAGGCGCCTCCACTAAAGGACACTATGGATAGTTGGCGTCTGGGGGGGCAAACCCCAGGCGCTAACGCTTCAACAAATTTTAATCACTGCACTAATTCCATTTTATAACTCCTGACTCTCCGTGTCACTTCCAGCGCCTAGATCATTATTCTTTTTTATTAACTTTAGACAGGCACAAATACTAAAGTTAATTAGTCTCTATACAGAGACTGGAACAATCTTATTCCTCCTCATCCTGTGATGGGAAAAATCTTTCCACAACCTCTCTGGCATCGTCTCGTATATTCATAACCATTGATTTGAAATCAAAACGATCATCGCCATTTATATGTGGGCTAAGAGAGTCCATCGCCAGTACTTTCGAAATAGTAAACTGAGTTTTCATAACATTCTCAAGCAATACTTTATTGAACTCCTTCTGATTAAATCCGGACTCCTTCCGTTCCATCTGGGCTTCATAAACCCTAAGACCAAGTTCAAGGAGCATTGTGGCCACACTGGAAAAACTAATATCTTTTTCCTTCGCACCCTCAGCTCTTCTCTTTTCAACTATGGCATTGATTTTATCGACTACCTCATCACTGGGATATGCCTGAACCCTAGCCATATGAACTCCTTTCTTAATATGGTGACAAGAACAATATTCGCCACAACGATATCGTGATCATTCAATTAAAACAACTCTAAACTTAAGTCTAGAGTTCAAGCAACTTGCAATACAACTCACTCAACAACTTAAGTCCCGACTTAAGTCTGGTTAACCCACTGATTTTTAATAGACGAGTTGTAGGCGAGTTTTATATGACTCATACAAAACTCACCGAAAAGTCTTTGACGACTTGCATATATATAACAATATATAACACAGCATAATATAACTAACCATAAGCAACTGAAACCAAAGAACAATCTGCAAAATTTTAATTTTGCGTGGGGTGTGGTGATTTTGTGGTGAGGAGTGCATATTAGTTGAGTCTTAGCCTGGGATGGGTTAACGTATTTCCGGAAATTGGCCTCGGAGGGAAAAGCATGAAGGGAATGGCGCTGGCGATCACACTTTTATTATTTTCGGATATTACTTCTGCTTCAGACTGTTTTGACATGGCTGGAAGGGATTACAAAATTGATCCTGATTTACTACGCGCAATTTCCTGGCAGGAGTCGCATTTCAAAATTGACGCGATCGGCCGCAATCCTGTCTCAGGTTATGGGTCAGGTCTTATGCAAATTGATTCACAACATTTCAACGAACTGTCGCGGTATGGAATTAAACCCGATCACCTTCTCACCGATGCATGCATGAATATCTATACCGGAGCTTATTATCTTGCGCAGGCGTTCAATAAGTGGGGTGTTTCATGGGTAGCAGTGGGGGCTTACAATGCCGGGTTCAGAAAGACACCACGTCAGGCAGCCAGGCGCTATGAGTATGCAAAAAGGATCCACCGTTACTACTCAGCAATAAAAGCGAGTAAACAGCAAAGGGCTAATGAGCAGAAAACAGCGATGAACTAAAAAGCCTTCTCGCAAGAGAAGGCTTTTATTTTTCAAAAATCTACAGATTCAATACCTGGGTAATAATCTGCATCACTGTCGAAATGGAAAAGAAGATACCCTCTTTCCTGATTCATCCGAATGAGATTTTTACGCAATAGTCTTGATACGCCACCTCTCTTTAGCGCCAGAATATGCCGTTTAAAATCATACATTCTGATTACACAACCATACGGTGTATCGTGAATCCACTCATTATAACCATCGTAAGAATGGTTATTAGATGAGAGCACCTGAAGTACCCTGATGTCACTTTCTTCCATATGACTAATACTGATACATACGCCGGAAAACTCGAACATATAGATTCTGCCTGTGTTATCAGATGAGATAACCCGGGTAAAACTCACCCGGGCTCTATTGCTATTTACCCTTTAAACGCCCGGAACTGTTCAGCAATAAGCCACAATGCTTTATTCAGTTTTACGTCGCCATCGATTCCCTGTACGGGTCGTGTTGTCGTTCTCTTTCCTTTCTGGGTGCGACCAGGCAATCCACCTTTTATCATATTTTCCTGAACACGTTGATATGTTGTCCAGATATCATCCTGTTTATCTTCATAACGACGTGGGTGAATGATTTGTTCAATACTCACAGGCGCTTTAGTTTCGTCATCATACTTATATGTCAGAGCAGCCAGGCCAAAAAGTCGTTGCTCTTCTTTTGTTAAGGTAATGGATTTCATCACATCAACACTTTCCGCGACTTTATCAAAAATACCAAGAACCTCATAAGCACCTTCGATAACCTGCCCGACAACGTCACCTTTATGAGGCACGCGGATTTCTCCGAAGGATGTTCCGCATACAAGACCATTGGTACACACAAAACGAAACATCCCTGGGATCATTTGGTAGCTTGATGACCCATCATGAGAGTTAAGCAGAATAATTTCGGGTACTTCTTTTCCTTTGCTTCCGCCTTCCCGGCGTAAACGTACCATGTGTTTTGTATGTCCCCGTTTATCCTCGTCCCTTACTCTTGACTGACAAGCAAAGAACGGTTGAAAACCTTCATCCCTTAATTTATCCAGCAATGTGATTGTTGGGATATAGGTGTAACGTTCACTACGGGAGTTGTGTTTTTCTTCAGAAAAAATAGAAGGCACGACCTGGATCAGTTCATCGTTTGTTAACGGACGTTCCTGGCGAATTGAATTAGTACGACCAAAACGAGAAGCCAAACGCATAATAATCTCCTTATCTATTTTCAGTTACTGTTTAATAAAAAAGTGCCAAAAAATAACTTCTGGTGATTTGGCATTAACGATTTCCAGCTTTTAAAACCATCACCCGTTGAGTTGCCGGGGCCGCGGTTTTGACGTTTTGCGGGGACCTGCTGAACCTGCCCCCTGGTTGTTACCTTCACCCGTTTGAGAGCCGTTCGCCGCAAGGGCGTAAACGAGCACGGCCCGACGCAGATGTCCGGGGTGAGCGGGAAATTTTTTTCGGTCTAATGAAGCGCAGCGGAATGGCCGGGAAAAATTTATTGCGAAAGGCAGAGCCGTCCCTGGACAGCCAGGCGGGTTGTGCTTGTCTCAGCCCCGGCGAAAGGACTCAAATGGGTGATACGGCACCAGGGCGGATATGAGCAGGAACCCGCCGCAACGACGGAACGCGCGGGCGCGAAACGGCGTTGCCCTTCAGAGTGACGGCAGCTGTATCGCCGGCACGGTGAAAGCGGCGTGGCCGGAACGGCCGCAGCAAGCGCGCCGTTGACCTCAGCCATCAGACCCTAGCCGTATGGCCCGAAACCCGAAGGGGTTCGGCGGAGCCCGGCAGGTGCGCAGCAGCTGCCCTGGCGGAGTGGGGCTCGACGACTGAGCAGCGCAGCTGATCAGGAGCCGAAGGGGGCCAGATGTTATTAACAGACAGGAAAAAGGGGCTACCGGCGAACCGGTAACCCCTTCATAAAGGCGCTTCAGGCATGTCAAACCAACTCAGCCCTGAAAAGGCGGGGCTTCCCGACCCTGTACACGATTCTGTGTAAATGCCTTTTCTCAGAAGTGACCGTCCAGGCGGTCACCGAACTCGATAATAAAGCGGCTCATTGCCATACGCCAGTCCCTCAGCGGCATCGTCCATTTCTGTGAGGCCGCCTGGATTGCCAGCCACACCACCTTTTTCACCGCGTCGTCCGTCGGGAACACCTTACGCTTTTTGATAGCATGCCGGATCACGCTGTTCAGTGATTCTATGGCGTTGGTGGTGTAGATGACTTTGCGGATGTCTGCCGGGTAAGCGAAGAACGTCGCCAGGTTGGCCCAGTTTGCCTGCCAGCTTCGGCTTATCTGCGGATAGCGGCTGTCCCAGGCTGCGGCGAACGCTTCCAGCGCCTGCTGGCCTGCTTCTTCCGTCGGTGCCTGGTAAATCGCTTTCAGGTCGCGGGTGACGGCTTTGTAGTCCTTCCAGGAGACGAACCGCAGGCTGTTGCGCACCATATGCACGATGCACAGCTGGATGCGGGCCTCCGGATACACCGCGTTGATGGCGTCCGGGAAACCTTTCAGGCCGTCAACGCAGGCAATGAGGATATCGTTCAGGCCACGATTCTTCAATTCTGTCAGCACATTCAGCCAGAACTTCGCCCCTTCATTTTCGGCCAGCCACATCCCCAGCAACTCTTTCTGGCCTTCGATATTAATGCCCAGCGCCAGGAACACTGATTTATTGATGACACGACTATCCTGTCGGACTTTCAGGACGATACAGTCAAGATAAACAATGGGATAGACTGCATCCAGCGGACGATTTTGCCATTCGACAACCTGCTCCATGACCGCATCGGTGACCTTTGAGACCAGCGCGGGTGAGACATCCGCGTCATACAACTCTTTGAACGCGGCGGCGATCTCGCGTGTGGTCATCCCTTTGGCATACAACGATAAAATCTGGTTATCCATGCCGGTAATGCGGGTCTGGTTTTTCTTCACCAGTTGGGGTTCGAAGGAGCCATCACGATCGCGTGGGGTACGTAGTTCCAGAGGGCCATCGCCGGTGGTAACGGTCTTTGTGGAATAGCCGTTACGGGAATTAGCCCCCAGTTTGGGCTGATTTTTATCGTAGCCCAGATGGTGGGACATTTCGGCGTTGAGAGCCGCCTCAACGCTGATTTTCTTCAGCAGGCGATCGAACTGGTTGAGATCGTCAGGGGTTTTGAGATTTTTGGCCAGTTCGTTAGCCAGAGCCTGCAACTGTTTTTCGTCCATAAATTAACCTGCTTTTGATGTTGGATTGAACATATCAAAATCAGGCAATTACACAAATTTATGTACAGACTCGGCTTCCCCCGCCTCCAGGTTGCTACTTACCGTTGGATTCGTAAGCCAGAATTGCAGCGACCTCCCGTTGTCCGTCCTTCAGGCGAATTTCGCAAAGCGATTTTCGCGTCAGGTAAGTGAATATCAGCAGTGTGAGACACACTATCAGTACGCACCAGATAACGGTACTTCGCGGCAGTTTCACGGTTTACTCCTCCTGTGTAAGTTCACACAGATATTGCAATTGCCTCAGAACACTAAAGGAGGGATTGCCAGATGTTGATGCAGCATATCGGTGTCGGCTATTTTGGGTATTACCGAGCAACTGCTTATGCGATGAAACACTCTCTTATGCCCGAGATTGCGAAGTTAAGAATGAAGGCTCTGAACTTCTGGGATAAGCACGGGATCCGTGCCGCAACTGATGCTTTTGACGTATCAACGCGAACACTCTACTGGTGGCGCCGGTTACTGCGCACCGGTGGTCCAGAAGCACTAATTCCAAGAAGCAAAGCCCCTCTGGTTCGCCGTTCAAGGCACTGGCATCCTGATGTACTCAAGGAGATCAGGCGTCTGAGAACTGAGTTACCCAATCTCGGCAAAGAGCAGATTTTTGTCAGGCTGAAACCATGGTGTGAAGCGCGGCATTTTACCTGTCCCAGCACGTCAACCATTGGAAGAATCATTGCTGGTGCTCACGATAAAATGCGGATGATCCCCGTACGCCTCAGCGCCAGGGGCAAAGCCCGGTTGATAAAAAAACGCTCAGTGAAGCCCAGAAGACCAAAACAATACCGCCCGGTAAAAACAGGCGAACTCATAGGGATGGACGCGATTGAACTCAGGATGGGGGACCTACGCCGCTATATCATTACCATGATCGACGAGCACAGCGACTATGCGCTGGCCCTGGCGGTCCCTTCACTCAACAGCGATATTACCAGCCATTTCTTCAGCAAGGCCACAAAGCTCTTTCCTGTCGCTATCAGACAAGTTGTCACTGACAACGGTAAGGAGTTCCTCGGTAACTTTGATAAAACGCTACAGGAAGCCTCGATTAAACACATCTGGACCTATCCGTACACACCGAAAATGAATGCGACCTGTGAGCGATTTAACCGGACACTTAGAGAACAATTTATTGAATTCAATGAATTGTTGCTTTTTGAGGACCTGAATTTGTTTAATCAAAGAATGGCTGAATATCTGGTGCTGTATAACAGCAAAAGGCCACATAAATCACTCGAACTGATGACGCCAGTGGACTATATTTTACGTGAGAGTAAAAATTGCAATATGTGGTGGACCCATACAAGCAGAAGTGTCACCATCGGTGCGAAACAGAGATGTCATGCTTTGGTTCAGAGAATGCGTTTGACCGCCTCGCTATATACTTCCGAGCGTTCTCTTTTCCCAACAGAAATCACGAAAACGACAACTTTCTCGTCTATAACCTGGTATACAAGGCGATAGCCTGAAGACCGGAGCTTAATCTTGTAACAATCAGGCATACCACGGAGCTTGTTTGCTTCAATCCGGGGTGACTCAAGTACTTCAACCAGCTTCTTTTTCAACTGTTCACGTACCGTCGAGCCCAGCTTTCGCCATTCCTTTAGTGCCCGCTCGTCAAAATCCAGAAAATACGCCATCAGAGTTCATCCAGCGTCACACGTACTGGCTTAGGATTACAAAGTCGTTCTTTCACTATCTCCACAAGTTCAGCATCTTCATCACTCAGGAGTGTCTGTTTGAACGGCAAGCGTTCATTGTCAGCGATATACTCGAGCATGAGACGAAGCGCTTCAGAAGGAGTTACGCCCATTTTTTCAAGCGCGGCGTAAGAACGCGCTTTAAGTTCATCGTCAATACGTAGGTTAATGCTACCCATGTCTTACACCCCTTGTAATTACAAATGTCATTACAAGTATCGCACTACAACATGCTTAGGGCAAGTCACGAAGTAAGTCAGAAAGTAGTCGTAAGAACGGTGATCACTGTCCGCTTTGTGCCAGAAGTGGACGGCAGGATTTGTTGAACATTTCAGACAAAACCAAACTCAAAACAACTATTGAAATCAAGCCAGCATAGCGGATACATTACGCACGTTGTTACTTTGTATCATCAGGATGCCGTTAACTGTGTTTATCAGCCGTGAAGTCATTTCCAGAATCGTGCTTATCATCATGGCTGTTGCCGTGCTGAGCAGTTCGTTTATGGCAAAGCCACAGGCTGCATACAGCGTTCAGGAAACAACGTCCATCAGTGACCATCAACACGACAGCGATGAACCACTGAATGAGCACGATCCATTGTTGTTTCACTCCCACGGTAGCGTGCATCACCTCAATGCCGATCATTCCCACGATCTGAATAAACTCTTTGCTCTGCCTACTCTGCACGCATGGAATCCGGGCATGCGGGTGATATATGCGTTGAGTTCAGAACAAATACTGCAAATGCCGCAGTCCACCCCCGAACGCCCTCCGAGAATCCTGTCTGCGTAATAACTTCTGCTAATTCGTTATTATTCAACATGTAAGGATTTTTATGTATACCAGCCTTGATACACAGGGCCGGTTGAGCGCTCGCCTGCTTTCAGCTCAGGCGCGTTCGGCTTGTCTGTTTTTCCTGTTGTTACTGCTTTTCTACAGCCAGGGCGCGTATGCGCACGGCGTGGCGGAAGGCGACAAAGGGTACATCCAGGAAATCACCGGGGTGAACATCATCCCGTTTATCTACCTTGGCGCGAAGCACATGGTGACCGGTTACGATCATCTGCTGTTTCTGTTCGGGGTGATTTTCTTTCTCTACAAAATGCGTGATATCGGGCTGTACGTTAGCCTGTTCGCTATCGGGCATTCAACGACGCTGCTCATCGGCACCTTCTTTGATATCAGCGTCAGTGCTTACCTTATTGACGCCATTATCGGGCTGTCCGTGGTCTATAAAGCGCTTGATAACCTCGGGGCATTCCAGCGCTGGTTTGGCGTTCAGCCCAACACGAAGCTTGCGACGCTCATCTTTGGATTCTTCCACGGTTTTGGTCTGGCAACCAAAATCCAGGAATTCGAAATCTCTCCCGATGGCCTGTTTGTCAACCTGATTGCCTTCAACATTGGCGTTGAGATCGGCCAGCTGCTCGCGCTGAGCGCCATCCTGATCGTTATGAGCTACTGGCGGCAAACGGCGAGCTTTTTCCGACACGCTTATACCGCCAATGTGGTGATGATGAGCGCGGGATTTCTGTTAATGAGTTACCAGCTTTGTGGCTACATTTTAGCCTGAGGGAGACAAAACAATGTACAACACTGATTTACCAACACGCGCAGAATTACCTTCTGCCATCAAACTGATGCAGTCCACTATCCTCGCCGCCATCGTGGCGCTGACGCTGCTGATCACCGTCGTCATGCCTTCGGAATACGGCATTGATCCTACTGGCGTGGGTCGTTTACTGGGGCTTAAGCAGATGGGAGAAATCAAAACGCAGCTTGCCGAAGAAGCTGATGCCGATAATCAGGCCAGCGCTGTTCAGCAAGGACAGCTGGCTGCGCCAGTTAATGAGCGACCGATCCCGGATAATCCTCCGGCAATAACGCAGAACACCTACCCGGAGCTGAGCGTTCCGGCGACCACGCGCGCGCCGGAAGTACCATCGGCTGGCTCGCAACGTCATCAGATGCTCATCACCCTGAAGCCTAACGAAGCTGCTGAAGTTAAACTGGAAATGCGCAAAGATGCCCGCGTGACCTATCAGTGGACAAGTTCCGGACCGGTAAACGTGGATGCGCACGGCGATCCGGTCAACGCCCCGAAAGGCTTCTACCATGGCTATGGTAAAGCCCGGCAGATCACATCCGGAGACGGCGTTTTACAGGCCGCGTTCGAGGGTAAACATGGCTGGTTCTGGCGAAATCGTGGTTCTGAGACCATCACGATCCAGCTTGATACAACCGGCGACTACCTGAACATCAAACGGGTTATCTGATAAATCAGGGGCAGGATAACCTGCCCCTTTTCACACAGCTGACAGCCCGGTCAGGCGGAGTATCAGCCCGGCGAGAGCCGCCATGGCAATAACGTGCGTAACCTTCCATTTTAATCTGAAAAGCGCAAACGCAGCGGCGACGGCAATCAGGGCGGCAGGGATATCGATCCCTCCCTTTGCGCCTTCCGGCCATACGGTATGCCAGATAAAAAACAGCCCCAGATTAACAATGACGCCCACTACGGCCGCTGTGATGGCGGTTAAAGGTGCCGTGAAACCCGCCTTGTTGTGGGTCGTTTCGATAAACGGCCCGCCTGCCAGCACGAAAATGAAGGACGGGAGAAAGGTAAACCAGGTCACCATGCAGGCGGCAACGGCGCCGCCGACAAACAGCATATCCGCGCCAAAAACGGCATGGGTATACCCGCCCACAAATCCGACAAACGTGACCACCATAATCAGCGGGCCGGGCGTGGTTTCTCCCAGCGCCAGCCCGTCCATCATCTGCCCGGCAGTCAGTCAGCCAAAATTGACGACAGCACCCTGATAAACGTATGGCAGGACGGCGTAGGCCCCACCGAAGGTAAGGAGCGCAGCCTTGGTAAAGAACCAGCCCATCTGCGTCACCGGATGCGCCCAGCCCAGCCCCAGCGTCAGCACCGTCATGGGAATAAGCCAGAGCAGTGCACCCGCTGCCACAATCCTTAACAGTTTCGCCCAGCTGAACAGGGCATGCGCCGGTACGGGCGTATGATCGTCAATAACCGCAGCATCAACGGCGGCTTTCTCCTGTTTGTTATGCCCGCTGCCGCTGTGAAATTTTTCCGGCGCGATGCGTCCGCCGATAAAGCCAGTTATCGCTGCTGAAATAACGATGACGGGAAAAGGAACGTTCAGGGCGAAAACGGCCACAAAAGCCGCAGCAGCTATGGCCCAGTGGGCACCGTGTTTCAGCGCACGGGAGCCGATGCGATGCGCCGCCTGCAGCACGATTGCCGCCACGGCGGGTTTAATGCCGTAAAAGATACCGGCAATAATGGCAACGTCTCCCCAGGCGATATAGATCCACGACAACGCGATAAGAATAAAAAGTGAGGGAAGGATAAATAACAAACCCGCTATCACTCCGCCCAAGGTCCTGTGCATCAGCCAGCCAATGTAGGTGGCAAGTTGCTGAGCTTCCGGACCGGGCAGCACCATACAGAAATTGAGTGCGTGGAGAAAACGGGACTCGGAAATCCAGCGCCGGTTCTCGACCAGTTCCTGATGCATGATCGCAATCTGTCCGGCAGGACCGCCAAAGCTGATAAAACCCAGCTTCATCCAGAACCAGAACGCCTCCTTCAGGGGGACCGGCTTGGGCTTAACGTTTTCCTCTGCCAGCGTCAGCAACTCCGTTTTGTTCATCATGGCCGGACCTCATTTCAAACGTCGTTAACAGACCGTCAAACAGCGAACAGGCCGCTGTGAGTAATGTGTCATCATCCGTAATGCTTTCACGCAATCCTGCCAGTACACTTTCAACGCCAGCGGCTTCGGGGGGCTGAACCCCGCCAACATCAAGGTAATGCACAAGCATCCCCAGACCATTCAGGGCATCCCCCGTCAGCCCGAAGCGGACCATCAGCACTTCAAAGGTCACACGATTGTCGATGTGGCTGAAGGTCGCGCCATCAAAATCAAACCCCACCGCCTCTTCCGGGCAATCGTTGCCATCCTTAAGCCAGAGAAACTGCGCATCCTGGTCGATAAAACGCCGTATAAGCCAGGCGCTGGCAAGCCTGTCAATCCATGGCCGGCGACGCGTAGCCCAGATCCTGTTATGAAAATCCTCAGGCTTCAGCCGTGTCAGCAAGCCACTGACGGCATGAGGCTCTCCGGGAGAGATGAACCTGTTAATGCCAGCTTCCAGTTCTGACAAGGCAAAAATGGCCTGCGCCTGCGCTTCACCAGGAAAGAAATCAATCGCCACAATCCGATCCAGCTCGCGACGAAGTTTTCTTACCATCTTCAGTTGGCTGACCGCGGTTTCCTCATTAAGGTCGTTTTTACAAACCTGAAGGCTCTCCATCAGGATCAGGTACTGCTGAGAGCGATCGAATAACGGGCGAATTTTCTCTTCGTCGGAAGTCTCTGCGTCAAAAACAAAGGCCGTTCCTCCCTCACCGCTGATTTCACGACTCATCTCGTTAAAAATCTCATGGCTCTGTTGCGCTTCAGGCAACAGATAAACGCCGTCGCGCAGCATGGCGGCACCGGTATTTTTTAATGCCCGCCAGACACGCATACGTAATGTGGCCTGCTCAGTGGGCAGTGTCAGAATAAGGATATGTAGTTTCATAGTGTAGAGATTAATACATATGGTAGAGATTGCTACATATTTTCAGTCTTTCTAACCGTACATATCGCTATCTTTTTATGGTGCTCATAATTGCTCTTATCGGTACCGGTCTTGCTACCGTTGCACTGGGCCTGCTGGCGGGCGACAGGGCAGGGGGAGTCGGGAACGGCGCTGGCAATGAAGATGCTTGCTTATATTCTGGTCGCCCCGGTCGCTGATGCATTATGCGGGCCTTTTTATTCATATCGCCAATACAAGACTTTACATTCCAGCCCTTACATCCTCCCCGGGGGGATGCTAATCTTTTTATACCGTTGTCATTGTCTATTGAGGAAAGCAATCAGCGATGTACCCGATGTTTAAACGTTCGCCCCGTTATGTTCTGATGATCGTCATCATGGCCATTGGCATGATGATGTCGTCGATGGTGACGTTTGCGTCGCACGGTACAAACGGCCTGACAGGCTACGAGATGAATCTGCATGACGCAGAAGTCACCATGTCAATGCAGGATCACTCTCACGATTCGGATATCCCTCAGTCTGGCCACGCAGGCCATCATCAGACAGACCATTTCCATGAAACCCCTGAGCAGCCGCCCTCTGTAGAGATTTCCCTCTCTCCTGTAACAGACAGATGGTTGCCGCTTGCCGATCTTCGTAGCCCGGTTAAGGCCACGGACATCATTTACCGTCCTCCCAGCATCCGCCAGATCTGATCGCTGTTACCGGCAGTTTTTGCTGCCCGGCTTTAATCAACTTCAGATTTAGCGGAGAGGCTATGTATAAAGACTCTATCCAGGCGCGTCGAGAGATTGCGCGTAATTTCACTGCACTCAATTATCGTGTTGATCCCCTGCACTGGCAGACGCTCTGCATGGGCGTTAATCGCGACCTTCAGGCCAAAAAAATGCGTCCGAATGTCCCGGTTCCTTCACGGCGTAAAGTCATTCCGTTCCTGAAAATGATGCATCAGGAAACGGGCTCGATGCTCAAAGCGATCCTTGCCTTTGGCTTTGATGGCCCCTGGACATCCAGCGGCGGTTCATTTCGCCTGGCGCGAGAAATTGGGTTCGACATCGCCCACTATGCGAAAAACATTCACCACAAAAACGGGAAAGTCACCTTCCTGGAAATTGGTGCCGCCTGGGCGGGTTTTCGCGCTGAGGAATGTGCCGGCCATCAGGCGACGATTTCCGGGCTTTCCGGGGAGTTCAGGGAGCAACTTGGGGAAAGCGTATTCCTGCACTTCACTAATCTCACACCGTGGCATGCATCGCTGCCAAAAGGCGTGACTGAGCATCCTTACGTGACAGCAGCCGGGCTGGGAGCGCTGGAAAACAGAGGTGTTCAGGCAGGTGAGGTCGATATTATCTACTCCCAGGCAGCGGCCTATTTCGAACAGGATTACACGGCTTTCCTTCGCAGCGCTGCACGCCTGCTGAAAGAGGATGGCGTCCTGATCTTCAACCATGACCCTGTTCTGGCGAGCGCGATGGATGAAGTCGCCTGGGAGCACGGACTGCGGCTGGTCAGACGTAAGCAAATGGGAGGAATGAATGGCGCGATTGCCCGTTATCACCGGCTTCGTTCGTCCCCGGTAAGTCAGATGGTCTTCCCCGGCGTAAAGCGGGCAGAGGATGAAGAAGTGGTCTGTGAATCACTGGTTATGTCGGCGCTTCGTCGCAACGTAGAGGTGTAACGCCCGATATGTTGACGCGCAGACATTTTCTCACCACCACAGGAGCGTTGCTGATGACAACATTACTGCCGGGGGAAACCCTGGCAGCCTCTCTGGCTGAAAAAGTCAGTGAAACATGGCAAAAAATAAACACCCGCCGCAATCAACAAGAGGCGATAACGCCGGGCTGGGTTTTGCAGTCGCTCGGGCTTAAACCTGGCTCAACTGAACTGCGAAGAGCCATTTTTGAGCTGGTCAGGCGGATACCCTATCAGCTCGGTGCATGGAATGGCGAAAGCATGAGTCTGTTTCAGCAGGGCTTTGGCGACTGCCGTCATAAAGCCGCTGCTGCCGAACGACTGCTGACCGATGGTGGCATTACGGCAAAGCGAAAGCTGGTGCGGTTTGACTGGGCTGATTTGCCTGTACCTGCGGATATTCTGGCAATTTTGCCGCAAACACAGGGATTTCATGACACTGTGGCTTTTGAGCTACAGGGCAAAACATACCTGTTTGATGCCACCTGGGATATGGCCTTGCGCGGAGCGGGTTTCCCGGTGATGCCTTCCTGGGATGGCAACTCTGATACCTGGCCGGTGACTTCCCGGATGTCGACGCAGCAAACCGTACTAATGCCGCAGCCAGGGCAGGACATTTACAGCACTAACCAGATGAGCTGGCCGCAGCGCGAGAAAACCATGGCGTTTAATCAGGCACTGAATAACTGGCTGGAGGTCATTCGGGCTAACCGTGATGACTGGTGCACCATTATCCATAGTGATATTGAAGCCACCCGGTTGAGCCTGAAAACCTGTCTGGGACAACTGAGTTAATTCCCTTCTCGTCAGGAGGGGCTGCGCAGGGAAGCGGCGATAACACCTTCGACACTTTTTATGCTGCTTCAGGTATAACGCTGGGATACCTGAAGCTTTTTTATTTAACATCCAAGATAACAGACGAATCAGTATCCTCCTCACCCGGATAAAGCTTGTCATTTTTTTCAGGTCCCTCTATGCTTTGAATATCCCCCTGGGGGGGATGTGATTTCAAACCAAGAGATTTCCTGATGCTCAACATTCTTTCTAATCGTACCTATCGCCACCTGTTTATGGCACAGGTTATCGCCCTTATTGGCACCGGTCTGGCGACCGTTGCGTTAGGGTTACTGGCCTACGATCTCGCAGGTGACAGAGCCGGGGCAGTGCTGGGTACCGCGCTGGCTATCAAAATGAGCGCCTATATTCTTGTTGCGCCCGTGGCGGCGGCTTTTGCCGATAAATTCCCGCGTCGCACCATGCTGGTAACACTGGACCTGGTTCGCGCTCTCGTGGCTATCACGCTGCCTTTTGTCACCCAGATATGGGAAATCTACATCCTGATCTTCATTCTTCAGGCTGCCTCGGCGGCGTTTACGCCTACTTTCCAGGCAACTATCCCGGATATTCTTCCTGACGAACGTGAATATACCCGGGCGCTGTCTCTGTCACGTCTGGCCTACGATCTTGAAAGCGTCATCAGCCCTATGCTGGCGGCTGCACTGCTGACGGTCATGAGTTTCCACAACCTGTTTGCCGGTACGGCAGTCGGGTTCCTTGCTTCAGCAGCTCTGGTTGTTTCCGTGACACTGCCGAAGATGAAAGCGTTAACGGTCAAACGCAGCATCTATGACAAAACTACACGAGGTATGCGCATCTTCCTGAAAACGCCCAGACTGCGCGGCCTGCTGGCACTCAACATGGCCGTAGCGGCAGCGAGTGCAATGGTTATCGTCAACACCGTCGTTCTGGTTCAGGCGGACTTTGGTTTCTCACAGCGGTCTACCGCTATTGCGCTGGCCTTCTTCGGCGTGGGGTCCATGGTATCGGCCCTGGTTCTCCCCAGACTCCTCGACAACATGAGCGACCGTATGCCGATGCTTGCAGGTACGGCGCTTTTAGTCATTGGCCTGGGGTCAGGCATTTTCCTGAAGGATTACATCACGCTGGTTGTGCTCTGGGCACTGCTGGGGGTGGGCTATTCACTTTCTCAGACACCGGGTGGTCGCCTGCTGCGCCGTTCGTCAACAGCGGAAGACAGACCGGCGCTGTTTGCCGCCCAGTTTGCACTGTCACATTCATGCTGGCTGGTGACTTATCCGCTGGCCGGATGGGTTGGTGCGGCATGGGGGACACAGGCTTCATTCATCGCCCTGACTGTTGTGGCAACATTGTCGCTGGTCACCGCCGTACTTATCTGGCGTCCTGAGCATGAAGTGTACGCTCAGGTTCACAGCCACAAAGACCCGGAAACAAACAACGAATCGACCCATGAGCATGATTTCGTCATTGACGATGAACATCCGTCCTGGCCGAAGAAAGAGAAGTAATTTCCCAAAAAAAGACAACGTATCAGGAGAGGATAAGCCGATAAAAAGTGTGACCATGGCGTTGATACACATTATCTTATCCCTTCCACCTGGAGAGGATAAACCATGACCGTTCATGCATCACACCCTGACATTATTAAAAGACTTAAACGTGCCGCAGGGCACCTGAAAAGTACCATCCAGATGCTCGAAGATGAGAAAGCATGTCTGGATATCGCCCAGCAACTGCACGCTGTGGAAAAGGCGATAACGAATGCGAAGCGTACCTTAATTCATGACCATCTGGATCACTGCCTGGAGGATGCCCTTCATGCTGACCACACGGAGTCTGATAAGACGCTTAGCGAATTTAAAGAGATAACTAAATATCTTTAAGGCAAGCGAAACATGACTGATTTTTCCACTCTTTTACAGCAAGGCGTGGCCAATGCCTGGCTGTTCATCCCCAGCGCTATTTTGCTCGGTGCGCTTCACGGACTGGAGCCAGGGCATTCCAAAACGATGATGGCCGCCTTTATTGTGGCCATCCGGGGAACGGTCAAGCAAGCGGTATTACTGGGGCTTGCCGCGACAATTTCTCATACGTCTGTTGTCTGGCTCATTGCGTTCGGCGGAATGTATATCAGTCAGAAATTCACTGCTGAATCAGCCGAACCCTGGTTTCAGCTGATTTCCGCCGTCATCATTCTCGGTACGGCGGCATGGATGTTCTGGCGAACCTGGCGCGGCGAAAAGCTGTGGAAGATGGAGCAGGAAGAGGAACACAGCCACGGTCATCACGATCATGACGAAACCCGCATCATCGATACGGGCCATGGCAGCGTTGAACTCTCGATTTTCGAAGAAGGACAACCCCCTCACTGGCGTTTACGCTCGCTCAGCGGCAAGAAATGGGAAGCTCGCGACATTTCTCTGGTGACCAACCGTGGTCCAGGGACATTTTCACAGGTATTTGATTTCGTCGAAAAAGACGGGTTTATGGAATCGGCCCTGGCGATCCCGGAGCCACACAGCTTTGATGTTCGCCTGTCTTTAGGCCATCGCGGCCATGTGCATGATTATGATGTGGAATTCCGTGAACATGAACACGACCACGATCATTCCTCGCTGGAAGGTCTGGATGTTAATTCTCGCGAATATCAGGATGCTCACGAAAAAGCGCATGCGAACGACATCAAAAAACGTTTTGCGAATCGCAGCGTAACCACCGGACAAATAATCCTGTTCGGCCTGACCGGCGGCCTTATTCCTTGCCCGGCAGCCATTACCGTTTTGCTGCTCTGCATCCAGGTGAAGGAATTTACGCTCGGTGCCGCGCTGGTACTGTGTTTCAGCATCGGTTTAGCGATCACGCTGGTTTCAGTGGGCGCAGCGGCGGCTTTCAGCGTTCGTCAGGCAACCAAACGCTGGAGTGGCCTGGATACGCTGGCGCGGCGGGCTCCATACTTCTCAAGCGTACTGATTGCACTTGTCGGCATTTACATGGGCTATCACGGCTGGATCGGCGTAACGAGCTGATTTTCTCCTGTATGAATCTCACGCCTGAACCCACCAACCGGTGGGTTTTATATTTCTGAAGCCCATCATATTTTTATCCCCCTGCCGGGGATAGGAATTGAGCTTTTATAGCCGCTCATTTATCATCGACAATATCCCCCATGGGGGATGTAAAATTATAAATGGAATCTGCTATGCAAAAACAATATTTCAGTCAGTTCGTCACCGGAGTGTTACTCACTTCGTTCATCGCCATTCCTGCTCTGGCAGCGCAAGGTGGCTTCTCCGCAGAGAAAGAGCCTGTCGTCACTGAGCACATGTATGCCGGTCATAAAGTTCAGCAGGAGAATAGTCAAAGCCGGATTCAGATCGTATCGTCAATGCACGAAGGGGCGTGGATCACACTGGAAGGCAATGTTGTCAGCCAGCAGCAGGACGAGTGGTATACGTTCCGCGACCCAACCGGTACCATCAAAGTCCGCATCCCGCAGAAAGTCTGGAACGGGCAGCACTTCGATGCTCAGGACCTGGTACGGGTCAGTGGACCGGTAAGCCATGAAAATGATGGTTCAATTTTATATGTTGCAGTTATCAGCAAACCCTAAAACACAATTCTGACGGGCTATGTTTTTTTATATATATAGTTCGTCAACCAAACGTCCGCTTCTCGCTCTTAGCGGACATTAGCATAGGCTATTTACCATAACGCCGCATTACGCGCACCGCCCAGACTGACTCAGCGCGTTTCTGGCATATCCCCGGTAAAACAAGTAACAAACCACCCGAAAATGAACACCAGAAACGCGACTTAAGAATCTACCCTATGAATGGATATGCACTCAACCGAATCGATCTTGGTTTCAATCTTTTTTATCGGGATCAGGCTTCTTTTTAGGTAACTTCGGGGGCTTAACTTGCTGATGACTTTGCGTTCGGCGCGTAAGCCAGGGATGGTCAGCTTTAGGTTTAACATAGTATTTTGAGCGTAAATCAATACGGGCATTATCCACTCGTTCATGGACACTCTTTTCATCATCCAGTGGTATAGGCTCCGGGCCATCAACATACTTTTCCCAGCCCAGCGCTTTCCCGTCATACAGAACGTTAATTTCACCGTCAAAGTTCTCGCATACAGTAACAACCGAATGCCTAAGTCGATATCCCCGGCCCTCACTGCGTACCTGAAACGCACTGCTTTTGTACTGGAAAGTGAGATTTTTAGACAGAACGCGCTTCGCCTGTAGGCTGAAGATATAACCCAGTTCCTCTTCAGAATGGTGCACATCAAGATGAGCATTATCAGTAGTACGAGGCGACGTAGCGAACCGGTTGTTATAGGCTTCAATAAAGGTCGGCAACCATGCATTTGCTGTTTCAATATCACTGATATTCTGAAGCCGCATTTCTTTGACCAGCCTGTCCTGTAGTGTCTGATTGGCGCGCTCTACCCGCCCTTTTGCCTGCGGGCTGTTGGCATGGATTGGCTCGATGCCCAGTGTCTTTATCGCACGAGTGAACTGGGTCAGCTCACCTTCCCGCTCTGGGTTATTTACCCTGAATATACTGTGTCTATCAGAGTAGAGAGCGAGCGGTACGCCATGATCATTAAGGTAACCCCGGAGGGTTTCCATGTAAGCCCGGGTTGTTTCAGCAGGCACAAAACGCAACGCCATCAACGCACTGGTGGCATCATCAATGAAAACGATCAGTGTACATCTGGGGCCTCGATTTTCAAACCAGTCATGAGGTGAGCCATCAATCTGGATCAGTTCACCGTAAGATGGTCGTCGCATGCGGCGTTGATATATACGGGCAATTTTACGACGGCGTTCACGCCATAACCCCTCTTCTATCATCCACTTTCTGAGAGTTTCAACGGATAAAGATAAACCGTGTATCTCGCGCAATTTTTCGCACGCAAACGTAGGTCCAAAATCAGCGTAACGGCCTTTGAGGAGTGAAATTACTGTTGCTCTGAATTCAGTAGAAAAGGAATTATTAGGACGCTTTCCACGTCGGTGGGAAACCAGACCAGAAGGCCCTTCATTTCTATACCGTTGCACCAGACGTTTAACCTGCCGAATAGAAATGCCAATGCGTGCCGCAGCTTGTTCCTGAGTAATATGTCGATTAATTGACTCCTGAATAATCTGAAGTCGGTGGAGTTCCTTATGACTCATCGTAACAGTCTCTTTGATCATGAAAAATCCCCCAGAGAATTGTCTGGGGACATTTTAGAATGGTTCAAAGGGGACATTACAGCTTGGTGTTAACAGGACCCATACAACTCCTTGCCTTGCGGCATCTAAGAGGCTATCCTGATGTTGTCTAGGCATACAGGTGGCCTCGTGGTGAATCGCCACGCGTTTAACAGACACCTCAGAGTCATTTAAGATGACTTAAAGAGAGGTGCCCATGAGCGGTAAGCGTTATCCTGAAGAGTTTAAAACTGAAGCAGTCAAACAGGTTGTTGATCGCGGTTATTCTGTTGCCAGCGTTGCAACACGTCTCGATATCACCACCCACAGCCTTTATGCCTGGATAAAGAAGTACGGTCCGGATTCTTCCACTAATAAAGAACAGTCAGATGCTCAGGCCGAGATCCGCCGTCTCCAGAAAGAGCTGAAACGGGTTACCGACGAACGGGACATATTAAAAAAAGCCGCGGCGTACTTCGCAAAGCTGTCCGACTGAGGTACGCCTTTATCCGTGACAACTCCTGTTGCTGGCCTGTTCGCCTGCTCTGTCGGGTGCTGGATGTTCATCCCAGTGGTTTTTACGCCTGGCTTCAGCAGCCGCATTCACAACGCCATCAGGCAGACCTGAGACTGACAGGACAGATTAAACAGTTCTGGCTGGAATCGGGATGCGTCTATGGTTATCGCAAAATCCATCTGGATCTGCGTGACAGCGGGCAACAGTGCGGAGTAAACAGAGTCTGGAGACTGATGAAACGTGTCGGAATAAAGGCTCAGGTCGGATACCGAAGCCCGCGGGCACGTAAAGGCGAGGCCAGTATCGTGTCACCCAACAGGCTCCAGCGACAGTTCAATCCGGATGCTCCTGATGAGCGTTGGGTAACGGACATAACCTACATCAGGACCCACGAAGGCTGGCTGTATCTTGCCGTTGTTGTTGATCTGTTCTCACGCAAAATTATCGGCTGGTCCATGCAATCCCGGATGACAAAGGACATTGTCCTGAACGCACTGCTGATGGCTGTATGGCGGCGTAATCCCGAAAAACAGGTGCTGGTTCATTCGGATCAGGGCAGTCAGTACACAAGCCATGAGTGGCAGTCGTTCCTGAAATCACACGGCCTGGAGGGTAGCATGAGCCGTCGCGGTAACTGCCATGATAATGCGGTTGCAGAAAGTTTTTTCCAGTTGTTGAAACGTGAACGGATAAAGAAAAAGATCTACGGAACGCGGGAAGAAGCCCGCAGTGATATTTTTGATTACATCGAAATGTTTTATAACAGTAAGCGTCGGCATGGTTCTAGCGAACAGATGTCACCGACAGAATATGAAAACCAGTATTATCAACGGCTCGGAAGTGTCTAGATTATCCGTGGCGATTCACACCTTCATCCACTTCCCAACAGATGCCGCACCAGCAACGTTAAATTTCGCAGCTGCCTGCGTCTGGGAAATCTGCCCCGTCAGCACAGCCTTCACGGCTTCTACTCTGATTTCGGGATCGATTGAAACGCCCTTATCTCTGGGCTTCAGACCTTCTTCTCCATAAACATCATAGGCTGCAACCCATAATCTTACCTGGGTTCTGGGAACGTTAAAGCGAGCTGATGTTAAGCGATAGCCTTCATCAGTAGCTAAATAGTGCATAACCACTTCGAGGCGCTGTTCAAAGGTGTACTTACGTCTTGACATGGGACTCTCCAATTTGAGAGTCCAACTAAATGGGCGCAGTGCATGGGGTTAATGAAAATTAACTACGGGGCTTTCTGCTTTTTGCCACACAACACGGTAACAAACCACCTTCACGTCATGAGGCAAAAAGCCTCAAGCGCCACGTCGATTATACCGGGACGGTGCTATTTCTTACCAGGTATATCCACGCTTTATGCTGCTTAGCGCTTTAAATATCTAATGTATACCCATGCCGCAATCAAGACGCCCGTGCCCAGCGCAAGATTAGGTAAAATCACATCGTTTGCACTTGCATATATGGTATTAGGATCATGTTGCCCCCAGAATGCCAGCTTGTACCCGATGCCCCAGACAAAGAATATAATCCCGGCAATCAGAACGCCGAATTCTATAACGCCGAGCAGGATTCCATCTAACCAGTCAGGCGGATCACGCCATGTGATGACCGCAGCTATTAGTGTGCAGATGATTTGGCCTGCATAATAACCAGGGGAACCATACCATTCCGGAGCAACATGCTTCACGATCAACCAGAACAGCACGTTCATTAAGATAACGAGCAACCAGTACCTCATAGTTCTGCTTTCCTTGTATTTGGCCATCTGAGTTGTCAGACAGCATTGTACTTATTCATCGGGCGGACTTGCCATTGAAATACTCCGGACGCGCAGCCAGTTCACGCTCGATTAACTCGTCGGCAAACAAAGGGGCAACACGATGAATACGAGCCTGCATGTTGCGCCTTCTCACCGCAGCTTTCCGTTCATCGCTCCAGCGTTGGATCTGTTTCTGGCCGAGAAAATCCACGCATACAGCGTAACCTGAGCCAGCCACCCAGCGTGACATCACCTCTTCAGGTGCCGCCTGCCCTGCCTCCACGACAACGGAAATCAGTTCCCGTGGACCCGGGCAGGGCCTGTGCGGCAGTTTCCAGCGCAGAGAATAGCGCCACTTCATACACCACTCCGATCAGCCAGCTTATTTGGCACCTGCCAGCGTTCAGCAACACGAATATGTTCAGGTGTTTCCCGGACAATTAACGGAATTTCGTACATCACTGCATACAGCGGCTCACCGCTGATGCGAAGCCAGTCCAGTTCCTTCAGCGATGTGAATCGCGACTGCCAGCGCCAGAACGGTGCTGCAAGCTCTGCCGCGTCAAACTCGTCGCTCCACCGGGTGTACCAGGTGCAGACGGTTTCCGGTGACTGAAAATTCAGTTCTGTGACAGCCTGTCCCAGCAGGTTCTGACGCAGTAACCAGGACTGCTCGACCTGACGGGCTTCACGGCGCATTTTTCGGGTGAAGGCAAAGTCCTGACGTTTTAGCCTGCGTACTGTTCGGGTATGAAGGACTTCCGGAAAAAGTTCAGCCTGCACATCCATTGTCAGCGGCAGCGGACAGTATTCCCCGTGGCTGGAGATAAGCATATCCAGCGCCTCTTCCACCTGTTTCAGGCTGGAAAGGCGGTCTTTTGGATCACGGTGAAGGCCAGGAATACGGCGGGCAACGTCACTGTTAATCCGGCTACAGCCTGTCAGCAGGCGCAGGAATGTCCGGACGTGTGGCATCGATGGCAGACGTGCGCCGCGCTGGCGAGCCTCTTCCACCGTCATGATGGCCTGCAGCGCTGCCTGACGGGCTGGTTTCAGGGATACAAGAGCACTGGATGACGGGATCATTGTGCGCCCTCCTGTGACAGCGTGCTGATGATGCTGGCATACGAGTAGCCACCGGCGTCAAGACACTCGATGAGATCCAGAGTATGGGTGATGAGTTCAGGGTTGAATGCATCCATCACGCGAACGACAGAGAACGGCTGACCGTCACGGGTCACAAAGACCACTATCCAGCGAAGATTCAGCTCCCCCGGACTGCATACCGCCACATCAAAGTGACCATGAGAGGGGGTAAAACGGATCTGGACAGGAAAGAAGCCGCCAAATTCGCACCGGTATTCGGCATTCACGGACCAGCCGGACGGTGAGGTCAGATCGCGCATGACAGCGTGACTCAGCTCCCGGCGAAAGTCTTCACCGGCGGCGCGGTAGTCTTCCAGCTCATCAGAAGACATGGTTTTCAGGACATCCAGAGTCAGTAACGTTTTCATTTTCAGTCTCCTTATCGCCGCCCCGCAGGGCGGCGTCTCCGTTATCAGGCGGCGCAGGCCGGGTTGTTATGGTCGGTGACGTCGCCGGCATCAGCGTCGGTATCGTTCTGACTTGTTGCCAGACTGAGTTCAGACTTTGCGGCAGGCTGTTTCTGATTGTCAGCACTGGTCATCCATTCCGGAACCCAACGGATTTTTGAGAGGAAGTGCTCTGCATGTTCAGCGGCATCCTTTTTCTTCATCTTCGCGGCGTCCTGTGCTGCGCCAGCCAGTCCGGCCTGAGAGAGTGCCTGTACAATGTGTGGCAGCTTCATGTGCGAGAAAAGGTTATCAGCCGTCGGTTTCCACCAGTCACGAAGGTCAAACTGAATGGCGTTTTCCACCCCATCCAGCGAACTCTGGTGTTTACGACCAAATTCATCCTTGCCCTGTACACCATCTATGGAGCAGGCGGTGCAGAAAGCCATCAGTGCCATCAGGGTTGCGCCATCGAGCGTAAAGAAGGTGGTCATATCCTTTCGCCAGTTTTCCGGCAGCAGGGCTTCAAGACGTTCTTTTTCTGACTGGATGGCCTGAAACGCAACGCTGTTTTCACCGTCAGGTGCTTCACGGGTCAGCGCGTAATGCGACACACTCACGCTAATGCAGAACGGCTCTTTGACGGACGTTGTGGTATGGAAAACCGAGTTACACATTTTCCAGACCATCAGCGCGACGGCTTTCTGCGGCTGCTGCAACAGGGCCGCCTGAACCGCCAGTGTGCGTTCAGAAGAAAGGCGGGTCAGCAACGGGACACTGACGGCGTCCAGCGGATCGACTTTTTCAGGGGCCTGATCGGTGGATGCATCCTTCTCCTCCATTTTTTCATCGGCGCACAGCACCACACCGCGCTGTACTTTCACCTCCTGGCCAGTCCAGGAAACCACCACTCCGGCAGATTGCTTCATTTCATCCGTCCATGCCCGGTGTTTTGCCCGGTGCGCGATGGTCTGCTGTTCTTCCCAGACGGCTTCCAGAGCCCCGGCCACGACGTCATCATTCACGCCGGGGTTCTCGCCTTCATACTTAGCTTCCAGAGCTTCCAGCTCCGCAAGACGTTCTGATTCTGTCTCAGAATATTCAATCGGTGGAACAGACTGCAGACGCCAGATTTTAGTGTCCTTCCCGTAGTGAGAAATCGGGTCAAGACGACCATCACACCATGACCAGCCTTCCGCTTCGCGGAGGTGCTCCGCGATGTTCTGCAGTTTTTCCAGCAGGGCGGTATCGAGCGATGCACTTTTGACATAGCCGCCGTTTTCGCTGCTGAAGAGATCAACCCGGATTTCATCCGGACTGAATGCGGCCTCTCCCACAAAGCGGAATTTGTCGCCGTTTGTGGAAACCTCTTCTGAGGTAATGAGGTTACGGATCGAGGAAACTGATACTTCATTATTCCAGGACCGTTTGCGGGCGGATTCCAGCACTTCCACCTGGCGTTTCTGATCGCTTTCGAGCGCCAGTGCCTGGCAGTGTTCGGTGGTGATTTCATCCTTCGCCAGCGCCGCCAGAATTTCGGGAGCCAGTTCGGTCAGTTTCAACATGCGCTGAACATGACGCGTACCGAACCCCAGTAAATCGCCAATCTGCGCGGGGGTTTTCCCCTGCTCTGCCAGTGTGCGGAACCCGGCGATCTGTTCAGACGGATGCATTGCCATCTGCTGTTCGTTTTCTGCCATTGATGCCGCAACAGCCAGTTCATCAGGTACCTTTTTCACCATCACCTGATATCCGGCATCGATACGGTTTTCACTCTGCAGGAGCTGCAGCGCTTTCAGGCGACGACCACCGGCAGCCACACCACAGCGACCATCCGGGAGGTTATGCACGACCAGATTCTGCAACAGGCCAATGGCTTCAATGGAATCTGCCATTGAACAGACTTTCTCCGCCGGATAGGGAATGGTCCTGACGTTCAGGGGAGACTTCACCAGTGCCGTCACAGGGACATACTCGACCTGTGCGGCATCGAGAGCCACTTTAAGCGCCTCAGCTTCGGCAGACTTAAGCGTTTTTTTGCTGGTTTTCGGTGCAGTTTTTACCTTAGACTCTGTTGCAGACATAATTGATACCTCTTAGCTATTGATGAATGTCTGCCGGACAGCCCACCTGTCCGGCGTTCTTCTTACTGCTTACTTCGTTTTGCGTACTCCGTAGTCCCGGATGTAGCGGTTCATCATGTCCTCGCCGCCCGGTTCAAAATTCCAGACGCGCCAGATCATGCTGCCGTCATCCTGATGACGGACGACAAGGCGAAAATGGGTCCCCTGATCATCTTCAATCGCCACATTCTGATACTGCGCTGCGACAATCTGAGCCTGCTCGCGGGTAAACGTGCCATCCGGCAGGGATTCAAGCGGGGACAAAACGTTATGGTCCATGTGTTTCTCCTTTTCTGCCCCGCCTGAACGGGGCGTCTTCATCGTGGTTTAAAAGGGCGCGTCATCATCCATTGGTGGGAAATCATCCGGGAGTGGCTGAGGCGGTTGCTGAGACGGGGCGGCATCCTGACGGCCTTTCTTACCGCCCTTCGCTTTCGGGGATTTAGCTGCGGCCTGAGCAGATTGTGCCGGGGTGGCAGGATTCTGCGGCTGCGCGGCGCTCTCAGGCACTCCGGATTCACGGCGGCCGCCGAGCATCTGCAGGGTGCCGTTCTGCCCGACCAGCACCTCGGTGACGTAGCGCGTGACTCCGGCATCGTCCTGCCAGTTGCGGGTGCGCAGCTGGCCCTCGATGTAGACCTGTGCGCCTTTACGCAGGTATTCACCCGCCACTTCCGCGAGCTTGCCGAACATGACAACACGATGCCACTCGGTGTTTTCGCGCATCTCTCCCGTCTGCTTGTCACGCCATGTTTCAGACGTGGCCAGCGTCAGATTGACCACTGCGCCCCCGTTGGGCATGTAACGCACTTCCGGGTCCTGTCCCAGATGTCCAACCAGAATGACTTTGTTAACGCCACGTGCTGCCATGATGAATCTCCTTAATCCGTTGTTTTGCCTTTTAAAACCATCACCCGTTGAGTTGCCGGGGCCGCGGTTTTGACTTTGTGCGGGGACCTGCTGAACCTGCCCCCTGGATATAACCTTCACCCGTTTGAGAGCCGTTCGCCGCAAGGGCGTAAACGAGCACGGCCCGGTGCAGATGTCCGGGGGTGAGCGGGAAATTTTTTTCGGCCTAATGAAGCGGCAGCGGAATGGCCGGGAAAAATTTATTGCGAAAGGCCCTGCCGTCCCCTGGACAGCAAGACGGGTTGTGCTTGTCTCAGCCCCGGCGAATGGACTCAAACGGGTGATACGGGTACCAGGGGAAAGGAGCAGGCACCCGCCGCAACGACGAAGAGCGCGGGCGCGAAACGGCGTTGCCCCGCAGAGTGCCGGCAGTCCTTCGCCGGCACGGTGAAAGCGGCGCGGCCGGGACGGTCGCAGCAAGCGCTGCCGTTGACCTTGACGTCAGACATCAGACACTAGCCGCCAGGCCCGAAACCGCGTAGCGGGTTCGGCGGAGCTTACCGCGTCTTTTCGCGGTTAGCGGAGTGTGGCTCGACGACTGAACCGCGCCAGCGGGTCAGGAGCCGAAGGTGGCCCCGGAGCAGATTGTGTGAAAGGAAAGTGAGGCAAAGCCAGAGGAAGAGCAGCAGCAAGATGAAGGGTACCGGTCAGGTCAGGACTGAGATTCGCCCTGCTCTTTTCTGTACTGTACAACGCAGTACCAGGCCGAAGCCAGGAAAGCAAAAACGGTGATCAACCCGCGTAATTCGTCACCCGGCTCTTTCCCCTTCAGCATCAGCGTTATGATGATGCCGGCAACGATAATCCACGCAATGCCACTCCAGAGGCGCAGCTTATCCGCCACGACATTAATCAGAACAAAAGCAACGGCCAGGATAGCCCCCCACAGAGCCGGAACAGGCTGAAACGGAATAAAAAACAGGTTAATACCGGTTAAAAGCGTCACGGCTGCAAACATCAGAGACATACGCATAAAATTTCCTCCCTGGACACACTGACGATAAGAATCACTTCTGCTGCTCATCTCCGGGTTTATTATATTCGGGCGCATTTGCGCGCGGCAGCTGCTGACTGTTCAGTCGATGTACGCGGAGCCGTTCATGGAAATATTCGCGCAGGTGTTCAGGCTGTTCCCGTTCAACAAGTTCCGGCACGACGGGCTTGTTCATGCGCTCCTGCCAGGCAACAGCAGCAGCCACCTTATCGACGGCAACTTTATCCTGCTCCTCCTTTGAAAAAGAGGCGATATTCCACTTTGACATATGCTTCACCGGTCTGCTTTACAGGAAGATATCCCTGATAATACGCGAATTCCGGGGCAACAGCGACTGACAACGGAGAGGAGAGTGCGCGGCGCCGGAGGCGCGGCGACGTCTCTCTCCGGCAGGCGCAGCCTGCCCGGGTTTTCGCGCGGCCGGAAGCGGCAGAGGTTCCCCCCTGCCCTGTGATTTATCGTGCCTTTCCCCCCTGAAGAATGAAATGGCCGCCAATATAGACGGCGCACTGACAGGTCATGTATTCGCAGATGTCATCCATCACCTGCGCAGTGGTCAGTTCCCGCTGACCGGCATCGCGGCGGCGGGCATTAATCAGGGCTTTGTACTGTAGCAGGATATCGCGGGTTTGTGGTGCAAGTTTCATGTGCTTTCTCCTTAACCGGCGGGCTTCCCCGCCGGATAGTCATCAGTTGCTGAATACAAAGCCTTCATGGAAGACATAGCCGCTGCTGAACAGATCCCGCGCGTAAGCCTCATAATCGAAATAGACGCGCAGGGATTCAGGCACCTCGTTTAACAGGCCGTGATCCTCCACAAAGCCATAAGCAAAATCCTCCTCGCTTTCAGCCTCGCCACAATACGCCTCATCAAAGGCGTCATAGTCGCACTCGCCGGTATAGCCCGCCCAGGCCACAAACGCGGCAGCGCGTCCTTCGTCCTGCGCCTGCCGGAATGCCTCGATAAACGCCCACTTAACAGAGGATTCAGAGGCAAACTGAGACGGGATCCCTTCCCAGTCCTGAAACATAAACTCGGGGTCATCCTCGGCGGCATGCAACGCCCGGCAGGCGTCATAAAATTCGTCTTCGTCGTCGAAGTCGGTTAAATCAAACCATTTGCCAAAAATACTGCCGCCGTTGTACTGGTGATATGTGCCCACGTAGACGGCCGGAACGGTTACTGATGAAGTCATTTTTGTCTCCCTGCGGGGCGGTGTAACCGCCCCGGTCGTTAATCAGTCCAGCGCGGCGTAAATAGCACTGCATTCGGGGTGAAAGGTGATGTGATTCCAGAGCTGGGCATCACGCAGCATATAAAGGCGAGTCAGCGCCGGGTTACTGCTGTCATGATGGGCCGCCAGACGGCGATTAATCGCCAGGCTGGTCAGAATAATGCCCGCCGCGTCGGCGCTGACAGTGCGATCAAACCAGTTTTCGCTACTGACCAGATGTACCCGGCCACAATCCGGCATCATGTAGCCGCCCCCCTCCGGCAGGCGAATAAAATGCCAGAAGCCGCCCTCATATTCGGGCATCCATTTTTTGGCCAGAGCGTACACCTGTAATTCCGCGAGCATGAAATCCGTGCCGAACAGGTACGGCATAAAAGACAGGCGGTCGGACTCCTCAACATTCAGGACCGGGCATGTATTCACATACTGCATGGATAAACCTCCGTAATCACATAGACTGCGGCACCGGGTTGTGCCGTGCCGACACGACAGCCCGGCGAAAAGCGGAAGATGCAGGGGCGACACCGGAGGCCGCAGCGCAGATATAGCGCGAAGCTGGTCTGGACGGTTTTCGAGCGAAACCTGAGCGAGAAAACGACGGGAAGAACGGCGAGCATCATAAAAAACCTGCGACCGGGCGAGGATGGCGGCGTCAGCGCACCCTTGCATCTGCAGCGGCCGGGCTAAAGTGAAGGCACGGCACTACCCGTCGCGATGCAGGAGGTTGAATACAGGGTTTCTCTCCCCCGTTTTTTGACCACCGGGAGAAAAGCGGAAGCAGATGTCGCAACGCGACAGACGCAGTAATAAGGCCACGGACCGGAGGGATGGGGCCGGGTGAAGCGGAGCCGGCGGCAACGGCAAGCCGGCGACTGCCTTATCCGGGGATGGCGGCGCCAGCGAACTCCAGCCTCTGCGGCTGCCGGGCTAAAGTGAAGGCACGGCACAGCCAGCACACGGCACGGCGATAACAGAGGGTTGTGTTCACCCAAAAGGCCCGGAAACCGGGCCGGGTGGACGCGGAGCCGGCACGGCGACATCCTTATCGCACCACACCTCCTGTGCCGGCAGGCTGACAAGGGAGGGTCCCCCTCCCCTGACGCTCCGGGCTGTCACTCCTGAGTTCTGCTGGCGCGGGCCTCTCTCACCATTTCCCTTAAAACCCGGCGATCAAACCAGCGCCGGACCGGAGTGTCCGTAAAACGCAGCTGATCAGCGATAACCCCTGCGCTCCTGATAGTTTCCTCCCGCTCGTTAACCAGGGTGAGCAGGACCGGGCAGAATCGCGCATCGCGAATAAGAATGGCATCGAGGACCTGATCCAGCCTGTCGGTTTCGTCTTCGTCCAGGCAGTTATCATGATCATACTCCACGGCCAGCAAGCGCCAGTCACCGATCCGCCTGTCCATCAGACGGGGAGTGACGGACGGCGTCAGCGCGGCGGCGATGCGCTTCGTATCCCGGTGGACGATTTCCGATATCTGCGTGAGGGAGGCTTTCAGGAAGGCCAGCAGATCGTCACATTCCGCCGCTGTCAGCCACTCCTGAGCGTAAGGCAGGCGGATAACCTGACAGTCAGCCAGCCGCTCCGGATGCGGATATGCCTGCACCGGAAAGAGATGCAGACGAGCCGGGGTTCCCGCCAGCCGCCGGGCGCTGGCGAGCAACAACGCTGCCCGGCCATACGTCAGCGGCTGACAAAGCTGTTCCGTAAGCGTGAGGATTTCCACGCCACTGAGAGAGCCGCAGGCGGCAAGCCAGCCGGGTACGGTTTCGGGGGCGACGGGCGCCATATCAACAGTGTCGGGCCAGCCAGCCTGGCGCAGCATCCGGTCGCCGTGACGCAGAATAAGCGTGTTAAGGGTTTCTTTTTTCATCATTATCGTCTCTGTCCGGGTTATATCACCCCGCCGCGTGGCGGGGCGATCTGCTGTCAGCTTTTCAGTAATGCCCGCACTTTTGCTGTATCCGCCAGGCGGCGCATTACGCTTTCCGGCACCGGGAGATTGCGATCCCGTGCGGTCCATTCCCTGTCCCACAATGCCTGTTCGGCGGTAATCAGCAGGGTTTCAAGCAGGTCAACCGGCACAGTCACCCTCTGCCCGTTCTCTTTCACCTGGTCTATCAGTGCCATCACCAGGCCGGCTGACACGCCCGACTCAAGCCGTTGTTCTTCCGGTATAGTGTCCATGCGTTCCAGTACTGCCCTTACGTCATGTTCTGAAAAGGAATATTCCATCCCGTCAGCCAGTGCTTCAATATCCGCCGGGGTCCAGATAATCAGGTTCAGCGGGGTTTCTGCGGGATATTGCTCATTCAGCATCCTGCAAAGATCTTCACGGGTTCCGTACATGTTCTCTCCTCAATCCAGAAAGCTTTCATCGAGCATCAGTGCAATATTGAACGCCTCATCCATCAGGACGCTGAGACGTCGCAGACTGATACCGGCAAGCCGTTCCGCCAGTCCGTCGTACCGGTAGTGGTACGTGTCTTCCAGCACTTTCAGGGTGGTTTTCAGGTCGCAAAGATTGTTCGCCAGCCCGGCCATATCGCGGCGCAGGGCTTCGTGTCCGTCGTAATTCATTACGCGGCCTCCGGGAGCCATTCATCGTTCGCCGCCGGGGTATTTACGGCCCGGTGCATGGCGGCCAGTCGTTCGGTTCCGGCCCGGTGGTACTGCGCCAGCATTTCGATGCCGATATAGCGGCGTCCGGCACGGTATGCAGCGACGCAGGTCGAACCGCTTCCGGCAAACGGGTCGAGAACAATCGCGCCCGGGGCGCTGAATGACTCAATCAGCGGCTGTAGCGCCTCCACCGGTTTCTGCGTCGGATGCAGGGTATTACCGGTATACGGGAAGGGCAGCACATCCGGCAGCGGTTTAAGGGGCGGCACGGGGCGGCCTTTGGCAAGGACATAAGCCCCTTCATGGCAGTAGTCCACAAATCCGCGTCGGGCCCTGGCGTTACGACGGTTGGAGGCATAGTTTTTGGTGAACACAAGCTGGCCCACGGCATAGAATCCTGCCGCCTTCCACGCGGCCATAAAGCGGTCCACACGGTTCCAGCTGTAGAAGCTCACCATCAGTGCGTCTTTTTTAAGGACGCGGTACATCTCCAGCGTGGCCGGTTGCAGCCATTCGTCCGTCACATCCCCGGCAATCTGTCTGCACTGACGGTCCTTAAAACCGACGAGGTAAGGCGGATCGGTCACAATAAGGTCCACGGCACGGTCGGGGAATCCGCGCATCACATCAATACAGTTCCCGAGAATGAATCTGGACATGGCAGCACTCCTGTAGTCTGAGGGGGCAGGAGGCATCACCGCGATACCGTTCCCTACCGCACGCTGCCTGTTCATCGCGTCCGGTCACGGGTCAGGCCGACCGTGGAATACCGCAGCCGTCCGTCTTTTGGACGGCAAGGATATGCCGCGAAAGCGGCTTGAAGGGCGTTCCTTAAAAGGGCGAGGGACTGGCGCACACTCTCAACGACGCCGGGCCGGAGCGGAAAAACCGCCCGTCCCGTACCAGACCGGACGCGAGACACTGGCAGCGGGCGGCAGGCTGGCGTTAACTCCAGGCGAACGGGGAATTACCGGCATACCTGTCCACAAATCCGGGGCTTAAAATTGTGGATAACCTGAAGGCAAACGACGGAGAAGCGCGGGAGAACAGACGCCACCACGTCTGTTCTTTTTTTGAACAACCGGAAAGTTTGTATCAGCGGTTCAGGGATTTATCCCCGGCCAGGGACAGGCCAATATAGACGCCAGCCCCCCAGATGACCTGCGACAAAATGAAAACCCACTGCGGAACGTCGAAAACCAGAAGCGGAAGCAGACATACCGTCACAATGCCAATCAGCCGGCTGCCAAATTTTCTTCGCACCGGTTCACTGCTGTCGACGGGAATGCGGGCGAGACGGAGAACATTTCTGAATCCTGGTGACATGAGAACCTCCCTGGGATGCCAGTCATTTGAAATCGGTATAGTAGTGGATGTGATTCGTACTGTTAGTCACCGAATGCACGCCGCATATTTTTCTTTATTTCCCGGGTATCCGCCCCGGACACCGGCGCGGCAGATGCTGCCGGCGTATCCGGTACTGCAGCTGCAGCCCTGTTCACGTCAGCGGTGCCGGCCATCTGCTGAACCAGAGCCTGCAGCTCACTGACCGAGGTGGGCGGTACCGGCATACTGGCCAGCAGGCGCGGCAGTTCAGGCGCCGTCGTGTGGAGGGCAAGACCGGTGATAATCAGGTTTCTCAGCAGATCCCCACGCAGACGGGATGACGCTTCCGTCAGCACACTTTCCACCCGTTCCCCACTCCGGCCATTCTGAAGCGTCAGGGTGTAACGCCGGCGCTGGTATTCTGTCTCCGGTGACACGGGCAGAGCTGCCTCACCATTTTCGGGCTCATCCGGAAGGCCGGTGAGTGAGGACCAGGTTCCGGAGACCAGGGCCATCACGGCGCAAAGGCGGACAGCGCTCAGTTGCCCGGCAAAGAACACCGGGATCAGCGCCGGTAAACGGGCATCCACCTGGTATACCACCGCCCCGGCGGTGGCGGCGGTACGGATGAACTCACCGCGCAGGGGCTGTGAGATGGTGCTGATGGTTTCCATTGCCGCGATGTCGGTGCGATCGTCGCTGTGCAGATAGAAAGAATACTGGCCGTCCGGCACGTTTAGTCCTCTTTATTGTAAAGGGCAATCTCCCTGGCCAGCGCCATCTGCGGATCGCCTATAACCTCGATACGGTCAGGAGCCAGAGGCCAGGCCTGACGGATAGCTTCTTCTATGAGGGAAGCCCCTCCCCCGACCAGGAATACCCGGTTAACGTTCCTGAAGGCCGTCAGCTCACTGGTGACACGCGCCCCCAGGGAAGTGATCGCCTCTGTTATTTTGTTCCGAACCTCGTCGATTTTACCGGCATCGTTGATCACACGCTGCAGATACTGACGATCATTGCGGTTGCGGATGATAGTGTCAGCGATGAGGGCGCTGGTTTCGCTGTCTGCCGCCCGCAGCGCGCCTGCAGCTGCGCGGGTGACCTGTGACACGCCGACAGACGGATTACCGTGCACCGCACTGATATCATCAAACTGGCCGACAATCACACCGGCATCGAGCGTGGTGCCACCGAGATCGATAATCAGGGTGGTCTCAGCGGGGCCGGGCTTCAGCTCCGCGAGACGGGAGAACGCCGCCGGTAGTGATTCCGGCATCACCTTCACGTCCGTTACGGTAAATGCCCTGCCCTTATTCAGAACCAGCTCACGCATCAGGTTTTCCCGTTTGCGTCGTATGTTCTCCTCGTTCCGCTGGCAGTCCCCGTCGTAATACTCACTCAGGGGCAGCGTCACGGTCAGGCTCACCGGCTGCGGCTCCAGTCCGCTGTTCAGCAGCGCATGATGCACGGCCAGCAGGTTGAGATCACCGTACTGATATTCCACGTTTGTTGTCGGGATGGCATCCCGGCTGACGCTGTCCCAGGTGTATTTCAGCGTACCCACCTGATAGTTGAACGTTGCCGCACTGAATTCCGCCACTTTCCAGCCATGCCGGAAGGAGTTCGCAGAAACCCGGGTCTGAAGCTCATCGCCTTCAAACCATGCCAGCTTAACATTAGTTGAACCATCATCGCAGTAAATATTCATCAATATGCTCCGTTAGTTACACTCAATTTGATACCAACTATAAGAGCAAAATGAAAAAATCAAAACAATATTTCTCAATATGAGCAATATAAAAACATCAAAATGATTAATATAAGCATTTTGAACACCTTTATTTACTCAAAATGTTCTTAAGGCATGCGATCTGGATTATCGTCACGCTGTTAAATATGTCGCGGTAGGGATACCCGTTACCGGGTACCCCCCGCACAGATCCCGGCGTGCGCTATTCACGCACCGGGCTCCTGCCTTGGGTGTCTGGCGGTGAACCGCTCCACAGGCCATGGATGCAGAACCCGAACCTTCGGCAGCCATACGGCTGCCAGTCTGTTTGCTTTCGTCCATGTCGTATCATCCTGCTGGCTCCTGCGCCTCAGCGCCCGTCGCCAGAGGTCTGTTACGTATATCCTGAACTTCCGCATCATGGGATAGTTGCCCGGGACTGAGTGGTAGTTCAGGTATCCCTGAACCACTCTCCTGAGCCATTTTCCCTGTTCGGGGATTGAGTAATGCCAGCGCTTTCGTAGTCCGTCCTTGATCGCTTTCAGTGTCGCCGTCATCCTGTCCCGGCGTGTCTTTCGTATCAGCATGAACCTGCCACTACGGTCTTTCCCACTGATATGCGTGAACCCGAGGAAGTTGAACGTTTCTGGTTTACCTTTTCCCCTGCTGGCGCGGTTTTCGGCTGCGAAGCGGCCGAACTCCATCAGTCGGGTTTTCTTCGGATGTACCGTGAGTCCGAACTCCTTCAGTCTGCGCTGCATGGCTATACGAAAGCATTGAGCGTCGATTCGCTTGTCGAACCCGATGACTATGTCATCTGCGTATCTGACCATGACCACATTGCCTGTGGCATGGCGGCGTCGCCACTGATGCGCCCACAGATCGAAGACATAGTGGAGGTAGATGTTTGCCAGCAGCGGCGAGATAACCGCACCCTGTGGGGTGCCTTCCTCCGATGCCCGCCATTCTCCTTCCTCTGAGGTCCCGGCTGTGAGCCACTTTCGTATGAGCCTGATTACCCTCTGGTCGCCGATTCTGTGTTCTATGAACCTGATTAGCCATTCATGGCTTACCTTGTCGAAGAACTGACTAATATCGGCATCCAGTACCCAGTTTACATTGGTCCGAACCAGCCCTGTGGCCAGTGCGTCCAGCGCATTGTGCTGGCTTCGCCCGGGTCTGAACCCGTATGAAAACCCCATAAAGTCATTTTCGTAGACTGCATTCAGGATCTTAACCAGCGCATACTGGACGATTTTGTCCTCCAGTGAGGCGATGCCGAGCGGGCGCTGTTTTCCATCCGCTTTCGGGATGTAGTGCCGCCTGCCGGGCTGAGCCCTGTAACTACCCTGATGAAGCCTCCGGTGCAGATCTGCTATGTTGACCTTCAGGTTTTCGGCGTAGTCCTTCCACCTGACACCATCAACTCCGGCAGCCGCTTTCCTGCTCAGGGAGAGGAATGCGTTCTCCAGTGCCTCTGCTGTCAGGAGGTGGAACAATGCGGTAAACCGTTCTTTCTTCCGCTGCTTCGCAGCTTCCCGCACGCGTGACAGCCTCTGTGACATACTTTCCCGGCTCTGCGTCCGGCGCATGTGTGGCTGTTCCGCGTTTCCCTTGGCCCCGCTCCTTCGCTCCACTGACTCCGCTCCTTGCGGATTGTTCGCCAGATTCGCAGCTACTATGAGCGAGTCCGACTTCTCCTCTCCGTACATCACCGGCTTCGGCTCCTCGCCTTCCCGGTGCGGGCCATCTCCGGCACTGGCAGATGGTCAGAGGGGAGATCTCCCGGTTCCCGCGTAAAGATCGTATTGACATGCCAGGGTCTCAGACCCCGCCGGGTCCATATAGCACTCGCAGTAACGCACCCTATGATGTTGCCTTCCGTAAACAGTACAACGTCGGCACCCGGGAATTTAATATACATTTCGTGGCTCAATGGCTGGCCTGTCAACACCCCTGTCAACGCTTCGCCCCATACCTCACGGTATACAACGCATGACTCGGGGACCCTGTGGATTGCTGGTCCTTCAATGGTCGGGGACTTTCACCCCTTGATCTTTACCGGTCTCCCGGCGCACACTGTATGTATAACCAGTAAAAATTAGAGTGTCAGGAGGAAAGATGAAACTACAACTTTTCAGCACCGGGAAAGAACTCCCGCCACAGGCCCATCCATTGTTTGCCGATCTGGCCAGCTGCGGTTTTCCCAGCCCTGCTGCTGACTATGTCGAGTCCGATCTGGATCTCCATGATTACTGCATACGGCATCCGAGCGCGACGTACTACCTGCGTGCCAGCGGAGACAGCATGGCCGACGGCAGTCTGTACAATGGCGATCTGCTGGTTGTGGACAGTGCTGAAAAGCCGCGGCACGGCGATATCGTTGTCGCCAGCGTACAGGGGGAGTTTACGGTGAAACGGCTTCTGCTGACGCCGCGACTGACGCTGCAGCCCATGAATGCCTCCTGGTCGCCGATTTATCCTGATCCCGACGAGCTGGATATCTTTGGCGTTGTCACGCATATCATCCACCGCCCGAGGGAGATGTACTGATGTTTGCCCTGGCCGATGTGAACAGCTTCTATGCCAGCTGTGAACGTGTTTTCCGCCCGGATTTGAAAGGAAAGCCGATAGTCGTCCTGAGCAACAACGACGGGAACGTAATCGCTCGCAGTGCCGAGGCGAAGCCCTGGATCAAAATGGGAACTCCGTGGTTTCAGATAAAAAACGAAAGGTACCCGGAAAAAATATATGTGTTTTCAAGTAATTATGAACTTTACGCCTCGATGTCGGCGCGCGTGATGAACTGCCTGGAGGAACTGGCCCCCAGGGTGGAACAGTATTCCATTGATGAGATGTTCCTCGACCTGACCGGCGTGGAGCACTGTATGGGGCTTGAGGACTTCGGCCGGCAGCTGCGTCAGCACGTGTATGACTGTACCCGCCTGACCATTGGCGTGGGCGCCGGACCAACGAAAACCCTCGCAAAATCAGCCCAGTGGGCCTCAAAAGAGTGGAAACAGTTTCGTGGCGTACTCGCGCTGACCAGGGGAAATCCGCAAAGGACGCGGAAACTGCTTTCACTGCAGCCGGTTGAAGAAATCTGGGGGGTGGGTAACCGTATTGCACGCAAGCTAAATGTGCTGGGCATAAAAACCGCGCTCGATCTGGCTCTGACGAACCCGGCCTTCATCCGCAAAAATTTTTCTGTGGTCCTTGAGCGAACGGTACGGGAACTGAACGGGGAAAGCTGCCTTTCGCTTGAGGAAGCCCCTCCGACGAAACAGCAAATTGTCTGCAGCCGCAGTTTTGGCGTGAAGATCACGGAGTACGAGTCACTCCGTCAGGCTATCTGTCAGCACGCAGAGCGGGCCTCTGAAAAACTGCGTAAAGAGCACCAGTATTGCCGGCATATTTCCGTTTTCATCAAAACGTCTCCGTTCGCCATTAAAGAGCCTTACTACGGCAACGTGGCTACGGAGAAACTGCTTACACCCACTCAGGACACCAGGGACATCATTGCAGCCGCCACAATGGCTCTGGAGCGTATCTGGAGGGATGGGCACCGGTATGCCAAAGCCGGAGTTATGCTGAATGACTTCACCGGCTCCGGCGTTTCGCAGCTGCAGCTGTTCGACGAACGCCCGCCACGCCCTCACAGTGCTGAGCTGATGAGGGTTCTGGACGGGATCAACAACTCAGGGCTGGGTAAAGTATGGTTTGCGGGGCGGGGTATTGCCCCGGAATGGCAGATGAAACGGGAGATGCTTTCTCCTGCTTATACGACACGATGGTCAGATATTCCAGCAGCGAAACTGGCGTGAAACTTTGGCGATTTCACCTTGAAATTATCAGCCTAAACTCCCTAATTACAATAAGTTAGATGTGAAATCGCCATGGCGAAATTATTGACTCAAATTTCTGTCAAGGACCTCGTTGATAGCCTTGTCCAGTTCATCCTGAATCACTTTTGACATACGGCTAAACTCATAAGTCAGCGTGCGCCCTTTCACACGCTTACGCGCGAACTTGTCCTTTTCCTCAAAAGACCAGAGTGGAGAGACCACTGACTTTTCCTTGGGAGATGGATCTATCAATGCCTGAGATGCCTGAGAAATCAGCTTCAGTATACTGGCTTTCTGTTCGTCTTCTGGTCGCTCGCCATCACTCAAAATTGCATCGAGCTGAGCTGATACAGACTGAATGAGTTCTTCAGGCGTTAATCCCTTTTCACTGAGTTTTTCATTAACTTCCAAAAGAAGTTTATAGTCACTAAACGATAGCTCCGACTGAACCGGGAACAGAGAAATCAAGTCTTGCGGTACGGCCGCCGCCTGCAGCGCCCTGGTAACTTTAGCCTGAGATAACCCCTCCAGTTCAGCAATTTCCTTTTGATTAAATCCGGACTCTTTAAGAGCGATCAATCTCAGGCCAATCTCCCGAAGATTATGTTCTTTAGCTGTCTGGATATCTTTAGCCAGTTGGCGAGCTTCATCAGCTGATAAATGTTCTTCGGTAACCATTACATCAAGGCCTGTACGGACAAAAATTGCTGAGGCTCGCCGTCTTGAACCATCCAGTATCTCAATCCTTTCACTTTGCTTAATACCAATACAGGGAAAGAACTGCTGAAACTTAATCGTCTGGATAATGGATTTCAGGGACTCCCTGGTCAGTGCAAGTTGATCTCTTCCGTTGTTTTCCTGGTTTACGAAGGTCTTACTTTCAACTTCAGATGCAGGCACCCGAACAAACCTGAACGTTACCTTCCTGCCGGTTTTTAAGGTAAATACCTGGCTTCTACCGGTGTCCGTCATTTCCACCATTGACGCCTGGGTATTTAACTGTCTGCCGATGGTTTTTCTTTTCTCATTCGACATCACATACCTCCGTTAGTACGAATGAACTCGATGCGATCAAAGACTGCCTTCGCAAAGTCTTCCGCTGCTGATTTTGCGCTTTTTAGTGCCTCTGTACTTCCATCATAGGTTGCTGGATTTGCTGAAATAACTGTGTCAAAAGTCTCCCCACAGCGTTCGAAACCATCCAGTCTCGGCAGAACCATGTCTAGCATATCGGCACCGAAAACCTCTTTGGCCTGACTATGGCAAATTTTGTGATCAGATTTGTTCAGGATCTTGGACATGAAGCCGACATTACCGATGAGATTGCAGGTGTGCCCATCCATTTCGATGGAATCTATGAGGGCAGGGAGGCTGGCCACAAACTTCAGGGAAGAATGAAAATCAACCGTAGCCGGTGGAAGAGGGGTCAACATCAGGTCTGCCGCCCCAATGCAGTTTTTCAGGAACGCATCAAGGTGAGGACCACTATCAAGGAAAATAAAGTCGTAGTCATGCTGGAGCTTATCGATAATGTTCTCTTTAAGCACAGCATGAATATTTTTCCCTGGGAGATGTTCTTCACACAATCCCTTCCAGCCTTCAGCAAGGAATGCATCGTCAATGGAAGCGGGGATTACATCAACACCAGGGATAATAGACGGTACTATAAAATCGGAAAGTAATTCTTCACGAGACACGTTCTGGAGCATGGCCTGAGCCGCCGTATTTTCAACCAGGCCCACTGAATTCTCATGGCTCAGGAACATCGTCAGAGATGCCTGCGGATCGAAATCGATGGCCAGAATACGCAGGTCCTCGAACAGAAGCTGAGGATGAGCTCGAAAAGCATGTGATAATGAAGCGGTAGTAACTGTCTTGGAACCACCACCTTTAAGATTACAAACAAAAATCGTAAAGGCTTTATCGAAGCGATCCCTGTACTTCGGTACTTTACGATGGTTATACAGATCGATGACATTCTGAATCGTCATCGCGTATTTCATCGTATTACCAGAAGGTTTCTTTTTAAAAATGTAGCCACCGGCTTCCATTTCGGACACAGCATACTCAACACTGCCTTTACTGAGCTTAGGCAGCTTATACAGAGCGGCTTTGCTGTATTCCTGATAGAACTCGGTAAGCTTCAATTCCTCTTTTTGCTGGCGAATACTTTCGCTCAAAGATGTCAGAAGCTTACCTGCACGTGTAGCGACTTTCCGTAACTGCTCAATATTGTCCATTTATCACCTCATGACGTTTTTTGTCATTTTGAACAAAAAGAGTCATGTTGCAAGCAAAAAATCATATTGTTTTGATTTCGCTCTCAACAGGAGGGGGATGAAGCTCGACGGGCGTGCTACTAAATCACACTGCAGCAACACGCAGACGCACTTTTGACCATCAACAACAACTCATACAAAAGGGCTTTGAGAAAGGTATCCAACATGCAAGACAGGAGGGTCATTCAGAAGGATTCTGATTTTAGTTACGACCGGTGCAATGCTGAGCCTTATGTATCAGCGCTCGCCGCAGCCATGTAACCGAGCGTAGCGAGCGAACTGGCGAGGAAGCGAAGAGGAACCGTTCCGGCAGATAGCTCTTACGCTCAGCACAAGAAGAGTTTTCCATCCTCTGTGGGAAACAGGTCAACTTTAATGGACGCTCCGGACTATGGGAAACAGGTCAACTTCACGGGCGGCCGGGAGTGTGGGAAACAGGTCAACTTCGCGGGCGGCCGGGACTGTGGGAAACAGGTCAACTTTACGGACTGCCCGGACTGTGGGAAACAGGTCAACTTTACGGACGGCCCGGACTATGGCAAACAGGTCAACTCCGCGGACGGCCCGGACTGTGGGAAACAGGTTAACTTTGCAGACGGCCCGGACTATGGGAAACAGGTCAACTCCGCGGACGGCCCGGACTGTGGGAAACAGGTCAACTACGCGGACGGCCCGGACTATGGGAAACGGGTCAACTTTGCAGACGGCGCGGACTGTGGGAAACAGGTCAACTACGCGGACGGCCAGGGCCGCGGGAAACACCACATGTATAGGCACACACAGATAGCGTGTTCAGGGCAACAAATGTGACAATCTGCCCTCATTAATTATGTCGAACTTGCCCTCATGTCATTTGACTAACGGGAAGAGGGGGAAAATCTAGTGTGACAAACTGCACTCATTTAACTGTGACAAACTACCCTCAGGATATGGTGACAAATTGCCCTCAATTCTGGCTCCACTACCGGTTACAGCCAAAAAAACTATGAGTAAGCGCAGGATGCCAGGGAGGGAACAGCAAAACTGTGACAAATCACCCTCAACCTTCCAGATCAAATGTGACGAACCACCCTCAAATCTGTGACAGATAACCCTCAGGCTATTCTGTTGTCATCGAGGTGATATCACGGAAGGAAAATACTATATGAGTCGTCTGGCGACCTTTCTTTTTCTCGATGTAAGAGAGGCGCATAGGTGTCCGGCTATTGATCTCATCAACACTTGCCTGCAGGAAACGACGGCGAAAATCCGGCATACGCTGATAACTTTGGGGTAGCTGGTAGCGCTCCATGATCCAGTCGATTTTCAGGGACACGACACCAGAGCCATCAGGTTTACGGTACTGACACAGGGATTCGTATAAACGCATGGCATACGGATTGGTAATCTCTTTTGTTTCACTGAGCCGGAACTGCGTAAACCGGTTCTGTAGCCCGATGAAGAAGGGAATGAGATAGGGGTTGATATGTACGCTGTAAAGCCCTCTGGATGGACTGTGCGCACGTTTGATAAACCAGGGAAAGGATTCATACCCTTTTTCATCGCCGGCATCCTCTTCAGGGCGATAGAAAACCACTTCCTTGCCCGCAAAACCTTTTAAAGCCTGTCGTATATCCTTACTGGCTTCAGCGGAGGTCAGCCCGAATGTTTCAGCGTATTTAGCAACATGAATTTCGCAGATGCCGTCATGTTCCTGCAGGGAGCCGTCGGATTTTCTGATCTGGTCAACGAACAGATACAGCATACGCTTTTGATCCCTGGAGAGACTATATGCCGCCTCAGTCAGCTCATTTGACTGGACAATCCGCGGGCTATTTTTACGTTTTTTATGGTTTATAACCGCTATTTCCGCCATGACAGGTCCATGTGAAGTGTGACAGGTTTTCAGATTGTCACACTTTATAAAACAGAGTCAACAGGGAGGGATAACTTTGTGAAAAGCAACGCTTCCTGAGGGCAATTTGTCACAGAGTTAAGGGCAACTTGTCACAGAAAGGACGGCTATTTGAGGGTGATTTGTCACACTGAAAGGGCGGTTTGTCACAGATCCCTCTCTGGAACCCGCATGGATAAAGGCCTGTGGGCATTCTAAAAATAAAGATCTAACAACTATTAAAAAAGATCTTATAAAAATATCCCCGTGGATAAGTGGATAACCCTAGGGGAGGTGATTTTTCAGCCATTGAGCGTATGCAGAATTTATGAGTTCTGTTCCCTGGTGCTTCCTCGCTCACTCGGGGCTTCGCCCTGTCGCTCGGCTGCGGCGAGCACTGCTGGCTCGATCATATCCGTGGCCGGAAGATACTACTCCTCCCCCGAGTCGCTCTCCAGAGCCCGCTACAGCGAGACAACCCGCACGAAGATTTCTATCGTCCCTGCAGACATACTCGAATCGTTTTTATTAACCCTGGCTCCCGTCGTGACAGAACACTACTTCCTGTAAAAGGGGGACTAAGGCCCCTGAGTCACACACCTGAAATTAATAATGCGGAGTTTTACGATAATGTCATTGCTGGAAACTTTCCTGACCGCTTCTCCCGCTTCTCAGGGGGCAACAATCCTGTTCCTTGCCATGCTGATCTACTGGCAAAAGCGATAAATCCATGCGGGCTGGCCTTTGGCCAGCTTCGCTGTATAAGGGGAAAAATGCGGCATATCCAGACATTTCACTAGGCAATTTGAATTCAGATATCTATGCTTGGGATCCGGTCAACAGGATGTAACAAGATGAAACTTGAAACTATACAGATAGATAATACCGTAAGGAGTGGTCTTAATTCTTTCACTGACGGGGTGATTATTCGTGATACAAAGGTATTGATCACGCTCAATCTCCCGGATGGACAGAAAACCACTATTGAGGGGGAATGGCGGCATATGTCGGACGCCAACAGGTTGTCAGAACGTATTACGATGCTTCAGCATGCGATCTATGAGCAGTATGAGGAATACAGAGCAGATATTCCCGTCAGCTGGTCCAGATAACGTCTGACAGACCTCCCCGGCGAGCAGGACGTTCGCCAGCATCATTCTCCTAAGTACTTAAATATTCCCTTTCAGCATGGCTACCGCATCCGCTTCGGGCATCTGAAACTGAACTCGATGCCGCGCAGCAACATCAAGTGCGAACACCTTCGTATAGACTTCCGTCGAGCTAATCGATTTGTGGCCCATCAGGCTCTGCAAAACCTTCAGTGGTATGCCGGCATACAGCATATGCATCGCGTAGGAGTGACGGAACGTATGGGGGGTAACCGGTACTGAGAACGTCACCCCGTCGGCCGCTGCGGCCTCCACCGCTTCGCTAAGCCAGGTGCGCACGGTACGGTCTGTGATCTCCCAGATACGCGCCTTCTCCATTCTGCCGGTGCGCTTGTTTCGTCTTTCCAGCGGAATTTTCAGGGTCGCCACCATCATCTGCAGCTGGCTGACATAGTGGTGATCGGAAAGGGGAACCAGACGATGGATCTGACTGCCTGCGGGGGCACGACCTGCCGTCCTGGCCGCTTTCTCGGTACGCTGCTTGAGGGTGGCCAGCTGTACGAACGGATACGGCGGCGCCAGCGAAAAATCCCCCCGGGTCAGCGCCAGCGCCTCGTTGATACGCGCGCCGGTGTTCCAGAGGGTTGCCAGCAGCATCTTGCGGTGAAGATCCGGCACGTAATGGAGCAGGGCGCTGACTTCCGGCGCCAGCAGGTATTTCGGCAGTTCATCCTGCACGAGCGCCATCTGGCGCAGGGCGAGGGCGGCAGGGTAATCGATGGCCACCGGGAGCAATGTTCCGGGAGATGCCGGAGATCCAACTGGAACCAGGTTATTCATAATTTCTGTTAACTTTTTTCTTTGCCGAGAATTTTCTTCGTAATATTACCGGAGTCAGGATGACTAACCAGCCAGAAAACAGACGAAGTCGCAAACAAAACTACCCCGTCAATGACGGTAGACACGATATTTTCGGGCACAGGTTTCACTCCTCTTCAGTGGGTTGCTATGGAACGGGAACATTCATGACACCAACATCCAGTAGATAAAGCACAGAAAACCCATCCCCCATCCCCAGAACAGGATCTGGTCGCGGTATTTATCCCGCAGGTTAAAAAAGGGATGTGCCTGCAGGTCAACGAGCTCCTCACTTTGCGAGGCAAGCTCCCTTTCCAGCTCCAGGATTCTTTTCTGCGACTGAGCACACAGGGTAGCCAGCCGGATGACCCCGGCTGCCCGTTGCGCCACCTCCAGGTCTGAATCCCCGCTCTGCGGCAGAGACAGTTTTTCTGCCCGCAGCGGCAGGGCGTCACATTTCTCGTCCGGGAGCTGGCCCCCTTTCCTGTGCAACAGATGATAAAATGGACGATTCTGAAGTGAAGTAATTAACTGTTTTTGCGACCGTTTTTTGCCTTCGAGCTGCACGATTTTTTCCTGCAGCCCGCGATAACAGTCTTCCAGCCGGCGTACCGCGGATACCAGGGGCTCCACCCGGAGCGTTGAACACCTGCCCCGCGGCAACTGCAGTTCGTCTGCCCGCAGCGGCATTGAGCTGGTATCCCCCGGCGGGAACCGGAACCCCAGCCCGCGCCATAGTCTGCTCCGGCGGATCAGATTGTGAATGTTTTTCGCATCCACGGACGAGATGTCGATTCTTCCGACCAGCGTTTCCGGCGGCAGGGAGCGGGTCCAGAGCACCATCTGCTGCATGATCCAGCTGCCCACCCCGCGACCACGGGGTAAAAATTCTTTCAGCATAAATTCGACACTGAACAGTTCCACCGTGCCGGGCACGAACTTCGCGACAATGGTCTGCGGTGTTCCTTGTCCTTCACCGTACAGCGTCAGGCTGGAGGTGATCGACACATGTGCCCCTGGCGAGTCCTCTGACCCGTAACGACATTCCTCCACCCGTCTGACGACCACAACCACCGTTTCGTCGCCCGCACTCCCCGCCGGGACGGTCAGCATCCACATGCCGTTATCATCAACAGACGTTTTTATGAAGGTTTCCGTTTTCGCTTCCATACCGGCCTTTTTGTCCCGTTGCGTAAATGTTACTGGCTTAAGGGTTTTTGTGTGAACCGTTCGTTTAAGCTGACCCCACGAAAGCCTGCAGGGCATCCGCTCCGGAGGGCAGTTCATGCTGAGGGTTAAGCTCTGCGGCAATGCTTCGTTTTGACATCCTCGATGTCTTTCAGGGCGGGGAGGCTGTCAAATTCCCCAGAACATCAGGTTTATCGCATTTTTGATGTCATTTTCCCGGTGGCTGAGATCGGCCACTTCCTCCCCGGTGACGGAGGAAGTGACGCTGGCCATGTCCGTGGTCATCAGGCGGTAGCTTTCGTCCCCGATGTGCACCACCGGATAGAGTTCACGGGAAACCTTATCCGACAGCAGCCGGGCGCTGGCCAGCGGGATCACCATCCGTCGCCCGGGGGTATCGATGATGTCACTCTGCACATCCACGAACAGACGATAGCGGCTCTCTCTTTTATAGGCATAAACCTTAAACTGCATCTCACCAGTCCCTGTTTTCGTCGGCGAATGAACCGTTCATCTCAATAAATCGGGCAACCTCGGCCATCCCTTCCTGATTTTCAGCCTGCCAGCGTTCGGAACGCAGACGACGGGCCTCATTCTGCATGGCCCTGTTCACCAGGGCGGAGATATTGACGTCTGCGGATTTCAGTAACTGATAACTGTCGCTGTCTATGGTGACAGTGATGCGCTGCTTCATAATGCACTCCGGAAAACATACTAATGATATGCATATCAGTATAGCGCAAGGATGCAGCTGACACACGCCCGCCTGAAACATACTGTTATGTCGCCATTAATTTCACTTCGTGAAATTCACATACAAAATAATCACCTTAGAGATAACAAGCAGCCATACAGCCACGCCGTTAAATTACCTGACGGCTGTTCCGCCCGGATCCGACTTTTTACGCTCAGCGAAGTTTCCGGAAGTGTACCACGGTCAGGGAATAACCACAGCGCCCTTTTAGGGTGGTGAGCGGCCGGTCACGGGGCAGGGGAGGGACACAACATATAGCGTCGTTGTCAGCTGGTAACACCGCTACATGTTGTGTCATGGTGCCGCTGCGCGCCGGCGGGGCTGAATCAGATCCGGAACCGGCAGAAATCGGATCTGAATAAGAGAAGCAACGAAAAGGTAATAAATATCTTGCACTGGTATTACATCCAGGAGAAAGTAATACCACCAACAGAATGGAGTAAAAAATCCACTTGGTAGGAAAATTTTCATTTTAGATTAAAACGTCAAAGAGGGGTTCATTATGAACTTTCAGACTTCATCTGAACAAAACGAGTCTCAGGGGACCGTGTCGGTCTCACTTAAAGGCATTCCGACCGCTCAGGGCCAGGCGCTGAAAGAGGTGGCCAGAGCACGGGACATTAACCAGTCTGCGCTGCTGCGTGAAATGGTCAATGCCAGTATGGGCAGTATACTCCATGTCTTCTGCCTTAAGAGCCCGCTTGTCGCGTCCCTGGATCAGGACATCGCGCAGTATAACGGCTGTACTGTCCTGCCAACATGGAGCAGTGTCCCTCAGCCCCCTCAGTTTGAAGCGGCCTACCGCGACCTGCTTTCCATCCGTACAGAAGATGATCTGACCCGGATTTTGCTGCGTAATGCACAGTACCTCCGCATGCGAAGCAGCCAGGTTTTGCCACCGGGACAGCAGTTCTACGGCGGGACTGCGCTGTATTTTGCCCTGTTCTGTGATGTTGCCGGTCGTGATGAACAGACGATTGAAGCCTTCTGGGCCAGTATCGCGCGTTTCTGGGGAGCCTGGTATCGTCGGCAGGATTACTATCAGCAGATCAACCAGCTGCGCGGAGTCATGGGCAAGGCGCCGGCGAATGGTCTCAGTGAGGCGCATGCGGTGGGCGTTTACAGCCGGGTCGCTGTGTTTCAGGATGAAAGCGGCCAGAAAGGACACAGCCAGGTGCTGCTGACCCTTCGCACAGAAAATACGCAGGCGCTGCCGGCAGGCGAGTTTGATCAGTTTGAGTTGCCGTTCTGTAATGGTCACATTCTGGTGCCTGATCCGGGCTATGGCTCCCCCGTTGTTTTTCACAACAATGTACTCGGCCTGGGGTTCCGCTTCCGGGAAGGAACCTGCTCCATGCACTGCTACACTGTGGAGGACGCCCGGCTCGGGCCTACCCAGACACTGACGGAAGTGGCGGAAGCGCTCGTCAGTAATGTTGATGCTCCCCTGCGGGCCTATGCTGCAACCATCCCGGTCAATCAGAGGTAGTGGCTTTGACATCCTCCCTGCCTGAAGGATGGGGAGGATGTCAACTCATGGGGTCAGCTACGGCCCCGTTTCAGTTCACGAACACAGGGATCATAATCATCTGCATAACCGCCATAGTCACGGCTGGGCATGAAGTACCATTTTTTGCCGTCCCAGCCGACGATCCGGGTGGTTGGTTTGGTTTTATTCAAAACAACAATGCAGACGCCGGAGGGAGACCCCGGGGGAAGAAGCCGTTGCACCACACACTCACTGTTGCCCACATCAATCCAGTCTTTGACGTGAATTTCAGGATGGCTCATTGTTAATCTCCGGGTGATAAAATTGATAACCGTACAGTGTACACTGACCGGGTAATACTCCTGACACCAGTCTATTGCGATGGTGTTGCCCTGATTCTGCCAGCACCTATAGTATTGCGTCATGAATATTCGTGACGAATATACGGGCCTGTTTTTTCACGTTATTTAATTTGCCCGTGCGGCAGATACTCTATTTTAGCAATTGACGACCTGGACACTGATTTCCCCTCACGGTCTATACCGAAAGTTGAGTTTCCATCCGGCGGTAGATTCCGGACTGATGTATAAGCATATGCAAGTGCCGTTTCAAGCGTACCCTTTTCATAAATAATATCTGCCTGGAACCAGACAATACAGGGGTGAAGCACCTTGAGGTAATGCGGCGTAAGATCGTGGGCGTAGTTCTCAAAGTATGCGTTACAGACATCCTCTACCAGCTCCGGTAGCCTGAGATAATCATGTTGCCCATTTTCACTGGTGTGGAAATGTAATTCCCGAACCAGATGGCCGTAAGGCCCCCAGTGCGTTCTATCGTCAGTTCTGAGCTGAAACATCTCATCCGGGACACCTCCCGGAACATTCCATTCCTGAAGGTGTTTACGAACCATCTCATTCGGAGCCAGGTCGAGCAACATTTTCATGGCGAGTGATTCAGACTGATTTAGCGCCAGTAACCCCGCGGGAAAAGTATTCCCGGCGAAAGTCCGGGTACCATGAAACCACAGAGCTCGTGTGAATGGTCCCGGTTCGCCCAGTTCCGCACAGACGTACTCTCTCAGATACTGAGGTGCATCAACCAACTGGCGAGGATTAAGCTCGTAGATACTTTCAAGATCAAGCGAAAGCAGCACTTTTTTCAGCTTTTCAGGGGGACAGCCAAACCCGGCAGATAATGTATGCAACGCCTGAGTTCGTGAGGAGCAATCGAGGATTAACATTGTGTAAATCCCTCAAAAATCCAATAAGTTAACAGCTTTGGCTCGACGTCGGGCCATATTGTTGAGCAGCAGGGTCGCATAATATTTCAGAAAGGGTAAAAGTTCCGGGGCGCTGAAAGTGGCATAGGCATTCTCATCCTCAGGATCATCCCTGAAAGCAATCAGATCGACAAGACGCTCGTCGCTGACTGATACAACCTGGACGCTGAAATGAGCCACAGAATTTCTCATTTTAAGGATAAGAGCACGCAGAGTCATCTCCGGTCCGGGTAGCTGCGACTCCTGTAACCCCATGCTGGTTTTAAGCTGCTGCGTTAAACGGTCAGCGGGCAGGAAAGAGAGCGCCCTCTCTTTCGGCATCACGATGAGACCCAGAAGGCAATTCAGGGTCAATGTGTAGTTGTACTGCTCCCTGAAGGGCTTGCCCAGCTCCTTAATCATTTCGTTATACTGATCGATAAGTGCCAGTGTTCGTTGAACAAACTCGGTCTCAAAATCTGAATAATTTCCCATTTAACTCTCCCGTTCCGGTTCGAGAATTCACTATATCATCCGGTCAGCCTGACGGCTCAGGTACGGCATTTCCGAGTATGGGAGTTTTCGGATCTGCGGTGGAAAAATGAGAAAGCAGGATATGCACAGCATATCCATATGCCGCGCATCTGCATAGGGCAGACATACGCATATGCCAGTCATCTGCATATGTTACACCTATACAAACCCATCCGGCAGGCATATACTGCACATATGCACTCATACATCATGCATGATCAGCCGGAGGAACATCCATGCGCACAGTATCGATATTTAAAAACGGCAATAACCGCGCCATCCGTCTGCCCCGGGACCTGGATTTTGACGGCGTCAGCGAGCTGGAGATCGTCCGGGAAGGGGACAGCATCATTCTGCGTCCCGTCCGGCCGACCTGGGGCTCGTTCGCGCAGCTAGACAGGGCCGATCCGGACTTTATGGCGCAGCGTGAGGATGTGGTCAGCGACGAAGGACGCTTTGATCCATGAAGAAAACCTGGATGCTCGACACTAACATCTGCTCGTTCATCATGCGCGAGCAGCCGGCAGCGGTGCTGAAGCGCCTGGAGCAGGTGGTGCTGCGCGGTGATCGCATCGTGGTCTCGGCCGTGACGTATGCCGAGATGCGCTTCGGCGCCACCGGCCCGAAGGCCTCGCCGCGCCATATTCAGCTGGTCGACGCGTTCTGCGCGCGCCTCGATGCCATCCTGCCCTGGGACCGGGCTGCGGTGGACGCCACGACGGACATCCGGGTGGCGCTGCGCCTCGCCGGGACGCCGATCGGCCCGAACGACACCGCCATTGCCGGACACGCCATCGCGGCGGGCGCCATCCTGGTGACGAATAATACAAGAGAGTTTGAGCGGGTGCCGGGTCTGGTTCTGGAAGACTGGGTTAAGTAACGTAGTCAGGCCGCTATCCATCGGCCTGACAGTTTCTCTGCGATGTTATTTGTATTCCTTTTCACCGTTACTGAATGGCTCTACACGGATACGTGTTCTCTCATGTGTGAGTTTTGGCGGCCTGATGAATTTAGATATCCCCAGCTGGACGGCCAGAGTCCACATTTCGTCTGAATAAACGATACTGCGGTGATGCTTCTCAATGAGGAAAGCGTCATAATCATGATGACGGAACGTCTGTAACACCGACCTGACAAATGCCTGTGATGCCCAGCCTTCTTTCAGGCACTGGATGGCTTTGTTGAATAAATCAGATTTCGGGTAAGTCTCCCCCGTAGCGGGTTGTGTTTTCAGGCAATACGCACGCTTTCAGGCATACCTGCTTTCGTCATTTTGTTCAGCGCTCGTACCAGGGCCATAGCCTCTGCAACCTGACCATCGTAGTCACGCAGTGTCAGTGAACCTCCGAACAGCTGTTTTACCCGGTACATCGCCGTTTCCGCTATCGAGCGACGGTTATAATCTGTTGTCCATTTCCACCGCGCATTACTCCCGGTCAGCCGCTGATTCGCAACAGCACGGTTACGGTCTGCATATTCACCGGGCCAGTAACCCGCGCCTTTTCGGGGCGGGATAAGCGCGCTGATTTTCTTACGCCGCAGTTCATCGTGACAGAGCCGGGTGTCGTAAGCGCCGTCTGCCGATGCTGCCCTGATTTTTCTGTGAGTCTGCCGGATAAGACCCGGGAAGGCTTCTGAGTCCGTCACATTGTTCAGCGACAGGTCTGCACAGATGATTTCATGTGTGTTGCTGTCAACTGCCAGATGCAACTTTCGCCATATACGACGGCGTTCTTTGCCGTGTTTTTTGACTTTCCATTCGCCTTCACCAAAGACCTTCAGCCCGGTGGAATCAATCACCAGATGCGCGATTTCACCTCGGGTGAACGTTTTGAAACTGACATTAACCGACTTTGCGCGCTTGCTGACACTGGTGTAATCCGGGCAGCGCAACGGAACATTCATCAGTGTAAAAATGGAATCAATAAAACCCTGTGCAGCCCGCAGGGTCAACCTGAACACGCGTTTAATGACCAGAACGGTGGTGATGGCGAGATCAGAATAGCGCTGAGGTCTTCCCCGTGATGAAGGCGTTGCCGACTCATACCAGGCCTGAATAGCTTCATCATCCAGCCAGAAAGTTATGGAGCCACGGTTGATGAGGGCTTTATTGTAGGTGGGCCAGTTGGTGATTTTGAACTTTTGCTTTGCCACGGAACGGTCTGCGTTGTCGGGAAGATGCGTGATCTGATCCTTCAACTCAGCAAAAGTTCGATTTATTCAACAAAGCCGCATTGAGGCTGTAGCCCAAGGCGATGTTTGCGATGGAGGCACCGGGTTCAGAACACTCCTGAATGACCTGAGCCTTGAAAGATTTGCTGTAGGTACGGCGCTGAGGGCGCATGGAAAATCCGCTTGATGGGCCATGGCCTTCGGCGGCGGTGTCGGGAAGGTGTGTTGGCCGGACGGATACTGTTGAACTACGTTGTCTGGGGCAACGGAAGTGTTTCGGCCCGACTCTGGAACGCGATCCGCAGCGACGACTGGGCAATTCCGCACGTTGGCCTGAGCAGCCTCGGGGAAATCGTCGTCTGGGCGCGCCCAGACGAGTTTCCGCCAAGGAACATGCAGACGAGCAAGGGGCTGCGGGCACTCGGCTACAACGTGAGGATCGGTGTTTGATCGAGGCGCCTGTGGCACACGCAGGCTGACGAGCCAGGCGCTGTCCATTGCCTGAGCAGTTGACCTGCATCAATGGGGCGGGAGAACGCTGCACATTGACTCTTGAGGTTATTCATAGTAGGTCTAATATTACAAAGTATTGCAAGGATTTCCTTGGCCGGAACCGCAAAGCGACGCGATTGGAGAGGGTGAGATGAAAGTGCACCTACAGGTGATTTTCACGCTCGATGAATTGGCTGCGTACTTGAAAGTCGGCAAGCGGACGCTTTATCGGCTCGCCGCACACGGGGAAATTCCGGCTTTCAAGATGGGCGGGACGTGGCGGCTTCGTCAAAGTGAAATCGATCAGTGCATCAATGATCAGACCCGAGCCGGAGCAAAGAAGGAGGTGATGCGCAAGCGTGAACAGCAGAAGTCATCCGAGCAGCCCGTGTCGCCTGGGCGCACTGCCCGTCACAGCAGGCAAAGGGCTTGAGTAACTCGTTTTCCAATTTTTCTGGAGGTATGACATGGACATCGATTTCAAGAAGTTGGCTCCCTGGAACTGGTTCAAGAACGAGCAGCAAGAGCAGCAGACCGTCTCTTCCCTGCCGGTGCAGCGCAATGACCTGCCAGCGGCGAGCGGGCCAGTCAGCCCGATCATGCAACTGCATCGGGAAATCGACCGGCTGTTCGATGACGCATTCCGGGGCTTCGGTTTTCCGGCGTTGAACATGCCGCAGTGGCCATCCGATTGGTCGGGCATGCTGAAGCCGGCCCTGGACATCCAGGAAACCGACAAGCAGTACAAGATTACCCTGGAAGTGCCCGGTGTCGAGGAGAAGGACATCCAGATAACTCTCGACAACGACGTGCTGATGGTGCGTGGCGAGAAGCGCCAGGAACAGGAGAAGAAGGAAGGTGGCTTCCACCGTGTGGAGCGCTCCTACGGCAGCTTTCAGCGTGCCTTGAACCTGCCTGACGACGCCAACCAGGATTCGATCAAGGCATCGTTCAAGAACGGGGTGCTCACGGTCACGATCGACAAGCGCGAGGTCAGCGCGCCGAAGCAGGGACGCTCGATCCCGATCAACGGCTGACGTCGCCGGCTCGTTCGTCACAAGAAAAACCCGGCACGAGACGAGGAGTCGCGGCTCGCGATGCCTCGTCGCCTCAACCTTGTCAACCTTCTCAGGAGCATCAGCATGGCCAGAAAACAATGCCAGGTCTGCGGCCAACCCGCCACCGTGCGGGTGGAAGCCAATCTCAACGGTCGTAACAGCACCATGCTGTTGTGCGACGACCATTACCGGCAATTAGTGCGCCAGCAAAAGCGCACCGTTTCGCCGCTGGAAGCCTTGTTCGGCTCGCGTAGCGGCCTGTTCGAGGACTTCCTCGGCAGTGACTTCTTCCGCATCGGCGAAGACGCGACGCCAGTTGCCGCCGATACCGATGACGTGGTCGATGCCTCGTTTGGCGAGCCCGCCACCGCAGGTTCGGGTGCGCCGCGCCGTCGCGGCAGTGGGTTGGCCAGCCGCATCAGCGAACAGTCGGAAGCCTTGCTGCAGGAGGCCGCCAAACACGCTGCCGAATTTGGCCGCTCCGAGGTGGATACCGAACATCTGCTGCTGGCGCTGGCCGACAGCGACGTGGTCAAGACCATCCTGGGTCAGTTCAAGATCAAGGTCGATGACCTCAAGCGGCAGATCGAGTCTGAGGCCAAGCGCGGGGACAAGCCCTTCGAGGGCGAGATCGGCGTGTCGCCGCGCGTGAAGGATGCGCTCAGCCGCGCCTTCGTGGCCTCCAATGAACTCGGCCATTCTTATGTCGGTCCAGAGCATTTCCTGATCGGTCTGGCCGAGGAAGGCGAAGGGCTGGCCGCCAACCTGCTGCGCCGCTACGGCCTGACGCCGCAGGCGCTGCGCCAACAGGTCAGCAAGGTGGTCGGCAAGGGCGCCGAGGATGGCCGCGCTGAGACGCCGACCAACACGCCAGAACTCGACAAGTACTCGCGCGACCTGACCAAGATGGCGCGCGACGGCAAGCTCGACCCGGTGATCGGCCGCGCGCAGGAGATCGAAACCACCATCGAGGTGCTGGCCCGGCGCAAGAAGAACAACCCGGTGCTGATCGGCGAGCCGGGTGTGGGCAAGACCGCCATCGTCGAAGGGCTGGCGCAGCGCATGGTGGCGGGTGAAGTGCCCGAGACCTTGCGCGACAAGCGCCTGGTGGAACTCAACATCAACGCCATGGTGGCCGGCGCCAAATATCGCGGCGAGTTCGAGGAGCGCGTGCAGAAGGTGCTGAAGGAGGTGACCGAGCACCAGGGCGAGCTGATTTTGTTCATCGACGAGGTGCACACCATCGTCGGTGCCGGCCAGGGCGGTGGCGAAGGCGGGCTGGACGTGGCCAACGTGTTCAAACCGATGATGGCGCGCGGTGAACTCAACCTAATCGGCGCCACGACGCTGAACGAGTACCAGAAATACATCGAGAAGGATGCCGCACTGGAGCGGCGCTTCCAGCCGGTGACGGTGCCCGAGCCGACGGTGGCCCAGGCCATCATGATTCTGCGCGGCCTGCGCGACACCTTCGAGGCGCACCACAAGGTCAGCATCTCCGAGGACGCGATCATCGCGGCGGCCGAGTTGTCCGACCGCTACATCACGGCGCGCTTCCTGCCGGACAAGGCGATCGACCTGCTCGACCAGGCGGCCGCGCGCGTCAAGCTGTCGGCCACGGCCCGGCCGGTGGCCGTGCAGGAGCTGGAGTCCGAACTGCACCAGCTGCGGCGTGAACAGGATTACGTGGCCGCGCGCAAGCAGTACGACCAGGCCGCCGAGCTCGGCAAGCGCATCGAAGCCAAGGAGGCCGAGCTCAAGAAGCTCGTCGAGAACTGGGAGCGGGAGCGGGCCTCCGGCAGTGCCGAGGTCAAGGCGGAACACGTGGCGCAGATCGTCTCGCGCCTGACCGGCATCCCGGTCAACGAGTTGACGGTGGAAGAGCGCGAAAAGCTGCTGCACTTGGAACAACGGCTGCACGAGCGCCTGGTGGGACAAGACGAGGCGGTCCGTGCCGTGGCCGATGCCGTGCGGCTGTCCCGCGCCGGCCTGCGCGAAGGCAGCAAACCGGTGGCTACCTTCCTGTTTCTGGGCCCGACCGGGGTGGGCAAGACCGAGCTCGCCAAGGCATTGGCCGAATCGATCTACGGCGATGAGCACGCCCTGTTGCGCATCGACATGTCGGAATATGGCGAACGCCATACCGTGGCGCGGCTGGTGGGCGCGCCTCCGGGCTATGTCGGTTACGACGAAGGCGGTCAGCTCACCGAGAAGGTGCGGCGCAAGCCCTACAGCGTGCTGCTGCTCGACGAGATCGAGAAGGCACACCCTGACGTCTACAACATCCTGCTGCAAGTGTTCGACGACGGTCGCCTCACCGACGGCAAGGGCCGGGTGGTGGATTTCACCAACACCATCATCATCGCCACGTCCAACCTGGGTTCGGACATCATCCAGCGACGGCTGAAGGCGCGTGGGGCGGCCGACGAGGAGTACGAAAAGACCAAGGCCGAGGTCATGGACGTGCTGCGCGGCCACTTCCGGCCCGAGTTCCTCAACCGCATCGACGAGATCATCGTCTTCCATGCGCTGGGCAAGGAGGAGATCCGCCACATCGTCGGCCTGCAGCTCGATCGCGTGGCGCGCAGCGCCGCCAGCCAGGGCGTGACGCTCACTTTCGATCAGACGCTGATCGACCATTTCGCGGAAGAAGGCTACAAACCCGAGTTCGGTGCGCGTGAACTCAAGCGCCTGATCCGCAGCGAGCTGGAAACTGCGCTGGCGCGCGAGATGCTCGGTGGCAGCATCGGCAAGGGCGATCACGCCAGCGCACGCTGGGACGACAAGGCCGAACGCGTGGTGTTCGAACGCAAAGAGCTACCGCAGACCCCGGCCGAGCCGGAGCAGCCGGATGTCGCGAAGGCGACCGAGACGCCGCACGGCGACGCTGGCAAAGGCTCGCGCAAGAAGAAGTCGGCGAGCGACGCATCGTGATGGGCGTGTTCGAGCACGCCTACCGGATTCTCGACATCAACCGCGCGGTGCTGGAGCGCTGTGCGCGCGAGCTGCTGGCGCGGGAAACGCTCGACGAAAGCGATATCCGTCAATTGACTCAAGGACTTGTTCGGAACTGAAAACAGTAGTAGGTGCCATTCAGAGTAAACCGACGGCTCTGTTCAGTGCGTCATCCAATTCGTCGGCATTGTTCAAGGAGAACCGATATGTCTGCATTGACTCCGTGGGACCCCTTCCGGGAACTGGATGAATTGCAAAACCGCCTGGCGACGATGTCCGGACGAATACCCCAGCGACAGGGCGCCCGTACCGGCAACGAAGCCATGACCACGGCGGACTGGGCTCCAATGGCGGACATCAGCGAGGATGAGAACGCATTCCTCCTCAAGCTGGATCTGCCGGAGGTCCCCAAGGATGCCGTGCGCGTCAGCGCGGAAAACGGTGTGCTCACCATCAGCGGCGAGCGCAAACTGGAAAAAGAGGAGCAGGGCAAGAAGTTCCACCGCATCGAACGTGCCTATGGCCGCTTTGTGCGCAGCTTTGTCTTGCCTGACAACGTTGATCCGACCAAGGTGACGGCTTCCATGAAAGACGGCGTGCTGGAAGTGCGGCTTGTCAAGGCCGAGCAAGCCAAACCGAAACAGATTGAAATCTCAGTCAACTAACTTCAATCAAGAGCCCAAGATCATGAATATCAAACAGCCACAATACACCTTCTCCGCACTTGCCCTGGCGGTTGTCGTCGGACTGAGCGGACCGGCTCTGGCCCAATCGGCGGCAGGTTCTAGCCCAGGTGCTTCAGCACCCTCTGCCGCATCCAAGGCGGCACAGCCACAGGTAGATGACAAGGCCGCCCGGGAAGCCGATAAAAAGCGTGCCGAGCTCACTCAAGACGCCATCACGGCGCTCACCAAGACCCAGGAGGCTTTGACCCTCCTTGATGCAAACAAGACCAAGGAGGCGCTTGCTGCGCTGGAACTGGCCAGCGGAAAGCTGGAACTGGTATTGGCACGCGACGCCAAACTTGCTTTGGCGCCGGTCGATGTACGCGTCATCACCCACGATATCCACGCCAACGTGGAATCGGTAAAGAAAGCGGTCAAGTTGTCTCGGGAGTTGTTGGGTGATGGCGAGGTGCAAAAGGCCCGGCCCATCATTGCCAATCTGGCCAGCGAAATCGTAATCCAAACCGACAACCTTCCGATGGCAACGTACCCGGCAGCGATCAAGTCGGCCGCACGGCTCATCGACAGCGGCAAGATCGACAACGCCAAAGCGGAACTCGCCCGAGCACTGAACACGCTGGTGGTGACCTCGGTCGCCTTTCCTCTGCCCGTGCTACGGGCCGAAGCCGCGATGGCAAAAGCTGAAAAGCTGGCCGAGACCGACAGGCGCGATGCCAAGCAGAACGAGGAGCTCAGCACCTTGCTGTCGTCCGTGCGCACGGAGATCGAGATGGCGCAGATCCTGGGTTATGGCAAGAAGGCGGACTTCAAACCCATCTTCGATCAGGTGAAGTCCATTGAGCAAAAGTCGGCTGGTGGCAAAAGCGGCAAGGGATGGTTCGACGAGTTGAAGACGCGCATCCAAAAGCTGTTTTGAGGTGATGAAGGGGCTGACTGCTCTGTCGGTCAGTCTCGCGATGTTCGCATTCAGCCCCAATAGATTCGCCTATTTTCACTATCTCATACGAGGCATATCACCATGAATGAGCAAACACCGAATCCCAATGCGACGAACGAAGGAAAAAACGAACAGGCCGCGGTAAGCAGCCTTCCTGTCAGTCCAGAGTCCAAGCCTGAAGTCGTCACGGAGGTACAGCCTGAGGTTCAGAAAGAAACGGACTCGCAGGCGGCAGACAAACGTAAACAAGTCCTCGATGAGGCAGTCTCGGCCTTGTCGCTGACCAAATCAGCGCTGGCCGCACTTGACGGCAAGGACACTGCACGCGCATTGGCAACGCTGGCCGAAGTGACGGGAAAGCTGGAGCTGATCGTCGCGCGCGAACCCACGCTCGCCCTGGCCGGCGTTGATGTGCGCACCATCGTGCACGACTTGTTCGCCAACACGGAAACCATTGAGGCGATGACCGACGAGGCGCTGGATGCCCTCAAACATGGCGAGGTGCAACAGGCTCGCCACGTGCTGGCTTTGCTGGCCAGTGAAATCGTGATCACGGTCACCAGCATCCCTTTGGCGTCCTATCCCGCAGCCGTGAAGGCAGTCGTGCCGCTGATCGATCAGGGCAAGATCGAAGAAGCCAAAGCCGCGCTGCAGTCAGCGCTCAGCACGCTGGTCGAGGAGCGCAGCGTGCTTCCGCTGCCCGTCCTGCGTGCGAAGCTGCTCCTGAAGCGCGCCGAGCCCCTGGTAGAAGATGGTCAGCGCAGCGAAGCATCCAATGAGCGCCTGGAGACATTGTTGAACGAAGCCCGGCAGCAGTTGGAAATGGCAGAACTGCTGGGCTATGGAAAAAGGAAGGACTTTGAGCCCCTGTACGCTGAACTCAAGAAAATCAAGGAAAAGACGGGAGGGGGAGGCTGCGGAAAAGGCTGGCTCGATGAAGTCAAGGCAAAACTGTCCAGGTTGTTCTGAAACCGCTGGAGAGGGGGCGCATAGCGCCCCCTCTCTTGTCCCATGAGTGTTTGATTTTTTATTTTGTATAGATCTTTAGGAGATATTGCATGAAAACAGACACCATCGCCAATTCCAATGCGGATGACCCCACCAAAGCACTGTGTTCGCTGAGCCAAAATTGGTGGCTTTTTGTGCTGCGCGGTGTCTTGGCATTGATTTTTGCAGCCCTCGCGTTCTGGATGCCACAATCGGCTCTGTTGGCCATGACCATCATGTTCGGCGCATTTTCCTTGGTCAATGGCGCGTTCAACTTGTTTGCAGCGGTGCGCCATATCCAGAAAAAAGAGCGCTGGGGCTGGCTGCTGTTCAGCGGCATTGTCGGCATACTTACGGGCGTCGTCGTCCTGGTTGCTCCTTGGGTCGCCACGATAGTCTTGGCTTCTTTTTTATGGGCTAGCGTGGGCTTCTGGGCGATTTTCACCGGTGTGCTGGAGATATCCGCCGCCGTTCGGCTGCGTCGGGAAATCAAGGGTGAAATCTGGCTTGCCCTCAGTGGACTGCTCTCGATTATCCTTGGTGCTATCGTCTTGTGGATATTTTTTACCCGTCCGGTCGAGTCATTCGTGGCCGCAGGCTGGCTGTTGGGTTTCCATGCGGCAGTCTATGGCGTCACGCTTTTGTTCTTGAGTTGGAGTCTTCGCAAACGCGCCTGGGGTAAGAGCGTGCCAAACCAAAATCTATGGATATGAGCATCCTCGATTCATGCCTCCATAGAAATGACATCGAAGGAGTCATACATGCAGATACAATATAGCTATCGAGCTATCGACAAAGAGTTTCATGAACCTTGGCAGAGAGCTTTGGGAAATGTGATCGAGCACGCCCTCAAGCCATTGCTCGACAAACACACTAAAGATTCAGCGCGACTTCAAATCGTCCTTGATCGCGACAAGATCAAGCGGCAATTTCTGGCCAGTGGCTATATGCACCTGCCCGGCAAAAAGATTGTCAGCGTTACTGCATCACATGACGAGCTGACGCCCCTCGCGCAGATGCTCGCACAGTCGTTGTTCCGTCAGGCCAAGAAGCATTTTGACCGACTGCATGCTCAGGATCAAATCAAGCGCAAAGCACGACGCGAGCGCTTGCGCGAGCTCAAGGTGCGGATTGCCGCAAAACCCGCATCAGCCGCCCATGAGGCCGAGGTGACCCGAATGCCTCTACTGTCGAAACTTGAGGCTGTCGCAAGGCGTGAGCTGGCTTATCTGCGGGCCGTCGGCGATTTACCGCGCGATTATCCGACGCTGCGCGACGTGGTGGATGAAGCGATTGTCCGAGCTAAGGTGGAATGGCAATCCGTGCCGGGGGAAAAAGAGGCTTACACCGGTCTTTTGAAGCATCTGTTCGCCGTCCTGGATAACGAAGTGGCAAGCAGCCGGCAATTTGGCGAATTCGTTTCTCTGGACGCGCCGGTCGAACCGGATGCCCAAGACGTGGCCGAGGCCATGGTGGAAGAGGAAATCTTCGAATTTTATCAGCACGATGACACACTCAAGCTGGCCGATATTTTCGCTGGCAGTCAGCATCCCGATGTCGCAACGATCGCGGAACAGGAGGAGCTGATTGATCGGTCGAGCGAGTTCGCTTTTGCATTTGACCTGCTGAAGGACATGCCGCGTTTGTGGCGGCGCATTTTTCTGCTTATCCGTGTGGACGGGCTGAATGCCAGCAGCGTCTCTGAAATCCTGCTGATTCCTAGTAAGGAAGATGCTGTCCGAAGGTGGCTCATGCAGGCCGAAGCATTCATCGCTGCTCATCTGGAAGAGGCCGGAGTAAGCAAAAACGGGAACGATTGGCTCCAAGGCGTTGATTGGTCGGCATTGTCTGTGACCCGAAACGAGGCAGCCTCACTGTGGTCCAAGGAGGCGAACCATGAAGAATGATCTTCACCTTGTCTGCCCGCATTGCCAGTCCATCAACCGCGTACCGACTGCGAAGCTATCGGAACATCCCAACTGTGGCCGCTGCCAGCAGCCCTTGTTCACGGGCGAGCCCATCGAGTTGACCACGGCGACGTTCTCGCGCCACGTGGAGCGCAGCGATCTGCCGCTGCTGGTCGATTTCTGGGCGCCATGGTGCGGGCCGTGCAAGATGATGGCGCCACAGTTCCAGCAAGCGGCGCACCAGCTCGAACCGAGGATCCGGCTGGCGAAGGTGAATACCGAGGCTGAGCCCCACCTGGCCACGCAGTTCGGTATCCGCAGCATCCCGACGCTTGCCCTGTTCCAGGGTGGGCGGGAAATCGCCCGTCAGGCCGGCGTGATGGGCGCGCAGGACATCGTGCGCTGGACGTCGACGCAAGTGGGACGCTGACCGATGCAGGGCTTGCTCGGCACTACACTAATCCTGCTGGCAGCTTGCAGCCTGGCGGCGATGGCGACGGCGGCGTTCAGAGTGCCCGCCTTGCTGGGGTATCTCTCTGTCGGCGTTGTACTGGGCCCCTCAGTCATCGGCGTGATCGCGCCGGGGGAGACGCTGAGCTTTCTGTCCGAGCTGGGCGTGGCGCTGCTGTTGTTCATGGTCGGACTGGAATTCTCCCTCGGAGACTTCTGGCTCGCCCGCAGGACGGTGCTGATGGCGGGCGCTCTGCAGATGATCGCCGTGGCCCCGCCGCTGATCCTGCTATTGATGTGGCTGGGGCAGCCCGGCCAGAGCGCCGCGCTGCTCGGCACTGCGGCGGCCATGTCGTCCACGGCGCTGGTCAGCCGACAACTGGCCGACCAAGGCGAGCTCACCACCCGCCACGGACGCAGTGCCATCGCCGTGCTGGTCTTTCAGGACCTGGCCAGCGTGCCCCTGCTGGCCTTGCTGGCGATCTGGGCGCGCGGCGAGTCGCCGAAGATCGAGCATGTGCTGCTCGAAGTATTCGGTGTGCTGCTGCTGTTCGCGGCAGCGGCCCTCGTCTCGCGCCGTCTGTTGCATGGCCTGCTGGGCTGGGTGGCGCGGCGGGGCCACGAGGAATCGTTCGTGCTCGTCTCCTTGTGCGTGGTGGTGGCTGCCGCCGCTGCTGCGCACGCGGTCGGCGTATCCGCCGCCCTGGGGGCCTTCCTCGCCGGGATGGTGCTGGGCGAGAGCGACTTCCGGCACCACATGGAAAGCCACCTCAGGCCGTTTCGCGATGTGTTGTCGGGCGTGTTCTTCGTGACCATCGGCCTGCAACTGGACGCAGCACAGATTCTTTCGGCACCGCTGGCGGTGCTGGCGTGGCTGGTGGTGCTGGTACCGGTCAAGATCCTGCTCAATACGCTGGCCTTGCGGGCGACGCGCCTGTCCGCCCTCGATGCCTGGCGCACGGGCATAGCGTTGGGGCACGGCGGCGAGTTCGCCCTGCTGTTGTTGGGCACGGTCTTGCAGCAGCATCTGATCCCCGCGACCGTCGTCCAACCCATGCTGGTCGCGCTGGTGCTCAGCATGGCCCTGGCACCGCTACTGATCCGCCATCACGATGTACTTGCCCGGTTCTTGAGCCGCACCGGCGGCGTCATTCAGCCACCCCAGGCTGAAGAAGTCGAGATCGCCGCGCAGACGACGCGATATCGAGACCATGTCATCGTTTGCGGCGCGGGCGAGCTTGGCCTGACAGTCAGCGAGATTCTTCGCCACGCCGGCGTGGCGCATCTGCTGCTGGAGGCGGACGCGCAGAAGGTAGAGGCCGCGCGTGCCGCCGGCGCGCCGGTGTTCCATGGCGATGCCAGTCGGCCCGATACCTTGCTGGCTGCCGGCTTGACGCATGCGCACTTGGTGGTGCTAACGTTCGCCCATGCCCAGCAAGCGTTGCGCATCGCCCAGGCGATTGCCGAGCGCCGTCCGGCGCTAACCTTGTGGGTGTCATGCAGAAGTACGACCGCGGCCGATGCATTTCGCGCCATGCCTAACGTGCGCGTTTATCAGCAATCCTTTGCCGCAGCTATTGGGCTGGCGGAACAGGTGATGTCGACGCTTGGCATGTCGACCGAGTTGATTGAAGGACACATCAGTGCAATGCGCCGCCGTCTCGACAGCAGCCGTTTTCCAGGGAGTTCATAGTCATGAAATCAAAACGCCTTAACCCATTTCAGGTCTTGCGTGACCAATTGGCCATCATGAGTTTTTACGAGCGCTTCGAGCAGGTCGTCGCGCTCGTGCTGTCGGCGGTGATCGCCGTCATCATCATGGTGTCGCTGTTCCAGCTCATCTCCATCGTCTTCACGCTGCTGGTTCTCGATGCCTTCAATCCCCTGGACCACAAGGTATTCCAGAGCGTGTTCGGCATGATCATGACGCTCTTGATCGCGATGGAGTTCAAGCATTCCATGGTGCGCGTGGCGCTGCGTCGGGACAGCATCATCCAGGTTAAGACGGTGGTCCTGATCGCGGTGATCGCACTCTCCCGCAAGTTCGTGATCCTCGACTCCGACGCGAGCCCCGCAAAGATAGCCGCGCTGGCAGGCGCCACGCTGGCTCTGGGTGCGACCTACTGGCTGCTGCGCAAGCGCGGCGACCGCGCCGCCGAGACCTCTGAGCATGACCCGTCATCATCCGAGTGATCCGCGCACTGCGCTCTTGCAACACCGCTGGCTCAACCGCCTGCAGACCGGGCTGTTGGTCCTGACCCTGGTCGGGATCGCAGCCGCAGCAGGGAGACTGCCATTTGGGGAAGGCTGCCTGTGGCTCGCGCTGTTTGCCGTTGCAGGTGCGTTGCTGCTGGACCCGGTAGCCGCGTCGGCGCTGAGCTTGCGCCTGTACCGCGTACGGGCCTTGCACCCGCAACAAGCCCACGAGATGTGGGCCCTGTTGCGCGAGCTGCCCGCCACGCCGGTGCCGCACTATGTGCCCAGTGCCGTCGTCAACGCCTTCGCCACCGGATCGAAGCAGGAGGCATCGATCGCCCTCACCGATGGCCTGCTGCGCAGCCTGAGCCCACGCGAGCTGGCGGGTGTGCTCGCGCACGAGGTCGCGCACATCACTAATGAGGATCTGCGTATCATGGGGCTGGCGGATTCCGTCAGTCGCCTCACGTGCCTACTGGCCCTTATGGGACAGATCGCGATCCTGCTCAGCCTGCCCGCGCTGCTGGTTGGCGCGGCGGAGGTCTATTGGCCTGGTCTATTGTTATTGGCCGCATCGCCCCAACTGGCCCTGCTCGCACAGCTCGGCTTGTCTCGCGTGCGTGAGTTCGACGCTGACCGCCTTGCGGCGGAACTGACTGGCGACCCGCAGGGGCTGGCGTCCGCGCTGGCGAAAATCGAGCGGGTCAGCCGCTCCTGGCGTGCCTGGCTATGGCCGGGATGGGGCAATCCCGAGCCCTCCTGCTTGCGCACGCGTCCGGCAACGCAAGAGCGCATCGCACGCCTGCTGACGTTGGCGCCTGGGCCAGCATCAGCGTTGCCACTCCGCGCGCCCCATTTTTTGCCGGAATCCGCTTTGGCGACGCGCCCACCGCGCTGGCGCCCGAGCGGGCTGTGGCGCTGATTGCCCATCAACAGGAGACGTCTCATCGCCTATCTCGACCCGTACCAACGCCCCGCGCCGGACCGCTTCGTCCGGCGCTGGCTCTTCATCACCGCCTGTATTGCCGCGCTCATGCTGCTGTGGCAGTTTCTGTCTGCCATCGAGGCCTGGTTCAGTCCGCGCGAGGCAGCAGAACGCACCGTGATGGCGCGTGGCGATCTGGCGGCGGACGAGAAAACCACCATCGAACTGTTCGAAAAATCGCGCGCCTCGGTGGTCTACATCACCACCGCGCAATTAGTACGCGATGTCTGGACGCGCAACGTGTTCTCCGTGCCGCGCGGCACTGGCTCGGGCTTCATCTGGGACGACGCCGGCCACGTCGTCACCAACTTCCACGTCATCCAGGGCGCGTCCGAAGCCACCGTCAAACTGGCCGACGGCCGCGACTACCAGGCCGCGCTGGTGGGGACGAGCCCCGCGCACGACATCGCCGTGCTCAAGATCGGCGTCGGTTTCAAGCGCCCGCCGGCCGTGCCGGTCGGCACCAGTGCCGACCTCAAGGTGGGTCAGAAGGTGTTTGCTATCGGCAACCCCTTCGGCCTGGACTGGACGCTCACCACTGGTATCGTCTCCGCGCTCGACCGCTCGTTGCCGGGAGAAGCGGGCGGCCCGGCCATCGATCACCTGATCCAGACCGACGCCGCCATCAACCCCGGCAATTCCGGTGGCCCGCTGCTCGATTCGGCTGGGCGGCTGATCGGCATCAATACCGCCATCTACAGTCCGTCTGGCGCCTCGGCCGGAATAGGCTTTGCGGTGCCGGTCGATACCGTCATGCGCGTGGTGCCGCAACTCATAAAGACCGGCAAGTACATCCGTCCGGCGCTGGGCATCGAGGTGGATGAGCAGCTCAACACGCGTCTGCAGGCGCTGACCGGCAGTAAGGGCGTATTCGTATTGCGCGTGACGCCGGGCTCGGCGGCGCACAGGGCCGGGCTCGTCGGCGTCGAGGTCACCGCAGGCGGCATCGTGCCCGGCGATCGCGTTATCAGCATCGACGGTATCGCCGTTGACGACGTCACCACATTACAGGCCCGGCTAGACGACAAGAACGTTGGAGATGTTGTGGTCTTGTTAGTGGAGCGGGCCGGCAAGACTCGCGAGATGCTTGTGGAACTACGACCGGGAGTTTGATGGAAAGTGGGTCATGGATCTGCACAGCGAAGCAGCCAAGCGACTTCAGCCTTGCGCCGAACTACGAGCCCTAGCTAGGGATGGTCTGAAGTAGCCCTGTATTTCCGGCTGACTTCTGCCACTGCTGATTTTGAAAGCGGTGAACCGATCAAAAACGATCGGATCACCCGCTCATTTCGGTGCTTTCAGCCGTCGCGAGCACCTTGCGACGGCCATTTTCCGCATTACAGGCGCACCTCTCCTGCGCTTGCCAGCAAATGTCGGCGGGCCATCCATAGGTTCGACAGGGCAAACAGCGTCACCAGTTGTGCAGTGTTCTTCACCAGCCCTCGGAAACGTACCTTGGTGTAGCCGAACTGCCGCTTGATCACGCGAAACGGGGGCTCTACCTTCGCTCGCACTTGCGCCTTGGCCTTCTCGATCTTGCGCTTGGCTTTGTACAGGGCGCTGCGTTTATCGAGCATCTTGTAGGTGCTGCGGCGTGCTGCGACCTGCCAGATCACTTCTCGGTCGGCATGCTCGGAGCGCTTTTCGACGCCTGTGTAGCCGTCATCGGCGCAGACGACGTTCTCGTCGCCGTGCAGCAGTTTGTCGACCTGGGTGACATCCGCCACGGTGGCTTGTATCTAACAGTTTGTGGTGATTAGCTACCACCACTGAAGCAGAGTGAGCCGCCCCCTTCCCTTAAGGTCAGAAAAGTCGGCACCGCTGAACCTTGATTTGCAGCACATGGCCCTCCGCTTCACCTTTCACGCCAGCACATCAGGTTGAACGGTTATCGGGAGCTCGACTCCGTATGTACAAGGCGAACAGGCGTGACGGTTTATGTGAGAGGAGTTTGACCATGTTTCCAGTCGGCATTGACGTAAGTAAAAACACCCTGGATCTTTGCATGCTTTATGACGGTATCAAAGGACGCATAAAAACCCGTAACATCCAGAATAACAGACATTCAGTTGAAAATATTCTTCGCTGGCTCAGGCTTCAACATTGCAGTCCGGAAGATGTTCATGTGGTAATGGAAGCTACCGGTGTTTATCACGAACGGCTGGCCACTGAATTACATGATGCCGGTTTCCGGGTTTCTCTGGCCAACCCTCACCGTAGTCGGGAGTTTGCGCGTGGCATGGGAATCATGACAAAAACGGATAAGGTGGATGCGTAGGCACTGTTGCAAAGTTAGCGATGAGGCAGCCTTTTGTCTTATTCAAAGGCCTTACATTTCAAAAACTCTGCTTACCAGGCGCATTTCGCCCAGGGGATCACCATAATAAAATGCTGAGGCCTGGCCTTTGCGTAGTGCACGCATCACCTCAATACCTTTGATGGTGGCGTAAGCCGTCTTCATGGATTTAAATCCCAGCGTGGCGCCGATTATCCGTTTCAGTTTGCCATGATCGCATTCAATCACGTTGTTCCGGTACTTAATCTGTCGGTGTTCAACGTCAGACGGGCACCGGCCTTCGCGTTTGAGCAGAGCAAGCGCGCGACCATAGGCGGGCGCTTTATCCGTGTTGATGAATCGCGGGATCTGCCACTTCTTCACGTTGTTGAGGATTTTACCCAGAAACCGGTATGCAGCTTTGCTGTTACGACGGGAGGAGAGATAAAAATCGACAGTGCGGCCCCGGCTGTCGACGGCCCGGTACAGATACGCCCAGCGGCCATTGACCTTCACGTAGGTTTCATCCATGTGCCACGGGCAAAGATCGGAAGGGTTACGCCAGTACCAGCGCAGCCGTTTTTCCATTTCAGGCGCATAACGCTGAACCCAGCGGTAAATCGTGGAGTGATCGACATTCACTCCGCGTTCAGCCAGCATCTCCTGCAGCTCACGGTAACTGATGCCGTATTTGCAGTACCAGCGTACGGCCCACAGAATGATGTCACGCTGAAAATGCCGGCCTTTGAATGGGTTCATGTGCAGCTCCATCAGCAAAAGGGGATGATAAGTTTATCACCACCGACTATTTGCAACAGTGCCAAAAATTTACCCGGCCAAAGTTGATCGAATTTTTGGCGACATGCCCCGCTACAACCATCGCAATGGAAGCCTGTGGCGGTTCTCACTTTATGGCACGCAAGTTGGAAGAGTTGGGGCATTCCCCAAAGCTGATATCACCACAATTTGTCCGCCCGTTCGTTAAAAGCAATAAAAACGACTTTGTCGACGCCGAAGCTATTTGTGAAGCTGCATCGCGTCCGTCTATGCGTTTTGTGCAGCCCAGAACGGAATCTCAGCAGGCAATGCGGGCTCTGCATCGTGTCCGTGAATCCCTGGTTCAGGATAAGGTAAAAACAACCAATCAAATGCATGCTTTTCTGCTGGAATTTGGCATTAGCGTTCCCCGAGGAGCTGCCGTTATTAGCCGACTGAGTACCATTCTTGAGGATAATAGTTTGCCTCTTTACCTCAGCCAGTTATTGCTGAAATTACAACAGCATTATCACTATCTTGTTGAGCAGATTAAAGATTTGGAATCCCAGTTGAAACGAAAGTTGGACGAAGATGAGGTTGGACAGCGCTTGCTGAGCATTCCCTGCGTCGGAACACTGACAGCGAGTACTATTTCAACTGAGATTGGCGACGGGAAGCAGTACGCCAGCAGCCGTGACTTTGCGGCGGCAACAGGGCTTGTACCTCGGCAGTACAGCACGGGAGGTAGGACGACATTGCTGGGAATTAGTAAGCGAGGTAATAAAAAGATCCGAACTTTGTTGGTTCAATGTGCCAGGGTATTCATACAAAAACTGGAACACCAGTCTGGCAAATTGGCCGATTGGGTCAGGGATTTACTGTGCCGGAAAAGCAACTTTGTCGTCACTTGTGCTCTGGCAAACAAGCTGGCCAGAATAGCCTGGGCCCTAACGGCACGACAGCAAACTTATGTAGCATAACGGCAGAAATACACCGGTTTAAAGAATTACTGATCTGGTTTTGCGAATACTGATATTGATGATACTAACGGCCCACCGGCCTGTTGAGGAACCTGTAAAACGGAAAGGCTCATTGAAGCCGTATATTTTCTGGAGGTTCATCAGGCGCGGAACTCATCAAGGCGCGGGAATAAAATCCCATTCAGACGCCGGATAGATTCAAGCAAGCCAACTTGTCGTCAAAATCGGTGTTGCAAAAACGGGAGTGACCATAGATTCCGTTTTCTGAGACGACCCCAAACAGGTGTCGGGAAATTTCGTTGAGATATTTTGAAGGAATCACAGTGTAAGCAGGCGCTTTTTCAGGGAGGCGCGTTCTTGCGGGTTGCGTCCCTTGTGATTGGCGATGCGATCCGCCGTGGCGGCCTGGCGCTTGACGGGCCAGTAGGAGCGGCCATCCTTGCCCATCGACCAGACGCTGCTGGCCTGGTTTTCCAGCAGGGGCAGATGGGCGCTCAGGGCTTCGGGCGACGCGCTGGTCAGCGCCGTGCGCTCACGGGTGCGCCAGCGCTGATGCCAGAGCTTCTTGTCCTCGCGCTCGCTGCCGCAGGTCGTGTGCCCGACGATGGGTGTTTTGCGGCGGCTGCGGCTCATAACGTAGTGGTCTCCAAGAACATTCAGGACTGATCCCAGGCGTCGATGGTCAAGACCTGATCGGCAGGACAGGCGGCTACGCGGTCGGGAACTGGATGGTGTTCAGTCTCATGCCGACCCCATTCGATTGATCGCGTCGCTTGCGGCACGCTGCGACGCAAGGAGGTTTGCGACCTGGTTTAGCAGCCGTGTCCGCTGCATGTCTGTTACCTATCTCCCCGACCGCTCATTGGACCAACTCCAGAGATTGGGCTCTATCGCTCAGCCAATACGAAACCGGCATTGGCTGATGCCACAACCGAGACTAACACAAATGGCTCGGTACCTGTATTTCGCGCCCCGTGCACTTGGCCCGGTCTTGCCACGGCTATCTCACCTTCCCTGAGGGCACGAACAATCCCATTGCCCTGAAAGTAATCAGCCATTCCCGACAAAACAGTCCACGTGTCTTGGCCGTGAGGATGAATGTGAGCCGCAATTTCCTGCCCGGGATGGACATGCCAAACCACGATAATTGAGTCTCGGGTTTCAAGCACAACGGAACGAATAGGCTCGCCTTCGGACGGCTGAACATACTCGGCTACAGAAAATATTCTCGATTCAACAGTCATCGGAGATCCCTCTTTCACAGTTGTCGTTACGGTCTTCATCGTCGGCATCCTGACGCACGGCGGGCAATTGCTGGAGCAACGCCGGCAGCCATTCCTGTACCGTCTCCCACACCACATCGAGGTTGATGTCGAAATAGCCGTGAGCCATGCGATTACGCATATTGCGCATGCTGCGCCACGGCACGTCGGCATGCGCCTGGGTGAACTCGACGTAGCCATCCATCACCTTTGTGGCCGCCTCGCCGATGACGATCAGGCTCATGATGACGGCCTGCTGGGTGCGCTTGTCGGCCAAGAAGTCGTCCTTGGCCATCCCTTCCACGAAACTGCGCGCATCGGTTGCGGCCTGCTGAATGTGGTCGAGGTAATCGGGCAGGCGGTTCTCGCTCATATCGGTTGCGCCTCCGCGAGCACCTTGGCCCGGAACTTCGGCGGCAGGTCGCCGGGAGTCAGCAGATCGACGTCAACGCCGAGCAGCGATTTCAGTTCTTCTTCCAAATCGCCCAAGTCCAACAACGTGGCACCGGGCAGCGCATCGACCAACAGGTCGAGGTCGCTGCCATCCCGGTCGGTGCCATGCAGCACCGAGCCGAAGACGCGCGGGTTCGCGGCGCGAAAGCGGCCTACCGCTTCACGCACTGCGCTTCGCTTCATGTCAAGCACAACAGACGGTCGCATGCGCATCCTTTCTTATCGAAACTCGTTGAGATGATATGCAATCAAGAATAGAATTTCAAGAACTTGTATGGGTCCACCACATATTGCAATTTTTACTCTCACGTAAAATATAGTCCACTGGCGTCATCAGTTCGAGTGATTTATGTGGCCTTTTGCT
>NZ_KI973208.1:0-36371 GCF_000534515.1 Enterobacter sp. MGH 37
ACTCCTATTATCGGCACCATCATTTCATCCAGCACCATCCCCAATCGTCCATTTTTCCTTGTTTTTCGCGGTGTTGGCTGTTCTGTTTGTCCGCCGTTATCCAACTTTTACCGTTGCAATCCAAATTTAAAACGGGTACATAAACGGGTATCTGAGTTTGAGGCGGGTACCTATGAAACTAAACGCGCGACAGGTCGAGACGGCAAAGCCTGCGGAGAAAGACTACAAGCTGCCAGACGGTAACGGACTTATCCTGCTGGTGAAAACCAGTGGGGCAAAATACTGGCGTTATCGCTATACCTTCGCCGGTAAAGAAAAGATGCTGGCGCTCGGTGTGTACCCGGCTGTTTCGCTGGCGGCTGCTCGGGAAAAGCGAGATGAGGCCCGGCGTAACGTTGCGGCAGGTGTTGACCCGGTAAAAGTCAAAAGCCATGTTGCAGCTGCGGCTGCAAAGACAATCACGTTTAAAGAGATTGCCACAGAATGGCACGAATTCAAGAAGCCTCGCTGGTCACCTGGCTATGCCTCTGACATTCTCGAAGCATTCAATAAAGATATTTTCCCAGCGGTGGGCAAGCTGCCCGTTGCAGAAATCGAGCCTGTTCAGATGCTGACGGCACTGCGTAAAATTGAGAATCGCGGCGCAACCGAGAAAGCAGCCAAAACACGCCGGTGGTGCGGTGAGGTGTTCAGCTATGCAGTTGCGACCGGGCGCGCGAAGTATAACCCCGTCAGCGAACTGAACAGCGCAATGACCGGGCATAAAGGAGAGTCCTTCCCTTTCCTGACGGCGGAAGAACTGCCTGATTTTCTCGCGGCGCTTGAGAGTTACAAGGGGAGCCCGCTGCCCCGGCTGGGGTTGCAGATCATGATGCTGGCAGGGCTGCGTACTTACGAACTGCGGCATTCAAAATGGGAATGGGTAGATTTCGATAACCGGCTGTGGGAGATACCTGCCGAATTTATGAAGATGGACCGCCCGCACCTGGTACCACTTTCCGATCAGCTTGTTGTATTGCTGAAAGAGTTGCACTGTCTGACAGGTCGATACGTGAATATGTTCCCCGGCAGGAATGATCCGTCAAAGGTCATGAGCGAGAATACAATAAACAGGATGATCCACACGCTGGGGTATAAGGGGAGGGTAGTAGGGCATGGCTTCCGGCATACGTTCAGCACTATCCTGAACGATAAAGGATTCAACTCTGACTGGGTTGAACTCCAGATCGCTCACGTGGACAAGAACAATATACGCGGGGTTTATAACCATGCCCTGTATATGGAAGGGCGTCGGGAAATGATGCAGTGGTATGCGGATTATATTGACCAGCTGCGTTTGATTTAAAGAAACTGTTTTTTCCAATCTTCGACCTCTCCGCGTACCCAGCGGGAGGTTCGGCTCCCGAGCTTCTTAGGCTTCGGAAACTCGTTATTACTGATGCGCTCATAAATACTGGATTTTTTCAGGCCCACAGAGCGCTCGACCTCTTTAATGTTAATCAGGTCAGTGTCAGAGATAACCGGTGTCATGCTATACCTCTCTTTTTCATGGCATCGAGCAGGATGTCCTGCACTGTTCGTTTCGAGTTGCGCCGCTCCATCACCATTTCATCCATAGTGTCGGCAGCGATAATGTGGTGAATGAACACCGGGCGGTTGTGTCCGGCCTGAATCTGCCGGGTTGGCCCGATGCGTTCGATAATTTGCTGGTACTGCTCCAGGTCCCACCAGTGCGAGAAAAACACCAGTATGTTGCCGCCGTCCTGCATATTCAGGCCGTGGCCTGCGCTGGCCGGATGCGCGAACAGGACCGGTATTTTTCCAGCGTTCCAGTCGCGAAGGGTCTGTGGATCCTGGTCGAGGTGGCGACCTCGGGGAAACGCTTTAAGCAGGCGCTCAAGATCGTGTTTCCAGTGGTAGGCCACCAGTACAGGCGCGCCAGCTGCTTCGGTGAGAATACTGTCCAGCGCCTGCAGCTTCGCGTCGTGCAGTTCTGACCAGCTTCCGGCGTCGTCGGTGTACACCGCGCCGCTGGCGATTTGCAGACACTTCACCGTCTTTGCCGCGGCGTTCGGCGCTTCAATGCCTTCGCCGTTCAACTCGAGGAACATTTCCTTTTCCATTTCGCGATACTGCTGGCGGGCCTTCGGCGGCATGTCCACGCGGATCACGTTATGGATGGGCTCTTTGATGTCGAACCAGTCGGCGGCGTCCAGGGAGATAGTTACGTCAGCCAGCGCTCGCTGTATTTCATCCTGCGAATGGGCGAACGGCTCCAGCTTCGTCCAGCTTTGCCCCGGAAACTGTATTGAGTTGAACCAGCGGGAGGTAAACGCGCCGTAGGTGCGCCCGAGGCGCTGCCCCTGATCCACAAACCACGCTTGCCCCCACAAATCCACCAGGCCATTCGGCGCTGGCGTACCGGTGAGATTCATCCAGCGCCGGACGTGCTTATGTGCCACTTTGCCCAGCGCCGCCGCGCGCTTACCGCCCCCGCGCAGCCGGAAGGATTTCAGCCGGGTGCTCTCGTCAGGAATAACGGTACCGAACGGCCAGCGGTCGCCCAGCGTTTCAACCAGCCAGACCAGATTGTCGTAGTTGATGGTAAACACGCTGGCATTGCTGTTTGCCAGCGCTACCGCGCGCGCTTTGGCGTTACCGACAATCGGCTGCACCTCGATATTGCGCAGATGCCCCCATTTAACCGCTTCATCCGGCCATGTGCTGGCAGCCACGCGCAGCGGCGCGAGGACCAGCGCGGGCTGTGTCTCTGCGCCTGCCATGAAGAGATCTTCCAGCGTGGTGAGCGTTGCCACGGTTTTACCCATACCCATGCCCGCCCAGATGTTGCAGCGCAGGATGTCGATTTCGTGGTTGATGATGAGGTCTTGATAAGGGCGAGGCGTGAAAATTATAGAATGGGAGTTAACTGACACGTTTTTCCTCCCAGTGTAGCCTGTCGCCGCTATGTCCTGTATACCGCCCGGTCTGCCCTTTGGCTGTAAACTCCAGTGTGCCAGCGGTGAAGAGCATCACGATAGCGCCATCGTACGGGCCGCCAATCAGGCGGAATTTACTGCGTCGTTGGACTTTTCGCACAATATCCCCTCCAGATTCTTGCTATCCAGCACCACCACGGTAAAGCCCAGCGCGCGGAGCCGTTTGTGCTCGCGCAGCTGGTCGGCGCGTGGTGGTTTGCCTGGCGCTTTGCATTCAACAAAGACGAGACGGCCGCGGGGCAGCAGGACAATTCGATCCGGTACCGAGCGGCGACCGGGTGACACGAACTTAAAGGCGACCCCGCCAGCCTTTTTCACTTCGGCGACGAGGTGTTTTTCGATAAGGCTTTCACGTTCGTAGGCCATCAACCACCGCTCCACCAGCAGCCTCAATTGCTGCGATCACTTCATCTTTGGCATAACAATCAATAACCCCAGCCCAAAGCCGTGTAGTTGGTAGAACGACGGTTAAGGGGAGTCCTGTCTGCTTTCTCTCGTGCTTTAACTCCAGAGCCAGCAATTGTTCTAATGATGTTTTTGGCGCTGTTATGATCTCGTCAATCACATCATCAGTGAGATTTTTATCGCGCATCGTCCACCGCCTTACGCTTTTCGCGCATGTTCTGCATCAGGCAAAAATCAGACCGGCGTTCGCTCCAGTCCTGATTAAGTTCGTTACGTGATTCGCGGTTTGCTTTGGCCCAGACCTTCGCTGCCCGGTCGTACTCCCCAGATTGCTCAAGGCGCAAAGCCTCCCTCGCAGTCCGGTAATAAAGCGGACTGTCCCGATATTTAAATGACATAGGGATTACCTCAGTGGATGACGCCGACAACCTCAGGGTCGGTAGCCATATCGCTGTTAACCAGACGGAAGCGGACCAGAACTGCGCCCTGATCACCCCAGTCTCTGCGCAGATTGCGCCAGGAGGGGTGTTTATCGCCGCAGCATTCCAGAATGGCGGCGCTGTCTATATCGAACTGCGCGCGGCTGTCCATGACCATGTAGATGTATTTCATAGCGGATCACCGTCTGAAAATGCTTCGGTGTCGGGTTGTAACTGGACCATGTCGTCGATTGGCATAAGTTTCAGAGGGCCACTATCGTTGAGCGCACCGAGTGTTAACTTTGCGAACAAACGTTTTTGCGATGTGGTTAGTTCGACCTGTGATGTGCGGCCGTTGACTAACACAATGATTGCGAAATTTTCTACGTTGCCTTGTGCCATAGCGATTAATCCTTACGGTAGTGGTACGCCTCAAAGCCGCCAGCGTTCAGCGGTATATCGGGCGCCCATTTGGGGTTAGTGGAGAGCAGCGCGGAGAGCGCTTTGTCGTTGAATTCGTCTGTGTCCGGCGCTTCGGTAATTACCTCATCATGTACCGTCAGCACAATGCTGTATCTGGCGTCCTCGATCAGCGGCATGTTTCCGGCCAGAACGTCGCGGGCGGCCGCCTGAGTGACGTTTTCCACCAGCTTTCCGCCGTAGGTTTTGAGCCGTTGCCATTTGCGCGAGTAGGAGTTAACGCCCTGATAGGTGATGTTCCCCTTCTCGATGGATGGTGACGGGTAGCACAGCGCGCGTCCGGATGGCAGCTGTATTCGCAGCCATGCGCCATCACGGCGGACTTTCAGATAGCCGCAGTACAGCGTCTTTTTCGGTGTGGCAATGGCGGTGCGGACGGTACGCTCGAGCTCGTACCAGAAATCGCAGGTTGCCGGGTGGGCTCTTCGCCACAGGCGCTTAAGCGAATCGCAGGCGATGAATACACGCTCTGACAGGCCGTAGGTCGACTTACGTTTAACCGATTCGTCGTACCAGCTTTTCGCCTCGCGGATGACATCACGGGGGATATTCGGCAGCGCGGCGTTCGCCAGCTCGTCGAGGTCGAGACCGTAGACCAGGGCGAAGGTAAGAAATGCCGCAACACCCCCGCCGAAGCCGAGGCCCAGCTCCATCACCTTGCCGATCTGACGCTGGTATTTATCAACATCGTCCGGCGAGATATTGAAGGCGCGGGCATAGGCCAATTTATAAAGATCTGGTCCAATCCCCTCGTCGTACTCCCTGAACGCATCAAGCTTCCACTGCTCACCGGCAAGCCAGGCAAGTTTTCGCCCTTCGATGTTAGACAGGTCGCTAACCACCAGCTTTTTGCCTTCCGGAGCCATGATGCAGCCGCGCAGCGCCGAGCTGGTCAGCTCCATGATGTTATCGAACAGCAGATCAGCGCATCCGGCTTTCAGCGCCTCGATGCCCTCGTCTATCTGGTCCTGCTCAAGAGAAGGGCGGGGCAGGTTCTGGGGCTGGAACAACCGCCCGGCCCAGCGTCCGGTTCGCGATGCGCCGCAGAACTGCAGCGTGCCGCGCAGACGACCGTCACTGCTCACGCCCTTCATCAGTGATTTGTACTTACTGGTGCTGGTGGTGCTGGCCTGCAGGCGGATTGCCAGCAGCTCTTTCACCGCAGACGGCAAATCAGGATCCGCCATACGACGCTCCAGCGTGCTGCGCTGCATGTCCGGCAGCTCCACACCGTACGATTCGACAATGTGCTTAATCAATGCGTCGCGCTGTGTGGCCGCCTGCACTTCGCCGTCGGTCATCACCTGCGTGCGTTTCGCCAGGCGCTTTTGCTCGAGGTCTACCGCCTCGATCGCCGCCTGTGCGAGCTGCACATCCATGCAGACGCCGCGGTCATTGATCTGCTGGTCACGATGCCATAGCGCCAGCTCTGCACCCTTGTAGTTCCACTTCGGCAGGCGCTTATGCACTTCGCGCATAGCCTCGATATCCAGCCCGGCGTAAGCAACAAAGCGCCGCCATTCTTCCGGGTGGGTTTTGCTGGTGGCGCGGCGCAGTTTGCTGTTCTTCGGACGTGGCTTACAGAACAGCTGGATCAGCGCCTTACCTTCTTTGTCCTTCGCCTTGTCCTGCGGGACGCCGAGCACTTCGCAGAGTGCCCCCAGCGCGCCGGGGAGGCCGTGCGCCAGTGCCTGCACCATCGTGTCGCGCCAGCGCGTTATATCCGGGGCCAGCCGAGGGTGAGTGTGTCGCAAAACGGTGCGGTCAAAGTGCGAATTGTGGAAATAAAGCAGAGTATCGGGGTCGCGAAGGGCGAACCACAACGGATCGGGTATCGGCTCGCCAGCGGTTAAATCCCACACCCGTACAGGCCCGTCGTTGATAGCCCAGGCAAACAGCATTACTTCGACGCCTTCTGCGTAAGCGTGGGTGCCGTTCGTGATGGGTGTTTCGCAATAGGTTTCCAGGTCGCCCCAGAGAATGGTTTCAGACATAGATATTCCTCGCGGGTGCTTTGCGAAAAGGGATGCTCTTTGCAAAACACCCGGCACATGGCCGGGCGGGTATGGGGTTAAATCAGCGTGTCGGCGTCTGCGCCCTCGCTGATGTCGTCGAAGTCGTCCGGCGCTGCAACACCGCCGCCAGCAAACGCGTCACCGTCGCGTAGGAACTGGACGCCGCCAAGCGATGCGTTGACGCGTTTGCCGAAGTTGTTGTCCTGCGCCCAAATGTCGATCACCGCGTTGACATAGCAACCGGCGTAAGGACGGCCATCAGCCTGGATGAGCGGCGAACGGTCGCGATCGATGACTGCCGGACGTGCTTTGTTGGCAGCGTTCAGGAAGAAGTTGCCCGGGAAACCTTCGTATTCGGCTTTTTCGTCACCGTCGTGCAGGCAGAGGTTGAGTTTTTTCTCCAGCTGGCCGTAAATGGTTTCCCACTTCTCGCCCCACTTTTCCTTCGCTACCTGTTTCAGCGCTTTGCGGACTTCTTCCAGTTGTGGATGTTTCGGATCCATCAGGAAAACAGCAGAGAAGCGCGGGTCTCCTTCGCCATTCACGGTTTTTGCTTCGAACAGAGCAGGGAAGGCCAGGCGGACGTTGTTCAGTTTAATTTTCATGGGTATTTCCTTAATCAGATGAGGTCAGCGGCGAGCGCATCGTCGGACACGTCGTCGAAATCGTTAACAGGGTTGAGATTGAGCGCTGGGCGCGGGTCGGACTCGGGGGCGACGGTAGGCTTACCGTCAGCGCGGGTGATCAGCGCTTCGACTTTCGTCCAGCGGCGAGGACTAGCCTTTTTGATGAGCTTCTCGGCTTTGGTTGGGCTAATCAGCTTAAGGTCGAAAACCTCCTCAGTTTTATATCGGAACTGGTCTTTCAGCAGAGCGCGGGCGGCTTCTTCATCGCTCCAGGCACGATTACCCTGTTTGCCAGTAACCAGCTTAAAGCCCGGCACCGGGTGACCCGCGTTCAGTTCACTGTTCACCCGGTCGCGCACAGCCTTTAGCCACGATTCGATAAAATCGGCCTGTCTGTATACCTCTGCCAGCTGTTCGGCGGTCAGCAATGGCACACGCTTAACTGCTTCCGCCAGCTGCTCGCCAGTAGGTTGCGTCAGGTCGACGAAATCGCCAGCGATAGTGTCGAAGTGCAACTGCTGCCGCGCGGTACAGATGGCGCTGGCTTTGCAGAACCGGCACTGTTTTTCACCGGGGGTGAAGTTTTCCAGCGGCAGGGTTTCGACACCTTCGCAATCGGCAATATTGAACATCACGATTACACTGGCGGCCGCTTCCTGCGCCCGTTCGCCGAACGCCTGGAGTTCTTCCACTGTCAGGGCCCACTCAGAAACGTGGTTAAGTCGTGGCTGATGGATGAACAGGCGCACCGTCTCGAAGTCGTACAGCATGCTGAACTGTTCAAGCGCGCCCAGGGCATACAGCTGCAGCTGCTCGTTCTGCTCGGCGTCGACCCGTACACCCTTACCGTATTTCAGGTCGTGGATCTGCAGCTCGTTACCCGCGATGATAACGCCATCGGCGGTACCGAAAGATTCTTCGACCCCCACGATGTGAGAGAAGTCGACACGCTGCTCGACCAACAGCTCGTTGCCCTGCGACAGCGCCCAGACGGTGTCGACGTAACGGCCAACGGCTTCGATCATTTCCTCATCTACCTGCGGGCCGGGATCCGTTTTTGATGGATGCGCCAGCGGGTAGGTACCGAGATACGTTTCAACATCGCAACCGGCATAATCGGCGGAATAGCTCAGACGATTGCGCAGGACAAGTTCGCCAAGTGCGTGCGCTGCGGTACCTTCTTCTGCGAACGAGGAGCTTTTATCCGGTTGCGTGGCCTCCAGTGCCAGACTACCGGGGCAGCGCATCCAACGATGCGCTGAGGACGGGGAAAGTCGTGCGTGAACGTCTGGCATAATTAACCCTCCAGCGCTTTTTCAGCCTGAGCGATCACATCTGCGAGGTTCTCGTCAGCAACTTCGCCGAGTTTTTTGGCACCCTGTTTTTCCAGAATGGCGACAGCTTCGGCGCGGTATCCGCCCTTCGCCAACTGGAGGATCAATCCTTCGGCCTTTTTACGCAGGGCTGCAAAATCAGAATGGCTGGTATCAGTTTCTGTCTTATCTTTGCTGGCAGCTTCCTGCAGCTGGAGGAACTCCACTTTGTTGATCTCAACAGTCAACCCATCCTCAAGGATTTCATGCAACGCGCCGAGGTCTTCAACGCTGCCAAAAGAATCACTTTCTGGATGTTTCCAGTAGAACGGGCCTTTACGTTCCTGTTTGCCCTTACTGCTGGTCTTTTTCGGCTTCACTGTGTCACGCTCGCCCGGCTTCGCATCGAGCCATGTTTCAGCGTATGCGCGTCGCTCGGCGATAGTCGTCAGGTCATCCCAGTAGGAAATGATGTCGCGCGACAGCTGGAGCAGCACCTCTTTATGAACTTCTTTTGTGCGTTTAACACCCTGCAGGGCACTATCCAGAGCGTCGATTTGTACGACTCGCTTATCGCCTTCGGCGTCGCGGTAATCAACAGCGCGCTGGACCATCGTTTCGCTGAGCTCCTGCGCGTCCGGGTAGAATGCAGCCAGGGCGATAATGTCGCTGAACTCCAGATCTTCCAGCGTAACCTTGCGGATAACGGTATTTTCCGCTTTGGTTTCCGGTACCGTTTCGCGGTATTCCTGAACCTGCGCCACGGTGTCCGGGCGAAGAGCGACGCCAGAGGCGAGGGCAGTGATAAGGCGTTCAAGCAGGGCGTTATGCTGCGTCAGCAGCTGGTTGTTAAGTTCGAGACTGGTTTCTAAGCTCATACTGCGGTCCTCGCTACAAGGAGAATGAAGGTAATAGCCAGGCCGAACGCAGTAGCGAGGGCCAGACCGGTGAAGATGTCGAATTGTTTGCGGCGCCAGCGGAGCACATCGCGCCCCGTCAGCCGGTGGAGGTGTTCAGGTTTCATCGGTAGTGCTCCTTTTCATGTCTGGGAGCGCACTGCACTGAATGCGCTTTCAGGCATAAAAAAGCCCGTCATGGGAGGCGGGCAAAGACTACACACAGCAATGGATGATTCAGGGGATGGGGGTTAACGGACGAATTGTGTAGCCATAACCGAGATAGCCGTTGCGTTCCTGGTAAGCCGCCGCTCTTAGTCGAGCAGGGTTTTCGCCTTTAACTGTCGCAACAACGTAATCAGTTGCGTCAGGTCCGTTTTCTACCACTTCAAAAGTCGACAAGTATTTTGTTGTGAGCTCATAGGTATTCATTTCGGTACCCTCTCAGTGGATTAGTAAAAGGCCCGAAGCCTTTGATTAATTCACTGCACGTCCCATCATCGGGGCGTTTCAACTTGCGTGACTTATCAGCTCGTCGCGGTGTGGTCCTCTACGCTTACCGTACGCATACGGACTCGGCGCTTACCTCGATCCCATCGGGTGCCATTTCGTTTTGCCAGGAGCACAGCGGCTTACCTGTCACACGGTTCTGTTTGTTAAAGAGCTCGTTAAGATGTTTGTATAGATGTCTTAACCTTTGATGCATAGTTAAGACCTCTAAACCTTTAAAGTCAAGAGTTGGAGTTAAGAAAAGTGTACTTTTTTGCAGGTTGGTAAAGAAAAGCCCGCTATTAGGCGGGCCGCAGAAGAGGGGAAAGCTGTTTTAGAGGAGAACGGAATACCAGAATACTTGGCCTATGATGTTTATCTTATTTGCCTCATGGTAAAAATAATCTTCATCTGCGTATTCATCCCGGTTAAATGAGCGAACTCTGATACCGTTTGGTAGGCGGTACAGTAGCTTTACACGTAACAATCCATCTTGGTCTATCGCATACATCTGACCATCTTTTATCCCGGTCTTTGAGGTATCGACACCGACTACCGCCCCGTCAGGTAAAACCGGCTCCATGCTATTACCGTGTACGCTAACGCAAGCGGCACAGCCTGCGTCCACACCAGCTTTACGTAGAGTGGATTTTGCAAATCGCAATTTACATCCAGAGCGATCCAGTTCTACGTAAGTGCCATCCCCTGCGGATAGTTCAATCTCGTGGTAGAAAGGTATTTCCACTTCATCATCCTCTAATGGTGTGGTTGAGTCCCATGTTGAAAAAACACCCTCTACTCTTGCGTTTGAAGTTACCTGTTTATCGTCAGAAGGTTTGCCAGTGAGTAGCCATTCTGGAGACGTACCCAAAGCATCAGCCAGGTTGACCAGGTTTTTACCATTAGGCGCTGTAGATCCTGATTCCCACTGTGAAATAGTCGCTTTTGTGACCTTAATTCGTTTTGCGAGCGCGTCTTGAGTCATTTTTACATTGCGGCGTGCTTCGCGAATACGTTCGTTAATCATGGTGTTACCCCTCATATGGTTTAGTTAGCTTAACCTAGTTAGAGTATCGTTTTCTTGACTTGTATGTTTAGTTTTCTTAACCTTGGTGTATCTATACATGCCCAGGAAAACGGATATGAAAAAGACCAGAGCCATTGAGCTAGCGGGCAGCAAAGCGAAACTCGCCCGATTATTGAAGGTTTCTAAAGGTGCAGTATCTCAGTGGGGTGACGAAATCCCAGAGCTGAGAGCTCTGCAGCTTGAAAAGTTATTGAGCGCTAATAAAAAAACTCAAGCCAGACAAAAGGCGTAACCCATGCCAGAGAAAAAGATCTGGGGGGCGACGCCTGACGAATGGTTCCACTTCGATCTGGTGCTGGGGCGTACTGACCAGCTGCTGCCGGTCGTGTGCAACCCGGGCGCGACCATATCCCCGAACAGCAAACTAAAAATGCTTGGCAAAACGCCGAGTCTCTATAACCGCGACCGACTGGCTACCGGGATCAAGGACTGGACCGAGCATGTCGTTACCGAGCATGACTTTGCCCGCTGGTCGAACGAACCGGATTACGGCATCTGCGTGCGCACAGGTCATGGCTGGCTGGCGCTGGACTGCGACAGCGAAGACGAAGACATCCAGGCCGATATTCGCAAAACGCTGGTGCAGCTGCTGGGCGAGCTGCCGCCGCGTCGCTGGCGCGCAAACAGCAACAAATGCCTGTACCTGCTGGCCGTTGACGGCGATTTCCGTAAGCGCATCCACCGTCTGGCGGGTGATATGGGGATTATCGAGCTGCTGGCGAACGGGCAGCAGCTCGTTGCCTGCGGTACGCACAGCAGCGGCGCGCGTATCGAATGGGACGGCGGTCTGCCGGACGAGCCCCCAGCCATAACTGCTGACCAGCTCGAAACGCTGTGGCAGCGCCTAGCGGATCAACTGCCTGTGTCGGTCACCACTGAAGCGGGCAGCACGAAGATGCGCGACCGCTCAACCTTCACGCCCGGCGCCACGGACGATACAGCCGAATATCTCGACGCGAACGGTTGGACGCTGCTGGACGGCGCGAACGGCGAGCGATACATCCGCTGCCCGTTTGAGGATGGCCACAGCACCGGTGGCGACCCGACCAGTACGGTTTACTTCCCGGGCGGGACCGCGGGCTTTGAACAGGGGCATTTCAAGTGCCTGCACGCCAGCTGCGCGCACCGTGACGACGGCGATTTCCTTAACGCCATCGGGATCCGTAACGACGATTTCGAAGACCTGACCAGCACCGACGTTGCTGAGCCGTTACCGCTGCCAGCGTTCGAGCGCGATAAGTGGGGCCGCATCGAGGCCACCATCAGCAACGCGGCGAAAGCCGTTGTGCGTCCTGACTTTGTTGACATCGATATCCGCTTTGACCAGTTCCGCGACGAAATCATGTTCGCACAGGCTGGCTCCGGCCAGTGGCAGGCGTTCACCGATGCGGACTATGCGCGCCTGCGCATCACAATGGAAAAGCGCGGCTTTAAGCCTGTCGGGCGCGAGCTCATCCGCGACGTGGTGCTGCTGGCCGCTGACGAACAGCCTTTCGACTCGGCGACCACCTGGCTGAACGGGCTGGAGTGGGACGGCGTGCCACGCATCGAAACTTTCTACCATACGCACTTCGGTACTGCCGACACGCCATACACCCGCGCGGTGTCCATGTACATGTGGACGGCGCTGGCGGGCAGGGTGCTGGAGCCCGGCGTCAAAGCCGATATGGTGCCGATCCTCGTCGGTCCTCAGGGCTGCGGTAAGTCCTCCGGTGTGGAAGCTCTGAGCCCCGACCCGGCGTTCTTCACCGAGATCTCTTTCGCTGAGAAAGACGATGACCTCGCACGCAAGATGCGCGGGCGTCTGGTGGCGGAAATTGGCGAGCTGCGCGGCCTCAATACCAAAGAGCTGGAATCCATCAAGGCATTCGTAACGCGTACGCATGAGAACTGGATCCCTAAATACCGCGAGTTCGCTACCCAGTTCCCGCGTCGCCTGGTGTTCGTCGGTACCACCAACGAGGACGAATTCCTCGCTGACAAAACCGGTAACCGTCGCTGGCTTCCCGTGGAGGTGTCGAAAGTCGACGTGAAAGCGATAAAAACAGACCTCCTTTTGCTGTGGGCTGAGGCCCGCGAGACGTTTAAGCGCCTCGGCGGCATCCAGTTCCGCGATGCTGAGCGGCTCGGTGCGAGTGTCCACGAGCAGTACACCATTAAGGACGCGTGGCTCGAGACGGTAGAGAAATGGCTAGACACGCCCGACCTTATGACTAACGACATTCCGCGAAATTGCGAATTTTTACGCGCTAGCGACGTTCTGCGCGATGCGATTGGCTTAAATCCAAGTCACATCGGAAAACGTGAAGAAATGCGAATTAGCAATGTTTTGCAAAATTGCGGTTATTCGCGAGTTTTGAGGCGTGTTAACGGCAAAGTGCAGCGAGTTTGGGTATCGGCGTAACCACCTGCAACCACCTAATAGCGTAGGTGGTTACGTTTTAACTAATTGAATTTAAAAGGTTGTAACCACTGTAACCACTGTAACCACCTATTTTCTAAAAACCCCATATATATATATAAGTCGTTCTGGGAAAGGTTAAGAAGATGGCGGTTACAGTGGTTACAGGTGGTTACACGTCGAACATGTAATTTATTGCGGGTAGCGATATGCAAACACGATTTGATTCCACCACGGCGATTAACGAGCGCCAGAAGCTCAATAAAATCGCTCTCTATGCTCGCGCGTGCGCGCGTTTTGTGGGGTGACCTATGCCAGTTGTCGCAACGTTCAAAACGGACTGGTTCCGGGTGATTAACGACATCACACGCAGCGGTATCCCCCTGCAGGAGATAGCCAGAGAGCTCGACGTGTCGAAGTCTGCTATCATCGGCTGGAAGCAGGGCGCAGCGCCGAACCATCACACAGGCGAAGCGCTGATAGACTTCTGGTGCTACGTCACGCAGCGCCCACGCTCCGAACTGCCAGCGCAGGTCACATCACGGCGTTTTGTTTACGCCTGGCGATCGAAGCGTCTGACACCATGAAAACATGCAAAAGCAGGGCGTTTACCGGTTAAAAACGCTATGCAAAAACCGCCCTGTTTTATGCACGATTTATGCAGTCCATTTTCCCTCTTTCCAGCCAGTAAACCGCAACAAATAGACCCTTCACGCTAAATCGTTAACGAGTGCCATTTCGCTGGTGCGCGCAACGTGCATTATGTTAAATCGGCCCTGTTTTTAACAAATCTTCCATTTGGTCGGGATCCCGACCGCGACCCCGTTTCACACTTACGGCTCAATCATCACAGGAGCCAACACAATGGGCCGACCAAAGAAAACCGTCGAAGTACCAGGGCAGGAGCCTGAAACCGGCACTGAGCAGCAGACGGAAGCAGAGAACCGCCTTACCGCGACTGAGATCCAGACGCTTAACGCTGAGGGCCAGCGCGCAGACCAGGGCGTTATCCAGCAGCGCGTTGCCAGTCTGCTGGACGATGCAGCACTCGATGAGCGCAATACTCTGCTGGGTACCATCAACGAGCAGGGCGCGGCCATTATCGCCCGCTTTGAAGAGCTGGCCTTCACCGACATGGCTGACCAGCAGCTTACCGACAATATCGAATTCCTCCAGCTCGTCAAAAAAGCCACCACGGCGGAGCCTGCCGCGCCGCTGGGCTACGTGACGAACGACGAGGGTAAACGCCAGCCAGTTACGGGTAAGCCCGTTCTGACTGAGCATGGCTGGCACGTTCCGGGCTAAGAGGGGATCGCTATGTGTGGAGGTGGAGCACCTAAGGTCGTACAGACCGACCCGCAGGCCGAAGCGGATGCGGCTGCCGACGCAGCGGCAAAAGCGGCAAACGCAGATGCTGCAGCGCGCAAGAAGCGCAAGAAAGGCTCGTCCCTTCTCGCCAGTGGTGCTGAGGGTGCGGCTGATTCTGGCAGCTCTCTGCTGTCCTCTGGCGCGCAGGCAGCGCAACAGAAAAACACTCTGGGGGCGTAACTGATGGATGAACTCGCCGTTAAGCTGATTAAGCGTTCCGACACGCTGAAAGCCAACCGCCAGCAGCATGAAAGCGTCTGGCGCGAGTGTTATGACTACACCTATCCGCTGCGCGGCGCGGGATTCTCTGACGAAGTGCTCGACGCTCAGAGCGCAAAACACAAGGTGGCGAAGCTACTGGACGGCACCGCCACCGACAGCGCCCGCATGCTGGCCTCTGCGCTCATGTCCGGCATGACCCCGGCAAACGCGCAGTGGCTGAACCTCGACAGCGAATCGCTGCCGGACGACGCCAAAGCCTGGCTGTCTGAGTGCGCCACGCTGGTCTGGGAAAATATTCACGCGGCGAACTTCGACGCAGAAGGGTACGAGGCGAACCTCGACGTGGTGTGCGCTGGCTGGTTCGTCCTGTACATCGACGAGGACCGCGAAGAGGGCGGCTACACCTTCCAGCAGTGGCCGCTGGCGCAGTGCTATGTCACGTCCACCCGCAAAGATGGCATCGTGGACACGATATACCGCCGCTACCAGTTGACCGCAGAGCAGGCCATCAAAGAATTTGGCGCGGACAAGGTCAGCGAGAAGATCCGCGACGCGGCGAAGAAAAAGCCCGACAACAAATGCGATTTCCTGCACTGCATTTTCCCGCGCGAAACCTACATGGTCGATGCCCGCCTGGCGAAAAACATGCGCTTTGCATCGTACAACGTCGACGTGAGCAACAAGCAGATTGTGCGCGAATCCGGCTATCACGAATTCCCTTGCTGCGTTCCACGCTGGATGAAAATCCCCGGCGGCTCCTACGGCATCGGCCCGGTGTACGACGCGCTGCCGGACTGTAAAGAGCTGAACGAAACCAAACGCATGGAGAAAGCCGCGCAGGATCTGGCTATCTCCGGCATGTGGATTGCCGAAGATGACGGCGTACTCAACCCGCGTACGGTCAAGGTCGGCCCGCGCCGCATCATCGTGGCGAACAGCACCGACAGCATGAAACCGTTACTAACCGGTTCAGATTTCAGCGTTGCATTCACCGCCGAAGAACGCCTGCAGGCGTCAATCCGCAAAATCATGATGGCCGACCAGTTGCAGCCGCAGGACGGGCCAGCCATGACCGCCACCGAAGTGCACGTGCGTGTCGCGCTGATTCGCCAGTTGCTTGGTCCGGTGTATGGCCGGTTCCAGGCTGAATATCTCCAGCTGCTGGTGGTGCGCTGCTTTGGCATAGCTTTCCGTGCTGGTGTCTTCTCCCCGCCGCCTGAGAGCCTGCAGAACGCCAATTTCAACGTGCGCTACATCTCACCGCTGGCACGCGCCCAGAAGCTGGAAGACGTAACGGCAATCGAGCGGCTCGGCGCTAACGTGGCGAACCTCGCAGGCATCAGCCAGGACGTTGTTGACCTCATCGATACCGACGAAGCCACACGTGTTGTGGCTGAGGCTCTCGGCGTCCCGGCGAAGGTTATTCGCTCATCCGATGCTGTGGCAGATCTCCGTGTCCAGCGCCAGAAAGCACAGCAGCAGGCCGCACAGCAGCAACTCATGATGCAGGCGGGAACTGAGGCGGCTGGCGCCGCAGGGCAGACCGCGGGCGCGGCAATAGGGCAACGACTGGCAGGTAACCAATGAGAATAAAACAGGCTACGCCTCAGGACTTTAAGCGCATTTTCGAAGAGATGCCTGGCGGTTCTCAGGTGCTGGAAGAATTAACGCGCCGCTTCGGGCGTGCGGCGTACGTCCCCGGCGGTACCGAGGGCGACCGCGAAACGTGTTACAGGGCAGGACAGCGATCCGTACTGGATTACATCCTGCGCGAAATCAACAAGGCCGATGGAGTAGAAGACGATGTGGAAGCTTAAACACTTATTCATGAACGCTGAGCAGGGCGCAGAACAGCCAGGCGGCGGTAACGGAGGTGGTGAAGATGGCGGCAATAATCCTGGTGCTGGCGAACCTTCTGGTAATTCTCTGCTCAGCACAGGCGCGGGCGAACCGGGTGCTAATGACTGGCTACCTGAGAAATTCCGCGTTATGGGCGAAGACGGAAAACTCAGTATTGAAAGCTCTGCCCGCAAACTGGCGGAAAATTACACTCACCTTGAAAAACGCATGGGCAGCGGCGACGCACCGCCGAAAACTGCGGATGAGTACGCTCCTGACGTGAAGGTAGACGGGTTCAACTGGGAAGAATTCAAAGCCGATCCACGTATGCAGAGCTTCATGAAAACCGCGCACGCCAAAGGCATCACCAACGATCAGATGAGTTTCATCCTGGGTGAATACGCACAGCGTGCTCCTGAGCTGGTGGGCGGTGCCGCTGAGCTGGATTCACAGTCTGCCACCACGCAGCTGCGCGAGGTGTGGAAGACTGACGCAGAGTTTAAGCAGAACATCGGTCTGGCTTTCCGCGCGTTTAATTCGTTGGCTGATGATGCCGACAAAGGCCGCATCGACGAGATCGGCAATAACCCAATGGTTATCCGCATGCTGGCAAAAGTCGGCGCGGAAATGCAGGAAGATGCGCCGGCGGGTGGTGATGTGAACCTCGAAGAGCAGCAGACCATTCGCGATCTGATGAAATCCCCAGCGTACATGGACCCGAAACACGCCGACCACGAACGCGTATCCGCGACGGTCAAAGCGTATTACCAGAAGCGTTACGGCGATCAAACCGTAGCGTGACATGTCACAATTTCAGCATCAAAAGCCAGCCTAACCCGCTGGCTTTTTCATTTGGTCGGGATTCCGACCGTACACCTCGCTAACAATCTCCCCACAACCAGCCCGGCGGGGACGCCGGATAACTGAATTTTCCCGCAGTGCGTAAGCGCCACGCGCATTGTGTTAATCGGGCCGGGCAACCGACAACCCAGCAGGCGATATTTTCTGGAGTGATTGTTATGGGATTTGATGCCAACAAGAACATGATCACCGCTGCGTTTATCACGCAGTTTCATGATTCTTTCGAAATCGCCGCGCAGCAGAAGGATTCCCGCCTGCAGGCAGCGGTAAACGACCGTGGGATGATCACAGGCGAATCGTTCACCATTAACGATATGGGTGAAATCGAGATGCAGGAGATCACCACACGTTTCGGTGACACCGTCTGGGATTTACCGGAAGCAGGTACACGTAATGCGCTGATGGCTGACTATGCGGCATTCGTACCTGTTGAAAAACGTGACCTGCGTAAACTGCTGGCCGACCCTCAGGGTCCGTATCTGCAGCTCACCCTGGCAGCGTCCAATCGTAAAAAAGACGACGTTATTTATCGCGCGATGCTCGACCCCGTATTGCGTAAAACGTCCAGCGGCGGGGCATATGCGCCGGTGGCGCTGCCAGCTGCACAAAAAATCGTTGCTGGTGGCACAGGTATGACCAAAGCCAAGCTGATCGCCGCTAAAGCGATGTTCCGCCGTAACGAGTGTGACGAGCAAAACGGGGAAGAACTGTACATGACGTACAACGCCGACATGCTGACGCAGATCCTCAGCGATACCACGCTGACCTCTGCCGATTTCATGGCGGTGAAAATGCTGCAGGAAGGCGCTGTGTCCTCCAAATGGCTCGGCTTCAACTGGCTGGCTTACGAAAAACTGGATTCTGCGACCGCAGGCGATCCGGCCGTAACCACCAAAACCGCCGCTGCGTGGTGTAAATCCGCTGTGCATTTCGGTACCGGCGCTGAGTACAACGTCGATATCGGTCCACGTCGCGATAAAAACAACACCATTCAGATCTCTGTTGATGCGTCTTACGGTGCTGGCCGCGCCAACGAGAAAAAAGTCGTCGCCATCGATTTTGTTGTTTAAGTCGCTGGTGTGTTTGCCGGGGTACACCCCCGGCCTTTTTTCATCTGAGGTTCTGCCATGACTTCGAGTGTCTCTATCTGCTCAAACGCACTTCTGGCGCTGGGTGCTCACCCGATAAATGATTTCGACGAAGACACGGATCATGCCCGTCTTTGCGCCAACCTTTACCCCACTGTCCGTAATAAATTACTCCGCGCCCACCCGTGGAACTGCGCCATAAAACGCGTTGTGCTCTCGCCTGTCAGCGCTGCGCCTGTCTTCGGGTATGGTTATCAGTTTTCTCTACCCGGCGACCTGATCCGCGTTCTGTCGGTCGGCGAACCGCATGATGATATTGATTACCGGATCGAGGTCAGCCGACTGCTGGCAAATGTCGATGTGATTCGCCTGCGTTATATATTCCGTAACGAGGACGAGTCCACCTGGGACGCCGCGCTGGTGGATGTGGCTGAAATGATGATGCAGTCCAAACTGGCATATGCGGTAACCGGGTCCGCCAGTCTGCGTGACAGTCTGACGCAGGAGGCAGCATTCCTGCTTAAGCAGGCTAAAGCCGTTGATGGTCAGGAAGACCCGCCGGAAGAGCTTGGCGGCTACCCAACTTATGAGTCGAGGTTCTGACATGCGCGCGAACCTCATCAAAACCAATTTTACCGCTGGTGAAGTGTCCCCGCGTCTCATGGGGCGCGTTGATATCGCCCGTTATGCCAACGGCGCGAAGATTATCGAAAACGCTGTTGTGGTCGTGCAGGGCGGCGTTGTCCGCAGACCTGGTACACGCTTTGCGGCGGCGACCAAACACGGCGATAAAAAATCTCGACTCATTCCCTACGTGTTTAACCGGTCGCAGGCGTACATGCTGGAATTCGGCGACGGCTATATGCGCATTTTTCAGAATGGTAAGCAGCTGGTCAACGAAGACAATACGCCGTATGAAATCGCCAGCCCTTACACCGCCGATATGCTGCCCTCCGTGAATTATGTCCAGGGCGCTGACACCATGTTTCTGGTTCATCAGTCAGTAAAACCTCATCGCCTCCAGCGCCGCGGTCAAACCGACTGGGTGCTTGAGCCCGCTCCGTTCATTGTTGAGCCGTTCGACGAGGTACGCGATACCCCGCAGAAATGGTGTAAACCGTCCGTCAAAGAGTTTGTTGGCTCGGAAATTACGCTGACCCTGAGCGATGCGGATCCGGGTGATAACCCAAGCCCACCATTCACCGGTACTGGCTGGGTTGCTCAGGATGTGGGTTCTTACGTTCGCCTTAATGACGGTTTGGTGCTGATAAAGAGCATCACCAGTGCGCAGATTGCCGTCGGTACCATCCGCAGCGATTTGACGGCAACGCAGGCAGCATCACCGGGTTCGTGGACGCGGGAGGACACGGTCTGGACAGATACGTTTGGCTATCCTGGTGCGGTCACGCTCTACCAGCAACGCCTTGTACTGGCGGGTTCGCCGAAGTACCCGCAAACAATCTGGTGGAGTGAAACGGGCGTTTATTTGTCCTTCGAGATAGGCACTGAAGATGATGACGCGATCAGCTTCACGCTGTCTTCTGACCAGCTCAACCCGATTGTGCATCTGGCGCAGATGAATACCCTGATAGCGCTTACCTACGGTGGTGAGTTTACGATCACCTCCGGCAACGATGCGGCCATTACACCGACCAATATTTCGGTGAAAAATCCGAGTCCATACGGCTGTAACGGGATCCGCCCGGTGCGAGTTGGTACCGAAATCATGTTCGTCCAGCGTGCTGGCCGCAAGCTCTATGCGGTAGCGTACGACCCCGACAGCTTTGTTTCCTATTCCGCCAACGATATGACGGTGCTGGCAGAGCACATCACCTCTGGCGGCGTACTGGATATGGCATACCAGCAACAGCCGGATGCGTTTATCTGGATGGTCAGGGCGGATGGCGTTGCGGTCACGATGGCTATCGATCGCGCTCAGGATGTTATTGCCTGGTCACGTCAGGTCACTGACGGTGCGTTTGAGTCGGTGGCTACCATCCCGTCAGATACTGACGATGTGGTCTACGCGATTGTTCGCCGTGAGATAAATGGCCAGAGCGTTCGTTATGTCGAGGTATTCGACAGCAATCTTTATACCGATGCTGCGGTGACCGGCACCAGTAGCGCCGGTTCTGCCACGTGGTCCGGTCTTGCTCACCTTGAGGGGCAGACGGTTGATGTGGTGGCCGATGGCGCTGTTATGCCGCAGCACACAGTTTCCTCTGGTCAAATCACACTGTCCCGCCCGGCGAAAAGCGTGGAGATCGGCCTGCACTTCGAAAGTACGATCGAAACGCTTTCGCCAGAGGTTCAGACCACTGAGGGTACAACGCAGAACGCGAAGAAGCGCACCAGCGAAGTGACTATGCGTTTTCTCGAAACGACTGGCGCGGAGTGCAACGGCCAGGTCATTCCGTTCCGCCGGTTCGGTCCAAAAATCCTCAACCAGCCAGCACCACTTTTCACCGGCGATCACTACTGGGGAAAACTCGGCTGGGAGCGGGGGGAAGACACTCTGCTTATTCAGCAGCGCCAGCCGCTGCCATTCCACCTTCTCGCAATTATTTTCACGTTCACCAGTAACGGGGGCTGACATGGTACGTAACGCAACGGCCGGGGACATCCCGGCGCTGATCGAGCTGGGCGCGAGGATGTATATCGAGTCCCGCTATTCGCAGAATTCGCCTTTTGATGAAGAAAAATGCGCAGAGCTCGCCCGCACTCTAATTTCATCACCTGCCGGCTGCCTGCTGGTGGCAGAAAAAGACGGTACGGTAATCGGCTGGCTGGCCGGGGGGATTGCTGAGCAGTGGTTCAGCCGCCAGTTAATGGCTTTTGAGTATGGGCTGTTTATCGCGCAGGAACATCGCGGCGGCACTGCTGGCCCGCGTCTCGCGAAAGCATTTATCACATGGGCGGAAGAGCATGGCGCCGCGATCATAAATATGGGTATCACCACGGGTGTACACGAAGAGCGCACCGGTGATTTGTATTCACGTCTCGGCCTGTCCCGTACCGGTCTGCTTTATTCCAAAGAGGTGTAACGATGTGTACCGGGTTAGAGGTGGCGGCAATTGGCGCATCCGTTCTTGCGGCGGGTGGTGCGGTTTATAGCGGGCAGCAGCAAAAGAAAATGTCCAACTATCAGGCGGCGCAGGCGGAAGCAGACGCAGAAGCTGCGCAGGCAGCTGCACGCGTAGAAGCTGATCGCATCCGTAAGGCGGGCAGGGCACAGGCAGCACAGGCAAATGCAGCACTGGCAGCGTCGGGTGTGGAAACTGGTGAAGGTACGGCATTGCGCATCACGTCGGGTATTACCGGTGATGCTGAGCAGGATGCGTATCAAACCATTCTGAACGGTGCGAACCAGAGCGCACGGCTCAATGCGCAGGCGTCGGCTGACCGCATCAGCGGCCGTAATGCTTCAACATCTGGCTACATCAGCGCGGGCAGCTCACTGCTGAGCGCGGGTGGCACAGCGTACAACGGCTGGAAAAAAGCAGGGAGTAAATAACCGTGAGAATTCCAACGGGTAATTTTGGCAACGTTACGCCGCAGGCTAATCCAACCCGGGTCGGGGTCAGTAATGTTGGTCAGATAGGTAATGCTGTAGCCGGGCTGGGGGCTGCTCTGGGCCAGACTGTAGACGATTTGCAGCGTACGCAGGATAAAGCTGACGTGGCCGCTACCCAGGCGATACTTACCGATCTCGATGCGAAATCCAGCGACCGCTGGGAGAACCCGGAGACCGGCGCGCTGGTAACCCGGCAGGGGTTTAAGTCCTCTGGCGTTGGTCTGGACATGGACAAGCTGGACTCCTCCGACTACGAAGAAGCCCGCAAACGCGTACCGCAGAGCCAGTTACAGTATTTCGATGCGCAATGGAAAGCGGGCCAGATCCGTCGAGCCAGCACCTACAACAGCTTTGAGCGTACTCAAACCGAGCAGGCCCAGCGCCAGCAGCTCGATGCGACGGTGAAATCTTCCGTTGAGCAGGAAGCGGGGGCATTTGACGATCCGCAGGCTGCTGCGTTGATTCGCGGTGCACGTCAGCACTCCATTTCATTGTATGGCCAGGCACAAGGCTGGTCGCAGGAACAAATTGACCAGGCTGTTTCTGAGGCCAACTTACGCGCTATGGAGCAGCGAGCCCAGAACTATGCGGTAACCAATCCTCAGGGCTGGTTAAATGGCGATTTTCCCGTGAAAGATACCGGTGCGCTGGATATGCGCGCCATCGGGATTGTTGAATCCGGCGGTAAGCATTTTAATGCTGACGGCAGCGTTATAACCTCTCCAGCCGGTGCGCAGGGTAAATACCAGCTTATGCCGGACACGGGCAAAGAGCTGGCGGCGAAGCGCGGAGTTGAATACAACCCGGCAGATGAAGAACAAAATGCCCTGCTGGCGAGCGATTACGCAAATCAGCTGTACGGTAAATATGGCTCTGAAACGCTGGCGGGTGCTGCATATAACTGGGGTATGGGAAACGTTGACAAGCTGATCGCGAAAACCGGAGACCCGCGCAAGGGCGAAATTTCTGAGGCTGATTTTATTCGGCAGCTACCTGCGGAAACCCGCGGGTGGCTGGCCCGGTACCGTAAAAATAAAACCGGTCTCGATCCTGTGTCGGTTAACAAAATCGATAACATCGCTGAGTCGAAAATCCGTGAGCAGCGTACAACCCTGCGCGAGCAAATCGACCCCATCCTGAATAATACGATGGCGCAGCTGTACAACGGGGAAGTGCCTGACGCGATGCCCGATAAGGCATCAATTATGTTTGCGTACGGTGAACAAGGGGCAAAGGCAGTTAAGCAGCTCGATATCGCGATCAACAACGCCAAAACCTTCCAGGCGATACAGTACGTATCCCCGGAACAGCAGCAGGCAGAAATCGCAAAGTTAAAGCCTCAGGCAAATGACCCTGATTATGCGCTCAAGCTCGATGCGTATGGCAAGCTCGGCGCGCTGGTTCAGAAAAGCAATGAAGCGATACAGGCGCAGCGTGATACCCGTCGTTTTAACGAAGCGCTGTCTATGGGCGAGAAACTCGACCCTACCAATAAATCCATGCAAAAAGCCGCCGACGCCACGCCAACGGCGCAAAACTTCCGGATTAACGACGCCACTACCCATGACGGGATTGTGCAGCAGGTGGCCCAGACCGGGATCATTCCTTCGCAGGTAACCACCCAGTTATCGGCGATATCACGCGCACGCAGTCCTGAGGCGGTCCGTCAGGGGGCTGAGTTATTTAATCGTCTCTATGACACGGATCCCGCGTCTGTTGGCGACATGCCAAAGGATATGCAGGGATTTTATCTCACCGTTAAACAGCTTACCGATTCTGGTATGGCGTCCGAAACCGCTATCGAGCAGGCGCAGAATCTGACCTACAACCAGACCGATGCGCTCAAAGCGCAACTGGCCTCAACCCAGAGCACCAAGGAGTATAAAAAAGACCGCAGCAAAGCGATGGATTCCGCTGTGAGCAGCATGTCGGGCTTCTTTAGCTGGGGAAATCCATCTGCCGACGATCAGACGCCGGAGGCCGCACGTTTCCGCAACGATTACCAGTCGCTGTACGACATCAATTACCGCACCACCGGTGGTAATGCGGATGCGGCCAAAAAAATGACCAACCAGCAGATCGCCCGCATATGGAGTATCAGCGAGGTTAACGGCAACGCCAAACTTATGAAATACGCGCCAGAGGCACTCTATAACTACGGTCCGTCAGGCTGGCAGGCGGCACAGTGGAAAGAAGAAAAAGAGAGCCTGATGTATGGTGAGCGCAAGGGCGAGATCACCACCAGCCCGACGCAGCTTGGTATTACTTCCGGTAGCGTTGCACCTGTTACCAGCAAAACGCCGGAATCGCGTATTGGCGGAGAGCTGGAGATAACTCCTGATGTACTGACGGCCCGCAATGGCGATTACGCCATCATGGTGCGGACAAAAGATAAGGATGGTATTGAAGCGGTACAGCCGTTCTACGATTCGTACGGCAGGCCGATGCGCTGGAAACCGTCACTGGAAGAGTGGGCGCCCTACAAAAAAATGCAGGAAGAGCGTGAAGAACACGATCGTAATGAGCTGCAGCGCGGTCAGGACATTCGCGGGTTCAAAGATAAACACCGTGCGCTCGACGAACAATATAAGCGCCTGCACAACGAGCGTATGGACAGGGTTAAAAATTACTTTTCGTGGAGCACTGAATAATGCCGGTATACGCCACTCCTGAAGAACTGAATAACGGATTCACTCCGGCGGGTAACGTCCTGGCGGCACCCTCCGGGTTTGATGTCCCCCTGCCTGAAGGTACCAACCCAGCACCTCAGCAGGATGAGCCGTCTGTGTGGGGTGCAGCATTTCGCCAGAATAATCTGCTGGGTCAGATGTTCCGCCCCGCGAAGCAGTTCGAACCCGTAGACGGGTATAACCCTTATGCTGATAAAAACGAGCTGCATGGTTATGAACAATGGGGATCCGCTTTTGCTGACTCCCGCTCGCCGGAAGAAACTGCCTGGCTGAAACAGCAGATCGACGACGAAAACGAAGACCGTCGGGTACTTTCCGAGGCTGGCGGGGAGGGCGTTCTTGCCAGTATTGCTGCCGGGGTTGTTGACCCTGTCACCGTCGCTTCGATGTTCATTCCTGGTGCTCAGGGCGGTACAGTGGCCCGCATTGCGTCACAGGCTGCAATCGGTGCAGCTGCAACCGCAGCAAGCGAGGTTGCGCTGAATAACCAGCAGATTACCCGTACGTGGGGGGAAAGCGCTTCCCACGTCGCCGCCGGTGCGCTGATGAGTGGTGTATTTGCGGCCGCCGGTGCTGCGCTTTCGCCATCTGTCCGCACTGCGGCCACGCGTGAAGTGGCTGACGCGCTCGATAACATGAGCATTACGTCAGCGACGGACACTGCAGCAGCTTCCCTTCCCGAAGGTGGCAGCGTCGGCGCGGCGCGAATCAGTGAGGCAACGCTCGAGGATCTCACCCCCGCAGCTGGCGGACCGGTTGGTAAGCTGGCACGTAAGGCAGGCAGCTATCTGACACCGTTTACCCGCCTGATGGAGTCACCGTCGAAAACCTCCCGCCGAACGGCGCTGGAACTGGCAGAAAATAACTACACACTGCAGGGCAATTCCCGCGGCATTGAGACACCCATCGCGGCAGAAACCCGTGTTCGTGGGTGGCGTCGTGAAGAGGCCGCCGTTGTGGTGACGAATAAACAGGCGTACAGCCAGTATAAAGCTGCTGGTGGTGATCTTAGTTTCTCCCAGTTCCGCGAGGAAGTTGGTAACGCTATGCGCAGCGGCGATGTGCATGCTAACCCGGTGGTGCAGGAAGCGGCGCAGGCAATGCGCACCGTTGTTAACCGGGTGAAAGTGGCGCAGCAAAAGCTTGGCCTGCTGCCACCTGACGAGGAGCTAAAAGCCATCGGGCAGGAGAGTTATTTCCCGCGCGTCTACAAAGTCGGCAAGATCGTTAACGAGCGCGATAAATTTCGCGACATGCTGGTCGACTGGTGGTCGCGCGGTGAGAAAACCATGTCCCGCGAAGAGGCTGAAATTACTGCTGACGCCACGATCAATAAAATCGTCGGCGCAAAAATCCCGCAGGATTTCGCAAACGTCTTTATGGTGAAAGCGGCAGGCAGCACCCGGTCGCGTACGCTCAGCGTTCCCGATCGCCTGATGAAAGATTATCTGGAGAGCGACGCCAATTATGTGCTGCAGCGTCACATCCGCGAGGCGTCGGCAGAGGTGGAGCTGACGCGCGCATTCGGTAACAAATCGCTGGAAAAGCAGCTCAAGGATATTCAGGACGAATACGATGCGCTGATGCGCCAGAATCCCAAAGACCAGGCGAAACTGGCGAAAGCCCGCGATAACGATATCCGCGACATCACAGCGCTGCGTGATCGTCTGGCGGGAACCTATGGCATGCCGGATGATCCATCATCATTTTTCGTACGTGCCGGTGCATTTCTGCGCAGCGCTAACTTCGTCACCAAACTGGGTGGTATGACGGTTTCCGCTATTCCTGATCTCGCGCGCGGTGTGATGGTTAATGGCTTTGGTAATACCATGCGTGGTTACTCTGCGCTGATCACGCGGTCACCGGCATTCAAGGCCAGCCGTGCCGAACAGTTAAAAATGGCCGTCGGGCTGGAAACCATCCTGCATACCCGTGCGCGTACGATGGGTGACCTTGTGGACAGCTCTGCCCGCACTACGGCAGTAGAAGCGGGAATGGAGCGCGTCACCGATGCATTCGGCAAGCTAACACTGATGGGGCACTTCGATGATATGAACAAATCGGTAAATGGCATGATCACGTCCGACGGTATTCTTTCCGGCGCGTTCGCTGGCCGCCGCCTGGCTAAGCTCGGCATTAACGATAATATGGCCGCGCGTATCCGCAGCGAGTTCGAAAAACACGGTGAGGTAATCAACGGCTGGCACATCGGTAATTTTGAAAAATGGGACGATCAGCACGTTGCTGGTGTCTTCCAGTCGGCGGTGCTCAAAGACGTTAACAATACCGTTATCACTCCAGGCATCGGCGATACTCCGCTGTGGGCGAGCACACCTCTGGGTAAAACCATCTTCCAGTTTAAATCCTTCGCTACCGCATCCTATAACCGCGCCACTCTGGGCGGCCTGCAGGAGGGAACCGGGCAGTTTTATTATGGTACCGCTTTTCAGATTGGCCTCGGCGCACTGACGTACGCTCTTAAACAGTCCGCGAATGGTAAAGAGGTTGACTGGTCGCCTCAGAAACTGGTCATTGAGGGTATTGACCGATCCGGTATTCTTGGCCCCTTGATGGAATATAATAATATGGCGGAAAAGGCATCCGGCGGGATGGTGGGGCTGGGTGCATTGCTCGGTACCGGAACACAGTCACGTTATGCCAGCCGCGGCTTTATTGGTTCCGCGCTTGGCCCAACGTTCGGCCTGCTCGATACCATTACTGATGTTACCGCTGGCGTGCTTAATGGCGATGCCGGTGATCGGGTGCTGCACAACGTGCGTACGCTGCTGCCTGGTAATAATCTTTTCTGGATAGCGCCGCTTATAAATCAGGTTGACCCTGGCATGCGGTAATCGGTCGGGATTCCGACCTTAAACCCGCGCCATCATAGCCCTGTATTCACTACGGGGCTTTTTTATGCATCAGGATTACAAAACACGCCTTACCGCGCTCAGCGATAAACTTACCGATGTGGTGCTCGAAGAAGCCGATCCGGATAACTGGCCGGGGGCGGGCAAGAAACCGAGCGAGCTGACCAAAGACGAACGCGGCGACCGCTACTGGGATAAGAAAAACGCAGCTGCGTCGTTGACGCTGCTGATTAAGGTCCACTCCCTTATCGGCATGCAGACGCGGGGGGGGACACCCTCTGATAACCCTGGTCAGGATGATGATGAAGCTTTTGCGCTGGGCCAGCAGGTTTCAAAAGCTGAGCGAGAGGCGGCCGCGATTATTGAGCGCCTGCAGAAAGGGAAAAAATGATTTCGTTCCTCGCCTTCTTTTTAATGTGGGCGGAGCGAATGAACTGGGACGTTCCGGACTGCCACTATCAGGCCTGCCACTGGCTGGAGCATCGCGGAAACCTCGCGGTGCTTCGCTGTTTCCGTGGTTTCGGTAAATCAACGATCCTTGCGGTCTATAATGCCTGGCGGTATTACTGCGACCGTCAGTACCGTATTCTGCATCAGTCTGAATCTGACGGCACCGCGTATAAAACCAGCCGCGATACACAGAACGTTCTGCGTAACCATCCGCTTACCAAAGGCATGCTGCCGGACGGTCAGGGGACGGTTGAACAGTGGTGGGTCAATGGCGCGCTGGATTTACGTAACGGCAGTATGTATGCCAAAGGGATCCTGTCTAACGTTACCTCCGCCCGTGCCAACGAATGCCAGAACGATGATGTAGAGGTACCCCGTAATATCCAGACGCCTGAGGCGCGCGAAAAACTGCGCTATCGCCTTGGCGAGCAGACTCACATCCTTATCCCGGGGGGCCGCAAACTCTATATAGGTACGCCCCATACGCATGACAGCCTTTATGACGAGGTGGAGTCTATGGGTGCTGACTGCCTGACCATCCGGCTATTTGAGAAAGAAAAACGTGTTGAGGCGAAAGACGCCACCCAGCTGCGCTACGAATTATCTTTCAGGCCAGAGTACGTTTTCGCGGGCATCCATAAAGCGGCGCGGCTCTTGGTCGAGGATGTCGATTATAAAATTACGGCCGGCGGCGTTGAGTTTGCATCGGCGCCGGATACTGTTATCGATTTTTATGCAGATTGCGCCTGGCCTGAGCGATTCACCCGGGAGGAAATGGAGAATCGTCGCAAAGAAACGCGCACGATTAACGAGTGGGATAGCCAGTATCAGCTGCACAGTAAACCCGTTGGCGACGTTCGTCTCGATCCTGACCGTATCCGTGAGTACAACATCCATCCGCAGATCCGCTATGCGAACCGTACGGCCTCGCTCTGGCTGGGTAACGTGCAAATCGTTGGCGCTGTCGCCTGGTGGGATGTGGCCACAGGTAAAGTTAAGGCTGATGCTTCGGCGTTCTCTCTGATGCTTACCGATGCGCGTGGACACCTGTACTGGCACATTTGCCAGGAACTTACCGGAGAGCTGGCGGAATTCGATGACAACGACAAAATAACAGGCGGGCAGGTGGCGCAGATTAAAGAGCTGGTACTCAAATATCAGATCCCGGTGGTATGTGTCGAAGTCAACGGTCCGGGCAGCTTCGCGGGTAAATTGCTGCGTCAGGCGCTCAAGGGTACCGGGTGCGGCGTGCGCGAAGAATTCAGCATCACTAACAAGCAGAAACGCATCCTCGATGCATTTGAAGCACCGCTGTCGTCTCGGTTCCTGTGGGCACATACCGATGTGCTCGACGGCCCGGTATACGACCAGATGCGCGACTTCAACCCGGCGCTGACCAACCAGCCGGACGACTTTATCGACTCTGGCGCCGGCGCGATAAGTCAGACCCCTGTACGCATCGGAAAAGTAGTCGGGATTCCGACCGGACATGCGCGCGAAGATTGGCAGTTAAGTGACGGAGATCATCTGGTCGACGTCGATTACTAACCTGCCAGAGGTTTCGCATCATGTCGGTACCCAACCAGACTCCCTATATTATTTATAACGCCAACGGTCTGACGACTGTTTTTCCCTTTGAGTTCTATATCATCAACGCCGGTGATATTCAGGTATCAATCAACGGTACCGTCGTTACCAGCGGCTATTCCGTATCAGGTGTCGGTAACGTCGGCGGGGGTGACGTGGTTTTCGTTACCCCACCTGCAAGTGGCGCAGTGGTCATGCTGGAACGCGTTGTTCCTACCTATCGGTTAACGGATTACCAGGACAACGGCGATCTGCTGGCAGACACAGTGAATAAGGATTTCGACCGCCTCTGGATGGCAATACAGCGTGCCTTTATATATCTCGGTCTTGCGCTGCGCCGTCCGCTATTTGGTGGTCCGTTCAACGCAGAAGGATACCGGATTGCCAATCTTGGCGACCCGGTAAATGCGCAGGACGCGGCGACAAAGAACTATGTCGATAATGTCAGCCTGGTGCGTACGCTGCGTGTTCCTGAGTCTTCAGTCTCCATTCTGCCTCCTGTTGATCAGCGCGCAAACAAGCTTCTGGCGTTTAACGCGGAAGGGCAGCCGATCGTTGTTCTACCTGCTTCCGGGTCGGCATCTGATGTAATGATAGAACTGGCTAAACCCGATGGCGAAAAGTACATCGGGGAGTGCCCAGACATTGCAACGCTACGGACAATCGAGCCATCTTTCGACAAGCAGCGTATTACGGTTAGGGAGCACACGTCAGGAACTCGCAAAGGAGGAGGGGAGTTTCGCGCCGTCCTTGCAGGGTCTTCATACACCGATAATAACGGCACCATCATTAAAACCACAGGCGGCGCTGCATGGTTGCGTTTAAATGCAGAACCAACAAACCCATTAATGTTTGGTGCCGTTGGCGATGGGATCACGGATGATAGTGCAAAAATTAACGCAGCACTCAAAGCGTGCGTATATCAATGTGATGGCCTGGGTTTAACCTACGGCGTAGGTGGAACTATTCTCCAAGAACAGACCATACCTACTCTCTTTACTAACGCTAAGTTCAAGTACCTTACAGCTTTGGGTGCTCAGCCTATGATGCGTATGAAAAACGCAGGGCACATGCATCGTAGTTTAAGCTGGGATGGCGGTGGCGGTACTACTGGCTCTTGTATTATTTGGGAAGGCTCTAACACAAGGGACGGCGGGTACATTGAGAAATGTGAATTCAAATATATTGGCGGCGCTGCCATTCGAATCTCTGGCGATTATACCAACCGTATCTTTGCCCGCTATGGTGCTATAAGGAATTGCCGATTCATTCGCTGCGGTAACACCGGTATAGCTAATGACCGTTGCACTGTTATTGCCGACGGTGTTAACAACTTCACATTCGACGGCCTTATTATGACCGAATGCAACTGGGGCATTTATATTCGAATGGACACGAGCTTAGCTGATAAGGCGCGTGCCGTGAATAACCTTTTGCAAAATTGCCATATTTACGGCAGCGGTCGCACTCACCCAACATTCACGGATGCTCAGGGTATCAGTGCAAACCGCCAGGATAGCCTTAAGGTAGATAACTGCTGGGTGGATGGATTTGCTGATAACGGCTTTGACTGCGGCTCAAGCACTGGAATGCAGATTACAAACTATCGATGCAATAACTGCAAGGACGCCATATTCATCGGGGATATCGACTGCGATAGCTATGTAATCGACAACGTGATTGCCAGGGACTGCGACCGTGGAGTCCGTATTGTTATGGACGGCAATATCCAGGCTGATGGTATCGTAAGGAATGTCAGGATTACGAACATGAGAGTGACCAACCCGATTTATGAAGGGTTCAGTATTCGTAACACAGGTGCTCTTACCGGTGTATTCGATATTTACCTTGTTAACTGCTTCGTGGATAGCGTTAGCAGTTACAGCCTGAGTACGTTTACATATCCATTCAGAATCGAGGGGATAGATGGTGCATTTCTGGATAATTGCGGTTGTCGTTATGCCAAGGCAGCCGGGATTTACATCAAGAAAGGAGACCAGATTCAGGTTCGCGGCGGCAGACTTCAAAATATTGATATGTCCGGAGGGGCTAACTATGGCGTTACAGTGGAAAACGACTCTAACCGCGTATCAATATCAGATGTTATTGTGTACGGAAACTCTACAGGCGGCGCGGTTCTGCTTGCCGGTGGTGCTGGTCATAGCGTTAAACATACCAGATGGCGCTCACTTGCAGGCGGAGTGAGCAGCAGTAGCGCAACATCTGCTTACCTCTTGGATAATATAGCGTTCTAACGGAATTGCGGCCTAATGCAGGCCGCCTTTTTTATAAATCACTAAGAATTATTTGCATGACCTTTTTGTAAAGTCATAGATCACGCTGTCGCTTTCCCTGTCATAATATGAATTAAAAACCACCCCGTTTGTTATCGAGGTATATACACACAAGTTGTCCTTTAACGCTGAATGATACTCACCTGAGTTAAAATCGTGCTTCATGTCAAAATGCTTAATGTGCCTCAATCCCCACGACCATCTTCCGTTAATGGTTGGGTGGATAAGATGAGCTAAGAACGGATATTTTTTAATGGCTAAGCGACCCTCTGGTGAAATCGGAAGCATCCCGATAAAAGATATATGCTTAGCGTTCGCAAGATTGTTGCTGTTCAAATCACTAATTATTGTGGTAATAACTTCGTTATCGTATTTCTCCTGGTTTTCTAACGCATTTCCATAACTAAATGCTGCCCCAAGCATATAGAAAAAGTACAGGATTGATAAGGACCACATTATCTTGGAGCGTAAGCCAAGCGTCCAGCATGCAAGGATATTATAAAATACAAGTATTGCTCCGAATGCAACGAAAACCCTAGCGGAAACCACCGCTGATTTCAGCAATAGCATAGGTCCAGCAATCATCAGCAAGACTAGGAATGGTGATACTAAAATAATAGAATTGCGTAATAATTTTATGATGCCTGTAGACTCTGACTTTTCACGACACAGTCTAACTGCACCAATTAAAGCCATGCAGGTGGTAACCAATGTCAGGGCTAACATTGTTGTGCTCATAGAAGAACTAAGCACATAATAGAATACCTTGAAGTTGCCAAAAATAGCATCCCTCAAGGAATTTAATTCAAACGAACTTATCTGGCTATGTTGTAAATTGTAATCACCCTCAATAAAGTTAGGTGAAATTAACAAAGAATAGATAATATAACCTATTAACAACCCCGTAATTGATAGCCCTATAGCTTTGAAACCATCAAAATCCTTACCTTCTCTAAACTTATTTAATACATAAAGCATTGTGTAAATTATATAAATATTTAAAGAGGCTTGATATAAACACAGTGATAAAAGAATTGAAGCAATACTTGCCGTTAAAAATTTTACTGACCCATTTATTCTAACAACAAAAGGAAGCATCGCACAAAGAACAGAAAGTGACATTGTGAATGCGTCATATTTGTATGACATATTCTCAAAATAAAAAGGGCTAATCGCCAGTGGTAGGCATAGTATAAAGCTTAACCAGTTCACCCCTTCAGACTGCCATAAATATGTCTTTCCTGTCAGATATGCCCCTAATGATAACAACGCAATTCCTAATATTTGAGGAAGCGGAGATATATCAGGCAACGGTGCGCCAAAGCTTATCACATAAAAAAACAGATCAGCTAGGGGTCTGCCATTGCGTGACCATTCAGAATAACCCTCAAGGGAGCGCCCTAAGTCATCAATGTAATAATAGTTTGTAGATAACACATTGTAATAACATAACAAAATTAAGCCAAAAATAATCATTATCGGCTTAAGACTAACGCTCATATTGTTTTCTGATTTGATCATTTACCTTACCCTATAATAAATAATTTTTATTTCTTAATGATGTATCGAGGTCTTCCCTTAACTTCAACATAAATCCTGCCAATATATTCCCCAAGAACTCCTATTCCTATCAACTGAACTCCGCCGAGGAAAAGTATTGAAACCAGCATTGATGGATAGCCGCGAACTGGATTGCCGAACGCTAACGTGTCGACGATCATCCATGCGCCATAGGCAAAGGCCATGCCAGCGACGAACACGCCAATATACGTCCACATGCGCAAGGGGAAGGTTGAGAAACTGGTTATGCCCTCTAATGCAAGATTCCACAGCTTCCATCCATTGAACTTAGAATCCCCGGCAACACGTTCTGCGCGGGCATATTCAACAACATCAGTGCGGCCGCCAACCCAACTCAAAACGCCTTTCATAAAAAGGTTGCGTTCTGGCATTAGCTTAATGTTTTCAACCACATCCCGGGACATCAGGCGGAAGTCGCCAACGTTTTCCTCGATCTGCGGGTTACTGATTTTGTTGTGCAGCTTGTAGAACCACTCAGCGGTCTTGCGTTTGAGTCGTCCATCAGTAGAGCGGTCAGAACGTTTAGCAAGGACCATATCAGCCCCGGTTTGCCACTTCTCTATCAGGTGAGGAATAACCTCGATAGGGTCTTGCAGGTCGACGTCAATCGGTATAATTGCGTCTCCTGTCGCATGATCAAGCCCTGCAAAAAGAGCAGGCTCTTTACCGAAGTTGCGTGTAAATGACAGCGGAACCACAAGCGGGTCGGCCACAGCGAGCGCATTTATGATTGATTCTGTCGCATCTTTACTGCCGTCGTTTACGAAGACTATTTCAACTTCATGCTGCATAAGCCCTTCAAACTCCCGCACGGTTTTATAGAAGATTGGAATTGCTTCCTCTTCATTAAATACCGGAACGACCAGAGAAATTTTCATTTCGCATCCCTAAAGACAATGAATTTTGAGTAGATGAACCCGGCAACCAGGCTAAAGCCGGAAAATGCTAACAGAGTAACAATGGGAGGTGCACCAACACTATCAGCGAGGTATCCAGTCAGGCCTGCCATAATACCCATGAATAACACGAAGGCGAGATAACGCCCAGAAGTAGCCCGTGATTTGAACGTCCATTTCGCGTTCGCGAAAAAACTAAACGTTACTGCAATGCAGAATGCCAGAACATTAGCAATCGCCTGGCTAACCCCAAAGAAATGAAGCAGAGCGCCAAAGCACAGCCAGTGTAAGGCTGTGTTGAGCACGCCTACGGAAACATATCTACTAAATAGCTTTAACATTATAAAAATCAGTCAATTCTGAAAGCCAAGAAGTTTAGCACTTGTTGTCAACCTTATCGACCTCCTCTATATGGTCGGGATTCCGACCGACCTGCGCGCTTACCCTCGTCCCACGATACGATTTTCCCCACCGGGGGTGAGGCATGAGGATGAATAACGTTTCAGACGTGGCGGCGGGACTTTCCTACGGCACATCTATTGGCAGTTTTGGCTACTGGCTTTTGCAACTCCTCGATAAAGTCAGTCCCAGCCAGTGGGCTGCAATTGGCGTTCTCGCCAGTATTCTCTTTGGTCTGCTGACTTATCTGACAAACCTTTATTTCAAAATTAAAGACGATCGTCGCAAAGAGGCTCGGGACAATGGCTACCAGCAAGACTAAACTCAGCGCCGCTGTTCTGGGTCTGGTGCTTGCCGGCGCTCCGGCGTCGGTCATCCTCGATCAGTTCCTGAATGAGAAAGAGGGCAACAGCCTCACAGCGTACAAAGACGGCGGCGGGATCTGGACAATTTGCCGTGGCGCCACAATGGTGGATGGTAAACCGGTAGTGCAGGGCATGAAGCTGACGCAGGCGAAATGCGATCAGGTGAACGCCATCGAACGGGATAAGGCTCTTGCGTGGGTGGAGCGCAATATCAAGGTACCACTGACCGAGCCGCAGAAAGCAGGTATTGCTTCGTTCTGCCCTTATAACATCGGGCCCAGTAATTGTTTCCCCTCAACGTTTTATAAGCGCATCAATGCTGGTGACCGCAAAGGTGCATGCGAAGCGATCCGCTGGTGGATTAAAGACGGCGGCCGCGATTGCAGACTGACCAAAGGCCAGAAGAACGGTTGCTATGGTCAGGTCGAGCGCCGGGATCAGGAAAGCGCACTGACGTGCTGGGGGATAGACCAGTGACCATTAAAGCAAAGCTGTTAGCGCTGGGCGTTCTGCTGGCGCTTTTCGGTGTTACCTTTTACGCGAGTTATCTGAAAGGCTGGTATGCGCACAGCGACAAGGTAAACAGCGAGCATACAGCAAAGAACAAAAAGGCGGAGAAAGCAGTCGCCACCGGAGAGCAGAAAGCGGCAGCGGCCAGCGCAGAAGGGAAGGTGATTTACCGGACCATTTACCGAGACGTGGTGAAATATGTTAACGACCCGAATCATATTAAGTGCGATTTTGACGATCACGCTGTGCAGCTGCGGCAGCGAGCCCTCGATGCGGCCAACTCCATCAGCGGATTTGATGCAGGAACCGTGCAAGGGAGCGAGTAAAGCTGGAACAGACAGCGACGAAGACCTGCAGGCGGACATCGAAACAGCGGAATGCCTGCGCCAGTTACGGCTGGATAAATATCGTTGGCAAGCTTGGTACAGGGCTACGGAATAGCCCGTTTTGTTCCTCAATCGGGAGCGAAATCAAAATGGGTATCAATTCGGGTATCTAGGGATTTATTAAAAACAAAACACAGTAAATACATGTTGTTATTTGCTGTGTTTTACTCCTATTATCGGCACCATCATTTCATCCAGCACCATCCCCAATCGTCCATTTTTCCTTGTTTTTCGCGGTGTTGGCTGTTCTGTTTGTCCGCC
>NZ_KI973209.1:0-36371 GCF_000534515.1 Enterobacter sp. MGH 37
GATGGTGCCGATAATAGGAGTAAAACACAGCAAATAACAACATGTATTTACTGTGTTTTGTTTTTAATAAATCCCTAGATACCCGAATTGATACCCATTTTGATTTCGCTCCCGATTGAGGAACAAAACGGGCTATTCCGTAGCCCTGTACCAAGCTTGCCAACGATATTTATCCAGCCGTAACTGGCGCAGGCATTCCGCTGTTTCGATGTCCGCCTGCAGGTCTTCGTCGCTGTCTGTTCCAGCTTTACTCGCTCCCTTGCACGGTTCCTGCATCAAATCCGCTGATGGAGTTGGCCGCATCGAGGGCTCGCTGCCGCAGCTGCACAGCGTGATCGTCAAAATCGCACTTAATATGATTCGGGTCGTTAACATATTTCACCACGTCTCGGTAAATGGTCCGGTAAATCACCTTCCCTTCTGCGCTGGCCGCTGCCGCTTTCTGCTCTCCGGTGGCGACTGCTTTCTCCGCCTTTTTGTTCTTTGCTGTATGCTCGCTGTTTACCTTGTCGCTGTGCGCATACCAGCCTTTCAGATAACTCGCGTAAAAGGTAACACCGAAAAGCGCCAGCAGAACGCCCAGCGCTAACAGCTTTGCTTTAATGGTCACTGGTCTATCCCCCAGCACGTCAGTGCGCTTTCCTGATCCCGGCGCTCGACCTGACCATAGCAACCGTTCTTCTGGCCTTTGGTCAGTCTGCAATCGCGGCCGCCGTCTTTAATCCACCAGCGGATCGCTTCGCATGCACCTTTGCGGTCACCAGCATTGATGCGCTTATAAAACGTTGAGGGGAAACAATTACTGGGCCCGATGTTATAAGGGCAGAACGAAGCAATACCTGCTTTCTGCGGCTCGGTCAGTGGTACCTTGATATTGCGCTCCACCCACGCAAGAGCCTTATCCCGTTCGATGGCGTTCACCTGATCGCATTTCGCCTGCGTCAGCTTCATGCCCTGCACTACCGGTTTACCATCCACCATTGTGGCGCCACGGCAAATTGTCCAGATCCCGCCGCCGTCTTTGTACGCTGTGAGGCTGTTGCCCTCTTTCTCATTCAGGAACTGATCGAGGATGACCGACGCCGGAGCGCCGGCAAGCACCAGACCCAGAACAGCGGCGCTGAGTTTAGTCTTGCTGGTAGCCATTGTCCCGAGCCTCTTTGCGACGATCGTCTTTAATTTTGAAATAAAGGTTTGTCAGATAAGTCAGCAGACCAAAGAGAATACTGGCGAGAACGCCAATTGCAGCCCACTGGCTGGGACTGACTTTATCGAGGAGTTGCAAAAGCCAGTAGCCAAAACTGCCAATAGATGTGCCGTAGGAAAGTCCCGCCGCCACGTCTGAAACGTTATTCATCCTCATGCCTCACCCCCGGTGGGGAAAATCGTATCGTGGGACGAGGGTAAGCGCGCAGGTCGGTCGGAATCCCGACCATATAGAGGAGGTCGATAAGGTTGACAACAAGTGCTAAACTTCTTGGCTTTCAGAATTGACTGATTTTTATAATGTTAAAGCTATTTAGTAGATATGTTTCCGTAGGCGTGCTCAACACAGCCTTACACTGGCTGTGCTTTGGCGCTCTGCTTCATTTCTTTGGGGTTAGCCAGGCGATTGCTAATGTTCTGGCATTCTGCATTGCAGTAACGTTTAGTTTTTTCGCGAACGCGAAATGGACGTTCAAATCACGGGCTACTTCTGGGCGTTATCTCGCCTTCGTGTTATTCATGGGTATTATGGCAGGCCTGACTGGATACCTCGCTGATAGTGTTGGTGCACCTCCCATTGTTACTCTGTTAGCATTTTCCGGCTTTAGCCTGGTTGCCGGGTTCATCTACTCAAAATTCATTGTCTTTAGGGATGCGAAATGAAAATTTCTCTGGTCGTTCCGGTATTTAATGAAGAGGAAGCAATTCCAATCTTCTATAAAACCGTGCGGGAGTTTGAAGGGCTTATGCAGCATGAAGTTGAAATAGTCTTCGTAAACGACGGCAGTAAAGATGCGACAGAATCAATCATAAATGCGCTCGCTGTGGCCGACCCGCTTGTGGTTCCGCTGTCATTTACACGCAACTTCGGTAAAGAGCCTGCTCTTTTTGCAGGGCTTGATCATGCGACAGGAGACGCAATTATACCGATTGACGTCGACCTGCAAGACCCTATCGAGGTTATTCCTCACCTGATAGAGAAGTGGCAAACCGGGGCTGATATGGTCCTTGCTAAACGTTCTGACCGCTCTACTGATGGACGACTCAAACGCAAGACCGCTGAGTGGTTCTACAAGCTGCACAACAAAATCAGTAACCCGCAGATCGAGGAAAACGTTGGCGACTTCCGCCTGATGTCCCGGGATGTGGTTGAAAACATTAAGCTAATGCCAGAACGCAACCTTTTTATGAAAGGCGTTTTGAGTTGGGTTGGCGGCCGCACTGATGTTGTTGAATATGCCCGCGCAGAACGTGTTGCCGGGGATTCTAAGTTCAATGGATGGAAGCTGTGGAATCTTGCATTAGAGGGCATAACCAGTTTCTCAACCTTCCCCTTGCGCATGTGGACGTATATTGGCGTGTTCGTCGCTGGCATGGCCTTTGCCTATGGCGCATGGATGATCGTCGACACGTTAGCGTTCGGCAATCCAGTTCGCGGCTATCCATCAATGCTGGTTTCAATACTTTTCCTCGGCGGAGTTCAGTTGATAGGAATAGGAGTTCTTGGGGAATATATTGGCAGGATTTATGTTGAAGTTAAGGGAAGACCTCGATACATCATTAAGAAATAAAAATTATTTATTATAGGGTAAGGTAAATGATCAAATCAGAAAACAATATGAGCGTTAGTCTTAAGCCGATAATGATTATTTTTGGCTTAATTTTGTTATGTTATTACAATGTGTTATCTACAAACTATTATTACATTGATGACTTAGGGCGCTCCCTTGAGGGTTATTCTGAATGGTCACGCAATGGCAGACCCCTAGCTGATCTGTTTTTTTATGTGATAAGCTTTGGCGCACCGTTGCCTGATATATCTCCGCTTCCTCAAATATTAGGAATTGCGTTGTTATCATTAGGGGCATATCTGACAGGAAAGACATATTTATGGCAGTCTGAAGGGGTGAACTGGTTAAGCTTTATACTATGCCTACCACTGGCGATTAGCCCTTTTTATTTTGAGAATATGTCATACAAATATGACGCATTCACAATGTCACTTTCTGTTCTTTGTGCGATGCTTCCTTTTGTTGTTAGAATAAATGGGTCAGTAAAATTTTTAACGGCAAGTATTGCTTCAATTCTTTTATCACTGTGTTTATATCAAGCCTCTTTAAATATTTATATAATTTACACAATGCTTTATGTATTAAATAAGTTTAGAGAAGGTAAGGATTTTGATGGTTTCAAAGCTATAGGGCTATCAATTACGGGGTTGTTAATAGGTTATATTATCTATTCTTTGTTAATTTCACCTAACTTTATTGAGGGTGATTACAATTTACAACATAGCCAGATAAGTTCGTTTGAATTAAATTCCTTGAGGGATGCTATTTTTGGCAACTTCAAGGTATTCTATTATGTGCTTAGTTCTTCTATGAGCACAACAATGTTAGCCCTGACATTGGTTACCACCTGCATGGCTTTAATTGGTGCAGTTAGACTGTGTCGTGAAAAGTCAGAGTCTACAGGCATCATAAAATTATTACGCAATTCTATTATTTTAGTATCACCATTCCTAGTCTTGCTGATGATTGCTGGACCTATGCTATTGCTGAAATCAGCGGTGGTTTCCGCTAGGGTTTTCGTTGCATTCGGAGCAATACTTGTATTTTATAATATCCTTGCATGCTGGACGCTTGGCTTACGCTCCAAGATAATGTGGTCCTTATCAATCCTGTACTTTTTCTATATGCTTGGGGCAGCATTTAGTTATGGAAATGCGTTAGAAAACCAGGAGAAATACGATAACGAAGTTATTACCACAATAATTAGTGATTTGAACAGCAACAATCTTGCGAACGCTAAGCATATATCTTTTATCGGGATGCTTCCGATTTCACCAGAGGGTCGCTTAGCCATTAAAAAATATCCGTTCTTAGCTCATCTTATCCACCCAACCATTAACGGAAGATGGTCGTGGGGATTGAGGCACATTAAGCATTTTGACATGAAGCACGATTTTAACTCAGGTGAGTATCATTCAGCGTTAAAGGACAACTTGTGTGTATATACCTCGATAACAAACGGGGTGGTTTTTAATTCATATTATGACAGGGAAAGCGACAGCGTGATCTATGACTTTACAAAAAGGTCATGCAAATAATTCTTAGTGATTTATAAAAAAGGCGGCCTGCATTAGGCCGCAATTCCGTTAGAACGCTATATTATCCAAGAGGTAAGCAGATGTTGCGCTACTGCTGCTCACTCCGCCTGCAAGTGAGCGCCATCTGGTATGTTTAACGCTATGACCAGCACCACCGGCAAGCAGAACCGCGCCGCCTGTAGAGTTTCCGTACACAATAACATCTGATATTGATACGCGGTTAGAGTCGTTTTCCACTGTAACGCCATAGTTAGCCCCTCCGGACATATCAATATTTTGAAGTCTGCCGCCGCGAACCTGAATCTGGTCTCCTTTCTTGATGTAAATCCCGGCTGCCTTGGCATAACGACAACCGCAATTATCCAGAAATGCACCATCTATCCCCTCGATTCTGAATGGATATGTAAACGTACTCAGGCTGTAACTGCTAACGCTATCCACGAAGCAGTTAACAAGGTAAATATCGAATACACCGGTAAGAGCACCTGTGTTACGAATACTGAACCCTTCATAAATCGGGTTGGTCACTCTCATGTTCGTAATCCTGACATTCCTTACGATACCATCAGCCTGGATATTGCCGTCCATAACAATACGGACTCCACGGTCGCAGTCCCTGGCAATCACGTTGTCGATTACATAGCTATCGCAGTCGATATCCCCGATGAATATGGCGTCCTTGCAGTTATTGCATCGATAGTTTGTAATCTGCATTCCAGTGCTTGAGCCGCAGTCAAAGCCGTTATCAGCAAATCCATCCACCCAGCAGTTATCTACCTTAAGGCTATCCTGGCGGTTTGCACTGATACCCTGAGCATCCGTGAATGTTGGGTGAGTGCGACCGCTGCCGTAAATATGGCAATTTTGCAAAAGGTTATTCACGGCACGCGCCTTATCAGCTAAGCTCGTGTCCATTCGAATATAAATGCCCCAGTTGCATTCGGTCATAATAAGGCCGTCGAATGTGAAGTTGTTAACACCGTCGGCAATAACAGTGCAACGGTCATTAGCTATACCGGTGTTACCGCAGCGAATGAATCGGCAATTCCTTATAGCACCATAGCGGGCAAAGATACGGTTGGTATAATCGCCAGAGATTCGAATGGCAGCGCCGCCAATATATTTGAATTCACATTTCTCAATGTACCCGCCGTCCCTTGTGTTAGAGCCTTCCCAAATAATACAAGAGCCAGTAGTACCGCCACCGCCATCCCAGCTTAAACTACGATGCATGTGCCCTGCGTTTTTCATACGCATCATAGGCTGAGCACCCAAAGCTGTAAGGTACTTGAACTTAGCGTTAGTAAAGAGAGTAGGTATGGTCTGTTCTTGGAGAATAGTTCCACCTACGCCGTAGGTTAAACCCAGGCCATCACATTGATATACGCACGCTTTGAGTGCTGCGTTAATTTTTGCACTATCATCCGTGATCCCATCGCCAACGGCACCAAACATTAATGGGTTTGTTGGTTCTGCATTTAAACGCAACCATGCAGCGCCGCCTGTGGTTTTAATGATGGTGCCGTTATTATCGGTGTATGAAGACCCTGCAAGGACGGCGCGAAACTCCCCTCCTCCTTTGCGAGTTCCTGACGTGTGCTCCCTAACCGTAATACGCTGCTTGTCGAAAGATGGCTCGATTGTCCGTAGCGTTGCAATGTCTGGGCACTCCCCGATGTACTTTTCGCCATCGGGTTTAGCCAGTTCTATCATTACATCAGATGCCGACCCGGAAGCAGGTAGAACAACGATCGGCTGCCCTTCCGCGTTAAACGCCAGAAGCTTGTTTGCGCGCTGATCAACAGGAGGCAGAATGGAGACTGAAGACTCAGGAACACGCAGCGTACGCACCAGGCTGACATTATCGACATAGTTCTTTGTCGCCGCGTCCTGCGCATTTACCGGGTCGCCAAGATTGGCAATCCGGTATCCTTCTGCGTTGAACGGACCACCAAATAGCGGACGGCGCAGCGCAAGACCGAGATATATAAAGGCACGCTGTATTGCCATCCAGAGGCGGTCGAAATCCTTATTCACTGTGTCTGCCAGCAGATCGCCGTTGTCCTGGTAATCCGTTAACCGATAGGTAGGAACAACGCGTTCCAGCATGACCACTGCGCCACTTGCAGGTGGGGTAACGAAAACCACGTCACCCCCGCCGACGTTACCGACACCTGATACGGAATAGCCGCTGGTAACGACGGTACCGTTGATTGATACCTGAATATCACCGGCGTTGATGATATAGAACTCAAAGGGAAAAACAGTCGTCAGACCGTTGGCGTTATAAATAATATAGGGAGTCTGGTTGGGTACCGACATGATGCGAAACCTCTGGCAGGTTAGTAATCGACGTCGACCAGATGATCTCCGTCACTTAACTGCCAATCTTCGCGCGCATGTCCGGTCGGAATCCCGACTACTTTTCCGATGCGTACAGGGGTCTGACTTATCGCGCCGGCGCCAGAGTCGATAAAGTCGTCCGGCTGGTTGGTCAGCGCCGGGTTGAAGTCGCGCATCTGGTCGTATACCGGGCCGTCGAGCACATCGGTATGTGCCCACAGGAACCGAGACGACAGCGGTGCTTCAAATGCATCGAGGATGCGTTTCTGCTTGTTAGTGATGCTGAATTCTTCGCGCACGCCGCACCCGGTACCCTTGAGCGCCTGACGCAGCAATTTACCCGCGAAGCTGCCCGGACCGTTGACTTCGACACATACCACCGGGATCTGATATTTGAGTACCAGCTCTTTAATCTGCGCCACCTGCCCGCCTGTTATTTTGTCGTTGTCATCGAATTCCGCCAGCTCTCCGGTAAGTTCCTGGCAAATGTGCCAGTACAGGTGTCCACGCGCATCGGTAAGCATCAGAGAGAACGCCGAAGCATCAGCCTTAACTTTACCTGTGGCCACATCCCACCAGGCGACAGCGCCAACGATTTGCACGTTACCCAGCCAGAGCGAGGCCGTACGGTTCGCATAGCGGATCTGCGGATGGATGTTGTACTCACGGATACGGTCAGGATCGAGACGAACGTCGCCAACGGGTTTACTGTGCAGCTGATACTGGCTATCCCACTCGTTAATCGTGCGCGTTTCTTTGCGACGATTCTCCATTTCCTCCCGGGTGAATCGCTCAGGCCAGGCGCAATCTGCATAAAAATCGATAACAGTATCCGGCGCCGATGCAAACTCAACGCCGCCGGCCGTAATTTTATAATCGACATCCTCGACCAAGAGCCGCGCCGCTTTATGGATGCCCGCGAAAACGTACTCTGGCCTGAAAGATAATTCGTAGCGCAGCTGGGTGGCGTCTTTCGCCTCAACACGTTTTTCTTTCTCAAATAGCCGGATGGTCAGGCAGTCAGCACCCATAGACTCCACCTCGTCATAAAGGCTGTCATGCGTATGGGGCGTACCTATATAGAGTTTGCGGCCCCCCGGGATAAGGATGTGAGTCTGCTCGCCAAGGCGATAGCGCAGTTTTTCGCGCGCCTCAGGCGTCTGGATATTACGGGGTACCTCTACATCATCGTTCTGGCATTCGTTGGCACGGGCGGAGGTAACGTTAGACAGGATCCCTTTGGCATACATACTGCCGTTACGTAAATCCAGCGCGCCATTGACCCACCACTGTTCAACCGTCCCCTGACCGTCCGGCAGCATGCCTTTGGTAAGCGGATGGTTACGCAGAACGTTCTGTGTATCGCGGCTGGTTTTATACGCGGTGCCGTCAGATTCAGACTGATGCAGAATACGGTACTGACGGTCGCAGTAATACCGCCAGGCATTATAGACCGCAAGGATCGTTGATTTACCGAAACCACGGAAACAGCGAAGCACCGCGAGGTTTCCGCGATGCTCCAGCCAGTGGCAGGCCTGATAGTGGCAGTCCGGAACGTCCCAGTTCATTCGCTCCGCCCACATTAAAAAGAAGGCGAGGAACGAAATCATTTTTTCCCTTTCTGCAGGCGCTCAATAATCGCGGCCGCCTCTCGCTCAGCTTTTGAAACCTGCTGGCCCAGCGCAAAAGCTTCATCATCATCCTGACCAGGGTTATCAGAGGGTGTCCCCCCCCGCGTCTGCATGCCGATAAGGGAGTGGACCTTAATCAGCAGCGTCAACGACGCAGCTGCGTTTTTCTTATCCCAGTAGCGGTCGCCGCGTTCGTCTTTGGTCAGCTCGCTCGGTTTCTTGCCCGCCCCCGGCCAGTTATCCGGATCGGCTTCTTCGAGCACCACATCGGTAAGTTTATCGCTGAGCGCGGTAAGGCGTGTTTTGTAATCCTGATGCATAAAAAAGCCCCGTAGTGAATACAGGGCTATGATGGCGCGGGTTTAAGGTCGGAATCCCGACCGATTACCGCATGCCAGGGTCAACCTGATTTATAAGCGGCGCTATCCAGAAAAGATTATTACCAGGCAGCAGCGTACGCACGTTGTGCAGCACCCGATCACCGGCATCGCCATTAAGCACGCCAGCGGTAACATCAGTAATGGTATCGAGCAGGCCGAACGTTGGGCCAAGCGCGGAACCAATAAAGCCGCGGCTGGCATAACGTGACTGTGTTCCGGTACCGAGCAATGCACCCAGCCCCACCATCCCGCCGGATGCCTTTTCCGCCATATTATTATATTCCATCAAGGGGCCAAGAATACCGGATCGGTCAATACCCTCAATGACCAGTTTCTGAGGCGACCAGTCAACCTCTTTACCATTCGCGGACTGTTTAAGAGCGTACGTCAGTGCGCCGAGGCCAATCTGAAAAGCGGTACCATAATAAAACTGCCCGGTTCCCTCCTGCAGGCCGCCCAGAGTGGCGCGGTTATAGGATGCGGTAGCGAAGGATTTAAACTGGAAGATGGTTTTACCCAGAGGTGTGCTCGCCCACAGCGGAGTATCGCCGATGCCTGGAGTGATAACGGTATTGTTAACGTCTTTGAGCACCGCCGACTGGAAGACACCAGCAACGTGCTGATCGTCCCATTTTTCAAAATTACCGATGTGCCAGCCGTTGATTACCTCACCGTGTTTTTCGAACTCGCTGCGGATACGCGCGGCCATATTATCGTTAATGCCGAGCTTAGCCAGGCGGCGGCCAGCGAACGCGCCGGAAAGAATACCGTCGGACGTGATCATGCCATTTACCGATTTGTTCATATCATCGAAGTGCCCCATCAGTGTTAGCTTGCCGAATGCATCGGTGACGCGCTCCATTCCCGCTTCTACTGCCGTAGTGCGGGCAGAGCTGTCCACAAGGTCACCCATCGTACGCGCACGGGTATGCAGGATGGTTTCCAGCCCGACGGCCATTTTTAACTGTTCGGCACGGCTGGCCTTGAATGCCGGTGACCGCGTGATCAGCGCAGAGTAACCACGCATGGTATTACCAAAGCCATTAACCATCACACCGCGCGCGAGATCAGGAATAGCGGAAACCGTCATACCACCCAGTTTGGTGACGAAGTTAGCGCTGCGCAGAAATGCACCGGCACGTACGAAAAATGATGATGGATCATCCGGCATGCCATAGGTTCCCGCCAGACGATCACGCAGCGCTGTGATGTCGCGGATATCGTTATCGCGGGCTTTCGCCAGTTTCGCCTGGTCTTTGGGATTCTGGCGCATCAGCGCATCGTATTCGTCCTGAATATCCTTGAGCTGCTTTTCCAGCGATTTGTTACCGAATGCGCGCGTCAGCTCCACCTCTGCCGACGCCTCGCGGATGTGACGCTGCAGCACATAATTGGCGTCGCTCTCCAGATAATCTTTCATCAGGCGATCGGGAACGCTGAGCGTACGCGACCGGGTGCTGCCTGCCGCTTTCACCATAAAGACGTTTGCGAAATCCTGCGGGATTTTTGCGCCGACGATTTTATTGATCGTGGCGTCAGCAGTAATTTCAGCCTCTTCGCGGGACATGGTTTTCTCACCGCGCGACCACCAGTCGACCAGCATGTCGCGAAATTTATCGCGCTCGTTAACGATCTTGCCGACTTTGTAGACGCGCGGGAAATAACTCTCCTGCCCGATGGCTTTTAGCTCCTCGTCAGGTGGCAGCAGGCCAAGCTTTTGCTGCGCCACTTTCACCCGGTTAACAACGGTGCGCATTGCCTGCGCCGCTTCCTGCACCACCGGGTTAGCATGCACATCGCCGCTGCGCATAGCGTTACCAACTTCCTCGCGGAACTGGGAGAAACTAAGATCACCACCAGCAGCTTTATACTGGCTGTACGCCTGTTTATTCGTCACCACAACGGCGGCCTCTTCACGACGCCACCCACGAACACGGGTTTCTGCCGCGATGGGTGTCTCAATGCCGCGGGAATTGCCCTGCAGTGTGTAGTTATTTTCTGCCAGTTCCAGCGCCGTTCGGCGGGAGGTTTTCGACGGTGACTCCATCAGGCGGGTAAACGGTGTCAGATAGCTGCCTGCCTTACGTGCCAGCTTACCAACCGGTCCGCCAGCTGCGGGGGTGAGATCCTCGAGCGTTGCCTCACTGATTCGCGCCGCGCCGACGCTGCCACCTTCGGGAAGGGAAGCTGCTGCAGTGTCCGTCGCTGACGTAATGCTCATGTTATCGAGCGCGTCAGCCACTTCACGCGTGGCCGCAGTGCGGACAGATGGCGAAAGCGCAGCACCGGCGGCCGCAAATACACCACTCATCAGCGCACCGGCGGCGACGTGGGAAGCGCTTTCCCCCCACGTACGGGTAATCTGCTGGTTATTCAGCGCAACCTCGCTTGCTGCGGTTGCAGCTGCACCGATTGCAGCCTGTGACGCAATGCGGGCCACTGTACCGCCCTGAGCACCAGGAATGAACATCGAAGCGACGGTGACAGGGTCAACAACCCCGGCAGCAATACTGGCAAGAACGCCCTCCCCGCCAGCCTCGGAAAGTACCCGACGGTCTTCGTTTTCGTCGTCGATCTGCTGTTTCAGCCAGGCAGTTTCTTCCGGCGAGCGGGAGTCAGCAAAAGCGGATCCCCATTGTTCATAACCATGCAGCTCGTTTTTATCAGCATAAGGGTTATACCCGTCTACGGGTTCGAACTGCTTCGCGGGGCGGAACATCTGACCCAGCAGATTATTCTGGCGAAATGCTGCACCCCACACAGACGGCTCATCCTGCTGAGGTGCTGGGTTGGTACCTTCAGGCAGGGGGACATCAAACCCGGAGGGTGCCGCCAGGACGTTACCCGCCGGAGTGAATCCGTTATTCAGTTCTTCAGGAGTGGCGTATACCGGCATTATTCAGTGCTCCACGAAAAGTAATTTTTAACCCTGTCCATACGCTCGTTGTGCAGGCGCTTATATTGTTCGTCGAGCGCACGGTGTTTATCTTTGAACCCGCGAATGTCCTGACCGCGCTGCAGCTCATTACGATCGTGTTCTTCACGCTCTTCCTGCATTTTTTTGTAGGGCGCCCACTCTTCCAGTGACGGTTTCCAGCGCATCGGCCTGCCGTACGAATCGTAGAACGGCTGTACCGCTTCAATACCATCCTTATCTTTTGTCCGCACCATGATGGCGTAATCGCCATTGCGGGCCGTCAGTACATCAGGAGTTATCTCCAGCTCTCCGCCAATACGCGATTCCGGCGTTTTGCTGGTAACAGGTGCAACGCTACCGGAAGTAATACCAAGCTGCGTCGGGCTGGTGGTGATCTCGCCCTTGCGCTCACCATACATCAGGCTCTCTTTTTCTTCTTTCCACTGTGCCGCCTGCCAGCCTGACGGACCGTAGTTATAGAGTGCCTCTGGCGCGTATTTCATAAGTTTGGCGTTGCCGTTAACCTCGCTGATACTCCATATGCGGGCGATCTGCTGGTTGGTCATTTTTTTGGCCGCATCCGCATTACCACCGGTGGTGCGGTAATTGATGTCGTACAGCGACTGGTAATCGTTGCGGAAACGTGCGGCCTCCGGCGTCTGATCGTCGGCAGATGGATTTCCCCAGCTAAAGAAGCCCGACATGCTGCTCACAGCGGAATCCATCGCTTTGCTGCGGTCTTTTTTATACTCCTTGGTGCTCTGGGTTGAGGCCAGTTGCGCTTTGAGCGCATCGGTCTGGTTGTAGGTCAGATTCTGCGCCTGCTCGATAGCGGTTTCGGACGCCATACCAGAATCGGTAAGCTGTTTAACGGTGAGATAAAATCCCTGCATATCCTTTGGCATGTCGCCAACAGACGCGGGATCCGTGTCATAGAGACGATTAAATAACTCAGCCCCCTGACGGACCGCCTCAGGACTGCGTGCGCGTGATATCGCCGATAACTGGGTGGTTACCTGCGAAGGAATGATCCCGGTCTGGGCCACCTGCTGCACAATCCCGTCATGGGTAGTGGCGTCGTTAATCCGGAAGTTTTGCGCCGTTGGCGTGGCGTCGGCGGCTTTTTGCATGGATTTATTGGTAGGGTCGAGTTTCTCGCCCATAGACAGCGCTTCGTTAAAACGACGGGTATCACGCTGCGCCTGTATCGCTTCATTGCTTTTCTGAACCAGCGCGCCGAGCTTGCCATACGCATCGAGCTTGAGCGCATAATCAGGGTCATTTGCCTGAGGCTTTAACTTTGCGATTTCTGCCTGCTGCTGTTCCGGGGATACGTACTGTATCGCCTGGAAGGTTTTGGCGTTGTTGATCGCGATATCGAGCTGCTTAACTGCCTTTGCCCCTTGTTCACCGTACGCAAACATAATTGATGCCTTATCGGGCATCGCGTCAGGCACTTCCCCGTTGTACAGCTGCGCCATCGTATTATTCAGGATGGGGTCGATTTGCTCGCGCAGGGTTGTACGCTGCTCACGGATTTTCGACTCAGCGATGTTATCGATTTTGTTAACCGACACAGGATCGAGACCGGTTTTATTTTTACGGTACCGGGCCAGCCACCCGCGGGTTTCCGCAGGTAGCTGCCGAATAAAATCAGCCTCAGAAATTTCGCCCTTGCGCGGGTCTCCGGTTTTCGCGATCAGCTTGTCAACGTTTCCCATACCCCAGTTATATGCAGCACCCGCCAGCGTTTCAGAGCCATATTTACCGTACAGCTGATTTGCGTAATCGCTCGCCAGCAGGGCATTTTGTTCTTCATCTGCCGGGTTGTATTCAACTCCGCGCTTCGCCGCCAGCTCTTTGCCCGTGTCCGGCATAAGCTGGTATTTACCCTGCGCACCGGCTGGAGAGGTTATAACGCTGCCGTCAGCATTAAAATGCTTACCGCCGGATTCAACAATCCCGATGGCGCGCATATCCAGCGCACCGGTATCTTTCACGGGAAAATCGCCATTTAACCAGCCCTGAGGATTGGTTACCGCATAGTTCTGGGCTCGCTGCTCCATAGCGCGTAAGTTGGCCTCAGAAACAGCCTGGTCAATTTGTTCCTGCGACCAGCCTTGTGCCTGGCCATACAATGAAATGGAGTGCTGACGTGCACCGCGAATCAACGCAGCAGCCTGCGGATCGTCAAATGCCCCCGCTTCCTGCTCAACGGAAGATTTCACCGTCGCATCGAGCTGCTGGCGCTGGGCCTGCTCGGTTTGAGTACGCTCAAAGCTGTTGTAGGTGCTGGCTCGACGGATCTGGCCCGCTTTCCATTGCGCATCGAAATACTGTAACTGGCTCTGCGGTACGCGTTTGCGGGCTTCTTCGTAGTCGGAGGAGTCCAGCTTGTCCATGTCCAGACCAACGCCAGAGGACTTAAACCCCTGCCGGGTTACCAGCGCGCCGGTCTCCGGGTTCTCCCAGCGGTCGCTGGATTTCGCATCGAGATCGGTAAGTATCGCCTGGGTAGCGGCCACGTCAGCTTTATCCTGCGTACGCTGCAAATCGTCTACAGTCTGGCCCAGAGCAGCCCCCAGCCCGGCTACAGCATTACCTATCTGACCAACATTACTGACCCCGACCCGGGTTGGATTAGCCTGCGGCGTAACGTTGCCAAAATTACCCGTTGGAATTCTCACGGTTATTTACTCCCTGCTTTTTTCCAGCCGTTGTACGCTGTGCCACCCGCGCTCAGCAGTGAGCTGCCCGCGCTGATGTAGCCAGATGTTGAAGCATTACGGCCGCTGATGCGGTCAGCCGACGCCTGCGCATTGAGCCGTGCGCTCTGGTTCGCACCGTTCAGAATGGTTTGATACGCATCCTGCTCAGCATCACCGGTAATACCCGACGTGATGCGCAATGCCGTACCTTCACCAGTTTCCACACCCGACGCTGCCAGTGCTGCATTTGCCTGTGCTGCCTGTGCCCTGCCCGCCTTACGGATGCGATCAGCTTCTACGCGTGCAGCTGCCTGCGCAGCTTCTGCGTCTGCTTCCGCCTGCGCCGCCTGATAGTTGGACATTTTCTTTTGCTGCTGCCCGCTATAAACCGCACCACCCGCCGCAAGAACGGATGCGCCAATTGCCGCCACCTCTAACCCGGTACACATCGTTACACCTCTTTGGAATAAAGCAGACCGGTACGGGACAGGCCGAGACGTGAATACAAATCACCGGTGCGCTCTTCGTGTACACCCGTGGTGATACCCATATTTATGATCGCGGCGCCATGCTCTTCCGCCCATGTGATAAATGCTTTCGCGAGACGCGGGCCAGCAGTGCCGCCGCGATGTTCCTGCGCGATAAACAGCCCATACTCAAAAGCCATTAACTGGCGGCTGAACCACTGCTCAGCAATCCCCCCGGCCAGCCAGCCGATTACCGTACCGTCTTTTTCTGCCACCAGCAGGCAGCCGGCAGGTGATGAAATTAGAGTGCGGGCGAGCTCTGCGCATTTTTCTTCATCAAAAGGCGAATTCTGCGAATAGCGGGACTCGATATACATCCTCGCGCCCAGCTCGATCAGCGCCGGGATGTCCCCGGCCGTTGCGTTACGTACCATGTCAGCCCCCGTTACTGGTGAACGTGAAAATAATTGCGAGAAGGTGGAATGGCAGCGGCTGGCGCTGCTGAATAAGCAGAGTGTCTTCCCCCCGCTCCCAGCCGAGTTTTCCCCAGTAGTGATCGCCGGTGAAAAGTGGTGCTGGCTGGTTGAGGATTTTTGGACCGAACCGGCGGAACGGAATGACCTGGCCGTTGCACTCCGCGCCAGTCGTTTCGAGAAAACGCATAGTCACTTCGCTGGTGCGCTTCTTCGCGTTCTGCGTTGTACCCTCAGTGGTCTGAACCTCTGGCGAAAGCGTTTCGATCGTACTTTCGAAGTGCAGGCCGATCTCCACGCTTTTCGCCGGGCGGGACAGTGTGATTTGACCAGAGGAAACTGTGTGCTGCGGCATAACAGCGCCATCGGCCACCACATCAACCGTCTGCCCCTCAAGGTGAGCAAGACCGGACCACGTGGCAGAACCGGCGCTACTGGTGCCGGTCACCGCAGCATCGGTATAAAGATTGCTGTCGAATACCTCGACATAACGAACGCTCTGGCCATTTATCTCACGGCGAACAATCGCGTAGACCACATCGTCAGTATCTGACGGGATGGTAGCCACCGACTCAAACGCACCGTCAGTGACCTGACGTGACCAGGCAATAACATCCTGAGCGCGATCGATAGCCATCGTGACCGCAACGCCATCCGCCCTGACCATCCAGATAAACGCATCCGGCTGTTGCTGGTATGCCATATCCAGTACGCCGCCAGAGGTGATGTGCTCTGCCAGCACCGTCATATCGTTGGCGGAATAGGAAACAAAGCTGTCGGGGTCGTACGCTACCGCATAGAGCTTGCGGCCAGCACGCTGGACGAACATGATTTCGGTACCAACTCGCACCGGGCGGATCCCGTTACAGCCGTATGGACTCGGATTTTTCACCGAAATATTGGTCGGTGTAATGGCCGCATCGTTGCCGGAGGTGATCGTAAACTCACCACCGTAGGTAAGCGCTATCAGGGTATTCATCTGCGCCAGATGCACAATCGGGTTGAGCTGGTCAGAAGACAGCGTGAAGCTGATCGCGTCATCATCTTCAGTGCCTATCTCGAAGGACAAATAAACGCCCGTTTCACTCCACCAGATTGTTTGCGGGTACTTCGGCGAACCCGCCAGTACAAGGCGTTGCTGGTAGAGCGTGACCGCACCAGGATAGCCAAACGTATCTGTCCAGACCGTGTCCTCCCGCGTCCACGAACCCGGTGATGCTGCCTGCGTTGCCGTCAAATCGCTGCGGATGGTACCGACGGCAATCTGCGCACTGGTGATGCTCTTTATCAGCACCAAACCGTCATTAAGGCGAACGTAAGAACCCACATCCTGAGCAACCCAGCCAGTACCGGTGAATGGTGGGCTTGGGTTATCACCCGGATCCGCATCGCTCAGGGTCAGCGTAATTTCCGAGCCAACAAACTCTTTGACGGACGGTTTACACCATTTCTGCGGGGTATCGCGTACCTCGTCGAACGGCTCAACAATGAACGGAGCGGGCTCAAGCACCCAGTCGGTTTGACCGCGGCGCTGGAGGCGATGAGGTTTTACTGACTGATGAACCAGAAACATGGTGTCAGCGCCCTGGACATAATTCACGGAGGGCAGCATATCGGCGGTGTAAGGGCTGGCGATTTCATACGGCGTATTGTCTTCGTTGACCAGCTGCTTACCATTCTGAAAAATGCGCATATAGCCGTCGCCGAATTCCAGCATGTACGCCTGCGACCGGTTAAACACGTAGGGAATGAGTCGAGATTTTTTATCGCCGTGTTTGGTCGCCGCCGCAAAGCGTGTACCAGGTCTGCGGACAACGCCGCCCTGCACGACCACAACAGCGTTTTCGATAATCTTCGCGCCGTTGGCATAACGGGCGATATCAACGCGCCCCATGAGACGCGGGGACACTTCACCAGCGGTAAAATTGGTTTTGATGAGGTTCGCGCGCATGTCAGAACCTCGACTCATAAGTTGGGTAGCCGCCAAGCTCTTCCGGCGGGTCTTCCTGACCATCAACGGCTTTAGCCTGCTTAAGCAGGAATGCTGCCTCCTGCGTCAGACTGTCACGCAGACTGGCGGACCCGGTTACCGCATATGCCAGTTTGGACTGCATCATCATTTCAGCCACATCCACCAGCGCGGCGTCCCAGGTGGACTCGTCCTCGTTACGGAATATATAACGCAGGCGAATCACATCGACATTTGCCAGCAGTCGGCTGACCTCGATCCGGTAATCAATATCATCATGCGGTTCGCCGACCGACAGAACGCGGATCAGGTCGCCGGGTAGAGAAAACTGATAACCATACCCGAAGACAGGCGCAGCGCTGACAGGCGAGAGCACAACGCGTTTTATGGCGCAGTTCCACGGGTGGGCGCGGAGTAATTTATTACGGACAGTGGGGTAAAGGTTGGCGCAAAGACGGGCATGATCCGTGTCTTCGTCGAAATCATTTATCGGGTGAGCACCCAGCGCCAGAAGTGCGTTTGAGCAGATAGAGACACTCGAAGTCATGGCAGAACCTCAGATGAAAAAAGGCCGGGGGTGTACCCCGGCAAACACACCAGCGACTTAAACAACAAAATCGATGGCGACGACTTTTTTCTCGTTGGCGCGGCCAGCACCGTAAGACGCATCAACAGAGATCTGAATGGTGTTGTTTTTATCGCGACGTGGACCGATATCGACGTTGTACTCAGCGCCGGTACCGAAATGCACAGCGGATTTACACCACGCAGCGGCGGTTTTGGTGGTTACGGCCGGATCGCCTGCGGTCGCAGAATCCAGTTTTTCGTAAGCCAGCCAGTTGAAGCCGAGCCATTTGGAGGACACAGCGCCTTCCTGCAGCATTTTCACCGCCATGAAATCGGCAGAGGTCAGCGTGGTATCGCTGAGGATCTGCGTCAGCATGTCGGCGTTGTACGTCATGTACAGTTCTTCCCCGTTTTGCTCGTCACACTCGTTACGGCGGAACATCGCTTTAGCGGCGATCAGCTTGGCTTTGGTCATACCTGTGCCACCAGCAACGATTTTTTGTGCAGCTGGCAGCGCCACCGGCGCATATGCCCCGCCGCTGGACGTTTTACGCAATACGGGGTCGAGCATCGCGCGATAAATAACGTCGTCTTTTTTACGATTGGACGCTGCCAGGGTGAGCTGCAGATACGGACCCTGAGGGTCGGCCAGCAGTTTACGCAGGTCACGTTTTTCAACAGGTACGAATGCCGCATAGTCAGCCATCAGCGCATTACGTGTACCTGCTTCCGGTAAATCCCAGACGGTGTCACCGAAACGTGTGGTGATCTCCTGCATCTCGATTTCACCCATATCGTTAATGGTGAACGATTCGCCTGTGATCATCCCACGGTCGTTTACCGCTGCCTGCAGGCGGGAATCCTTCTGCTGCGCGGCGATTTCGAAAGAATCATGAAACTGCGTGATAAACGCAGCGGTGATCATGTTCTTGTTGGCATCAAATCCCATAACAATCACTCCAGAAAATATCGCCTGCTGGGTTGTCGGTTGCCCGGCCCGATTAACACAATGCGCGTGGCGCTTACGCACTGCGGGAAAATTCAGTTATCCGGCGTCCCCGCCGGGCTGGTTGTGGGGAGATTGTTAGCGAGGTGTACGGTCGGAATCCCGACCAAATGAAAAAGCCAGCGGGTTAGGCTGGCTTTTGATGCTGAAATTGTGACATGTCACGCTACGGTTTGATCGCCGTAACGCTTCTGGTAATACGCTTTGACCGTCGCGGATACGCGTTCGTGGTCGGCGTGTTTCGGGTCCATGTACGCTGGGGATTTCATCAGATCGCGAATGGTCTGCTGCTCTTCGAGGTTCACATCACCACCCGCCGGCGCATCTTCCTGCATTTCCGCGCCGACTTTTGCCAGCATGCGGATAACCATTGGGTTATTGCCGATCTCGTCGATGCGGCCTTTGTCGGCATCATCAGCCAACGAATTAAACGCGCGGAAAGCCAGACCGATGTTCTGCTTAAACTCTGCGTCAGTCTTCCACACCTCGCGCAGCTGCGTGGTGGCAGACTGTGAATCCAGCTCAGCGGCACCGCCCACCAGCTCAGGAGCACGCTGTGCGTATTCACCCAGGATGAAACTCATCTGATCGTTGGTGATGCCTTTGGCGTGCGCGGTTTTCATGAAGCTCTGCATACGTGGATCGGCTTTGAATTCTTCCCAGTTGAACCCGTCTACCTTCACGTCAGGAGCGTACTCATCCGCAGTTTTCGGCGGTGCGTCGCCGCTGCCCATGCGTTTTTCAAGGTGAGTGTAATTTTCCGCCAGTTTGCGGGCAGAGCTTTCAATACTGAGTTTTCCGTCTTCGCCCATAACGCGGAATTTCTCAGGTAGCCAGTCATTAGCACCCGGTTCGCCCGCGCCTGTGCTGAGCAGAGAATTACCAGAAGGTTCGCCAGCACCAGGATTATTGCCGCCATCTTCACCACCTCCGTTACCGCCGCCTGGCTGTTCTGCGCCCTGCTCAGCGTTCATGAATAAGTGTTTAAGCTTCCACATCGTCTTCTACTCCATCGGCCTTGTTGATTTCGCGCAGGATGTAATCCAGTACGGATCGCTGTCCTGCCCTGTAACACGTTTCGCGGTCGCCCTCGGTACCGCCGGGGACGTACGCCGCACGCCCGAAGCGGCGCGTTAATTCTTCCAGCACCTGAGAACCGCCAGGCATCTCTTCGAAAATGCGCTTAAAGTCCTGAGGCGTAGCCTGTTTTATTCTCATTGGTTACCTGCCAGTCGTTGCCCTATTGCCGCGCCCGCGGTCTGCCCTGCGGCGCCAGCCGCCTCAGTTCCCGCCTGCATCATGAGTTGCTGCTGTGCGGCCTGCTGCTGTGCTTTCTGGCGCTGGACACGGAGATCTGCCACAGCATCGGATGAGCGAATAACCTTCGCCGGGACGCCGAGAGCCTCAGCCACAACACGTGTGGCTTCGTCGGTATCGATGAGGTCAACAACGTCCTGGCTGATGCCTGCGAGGTTCGCCACGTTAGCGCCGAGCCGCTCGATTGCCGTTACGTCTTCCAGCTTCTGGGCGCGTGCCAGCGGTGAGATGTAGCGCACGTTGAAATTGGCGTTCTGCAGGCTCTCAGGCGGCGGGGAGAAGACACCAGCACGGAAAGCTATGCCAAAGCAGCGCACCACCAGCAGCTGGAGATATTCAGCCTGGAACCGGCCATACACCGGACCAAGCAACTGGCGAATCAGCGCGACACGCACGTGCACTTCGGTGGCGGTCATGGCTGGCCCGTCCTGCGGCTGCAACTGGTCGGCCATCATGATTTTGCGGATTGACGCCTGCAGGCGTTCTTCGGCGGTGAATGCAACGCTGAAATCTGAACCGGTTAGTAACGGTTTCATGCTGTCGGTGCTGTTCGCCACGATGATGCGGCGCGGGCCGACCTTGACCGTACGCGGGTTGAGTACGCCGTCATCTTCGGCAATCCACATGCCGGAGATAGCCAGATCCTGCGCGGCTTTCTCCATGCGTTTGGTTTCGTTCAGCTCTTTACAGTCCGGCAGCGCGTCGTACACCGGGCCGATGCCGTAGGAGCCGCCGGGGATTTTCATCCAGCGTGGAACGCAGCAAGGGAATTCGTGATAGCCGGATTCGCGCACAATCTGCTTGTTGCTCACGTCGACGTTGTACGATGCAAAGCGCATGTTTTTCGCCAGGCGGGCATCGACCATGTAGGTTTCGCGCGGGAAAATGCAGTGCAGGAAATCGCATTTGTTGTCGGGCTTTTTCTTCGCCGCGTCGCGGATCTTCTCGCTGACCTTGTCCGCGCCAAATTCTTTGATGGCCTGCTCTGCGGTCAACTGGTAGCGGCGGTATATCGTGTCCACGATGCCATCTTTGCGGGTGGACGTGACATAGCACTGCGCCAGCGGCCACTGCTGGAAGGTGTAGCCGCCCTCTTCGCGGTCCTCGTCGATGTACAGGACGAACCAGCCAGCGCACACCACGTCGAGGTTCGCCTCGTACCCTTCTGCGTCGAAGTTCGCCGCGTGAATATTTTCCCAGACCAGCGTGGCGCACTCAGACAGCCAGGCTTTGGCGTCGTCCGGCAGCGATTCGCTGTCGAGGTTCAGCCACTGCGCGTTTGCCGGGGTCATGCCGGACATGAGCGCAGAGGCCAGCATGCGGGCGCTGTCGGTGGCGGTGCCGTCCAGTAGCTTCGCCACCTTGTGTTTTGCGCTCTGAGCGTCGAGCACTTCGTCAGAGAATCCCGCGCCGCGCAGCGGATAGGTGTAGTCATAACACTCGCGCCAGACGCTTTCATGCTGCTGGCGGTTGGCTTTCAGCGTGTCGGAACGCTTAATCAGCTTAACGGCGAGTTCATCCATCAGTTACGCCCCCAGAGTGTTTTTCTGTTGCGCTGCCTGCGCGCCAGAGGACAGCAGAGAGCTGCCAGAATCAGCCGCACCCTCAGCACCACTGGCGAGAAGGGACGAGCCTTTCTTGCGCTTCTTGCGCGCTGCAGCATCTGCGTTTGCCGCTTTTGCCGCTGCGTCGGCAGCCGCATCCGCTTCGGCCTGCGGGTCGGTCTGTACGACCTTAGGTGCTCCACCTCCACACATAGCGATCCCCTCTTAGCCCGGAACGTGCCAGCCATGCTCAGTCAGAACGGGCTTACCCGTAACTGGCTGGCGTTTACCCTCGTCGTTCGTCACGTAGCCCAGCGGCGCGGCAGGCTCCGCCGTGGTGGCTTTTTTGACGAGCTGGAGGAATTCGATATTGTCGGTAAGCTGCTGGTCAGCCATGTCGGTGAAGGCCAGCTCTTCAAAGCGGGCGATAATGGCCGCGCCCTGCTCGTTGATGGTACCCAGCAGAGTATTGCGCTCATCGAGTGCTGCATCGTCCAGCAGACTGGCAACGCGCTGCTGGATAACGCCCTGGTCTGCGCGCTGGCCCTCAGCGTTAAGCGTCTGGATCTCAGTCGCGGTAAGGCGGTTCTCTGCTTCCGTCTGCTGCTCAGTGCCGGTTTCAGGCTCCTGCCCTGGTACTTCGACGGTTTTCTTTGGTCGGCCCATTGTGTTGGCTCCTGTGATGATTGAGCCGTAAGTGTGAAACGGGGTCGCGGTCGGGATCCCGACCAAATGGAAGATTTGTTAAAAACAGGGCCGATTTAACATAATGCACGTTGCGCGCACCAGCGAAATGGCACTCGTTAACGATTTAGCGTGAAGGGTCTATTTGTTGCGGTTTACTGGCTGGAAAGAGGGAAAATGGACTGCATAAATCGTGCATAAAACAGGGCGGTTTTTGCATAGCGTTTTTAACCGGTAAACGCCCTGCTTTTGCATGTTTTCATGGTGTCAGACGCTTCGATCGCCAGGCGTAAACAAAACGCCGTGATGTGACCTGCGCTGGCAGTTCGGAGCGTGGGCGCTGCGTGACGTAGCACCAGAAGTCTATCAGCGCTTCGCCTGTGTGATGGTTCGGCGCTGCGCCCTGCTTCCAGCCGATGATAGCAGACTTCGACACGTCGAGCTCTCTGGCTATCTCCTGCAGGGGGATACCGCTGCGTGTGATGTCGTTAATCACCCGGAACCAGTCCGTTTTGAACGTTGCGACAACTGGCATAGGTCACCCCACAAAACGCGCGCACGCGCGAGCATAGAGAGCGATTTTATTGAGCTTCTGGCGCTCGTTAATCGCCGTGGTGGAATCAAATCGTGTTTGCATATCGCTACCCGCAATAAATTACATGTTCGACGTGTAACCACCTGTAACCACTGTAACCGCCATCTTCTTAACCTTTCCCAGAACGACTTATATATATATATGGGGTTTTTAGAAAATAGGTGGTTACAGTGGTTACAGTGGTTACAACCTTTTAAATTCAATTAGTTAAAACGTAACCACCTACGCTATTAGGTGGTTGCAGGTGGTTACGCCGATACCCAAACTCGCTGCACTTTGCCGTTAACACGCCTCAAAACTCGCGAATAACCGCAATTTTGCAAAACATTGCTAATTCGCATTTCTTCACGTTTTCCGATGTGACTTGGATTTAAGCCAATCGCATCGCGCAGAACGTCGCTAGCGCGTAAAAATTCGCAATTTCGCGGAATGTCGTTAGTCATAAGGTCGGGCGTGTCTAGCCATTTCTCTACCGTCTCGAGCCACGCGTCCTTAATGGTGTACTGCTCGTGGACACTCGCACCGAGCCGCTCAGCATCGCGGAACTGGATGCCGCCGAGGCGCTTAAACGTCTCGCGGGCCTCAGCCCACAGCAAAAGGAGGTCTGTTTTTATCGCTTTCACGTCGACTTTCGACACCTCCACGGGAAGCCAGCGACGGTTACCGGTTTTGTCAGCGAGGAATTCGTCCTCGTTGGTGGTACCGACGAACACCAGGCGACGCGGGAACTGGGTAGCGAACTCGCGGTATTTAGGGATCCAGTTCTCATGCGTACGCGTTACGAATGCCTTGATGGATTCCAGCTCTTTGGTATTGAGGCCGCGCAGCTCGCCAATTTCCGCCACCAGACGCCCGCGCATCTTGCGTGCGAGGTCATCGTCTTTCTCAGCGAAAGAGATCTCGGTGAAGAACGCCGGGTCGGGGCTCAGAGCTTCCACACCGGAGGACTTACCGCAGCCCTGAGGACCGACGAGGATCGGCACCATATCGGCTTTGACGCCGGGCTCCAGCACCCTGCCCGCCAGCGCCGTCCACATGTACATGGACACCGCGCGGGTGTATGGCGTGTCGGCAGTACCGAAGTGCGTATGGTAGAAAGTTTCGATGCGTGGCACGCCGTCCCACTCCAGCCCGTTCAGCCAGGTGGTCGCCGAGTCGAAAGGCTGTTCGTCAGCGGCCAGCAGCACCACGTCGCGGATGAGCTCGCGCCCGACAGGCTTAAAGCCGCGCTTTTCCATTGTGATGCGCAGGCGCGCATAGTCCGCATCGGTGAACGCCTGCCACTGGCCGGAGCCAGCCTGTGCGAACATGATTTCGTCGCGGAACTGGTCAAAGCGGATATCGATGTCAACAAAGTCAGGACGCACAACGGCTTTCGCCGCGTTGCTGATGGTGGCCTCGATGCGGCCCCACTTATCGCGCTCGAACGCTGGCAGCGGTAACGGCTCAGCAACGTCGGTGCTGGTCAGGTCTTCGAAATCGTCGTTACGGATCCCGATGGCGTTAAGGAAATCGCCGTCGTCACGGTGCGCGCAGCTGGCGTGCAGGCACTTGAAATGCCCCTGTTCAAAGCCCGCGGTCCCGCCCGGGAAGTAAACCGTACTGGTCGGGTCGCCACCGGTGCTGTGGCCATCCTCAAACGGGCAGCGGATGTATCGCTCGCCGTTCGCGCCGTCCAGCAGCGTCCAACCGTTCGCGTCGAGATATTCGGCTGTATCGTCCGTGGCGCCGGGCGTGAAGGTTGAGCGGTCGCGCATCTTCGTGCTGCCCGCTTCAGTGGTGACCGACACAGGCAGTTGATCCGCTAGGCGCTGCCACAGCGTTTCGAGCTGGTCAGCAGTTATGGCTGGGGGCTCGTCCGGCAGACCGCCGTCCCATTCGATACGCGCGCCGCTGCTGTGCGTACCGCAGGCAACGAGCTGCTGCCCGTTCGCCAGCAGCTCGATAATCCCCATATCACCCGCCAGACGGTGGATGCGCTTACGGAAATCGCCGTCAACGGCCAGCAGGTACAGGCATTTGTTGCTGTTTGCGCGCCAGCGACGCGGCGGCAGCTCGCCCAGCAGCTGCACCAGCGTTTTGCGAATATCGGCCTGGATGTCTTCGTCTTCGCTGTCGCAGTCCAGCGCCAGCCAGCCATGACCTGTGCGCACGCAGATGCCGTAATCCGGTTCGTTCGACCAGCGGGCAAAGTCATGCTCGGTAACGACATGCTCGGTCCAGTCCTTGATCCCGGTAGCCAGTCGGTCGCGGTTATAGAGACTCGGCGTTTTGCCAAGCATTTTTAGTTTGCTGTTCGGGGATATGGTCGCGCCCGGGTTGCACACGACCGGCAGCAGCTGGTCAGTACGCCCCAGCACCAGATCGAAGTGGAACCATTCGTCAGGCGTCGCCCCCCAGATCTTTTTCTCTGGCATGGGTTACGCCTTTTGTCTGGCTTGAGTTTTTTTATTAGCGCTCAATAACTTTTCAAGCTGCAGAGCTCTCAGCTCTGGGATTTCGTCACCCCACTGAGATACTGCACCTTTAGAAACCTTCAATAATCGGGCGAGTTTCGCTTTGCTGCCCGCTAGCTCAATGGCTCTGGTCTTTTTCATATCCGTTTTCCTGGGCATGTATAGATACACCAAGGTTAAGAAAACTAAACATACAAGTCAAGAAAACGATACTCTAACTAGGTTAAGCTAACTAAACCATATGAGGGGTAACACCATGATTAACGAACGTATTCGCGAAGCACGCCGCAATGTAAAAATGACTCAAGACGCGCTCGCAAAACGAATTAAGGTCACAAAAGCGACTATTTCACAGTGGGAATCAGGATCTACAGCGCCTAATGGTAAAAACCTGGTCAACCTGGCTGATGCTTTGGGTACGTCTCCAGAATGGCTACTCACTGGCAAACCTTCTGACGATAAACAGGTAACTTCAAACGCAAGAGTAGAGGGTGTTTTTTCAACATGGGACTCAACCACACCATTAGAGGATGATGAAGTGGAAATACCTTTCTACCACGAGATTGAACTATCCGCAGGGGATGGCACTTACGTAGAACTGGATCGCTCTGGATGTAAATTGCGATTTGCAAAATCCACTCTACGTAAAGCTGGTGTGGACGCAGGCTGTGCCGCTTGCGTTAGCGTACACGGTAATAGCATGGAGCCGGTTTTACCTGACGGGGCGGTAGTCGGTGTCGATACCTCAAAGACCGGGATAAAAGATGGTCAGATGTATGCGATAGACCAAGATGGATTGTTACGTGTAAAGCTACTGTACCGCCTACCAAACGGTATCAGAGTTCGCTCATTTAACCGGGATGAATACGCAGATGAAGATTATTTTTACCATGAGGCAAATAAGATAAACATCATAGGCCAAGTATTCTGGTATTCCGTTCTCCTCTAAAACAGCTTTCCCCTCTTCTGCGGCCCGCCTAATAGCGGGCTTTTCTTTACCAACCTGCAAAAAAGTACACTTTTCTTAACTCCAACTCTTGACTTTAAAGGTTTAGAGGTCTTAACTATGCATCAAAGGTTAAGACATCTATACAAACATCTTAACGAGCTCTTTAACAAACAGAACCGTGTGACAGGTAAGCCGCTGTGCTCCTGGCAAAACGAAATGGCACCCGATGGGATCGAGGTAAGCGCCGAGTCCGTATGCGTACGGTAAGCGTAGAGGACCACACCGCGACGAGCTGATAAGTCACGCAAGTTGAAACGCCCCGATGATGGGACGTGCAGTGAATTAATCAAAGGCTTCGGGCCTTTTACTAATCCACTGAGAGGGTACCGAAATGAATACCTATGAGCTCACAACAAAATACTTGTCGACTTTTGAAGTGGTAGAAAACGGACCTGACGCAACTGATTACGTTGTTGCGACAGTTAAAGGCGAAAACCCTGCTCGACTAAGAGCGGCGGCTTACCAGGAACGCAACGGCTATCTCGGTTATGGCTACACAATTCGTCCGTTAACCCCCATCCCCTGAATCATCCATTGCTGTGTGTAGTCTTTGCCCGCCTCCCATGACGGGCTTTTTTATGCCTGAAAGCGCATTCAGTGCAGTGCGCTCCCAGACATGAAAAGGAGCACTACCGATGAAACCTGAACACCTCCACCGGCTGACGGGGCGCGATGTGCTCCGCTGGCGCCGCAAACAATTCGACATCTTCACCGGTCTGGCCCTCGCTACTGCGTTCGGCCTGGCTATTACCTTCATTCTCCTTGTAGCGAGGACCGCAGTATGAGCTTAGAAACCAGTCTCGAACTTAACAACCAGCTGCTGACGCAGCATAACGCCCTGCTTGAACGCCTTATCACTGCCCTCGCCTCTGGCGTCGCTCTTCGCCCGGACACCGTGGCGCAGGTTCAGGAATACCGCGAAACGGTACCGGAAACCAAAGCGGAAAATACCGTTATCCGCAAGGTTACGCTGGAAGATCTGGAGTTCAGCGACATTATCGCCCTGGCTGCATTCTACCCGGACGCGCAGGAGCTCAGCGAAACGATGGTCCAGCGCGCTGTTGATTACCGCGACGCCGAAGGCGATAAGCGAGTCGTACAAATCGACGCTCTGGATAGTGCCCTGCAGGGTGTTAAACGCACAAAAGAAGTTCATAAAGAGGTGCTGCTCCAGCTGTCGCGCGACATCATTTCCTACTGGGATGACCTGACGACTATCGCCGAGCGACGCGCATACGCTGAAACATGGCTCGATGCGAAGCCGGGCGAGCGTGACACAGTGAAGCCGAAAAAGACCAGCAGTAAGGGCAAACAGGAACGTAAAGGCCCGTTCTACTGGAAACATCCAGAAAGTGATTCTTTTGGCAGCGTTGAAGACCTCGGCGCGTTGCATGAAATCCTTGAGGATGGGTTGACTGTTGAGATCAACAAAGTGGAGTTCCTCCAGCTGCAGGAAGCTGCCAGCAAAGATAAGACAGAAACTGATACCAGCCATTCTGATTTTGCAGCCCTGCGTAAAAAGGCCGAAGGATTGATCCTCCAGTTGGCGAAGGGCGGATACCGCGCCGAAGCTGTCGCCATTCTGGAAAAACAGGGTGCCAAAAAACTCGGCGAAGTTGCTGACGAGAACCTCGCAGATGTGATCGCTCAGGCTGAAAAAGCGCTGGAGGGTTAATTATGCCAGACGTTCACGCACGACTTTCCCCGTCCTCAGCGCATCGTTGGATGCGCTGCCCCGGTAGTCTGGCACTGGAGGCCACGCAACCGGATAAAAGCTCCTCGTTCGCAGAAGAAGGTACCGCAGCGCACGCACTTGGCGAACTTGTCCTGCGCAATCGTCTGAGCTATTCCGCCGATTATGCCGGTTGCGATGTTGAAACGTATCTCGGTACCTACCCGCTGGCGCATCCATCAAAAACGGATCCCGGCCCGCAGGTAGATGAGGAAATGATCGAAGCCGTTGGCCGTTACGTCGACACCGTCTGGGCGCTGTCGCAGGGCAACGAGCTGTTGGTCGAGCAGCGTGTCGACTTCTCTCACATCGTGGGGGTCGAAGAATCTTTCGGTACCGCCGATGGCGTTATCATCGCGGGTAACGAGCTGCAGATCCACGACCTGAAATACGGTAAGGGTGTACGGGTCGACGCCGAGCAGAACGAGCAGCTGCAGCTGTATGCCCTGGGCGCGCTTGAACAGTTCAGCATGCTGTACGACTTCGAGACGGTGCGCCTGTTCATCCATCAGCCACGACTTAACCACGTTTCTGAGTGGGCCCTGACAGTGGAAGAACTCCAGGCGTTCGGCGAACGGGCGCAGGAAGCGGCCGCCAGTGTAATCGTGATGTTCAATATTGCCGATTGCGAAGGTGTCGAAACCCTGCCGCTGGAAAACTTCACCCCCGGTGAAAAACAGTGCCGGTTCTGCAAAGCCAGCGCCATCTGTACCGCGCGGCAGCAGTTGCACTTCGACACTATCGCTGGCGATTTCGTCGACCTGACGCAACCTACTGGCGAGCAGCTGGCGGAAGCAGTTAAGCGTGTGCCATTGCTGACCGCCGAACAGCTGGCAGAGGTATACAGACAGGCCGATTTTATCGAATCGTGGCTAAAGGCTGTGCGCGACCGGGTGAACAGTGAACTGAACGCGGGTCACCCGGTGCCGGGCTTTAAGCTGGTTACTGGCAAACAGGGTAATCGTGCCTGGAGCGATGAAGAAGCCGCCCGCGCTCTGCTGAAAGACCAGTTCCGATATAAAACTGAGGAGGTTTTCGACCTTAAGCTGATTAGCCCAACCAAAGCCGAGAAGCTCATCAAAAAGGCTAGTCCTCGCCGCTGGACGAAAGTCGAAGCGCTGATCACCCGCGCTGACGGTAAGCCTACCGTCGCCCCCGAGTCCGACCCGCGCCCAGCGCTCAATCTCAACCCTGTTAACGATTTCGACGACGTGTCCGACGATGCGCTCGCCGCTGACCTCATCTGATTAAGGAAATACCCATGAAAATTAAACTGAACAACGTCCGCCTGGCCTTCCCTGCTCTGTTCGAAGCAAAAACCGTGAATGGCGAAGGAGACCCGCGCTTCTCTGCTGTTTTCCTGATGGATCCGAAACATCCACAACTGGAAGAAGTCCGCAAAGCGCTGAAACAGGTAGCGAAGGAAAAGTGGGGCGAGAAGTGGGAAACCATTTACGGCCAGCTGGAGAAAAAACTCAACCTCTGCCTGCACGACGGTGACGAAAAAGCCGAATACGAAGGTTTCCCGGGCAACTTCTTCCTGAACGCTGCCAACAAAGCACGTCCGGCAGTCATCGATCGCGACCGTTCGCCGCTCATCCAGGCTGATGGCCGTCCTTACGCCGGTTGCTATGTCAACGCGGTGATCGACATTTGGGCGCAGGACAACAACTTCGGCAAACGCGTCAACGCATCGCTTGGCGGCGTCCAGTTCCTACGCGACGGTGACGCGTTTGCTGGCGGCGGTGTTGCAGCGCCGGACGACTTCGACGACATCAGCGAGGGCGCAGACGCCGACACGCTGATTTAACCCCATACCCGCCCGGCCATGTGCCGGGTGTTTTGCAAAGAGCATCCCTTTTCGCAAAGCACCCGCGAGGAATATCTATGTCTGAAACCATTCTCTGGGGCGACCTGGAAACCTATTGCGAAACACCCATCACGAACGGCACCCACGCTTACGCAGAAGGCGTCGAAGTAATGCTGTTTGCCTGGGCTATCAACGACGGGCCTGTACGGGTGTGGGATTTAACCGCTGGCGAGCCGATACCCGATCCGTTGTGGTTCGCCCTTCGCGACCCCGATACTCTGCTTTATTTCCACAATTCGCACTTTGACCGCACCGTTTTGCGACACACTCACCCTCGGCTGGCCCCGGATATAACGCGCTGGCGCGACACGATGGTGCAGGCACTGGCGCACGGCCTCCCCGGCGCGCTGGGGGCACTCTGCGAAGTGCTCGGCGTCCCGCAGGACAAGGCGAAGGACAAAGAAGGTAAGGCGCTGATCCAGCTGTTCTGTAAGCCACGTCCGAAGAACAGCAAACTGCGCCGCGCCACCAGCAAAACCCACCCGGAAGAATGGCGGCGCTTTGTTGCTTACGCCGGGCTGGATATCGAGGCTATGCGCGAAGTGCATAAGCGCCTGCCGAAGTGGAACTACAAGGGTGCAGAGCTGGCGCTATGGCATCGTGACCAGCAGATCAATGACCGCGGCGTCTGCATGGATGTGCAGCTCGCACAGGCGGCGATCGAGGCGGTAGACCTCGAGCAAAAGCGCCTGGCGAAACGCACGCAGGTGATGACCGACGGCGAAGTGCAGGCGGCCACACAGCGCGACGCATTGATTAAGCACATTGTCGAATCGTACGGTGTGGAGCTGCCGGACATGCAGCGCAGCACGCTGGAGCGTCGTATGGCGGATCCTGATTTGCCGTCTGCGGTGAAAGAGCTGCTGGCAATCCGCCTGCAGGCCAGCACCACCAGCACCAGTAAGTACAAATCACTGATGAAGGGCGTGAGCAGTGACGGTCGTCTGCGCGGCACGCTGCAGTTCTGCGGCGCATCGCGAACCGGACGCTGGGCCGGGCGGTTGTTCCAGCCCCAGAACCTGCCCCGCCCTTCTCTTGAGCAGGACCAGATAGACGAGGGCATCGAGGCGCTGAAAGCCGGATGCGCTGATCTGCTGTTCGATAACATCATGGAGCTGACCAGCTCGGCGCTGCGCGGCTGCATCATGGCTCCGGAAGGCAAAAAGCTGGTGGTTAGCGACCTGTCTAACATCGAAGGGCGAAAACTTGCCTGGCTTGCCGGTGAGCAGTGGAAGCTTGATGCGTTCAGGGAGTACGACGAGGGGATTGGACCAGATCTTTATAAATTGGCCTATGCCCGCGCCTTCAATATCTCGCCGGACGATGTTGATAAATACCAGCGTCAGATCGGCAAGGTGATGGAGCTGGGCCTCGGCTTCGGCGGGGGTGTTGCGGCATTTCTTACCTTCGCCCTGGTCTACGGTCTCGACCTCGACGAGCTGGCGAACGCCGCGCTGCCGAATATCCCCCGTGATGTCATCCGCGAGGCGAAAAGCTGGTACGACGAATCGGTTAAACGTAAGTCGACCTACGGCCTGTCAGAGCGTGTATTCATCGCCTGCGATTCGCTTAAGCGCCTGTGGCGAAGAGCCCACCCGGCAACCTGCGATTTCTGGTACGAGCTCGAGCGTACCGTCCGCACCGCCATTGCCACACCGAAAAAGACGCTGTACTGCGGCTATCTGAAAGTCCGCCGTGATGGCGCATGGCTGCGAATACAGCTGCCATCCGGACGCGCGCTGTGCTACCCGTCACCATCCATCGAGAAGGGGAACATCACCTATCAGGGCGTTAACTCCTACTCGCGCAAATGGCAACGGCTCAAAACCTACGGCGGAAAGCTGGTGGAAAACGTCACTCAGGCGGCCGCCCGCGACGTTCTGGCCGGAAACATGCCGCTGATCGAGGACGCCAGATACAGCATTGTGCTGACGGTACATGATGAGGTAATTACCGAAGCGCCGGACACAGACGAATTCAACGACAAAGCGCTCTCCGCGCTGCTCTCCACTAACCCCAAATGGGCGCCCGATATACCGCTGAACGCTGGCGGCTTTGAGGCGTACCACTACCGTAAGGATTAATCGCTATGGCACAAGGCAACGTAGAAAATTTCGCAATCATTGTGTTAGTCAACGGCCGCACATCACAGGTCGAACTAACCACATCGCAAAAACGTTTGTTCGCAAAGTTAACACTCGGTGCGCTCAACGATAGTGGCCCTCTGAAACTTATGCCAATCGACGACATGGTCCAGTTACAACCCGACACCGAAGCATTTTCAGACGGTGATCCGCTATGAAATACATCTACATGGTCATGGACAGCCGCGCGCAGTTCGATATAGACAGCGCCGCCATTCTGGAATGCTGCGGCGATAAACACCCCTCCTGGCGCAATCTGCGCAGAGACTGGGGTGATCAGGGCGCAGTTCTGGTCCGCTTCCGTCTGGTTAACAGCGATATGGCTACCGACCCTGAGGTTGTCGGCGTCATCCACTGAGGTAATCCCTATGTCATTTAAATATCGGGACAGTCCGCTTTATTACCGGACTGCGAGGGAGGCTTTGCGCCTTGAGCAATCTGGGGAGTACGACCGGGCAGCGAAGGTCTGGGCCAAAGCAAACCGCGAATCACGTAACGAACTTAATCAGGACTGGAGCGAACGCCGGTCTGATTTTTGCCTGATGCAGAACATGCGCGAAAAGCGTAAGGCGGTGGACGATGCGCGATAAAAATCTCACTGATGATGTGATTGACGAGATCATAACAGCGCCAAAAACATCATTAGAACAATTGCTGGCTCTGGAGTTAAAGCACGAGAGAAAGCAGACAGGACTCCCCTTAACCGTCGTTCTACCAACTACACGGCTTTGGGCTGGGGTTATTGATTGTTATGCCAAAGATGAAGTGATCGCAGCAATTGAGGCTGCTGGTGGAGCGGTGGTTGATGGCCTACGAACGTGAAAGCCTTATCGAAAAACACCTCGTCGCCGAAGTGAAAAAGGCTGGCGGGGTCGCCTTTAAGTTCGTGTCACCCGGTCGCCGCTCGGTACCGGATCGAATTGTCCTGCTGCCCCGCGGCCGTCTCGTCTTTGTTGAATGCAAAGCGCCAGGCAAACCACCACGCGCCGACCAGCTGCGCGAGCACAAACGGCTCCGCGCGCTGGGCTTTACCGTGGTGGTGCTGGATAGCAAGAATCTGGAGGGGATATTGTGCGAAAAGTCCAACGACGCAGTAAATTCCGCCTGATTGGCGGCCCGTACGATGGCGCTATCGTGATGCTCTTCACCGCTGGCACACTGGAGTTTACAGCCAAAGGGCAGACCGGGCGGTATACAGGACATAGCGGCGACAGGCTACACTGGGAGGAAAAACGTGTCAGTTAACTCCCATTCTATAATTTTCACGCCTCGCCCTTATCAAGACCTCATCATCAACCACGAAATCGACATCCTGCGCTGCAACATCTGGGCGGGCATGGGTATGGGTAAAACCGTGGCAACGCTCACCACGCTGGAAGATCTCTTCATGGCAGGCGCAGAGACACAGCCCGCGCTGGTCCTCGCGCCGCTGCGCGTGGCTGCCAGCACATGGCCGGATGAAGCGGTTAAATGGGGGCATCTGCGCAATATCGAGGTGCAGCCGATTGTCGGTAACGCCAAAGCGCGCGCGGTAGCGCTGGCAAACAGCAATGCCAGCGTGTTTACCATCAACTACGACAATCTGGTCTGGCTGGTTGAAACGCTGGGCGACCGCTGGCCGTTCGGTACCGTTATTCCTGACGAGAGCACCCGGCTGAAATCCTTCCGGCTGCGCGGGGGCGGTAAGCGCGCGGCGGCGCTGGGCAAAGTGGCACATAAGCACGTCCGGCGCTGGATGAATCTCACCGGTACGCCAGCGCCGAATGGCCTGGTGGATTTGTGGGGGCAAGCGTGGTTTGTGGATCAGGGGCAGCGCCTCGGGCGCACCTACGGCGCGTTTACCTCCCGCTGGTTCAACTCAATACAGTTTCCGGGGCAAAGCTGGACGAAGCTGGAGCCGTTCGCCCATTCGCAGGATGAAATACAGCGAGCGCTGGCTGACGTAACTATCTCCCTGGACGCCGCCGACTGGTTCGACATCAAAGAGCCCATCCATAACGTGATCCGCGTGGACATGCCGCCGAAGGCCCGCCAGCAGTATCGCGAAATGGAAAAGGAAATGTTCCTCGAGTTGAACGGCGAAGGCATTGAAGCGCCGAACGCCGCGGCAAAGACGGTGAAGTGTCTGCAAATCGCCAGCGGCGCGGTGTACACCGACGACGCCGGAAGCTGGTCAGAACTGCACGACGCGAAGCTGCAGGCGCTGGACAGTATTCTCACCGAAGCAGCTGGCGCGCCTGTACTGGTGGCCTACCACTGGAAACACGATCTTGAGCGCCTGCTTAAAGCGTTTCCCCGAGGTCGCCACCTCGACCAGGATCCACAGACCCTTCGCGACTGGAACGCTGGAAAAATACCGGTCCTGTTCGCGCATCCGGCCAGCGCAGGCCACGGCCTGAATATGCAGGACGGCGGCAACATACTGGTGTTTTTCTCGCACTGGTGGGACCTGGAGCAGTACCAGCAAATTATCGAACGCATCGGGCCAACCCGGCAGATTCAGGCCGGACACAACCGCCCGGTGTTCATTCACCACATTATCGCTGCCGACACTATGGATGAAATGGTGATGGAGCGGCGCAACTCGAAACGAACAGTGCAGGACATCCTGCTCGATGCCATGAAAAAGAGAGGTATAGCATGACACCGGTTATCTCTGACACTGACCTGATTAACATTAAAGAGGTCGAGCGCTCTGTGGGCCTGAAAAAATCCAGTATTTATGAGCGCATCAGTAATAACGAGTTTCCGAAGCCTAAGAAGCTCGGGAGCCGAACCTCCCGCTGGGTACGCGGAGAGGTCGAAGATTGGAAAAAACAGTTTCTTTAAATCAAACGCAGCTGGTCAATATAATCCGCATACCACTGCATCATTTCCCGACGCCCTTCCATATACAGGGCATGGTTATAAACCCCGCGTATATTGTTCTTGTCCACGTGAGCGATCTGGAGTTCAACCCAGTCAGAGTTGAATCCTTTATCGTTCAGGATAGTGCTGAACGTATGCCGGAAGCCATGCCCTACTACCCTCCCCTTATACCCCAGCGTGTGGATCATCCTGTTTATTGTATTCTCGCTCATGACCTTTGACGGATCATTCCTGCCGGGGAACATATTCACGTATCGACCTGTCAGACAGTGCAACTCTTTCAGCAATACAACAAGCTGATCGGAAAGTGGTACCAGGTGCGGGCGGTCCATCTTCATAAATTCGGCAGGTATCTCCCACAGCCGGTTATCGAAATCTACCCATTCCCATTTTGAATGCCGCAGTTCGTAAGTACGCAGCCCTGCCAGCATCATGATCTGCAACCCCAGCCGGGGCAGCGGGCTCCCCTTGTAACTCTCAAGCGCCGCGAGAAAATCAGGCAGTTCTTCCGCCGTCAGGAAAGGGAAGGACTCTCCTTTATGCCCGGTCATTGCGCTGTTCAGTTCGCTGACGGGGTTATACTTCGCGCGCCCGGTCGCAACTGCATAGCTGAACACCTCACCGCACCACCGGCGTGTTTTGGCTGCTTTCTCGGTTGCGCCGCGATTCTCAATTTTACGCAGTGCCGTCAGCATCTGAACAGGCTCGATTTCTGCAACGGGCAGCTTGCCCACCGCTGGGAAAATATCTTTATTGAATGCTTCGAGAATGTCAGAGGCATAGCCAGGTGACCAGCGAGGCTTCTTGAATTCGTGCCATTCTGTGGCAATCTCTTTAAACGTGATTGTCTTTGCAGCCGCAGCTGCAACATGGCTTTTGACTTTTACCGGGTCAACACCTGCCGCAACGTTACGCCGGGCCTCATCTCGCTTTTCCCGAGCAGCCGCCAGCGAAACAGCCGGGTACACACCGAGCGCCAGCATCTTTTCTTTACCGGCGAAGGTATAGCGATAACGCCAGTATTTTGCCCCACTGGTTTTCACCAGCAGGATAAGTCCGTTACCGTCTGGCAGCTTGTAGTCTTTCTCCGCAGGCTTTGCCGTCTCGACCTGTCGCGCGTTTAGTTTCATAGGTACCCGCCTCAAACTCAGATACCCGTTTATGTACCCGTTTTAAATTTGGATTGCAACGGTAAAAGTTGGATAACGGCGGACAAACAGAACAGCCAACACCGCGAAAAACAAGGAAAAATGGACGATTGGGGATGGTGCTGGATGAAATGATGGTGCCGATAATAGGAGTAAAACACAGCAAATAACAACATGTATTTACTGTGTTTTGTTTTTAATAAATCCCTAGATACCCGAATTGATACC
>NZ_KI973210.1:0-3932 GCF_000534515.1 Enterobacter sp. MGH 37
CTGCTGACCGGCAGGCGGCTCCAGCCGTACTACGACCGCGCCGACCGGCCGCGCATCGATGCCTGGCAGACCATCGTGAACGGCAGACTGGGGCTGCATGACCCGAACGCGCCGGAAAACCGCCGGGCGCTGGTCACGCCGTCCGGACTGCCGAAAACGAAGCAGGAGGCCACTGAAGCCATCACGCGCGGACTGCTGACCCTTGCTTCGTCCGGGGAGCTGAAAAACCGTCAGGACGTCACTGAGGCGCTGGAACGGTCAGGTTTTGAGGTGGTGCGCACCACGAAAAGCAGTATCAGCATTGCCGACCCGGACGGGGGGCGAAACATCCGACTGAAGGGAGCCATCTATGAGCAGTCTTTTAACGCTGGCGAAGGACTTAGAGCAGCAATCGAAAGCGCAGCAGCAGAGTACCGGCGAGATGCTGAAAGCCGCATTCAGCGAGCACGAGCAGTCTGTCAGAGCGGAACTGAGCGCAAGCGCGAGGAGAATCAGCGACGCCATCCTCGCACACGAGCAGAGTATGAGCGAGGCGATGGAGAAAAACCGGCGGAGCGTACTGCGGACTGCCGGGCGGACATGGTTCACCATCCTGATGGTGTCAGCGCTGCTGATCGGCACGAGCGGGAGCATACTGTGGTGGCAGGGGCAGCAGATAACCGACAATTACACGCATCTTCGTCAGCAGGAAGATACCCTGGCGAAAATGACTGCCCGGACGTGGGGAGTGCGCTATCAGGAGAGCAGCGACGGCCGGAGGTTTCTTATCCTGCCGCCCGGGATGCAAACCGAAGCCATCCCCTACGACGGGACGACATGGATCCGCCTGAAACAGGAGTAGCGGAAAATGACAGAGCTGGAAAAGCAGTTGCTGAGCGCATTAGAGCAGCTACAGCAGGACTACTCGCAAAGGCTGGACGAATGGGAGAGCGCCTTCGCGGAATGGCGGAGCATGTGTGGGCTTATGCAACGGGAGAACGCGGTGCTGAACGAGCGCGTGTCGGACTTGAGCACGCAGGTGCTGAGTTTAAGCGAGCAGCTGCGCCGCTTGTCCGGGAACTGAATGCCATCGAGGAGAAGGCTGCACTGGAGTATCAGCGTCAGAACGAGCTGGAGCTGACGCTCCGACAGAAGCAGAAGAGTTTCGATGGTCCGAAGATGAGGTGACAGCCCGCACGAAGAAGGGCTCATCGCGTTCCTGCTAAATAGGCTGACTACCGGAATGGTAGTGACTTATCCCGGAGGAAGTGATGAAAATTCTCAACGTTATTGAAGCCCTGCTGAACTGTTTTTACCTGGTGATGGAGCTGTGTGAGTTGCCGGAGAGGCATTTGCCGGTTTTTAAGGCGTTCGCGCTGATTTTAGTGTGACTTTACGCTGCATGCATCTGGCTGCATGACTATGCATCAGTGTAATATCCAGCGGCTGCGTTTTTGGTGTTTTTTCGTCATGTCTGTCGCCACTTTCTCGCGTCTGGCACCGGAAACGCAGCCAACCCCGTTTCTGCGGTGCGGGCAAGGGGTGTTATGTTAAAAGCCGAGGTCTGGCGGATACGGAAAAAATTATGCCGGCCGGGCTTATGCCCGCGGCAATCCGGCCGATACTTAAATTATCCTTCACAAAGGATGTGCTGCGATCCAGGCAGTTGAGTGTTTTCCGGCTCCCGGATGTGAGCCATTTTTTTGCCTTCTGATGCCTGTTAATGCATGCGGAGCTGCGCTGGTTCTTCCAAGATTGATAGACGCCAGCTTCTCTGCTGGAGCCGGCGGATTTGCCGTAAATATGAACATTTTCTTATTGTTCAGCCCGCTAAAGATGGCGGGTTTTTTACGCGTGAAATCCGGAGCCGGACATCATGCCGGCATGGCTGAAGAGCGGGCTTTTTCCCGCCCTGTCGCAGTAATATATAACGCTACATAAGGAGTAGCCGATAACCATGGCAGTACTTACATTATCCGGGCAATCTGATTCATATGTTTTCACTTAAAAATATGTTCTCCCTGAACCTCCAGCGATCAGCCATTTCGTATGACGCAATTTGTCAGAATAAGCCTGTCATTGAGTTCAGTCCGGAGGGGGTGATAAATAAAGCCAGCCCGCTTTTTCTCTCCACTATGGGGTACAGGGCTGATGAAATAATCGGTCACCACCATCGTATATTCTGCCCGCCCTCGCTGGTAAGTTCACCGGAATACAGCCAGTTCTGGCAGCGCCTTGCCAGGGGAGAAAGCTTTAGTGGCAAGTACCTGCGGCTGGCAAAGGGAAATCGTTCCGTATGGCTTGAAGCCAGTTATATCCCCGTTTCTGACAGGCGCGGCCGTGTTATCAGAGTCATTAAAATTGCTGCCGATATTTCTGAGCGCGTGCATTCTGCTCTTGAGCAGGAAGCAGTCGTAAATGCCATAAACCGTTCTATGGCCATCATCACCTTCAATCCTGAAGGGATCGTGCTTGAAGCAAATGAAAATTTCGTCAATGCCACTGGCTATAAGCGGGATGAAATCATAGGTAAGCATCATCGTCTGTTCTGTGCCGAGACGCTTTACAAAAGTGATGAATACCGACATTTCTGGGAGAGTCTGAATCAAGGTGAGTTTTTTTCTGGTCTGTTTCCACGCCTTAACCGTCAGGGAGACCCTCTGTGGTTCCGTGCAACTTATAACCCTGTCTTTAACAGTGATGGGCAGCTTTATAAAATTGTGAAATTCGCTACAGATGTTACGGCTGATGTCCTGCGAAACCAGAGAGAGCAAGAGGCTGCTGTGCATGCATGGGATATGGCCGTGCAGACCCGAGAAAGTGCGCAGAACGGTGCCAATGTTATTGAAAATAGCATCCTTATGATTGACAGAATTGCGCAGGGGATGGGGGCTGTCTCCACCGATATCTCACGGCTCAACAATCAGTCTGAAAGTATTGACGATATGGTGGAAACCATCCGGAAGTTTGCCATGCAGACAAGACTTATTGCACTGAATGCCGCGATTGAAGCAGCAAGGGCTGGCGCATCCGGAAGAAGTTTTGCGGTTGTTGCCGCAGAAGTGCGTAATCTTGCGGCGAGCGTCAGTAGCGCGACTGAAGAAATTGAGCAAGTCGTGGCCAGCAATAGTCAACTGGCCAAGGATGTTCTCTGTGGCATTGAAAACAGCCTGATGAACACTCGGGAAGGGGTTACACTCATGCGCGAAGCGGGTGAAGTTATGACCAGCATTCAGAGGAATGCTGCAGGGGTTGAGACTGCGGTTAAGGATGTCGCCATTTCAGTTAAAGCCGGATAGGCCATGGTGCATATCCCCATATCTGTCGAACATCACAGATGATCTTCTTGAGATCCTTTCCGTTGCGTCGTAATCTCTTGCTCTGAAAACGAAAAAACCACCCGGCAAGGTGGCTTTTTCGAAGGTTCGCAAGAGTTGACGCTCTTTTGAACCGCGGTAACTGGCTTGGAGGAGCACAGTCACCAAAACTGTCCTTTCAGTGTAGCCTTATCGCACCCGAAACTTCAAGACTCTCCTCCTCTAAACCTGTTACCAGTGGCTGCTGCCAGTGGCGCTTTGTCGTGTTTTTCCGGATTGGACTCAAGTTGATAGTTACCGGATAAGGCGCAGCGGTCGGACTGAACGGGGGGTTCGTGCATACAGTCCAGCTTGGAGCGAACTGCCTTCCCGGAACTGAGTGTCAGGCGTGGAATGAGACAAACGCGGCCATAACAGCGGAATGACACCGGTAAACCGAAAGGCAGGAACAGGAGAGCGCACGAGGGAGCCATCAGGGGGAAACGCCTGGTATCTTTATAGTCCTGTCGGGTTTCGCCACCACTGATTTGAGCGTCAGATTCTGTGATGCTCGTCAGGGGGGCGGAGCCTATGGAAAACCGGCTCTGCCGTGGCCTTATCGCTTCCCTGTTAAGTTTCTTCCTGGCATCTTCCAGG
>NZ_KI973210.1:4565-6893 GCF_000534515.1 Enterobacter sp. MGH 37
CCGCACGAAGAGGGGCTCTTATTTCTCCCGCTAAATAGGTTCGTGATCAAAAAGGTCACGACTTATTCAGGAGCGGGAAATGAAGCTGTTAAATCTTATTGAATCATTGCTTAACTGCCTGTATCTGGCGGCGGAGCTGTGGGACTGGCTGGAGAAGCATTTGTCGGTTTTTAAGGCATTGGCGCGGATTTTAGTGTGACTTTAACATCCATGCATCTGGCTGCATGACTATGCACCAGTGTAATATTCAGCGGCTGCGTTTCTGGTGTTTTTTCGTTATGTCTGTCGCCACTTTCTCGCGTCTGGCACCAGAAACGCAGCCAACCCCGTTTCAGCGGTGCGCCCAACGGATGTTATGGTAAATCAGTATCAGCTGCAGATATAAAAAAGCCGCCAGGCTGGCGGCTTGCTGTTATTTTCGTGGCTTTCCTGCATCTGAGCGTTTTCCTCTGACCCTTCCGTCATTGTTACGGTCACGAGGTTGAGTTCCGCCGCCTGGTTTAGGAACGACAACGTGTGGGTTGAGTGGTCGACGATCTGCCATTTTCTATACCTCACTGAGCATAAACAAACAATTGCCAACGAATGTTCCCTTGCGCGGGGGTATGTTGGTGGTGGTTTTGTGGTGGGATTGTTTTCCCGCCTGCGATAGTTACTTCTTTACCGCAACCGGTACATTTATAAATCCCTTCATATTCACATGTTTCTCCCGGCTTATATTCAGTGTCAAAAACCGAGTTAAACTTCGTATCTGCTTCAAAAATCTTGCTTTTGTTTCCTGAGCGAACAAGAGCCATGCAACCTCCAAATTATCATTTATTTTGCACACCTGCACTGTGCATGAGTGCATTCTACAGCATAGCCATTGATTGCACAAGTGCACTGTGCTGTTGTGCATTTGATATGTTTGCTGTACTATATCGGAGGTAAGAAGGTGATCGAAAAAATTGCCAAGTTGCGGCAAAAATTGAGGTAAAAGAAAAATGCAGCAAGATCATGAACATGATGATTGCCGCATTCAGTTTCGAGACGATTGGCTATACCAGTTTTACAAATATGGTAAAGCCAATCGAAAGATTCCAACTGCGATTAGTGCTTCATTAGGTCGCAAGCTGGATATGCTGAATGCTGCTGATAAAGTTGGAGATTTGCGGTCTCCCCCGGGAAACCGATTTGAGAATCTCAACCCTCCATTGACAGGGTATTCATCCATACGGGTGAATGAGAAGTACCGCTTGATATTTAAGTGGGGTGAAAACGGAGTCGAGGATTTGTATCTCGATCCACATGATTACCGATAGATAACAGGTCGTGGCTGTTATCTTATAAAACAAGTAGGTGAGGCGTTCCCTCACCTACATTAAAATGTCATTACAAATAATGATTAATAAAAAAAATGACGTGACTATATTTAAGATAATTACTCATCGCTACAGCTGGTAATAGACGAAATACTTATCTTCCTCATCTAACAGAGAGAAGTAAAAAATTTAGGAGTAAAGCATGTCCCAAGCAACTAGAAAACCATCAACTGTAGGGGATATTATTCTTTATGAATATCTCGAACCAAGTGGTTTAAAAATCAATGACTTGGCTGAAATGTTGAATGTGCATAGAAACTCTGCCAGTGCTTTAGTTAACAATAATAGAAAGCTGTCTACCGATATGGCTTTTAGGTTGGCTAAAGCCTTCGATACCACTGCAAAGTTCTGGCTAAATATACAGCAGTCTGTTGATTTATGGGAGGTTACTAGTAGCCCTCGATTGCAAGAAGAAATAGACAGAGTGATTCCCGCTCATGAAATCATAGAAAGGAAACACATTGTTGATAGTTCTGAGAAGAAACATGCTATTGCATGATTTTTTTTAAAAAAATATAAGTTATCCCTCAAAAAGAAGGCTTCTATAACTAGAAGCCTTCTTTTTGAGGGATAAAAACGCTCATGTTAACTTTCTTCTTACGATCTTCTTGAGATCCGTGCTCTGTACGCGTAATCTCTTGCTCTGTAAACGAAAAAACCGCCTGGGGAGGCGGTTTTTCGAAGGTTAAGTCAGTTGGGGAACTGCTTAACCTGGTAACTGGCTTCAGCAGAGCGCAGATACCAAATACTGTCCTTCCAGTGTAGCCGTAGTTAGGCCACCACTTCAAGAACTCTGTAGCACCGCCTACATACCTCGCTCTGCTAATCCTGTTACCAGTGGCTGCTGCCAGTGGCGTTTTGTCGTGTCTTTCCGGGTTGGACTCAAGTCGATAGTTACCGGAACAGGCGCAGCGGTCGGACTGAACGGGGGGTTCGTGCATACAGTCCAGCTTGGAGCGAACTGCCT
>NZ_KI973211.1:0-1825 GCF_000534515.1 Enterobacter sp. MGH 37
TTTTTTTGCTCCATATGCTAATTCACCTTGAGCCATTTCAATATAACCACTCATTACATCTGACATTTTCATAGCGTACGATGAATTAGCATCAAGCAAATCTTTTTCTATATTTTCGCGCTGAAAAACCATAATAACGGCAATCAGAAAAATAGAAGTTAACAAAATCCCACCAACGGACAAGGTTATGACTATCGGACGAAGGTGAGGCTTTTTAATTCTCATAAAAATACACTCCATATAATAAAAAATGCCGCATTTACCATAACATCCCTTATCAGCACCGCCCCGGACGGGTTCGGAACAAATGCGGCGTCAGCCCGGTAAAACCGGCAGCAAACTCTCCGCTAAACCGCGCATTCTGCGCCAGATAAATTTCACCCGGCTGCATGGCTATGCAGTCGGGTGAATGGCTCCGGCTTTCAGCGCAGATGTCCACCGAAAGCCCCGTTTTATCAGGTTATCACAGTGAAGGGCTGTTATACGTCCGCTGTCGCTGAGATCGCTCCAGCTCCAGCGCTTTCTGATGCTGCACCACGCGCTCCTGCTCCCGGTGCAGCTCGACGGCATTCAGTCGCTCGACAACCGGCGCAGCTGCTCGCTCAAACTCTGCACCTGCCTGCTCAAGCCCGTGACGCGCTCGCTCAGCGCTGCGTTCTCCCGTTGCATAAGACCAGACATCGTCCGCCATTCCGCGAAGGCGCTCTCCCACTCGTCCAGCCTTTTCGAGTAGTCCTGCTGTAGCTGCTCTAATGCGCTCAGCAACTGTTTTTCCAGCTCCGTCATGTGCTATTTCCCCGCCAGTATCATCCAGCTCGAATCCTCTCCGAACCGTCCCGCTTCCGGGTTCACCTTCACGCAGCGGCGTCTCTGCTCGCCGCAGGTCGAGAGCTGCACGCCGCTGTTCCTCTCTGACAGCATGGCCTGCGTGCTCTTCTGCTCCCGGATGGTCGTGTAGTTGTCGAGTATCTGCTGCCCCTGCCACCACAGAATGCCCGCGCTCGAGGCGATCAGCAGCGCGGAGACCAGGACGATGGTCAGCCACGTCTGGCTGACCATGCGCACCATGCCTTTCGTGCGCTGGCTCATGGCTGAGGACAGTTTCCGGTCGTGGTCGAGGATGGCGGCGCTGATTCTCTTCGCGCTTTCGTTCAGTTCCGCTTTTACAGATTTCTCGTGCTCGCTGAATGCGGCTTTCAGCATCTCGCCGGTATTCTGCTGCTGCGCTTTCGATTTCTGCTCTAAGTCCTTCGCCAGCGTTAAAAGACTGTTCATAAATGGCTCCCTTCAGTCGGATGTTTCGCCCCCCGTCCGGGTCGGCAATGCTGATACTGCTTTTTGTGGTGCGGACCACCTCAAAACCTGCGCTTTCCAGCGCCTCAGTGACATCCTGACGGGTTTTCAGCTCCCCGGATGAGGCAAGAGCAAGCAGACCGCGTGTAATCGCTTCTGCAGCCTCCTGCTTCGCTTTAGGCAGTGCAGACGGTGTGACCAGTGCCCGCCGGTTCTCCGGTGCGTTCGGGTCGTGCAGCCCCAGTCTGCCGTTCACGATGGTCTGCCAGGCATCGATGCGTGGACGGTCGGCGCGATCGTAATACGGCTGGAGCCGTCTGCCGGTCAGCAGCTCCGTGTTCGGGATCAGAAAATTCAGCTCAAGCCGCCCCTTGTCACGATGCTCCACCCACAGGATGCTGTACTGGTCTTTATCAAGTCCGGGCATCAGAACCCGCTCAAAGCTTGCCATCAGCTTTTCCCGCTGGCCGGAAGGTAAATCCGCTTCCGCAAACGACAGTACCCCGGAGGTGTATTTCTTAACGTAAGGCGA